>JANNRE010000001.1:0-70130 GCA_031401115.1 Chitinophagaceae bacterium
ACAATCGCTCAGCAATATTTTCTGTTTGACCAACATAGTATTGATCCAACGATGGAGAATAGATTATATAAACAAAAAATTGCATAAACTAAAAATCCCGAATGAACGGGATTGATGTGGAGAGTATCGGGGTCGAACCGACGACCTCTTGCATGCCATGCAAGCGCTCTAGCCAACTGAGCTAACCCCCCATTTTTATTTAAGAACTCTTGCCGACGGCCTTCCCGATTCCAATCGGGACGCTCTAGCCAACTGAGCTAACCCCCCAAAAAAACTACAAGATGGCAAATATAACTGTAGCATCTTTTCTTGCAAAATTCAATCTTATTATTACCTCAAACTTTCTTAAGCTTCAATTATTTTTTTCTAAAAAATAAACGCATGGGCACACCTTTAAAATTAAATGCCAAACGCAACTGGTTCTCCAGATAATTTTGATACGGCTGCTTTACATCATCAGGATGATTACAGAAAAATGCAAAGGATGGTACAGGCGTGGGCAACTGTGTTACATATTTTATACTTACCGGAATACCTCTTACTACCGGAGGGTGATAAGCATTTAAGGATTTTTGTACCGCTTCATTTAATTCTGATGTGGGAATTTTTCGTTGTCTGTTTTCCACTACCATTAATGCAGTTTCAATGGCCTGCATAATTCTTACTTTTCCTGTAGCAGATATAAACAAAATTGGAACATCGTTGAAAGGAGCTAAACGTTGCTTCAAATTCTTTTCATAATCACGGGAGGTATTGGTTTCTTTTTCCATCAAGTCCCATTTGTTTACCAATACCACAATTCCTTTGCCTTTTTTAACTGCAAGAGAATAAATATTTAAATCCTGCTGCGTAATTCCTTTTTCAGCATCCAGCAAGAGTAAACAAACATCTGCTTCATCCATGGCACGTATGGCACGGATTACAGAATAAAATTCCAGGTCTTCATTTACTTTTGTTTTTCGTCTGATGCCTGCAGTATCAATTAATACAAACTCTTTATTAAAAAGATTGTACTGGGTGTGAATAGTATCTCTGGTAGTACCAGCAATATCACTAACTATAGTCCGTTCTTCGCCAAGCAATGCATTTAGCAAAGAAGATTTACCAACATTGGGCTGCCCGATAATTGCAAAATGCGGAATGAGTCTTTCTTCGTCTGCTGTGGAATCAGCAGGAATCAATTCAGCAATAGCATCGAGTAATTCTCCGGTACCACTTCCTGACATGGAAGAAATAAAAAATATTTTATCAACTCCTAAAGCATAAAACTCACTTGCTTCGAGTAAGCGATCATGATTGTCAACTTTGTTAACTGCTAAAAAAACGGGTTTGGTAGTTCGGCGTAAAACATCGGCCATTGCTTCATCTAAATCTGTAATGCCCGTGGCAGCATCACACATAAAAACAACAGCATTTGCTTCTTCCAATGCAATGGTTACCTGCTTACGGATTTCTTTTTCAAAAATATCTTCCGTATCAGGTACAAAACCTCCGGTATCAATCAAGTTAAAGCTTTTGCCATTCCAATCTGTAACTCCATACTGCCTGTCACGGGTAACACCGCTTTGATCATCTACAATTGCTTTACGCTCCTGCAACAAACGGTTGAAAAACGTACTCTTTCCCACATTGGGCCGACCAACAACTGCAACTGTAAAACCAATCATATATAAACTATAAAGTGTGCAAAAATAAAGATTAAAAAAAGAATAGTTAATACCCGTATTCTTTCAAATACATATCACTATCCCGCCACTTAGGGCGAACTTTTATAAATAATTCTAAAAATATTTTTGAGTCAACAAATTTTTCTATATCAGCCCGTGCAGCTATGCCCAACTTCTTAATCATTTGCCCGCCGGTACCCAATAGAATTGCTTTTTGTGTTTCTCTTTGCACAACAATATCGGCACTTATTTTAATCAACTTTTCCTGCTGTTTAAAAGCTGTAACTAAAACAGTGGTGTGATAAGGAATTTCATCAGCAAACAAATCAAATATTTTTTCCCGTATCATTTCGCCCACAAAAAAACGGGTTGAGAGATCGGTCATCTGATCTTCTTCAAAAAAAGGTTCGCCATCAGGAAGAAGATTTACAATTTCTTTTAAAAATTTATCTTTTTTAAAACCTGTGAGTGCGGAAATACAAAGTACTTTTTTACAATACGATCTGCTTTCAAAAAAAGAGGTGGCATGCTCTGTTAATGAGGCATCAGATTTATCTATTTTATTCAACACTACTATGCAGGGAACTTTTAAATGCAATACAGTAAATATTTCATCATTCTCCTCAAGATTGTCTTTAATATCTACCAGCAACAAAGCAACATCCGCATCCTCAAGAGCCGACTTAACACTTTGCATCATTTTTTCCTGCAACTTATACTTGGGTTCAATAATGCCGGGTGTATCAGAAAAAATAACCTGGTATTCTTTTTCTGTAATGATTCCTTTGATGCGATGACGGGTTGTTTGCACTTTAGGAGATACAATGGCTAATTTTTCGCCAAGCATAGCATTGAGCAAAGTGCTTTTGCCTGCATTCGGCTTACCAAAAATATTTACAAACCCTACTTTCATAAAAAATCACAGCTTCAGAAAACAATTAAAAAAAGAAAATCCCCCGTTAGCGGAGGATTTTTTGTTGCGAAGGGGAGGATCGAACTCCCGACCTTCGGGTTATGAGCCCGACGAGCTACCGCTGCTCTACTTCGCGGAATGGACGGCAAAACTAAGGTTTAATAGCTTTGCAGCCAAAACAAAAAGCAAAACTCTCGTTTTGCTTTTTTAATTTATTAGCTGAAGTTTTTATTTACTTCTTTTTCTTACACTACTGGCACTGCCCGTTTTAAAATTACTGATGACCGCTGTGCCTTTGTATTCAATATCACTAGCGCCACTTGCATTTACTTTTAAATCTTTATTTACTGTTATTTTAATATCTGATGCACCTGAGGCATCTGCAACACAGGTTTCTGTAACCAGTCCAAATCCTTTAAAATCACTGGCACCGCTTACTGAAACTTTCAGTTCAGTAACCTTTCCTTCAATATTAGCATCAGAAGCACCACTTTGGTCTGTAATCATTCTGGAAAAATATAAGTTTCCTTTAAAACTGGAAGCTCCACTTAAGCTTAATTTTAAATCTGTACCATTCAAGTTGCCATCAATTTTTACATCGCAAGCACCTGAAGCTTGAATAATGTCAATGCTTTTTACTGAAACATAAGCTCTGAGTTTTTTATCTCCCATATTCCAATTCCATTTTAATCCATCATTATCAAACCAAATGCGAAGGATGCCATTTTTCACTTCCGTTTTTATACGATTGCGGTATTTCTCATCTATCGCACTTACTGCTACAGCTTCTTCATTGCTCTGTTTAATAATAAGATCAATTGCATGAGAAACATAAATGCCATGAAATCCACTTGCAGTTCGGAGCTCTGCATTTTTATCATTTACCACCATCACATCTTGTGCATGAGTTGTAACAACAGTAAGCAACAGCAGCATTAAAAACAGTATTGACTTTTTCATCGTTTTATTTTTAGTTATTAGTTATCCTTGTTTATGAATTACAGATCCAAAACGGGTATTGAGTTCTGTTATTTTTGCATCGCCTTTATAATGAATGGTGCCACCACTTGATGAAGATAGTTTCATTTCGTCTTTTGCAGTTACTTCAATTTTGGCACCGCTTGTGCTGCGTACATCAGCTTTATTTGTTTCAAGCGAATAGGCTTCTACCTTTGCGCCACTACTTGCAGTAACGGTAAAAACTGCTGCCGAACCATCCAGTTCCATTTTTGCTCCACTCGAAGTTTCAACAATTAACTTACCTGCCTCAACGGTACCTTTAAAATTAGCACCTGAACTAATGTATAAGCTCATTACATCTTCCTTAATGATGCCCTTTACTATTACATCACTGCCGGAAGTAGCGGTAAGTTTATCCAATGTTTTAAAGGAAACATATGCTTTCAGTCGTTTGTTATTACTAATAACCAGATTATTTAAAGAGCCACGATCGTAATAAATTTTCAACACGCCATCTTCCACTTCTGTTTTTAACCGATCCATGTATTCATCTTTAGATGCACTTACCGCTACGGACTCTTCAGTTCCCTGAGATAAATAAAGATCAATACCATCACCCACTTTAATAGAACGAAACGGTTTTACCGATCTTTTTTCAACACTGTTATCAGCATAGGTGTTTTCCTGAGCCCGGACAAATAGAGTCGCAGAGAAAGCAACTAGCATAAAAATAAACTTCTTCATAACTTTTTGTTTTGTGTTATACGACTGTGGAAAGGGAAATGTTACAATAAGTAAAAAGAATTTATCTTTGCCCTGTTATTATTCGGCAGATGCCGGTTTTAACACAGATTCCCCGGGGTGCTGCTACTTTTTATGTGGCGGCTGAGATTAAACCCGTTGAACCTGATCAGGGTAATGCCTGCGCAGGGAAGGAGGCTCTCACTTGTTTTCCTCTTTTCGTTTCGCAGCATTTCCGTTACAATTTTTTAATGTTTAAACCAGTTCAAAAATGAAAAAATTGATGATGGGAATGTTGATGATTTTATGTCAACAAACCATAATTGCCCAGTACAAACTGAGCGGCACAGTGTATGATGGCGACACAAAAACGCCACTGTCAAACGCCACTGTAAATGTAAATGGATCATTGCTTATAAGCAGTAATGCCGATGGACAATTTGCAATTACTCTTTCTCAAAAAGGATCTTACCTACTTAGAATTACTGTTGTAGGTTACAAACCGTGGGAGCAACAAATTCCTGTAATTGAAAAAGAAAATACAGTTACTGTTTTTCTTGAAAAGCAACCCTTGTTTTTACAACCCATTGAAATTTCAGGTATCCGTGCAACAGATCGTATGCCCTTTTCAAAAACCAATCTCAGTAAAGAAGCAATTGAAAAGATGAATACGGGTGTTGATCTTCCGTTTATTTTAAGTCAAACACCATCAGTAGTTGTAAACAGCGATGCAGGTAATGGCATTGGTTACACAGGCATCAGAATCAGAGGTACTGATGCTACAAGAATTAATATGACGATCAACGGTATTCCGTATAACGATGCTGAAAGTCAGGGTTTGTTTTTTGTAAACCTTCCCGACATTGCATCATCAGTTAACTCCATTCAAATTCAAAGAGGTGTAGGTACATCTTCTTATGGAGCCGGTGCTTTTGGTGCAACACTCAACTTAAGTACAAATGAATTTAATGAGAAGGCTTATGCTGAAGTGAATAATGGGTTCGGCAGTTATAACAGTTGGAGGCATACTTTAAAAGCAGGAACAGGACTCATAAACAATCACTTTACAGTTGACGCTAGAATTTCTTTCATTAACAGCGATGGGTTTATTGATAGAGCAGCTACTGATCTTCGCTCAGCTTATTTATCAGCAGCCTATCTCAACAAAAAAACCTCGCTGCGTTTTAATACGTTTACAGGCAAAGAAAAAACCTATCAGGCATGGAACGGAATTCCGGAAGCGAAGTTGCAAGGTGATGAAACAGGTTTACTAAATCATTATTGGAATAATGCGGGTGTACTTTATAAAACGCCGGAGGATTCTGCAAATCTGTTTTCATCAAACAACAGAACCTACAATTCATTTCTGTATAAAAATCAAACAGACAATTATCTGCAAAATCATTATCAGTTTTTTTTAAATCAGGAACTGAATAAAGATTGGAATTTGAATACAGCTTTGTTTTTAACAAGAGGCAAAGGTTACTATGAAGAATATAAAACAGATGCTGAATTGGCTGATTATGGGTTGCCAACTGCCGAAACTGATATTGTAAGACAACTCTGGTTAAACAACTGGTTTTTTGGAACTACCTATTTTTTGCAATACAAAAAAGAAAACAACCAATTTAATGTTGGCGGTTCTTATACACGTTACAAAGGTTTACATTATGGAAAAATCATCTGGAGTGAAATAACTGTACCTAAGGATTACAAATGGTATGATTTGAATGCGTTTAAAAATGATTTCTCCATTTATACAAAATACCAAAGACGCATTGCACAACGCTGGGAACTGTTTGCTGATGTACAGTACAGGAATGTAAACTATACAATCAATGGTTTTAGAAATAACCCAACGTTGAAACTGGATAACACTTTCAACTTTATAAATCCAAAGTTCGGCGTTTCTTATGCTGACTGTAAAGGCTGGCTGGGTTTTGCATCATTCAGCGTTGGTAATAAAGAACCCAACCGTGATGATTTTGAAGCAAATGCAAATCAGCAACCAGCACATGAAACATTGTATGATTGGGAATTGAATATTGAACAAAGAAAAAATAATTATACCTGGAGCATTACCGGTTATTACATGCGTTATAAAAATCAACTGGTTCTTACCGGAAAAATTAATGATGTGGGCGCTTATACCAGAACCAATATTCCTGAAAGTTACCGAGCAGGTGCAGAATTGCAGGCAGGTGTAAAACCCATATCCTGGTTTCATGCTTCAGCTAATCTTACATTAAGTGAAAACCGTGTAAAAAACTTTACTGAGTTTAGCGATGATTATGATAATGGCGGACAAAAAGAAACTTTGTTTGCCTCTTCTCCCCTATCCTTTTCTCCTTCTGTTGTGGGTGGTGCAACACTTAATTTTATTCCCGTGAAGAATGGTGAACTGAGTTTGCTTAATAAATATGTTTCCAAACAATATTTAGATAACACAGGAAACAAAGCAAGAAGCATTGAAGCATTTTTTGTGAGTGATGCAAGAGCAACCTTTACTTTGAAAACTAAACAGATTAAGGAAATCATTCTTTCTTTTCAACTCAACAATGTATTTAATGTAAAGTATGAAGCCAATGGTTATACTTACAATTATATTTATGGCGGACAAACCATTGTTGAAAATTTTTATTACCCAATGGCGGGGAGAAATTTTATGATAGGGGTGAATTTGAAATTTTGATTCTAAAGGAGGCGGCGCTTTTATAAAGGTGTCGCCACTTTTATCATTATCGTTCAGGCCACTTAAAGCGTCCTGAACATATTAACTCCCAAACTTCTCTCTCCATGCCAGCATACCACCAGTTACATTTACCACATTGGTAAAGCCCATAGTTTCGGCAAACATGCAGGCTTGTCCGCTTCGGTTGCCGCTTCTGCAATAGAAGATAACTTCACTATCTTTTAAATCATCAATAGCATCTGTCTTCATAGCTATGATTTGACCAACAGGTAATAATGTGCCGCCAATATTAAATTCAGCATGTTCATTTGGTTCACGCACATCTACAATATGCAGTTGTTCGCCGGCATCTATTCTTGCTTTTAATTCATCAACAGTAATGGTATGCATAGTTTTATTTTTAGTAGTCGTTATTGGTTGCAGGTGTATTTTTTTGTAATGAATCTTTTTTAGGTGCATCGGTACTAATCCATAAGTCCATTAACTGCCCGCTGCGTATACGAATGGGTCTGCCTTCTTCATCTTTTCTTGGCGGACTTTGCTGTATTACAAAAGCCGATGCAGAATCTCTAACGATACCGTCTACTACTACTGCACCAAGCAATAATCCATTTGCTTCCAACTGCAATTTAGCAGCATCAAATGTTAGCCCCACCAAATCAGGAACGGTAAACTCTTTATTTTGCACACCTCCTCCAATTACAAGTGAAATAAAACTGCCCATGGGTATTTTTGTTCCTGGCTTTATTGCATCACCATTATAAGATTGTTCCAATACTGAGCCCACAGCAAAATCAGGTTTGTAAGTAGTATCGCCAATTTTAAAACCCAGCGTTTTTATTTGCATTTCAACACTTCTGAAAGTTTGACCCACAAAATTTGGCATGGAAAGTAAAGGTGGTTGAGCTCTGTTTACAGTTAAATAAACAGTACGGTTTATTTTTACAAGATCATCCCCTGCAGGAGTTTGTTTTACAATACTGAGTTTGGGTAAGCTATCATAGTAAACGCTGTCCTGCACTTCCACTTCAAAACCCTGAGCCTCTAAAATTTTTCTGGCTTCTGCAATGCTTTTTCCTTTTACCATGGGCACTTTTAGATACTTACCATGCTGGGTTATATAATCGAGCAACTGAAAAAAAGCAAACAGTACAGCAAAGGCAAGTACAATTGCCACAAGTGCATTAAGTATAAAAGAACGTTTGGTTATAAATTGAAACAATGGCTTTATTTTTAATAGTGAATATCGGAAATTAAGCTGATTTTTTTGCGAGTGCTTCTTCAATCAATGCAGCATAAAACTGTTCCAAAGTCCAGCCATAGGCTTTTACCTGCTGGGGTACAATGCTGGCATCGCTCTGCCCGGGTATGGTATTTATTTCAAGCATGTATGGCTCCTGCTCCGTTTCATTGTAAATAAAATCTATACGGATTACACCACTACAATGAAATACTTTGTAAATTTTTTTAGCAGTATCATTTATTTTTTTATACACTTCATCGCTTGCAACTGCCGGAGTTATTTCTGTACTCTTGCCCTGGTACTTGGCTACAAAATCAAAAAACTCCATATCAGCATCCGCTTTTACTTCTGTCATAGGCAATGCAATTATTTCGCCATTGGCTTCAAAAACACCAATTGTAAATTCACGGCCTGTAATCATTTCTTCTACCAGTACCTGATCATCTTCTGCAAATGCTTTTTCAATTGCTGTTGCTAGATTTTCTTTTTTACTCACTTTACTCATACCAATACTGCTGCCGCCATTATTTGGTTTTACAAAAACAGGCAGTTGTAAATGGATGCTTTCTACATCCATATTTTTTTCTTTAAACAAATGCACACTCTTTGCTACATGAATACCTGCAAAAGCAGCCACAGCAACAGTGTATCTTTTATTAAATGTTATTGCTGAAGTAGCAGCATTGCAACTGGTGTATGGCAAGCCCATCATATCAAAATAGCCCTGCAGCTTTCCATCTTCGCCAGGAGTTCCGTGCATTCCGATAAACACTGCATCAAACTTAATTTTTGCTCCTGCAATAGTTAGTGAAAAATCATTTTTATCAACAGGCATTTCAGTTCCGTTCTCCTCTTTATACCACCATCCATCGGTACGCAGATCAATTACATACACATCGTATATTTTTTTATTGAGATGGGTGTAAATTGTTTTCGCACTTTTGTAAGAAATCACAGCTTCGCCGCTATAACCACCTGTAACGAGTGCAATTTTTTTGTTCATGTTGGTTTATTATAACTTGAGTGTTCTTGTTCTGCTAAAATAATGCCGACTTTACTTTCAAATTTTTATTCTGCCGTTTTTACTTCTCCTGTTCCCTGGTTGCCTGTATCCAATACAAACTTCCATTTACCATTGGTTTGCTTTTTCCATATGGAAAGATAAGTACCTTTTAATGTAGTGTCTTTTGCAAAAACGGTATAAACGCCATAGGTGTAGCCCAAATCATTTGATGAAGAAAGATCAGCACCCGATGGTTCCCAACTCATGGTAAAGGAGGTATCTTCCTGAGCTGATAAAAACTTGATTACATCACCTTCAACAATGGGCAATTGATCAGGTCGAAGCAATACCGCATCATCAGCAACAAATTCTAAAAACGATTTTTTCATTCCGCTTTTTATACAGGCATCAGAAAAAGTCCTATCCGTATCTACCATGTCCTGCATTGCTTTTTGGTGTAATGCTTCGCCCACATTTTCTTTGGTAGATGAAGTAAAAGTACAGGCACTTATTAAAAGTGTACATGCTCCTGCAAAAAGAAATTTAAACATGGGTGCAAGATAGTATTTCGGTGTTTACATAAGAAAGATGAATACTGCTTTCAGAAAACTTTTGCAAAAGATGGATAAGCTATTTATAAAAAGTGAGGTGAAGGTTTTCAAGCCTTCACCTCTTTTAACGGGAAATATCACCCGCTTGTAATCAGGAATCGCTCTTACGGGAACTCATCCATCGAGAAAAACTATTAAATGTGCAGCAATGCTTTTTTACTCATCAGTTGCTCCACAGTTTCTACATACATTTCATCTGGCACACAACAATCAACAGGGCACACTGCAGCACACTGCGGCTCTTCATGAAAACCCTGGCACTCGGTACATTTATTAGGTGTAATGTAATACACATCCATACTTACGGGAGCGTTTTTTGCTGCGGCATCTACCACAGAACCATCAACCAACGTATAAGCACCTTTTACTGAAGTTCCGTCGGCAATGGCCCACTCTACCCCGCCTTCATAAATTGCATTGTTCGGACATTCGGGTTCGCATGCCCCGCAGTTAATACACTCGTCTGTAATTTTTATTGCCATACTGTTTTAAATTTTTTAGAATTTGTTTGGATTACTTTTGCCGTTCAAATGTAAAAAAAATGCTTGAATGAATTTACATCAAAGACTGGAAATTTTAGATCAATTAGGAGAATATATTTCTGCACAACCCGAAAGCTGGCAGATAGCCAAGCAAACAGCCATGCAAAAAAACAACTGGTTTACACAAAACTTTGTTGATTTAGCTACTGCAAATATTGTAACCGCCTTTCTGCAAAAAGAAGAGTTGAGCAAATGGGTGAATCATTATCATGTTGATGATAATGTTACTGCAAAAAAGGTGGGGCTTATTATGGCGGGTAATATTCCCCTGGTGGGGTTTCATGATTTCGTATCAGTATTTATAAGCGGACATAAGCAATTGATAAAGCCATCTTCAAAAGATGATGTGTTGCTAAAGCATTTTATTAGTAAAATGATTGAATGGAATTCGTCTGTATCTGAGTATGTACAATTTTCAGAAAGATTGAACGACTGTGATGCCTATATTGCCACAGGAAGTAATAACAGTGCAAGGTATTTTGAATATTATTTTGGCCGCTACCCAAGCATCATCCGCAAAAACAGAACCAGCGTTGCTATACTTACAGGAAATGAAACAGAAACAGAATTAGAATTGCTGGCTGATGATATTATGCAGTTTTTTGGATTAGGTTGCAGAAATGTAACACAGTTATATATTCCTCAAGGCTATGATTTTATTCCACTGCTTGCTGCACTGAAAAAATACAGTTGGTTTTTTGATCATCATAAATACCGCAACAACTACGATTATCAACTGGCCATCTATTTAATGAACAATGTGTATTACATGACCAATGATTGCATTGTATTGGTTGAAAACAAAAACGCTTTCTCTCCTATTGGCACATTGCATTATCAATTTTATTCACATGCTGATGAAGTTAATACAATGTTGAAAGCTGATGAAACCATACAGGCAATTGTTGGCGCAAAAGGATTGCCTTTTGGCAAAGCACAAAGTCCCGGTTTGATGGATTATGCTGATGGTGTGGATGTGATGGAGTTTTTGCTGGGGTTGTGAGAATAGATTTTATAAAAAAAACATTTCTATAATATTTGTTTATCAAAAATCAACTCTTACATGCTTAAAAAAATCCTCATTGCCATTTTCTGGCTTGCCTTCTTTGGTTTCTTTTTATACAAACTTGTTCCAAAATACGTTTATCTCACAGGTGGTTACCATAAGCATTGGGGTGATGGTTCCATATTTGATAACAGCATTTTTACATTACATATTTTTGCAGGCATCATTGTTTATTGCACCGCTTTGTTGCAATTCACTCCATCCATCCGTAACAACTATATTGCATTTCACCGCAAAACGGGTAAGCTGTATATTCTTTCATCGTTGCTTTGTATTGCAACTTTGTATGTAATGATTCCCAAAACCTTGTGCAGCCCCTGCCGCCCATCGCAATTTACAGTGGCCAGTTTATGGTTGTTATTTGTTTTGCTTGCTTTTTATTTTATAAGACAACGAAAAATCACACTCCATAAACGGATGATGATCAGCAGTTTTATTTGTGCTGCATATTTTGTTACTATAAGAGTGGTTGACCAGTTTGCTATGGGCATCTTTTATTATTTATTTCCGAATGAATCAACAGCATTTCTGGCTTCAGATTTATTTGTGTGGCTGGTTCCTTTGCTATTGTTCAACGCTTATTGGTTGATAAAAAACAGGAAGCCTCCTATGTAAAGAAATTGTTACCAAACCCTTTTACCGTTAAAACACGGTAAGTCTTCAAAGAGCCTATGTTATTTTTACAATATTACAGTGGGCCGTTGCATCCCTACCTATTCTTCTCATAATCTAAAGTAAGAAAAACTGCATTTTTTTAAATGTGGTTTTTTTATGCCGCTATCTATGTTCAAAAAAAGGCAAATCAGTAAGCAAATCAATACTTGGTTGATTTTTTTTATAACAACCCGTATAAGAACCATTGGTAATAACTAAATATTTTACCGGAACAGAAATATTGTATCGGAGCAATTGCTGCAATACATCATCATTTAATACTATATTCATTGCCTTGCATTCAATCATCATCCATGGCTGATGGTTTGTATCAAACACCAAAACATCAAACCTTTTTTTTAACTCACCCAGTTTTATTTCTTTTTCAATTCCTATTAACGTAGCAGGATACTTTTTTGTTTGAATAAGGAATTGAATAAAATTTTGCCGTACCCACTCTTCGGGTGTAAGTTTGATCCATTGTTTCCGCAGCTCATCAAAAATAAATTCCTTCTCTCCTTCTTTCTTTATTTTGAAAGCAGGAGTTGGAAAATCAATTTTTATCATGCACCAAAGTAAATGATTAATTTAGCAAAACTCAACATGAATTGTTATGAAATCAAAAGAAGATATTGTAAAAAACTGGCTTCCCCGTTATACAGGTAAACAACTCAATGAATTTGGGCAATACATTCTGCTCACCAACTTCAGCAATTATGTACAAATGTTTGCCGATTGGAATGGCGTAGAAATCATCGGCAAAGACAAACCCATGCAATGTGCTACTGCAAACGGTATTACCATCATCAACTTTGGAATGGGAAGTGCCACTGCAGCCACCGTTATGGATCTGCTTTCTGCAATAGACCCCGAAGCAGTTTTATTTTTAGGCAAGTGTGGTGGTTTGAAAACAAAAAATAAAATCGGGGATCTTATATTACCAATTGCAGCCGTACGTGGAGAAGGAACAAGCAGAGATTATTTTCCTCCAGAAGTTCCGGCACTTCCTTCTTTTGCTTTACAAAAAGCAGTATCAACAACCATCAGAGATTATGATAGTGATTACTGGACAGGAACTGTGTACACCACTAACAGAAGAGTGTGGGAGCATGATGAAGAATTTAAAAGTTATCTGGAAAAAATAAGAGTAATGGCAATTGATATGGAAACGGCAACTATTTTTGCGGTTGGTTTTTTCAATCATATACCTACAGGTGCATTATTATTAGTAAGCGACAACCCCATGACGCCGGAAGGTGTAAAAACAGAAGAGAGCGATAAAGCAGTTACAGCAGACTTTGTTGAAAAACATTTAAAGATTGGGATTGATTCTTTAAAGCAATTGATCAATAACGGAAATACAGTAAAGCATTTGAAGTTTGAAGTGTAATGAGCGATCTGCTCAACATACAAAATTTAGAAATTGCTTTTGCATCAGAAGAAGGTTTGCAAAAAGCTGTACATGGCATTTCACTTACAATTGCAAAAGGTGAAACAGTTGCATTAGTGGGCGAAAGCGGATCCGGCAAATCCATCACCTCACTTTCTGTACTCCGTTTATTACCATCGCCTCCTGCATTCTATCCAAACGGAGAAATACTTTTCTCCAAAAAAGATGGAAGCACTATCAACATTTTACAAACAAAAGAAAAAGAGTTACAGTCCATTCGTGGCAATGAAATAGCTATGATTTTTCAAGAGCCCATGAGTTCGCTCAATCCTGTTTTTACCTGCGGCTCACAAGTAATGGAAGCTATTCTTAAACATCAACCACTAAATAAAAAACAAGCAAAAGAAAAAACAATTGCACTGTTTGAAAAAGTAAAATTGCCCAATGCAGCAATCATGTTCAATCGGTTTCCGCACCAGTTAAGTGGCGGACAAAAACAAAGGGTAATGATTGCAATGGCTATGAGTTGTAACCCTTCTTTATTAATTGCTGATGAGCCCACCACTGCCTTAGATGTAACGGTACAAAAAACAATTCTGCATTTAATGAAAGAGCTACAGCAGGAAGCAGGAATGGGGATTTTATTCATTACCCATGATCTTGGCATTGTACAGGAAATAGCAGATAAAATAATTGTACTGTACAAAGGATTGATTGTAGAACAAGGAACGGTAGCTGAAATTTTTACAAACCCTCAACATCCCTACACAAAAGCATTGCTCGCCTGCAGACCATCACTTTACACAAAAGAACAACGGCTGCCGGTAGTGAGTGATTTCTTAAAAGACGAAGAACCAAAAAACAAGAACCAAAAAACAAAAGACGATGAAAAAGGCATAACAAACAATAAACAACAAACAATAAACAATAAACTTCTTTCTGTAAATAACTTGAACGTTTGGTTTCCCACTCAAAAAAAACTATTTGGCAAAACAACCTCCTTTACAAAAGCAGTCCATGATGTGAGCTTTGAAATTTACAAAGGAGAAACACTTGGCCTGGTAGGTGAAAGTGGTTGTGGTAAAACAACATTAGGAAGAGCACTATTGCGTTTAATAGAACCCACAAGCGGAAAAATTATTCTCAACAACCATAATATTTTAGAAACTTCTTTACGGGCTTTCAAACCAAACCGAAAAGATTTACAAATTGTTTTTCAAGATCCTTACTCATCGCTCAACCCAAGAATAACAGTAGGCAGCGCTATTGCAGAACCGATGCTGGTACACAAAGTCGCATCCACATCAAAACAGGCAAAAGAAAAAGTAATTCAGCTTTTAGAAAAAGTAAATCTTACTGCAGATCAATACAATCGCTACCCACATGAGTTTAGCGGAGGGCAAAGACAACGAATTGTTATTGCCAGAGCATTGGCACTCAACCCATCTTTTATTGTTTGGGATGAATCTGTTTCAGCATTGGATGTAAGTGTGCAGGCGCAGGTTTTAAACCTGCTGAACGATTTAAAAAAAGAATTCGGCTTCACTTCATTGTTCATCTCGCATGATTTATCAGTTGTACAATACATCAGCGATCGTATACTGGTAATGAACAAAGGAGTGATTGAAGAGAGCGGAACAGCCTACGAAATTTACAACCATCCCACAAGTTCTTACACACAACAACTGCTCAATTCCATTCCCGGAAGGCAAAAAATGGTGGGTTAAACGTGTATAACTTTTGCCCTGATTCCCCTACCTTTGCCGCACTTTAAAAAGTAACAGATGCAAGCCCGGTACCGTAAGACCCGGTTTGAATTCCTTCTTTCAGTACATGCGTTTGACTCTGTTGCACTAAAAATTTATACAAACGCATGAAGCTTTCACAATTTACGTTCGATCTGCCCCTAAACTTAATTGCACAAAACCCCACAAAGAAAAGAGAAGACAGCCGCCTGATGGTGATACACCGTAAAACCGGGCAAATGGAAAACCGAACTTTTCGTGATGTAATGGAATACTTTAACGACAAAGATGCCTTTGTAGTAAACAATACAAAAGTATTTCCTGCACGTATGTATGGCCGCAAAGAAAAAACAGGAGCCAAGATTGAAGTGTTTTTATTGCGTGAACTGAGTAAGCAAAACCGTTTGTGGGATGTAATTGTGGATCCTGCAAGAAAAATTCGTGTAGGTAATAAATTATATTTTGGCGAAACAGAAGATTTGGTAGCAGAAGTAATTGATAACACCACATCCCGTGGCCGCACCATTCGTTTTTTGTTTGAAGGTACAGATGAAGAGTTCCGCACTGTGTTACACAACATGGGCGAAACTCCATTGCCAAAATATATTAAACGCAAGCCCGATGAAGAAGACCGTGAACGTTATCAAACTGTATTTGCAAAACATGAAGGTGCTGTTGCTGCCCCTACTGCTGGTTTACACTTTAGCAGAGAGTTGATAAAGCGTTTAGAAATTGATGGTATCCGTTTTGCAGAAATTACATTGCACACGGGTCTCGGAACATTTCGCCCAATAGAAGTAGAAGATTTGAGCAAACATAAAATGGATGCTGAGTATTATAAGATAGATGAGTTTGCATGTAAGGTTGTAAACAAAGCTAAAGAAGGTAAAAACAGAATTTGTTCTATTGGCACCACTACTATGCGTGCATTAGAAACTTCTTTTACTGCACAGAAACATTTAAAACCAAGTGAAGGCTGGACGAATATTTTTATTCATCCTCCCTACAATTTTAATATTGCCGATTCATTAATTACCAACTTTCATTTGCCAAAAACAAGTTTGCTAATTATGACCTGTGCATTTGCTGGTTATGATCTTACAATGGAAGCGTATAAAAAAGCAATCAAGGATAAATATCGTTTCTTTAGTTATGGAGATGCGATGTTGGTGATCTAATTTTACATCCCTCTCCTTTGGAGAGGGATTTTTCTTACCAGCCACTAAGTCACGAAGAAATTCTTATAAACTTTGTGCCTTCGGGTCTTTCTGGCAAAAAACATTTCGTATGCAAAGCAAAACAGCAAAAGAATCCTTTACCATAATGACAGAATTAGTTCTGCCAAACGATACCAATGTATTTGGAAATTTAATGGGCGGACGATTAATGTACTGGATGGATATTGCCTCTGCCATTGCAGCCGGCAAGCATTGTAACTCACCGGTAGTAACTGCAAGTGTTGATAATATTTCGTTTGAAAATCCTATTAAGCTGGGCAATGTGGTACATATTGAAGCAAGAGTTACAAGAGCTTTTACCAGCTCCATGGAAGTGCATTTAAAAGTATGGGGAGAAGATATACAGCAGCAGTACCGCTATCAAAGCAACGAAGCCTATTATACATTTGTTGCATTAGACCCCAACCGCAAACCAAGACCAGTACCACAACTCATACCAGAGAATGAAGAAGAACAAAAATTATTTGATGGTGCTTTGCGCCGCCGCCAGTTACGATTAATACTCGGCGGTAAAATGAAAGCTTCTGATGCAGAGGAGTTGAGAGCTTTATTTGTGAAGGATTAGTATTTTACTCTCAAGCCTGAAATGTATTTAGGGAAGTTTTTAAAGTATCTTTTAGCACTTCGTTGAAATAAGACGGCTTAAAAAAAGCCGCAAGTTTTGAGAGATAAATGCTTTCGCATATTTTTGAATTAGCCTGCTATAATACCGAGAAATCCTAATTATGGAAAAGAAATATCAAGTTTTTGTTAGCTCAACTTATAAAGACCTAACTGAAGAGCGGCAAGAAGTAATGCAAGCTTTATTGGAGCAAGAGTGTATACCTGTTGGTATGGAACTTTTTCCTGCAGCAGACGACGACCAATGGACATTGATAAAAAGGCTAATTGACGATTGCGATTATTATATAGTCATCATTGGTGGAAGATATGGTTCAATTAGTGACAGTGGTGTTAGTTTTACTCAAATGGAATATGAATATGCTTTATCAATAGGCATTCCTATAATTGGCTTTCTTCACGAAAACCCGGGGCAAATAGCTAGTGATAAAACGGAAAAGGAACCGACACTTATTCAAAAGTTATATGACTTCAAAGATTTAGTACAAAAAAAATTATGCAAGTTTTATACTTCACCTGCTGACCTAGGTGGGCTTGTTAGCAGAAGCTTAATAAGACTAATTAAAGACAAGCCACGACCTGGTTGGGTCAAAGCAACTCTTTTACCAAGTGAAGACACGACAAATGAGCTATTACAGTTGCGCAAACAAATCGAGCTACTAAAAGATGAACTAAATAATTTAAATACTAATGCTCCTTCTGGTACTGAAACACTAAGTCAAGGAGACGACAGATTTATTATTAAATACAGCTCGTCTGGAGACTGGGATACTTTTGGTAAAGATGAAATGGGGTTTGGCGAAATCACAACTACGTGGAATGAAATATTTAGTGCAATCTCACCTTTAATGATTGACGAAGAAAGTGAATTTAGATTAGCAATAGCAATAAACAAGTTGATAAACAGAAAAATAAAGGAACTTCAAATTATTGATGAACCGAAAAAAAGTTTAATCAATTTAGTAAAAGCGATTTCTAAAGACAATTTTTTGATTATTCTCGTTCAGTTGAACGCATTAGGATTAGTAAAAAAAAGTGTCAAAAAAAGAAGTTTGACTGACTCAGCTACTTACTGGACACTGACTCCTTACGGAGAAAATTTAATGACAAAGCTAATTGCAATAAAAAAACAATAGCAAGCAACAAGTGTATTTTTTCTCCACTAACGCAAGCGTCTCGCTTGTGTTTAACTTTCTTTATTCTTTTTACATATAATTCATTTGCCCGTTATTACGCTGCTTTCCACGGTTGCTTTTGTTTTTAACACCATCACAAGATCAAATAATGGCGCAAACAACCTCTTTTTTGCCGCTTTTATGCCTTACTTATTTAGTGGTTATACGGTAAGTTTGTATTATAAAACAAATTAAAATCAAAATTATGGCACTTATCAATCCTCATATTAATTTTAACGGAAATGCCGAAGAAGCATTCAATTTTTACAAATCAGTATTTGGTGGAGAGTTCGCAAAGATTATGCGTTTCAAAGACTTGTCAAGCTCTGAATTTCCTGTATCAGAAAATGAAGCCAATAAAATTATGCACATTGCTTTACCTATTGGCAAAAACGTTTTAATGGCTAATGACGTTCCAGAATTTATGGGAAAAACAAATGAAAACGAAAACAGGTCTAAAATATCAATTAGTGCAGAAAGTAAAGAAGAAGCAGACAAATTATTTAACGGGCTTTCAGCAGGTGGGCAAATAGAAATGCCTATTGCCGACAGTCCCTGGGGTTCATATTTTGGTATGTTTCGAGACAAATATGGAATTGAATGGATGGTAGATTTTGACCCCAATTATAAAGGACAAATTTAACCGAAGAAAAACAACGAACGCAGGTGTAGTTACGTTTAATACTTGGAGGCAAAATGAAAGCTTCTGATGCTTAGGAATTGAGAGCATTGTTTGTGAAGGATTAATATCTTTTCTATGAACTCTGAATTTCATTTACGAAAGTTTTAAAGCTTTCGTTTTTTTTTACTAACTCACTCAAAATAAGTTGGTTTAAAAAGCTGTTGCTGGCGGTTGGGGTTGAAACCTTTTGTATATTTTTGAGCACATTTCAAGCAAAGCGTCACTGCCATTCAAATCTGCAAAAACAATGAAACATTATATTTTATTATTCGTTTTATTAACCTCATTCATTTATTCATACTCACAAACTACAGTTCCCGGTTATTACGTAACCAAAACCAATGATACTATTACTGCTCAAATAAAAATACCAAAATCAATCTTCGGAGTGGACTTATCAAAATTTTTTTTCAAAGTAGAAATCGTTGATAGTATCAACGGGAATAAAAAATTTAAGCCCAATGATATAAAAAGCTTTGGGTTTTTATATAAAGAGATAAATTATATTTTCTTTTCAAAGCCTACAATTACTGAAAATAACTTAAGATTTCTTCAACCTTTCATTATTGGACCAAAAACAAGTATCTATTGGTTTCATACTGTAGATCAAAATGGGATACCTCTTGGCACCTTCTATACTTTCGAAAAAGCAGACGGCACTTATACTTTTTTATCAACTGGCGTACTAAGTCTTAGTAAGTTTAGAGAATCATTAAAAGAATTTTATAAAGACTACTTGGAAGTACAACAATTAATTGATAAAAGATTCCAGAACAAACCTTCTATCAAACATGACATTATAGAAATAGTGCAAGCTGTAAATAAATCATAAACCAAGATCACCGTACACAAAACATTATGAACATTCGCTGATGTTGGCGGGTCGTTAACATCATCTGAGAAATTGAAACAAATCAAAACAACACATCCAGCTATGGCAACAAAAAATAAACTCCTTCCAAAACAACAGGAAGAATTACTCCACACATTAAAAACCCGCTTTGAAAAAAATAAGAACAGGCATAAAAGTATAGAGTGGGAAGATGTACAGGCAAAGCTGCTGGCCAATAAAGAAAAACTGTGGCCGCTGAATGAAATGGAACGTACCGGCGGCGAACCGGATGTTGTAGGCTTTGATAAAAAAACAGGCGAATACATTTTTTATGATTGCTCCATAGAAAGCCCTAAAGGCCGCAGAAGTATTTGTTACGACCGGGAAGGTCTTGATTCAAGAAAAGAATTTAAACCGGAAAATAATGCCGTTGATATGGCTGCTGCTATGGGTATTGAACTTTTAACAGAAGAAGAATACAGACAGTTGCAGCAACTCGGAACTTTTGATACCAAAACATCAAGCTGGTTAAAAACTCCTGCCGAAATCCGGAAACTCGGTGGTGCCATCTTTGCTGACTTTCGTTACGGTACTGTTTTCGTTTATCACAATGGTGCTCAATCGTACTATGGCGGCAGAGGGTTTCGTGGCAGGTTACAGGTATAATTTTTTGTGACAGAGGCTTCATTACTCTGTTATAATTAGCGGCATCTGATAATTCTGTAATGCATATACAGAATTATATAACACTCCATAAAATAAATAGATGCACATTTACCGCTATGAAAACTTCAAAGCAAATGCTGCTCCTCATTGCTATATTTAGTATGGCTTCTCTATTTTCATGTAAGCCTAAAACACCTACCGTAAAAAGGATCGTTCCTGAACGCAAACAACCCAAAACGGTTACTTATCATATTGACAGTGCAAAAAACTGGATGAAACAGCACCGTAAGCACAGCAGTTCGTTACAAATTGCATTGGCTGTAAACAGAACGGACAGTGCTCATTTTGAACTAATGGATTCGGTTATTATTCCTGATGATTTGAGTGGCGATCTTGCCTATTATCTTCCTTTTCCATTAGATGTTCCTTACCTGCAGGATGTAGATAAACTCATTTTCTTTTCATACCCCACACAAACATTTGCAGCTTACGAAAAAGGAATACTGATCTATACCGGCCCTACAAATATGGGCAGAAAAAAAGATCCCACTCCCACCGGGCTTTTTTATACTAATTGGAAAGCAGAACAAACCACCAGTACGTTTAATGATGAGTGGGATCTGCGTTGGAATTTTAATATTGAAAACAAAGAAGGTGTCGGCTGGCATCAATATGCTTTGCCCGGCTATCCTGCATCACATTCCTGTTTAAGACTTCAGGAAAAAGATGCAAACTATTTATACAACTGGGCAGATGAATGGGTGCTGAGTTCTAATGACAACATAGAAGTAAAAGGTACACCGGTAATCGTTTTTGGTATGTATAATTTTGATGCACCAAAACCATGGCTGCAATTAGTAAGCAATGCAAAAGCACTTACTATTTCTGCTGAGGAACTACAAAAACAAATAACAGCTTATTTACCTGCTATTATAGCTGAACAGCAAAAAAGAACCGCTTTGCTTTTGGCAAAACAGTAAATCAATTTCACATTAAACCCATTTAATTCATCACCATTTTGTTATACTTATTCCGGTATTCAACAGGCGTTACTCCTGTTATTTTTTTAAACATAGTCCTGAAAGCTTTTGTATCGATATAGCCCACATCAAACATTACTTCATTAATATTCTTGTGGCTGTTTTCAAACTGCCGTTTTGCAGCTTCTATTTTTACACGGTGTATATATTCTAATACGGAATTATTGGTAGCCTGCTTAAACCTTCGTTCAAAACTTCTTCTGCCCACAGCAATTCTAGTAGCCAGTTCATCCACCGTTATTTTTTCCTGAATATTTTTTTCAATAAATTCCTGAGCGTTTTTAATAGCAACATCGGTATGATTTTTTTGCCCACGAAACATTGCAAAAGTATTTTGACTGTCTCGATCAATATCCACTGCAAAGTATTTTGATGCAAGTATAGCAGTAGCCCTGTCAGTATATTTTTCTAATAAATGTAATAACAAACTCCAATAAGAATTGGCACCACCGCTTGAATAGATACGGTGCTCTTCTGTAATAACACTGCCATCCATCACTTCTACTTGTGGAAATAATTGCCGAAACTCATTTTGAAAGCCCCAATGAGTAGAACATTTTTTACCATTCAATAATCCAGTTGATGCTAATAAAAATGCACCCACACAAAGTGACGCTACTTCTGCACCTTTTTTATATTGTTCATTTATCCATGGCAGCAACGCCATGTTTTTTGAAATAGCAGTTTGCATATCACCAAACAATGCAGGTATTAAAACCAAATCAGTTTTCTTTACATCTTTCAATTGCTTATGAGTATGTACTGAAAATAGACCATCATTTAGTTTCACTTCTTTTTTTACCCCCACTAATTGCACATTGAATAAAGGTTTCTTACCCGATGCAATTAAAAATTGATTGGCAGCAGAGAAAAGATACTGAGGGTCGGCAATGGCCTGCATTACTGACGATTCAGGAACAAGGATGCTTATACTTTTCATAAGACTAAGGTAATTGTTTTATGCTGTCGCAAAACACCCTATTTCTGTCTTTTTTGTACAGGTTAAGTTCTATTAATCTTTCGCATCTTTGTATCATCAAATTAAAGAACAACATTTTTCATTATTAAAAATTATACAATGGAAGGCACTTCTAATACAAAAATTACAGTAACTACAACTATAAATGAACAGGTACAAAATGTTTGGGATAAGTACACAAAAGCAAACCATATCATTCATTGGAACTTTGCTTCAGATGACTGGCACTGCCCTAAAGCAGAGAATGATGTAAGAGTTGGAGGCAAACTAAATTGGAGGATGGAAGCCAAAGATGGAAGTTTTGGCTTTGACTTTGAAGCCATTTATAACGAAGTAATTGAGCATGAAAAAATTACTTACACTCTGGAAGATGGCAGACAAGCTACTACCACTTTTGAAAACAATAAGGACAATACAATTATAACAATCGTCTTTGATGCTGAAAATGAAAACCCGGTAGAAATGCAGCAACAAGGCTGGCAGGCAATTCTCAACAACTTTAAAAAATATGCAGAACGTATTACTAATATGGAGCAACTTCATTTTCAAATCACCATCAATGCACTGGTAAAAAAAGTTTATAAAACAATGCTTGATGAAAAAACATACAGAGAATGGACGGCTGAATTTAATCCTACCTCGCATTATAAAGGGACATGGGAAAAGGGTTCAAAAATTCTTTTTATAGGCTTGGATAAAGAAGGCAATCAGGAAGGTATGGTAAGTAAAATAAGAGAAAACATTGCCAATGCTTATGTAAGCATTGAACATTTGGGGCTTTTAAAAGGAGAAGAAGAAGTTACCAGTGGTACTCTAGTAGAACCCTGGGCAGGCATGCATGAAAATTATACATTTAAAGAAATAAATGGTGCTACACTATTGGAAGTGGATATAGATTCCAATAAAGAATTTAAATCTTATTTTGAAGAAACCTGGCCGAAGGCATTAAACAAATTAAAACTAATGTGCGAAAGCAAGTAATCAGTTCTCATCATTTTAAAAAATAGATCGATGAAAAAACAAATTTATCCTTGCTTATGGTTTGATGGAAAAGCCAAAGAAGCAGCAGAATTTTATTGCTCCATCTTCAGCAATTCAAAAATTACAGACGAAAATCCAATGGTTGTTCTCTGGGAAATAGATGGCCAGCAATTTATGGGTTTAAACGGCGGGCCAATGTTTAAATGCAACGAAGCAATTTCATTTGTAATAGAATGTGATACACAGGAAGAAATTGATAACTACTGGAATACACTAACTGCCAATGGTGGTGAAGAAAGTATGTGTGGATGGTGCAAAGATAAATTTGGAGTATCATGGCAGGTAGTGCCCGGCGTTTTGGGAAAATTAATGAGTGATAAAGAAAAAGCTCCACGAGTGATGCAGGCATTTATGCAAATGAAAAAGTTTGATATTGAAACATTACTGAATGCCTGAAAAAACAGAAATAACCAAAACAAATAAACAATGAACCCCAAAACAACAAAAGCCCTCTACTGGATTTTTACCATCTTATTTGCCGGCCTCATGATCTTCTCTTCCATTGGAGGAATTCAACCAACAGAACAAGCAATACAACTTATGCATGAAGGTCTTGGTTACCCGGTTTATTTTATTCAATTCATAAGTATTGTAAAATTATTGGGAGCAATAGCCATTGCAACGCCCGGCTTAAACAAAATAAAAGAATGGGCTTATGCAGGTTTGTTTTTTGATTTGGCAGGTGCTGTTTATTCTGGTATAGCTGTTGGTGGTAAATTTGATCCTATGATGTTAACGATGCTTTTTTGGATTGTTCCGGGAATTTTATCTTATTACTATTGGAATAAATTGCAAAAAGTATAAACCCCTTTTATGAATCAGGTTTCAAAAAAAATTCCTGCTACAGTTGATGAGTATATAGATGCATTTCCTAAAGAAGTGCAGCAGTTACTAAATGAAGTAAGACAAACAATAAAAAAAGCAGCACCTGCTGCAGAAGAATTGATCAGCTATGCAATGCCTGCATACAAACTAAATAGTGCGTTGGTCTATTTTGCCGGCTATAAAAATCATATTGGCTTTTATGCAACACCCACAGGTCATAAAGCATTTAAAAAAGAACTGTCAAATTATAAAGAAGGTAAAGGCTCGGTACAATTTCCCATTGATGAACCACTACCTTTAAGTTTAATAACAAGAATTGTAAAATTCAGGGTGAAAGAAAACGAAGCAAAAGCAAAAATTAAAAAAGCCAAGTAAGATTCATTACAAATTTTAACCTGCCAATTACAATTTTTTCAAGGCATTGCATTTGCTTTTAAAATATCTTTAGCACATAAATTTATTCCGCATGAAATTCATCTTGCTGTTGTTTGCAGGTATTTGTTCAAGTGCTTTTTGCTTTTCTCAAAACTTTAAAGATGTGGAGCAGATCATGCTCAATAACCAACGCAGTTTGGGAGATGATCAGGTATTGCTCATTTATAAAGATGGAAAAATACTTCACCAAAAAGCATTAGGCACTTTTAAACCAACCATGCCTGCACCAATTGGCGAGAGCAGCCAATGGCTCACTGCAGCTTTGGTGCTGATGCTTGTAGATGAAGGCAAACTTTCTTTAGATGATAATGTGGGCAAATACTTACCCATTTTTCCCAAGTGGATGAAAGGTTATGTAACCATTCGTCATTGCCTCAGCCACACTACTGGTATTGAAGCTGATAAAGCAGGTGCCACTAAAATTTTTCAAAAGAAAAACTTTGCAACACTCGAAGAAGAAGTAAATTATTATGCAGAGAAAAGAGCCATAGCTACCAATCCGGGTATATGGTTTCAGTACAATCAAATGGGTCCGGGCATTGCAGGCCGTGTACTGGAAGTAATTACCAAGAAAAAATTTGACCGCTTAATACAGGAAAAATTATTACGTCCGCTAAATATGCGGTTTACAACATTTAGCAATTATACTGCTGCCATTAGTCCGGCAGATGGCGCTAAATCTACAGCCATAGACTATATGAATTTTTTGAGCATGCTACTCAACAAAGGAAAGTTTAATGGTAAACAGATTTTGAGTGAAGCATCAGTAAACGAACTTTTTAAAATACAAACCGGCACAGCGCTTAATAAATTTACACCTCCATTTATGACAGGTTTTAATTATGGTCTCGGCGCATGGATAGAAACAAAAGATGCTACAGTTGTAAACTGTGTATCACAAAACAGTCCGTTTGTGTGGATTGATTTTTGCCGTGGTTATGCCTGTATTCTCGTATCAAAAAATGAGCAGGATGTACAAAAACGGGATCTGTACAATCAATTACAAGCAGCAATCAATCAACAAATCAGCAGCACTTGTAAATAGGCTTTCAAATTTTAGTTGCATCTTTGTTTCTACAATTCAATTACATGTACGAACACAAACGGCAGCCACTCGCCACAAAAAAAACGTTTTATAAACGTATTGCATGGAATGTGTTATTGGCTACTGGAGTTTTAGTTATTAGTTTACTTATTGGAATTTTTGGTTATCATTATACAGCCAATATTCCCTGGCTCGATTCTTTACACAATGCATCTATGATTTTAAGCGGCATGGGGCCTGTTGTAACAATTGAAACTGTTGAAGGAAAGTGGTTTTCTTCTATCTATTCCATTTTTTGCGGTGTTGTATTTATATCAAATATCGGAATCATACTTGCGCCTACTCTACACCGTATTATGCATAGTTTACACATGGATGAACAAGAATGAGTGCAAAAACGAAACATACACAGCTTATTAAATCATTTGCAGCTCAGTTAGGATTTAGTTATTGTGGTATTGCAAAAGCAGAACGTTTAGATGCAGATGCAAAAAAATTAGAAGCATGGTTAAGCAAAGGAATGCAAGGCACCATGCACTACATGGAAAAACATTTTGATGCAAGAGTTGATCCTGCCAAACTTGTACCGGGTGCTAAAAGTGTAATTACATTAATGCTGAATTATTTTCCATCGGCCAAACAACATGAAGATGCTCCAAAAATTTCAAAGTATGCTTACGGAGCAGATTATCATGAAGTGATCAGAAGTAAGTTGAAGCTCCTGCTTCAACAAATAAAAGAATCTATTGGGGATATAAACGGAAGAGGATTTGTAGATAGTGCCCCTGTATTAGAACGTAGCTGGGCAGTAAAAAGCGGATTGGGCTGGGTGGGCAAAAACGGAAACCTCATTAATAAACAAAGCGGTTCTTTCTTTTTTATTGCAACTATTATTTGTGATTTGGAACTGGAATACGATTCTCCGTTTGTAAAAGATTACTGCGGCACCTGTACAAAATGTATTGATGCATGCCCCACAGAAGCCATACTTCCAAACAAAGTAGTTGATGGAAGCAAATGCATTTCTTATTTCACCATTGAATTAAAAGATGCGTTGATTGATGAACAAATGAAAGGAAAGTTTGATAACTGGACGTTTGGTTGTGATGTGTGCCAGGATGTATGCCCCTGGAATCGTTTCAGCAAAGCAACAACAGAAACAAATTTTAAACCTATTCCTGAAATCTTAAACTTATCAACCAAAGAATGGGAAGCAATGAGTGAAGAAACATTTAAACAGGTGTTTAAACATTCTCCACTCAAACGAACAAAATTTGCAGGTATAAAACGCAATTTGAAATTTATACAGCAGTAAAACTATTGCAGCATCCATCGCAATTTTAATGTTCCTGTAAACAAACGTTGTTGAGGCCCATTCTGTTTAAAGAAATTTAATACTCCGTAATTAAATTCTGGGCCAATACTGAATTTGCTTTTGATAGAAGGTTTACAGTTGAATCCTCCATTTAAAAAAAATTGAGCATTGCGGTGCATTTCCGCCGATCTGTAATACCTTCCATCATTTTTGTTGAAAGCAAGTGCGTTGGAAGAAAGTAATAGAGATGGTGTTACACCTGCATAATAACTAAACAACTGTTTTTTTCCAACAACATGTTCAAACAAAATTGGCACTTGCAGAAAATGGTACTTGGTTTTATAAGTTGCCGTATCTCCTCCTGAAAAAGAAGTTTGTGCATTTATTGTACCATAATCTCTGAATTGAACAGAAGCATTTCCAGAATTTACAGCAACACCAATATTCCTTTTAGTGGATGCAAACTGATAACGAAGACCTGTTACAATAAAATTTTGTTTACTGATTTTCTTACTGGCCGTAACACCAAGGTTAAACGAAACAGCAGATTTTATTTTTGATTCCGATCCAATGGCAACAGGTAAATTACCAGGCCCTCCTGCAATTGAACCTGAATTACTATAAGCAGGGAAGCCGGCATTTGAATAATTATTCACTCCTGAAAAACCAACTCCACCTTCAAACCCCATATTCCATTTGGTTTTGTTGGGAGATTTTTTGTTAGTTGGCTTCACAACAATGCTACTATCGGAACTTGTATTACTACTACTGGACGTTGAATCACTGGAAATAATCTTTATATTATTTACAAGTTCCTGTTCAACTGTTGGCTTTGTTTCAACTATTGCAATTTCAGTTTTTACGGGTTCGCTTTCACCTTTACTTATTGAAGATTTTACAGGAGTATTAGCAGGTGGAGCAATTTTAGTATGTACTACCACATCATCCGATTTTTTTTGCTTATGAGCTACATTTTTTTCAGTAGTATTTGTTTTCTTTTCAGATGAAAGTTTTACAAATAGTTTTTGTGTAGCAGTATTGTTACTAGGTTTAACTGAAGAAACCGATTTTTGTTGTTCTCTTTCATCTTCATTCTTCTTTATAAATTCATTTTTTATAGAGTGTTTTGCTGTTGATGTATTGCTTTTTGGAAGTGCAGTAGCAGGGTTATTACTTTCGGCACTCTGTTCTTTCTTGTCAATTATAGCGTTATGATTTTGCTGCACTACTGTTTCTGCAATGCCTTTGTTTTTCCCCCATTGATAAATTCCAAACCCTAAACCAGCTGTAAGCAATATTGTAATTGGAAGTATAAAAAACCATCTTCTTCTGCGCTTATCTTTTTGCAGTTGCTCTTCTACTTTTTGCCACACTTCTCCCGATGGAGAAATTTTGAAATCTTCCATCTGCCGGTGCATATTTGTTTCAAAATTGTTATCCGCCATATACTTTTGTTTGGGGTTCGGTATTATGTTTCTCTATCCAAAGAATTAATAAATTTCTTGCACGCATATATTGGCTGCGGCTGGTGCTTTCACTAATGCCCATCATTTTTCCTATTTCTACATGTGTAAATCCTTCAACAGCGTGGAGGTTAAATATTGTTTGGTAGCCGCTTGGCAATTGCCGTATCAATTCGGCCAGCTCTTTTGTTCTTAATTTTATCTCAGGATTATCATCGGCTACCGGGTGGAGCTGCTCATTTAAAAAAGACATATCATACTGATATTCTTTTTTCTTTTTTAACCAGTTGAGTGCTGTGTTTACCATAATGGTTCTAATCCATCCGCCAAGTTCACCCTCGTGTCTGTAATTTGGTAGACTGCGATACACTTTTATAAATCCTTCCTGCAACACATCTTCTGCATCTGCCAGGGATTTTGTGTAGCGATAACAAATGCCCAGCATGGTATCGGCAAAAGCATCATACAATTGCTTTTGAGCTGTGGCATTACCACGCAAACAGTCTTTTATTAATTGTTTATGATTGATAATTTAGGTTTGTTATGAGGTTGACAAGCCATATAGCACAATCGTTGCTTTCAAAAATAAAAAGCCCCCGAAAAATCGGGAGCTTGTGCTTAAAATAAAAAATCTACTGAGAAAAAAATTATCCTGCTGGGTCGGGCGGTGTGTTTATATTATTTGTTCTTTCAGTTAAAGGATAAGGATAGAATGTACGATTCCGTTCTGCATTTGCATTTATCGGCGCAGGCGGAGCAACAGGAGGAATTCTATTAAACCTTCTACTATCTTCTAATTCCATACCTGATAAAAACAGTTCCAACCTTCTTTGCACATAAATGTCATTTAATAGATCTACGGCTGTTAATGCACCTGAATACACAGGTTGATTAGCGCCAATACCATACACATCTGTAGTTTTTGTTCTTACTAAATCCAATGCTGTTTTAGCAGCAGGAAAAGAACCTCCTCTTGCATTGTTCTCGGCAATGATTAAATTCATTTCTCCAGGTAAGTAAACTGGTATTGAAACAACATTGGTTGCTCCAAAACCATTCATTAATAAAATACCGCCCACTCTTCTAATATAAAATCCAACTCTGGGGTCAGATGAAGCTGGTACTGGAGCCAATCCATTTTTCAATCCTAAAGTAGAATCTACTGCTGCAAAAACATTACCTCCTAAAGCTTCCTGACCAAATGAGTTTGTAGTTAATGTAGAAAATCTAAATTCAGATTTAATAGTTTGACTTGCGGCTTGTGCATACGTAATGGCTTTTGCACCACTGGTTGCAACATAAGTTCCTGTAGCCATACTGTGCATATTATAATACCTTGCAAGCAAAGCTTTCACTGTATTTTTAATATCAATACCTGCTGGTATTTTTGATAAAAATTTAGCACTTGGATTTGTAGTGGCTAAATCAGTATCCACACTTTCTAATACTTGTACAATTTTAAGTAACACATCTACTCTATTACTAAAAGTAGCATTCGCTTCTGTAACTAAGGGGGCTTTTTCATAAAACTGACAAAGAGCTCCCATATTTAATGCATAAAAAATACTGGCGTAGGCTTTTAGTCCTACTCTGTCGCCTGCATCAGTAGCAATAGATAGATTATCTAAAATAATCTGACATTCGTTTTTACCCAATAAACACTGGATCCATAAAGAAGCAACAATAGAATTGTTTGGTGTAACTGCAGCCCTTCCACCTTCTAAATCTGTTTCGGCCAAATTACCTGTATTTGTAGTACGTAGTGCAAATACACCATATCCGCCGGCAACAGGTAAATTATAAATAGGACTTTGGCGTCCAATACTGTAACGTCTTTGCAAGCCAGCAGCCAAATTCATTAAAGCATCAACACTTTTTGTTACACTACCTGTAGATGCTGAACTTGGATTAATATATTCCTTATCGCATGAAGAGTTACTACCAACAATGCCTGATAAAAGCACGATGGCAAATAAATAATTTTTATGAAATATTTTTTTCATGTTTGTAATTTTAAAAAGTTGCTCTTAATGTTGCCTGAATGGTTCTTGGATTTGGCACATTGCCAAAATCAATCCCTCTTAATACAGAGCTGTTACCACCTGCATTTGTTTCCGGATCATAGCCATCATAGTTATCAAAACTAATCAGGTTTCTGCCGGTGATTGTAATAGAAGCAGATTTGATGAATTTAGCAAACGATGGTATTTGATATGATAAGCTTACTTCTCTTAGCTTAATAAAAGATCCGCTTTCAATTCTATACTCTTCAGTTGTGTACAAAGAGAAAATATATCCTCTTGGCAATTCACCTTTCATTTCTTTTTCTGCCAAATCTCCTATTCCAACACCTTGTCTTGTTCTTCTATCTGCATTAAAAACTTCTTGACCTAAAGCACCATCAAACAATACATTAAAACTTAACTTTTTGTATTCAAGTCCTGAACCAAAACTTACTAACCAATCAGGATGAGGGCTACCAAGAATTTTTAAAGCTTGCGCTGTTCCATTTAATGCCGGAACCAATCTGCCATTTGCATCTTTTGCAATTTCTCCTTTTCCATCTCTGTTAAAATAGCCACCATAAAATGCTCCTACGGGCGCACCGGCTTGTATAATATATGAATTTGCACCCAATGCATTTGATAAGAAAATGGGTGATACTTGTGATGATGCTGTTACTAAATTTTTATTACGTGCAAGAGAACCAAATAAACTCCAGCTCAAATTTTTATTAAGTACTGGTGTAGCATTTACACTTAACTCCCAACCTTTATTAGTCATGTTACCTACATTTTCATATCTGGAAGTTCCTCCAGATGATGGTGCAAGTGTACGCAACACTAAAAGTGAATTGTCAACTATTTTTTTATCATATACATTAAATACAACAGCTATTCTGTTTTTAAGAAACGATAAATCCAAACCAACCTCTAATTCACTTGATCTTTCTGGCTGTACTTTATCGTTACCTAAAGCTGTATTTAAATTATACCCTGTTGTTGTATTAATTGCTCCTGCTGAAAAAGCAGTAAACCTGCTGTAAGGGCCAATACCAGTTAAGTTACCAGCTATACCCCATGAAGATCTGATTCTTGCAGAACTGATGATACTTGTTAGTTTACTTTTTTGCCAAAAAGCAAAATCGCTTAAATTAATTGCAGCACTTACTTTAGGATAAAAGAATGTTCTTGAATCTTTAGGAAATACAGTGCTTCCATCAATTCTTCCGGCAGCAGTTATAAATACTAAATTATCATACCCAAACGTTTCTTGTACAAAGCCTCCAAAAGTTTGCAATTTATCTTCGCCAAATCTTGGAGCACTTACAATAGCTGCACCACTTACAGTTGTAATTCCATTTAACAAATCTTCCCCTTCAGATACTAATGAAGTTCCGGTTTGAAACTGATGATTAAAGCCTACAGTAGTAAGTAAAGTAAACTTTTTAATAGTAGCGCTGTACGATGCGTTAATATCATTATTAATCTGCTGGGAATTAATAAAAGCACTCGCTGCGTAACCAAGAGGCCTGTTACCAGCAGCTACATTACTGCTAATTCCATATGCATACCGCTGTATATAACTATTTCCTTCCTGTGATATATTATCAACACCTAAAATATAATCAATTGACAAATTAGATAGCGGTTTAATTTTCACTTGAAAATCTCCAATAATCCTGTTTACCTTATTTGTAAACACCATTTCGTCTAATGCGCTTCTTGGGTTTATACGAACCCAATCAACACCAGCTAAATTTCCACTTGCGTCTCTCTTATTAATGTCAAAAACATTGTTTGTAATGTTCATGGAATTGATAGGGCTTGTAAATACATTTCCATTAGGCTTTTCATTTGCAAAACTATTAGTGTATGATAAGCCTCCCAATATGGTAAGTTTTTTTGATACGGTTTGTTCAATTCTAGTTTTAAAATTGTATCTCTTAAAATCGGCATTTTGAATGATACCTTCATTTTTAAAGTACCCTCCCGAAAAATAATATTTTGTTTTATCTGTACCACCAGATAATGCCAAATAATTATCAGTACCGCTTCCCGTTCTAAAAATATCATCTTGATAATCATAACGGGTAACATCAACAAGATCAGTTGCAAATGTTCTTACAATTCCATCATTGGGTCTTGTGTAAGCAGGAGCAATTGCGCCGGTATATCCTTGTGCAACACTTGGTGCGTTACTTATGATTCCTAATGCATAAGGCTGGCCATTGGTAGCAAAATTTTTAACCCCAAACATTTTGCCATACTTACTTATATATACACGCTTTCGTAATGAATTTGAAATAAGGCTGGTGCTGAAATCAATTTTCATTTGCCCTGCTTTTCCTTTTTTTGTAGTAATCATTACCACACCATTGCTTGCTCTGCTACCATAAATTGCTGAAGCTGCTGCACCTGGTATAACATCTATTTTTTCAATATCATTCGGATTAATATCTGCAAGACGATTAGTACCAATTGCTGATTCTCTTCCTGCATCTGCATATAAACCTGTAACATTTGTAGTGGCGTTGCTTATTACTACACCATCAATTACATATAAAGGTTCTGCAGAACCTGAGATAGTACTTGTACCACGCATTCTTATTGAAATACCTCCCGCAGGGTCGCCACTTGTTTGTGTAATTTGTGCACCCGGAATTTTTCCTTGTAGCGCAGAAGAAATATTTCCGCTACCTGTATTTTGCAATTGCTTACTACTTACAGTGTTTACCGTGTTTCCTAATTGTTTTCTTTTAGCAGAAAGTGTAGAACCAATAACAACAACCTCATCAAGACCCAAAGGATCAGTACTTAGTTCTGCATTAACTGTAAAAGTTCCATTCTCAGTTACTGTAATTGTTTGTTCACTACTTTTTGAACCAACCAAACTAAAAATTACAATTTGTTTTCCTGCTTTTAAATTAGCAGTTAACTGATATATTCCTTCACCATCAGTAACTGTACCTGCATTGTCATTTTTAATTGTTACTGAAACTCCACCTACTCCATTTCCTTTGGAATCAGTAACCTTTCCACTGATTTTAACTTGTGCCATTGCAGCCATGGCAAAGAAATTTGTTAAAAGAAAGAGAGCAAGCAATCTATTTCTGGCTCTACTTTTTGAAATACAATTGTTCATTTTGCAGTTTTTATTGTTAAGAATTGATTTGCCATTTTTATAAAACTTCAATCCCCTCTTTTTTATAGGAATCAAATACATTGTTATCGGGTGTAAGTTCAGAGATGAGCACATTCAGTTCCTTTACTTTACAAACCTGAATGTTTTGCGAGGTGTTTAATTTTTCCGAAATAGATAGAGCTACTACTTTGCGGGAAGATTCTATCATGGCACGTTTTACCTGCACTACTTCCCAATCATTATCTGTAAGGCCATGTTCAATATCCAGCGCATTAATTCCAAGGAAACAAATATCAGCACTGATTTGTTTAATTTTTGTAATAGCTTCTGCACCCACTGTAATTTGTGAACTCTTGGAAAGTTTATCGCCAATAAAAATCACTTCAATCGTTGGGTGATGAATATATTCCAATGCAGCAGGTAAACTGCCGGTAATAAAAGTTGCATGCAAATTTTCAGGCAATGCTTTGGCCATTTCAATGATAGTAGTGCCACCGCTTGTAAGCACAAACATCCCATCTTTAATAAGCGAAGCTGCTTTTTGTGCTATGCTTTTCTTTTTATCAATGGAATAAACCTGAGTACTATTTATGGAACTGTGAAATGATTTTGAAAGTGCACCTCCGTGTACTTTAATGATCTTGCCATTGTTTGAAAGCTCCTGCAAATCTCGCCTTATAGTATCTTCCGACACATTAATTTGTGTACACAAATCGCTACAAAAAATGCGGTTGTGCAAATTAATCTGATGCAGAATTATGGCTTGTCGTTCTTGCTTTAGCATTTGCGTTTTGGCTATCGTTGTTTTGAAAGACCACGTAATTTATATAAAAGCTGCAAAAACCTGCAAATTTATTTTCAACACGGGCAATTACCTGCAAATAAAACTTCAAAGCCCGCATTTCTGAGTTTCTTATTATTTTTAAGATATGAACAGAAATATTCAAGCCTTAGCCGAAATTGCTGCTAAACCAAAACGTACCATCATTGGCCTTATGAGTGGCACTTCTGTTGATGGGCTCGACATTGCACTTTGTAATATTTCGGGTGCAGGCCACAATACAGTAGTTGAGTTAATTCATTTTGAAACCATTGCCTACAATTCAAATTTTAAAGCAGAGATCAAATCTGTTTTCTCAAAAAAGAGTGTAGATCTTGAAAAGCTTTGTTTATTAAATCCGTGGGTTGCTTTACAACAGTCTGCAATGATTACTTCATTTCTTAACAAAAGAACTATTGATGTAACAGAGGTTGATTTAATTGCTAGTCATGGGCAAACTATTTATCATGCGCCCAAAGCATTGCATCAACAAAAAGATTTTGGCAATGCTACTTTACAAATTGGTGATGGCGATCATATAGCAGTTGCAACAGGAATTATTACCATCAGCGACTTCCGTCAAAAACATATTGCTGCGGGTGGAGAAGGTGCGCCGCTTGCTGTATATGGCGACTATTTTATTTTTTCAAAAAAAGGTGAAGACCGCATTATGTTGAACATGGGAGGCATTGCCAACTTTACTTTTTTACCAGGTTCAATGGATGCTAATAAAATTTTTAGTACAGATACAGGAACAGGTAATACGTTGATGGATGCTCTGATGCAACAACAGTACCCCAGAAAATATTTTGATGAAGATGCTGCCATTGCCAAACAGGGAACTGTAAATGAAGCTTTGTTGCTTGCTTTAAAAGATCATCCTTTTTTTCAACAACCATTTCCTAAAACTACCGGGCCTGAATTATTTAATCTTGATTACTTACAAAAGGCAAAACAAAAAGCAGGGGTGCCAAATTTAAATGTGTTTGATACTATGGCCACTTTAAATTTATTTTCTGCACAAACTATTGTTGAAGCAATTACCAAAACTACAAACGATTCAAATGAGTTTCATATTTATGCAAGTGGTGGTGGCATGCACAATCCCTTATTGATGCAACACATCAAACAATATTTACCAAATACAAAAATTGATTTAACAAGTGATCTCGGTATAAACCCCGATGCAAAAGAAGCCGTGCTATTTGCAATTTTAGCTAATGAATGTGTGGCAGGAGGAACAGCACAATTCAGCAATGAAGTAAAAGGAATTCCATCTGTTACAATGGGTAAAATTAGTTTCCCTTGGTAAATAATTAAGAAGCTACAGGTGCTTGTACTTCCACATAGCTGCGAAATGATTCAAGCCCTTTATCAAATGCAGGTTCCATAATATGATTGAAGAAAATACCGTAAAACCGTTCCCAGGGATACCACTTTAAAGGATACTCCATAAACCATTGCACTTCGGTTTGTTTTTTATTGGTGGCTGAAGGTGTAATGCGAAAACCACCTTCGCTGTCATTCATATCTTTTAACTCATACTTTAGTTTAATCAATTGCTGAGAGATGTTTGTAAGCGTAATAGTGCCGCTGCCTTTTAACTGCAAACCCTTCCATTTAAAATAGGAACCAGGTTGATTTGTAGCTGGCGATAGTTGTACCAATGCGCCACCATCTGCTGTAATCCAGGGCATCCACTGAGCCCAGTTTTTTACATCGCTTAATTGCTCAAATACTTTAGTTGAATCAGCATCAATAATAATTCCTCTCGAAACTTTTACCGATGATGGAATAAATAAACCAATGATGGTAATTACTCCAAACAAACCAATAAGAACAAATAAAAACATTTTTAATAGACGCATGGGGGAGTTTTGAGTTCTGAGTTCTGAGTTTTGGTTCTTGATTTTTGAGTTTTGTTTTTTGTCTTTTGCTTTTTGCTTCTTGGTTCTTAGTTTCCTCATTCCCACTTAAACACTTTTACCGCAATGGCATATACTACAATTCCCCAGAGTAATAAGATTCCGATTTCAGTTTTTACGCCCCACAAATTCTGTCCTTCAAAAGCTACAGCACGCATGGCAGTATTTAAATGAGTAAGCGGTAATACTTTTGAAATAGGTTGCAGCCATTTAGGAAATGCCTCAACAGAAAAAAAAGTGCCTCCTAATAAAAACTGAGGCATGGTTATTAAATTAGCAAAAGGAGGAATAGAACTGTCGTTCTTTGCCAAACCACTAATAATAAAACCCATGCCCATAAAAACGAGCAATCCAATAAAACTCAACACCAGCATTTCTAAAAAAGTTTGTACGCCATTTACCAGTGTAAATCCAAAAACATAATAACCGGCCAAAAGAATTACAATAGCAGTAACCATTTGAAAGATGACTCTTGATAATCCTTCACCCAAAATAATATAGGTTCGTTTAATAGGCGTGGCAAAAAAGCGTTTCAGCACCATCGTGTTTCGCATACCAAAAAACATAAACGCCACACCAAAAACACCGGAGCTTAGTAAAGAAAACCCAAGCTGTCCCGGCAATATGAAATCAATGGTTTTATATTCCCTAATTTCCTCAATGTCTCTTTTATAGTTAAAATCGGCAATGGCATACGATGGGCGGTTTACAAATTTTGCATCACTCACTTTTGAAGCTATTGAGCTGAGCACATTCATTAGCTGTGGCCATTTATCGCTGCTGGCACTTGTACTGGCAATGGAATATTTATATTGATGAACAGAATCATTTGTTTTGCTGATGTTAAGAATGCCTGCAATTCTTCCCCGTTCAAGATTGGAACGCAATTGCTTCTCATCTTTAAATAAAACAATCTTAATCCGGCTGCTGTTTTTTATTGAATCAAAAAATGCATTGGCAGTATCACAATTAGCACCCACTACCACTTTGTAAACAGGCACACCTCCCCCGTCGCCAATAAAACCAAACACCAAAATAAAAATAAATGGAAATACAAAACTAAATACCACGGCCGATGGACTGCGGAATATAGCCCTCAAGCTCCCTTTTGTAATAGCCAGCATTGCTGTTACCTGGCTGTACTTTTCATTCATGCCGCAAAGCTATCAGTTTCAACTTCACTTACGAAAAAGTTTTTTACTCCTATTTTTACACCATGCCCTTATATAAAGCATATATCTTACTTGGCAGTAATAAAGGAAGAAGAAATTCATTTCTTACCAAAGCAAAAAAACAAATAGAATTACTTTGTGGAAGAATTGAAAAAGAATCATCTGTTTATCAAACTGCAGCCTGGGGAACTGTGAAGCAACAGGACTTTCTAAATCAAATCATCATCATCAACACAACACTATTGCCTGATGAATTAATGAATATGTTGCTGAACATAGAAGCAGAACTCGGCCGAATCAGAACCATAAAATATGGGCCTAGAACCATTGATCTGGATATTTTGTTCTTTGATGAGTTGGTGTATGAATCAAAAACTGTAACACTGCCCCACCCCGCCATTCAAGACAGAAGATTTGTACTGGTGCCAATGGTGGAGCTATCTCCCCTAAAAAAACATCCTGTACTGCATAAAACAATGAAAGCTTTGCTGAAAGTTTGTGCAGATGAATTAGAGGTAAAAAAAGTGAAACGCTGATTTTTCCACAAACTATCAAATCATTTTTTGCATAGAGATGCTTCCAGTAATTTGCTGACTGAAAAAAGAAGAGAAGAAGAATTGTTTTCAATGTTCACTATTCTTTACTCACTACTCACTAAATGAACTATCATTTCATAACCATAGAAGGAAATATCGGTGCTGGTAAAACTACATTGGCACATTTGCTGAGCAAACATTTTAATGCACGGTTGATTTTAGAAGAGTTTGCTGACAATCCTTTTCTGCCCAAGTTTTATGAAAACCCCCAGCAGTACGCATTTCCGTTGGAGTTATTTTTTATGGCAGAGCGGTATAAACAATTAAAAGACTTATTGCATACGCAAGATTTATTTAACTCTGTAACCATATCAGATTATTTATTTACAAAATGTTTATTGTTTGCCAAAGTAAATTTACCAACTGATGAATTTCGTTTGTACCAAAGTCTGTTTGATATTATTCACCAGCAAATTGTTCAGCCAGATCTGCTAATTTATCTCCACTCACCTGTACATAAACTCCAGTTAAATATTAAAAAAAGAAACCGTTCCTATGAACAGCAAATACCTGATGATTATCTATTTAATATTCAGGAAACATACACGCATTACATTAAGCAGCATAATATAAAAACACTGTTTATTGATATGAGTAATGCAGATTTTCTTGGCAACCCCAAACACCTTGAAACTGTAATTAAAGCATTGGAAAATGACTATGAAGAAGGGCAGCATTATTTAACATTACCATGAGTACAAGCACAGTAAAACCATCACTTTTCATTAATAAAGAATTTACATGGTATGTGGTAGCCCGTATTATTTTTATTGCAGGCATTCGCATGACGCCTGTTCTACTTGGTTGGAAATTATATGAAATAACAGGCAGCAAACTTTCTTTGGGTATATTGGGTTTATCAGAAGTAATTCCTGCTATCCTTTTAGCATTACCTGCGGGTGTAAAAGTAGATCAGAGCAATAAGCAACGATTGATTTCTATATGCATCGGTTCTTATCTTTTTTTAATGCTTTTTATGTTGCTGGTTACATCAAATTATTTTATTACAACTACATCCACCATCAGTGTTGAATGGAGTATTTATTTACTTGTGTTTTTAACAGGAGCAGTAAGAGCATACAGCAGTCCTGCCTTTAATGCCTTTGTGGCACAACTTGTAAAGCCTGAAGAATTAGTAAGAGCAGTATCTGTAAATAGTATGGCATGGTTAATTGCTGCTGTGGCTGGCCCAGCGGTTGGTGGATTGTTATTGGGCTATACCAATATTACCACTGCATTTATTATTGTATGTGTTTTAGTTTTTATTGCATTGCTCTGTATGCAAAATGTAAAACAAAAACCAATTAGTTGGGATCCCGGCAAAACAAAAACATGGGAGAGTGTAAAAGAAGGATTACGATTTGTACTGCATCAAAAAGCATTACTCGGTTCTATGACGCTGGATATGTTTGCAGTTTTATTTGGTGGTGCTGTTGCTCTACTTCCTGTTTTTGCAAAAGATATTTTACACATAGGGCCGCAAGGACTGGGTTGGTTATTAGCAGCTACTTATCTCGGCAATTTTATTGCCATTGCATTGCTTACATGGAAGCCTATGAAAAATAAACAAGGCAAAAAATTATTCTTTGCAGTTGCGGGTTTTGGTGTTTGCATTTTAGTTTTTGCACTCTCACAAAATTTTTGGTTAAGTTTTGCTGCATTGTTTGTAAGTGGCTTGTTTGATGGTGTGAGTGTAATCATTCGTGGTACAGTATTACAATTATTTGTACCCAATGAAATGCGGGGCAGAGTGAGCAGTGTAAGTTCGATTTTTATAAACAGCAGCAATGAACTTGGCCAATTTGAAAGTGGTGTGGCCGCATCTATTTTAGGTACAGTACCCAGCGTTGTGTTTGGCGGTTGTATGACTTTGGCAGTGGTAATTGTAACTTGGTTTAAAGCGCCAACTTTACGTAAATTAGAATATTAATTTTTTACAAATAACTCAATAACTATTTATATGAACCGTAAATCTTTTCTTCAATCATCAGCACTTACTATTGGAGCATTGGCATTTCAAAAATCATTATTTGCAGAACTATTGCAACAACCCGTATGGAAAATAAAAATGCTTACTGATGATATTGGCATTTTTACAGAACGTGGTGGAACCATACTTTTCTATTTAAGTAAACAAGGGTTTGTGGTGGTTGATACGCAGTTTCCTGAGCAAAGCAATCATTTAATTGAAGAGTTAAAAAAGAAAAGTGAACAACCTTTTAAGCTATTGATCAATACTCATCATCATGGCGATCATAGTAGTGGCAATATTTCCTTTAAAGGAATTGTAGAGCATGTGCTGGCGCATGAAAATTCAAAAGCCAATCAACAAAGAGTAGCGATTGCTGCAAAATCAGAAGACAAGCAATTGTACCCCGATCAAACATTTGGTACGGTATGGAGCCAGAAAATGGGAAAAGAGAAAATCACATTACATTATTTTGGAGCAGCACATACCAATGGCGATGCATTGATTCATTTTGAACATGCAAACATTGTACACATGGGTGATTTGTTATTTAACCGCCGCCATCCGTTTGTAGATAGAAGTAGTGGTGCTAATATGAAAAGCTGGATGAATGTGTTAGAAAAGGCGCAGCAAAAATTCAGCAAAAAAACACAGTTTGTGTATGGGCATGCTGCTGAAAGTTTTGAAGTAACAGGAACGATGGATGATTTAAAAGCATTTCAGGAATACATTGGAAAAGTTTTACAGTTTACAGAAGCTGAAATAAAAGCAGGTAAAACGAAAGAAGAGATTATTAAAACAACTACACTTCCGTTTGAAACACAATGGAAAGGTGATGGATTGGCAAGACCGCTGGGTGCGGCGTATGACGAGTTGAGTACTAAATAAGTCGTTAGTAGATAGTTGGTAGTGAGGATACTTCTTACCATCTACTTTTTACTTCTTACTTTTCCTCACCCCACCTAAACGTCCTCACATCAATCCCCGCTAAATCAAGCACACGGTCAACAACTGTTGCAGCTACTTCTTCAATTGTTTTGGGCAGGCTGTAAAAACTGGGAGTTGCGGGGCAAATAATTCCGCCAGCAAGCGTAACTGTTTCCATATTTTTAATATGAATGAGGTTATATGGAGTATCACGAACAACACAAATCAATCTTCTTCTTTCTTTTAAAATCACATCAGCCGAACGGGTAATTAAATCGTTAGAGATACCCGAAGCAATTCTTCCAAGTGTACCCATGCTGCACGGGATAATGATCATGGTTCTATAATTTGCTGAGCCCGATGCAAAAGGCGCATGAAAATCCATAGTTGAGTACGTTTTGAAAGGGAGGCTTTTATATTCTTCGTTTCCAAGCTCAGTTTTCCAAACCTCTTTTGCATTCTCGGTAAGTATTAAGGACACATCAGCCCATTGATTTTTTGCAAGCAACAGCTTTTCTAACAAAACCTTTGCATACACCGAGCCGCTTGCCCCCGTCATAGCTATGACAATTTTATCCACAGATATTCGTTTAAATTTGTAACTCAAACAAAAGTAACATGCAAAAGTTTGGTTTCGTACCTATAATTCTTATTTCACTCCTGTTTCTTTCCTCTTTTCAACCAAAAAAAGAAAAAGAAACCTTAAACTGGCTCAGCCTGGAACAGGTGGAGCTAAAATTAAAAGAACAGTCGAGGCCTGTTTTAATTGATCTGTACACCAACTGGTGCGGCTGGTGCAAAGTGATGGACCAAAAAACATATACAAATCAACAACTCATCAAGTATCTCAACGAAAAATTTTATATCGTAAAGCTCAATGCAGAAACAAAAGAAACAATTACCTGGAAAGGAAAGGCTTATTCATTTAATACACCTTACAGAACAAACGACATTGCTATTTATTTAACCGGCGGCCAGTTAAGTTATCCCACAACAGTTATTATTCCTACAGATAATAGCGGGCCTCAACCCATTGCAGGATTTTTAAATACCAAAGACATGGAGCTTGTAACAACCTATTTTGGAGAAAACAAATATGGGTCTGTTGCTTTTAATGATTATGCTAAAAAATTCAAGCCGAGTTGGAAATAAAATCAAATGTTACGTTTATATTAAGATTTTTTTCTATTTTCGAAGTGATGATAAGGTTTAATGGTTAATGGAAACTGATTAGCTACCTCTTCCCAAAAGGAAGAGGTTTTTTGTTTTAGGCTGGCGTTTAAATACAAACGGCTCCAAAATATTTGGAGCCGTTTGCAAAAAATAAAGTGCATTTATTTTCCAATAATTGTTTTACCGGCAAACACCATATAAATAGTGGTAGCAGGTACAAAACCGGCAGGCATGTGCCTGTTCTTATCTGGCGGCAGAGCCACAATGGTTTTATTTCCAAGCGTGGCAACCTTATAAAAATGATATTGAAGCATGGTGGGTCTTACCTGCAAACGTTTTTCCAAAGTATTTATGGCATCTGGCCAATTTTTTTCTTTAGAGTAAGCACTAATATCAGATACAAGGCTTTTATTATTAAAAGCTGATGACAATTGCGTTTGATCATCTTTAGAAAAAATGTAAGTTGAATATAAATCACCCATATCTGCCACTTTAACTTCCTGCACCTTTTTTCCATCAAATACAAATCCTTTTTGTGAGCAGGAAACAAAAACTAAAAGCACAAATACAATAACTGATGCAAACTTATACATGGAGTGTTTGTTATTTGGGATCAAGAAATATAAGAAAGCCTATTGAAAAACTGGCACCGTGATTTACACCGGTATATTTATATTCACTTTTACGTAATTCGCTTGAAGGAGGATTATTGTATTGAATATTCGACTCAGAAGAATAATCAAAACTTGAATTGGTAAACCCATAGCCAAGACTGATATCTAAGCCTGTGTTTTTACTGATCATTTTAGTAAGCCCCATACCAATGCCTGCATTAATATTAAAAATACTTTTCTGGTTGCCTTCGCCTTTTTCAGAATAAGTAGTATAGGTTTCGTCCCAAGTGTTTTTCCCTGATCCAAAACTCACACCCAAACTCGCCTGTGCATAAGGCATAAAGTTAGTAGCTCCAAAATAATACCTGCCGAAACTACCAATGCCGGCTGTAAAAGAGTTTCCTTTTCTTGTAACATTATTACCTGCGGTAAATTTTGAGTTATTCAAATTAAAGCTGAAACTTCCGCCTACCAATACTTGTTCAGAAATAAACCATCCCATAGATGGTGTAATTGACACATTTAAGGAGTTGTTTGTATTACTTGAACTGCCTATCTGGTTTACATCATAACTGGAGTTAAGAGACGAAAAATTAAAACTGGTTAAATTAAGACCTACGGTTCTTGTTCCTTTTGTAAACTGGCCGTAACACCCAATGGAGATAAAAAACAAAGAAATAAAAATCAACTTTAGCATACACTTATTTTTAATTAATGATTGAAAGTAGAAATTAATTTGGGTTTGTGAAATTTTTTTTACTCCGTTAGCACTTTAACCCGGCAGCAAAGACCCTTATGAAGCTATTGTTTTATAGTAGGGTGTAAGTTTGATTTAGAAACTTATAAACATTTTTCAGGTAATGTGAAGAACTAAACTAAAAAACTCTTGGTTACTATTTACAACGGTTCTATTTTGAACCCTAAAGTTAGTCTTGCAGGACTAATCAAAAATATTGAGCAGTTGAAAATCCAAACTACTGTTACAATACGTAATTCAATAATTAAAAAAAATACAAAAAATGAAAAAGCTTATGACTTTATCGGCAATTGCAATTGTCGGTTCAATTTATTTATCTGCTTGCAAAGGTGATACTGGTCCTACCGGTCCACAAGGTTCTACAGGTCTTCAAGGAGTAACTGGTGCTACAGGTGCAACCGGATTAACTGGGCCAGCAGGAACTGCAGGTGCAGCTGGTGCAACTGGCCCACAAGGCCCCGCTGGTGCAACTGGCCCACAAGGCCCCGCTGGTGCTACTGGTGCTACTGGTGCTACTGGTGCTACTGGAGCAACTGGCCCCGCTGGAGCAACAGGTCCTCAAGGTGCTACTGGCCCAGCTGGCCCTCAAGGAGCAACTGGTTCTGCTAATGTAATTTATTCAAGTTGGATAACTACTGGTACACTTTCTTGGGCAGATACAGCAAACCCGGATTTAGGAACTATTAGCAGAGCAAATGTAATTACAGCATCTGTTACTGCTACTATAGTAAGTGAGGGTGTTGTCTTGGGCTATTTTCAAAGTATTGGCAGCACATTTGTAATGCCATTTTTATTACCCGGTTTAGGAGGAGTAGCACAAATTTCATTTATCCCATACACAGGAAGAGTAATGTTTTATGTATCTGATTTGTCAAGCGGAAATGCAAGTGGTGTTGTGCCAAGTGGTTTAGTGAGGTATGTTATTATTCCAGGTTCTATAGCTGGTGGTCGTTTTGTAAACGGACCTGCTACAGGTTATTCGGTTGCTCAAATCAAAGGCATGAGCTATCAACAGATAGCATCCATATTTAATATTCCTGCAAACGGAACCAATCAACGATAAAAGAAAGTAAACTTATTAAAATAAAAGCCCCGTCAAATGACGGGGCTTTTATTTTGGCTGCAATAATTTTTCTAAAACATAATAAGTAATAGGGCAAAAAGATGAATTCTTTATGGTGATTTGTGGCCGTTTCAATAAAACATCCTCATCAGTATAAGGAAAACGGCTGCAATCAGAGGGGCGAACATCATAAATGGTACAGTAATTATCAGCCCCAAGAAATGAGCAAGGTTTTGATTGCAAAATATAATCCCCTTCGTTATCAATTCGCAAATAAGTATCAATAAAAACACCTTCTTTCATTCCGAGGTATTTGCTGATGCGTTTAATATCCGGTGTTTTAAAACGTGGCGAATAACTTTTGCAACAGTTGGCGCATTGCAGGCAATCTACTTTTTCAAATGCTTCTTCGTTTAAATCGGGCAATTGTTTTAAAACTTTGTTTTTATCAGCCCTTTTTAAAAACTGGCCATATTGTTTTTGATGCTCTGCCGATTTTCGTTCCCAATTAATTAATAAATCTTCTGCCATGCTGCAAAGAACGTTTATTTTCTGTGTACGCCGATACAATACCTGAGTTTAGGGTTACCTGTAATTTATTGGCAACTTGATTAAACAAAAAAAGAGTATCATTTCACAGCCTTTCCCCACCTGATAACAGATGTTTATTTGAATCAGTTCTGCACCTAACTTTGCAACGCTTTATAAAAGCCAGCCAATTTTTACAGGCAACTTATTTTATAACAATCATTTTTATTTCTCTGTTGAGAAACCAAAAAATCAGTATGAACCTTTTTGAAGTACAGCAAAACGAATTTACAAACCGCCACATTGGTAGTGTTGGAGATGAAACAAAAATGTTAAAGACCATTGGTGTTGAATCCTTAAATGAATTGATAGCCAAAACCATTCCTTCGGGCATTCGTATTCATGAGCCACTGGCAATTCCTGAAGCAATGAGTGAAGCTGAAATGCTCAAACATTTAAAAGAACTTTCTTTAAAAAACAAAGTATATAAAAATTATATTGGCCAGGGGTATTATGATTCGTTTACACCGAGTGTAATTCTCCGGAACATTTTTGAAAACCCGGGATGGTACACACAGTACACACCTTATCAGGCAGAGATCAGTCAGGGTCGTTTGGAAAGCTTGCTCAACTTTCAAACAATGATCAGCGATTTAACTGCATTACCTATTGCCAATGCAAGTTTGCTTGATGAAGCAACAGCAGCAGCCGAAGCAATGAACATGTTCTTTCACCATGTAAACAGAACAGATGTAATTAATGCCCCTAAGTTTTTTGTAGATGAAGAAGTGTTTCCCCAAACAAAAGATTTATTAATTACACGTGGCACTCCTATTGGTATTGAATTGGTATTTGGCAACTATAAAACAGCGTCCATTGATGCTACTTATTTTGGTGCCTTGGTTCAATACCCTAACAACAAAGGATCTATTGAAGATTATAAATCATTTATTGAAACAGTTCATGCTATTGGCGGATATGTGGCTATGGCAACCGATCTGCTTGCATTAACGCTGCTTACTCCTCCGGGCGAATTGGGTGCTGATGTTGCCTTTGGAACTGCCCAACGTTTTGGTGTTCCGCTAGGATTTGGCGGACCACATGCTGCATTCTTTACTACCAAAGATGAATTTAAACGTTCCATCCCCGGACGTATCATTGGAGTTAGTATTGATGCACAGGGTAATAGAGCTTTACGTATGGCGTTGCAAACAAGAGAGCAACATATTAAACGGGAAAAAGCAACAAGTAATATCTGTACGGCTCAGGCACTGCTTGCAAATATGGCAGCGATGTATGCGGTGTATCATGGGCCAAATGGTCTGAAAAATATTGCAACCCGTGTTGCCATTTTAACGCAAACAGTTGCAAATGCCATTAAAGAAAGAGGCTTTGAATTAGTTAGTGATTCTTTTTTTGATACCATCACTATAAAAGTAAAAGATATAGCTGCTATAAAAGCAAAAGCAGAAAAACAGGAAATCAATCTTCGTTATTTTAGTAATGAACTCGTCGGAATTTCTATTGACGAAACAACTACTACAGAAGATTTATATGATTTGATTAATTGCTTTGAAGATGATGTAAACCCAGTTGCATTTTCAATAAATGAAGAAGCTAGCTTACAACATATTCCATCAGCATTGCAAAGGAGCAGCAGTTATTTAACACACCCTAATTTTAATACTCATCAGAGCGAAAGCCAGATGATGCGGTATATAAAACAATTAGAAAATAAAGATTTATCTCTCAATACTTCGATGATTTCATTGGGCAGTTGTACCATGAAGTTGAATGCTGCAACGGAAATGATGCCATTAAGCTGGCCACACTGGAGCAAGATGCATCCCTTTGCACCCGTCAATCAAACAGAAGGTTATTTAGAAATGATAAATAATCTTTCAAACTATCTGAATGTGATTACCGGATTTGATGCATGCAGTATGCAGCCAAACAGTGGCGCACAAGGTGAGTTTGCCGGATTAATGGCCATTCGTAATTATCATTTGGCAAATGGTCATCACCACCGCAATATTATTCTCATTCCAATTTCTGCACATGGCACTAATCCTGCAAGTGCTGTAATGGCAGGCATGAAAGTAGTTGTAGTTAAAGCATTGGAGAATGGATATATTGATTTAGGTGATTTTAAAATGAAAGCTGAGTTGCATAGTAAACATCTTGCAGGTACGATGATTACTTACCCAAGCACCTTCGGCATTTTTGAAGAAACAGTTAAAGAAATTTGTGATCTTGTTCACCAGCATGGCGGACAAGTATATATGGATGGTGCTAACATGAATGCACAAGTGGGCTTAACAAGTCCGGGTATGATTGGTGCAGATGTTTGTCATTTAAATTTGCATAAGACATTTGCCATACCACATGGTGGTGGCGGCCCTGGCATGGGACCGATTTGTGTAAAAGCACATTTAGCAAAACATTTACCTGGGCATATTAGTAATAATTCCAATGGAGCAGTTTCTGCAACGCCTTATGGCAGTGCTTCAATACTTCTTATTAGTTATGCTTATATAAGAATGCTTGGTGCAGAAGGTGTTAAAAAAGCAACGGAGTATGCAATACTCAATGCGAATTACATGAAAGTAAGATTGGAAAAAGATTTTGAAATGCTTTATATGGGTTCTAATGGAACCTGTGCACATGAATTTATTGTTGATCTACGTCCGTTTAAAACTACAGCAGGTATTGAAGCAGAAGATGTAGCGAAGCGTTTAATAGATTATGGTTTTCATGCACCCACTATGAGTTTTCCTGTAGCAGGTACCATTATGATTGAACCAACGGAGAGTGAAGACAAAGCAGAGCTGGATCGTTTTTGTGAAGCACTCCTTAGCATACGTACAGAAATAAAAGCAATTGAAGATGGTGTAGCTGATAAGTTAAATAACCCACTAAAGAATGCACCACACACACAGTTTGTGGTTACTGCTGAAGAATGGAATCATTCCTATACAAGACAGCAAGCAGCTTATCCTCTGTACTATGTAACTCTCAATAAATTCTGGCCAACTGTTGCAAGAGTAAATAACACACATGGCGACAGAAATTTAATTTGTACTTGTGAACCGGTGAGTAGCTATGCTGAAGAAGAAGTGTGAACAAACAATATATAATTACTTTTAAATAAAAAATCCTACTCATTTAGTAGGATTTTTTATTTGTTCAAATCAATTTCACTTCACCCTCATACCACCTTTAATCACCATATCCACTCTCTGCAATAAATTAATATAACGGAGCACATCCCCTTTTACAGCAATAATATCAGCTACTTTTCCTGCGCTGATGGTTCCTACTTTATCTTCTACACCTTGAAACACAGCCGGCCAATAAGTAGCAGCACGAATAGCAAGCATAGGATCAATACCCATTTCTCTCACCCATATATCCAGTTCATTCCAGGTACTTTGACTGTGAAATTTCATAGGTATGCCACTATCAGTTCCAATCAGCATAATTACACCGCTTTCTTTCAACTGTGAAAATTTCCGTTTTAATGTTGGCTTTCTATAAGGTGTAACCTGGAAATAAGAAAGTTGCGATGGATACAGAATTGAATTTCGAATATCAGTTATAATACTATCGGGCAAGCCTAACTGCCAGGATGGATCATCTAAATGCTCTGCACCTCGAATATTATAATCGTTATTAAACAACCCTTCAACAGTGGGGCACCAGAATAATTTATTGTTGCTATTGCCAGTACGTTCTTTAATCATCTTCATGATGTCTTCAGGATATTCAGGTGCAGTAGCTAACCCTGTGTGTTCAAAACAATCAGCACCGGCAATTAACCCTCTCCTTATTTCTTCTGGCCTATGTGCATGTGCCACTACTTTTAATTTCCATTTGTGTGCTTCATCAACTACAGCATTAATTTCTTCCTGTGTCATTTGATCCTGATCAACTAATTTAATACAATCCACACCTGCTTTTGCAAGCCGTTGTACTTTTGCTCTTGCATCTGCTACACCATTTATTCCCCAGCGGAATTGTTCTGTACCGGGGTAAGGTGCATGTTGTAAAAAAGGGCCGCTCACATATAATGTAGGGCCCATTAGTTTTCCATTATTAATATCGTTACGTACTGCAATAATATCTTCCAATGGTGCGCCTAAATCTCTGGCACTTGTTACGCCTGCCATTAATAATTGTTTGGCACCTGCGGGCATAATTACATTGCGAAAAAGCGGAGGATAGGTTTTATCCCAATAGGTATAATCACTGTGGCCATTAATCATTAAGTGTACATGCATATCCCAAAGGCCGGGCAATACACTCATACCTTCTGTTGAAATTACTTCAGCATCTTTAGGAATGGCAAGAGTACCAACTGTTCCTACTTGTACAATTTTATTTCCCTCAATGAGAATGACAGAATTTTTTATAGGCTCCCCGCCAAAGCCATCAATAAGCGTTCCGCCAACGAGGGCTTTCTTCTGAGCTGAGATATTAAAGGAGAAAAAGAGAAGAAGAAGTAAAAGAAGATTTCTCATGCTGAAAAGTTTTGGTTAATGAATGTAAAGAAAATTATCGAAGATTTTTTTCCGTAACTTTTACGCCTAAAATAAAATGTATGGATCAGCAAATCATTAACCTCTACGACGAGTACACTCACAAACCACTTAGCAGAAACGACTTCATGAAGCGCTTAGTAATACTCACAGGAAGCACTGCTGCTGCACTTGCTTTACTTCCACTATTGGAAAATAATTATGCAAAAGCAATGTCAACTCCTGCTGATGATTTGTTTACAGAATATATTACCTATCCTTCTATATCGGGCGAACCAATGAAAGCGTATGTGGCAAGGCCAATGAAAATGAAAAAATATGGAACTGTAATTGTGATACATGAAAACCGTGGACTCAATACACATATTGAAGATGTAGCACGCCGTGCAGCACAGGCTGGTTTTTTAGCTATTGCTCCTAATGCATTAGCACCTCTCGGTGGTACACCGGCTGTAGAAGATGAAGCAAGAACTTTGTTTACAAAACTCAATGCCGATGAAACAAAACAAAACTTCATCAACGTCTTTCAATATCTCAAAACAAGAAAAGACTGTAACGGCAAACATGGCTGTGTTGGTTTTTGCTGGGGCGGTGGCATGAGTAATACATTAGCGGTAAATGTTCCTGAGTTAAATGCTGCGGTTGCATTTTATGGAAGGCAAGCCGCTGCTGCTGATGTTCCAAAAATAAAAGCTGCAGTTCAACTGCATTATGCATCACTTGATGAACGTATTAATGCAGGTATTGCCGCTTACGAAGAAGCATTGAAAACAAATAAAGTTAATTACGAACTATACATGTATGAAGGTGTGAATCATGCATTTCATAATGATACTGCCGGTCAACGATACAATGAAGCCGCAGCTAAACTGGCTTGGGGCAGAACCATTGAATTCTTTACTAAATATTTAAAATAAGCATCACATAATTATGTGGTGTATTTTATGAAGTGTAACATCTTTCTTTGTTACAGCGTAATATTAATATGACTATTCAACCTTACATCAGCCAGAAATTCAAATTCTATTCGTTCCTGTCCATGTTCCTGTTGGTGTATGTGCATGGTTATAATTTGAATGATAGTTATCTCCAGCCATTTACGGTGGTGAAGGAACCGCTAACCTTTACTTCCTTTTTTGAATATTTTACAGCCAATGGTTTGTTTCGTTTCCGTATACCCATGCTCTTTGCTATTTCAGGATATTTATTTACTTTAAATGATACACAACCTTTTTGGCAACGTATTAAAAAAAGAACAAAAACTTTATTACTTCCTTATTTCATCTGGAGTGCCATTGCTTTATTGATTACGTTTTTATGGCAACAATTTCCATTAACAGCAAAAGCTGTTGCAAGTTCACAATTAGATCAGATGGGTGATAACAGACCGTACTCTGAAATTGGATGGCTTGGAATGTTAGAACGCTGGACTTTGGTGCCCATTGCTTTTCAACTATGGTTTATCCGTGTGCTGTTTTTTTATAATTTATTGTATCCCTTATTATTGAAAGCAATACTAAAAATTCCAAAAATATGGTTCCCTTTTGCAATCTTTTTTTGGTTAAGTATGATGGGTTTGTATTTTATTGAGGGCGAAGGATTATTGTTTTTTTCATTAGGCATCTGGCTTGCTAAACGAAATCAAGATTTAACTGTTGCACCAAAATGGTTAAATCTAAAATGGATTGCACCTATTTTTTTAATTGTATGTTTTGCAAAAAGCATTCTTGCTTTTTATGTAAACTTTAATTTACCCGGTGGTATTTTATTACTGGTCTTGCATAAAACTACCATCTTCACAGGCTTCATTACGGTGTGGTTTGGTTGTGATGCTTTGGTAAAATGGTGTATGAACCGGAAATGGTTTGTTTGGATCAGTGCCTTCTCTTTTATGATTTATGCAATGCATGTTCCCTTGATCAACTATACCCATCAATTGATCTTACCGTTCATTAAGAATATTGCATTCTATCGTTTGATGGATTATTTATTCTTGCCTTTGCTGATTATCGGTTTCAGTATTCTGGTAGGAGCACTCATCAGAATGCTTGCACCAAAATTGTATGGAATCTTAACTGGTGGAAGAGGGTTTAACTGATCAATAACCGATAATCGTTTTTAATTTACCCCACAGTTCATTATCAAAACTTGAAACAGCCAGCATGGAATTACCAGCTGCATCTCCCATTCGTATCACCACTATTTTCTGGGAGGGTATTACATAAATTTTTTGATCATTTTTTCCAAGGGCTGCATACATGTCTGCTGGCGCATTTGGGGCAAAGCTTCCATTAAATACAAGTGATGTACCGGGAAGCATATGTGTTGCTTTTCCATTGAGCCATGTTAAATAGCCGTAAGAAAGATTTAAGTTTTGCGATGTGTTTATCTGTGCATTAAAATAATTACTGTCGTTTAGTATTGCAGTACCATTCCACTTTCCCTTATTTAAAAGAAGTAATCCAAACCTTGCCATGCTTCTTGGTGTACTGTAATACACATTATTATAAGTGCCCGGTGTTTTATACCAAAGCCCATTCATTCCAATTCTATCTCTTATTTTTTCTTGAAAGTATGCGTTATACGTTTTACCACTTGCGTTCTCCACTACTTTATCCAATAAAGTATAAGGAGCATTATGATAGAACCATCTGGTGCCTGCATCTGCTTTGTATTGCAAACAGGATGGCAATGTACAATCGTCATCCGGTACAGCATTGTCCATTCCTGTTGTCATAGTTAATTGATGCCGAACAGTAATTAAATCTTCTTTTGCTTGTGGCATACTCGTCCAGCCATTACCAAGATATTGTGAAGTTTTATTGTTGATATTGAGCAACCCTTCCTGCTGTGCAATACCTACCAGCATACCCGTCATTGTTTTACCGGCAGAGGCCCAGTACCAGAGACTGTCCGTAGTAAATGTTCCAAAATAACGTTCAGCAACAATTTTCCCATCTTTTAAAATAAGAAATGCTTTTGTATTTTTTGTTTGAAGATAAGTGTACAGATCAGTAAGCTGTGTTGTGTTCCATCCTAAAGATGAAGGTTCAGTTGTTTGCCATTCAGTTCCACTTACTGGCGGATAATACATAGTAACAACGGGAGGCTGAACAACAGGAGGAACCGGATCATCGGTAGATTTTTTACAGGCACTAAATAAAAAGATGAACAGAACGGTAAGCAGTTGAATAGTAGATTTCATAAAATTAGTTTCAAGTAGATATTGGATTGCTTTAAAACGAAAAAGTTTAAATTATGGTATCAGTAAATTGAATAATACTTTCGAAACCATGCTAGCTCTTTGATTTAAAATTGAAGAATCTAAGAGGTTTCTCTTATTTATCTTTGCACAAATTAAAACAATGGCCGAAGACCTCCACATCATTCAAGGAACAAAAGCTGAACAATATCAAGAACTGATTCCTCAAATAAAAGGATTGCTTACAGGTGAGCCTGATTTAATTGCGAACCTTGCAAATATTTGTGCAGCACTGAAAGAACAGTTTGGATGGTTATGGGTAGGATTTTATTTAGTAAAGAATGAAGAATTAGTCCTTGCGCCTTTTCAAGGCCCCGTTGCCTGTACAAGAATAAAAAAAGGAAGAGGTGTATGTGGTACATCTTGGGCAGAATCAAAAACATTGATCGTTGCAGATGTTGAAAAATTTCCCGGGCATATTGCCTGCAGCAGTTTAAGCAAAAGTGAAATTGTTGTTCCCATCATTCGCAATGGTGAAGTGCTGGGTGTTTTAGATGTTGACAGTGCAGAATTAAATTCTTTTGATGAAATTGACAAACAGTATCTTGAAGAAATAATTTCATTCATTGAAATAATTTCTCACACATGATAAAAGATAAAATTTTACTTTACGGTGCAAACGGTTATACAGGAACCTTAATAGCCCGCTATGCAAAAGATTACAACCTACAGCCGATTCTTGCAGGCCGAAATGAAACAGAAATCAGTACGCTAGCCTCCTCTTTAAATCTTTCTTATAAAATTTTTTCACTGGATGAAGCTTCAAAATTAAAAGAAGCATTGACTGATGTTGCAGTAGTAATTCATGCAGCTGGTCCTTTTCATTACACTGCCAAACAAATGGTGGAAGCCTGTATAGAAACAGGAACACACTACTTAGATATTAACGGAGATCTTTCTGTTTTTGAATTTATAAAAAAGTATGACGCAAAAGCAAAACAGGCAAATATAATGTTGCTGCCCGGCGCAGGTTTTGATGTGGTACCAACTGATTGCATGGCACTAAGTTTAAAAAATAAATTGCCCGACGCAACTCATTTAGAAATTGCGTTTGTAACTATTGGCGGACAAATAAGTCATGGTACTGCAACAACAATGGCAAGCAAAGCAGGTGAAGGAAGTGTGGTGAGAGAGAATGGAAAATTAGTAAAAAAGCCAATGGGCCATAAAGGAAAATGGATTGAAGCTGCAGGAAAAAAATTATTTGTAATGAGTATTCCCTGGGGAGATATTTCTACAGCCTATTTTTCTACAGGCATCCCAAACATTGAAACATATACAGGCATGAAACCCTCTGTGTACAGAATGTTGAAGTTTCAATTTCTGTTTAATTGGTTATTGCGTACAAAATTTGTTCGTAGTTCTATTCAAAAAAAGATCAATCAAAATCCTGCCGGTCCTTCTGATGAAAAAAGAGCAGCAGCAAAAACCTATATATGGGGCAAGGTTACAAATGCTGACGGAAAAGAAGTAGTTGAAAGAATAGTTTGTCCCGATGGTTATACAGTTACTGCATTTGCTACCTTACTCATCACACAAAAAATACTGGCAGGAAATTTTAAAGCAGGCTATCAAACTCCGGCATCCTGTTTTGGTTCAGAACTAATCTTTGAAATACCCGGCTCTAAGAAAATTTAATCATCATAATACGCTTCTTTAGCATACGTAACAATAAATGACTTAGCTGTTTTTGGTGCAATGAGTCCAAACAGCCTTGTTACAAATTCTAATTTGTTTTTTCGTTCACCTGCTTTCTTTTTATTAAAATCATACACATCAAAAAAAGAAACCAACTGCTGCTGTTCAAAAATACAAGTAACCGTACCTAAGCCCCAGCCAAAATAAGGGTCATCAATAAGGTTAACACGTTTGATACAATAGTTGTCACTCCTCTCTAAGGTAGTACAAATAGAATCAGCAAAAGCAGGTACTATCTTTTTAAGCCGTACAAAATCAAGATCTGAAAGTTGAAATGCAGTACCAGTTCCTGCTAAATAATGCCTCAGCAACTCTCTTTCCAATACAGAATTGATTTTGGGATGCAGAATGATGAGTTTGTAAAATAGTTTCTTGTAGCCTTTCAACACAGGCTTGTTATACGCAATAGAAAAAGTATCCCCACCAGAAGCAGTTTGCAAAACCACTATAGCTATTACTAAAAAAACAAGACGCATTACCCCTCTAAAATATTACTTTAATAAATAGTAAAGCAAAGTTTTCATGTATTAGATTTGCAACATTTATAAATGGCTTGAAAGATTATTATTCCATACTTGAACTACCGGTTACAGCTTCGCAACCCGAAATTAAAAAAGCATACCGAAAACTGGCAATGCAATATCATCCTGACAAACGGAATGATGACCGATATGCTGATGCAAAATTTACTGACATTAAAGAAGCCTACGAAGTATTAACCAATCCCGGAAAAAAAGAATTGTATTTACAGGAACGATGGCTAAGCAAAGCTTCAGGAAAAATGAATATTGATACCATCATCACCCCACCTAATATTTTAATAAAAAGTCTGGAACTAAACAAACAGATTGCATTGCTCGACATCTACCGGATGGATGCCAAAGGAATTTCTGAAAGAATTATAAAATTATTAAATGATGAGGTACTTGAAAAACTGATTGAGTTCAATGAAACTGAGATAAACGAAACCATTATTGACTGCTTACTGGCGGCTTCCAAATCATTAACATATACCCATAGTACAGATATTTCGGAAAGGTTGGTTCGCCTTGCAGGAACAAACAACCAAAAAGTCAACTTTATTAAATCTGCTTTGCTCCGTAAAAAGAAAACGGAACAACTTCAAAAATTTGAAGTAATGCTTGTTTTGCTTGCAGTTTTAATGATTTGCTTGTTAATCTTAAACAACTAATCAAATCAAATATGAATAGTGTTGAAGGTTCTCGTATTTTTTTCAGCTTAAACTCAACAGAAAAAATATTTTTTGAAAACCTAAAACCTTTTTCTGTTGCTGTTGTTTAAGTTCCAAACAAAAAATTATGAAACAAAGATTTTTCTCTCTGCTTGCTATTTCTGCTGTAGTAATCATGAGCTCTTGCGGTGGTGAAACAACAACTGAAACAACTGCTGATACAACAGCTACTACAACACCTCCTGCAGATACTGTTGCTGCGCCTGCTGGTCCTGCAACTGTAGTTGATATTGCTGTTGGTTCTGCTGATCACACAACATTGGTTGCTGCTGTTAAAGCTGCCGGCCTTGTAGAAACTTTAAGTGGTGCTGGTCCTTTTACTGTATTTGCTCCTACAAATGCAGCGTTTGATAAATTACCAAAAGGAACTGTTGAAAGTTTATTAACTCCTGAAAAGAAAACTGATTTAACTGGCATTCTTACTTACCACGTGGTAGCTGGTGCTTTTAAAGCGGCTGACTTAACTGATGGTCAAATGATCAAAACTGTAAATGGCCAGGAATTAAAAGTTACTATTAAAGATGGTAAAGTAATGATCAATGGTGCTACAGTTACTGCTGCTGATTTAGTAGCTGGAAATGGTGTAGTACACGTAATTGATGCGGTAGTATTACCTAAGTAATAAGTTTTCCTTTTTCATTCTTATAGCAGAAGCCGCTTTTTTAAGCGGCTTCTCTTTTTACGGTGGGTCACCCCTTGTATTACGGTGGGTCACCCCTTGTATTTCGGTGGGTCACCCCTTGTATTTTTGGGTGGCTCACCGGCATACCAAGAATAATTGCATTAAACTCATTCGTTACTTTTATTTTCCAATCGTATTGAAAATAAATATATTTTTGGGTTCTTACTATAGAGATGAACGAACAAATAACTTAAAACGATTACCCCTTTTTAACGCTATCAAAAATAAAATCATGAAATCTGTTATTATTCTCCTTTTTGTAACTTTTTACTTAGCAGCATGTAACAACACTCAACCTGAGGAGTCGCTTATACATGCTGACCACGAATTAATGGAACGCCAGCATGACTCTATAGAAATGGAGCAGCAGGCGTTGAATAACGATTACCTTCTGTTAAAGGGAAATTATGATTCATTAAAGGTGTTTAAGACTAAACAAATCGACTCGCTTTTTCAAATAGAAGATTCACTTCTGCATGAGCATGAAGAAATTGTAAAAAAGGATGAATTATTGATGACAGAAGACAAAAAACTGGAAGAGGAAAAATTGCCTGCAACTACAATTCAAACCAAACATCAGGTATTTAAAAAAGAACATGATCAGATAATCGAACTACATAAAAAACTAGCTCTGCAAGAACAGTCTATATTCAAAAGGTTGAGAGCTACACTTGATTCGTTACGAAGAAGCCCGCTATAACATTTGTTGCGTTTAGAAAAATAGGTTTAAAGAATTGTATGCAAGAGTAAATGACAGGTTCTGAAAAACAGCACTGTACTTATTACATTGAGATATATCTCATTTCTATTCGTACAATTTGAAAGATAATAGCCTGCCAAAAGCTGTGGCCTTTCAAAATCCTATCTTTGCCGCATGCATTATGTTTCAGTTGAAGGGCTTACCAAGAGTTACGGCATACAACCACTCTTTTCAGATATTTCATTTCACATAGAAGAAGGCGATAAAATTGCACTCGTTGCACGCAATGGCAGTGGTAAATCAACCCTGCTGAAAATACTTTCGGGTAACGAAACTGCAGATTCCGGCAAAGCATGGGTAAATAAAGATGTAGATGTGGCACTGTTTGAACAGGAGCCGCATTTTGATGAAAATAAATCGGTGCTTGATAATATTTTTCAGCACAACCATCCCATCATCAATGCCATTAAAGAATATGAAGTGTTACTTGATGAGGAGAATGAGGAAAACATCGATCATGATGCACTGAGCAATGCCATTGGCAAAATGGATGAGTTAAATGCATGGGATTTTGATTCCAAAGTAAAACAGATCCTCGGCAAATTAAATATTCATCACCTGCAACAGTCTGTTGCAACCCTCTCAGGCGGACAACGAAAAAGAGTAGCACTTGCCAGAACCTTAATTGATATTGGTTTTGAACACAAACATATTTTATTGATCATGGATGAACCTACCAACCACTTAGATGTGGAAATGGTAGAGTGGCTGGAACATTATCTCACGAAAGAACGCATCACCCTTTTACTAGTAACGCATGACCGGTATTTTTTAGATGCGGTGTGTACTGAGATCTGGGAACTCGATGGTAGTAATCTGTTTACCTACAAAGGCGATTATCAAAATTATCTCGAAAAGAAAACAGCCAGAATTGAAAGCGACCTTGCCAGTATTGATAAAGCAAAAAATACCTATCGCAAAGAATTGGAATGGATGCAGAAACAACCCAAAGCAAGAACTACAAAAAGCAAAAGCCGCCAGGATAATTTTTATGAAGTAGAAGCAAAGGCAAAACAAAAATTAGAAGATCAGCAGGTGCAACTGAGCATGAAGATGAACAGGCTGGGTGGTAAAGTAGTAGAGATGAAAAAAGTGTACAAAAGTTTTGGTGAGAAAAAAATACTGAGTGGGTTTGATTATACATTTAAAAAAGGGGAACGTGTAGGAATTGTGGGACAAAACGGCGCAGGCAAAACAACCTTCACCGATATTTTACAGGGATTGCAATTGCCAGATAGCGGCAAAGTAAATATTGGAGATACCATTGTATTTGGAAATTATTCGCAGCAGGGTTTGGAAATAAAAGAAGATGTACGTGTAATTGAGTTTGTAAAAAACATTGCTGAAAATTTTCCGTTGGCCAATGGTGGTTCTTTGAGTGCTGCACAATTTCTGCAATTGTTTTTGTTTGATCCTGATAAGCAGTACACCTATATTTCAAAGCTGAGCGGTGGTGAAAAAAGAAGATTGCATTTATTATCCATTCTCTTTCGCAATCCGAATTTTTTAATATTAGATGAGCCTACCAATGATTTAGACTTACCTACATTGGGTGTACTTGAAAATTTTTTAAGTGAATTTCCGGGATGTTTATTAATTGTAAGTCATGATCGTTATTTTATGGATCGGTTAGTTGATCACCTGTTTGTATTTGAAGGAGATGGTGAAGTACGGGATTTCCCCGGTAACTATTCTTTGTACAGAGAGTATCAACTCTCCAAAGAAAAACCGGAACTGCTTTCTAGAAATGCAACCATCAGTACGCCTGTTGTAAAAGAAGAAAAGCAAAGCATAGAAAAAAAGAAATTCAGTTTTAAAGAAAAACGGGAATTTGAATTATTGCAAAAAGAAATGGAAACACTCAGTACAGAAAAAGAAACCATCAATCAAAAACTCAGCAGTGGTGCAATAGGGTTTGAAGAACTGCAACAACTCTCTACAAGAATTGGAGCACTAACAAAACTGCTGGATGAAAAAGAAATGCGTTGGCTGGAGTTGAGTGAATTTGCTGAATGAGCTGTTTACAAAATTGCAACAGGTTAAGAAATATAATGATGAACCTGCAATTAGAAAATAAAGAATGACTGCTAAAAGAGATTTGAGAAAAATTGAGATTGCTAATAGAATCTAAGCTACGCCTTTTGAAAACCAAAAATAAAGAAAGACCCCAAAACAGTTTAGAAAATTCAATTAATTAGAAATTTGGAATTTTGAGGAGTGGCGCCTATTTTAGTGTTAGCAGTAATTTAAAAAATAATCTATGTTTGATAAACACATTGTAGAATTTAATGAGAATATACTTAGTCTTCGTGACTTCGTAGATTTGATTGAACCTATATTAATTAAGAAATTTGAAGAACATGACCAAAAAGTAAAGCCGCTACTTATTAAAGCAATGCTACAAGATTTGGTTAAAAGAAGACCAGATAAGCTAAAAGAAATTGGCGAAGCGGAATTAAAAGAAATACAAACAAAAATAGATGAGAAAATTATCTCCATCTATCAAGACAATTTAGAAGTTGAGTTTGAGACTTTGGAAGCGGAGGAAGAAAGGAGTGCTTATAAACGGCTTAAAATTAAAACTACCAAGCCAGTTGACATTGATTCACATTTTGAAAATGTTCGTAAATCATCAGACCATATCGAATTGTTGTACAAAAATTCGTTGATTTCATTATTAAGCTCTGTTGAATGGTTTTTCGCTCAAATTCTCCACTACTACTATGACAAATACCCAGAGTCTGCTGGAGTAAGTGATAAAAATCTTAAGCTCTCAGAATTAAAAACTTTTCAAACAATCAAGGACGCAGAAAAATATCTAATTGAATTAAAAATAGAAGACATATTGCGAGGCAATTTTGAAAGTTGGGTTGAACTATTAAAAAGAGATTTAAAATTAGGTTTAGGATACCTTGACAACATTAAGGATGAACTTATAGAGATTTATCAAAGAAGAAATTTATTGGTTCACAATGGGAGTGTAATAAATTCAATTTATATTACAAAAGTAAAAGAAGAATTACGCAAAGACTTTAAAATTGGTAGCCGAATTGAAGTTAACAAAGAATACCTTGACAATTCCATTTGGAAATTGCAATTAGCATTTATACTTGTCGGTGCAGAACTATGGAAAAAACTGGACGCAGAAGATCAAAACAGAGGAGACATTTTGACTGACATTGTATATGAGAATGTACTTAAAAGTAGATGGGAAATTGCAGACGGAATAAGTTATTTCATCATTAACGATGCAAAAATGGGTATAACGGATAAAATAGTTGCTCAACTAAATAATTGGTTATGCAAAAAACGTATGGGTAAATACGAATCCGTTAAAAAAGAAATAGAAAAAGCCGACTTTTCTGATAAGAAAGAAATATTCCAACTTGCATTAGCCGCTTTAAAAGAAGATAAAGAATCTTTTTTTGACTTACTGCCTACAGCTCTAGAAGCAAAACAGTTAAACATTAACAGACTAGAAGAATTTCCTATTATGGATGAAATGCGCAAAACAGATGAGTATTTAAAATTTAAGACCGAATCAAAATTCTTTAAAGAACCGAATCAGGAAATTGCAACCGTGGAAGATAAACTACTACCAACAGAAGTATTGCCAACATTTCTCAGCAATGACTCTCAATGAACAAAGCACAAAGAATAGTGCAAAGTTGAATGGGGACGTTGCATAAAACAATTAACTAACGCAACGTCCCCCATGAACGCATCGTAAATTTTGATGTTGGGATCTTATATCATATATTAGAGTGTTAGCGGTCATGCTATGACAACAGTATTATCATCATAACAGAAATAAAACATGGAGCAAACACAATCAATAAAAGACCTCATTCTTGACATAGACGACAACAAAATTTACCTACCAGAGTTTCAAAGAGATTTTGTGTGGGAAATATCCAAAACCTATGACCTTTTTGACTCTTTAGTTAAAGACATATTTATCGGGGCAATTATTTTCGGCATACCCTCTTTTGACATTGCAATAAGAGAAATTGATAACCGTAAAAAGATAACAAAAGGTAAAAAAAGACCTGCATTAGAGGTTAAAACCATAACCAAAAAAGAAATTGAACAAATAAATAAAGTTGGCGGGAATTTTAGGCTTGTACTTGACGGACAACAAAGAAGTACTTCCATCTACAGAGCGTTAAAAGGAACTGACGAAGTCTGGTATATCGCCAAAAATGAAGATGAAGTACTAAACAACAATTTTGAAAATGCCAAACTTGAAGAACTACTTGAGGAAATCGCTGGCGAACAGGATACAGAACGACTATCAATTAAACTATCAGATGTTTGGGATATTGAGCTAAACGATTACGATGAAGAAGAAATAAAAGAAAAATTTTTTTATAGCACTGCATATTACAAGACATACTGCAATGACGATGGGTTTGATTCCAAAGCAGAATTCAGGAAATTCAGAAACTTACGCAAGAAAATTGCCGACCTTTTTAAATCGGAAAAACTCCTTTCCTTTTACCTTCTTGATATGAACCTTGAAAAGTTTGTCGTTTTTTTTGAAAGAAGTAATACTAGGGGTGTTCAATTAAACTTTATTGACATTTTAGCTGCTAAACTATATACTGGGAACTTTAATTTAAAGGAAAAGATTAAAGATTTTGAACAACAAAATCCTAATCACACATTAATCCCAGAAATTATTGTTCGTTCAATCGCATATATAAAAAGCTCACCGAAAGAAATTAACAGGAATTATATTTTAACATCGTTAAATGCCGAAGATTTTAAAAACTGGTGGGACAACTTATGCAAACTATATAGAATCACACTAGATTTTTTATACCAAAATAATTTTATCATTTCTCAAGATTGGATGCCTTACGATAATATGATAATTCCATTGATGAATTTTCTGAAAGAAATCGGAGGCGACTTCCATCAAATGAATCCTCAGCAGAAAAAGTTTATCGAGTATTGGTATTGGAATTCTGTTTTCTCATTAAGGTATTCAGGTTCTTCCAATGAAAGAATCATTGAGGACTCTAATATTCTTATACAAATTGCAAAAGGAAGAAAAATTAACTCAGCAAGTTACTTCAATAAACTCTCGAAGTTGCAAGTTCTATCAGCAGACGACATTTACTCTTTTGACAAAAAAGCGAACGCTGTTTATAAAGGCATTTTGAATATAATAAATTACCAAAACGGAGGCTTACTTAACTGGAATAACGATGCAAAACTTTCTCTAAACTCAACTTTAGAAGACCATCACATTTTTCCAAAGAACTATTTGAATCAGGAATTAGCAACAGAAAGTGAAAAAGATTTAATTGACTGCGTAGCAAATAGAACATTAATACCGAAAATTCAGAATATAAAAATAAGTGACCAAACACCTTCACAGTATTTGCAGGAAATTAATGTTATCAATCCTGCGATTGAAAAATCTTTAGAAAATCATTTAATAACAAAAGAATTACTGAGTGGTGAATACGATAAAGAATATGCCTTCTTTGTGGAGCTTCGAGCCACTGCAATATTCGAGATAATTAAAAAACGGTTAATTGACCCAAGAGATTCAATCAGAGAAGAATTCTATGAGGAAATAAAATTTGAGGAAGCTGCTAATATTAATGTTTTCTGTTCATACAAAACTAAAAGAGCTGAAGCAACATTTAATCCTGCAACAACAAAAATATTCTACAAAGGCAACTTGTATGACAGCCCAAGTGCTGCCGCAATTGCGGTTAAAATTGATAATGGTGCTGCTGATAATGTAACAGAAAATGGTTGGACATTTTGGAAGTATATTGATGACAACGGCATTGAAAAGAAAATAACAGAACTGAGGAAGTGATAGAAGCACGAACCGTTAACAAAAGTATTGCTGCAATTGGGGCTGGACATTTGAGCAATCAGTAGCGTTAATTCTACTGTGCTATAGTTTAGGGCTTAACGAAGCCCCCAAAGTGCGGAAAAGGTATCGCCCAGCTTTAGTTCTTACTATTTAACTTTATCAAAAAGCCAGGCATGGGTTCCGGGAGTTCGAGTATAAAATTCCCTGCCATCGGTAATAGATGCTGGTTGGGGTTCAGGCTAATATTACCTTAAAAATATACTTATAGCAACACGGACAATATGCAAATGAAATACCCGGCCAAGACAAAAATATTTATAACAGGTATTGTCACCATTTTGATTTTGGGGTTGCTTTTGTGGCAACATTTCAATGGTGGAGTTCCCGGTCATCATATCCTGCAGCGAAAAGACCTGCCTGAAATTTCTAATTGGTGGCTCCCCAACAGGCTAATAGAGACATTGAAAAGAAGAAACAATTAAACAACATTAAAATAAATTCGATGGAAAACAAACAAGACAATACGAAAATTCTAAAAAATAAATATATCCCCACAGCAGAATTCTACAGTCAAATAATTGACAGCTTACAGGATTATTCAATTTTTACTTTAGATAATGAACTCATCATCAATAGTTGGAGTTCTGGCTCCACAAAAATATTTGGTTACGAAACAGACGAAGTTATTGGATCACCTTTCGATGTAATATTTACAGAGGAAGATTTAAAAAATGGTATTCCGAAAAGAGAAATTGAAACAGCTTTAAAAGAAGGCAGATCAACTGATAATAGATGGCATGTTACTAAAGACAAGAGTCTATTTTATGCTTATGGGTTGGTTTTTCCACTCACCGGTTTAAATGGAGAGATGTTAGGCTATGTAAAGATTTTACGGGACTTAACTGAAAGAAAGAGATCGGAGGATGCAATAAAAAAATATGTTCAGGACCTGGAAGAGCTCAATACACATAAAGAGAGTGTTTTGGCAATACTTTCACACGATTTAAGAAGCCCTCTTTCAGCTATTATTGGAACGGCAAACTATTTGAAAACAAATTTTCAAAAAATGAAATCGGACGATGTTCAGGAAATGCTGGACCTTCTTTATAAATCAACAACAGATGAATTAGATATGTTAGATTATTTAGTTGAATGGGCAAGAATAAAATACGCATCAGACGTATTTTCCCCTTCAATAATAAAACTAACAGAATATATTAATAAAGTCTTTGAAACCTTAAACGAGACGGCTTCAATAAACGCAATAAATCTTCATCACGAAATTGAAGAAAATACGTCTGTATTTGCAGATGGTAAAATGTTAATTTCTATTATCCATAATATCGTTTCAAATGCAATAAAACATACAGGTAAAGGAGGAACAATAATAGTTTCAGCAAAAAGTAAAGATGATAAAATTATTGTTCAGGTTAAGGACACCGGAGTTGGAATGTCAAAAGAAATAATGGCAAAACTTTTTACGCCACAAATGAAAATCCTTTCGGAAGCAAGAAAAAACAATAAAGGGGCTGGAATTGGATTATTACTAGTAAAAGGGTTTTTAGAAAAAAATGGTGGTGAAATATGGGTAGAAAGTATTGAAGGTGAAGGTTCCTCTTTTTATTTTACATTACCCATTGAGAAACCGTTGTATAAAATAGGAAGTTCAGACGAAATTATGTTTGATGAAAGTGCATAGGATAAAGGTTGTGTAAAAATATATTTTTACACCCTTCTCCGTGGATTACTATCTGAAACAAATTTTGAAGCCATCTCAAAGTGTTTTAAACATTTTTATCTTTAGTCTCAATATTTTTTAACAACGTATAACAAAAAACAATAAATACACCGGAAACAATTACTGTTAAAATAATCAGGTCTAAATTTTCCATTTATTGATTTTTTTTGATGTTCAGGTAAATGAGTAAACCAATCATGGTGGGTGGCCACAATCCAATAAATATGGCTCTGTCGTGGTCTTTTAAAACAACATAATAATATTCTGAAATGAAGATGATTATGACTGAGAGAACCAGAATCAACAATTCTGATTTAGAAAACTTTTTCAGCATTATATTTAATTAAGATTTAAAAGAATAATTTAGGTGATAACATAAAATAAAGGAATATTGTTCAGCCTGACAAGTATTACTTTAAAAAGGCTACGCCTGCCTTTGTGTTACTAAGCTATAAAAAAAATTGCAAATTTAAAAATCAAGTAACGGGTGGCATCAGGTTAGAGACCTGCCTTTACTTTGATTTCAGATTAATTAGGATTAAATTTTCAAAGGAAAAGCAGAGGTGAACTATTATATACAAAACGGACCGGGGCGGAGACGTTTCTGAGAAAAAAGCGGAAGGAAGAAATGCTACTGGAGATTCAAACATCTAAGAACTTTCATTATCCCACAATTTTTTTACTGCCTCCCACACATCATTGCGTAATTCATCCCTGCGCCTTGCAATATCGCTGCCTGCATATTTTTCCAGTGCCTGCCGCAGCAGTTGAAGTTCCCTCGCAACCTTTGGATAGTCATTACACATCGCTTCCACCTTTCTTTCGTCTTCCTCTGTAAGTAGGCCAAGGCAATAGTCCTGCAATATGCCGCTGGTGATGTAATCATGTGCAATCATTTGTTCACTCTCCTTGTTCATAGTGGCATAATTTTGAAAAAGCCGCACACTGAAGGCTGCGATGCATCATTGCTGATAAATTATCTTCAGCAGGCCAAGCCCTTTTCTGGCTCTTGTTTTAACAGTGCCCAACGGCAGTTTCAATATCCGGGCAGTTTGTTCCTGCGTGCAGCCATAAAAGAAAATCATATCAATCACCTCTGCATACTTTGCATCAAGTTGCAGGGCTTTTTTTTGTAAGTCTTTAAATTCCGCCATGCTGCTGTTTGAGGAATTGTCATTAATGTAATGCGTATAAAGTGAAAAAAGTTCATTGTCCACATGCAGCGATTGCTCTTTGTAATTGGAGGAGCGAAGGTAATCAATCGCATGGTTCCTGGCTATGTTCAGCATCCATGTAAAAAGCGTTCCCCTTGCAGGGTCAAACGCATCAATGTGCTTCCATATCTTCACAAACACATCCTGTAGCAGGTCATCGGCCACGTCTGTACGCCGCACAAATTTCATCAGTATGCCATGCAGGGCACCGCAATACTTGTCGTATAACATATGAAAGCCCCGCTCATTTTTTGATTTGATTATCAACACAAGATTTGCAGTGTCCATGGCTGTGCCGGCAGACTCATATACAATAGGCGAAGCTGCTTGTAGGACCTGCTGGGCGGGATAATTAAATGTTGTTACCATGATACAATTGTTGTGATGATAAAGACGCTGAATATTACAATGGCAAAACTATCTTCGACAAAACGTGCAGGCAATAGTGAGAATCGCTATTTTCAGTTTTTAAAAATGAACGGCAGTTAGATTAATTGAAGTTTTTATATTCTCAACACATGCAGGAAAACAGTTTACAAAAGATGCAGGATGCAGATATCCTGTACAAAAAGATTGTGACCATGTCGTCGCCTTTTTTTGTGGATGACGACATTGGGGAGATAGAACGTTTCAGAAAAGAGGCGAACCTGCTGCTCAGCGGAATAAGGGGCACCGATGCTGTCATTGCAATATTTGACCATCGCGACTATAAGCCTGTTCTGGAAGTGGGCGAAAAAGAGTTTTGGGGCCATCTTCCGGTGCTGCCAAAGGAGGAAAGGATGCAACAAATCATGAGCCTGCTTGAAAAAGATTATCTCCCTTTCTTTACTGATTCGGTAACCTGGTTTACCAGCGTGCTTGACAAAATGCCTTTTGAACTAAGCCTGAACATCCAGATTTTTCACTGCGGCATCAGGTACCGGCTGCTGAATGACAAGCCTGTATGTCTGCTTTCCAAAGGGCTGCCCATTCACTACAATGCCAGCCGCAAATTCAGTTACACGTTCAATTATGTGCAAAACATAAATCATCTGCTAAAAAAAGATTTCAGGCATTACTGGATAAGGATTTCTCACGGCGAAAACAGTGAGCATGTACACACTTTTCATTCTCAGGACAAACTGCATTCAAACAAAGATTTGCTGAGCACAAGGGAAAAAGAAATTTTAAAACTGATTGCGGATGACTGCGACAGCAAAGAAATTGCTGAACGGCTTTTTATCAGCACTGCCACTGTGGGCAACCACCGCAGCAATATGATTGAAAGATTAGGCGCAAGGGACACAACAGCGCTGGTACAGCTGGCAAAGATGGCTGACATGATTTAGCAGCATCCCTCTGGCGCAGGCCTGCTGGCCTGATGCTATGTGTTACTGCTAAATTCCTAATATAGAAGGGTCAAAATAAAAAATGGTAACTTTATTGAAATTTAAAAACATGTTAAACGGCCAAATAAGTATTGACCCGGAAATTATGAGCGGCGATCCTGTTTTTGCTGGAACACGAGTTCCTGTTCAGACCCTATTTGATTATTTGGAAGGCGGTGACGATCTTGAAATGTTTCTTGCAGACTTTGCGTCAGTTACAAAAACTGCTGCGATTCGTGTTTTAGAAATGGCAAAAACTTCTCTAACTTCCTCCGCCTTGGTTCGTGAGACACAAACCAAGGCAGTGGAAGTGCCAAATAATAACAACGACACAATAAAAACCTTATAACAGTAAACATGCTATTGCTCAAAGGTATTGCAGGTTAACGTGTGCAATTGGCTGTCCAGGTTTTCCCATCTTTCGTATATAAAATTCTTAATACGTTGTTGTCAATTCTTATAAAAACGCTGGCAGTTGCACCAACGCTTACCAATACATTATCGCCTTCTTTGTTAAATTGTACGCCATTTAGATCAGGAATATTATCCGAAAAAGCGAAATTATATTTTGTTCCGCTTGCAATTTTTGTTACAAATATTTTGCCTGTAGTATTGTTAGCGATGGTTGACGTACCATCACTATAGGAGATACTTCCTGTATACGTTGCTGCAAAAAAATCGTTATCTCCAGGATCATCTTTTTTGCTGCACATACTAAGTGCTGTGATTAAAAATACGGAAGATAAAATGATCCATGCGGAGCTGCTTAATTTTTTCATTATTATATTTTTATAATTTCTGTGTGTAGGTTCAATAAGTGTATTGATATGAAAGTAAGAATGCAAACATGGCATTATTAAAATGGAATTAATTATACAATTCGGTTTATATTTTACATGGTTATGAGTGTTGTGTGGTATGCCATTTCCCTGGCCCCGGTTATCCGTAGTGTTTCTCCGCCTTGGTTCGTGAGGCACAAACCAAGGCAGTGGTGTTTTTTATCGCACCCTGATAAATAGTTAGCTTTTATTTTTTAATTTAAACTATAAATTTTCTTATGGGCACCAGTTCTGAGCGGACGAATATAAAATCAAGAACCTTCGGTTATAATTGCTCGTTGCCTGCAAGCTTCTATGACACAAACTAAAATTTAAAAAATGAATCAAAAAGAACTATCTGAATTAACAGACCAAGAACTATTAGACGAAGCAAAAAAAATAAAATCCTTTTCTATAACAAACGCTTTCTTTATTGGATTTTTAATTGGAATTGTAATTTACAGCGTTGTAAAAAACAGTTGGGGAATGCTTACTCTAATCCCTTTATATTTTGTATACAAATTAATAAATGACCCAAAAAATAAAAGGGTTAAAGAATTAGAGGTCCTGTTAAAAGAACGAAACCTAAAATAATTGGTTGGTCATAATTAGGTTTACAGAATTTGAAAAGTTGAATAACTTAAAGTCTTACGTTCATTACTATCTTTTCCTGAAATAGGTTGACTACCTATACCTTGGTTCATTACCACACGAACCCATTTACATTTTCTCAATTGCGTTCAGGAAACGCCAGCATCAGCTAAAATATTTCAAAAAAAGATAAATATTTATTGTTTTTCAATAAATATTTATTTATATTTGCACTATCATTAAAAATTATTCGCATGGAAATCAAAATTACCACACAACATTTGCTTACAGTTCTAACTGTTATTACATGGATTATATTCATTGGTGTTTGCATTGAAGCAGGCGGCTTTTTATTTAATATGGTTTATACGCTGGCCATAAATCCTAAAGGCGCCGAATTTTTTTGGAATCATTTGAATTTCTTAAGCCTGTATCAATTCGGCAAAAGTCATTTTATTACTGAAATGGCACTCATCAATATTGTAGCTGTATTGAGAGCAATTATGTTTTTTGTCATTGTAAAGTTTTTGTACAACAAGAAACTGGATTTATACAAACCCTTCAACATGGAAATGCGACGCTTCATACTCATCATCGGCTATATATCACTGGGCATCAGTTTCTTTTCAACATGGGGCACAAATTACACTGATTGGTTGGTAAGCAAAGGAGTAACAATGCCAAGCATTCATCAACTGCGTATTGCCGGTGCAGATGTTTGGATATTTATGAGTGTTATACTTTTTGTAATTGCACAGATATTTAAAAGAGGAATTGAAATTCAATCTGAAAACGAATTAACTGTATAAGTTATGCCGATTATTGTAAATCTTGATGTGATGATGGCCAGGAGAAAAATGTCACTTAATGAGCTGTCTGAGAAAGTTGATCTAACGCTTTCTAATTTATCCATCCTCAAAACGGGAAAAGCCAGGGCTATTCGTTTCACTACTCTCGAAGCCATTTGCAAAGCGCTGGATTGCCAGCCTGCAGATATTCTCGAGTACGAAAAGGAAGGCTGATCACATCTATCAATCAGTAAAATAATTTTCTACTGCCTGCGATTTTTATGCAGGACGTAAATAATGGATACCCATT
>JANNRE010000002.1:0-159480 GCA_031401115.1 Chitinophagaceae bacterium
AGAACATCAGTACTACGACATATTTGTTTTGAAAGCGACTAAAGAAATACCACAAATAATGAACCCAGAGTTTTATTTAAACTTTTCACTTGACAACGAAGGAAATATTTCAAGTGTAAAAATAAATTTGCAAGACGAACCCGTTGAATTTATAAAACAAGCTAAAGAATAAAAACTACTGCCAACAAAAGTATTGCTGCAATTCTTTCAAGTATATTACTTAATTCATGAAACAATTTAAAAATTGGACTAAGTTTATAGCATTAGCCCTATTGATAATTTCAATTTGTAAATGTTCGGAACCGACAACAGATCAGAAGGTTTTTTCCTATTTAAAGAAAGCTGCTGAAAGTGCTAGTAAAAGTTGCCCAGTTCAAGTTGACAGTATCCTTCGACTAGAAAATGTAACTGCCTTTGAGCCTGCGACACTTCGATATCACTACTCCCTTCGATTTGACACGACTTTGTATGACATAAGTGACTTTAAAGAAAAGCTAAGAAAAAACACTCTCAATACTGTCAAAACAAGCCCTGACGCAAAAACGTTTCGTACCATGCTGACAACATTTGAGTATAATTATTCGGATACGATAGGCAATTTTCTATTTCGTTTTACTATTTCATCGAAAGAATATTCGGAAAGGGTCAACCTTGAAAAATAGAAATGCAGCTAACATGAACTGTGTAAAAAACCAAGCAAAAATCTAATTTTTTTTTATGGCTTAGCTTACCAATAAAAATTTACTTATTCTTTGTTGCCCTTGCAGAGGGTAAAAAAATAAGTAAAAAAAGATTTTTATTTTCAATCAATATCGTAATATTGCAATATTAAATAATGAATATGGGTGCCACCAAAACAGAACATTTTACTGATAAACAAAATTCAATAGCCACACTTACAAAAGCATTGGGCCATCCGGCAAGAGTGGCTATCATTGAATACTTATTAAAGGTGGACGCCTGCATTTGCGGCGATATTGTAAACGAACTTCCGCTGGCACAGCCAACTGTGTCGCAGCACTTAAAAGAATTAAAAAATGCAGGCTTAATACAAGGCGAAATTGAAGGCAACTCCATTTGCTATTGCATAAATGAAAAAGCACTTCAAAAACTACAAACCTATTTTGCAGGAGTCTCTGCCAAATTAGAAGCTAAAAAATTAAACTGCTGTTAATCATTAAAAAAAGAAATATGAAATTATCAGAAATTAAAAAACATCTCGTTACTGCCGAGGCAGTAAATTTCAGGTTACCTACAGGTGCATATGTGCCGGAACATTTTCATGTTACAGAAGTAGGTCTGGTTACAAAACATTTTATAGATTGCGGCGGCACAGAACGGTTTGAAAAAGTAGTAACCTTTCAGCTTTGGGATGCTAACGATTTTGAGCATCGCTTAAAGCCTCAAAAACTATTCAATATCATTGCGCTTTCAGAAAATAAATTAGGCATTGGTGATTTAGAAATTGAAGTAGAATATCAATCGGATACCATTGGCAAATACGGTTTACATTTTAACGGAACTGATTTTGTACTAATACCCAAGCAAACGGCTTGCCTGGCAAGTGATGCATGTGGCATTCCTCCCGCAAAACAAAAATTAGAACTAAAGGAATTACAGGTAGCAGGTGAAAATTCCTGTAAACCGGGGGGTGGTTGCTGTTAAATATGGCGCAATGTGTAACTAAACTTGTGTAAAATGAAACTTGCTTTATTTAGTGATGTACATGCAAATCTTCCTGCACTGGATGCTTTTTTTAATGATGTGGATAGCCGTAACCCCGATGCAATCTATTGCCTTGGCGATTTAGTAGGTTACAATATTTGGCCCAATGAAGTAGTGAAAGAAATTAGAACCAGAAAAATTCCAACAATTGCAGGTAACTATGATTTTGGTATTGGGCGTATGAGCAACGATTGTGGTTGTGCCTATAAAACCGATCATGAAAAAGATAACGGAAAAATTTCTATCTCGTTTACCAATTCAATTATGAACCAAGAGGAAAGAAATTATTTGCGTACGCTGCCAGCACACTTAAAGATTGAGTTTCAACTAAACGAAGACAAATTAAATTTGCTTTTAGTACATGGCAGCCCTAGAAAAAATAACGAATATCTTTTTGAAGACCGTGAAGAAAAAAGTTTACTCCGTATAATGGTGCAGGCAGATGCACATATTATGTGTTTTGGGCATACACACAAACCTTATCATCGCATTTTAAATGCAAGTGTTAACGGGCAAATATCTTTTCTTCATGCTGTAAATATCGGTTCGATTGGTAAGCCTAAAGATGGAAACCCAAAAGGAGGCTATGTAATGCTTACATTGAATGAAAACAGTTCTGTTTTTAACCGTGAAAGTATTGATGTTGAATTTATCCGCTTTAGTTACGATATTGAAAAAGCTGCAAAGGCAGTAGAAGAAAGCCCCTTGCCAAACGATTATGCAGAAAGTTTACGAAATGGAATTTAACAGCATAACGATAGAACACATGTTTGCGAAGAAATAGTATTTCTTAAAATTGATCTGCCTCCCCTTAAAAATAACAACATAAATTTTTTAAACAATTGCAGTACCACATAAATAACTAAAATGAAACAACTGATTTTTATTTTTTTAAGCATCCTGTTAATTTCTTCGTCTTCAATTTACAAACCACTGTATATGCAAGGAAAACTAAACCCAGCTATTGAATTGTATTTACAGGCAGCAGAAAAAGAATTTGCTGCCATACCTGATGAAAGAAAAAGACAACTAAAAGATATTTCACTTTTTATTTCAGAAAAGTTAGCTACAGAAAAAAAAGCTGCTCTTGTATTTATCTGCACACATAATTCCCGCCGCAGCCACATGTCGCAAATTTGGGCAACCGCTGCTGCAGAATACTATGGTATAAAAGGTATTTCCAGTTTTTCTGGTGGTACAGAAGTTTCAGCATTTAACCCAAGAGCCATTAAAGCACTTACAGCCGCTGGTTTTGTAATTACTAAAAAAACTGATGGCATCAACCCCACTTACGAAGTTGAGTTTTCAAACAATGCCAAACCAATAATTGCTTTCTCAAAAAAATATATAGATGCATCTAATCCCACTTCAAACTTTGCAGCAATTATGACCTGCTCACATGCAGATGAAAACTGCCCTATTGTGTATGGTGCATCTGTTAAAATTGCAATCCCCTATCAGGATCCAAAAGAGGCTGATGGCAAATCAAATGAAACAGAAATATATGCTGAGCGATGCAAACAAATAGCTACAGAAATGCTGTATGTCTTTTGGCTCGTTCATGCAAATGGTGCTGATTAAACTAAAAGGAATAAGTTGTGCAGGAACCATTTTGTAAAATGTTTCAGCATTGTGATTTGAATACTGCCATAACTAAATTTATTTTGTAAACCCTTTTACACTAATGGCAGCGTAACAAAAAACGTTGTGCCGGTTTCTTTTTCAGTTTCAAAAGAAATGGTTCCTTTCATTTGCTCCACAATGCTTTTACACATGGCCAATCCTAATCCTGTACCCGATGTTTTAGTAGTAAAATTGGGATAGAAAATTTTTTCTTGCATGACTTCATCAATTCCATCACCATTGTCTTTTACAAATACCGTTACAGTGTTGTTTGCTGCAAGGTTACAAGATACTTCCACTATTGGTTTTTCAGTGCTGCTAACGGCTTCAATTGCATTGCGAATGAGATTGGTAAATAAGCGGTTCACTTGTGTTTTATCTCCAAGTACAACTATTGGCGGCGACGTAGATTTTTGAAATCGTATCTCAATTTCATCGTTCATACGAAACAGATCGGTTACAGAATGTAAGGAATCTAAAAGGTTCATCCGTTCCAGTTTGGCATTACCAATATTTGCAAAGTTTGAAAATTCAGAAGCGATAGCAGAGAGGTAATCAATTTGCTCCACTAAAGTTTTAGCTACACTCTGTGAAATGGCTTTTGTATCTGCAGAATTATTGTCTACCGCTTTTTGCAGATATTGTATGCTGAGTTTCATAGGTGTTAATGGATTTTTTATTTCATGTGCTACTTGCCTCGCCATTTCTCGCCAGGCACCTTCCCGCTCACTTTTTGCAAGCAAGGCAGCACTTTCTTCTAACTGGTTTACCATTTTGTTGTACTCTGAAACGAGTTCTCCAATTTCATCATTCCGTTTCCACACAATGGCTTCGTTAGATTTGCCGAGTTTTATTTCTTTCATCTTATCGCTAATAAAACTAAATGATGAAGTAATACGATTGGTAACAAAAAAAGCAAATAACCCGGCTATTAAAAAAATAAATGCATTGAGGTTAATAAGTGTTACAAGGAAACTCGAAATTTCTTGTTTCAATTCATTTTGAGAAGTGAAGTAAGGGATATTGAGATAGGCATAGGTACTTCCTTTTTCATCACGTACAGGCACATAAATGCTCATATAACTTCGGCTACCTACTTTTTCAGTTTCAATAGTTTGAATTAAAAATAATTTTGTGAGCTTGTAAAAAGCAAGGGGTTCCATTTTACGGCTCAGTAACCCTTTGTTGTAATAATAAGGTTGCGATGATACACGCAGATTACCTTCAGGATCATAAACATTTACATCTACCCCATGTATTTCTGAAATACGGTTTACTTTGTTTTGCAATTCGCCCGCCGCCATTTCATCATACACTTTTAATACATCATCAAAAATGGCATGAGCCTGTAAAGCCTGTTCCACTTCTGCCTGCATAATTTGTATTGTTCTGCTTAAGCGTTCTTTGTTAGTACGGCTGTGCCGATTAATAAAAAAGAAGATGGTAGAGATACCGATTACTAAAAAAGAAATAATGCTGATGGCAGTAATAGTGGCGTGTACCTGTGTGCGAAAATTCAACTGCAATTGCTGTTTCCAGTTATACCAATTATACGTATTGCTAAACAAAAAACGAAACAAACGATAAGCAGCCCACATCACTAAAAAAACAAGAAAGAGATACGCAAAAAGGGTAATGCCCTGCAACCATCCGTCCATTCGTTTTACAACTACCACTGCCCTGTTGGGTGAAGCTGTAAACCACAACTCAGAAAAGTAATTTTTTTGTTGCTCATTAAAATCGGTAAGCTCAGCTTTTAGTTGGGGAGTATGAATAGGAAAGGGATAATCATTATAGCTGCTAATGAGTTCTCCATTTTTATAAATGGCATAGGCATAAGCCGGCGCATGTTCACCCTGTTGATTAAATGTTTTTGAAAAGAGTTCAGGATAAAATTTTTCGCCGCTGTACCTTCTTGGTTTTGAAAGTACAAATACAACTCCTTTTAAAGCAAAACTGCTGCTATCTATAATTTCTTTTTTGGCCAAATAATAAAATCGATCAAATGCCTGTTCATAATACTTCCAGTTGCCGGTAGCCGTTTTACTTTGCAAATTGTAAATGGTATTGAGTGTGTTGTAAGAAGTAGAGTCTTCATTAAAAAGAGATTCTTCCTTTCCGTTATATGTAAAAATTCTTGTATCAAATTTATTTAAGTATCCGCTAAAGTGCTCACCCAGCAAACTATCTTTTAAAAACTGGTTGCCTCCTTTTGTACTGAAACGGTTAAAATTGTTTTGTAAAAACTCGGTTCTAAAATTACTCAAGGCAATACTTAATAAATTTTCGGCTGATGGATCTGTCTGCAAACTCAATTTCTCGGCCATCCGCTTTCTGTCGGCCCATTCTTTTTTTCCGTTTTCAGTAAGTAAAAGAAGCGTTAATGAAACGGAAAAGAAAAATAACCAAAATAAAGTTTTACCACCCGCTGGTAAAAAAGCAAGTACATCCTTATTCCATTGCATTAAAGTGACAACTGGCAATAACCATATTACCAATCCAAGGTTGAAAGGAACGTTTGCGTAGCTTATAGTAATTGTAAGAAATATAAAACCAGTTACAATAACAAGCAAAAGTTGAACAAGCAAATTATTATTTGTTTGAACTTTTAAAATTCGTACCAACTGTTCTAACAACAAATAATAACAAATAGCCAAACAGCCCAATACAAAGAAGCCAACAAAGCTATACCCAGACAAACTGAAAAAGTCTGTTACAGTAAATGAGATTTTTGAATCGGCAACCAAACTGCGGGTTACATAACCAAATATGAGTGTTACAAAAAAAACAAATGCCGCCGGCAATGCACCTGCAATAAATGTATTTGGAAAAAGTTGTTTTACTTTTAGTGATGCTGCATACTGCCTGCAAAACAACAATATCCATAGTAGTAATAATACATTGAGCAATAAGTCGCCCAAGGATTTTAAAATAAAATTAGACCCATAAATAGCCGGATCAAATAATTCAAACTGCCGAAAGTTAATAGGAAACGGAAAATAATAACTCACCACCCGTACAATACCCAAAGCAAAAAGCAAAAAAAGTAATCCTTTACCAAAAGAGTTTTGTTGAGCAATTTCTACGGCTGCTTTATGCAACCATAATAAACAACAGGCCACAGCTAATAGCCGGAATAAAATGGTTACAAGGCTTAAAGGAGGCACTCCATTACTTTTTTTTGTTAACCAAAACAATACTTCCCTGTTGGTGGTAGCAACTGCTAATTCGTTAGATGCTGTTTCACTTACATTGTAGTAAGCTTCAATTGATGGCATGTAAGCAAAGCTGTTATTTAAATCATTGGTAGTAATAAAATACTCCCACTTTACAGGAATGAGTGCAATGGCTGCAATGATTTTGCCGGGCTCAATTACAATTGTTTTACGGCTTACAACATAATAACCATTAATGAGTTTTTGAAACCATTGGCCATCTTCATGCGACCAAAGTGATAGTTCCGGTTGAATAATCTGTGTATTCCAGAATTTCAATTCAGGGCCATCAGGAGTTTCATGTGCTAAAAAGATAAAGTAATCTTTCTTTATAATTTTAGAAAACTCAGCAGCTGTGTATTGCACATCATACAATTGCTGCATTAACTTTTTATCTGTTATAAGCCGTTCAAAATCAGTTTGCCTTTTTTTAATATTGCTTTCCAGTGTGGCTCTTACCTGTTTAGGAGCTGAGGTGTAAGACCAATAATACTGAAACAGAAAAGAAAAAGTAAGAAGCCAGGCGGCAAGAATAAGCAGGTATGCGTTTTTATAAAAAAATGATTTTATGGTAAGTGGTTGTTTCAAATTTACAATGGGCTTCCTTCTTTGTTTTGCTTTTTTATGCTGTTCCAGATTGCGTCCATTTCAAGCAGTGTCATGTCTTCCAGTTTTTTTCCTTCACTCAATGCTAATTGCTCCATGCGTTGAAAACGATCTATAAATTTTATATTTGTTCTATCCAGCGCCAGATCGGCATCTACTTGCAAAAACCGTGCATAATTTATAATTGAAAATAAAACATCGCCCAGTTCTTCTTCAATATGCAGTTGGTTTTGCTTTTGCTCAGCCTCCTGCAGTTCTTTTAATTCTTCTTCAATTTTTTCAAACACCTGTTCTTTATGATCCCATTCAAAACCCACCTGCTTTGCTTTTTCCTGAATGCGTATTGCTTTTACAAGAGAAGGAAGTGAAGCTGGCACGCCCTGCAGTACCGAAGTTTTTCCTTCTTTCATTTTTAATTTCTCCCAGTTGCGTTTAACATCTTCTTCATCGGCTACTTGCACATTGCCATAAATATGAGGATGGCGTGCAATGAGTTTTTCACAAATGCCATTGATCATTTCATCTATAGTAAACTGCTGCTGCTCTGTCCCGATTTTTGAATAAAAGATGATATGGAGCAACAGATCGCCCAGCTCTTCTTTTATATGCTGCCAGTTATTTTCGGCTATTGCATCGGCAAGTTCATAGGTTTCTTCAATGGTCAATTGCCGGAGAGTTTCAATGGTTTGTTTCTTATCCCAGGGACATTTTTCTCTAAGGTCATCCATAATAGATACCAAACGCAGAAAACTTTTATTTACCAAATCGTTACTCATTATAATTAAATATTAAAAAAGGAATAAGAAAATAAACCAACAAAGAGAAAACTAAACAGAAGCAATAAGATAAATAGCAGAATAAAATATTTTAACATTGTTTTTGCCCTACCCTGCTCATACACCCGCCTCATTGCTTTGTACAAATAAAGAATCATGTAAATCCAAAGTGCTGCAGACAGAAGAGTAAGATCCCATCCTGTTTTCTGTTGCAACTTTCCATTAGAAAAATAGAGCAGCAATCCTAAAAACAGGAATACATAAAAATGAATAACAAAAATTACATGGCTTACATAGTAAAATTTTTTTCGGCGTATGTAAAGGAGATAAAGTAAAAAAGCAAACAAGGGCAGTGATACAAATAATACTTTAGGCAGCGCATGAATGGAGTAATCAAGAAGTGCTGCATTGAACTTTTTTAAATCACCATCATATTTTTGATCAATAATAATAAGCCGTTTTACTAACATTTGCTTAAACCAATTATCTCTTTTATTAGCAGGCATGAGCCGTTGTGCAGAATCATAAGCAGCTATGGATTTATAATTTTTCCTTGTGAAAGTTAACAGCAAACCTCTTGGTCGTAAATTAAGAACACTATCCAGTTTTCTTAAAGTTTGCAAACTGTCGCTGGCAAACAAAGCTTCTACTGCTGCAGAGTCTTCTTTGGTACCGGCATTTTCCAATGCCTCTGCTTTTGCAATATTTGCAATATTTAGCCCGGGATCATTTAATGCCAACGAATCTTTTGGTTCATTTACTTTAACCATCTCAAGATTTGTTTTTGAGAAGAAAGTAAAAAAGAGTATGAAAAAGAAAGCTGATGCAAACACATACATCCGAACTGGGTTCATGTAACTATTGCGGCGGCCCCGGATATATTCTGCAGTTAATAAGCCCGGCTTAAAAAATAAGTAACGAAGAGAGGTAATAAATTTTCCTTCAAAGTGAGTGATGTCGTTAAAAAAATGAACTACCAACCCCCAAGCCGTTTCCTTTGGCTCCACATTGTGCTGGCCGCAAACATGACAGTAAGGGCCAAATACTCTTGCATTACAATTTAAACAAACTTTTTCTTTACGCTGAGCAGAGTGAGACATTCCTTACTAAGTTTTGCTAAAAATAAACAGAATCATTCATACGTTACATAAAGCAGAAATATCTTTGCCCTAACTTTGAATATATGTTGAAAAAAATCCTTTATCTGTTTCTTATTGCTCCTTTTTCTGTGCAAGGTCAGTTTTATTACAAAGATTTGGTGAGTATGAAGCAATCTACCGAGCTGCAAAAAACCTATAAAGCTGAGAAGATACGCAAAGTGATTTTAAATTCCTTTGATCCGGACGACCAACCCACAGTAAACTTTATTTGTTTTCAGGAACTTTCACCCACTTATAATACCGTTAAAACCTACACTCAATCTGTAGCCAGTATGCAGAATGTGTTGGTGAGTCAGTTTAACCCCAAAATGCAATTGATACGAAGTGCTGACAGCTCCAATACTTCACTTTCAGTTACAAACTATACCTATGATGCAGAAGGAAAATTGGTATTGGTAGATGTAAGTACACAGAGTTATGCATACAAACAAAGTGAAAATGAAAAACATGTGTGGATGTATAATGAACAAAAACAACCATTGCAAATGTTACGCATCAGAAACAATACTGATACAGTAATGGTAAAATTTAAATGCAACGAACAAAGTGAGGTGATAGAGGAGCAATGGTATAATAAAGACGGACAGTCCGTAAGTATTTTTTATTATTACTACAATGAAGCGAAACTGCTTACAGATATTGTAAAGTTTAACGACAGAGCCAAAAAGCTGTTACCCGAAACCATTTTTGAATACAATGCATCAGCACAATTAACTCAAATGTTAACTGTACAGAGTGGCACCAGCAATTATTTAGTGTGGAATTATGAGTATAATGAAAGGGGGTTGAAGGAAAAAGAAAGCTGTTATAACAAACAAAAGCAATTGCTGGCGTATATAAATTACAGGTACCAATAAAAAAATGTGGATTTGGTTTTTGTGAATTAGCGCTGCTTCTTTACATTTGCACCCCAACGGTTCTTTTTCAAGCGGAAGTAGCTCATTTGGTAGAGCACGACCTTGCCAAGGTCGGGGTGGCCAGTTCGAGCCTGGTCTTCCGCTCATATTCCCGCTCAGCAGCGGGATTTTTTTTCTTCTCACCTCTTTGCCCAGGTGGTGGAATTGGTAAAAATGCCCCGATTAAGATCGGGGTGACCAGCAAAGGCAAACTGAGAGATTGAAATAAAAATAGTATTCGCCACAAAAAATTGCCCCGGTGGTGGAATTGGTAGACACGCAGGACTTAAAATCCTGTGACCCGCAACGGTCGTAACGGTTCAACTCCGTTCCGGGGCACATTGAAAGCAACGAAAGTTGCTTTTTCTGTTTTTATAAGATGAATAGAAACATTGCTGTACAAGAGTCCCTCTAAAGACGGGATGAAACATGCGACGCCAATGAAGATGCCTTTAGTACAAAAGCCAGCATCATAAAATTAAAAAACCGCCCAAAGGCGGTTTACTATCTTTAAAATGAAATTACTTTTTGTAAGTAGGATTGTACAATGTACTTGAAGGAATTTCCACTTTTGGTTTTCCTTTGTAACGATAACTGTACAAATTATAGCAGCCGCCAAGCACCATTGCAACCACACAAAACAATTGAATATAAAACAAAAAACGGGAGGTTGTTACCCAATTGCGGGTGAAATCTTTATTGCTGTTATCATGTTCCTGATGCGACATAGTGAAAATTTTCTGTTGCAAATGTAAGGGATGAAAAGAAATGAAATTCTATTTTCTGCCCACAATTTGAGAAAAATATTGCTTGCCCTGCACAAAATAATGCCATATAATACTTCCTCCATACCATCCTTCAAGTTTGGGGTAAGGGCCTTTGTATCTTTTTCTAAAATAAATAAGCCATTTGAAGTAAGAAACATGTGCTTTTAAAATGCCTTTCCAGTAACGAGGGAACCCGAGCAACAACTCCTTCCATGCAGAAATAGCATCCAGCCCGATGCGAAATGGAATTTTCCAGATCAATTGCTGCATAGGCAGATTTTTTGTGAGCATAATGAGATTGTTCCGAAAGTTGAGATACACTTTTCGTTCGCTTCCCTTTGCTAATGTGCCTGCACCCACATGATATACGGTAGATTGAGGACACACATAAATAGAATACCCATGCCGCTGCAAACGCCAGCAAAGATCAATTTCTTCCATGTGCGCAAAAAAGTAATTATCAAAACCCTTCATTGCATGAAAGAGTTTTGATTTTATAAACAAAGCTGCTCCTGTGGCCCAAAATACAGGTACAGCATCGTTGTATTGACCCTCATCTTTTTCAACAGTATCAAATAATCTTCCTCTGGAAAAAGGATAACCCAATGTATCTAACCAACCACCACATGCTCCTGCATATTCAAACTCTGTTTTCTTATGCCAGGATAAAATTTTTGGTTGACAGGCAGCAATATGTTCATTGGATTGCATAAGTTCAATTACGGGTTCAATCCAGCCGGGTGTAACTTCCACATCAGAATTTAGCAGTACGTAATATTCTGCTTCTACCTGGTTAAGAAAAAAATTATAGCCTTTTGCAAATCCATAATTTTCGGGGCTGGTTAAAATTTCTACACCGGGAAAATGTGTTTGTACATAAACAACAGAACCATCAGTAGAAGCATTATCTGCTACAATTATTTTTTTATTTGTGTATGTAGATGCAAGTACAGATGGTAAAAACTGCTCTAAGAAAGATATGCCATTCCAATTAAGAATTACAACTGCTACGAGTGGGTGATGCTCCAAACTTTAAATATTTTTTCAAAAATAACTGTTGGCAGCTAAACCTTGTATAAATTTAACGCATGCTTACAGGAATTTTTAACTGGAGGAGTTTCTTAGCACTTGTTGCCATAGCCATTGTAAGTGGAACCGTTTTTTATTCAAATTATTTAGCTGATAAAATTGCAAAGGAAGAACGCCAAAAGGTGGAAGAATGGGTGGAAGCCAGTAATTCTCTGCTCAATTCTGCAAACATTGATACCAAACTGCCCCTGAAAATTATTCAGGATAATGATGATGTGCCTGTAATATGGACTAATGAAAGAGACAGTATCATTGATAGTAAAAATTTAGATTCACTGAAACTGGCAAACAATGCCAACTATATTTCAAAAAAGCTGACTGAATTTAAAACTATTAACGATCCTATTAAATGGATTGATCCCGGAGACTCTACTAAATATAATCTGTATTATTTTGGTCACACAAGTTTGTTAAATGAGGTTCGGTATTATCCGTTAGTACAGTTGCTGATTGTTGCTCTTTTTATTATCATTACACTGCTTGCTTTGCAAAGTAATAACCGCTCAGTTCAAAATATGTTGTGGACGGGGATGGCCAAAGAAACGGCACATCAGCTTGGTACACCTGTTTCTTCTTTGCAGGGCTGGATTGAAATGCTGAAAGAAAAAAACAGTTCAGAACAAATTGCAGGTGAAATGGAAAAAGATGTTGAACGATTAAAACTGGTAAGCGATCGTTTTGGAAAAATTGGCAGCACGCCTGTTCTTGAAGCACACAATACTGTGGAGCTTGTAAGCAGGATGGTAGAATACATTCGTAAAAGAGCAGCAGGAAAAGTTCAGTTTGTATTTTATTACTCACATGCAGAAATGAATGCACCACTTTCTCCTCCTCTTTTTGATTGGGTAATTGAAAACTTATTAAAGAATGCTTTAGATGCAATGGATGGAACAGGAACGGTGAGTGTTGTAATGAAAGAAGAACAATCAACAGTGGTTATTGATATAACAGATACTGGTAAGGGAATTTCTGCTCAAAACATTCGCTTGGTTTTTAAGCCGGGGTTTACAACAAAAAAACGAGGCTGGGGTCTGGGACTTTCTTTAAGCAAACGAATTATTGAACAATATCATAAAGGAAAATTATTTGTAAAACATTCTGAGCAGGGAAAAGGAACAACCTTTAGAATAGAATTGAAGAAGTAGATTTTGATTTTTTTGTTTCTTGCTTTTTGTTTCTTGGTTCTTTTTTTGTTTTACATTTGCTGCCCTCATGCCCGGGTGTTGAAATTGGTAGACAAGCCACCTTGAGGTGGTGGTGCTGGAAACGGCGTGCTGGTTCGAATCCAGTCCCGGGCACAGAAGTGGACAAATCGGAGATTGACTCGGTTTGTCCATTTTTATTATAAACACTTACCCAAATTTATTTATCTATAATCGTCATTAAATGATGCTTACTCTTCATCATATATTTTTTACTCTGTTCTATTGAATCCATAATCTGATCCAGAATAGTTTCTACTGGTGCATTGTAATCAATATTCAAAGGTTCTTTAATAGTAACAGAAAGCAGACTTCCTTTCTTTTTAAACTTCAGCCCCTTCTTATTAAAGGCTCTCCAAAATCCATTAATAACAATAGGTACTACAATAGGTTGATTTTGTTTTATGATGTAAGCAGTACCTTTTCGACCCGGAGCAAAAGGCTTAGTAGTGCCTTGCGGAAAAGTAATTACCCAACTATCATCTAAAGCCCTTGCAATTTTTCTGGTATCGCCGGGGTCCAACCCACGTTGCACTTCCTGACCTTCTGCACGCCAAGTACGTTTCACTGTAAGTGCACCAGCTTTTGCAAACAAGCGGGTAAGCCATGTATCTTTCATGGTTTCTGCTGCCGCTACAAAATATATTTTGGTAACAGGGTTTAATAAATAGTAGGGAATACCAAGGCCTTTGTACTTACCCCATTTAGCTGCAAAGAAAATATGGAGAAAAGCCATAACATCAGCAAAATAAGTTTGATGATTACTTACAAAAAGTACATTACGTTTTGGTAAGTTTTTTAAATGCTCGCCGCCATGTATTTGTAGCTTATTAATTAATGCAATGCCTGGATAGGTAATAATACCTACAAAAAAATACACCACACGGCGCATCAGGTTTAAGTTGTTAACTTTTTTAATGATACTTGACATATTCAAATGGTTTGGCACAATCTGGGTGTGCAAGATAACAATTTGGTAACACAGACAAAGATTAAATTTTTGCCATATTTTGATAAATGAATTGAATCATTTTGCTTATAAATTTGAACTATGCAATACAAAGCAGTCATTTTTGATATGGATGGTTTATTAATTGATAGCGAACCTCTTTGGCAGCAAGCAGGCAAAGCTACATTGCTGGAATTTGGCAAAGAACTTACCACAGAACAATACCATTCCAGCATTGGTTTAAGAACAGAGGAATGGATTGAACATTGGTTTCATTATTTTACTATTGATATGGCGCATGCACCTGCTGCCGTAGAAACCATTATTGATAAAGCAATTGCTTTGATTGATGAAAAAGGTGAAGCTTTTCCCGGTATTGATTATATCATAGACTTTTTTAAGCAACGAAATTTATTGCTGGGGCTTGCTACCTCTTCTCCCCTTTCATTGGTAAAAGTAGTATTGGAAAAACTGCAATTGCAAAACTTATTCGATGCCATTGCATCTGCTGAATTTTTGCCTTACGGAAAACCAAACCCACAAGTATATATTGATTGTGCTGATGCCTTGCAGGCATCACCAGTTACTTGCATTGCTTTTGAAGATTCATTTAACGGCATGATTGCAGCTAAAGCAGCACGTATGAAATGTGTGGTGATACCTTCTGTTACAGATTATGAACATGAAAAATGGAAAGCGGCTGATTTAAAAATAAAAAGCCTTGCAGAGTTCAATTTAGAATCACTGAAAGACTTATAAAATCAGTCTGATTTATGTTACTTAAACGCATTCAACCCAGTTACATCCATCCCGGTAATTAGCAAATGCACATCATGAGTTCCCTCATAGGTAATTACACTTTCTAAATTCATCATGTGTCGCATAATGGGATATTCTCCGGTGATTCCCATACCACCGAGCATTTGTCTTGCATCTCTGCAAATATTCGTTGCCATTTCACAACTGTTACGTTTGGCCATGCTCACTTGCGCCGGGGTTACTTTTCCTTCATTCATTAATACACCCAAACGCCAGTTGAGCAATTGTGCTTTGGTAATTTCAGTAATCATCTCAGCTAATTTCTTTTGTTGCAACTGAAATCCTCCAATCGGTTTTCCAAACTGAATACGCTGCTGACTATAACGCAAAGCAGTATCGTAACAATCCATAGCTGCACCTACAACACCCCATGCAATTCCATAACGGGCTTTGGTTAAACAACCCAGCGGACCTTTCAAGCCCTTAATATTTGGTAAAATATTTTCTTTAGGAACTTTTACATTATCAAAAACCAGTTCACCTGTTGCACTTGCACGTAAGCTCCATTTACCATGAGTAGTGGGCGTACTAAAACCTTCCATACCTCTTTCAACAATTACACCACGAATAATTCCTTCTTCATCTTTTGCCCATACAACTGCTACTTGTGAAAACGGTGCATTACTGATCCACATTTTTGCGCCATTCAGAATTACATGATCACCTGCATCTTTTATATTCGTAAGCATTCCGCTTGGGTCACTCCCATGATCGGGTTCTGTTAAACCAAAACAACCGAGCCATTCACCATTTGCTAATTTGGGTAAATATTTTTTTCGTTGCTCTTCACTTCCATAAGCATAAATAGGATACATTACTAAACTGCCCTGCACACTTGCTGTTGAACGCACTCCACTATCGCCACGTTCCAATTCCTGCATCATTAAACCATAGCTGATATAATCTAAACCACCACCGCCATATTCTAACGGCACCGTGGGTCCGAAACATCCCAACTCTCCCATTTGTTTTACAATCTGCTGTGGAAATTCTGCACGCTGTGCGTAATCTTCTATAATGGGTGAAATTTCTTTTTTTACATAAGAACGAACTGCGTCACGAATCATTTTCTGTTCTTCAGTTAACAGTTCATCAACTAAAAAATAATCTGGGCTTTGAAATAAATCTTGTTTTACTGACATACTGGAAGCAATTTTATGTTATCGTCTTTTGTACTGCTATTAAGCTGATGTTGCGTCGCATGTTTCATCCCGTCTTTAGCGGGACTCTTGTACTTTTTGAATTCTATTCAGCGAGTCAACAATGAACTATTTTTAACTGTCGCAAATGTACGAACGGCATCTCCAAGATTGGTAAAATGTTGTACTTTTCTATCCCTTTAAAACAATTTCAATGAAACAAGTATTCATACTCATTATTGGTATCTCAATTGCCGCCTTTTCCTTTGCCCAGCAAGCAAAAGAAAAACCCGAAGACCAGATTCAGCAATATTGGTTTGTAATGCTATTGAAAGGCCCCAACCGTAGCCACGATAGTGCAACAGCCGCAAAAATTCAACAGGGACATATGGCTAATATCAACCGACTCTATTACGAAGGCAAATTAAAAGTTGCCGGACCATTTGGAGATGGCGGAAATTGGAGTGGTATTTTTATTTTTGATGCAGCTGCTGCCGGTTGTATAACAAAAGAAGACATGCAGCAACTGTTGCAATCAGATCCTGCTGTTGCTGCAGGAAGATTGATTTGTGATATCCGCCCCTGGTACACCGCACCAATTGGAAGTTTTGCAAAAGGAGTACCAGAGAAAAAGAATTAAGATGAAAACATATTTTCTAATTGTCTTAAGTTTATTCATAACCATAACTGCATACATGCAAACCAAACCACTTCGTTATTTAGCAATTGGAGATTCATACACCATTGGCGAAAGCGTTCCTGCTTCAAAAAACTTTCCTGCCCAAACAAAAGGCTTCTTAAAAAAAGCAGGAATACAAATGGATGAACCCACCATCATTGCCAAAACCGGATGGACTACCGATGAATTGCAGGATAAACTCAGCACTGTTCGTTTAGCAATTCCTTTCGATTTCGTAACACTTTTAATTGGAGTAAACAATCAATACCGTGGAAGAAGCAGTGATGAATATGCACAACAGTTTGAAGAATTATTACAGCAGGCCATTGATTATGCAGGCGGCAAATCAAATCATGTGATTGTATTAAGCATTCCCGATTGGGGTGTAACTCCTTTTGCTGAAGGCGGAGACAGAAATAAAATCGCCAAAGAAATTGATTTGTACAACAGCATCAATGAGCGCATCAGTAAACAATACAAAGTGCATTACGTCAATATTACTCCATTTACCAGACAAGCAGCAACAGATAAAACTTTAGTGGCAAAAGACGGATTGCATCCTTCCGGTAAAGATTATGAAAGATGGGCAGAGAAGGTAAAAGATGTGATGATGAAAGAATTGAAATAAATTATTGCAAATATCCCTTCATCTCAAATTGATATTGCTCCGCAATAGCTCTTGCTTCTTCAGCAAAATCTTCGTTTTCACTTGCATAAATAATAGCACGGCTTGCATTCACAAGTAAACCACAATCTGTATTCATCGCTTTCTCCGAAATATCTTTCAAACTTCCACCTTGGGAACCTACGCCAGGCACCAATAAAAAATGATCGGGAATGATGTTTCGGATGCTTACAAATTCATCAGCCTGAGTTGCACCAACTACAAACATTAAATTTTCAGGCGTACCCCATTTTGAAACTGTTTGCAGCACCTGTTGATATAAAGAAATAACATGCGTGTTAGTAACACTTACCTCGTCAATTCTATAACCAGCATCTTCATTCTTATCAGCAATTTCTTCGACAGTAGTTTCGGTAGGCTGCTTCACAAACATTTTTTGTAATTCAAAATCATTCGCTCCTTTGTTACTTGTTAATCCTAATACAATTGCCCATTTACCATCATATTCTAAAAAAGGCCGGATACTGTCTTCACCCATATACGGTGCAACTGTAATTGCATCAAAGCTCATGGTTTCAAAAAATGCTTTTGCATATTGACTTGATGTATTTCCTATATCACCACGCTTAGCATCAGCAATTTTAAAATGAGAAGATGGAATATAATTTACCGTTTCTTCCATTGCGGCCCATCCTTTCAATCCTAATGCCTCATAAAATGCTGTATTGATTTTATAACTCACACAAAAATCTTTGGTAGCATCAATAATTGCTTTGTTGAATTCAAAGATGGCGTTAGAATGTGATTGAAGATGCTTTGGAATTTTCGTAATATCTGTATCCAAACCCACACAGAGGTAAGATTGTTTTTGACTGATATATTCTACGAGTTGTTGACGAGTCATGGCTGCGAAGATAATTCTTAAGAAAGTATTTTTTTCAATGCTTCTCCAAACTTCCACACTTCTTCAAATGTATTGTACAACGGCACAGGCGCCAAACGAATGACAGATGGCTCCCGCCAGTCAACATAAAATCCTTCACCCATTAATGCATTATAAATTTCTTTTCCTCTTTGCAGCATATTCATGCTTATTTGGCAACCATGTTCGTTTTCATTGCGTGGAGTTATAAATTCAATGATGGGATTTTTTTGTGAAGCGTTTACTTCATCTAAAACAAACCATAGATAAGCAGTTAATACTTTTCTTTTTTGATTGATGTTTTCCCAACCGGCTTCTTCTACAACATCTAACGCAGCACGGTGCGAAGCCATCATGAACATAGCAGGCGTTGAAAGTTGCCAGCCTTCGGCAGATTGAATGGGTTTAAATCCTTTGTCCATTTGAAAGCGTGTTGCTTTCTCATAACCCCACCATCCTGCAAAACGAATCATGGTTTCATCTGTATGATAACGTTCATGAATATAAACTGCACCCACAGCACCAGGGCCAGAGTTGAGATATTTATAACTGCACCAGCATGCAAAATCTACATGCCACTCATGAAGTTTTAACTCCACATTACCTGCTGCATGTGCCAAATCAAATCCAACTTTTGCACCAGCTTGTTGTGCAAGTTGTGTTATGGTTTGCAAATCAAATACCTGACCTGTGTAATAATTAATTCCGCCTATAAATACAAGGGCCAGTTCATCCTTATGTTGTACAATCAACTGCAGTACATCTTCGTTTCGAATTGCTTGCTCACCAGCTCTTGGTTTTATTTCTATGATGGCTTCCTCTGGTTTATATCCATGATGTATTACATGAGTTTCCATCATGTACTGATCGCTTGGAAATGCTTTTGCTTCGCATAAAATTTTGTAACGCTTCCCTTGCGGACGATAAAAGCTGACCAACATCAAATGCAGGTTTACAGAAAGATTATTCATCACACTTACTTCATGCGGCATGCAACCAACAACTGTACTTAATGTTTTAGTTAATGCATCATGATAATCCATCCATGGTTCATCTGCAGCAAAAAAGGCTTCTACACCGTGTGCTGCCCAATCGTTCATAATTTGCTGAACATACAGTTGCGTTCTTTTGGGCTGAAGCCCTAATGAATTGCCTAGAAAATATGTTTTCTCTTTTTCATTTGCAGATGGAATAATGAATTGCTGACGAAATGATTTTAGCTGATCGTTCGCATCCATCTGCTGAGCAAAGTCAAGTATATTTTGGAATCGCATACTTTTTATTGAAATAAATTTGGGTAATCTGAAATAATTCCATCCACTCCTATTTTCTTTAGGCGATCTATCTCTTCTTTTATATTCACCGTCCACGGAATTACTTTTATATTTCGTTCGTGGCAATACTTTAGCAAGCCATCAGTTACCAATGAGTAATGCGGACTGTAAATTGTTGGCTGAAAGCCCAATGTTTCTATTTGTTTTTCAATACTACGTTTATCATAATCTTCAATAAGCATTGCAGTTTTTATATGCGGATATTTTTTGTGCAGATACTGCAGAGTTCTAAAATCAAAGGATTGGATGATAACATGGTCTTCCATTTCTTTTTCCCTGATCACTGTCATGAGCAACTCCACAAATTCATCAGGCTTTGGATGATAGATGCCATCTGTTGCGGGCATGCACTTAGTTTCAATATTGAAATAAGGAAATGGTCTTTTCGCCATTGTCATATACAGTTGCACACTATCCAGTAAATCGCTGAGCAAAGGTTTGTAAGTTGCTATTTTTTTCTGTTGAGGAAAACGGGGATGAGGTTTTAATCCCACATCATATTTTTTCACCTCTTCGTAAGTCATTTGAAATATATTCAATCCTCTTTCTTCTTTTTCTGTTACTAAAGAGCCATCTGGCCTGGTAGAAATTTCATGATTGAAAAATGGTTCATGCGACAAAACAACTTTTTGATCTTTTGTAATTACTACATCCATTTCCAAAGTAGTTACTCCCATCCCTAATGCATCAATCATTGCTGAAATTGTATTCTCAGGCATTAAACCACGGCAGCCACGATGACCTTGTTTATCAAAGTTCATGCCCCCATCCCCTAAAGGAGAGTTTGTAAGAGTTTTACCATTTGAACAACTCATGATAATTAAAGTAAATATTATAGAAACTCTCATTTGTCAAACACTTTATCTTTTCTTTCTTCCATCAGGTTTGCAATTGTTTCTGCATCACTTCCCTGCTTCTTCAATTCATCAACAATGTTCTCATAACTTTCTTCATCCCTGTTCTGGCTGAGTTTAAATACATGTTCAACAGATGTTACTTCAATTTCAAAAGCAACAATGGCTTTCATCAAATTGCTGCGGTAATCTACAGGTAAATTATCAAATACCGTTGACGAATGCGGGTTCTGATTTTCATAATGCATTGTGAGTTTACGCAATGCATTTTCCAATCCCTGTTGGTCTAAAAAAGAAATCATTCCTCTTGCATGTACACTGCTGTAATTCCAGGTACTGGCCTGGTGCGGATCTTTATACCAGGTGGCACTTACATACGTATGCGGACCTGTAAATACAACCAACACATCTTGATTTTTTTCAAATGTCAATTGATGATCCTGTTTCCGCATCATATGCCCCAGTAAAAATAATTTTTCATTTCGTTCCTCAAACAATAAAGGAATTTGAGTAGCTACAGCTTTATTATCAGCATTACCGATTAACATCGCAAACGGATGTTGCTTCATAAACGTAAGTACTTCAGTTTCGTTCGTTGCTTTAAAATGAGGAAGATTGTACATGAGGCAAAGATAAGCTAAGAGGTCAAGGAGAAAAAGAGGAAAAGAATTACATTCGTCTCGCCAAAACAAAACAATACATGAAAACTTTATTCAGTTTTATTTTTATTCTTGTATCCTTTATCAGTCTTGCACAAGATTCATCCCAGTATACCATTTACTACAGCAACCGCAATGCAGGTTTTATTAAAATCAACCGACAGGCAAGTGGAGTAAATACAATCCGATATATGTACAACGACCGTGGCCGTGGACCCGATCAACTTTTCACTGTTCTTACCAATCAGCAAAAAGGGTTTGAACAATTTGAACAAAAAGGTGTGGGTTATTATAAAGACAGTGTATCACTTCGCATTTACAAAGCAGATTCTTTGTATTTCAACATCAAAAGCAAAGACACGGCAAAAGCAAGTTTCAAAAAATTAAATCTGTACAATTTTGCCAAAAGCGGTTTGTATGAATTCTTTTACCCTATTGTAACAGATACCATCACCAATGGTTCCCAAGCTTATACATTTGAAAAAGTATTGGAACATAATTTCAGGTGGAATAACAAAATCATTAAAGGAATTCTTTACAATTACCGTGCTGCTACATCCAATGCGTTGGGATTGGTATGGATGAAAGAAAATAATCAACTGCTTGCAGAAGTAAGCCCGTGGAATGACATCATCGAAAACGGAAAAGAAGATCTGCGGTCTGAACTTCGACGTATTAACGATAGTGTTGTTAATGCGCAGTTAGAACAACAATCTACAGAGCTATTTAAAAAATCATTCAACCGAGTAGCATTATTCAACTGTAATTATGTGGATGTAGAAAAAGGAATTCTTATCAGCAACAAAACAATTTTAATAAGTAATGGGAAAATTGAAAAGATTGGTGATACAGGAACGGTTGTAATTCCTGTCGATTATAAACGCATCAACGCTACTAATAAAACTGTAATGCCCGGCTTGTGGGATATGCATGCACATACCTTTCCCGGAGAAGGGCCTGCTTATTTAGCCAATGGTGTTACTTCCATTCGTGATTTAGGAAATAATCTGCAACTACCAGAAGTAAAACAAAAAAGTGCTAAAGGTTCATTAGCTCATCCCCGTGTGGCATGGATGAGTGGCTTTATTGATTTTAATGATGATATGGCCGGACCCTGTGGTGTGTTCATCAACAATGTACAGGAAGGGATTGATGCAGTAAATAAGTATAAAAAAATGGGTTACCGCTCAGTGAAATTATACAGCAGTATGAAACCTGAATATGTAAAAGCCATAGCAGCAGAAGCTCATAAATTGGGCTTGCTTGTACATGGTCATGTACCTGCACACATGACGGCAGCAGAGGCTATTACTAATGGTTATAATGAAGTGAACCATTTAAACATGCTGGTGCTGGGTTATTTTGGAAAAGAAATTGATACCAGAACAAGAGTACGCTTAACCTTAATGAAAGAACGGGCTTATGAAGCATCGCCAAACGGTAGTTATGCAAACGAATTGATTGTGCTAATGAAACAAAAAAATATTATACTGGACCCCACCAGTGTTTTGTATGGGCCTTATGCAACAAAAACAAATATGAGTACAATAGACAGTATTGAAAAAAGATGTACGGATACGTTGTTTGCATGGTTAAAAGTTTTGCATAAAAATGGTATCAGGTTTGTGGCAGGTACAGATGCAGCAGGTGGAAATGGCATTGTAAATGAACTGAAAAACTACGCAATGATTGGTATGAGTAATGCAGATGTATTGCGTACCGCTACTTTATGGAGTGCACAGTATTCAGGATTAGCAAATGAAGTAGGAACAGTTGCGGAAGGAAAAGTTGCTGATTTAATTATTGTAAGTGGCAATCCTTTAGAACGGATTTCAGCATTGGATCTTATTCAAATGGTAATTACCAATGGAAGGTTGTTTTATAAAAAAGATTTAAAATCTTCTGCTGTAATTGATGATGGAATGAATGAAGCGATGCTGCATGCACATTAATTTTTTATCGAACTATAAATTCTTTACTTCATTTATTAAATCCTGCAATACTTTTTTAGCATCGCCAAAGAGCATAGACGTTTTGGGACGAAAGAATAAATCATTTTCAATACCTGCATAGCCGGGCTTCATGCTTCGTTTGTTTACAATAATATTTTTTGCCAGCTCCACTTCTAATATGGGCATGCCATAAATGGGTGACGAAGGATCAGACTTAGCAGCAGGATTTACAACATCATTTGCACCTAAGATTAACACCGCATCTGTTGATGAAAATTCATCATTTGCCTCCTCCATTTCTTTCAACTTTTCATAACTCACATCAGCTTCTGCCAACAATACGTTCATGTGGCCGGGCATTCTTCCTGCTACCGGATGAATTGCATATTTTACTTCTACTCCTTTTTCAACTAACAATTCTTCTAACTCATGACAGGCATGTTGCGCCTGTGCCACTGCCAATCCATAACCTGGAACAATGTACACTCGGTTTGAATATGTAAGTAATACTGCTGCATCGCTCAATGCAATTTCTTTGTAGTGGCCTTGTTCCTTTGATGTACTGCTTGCTTTGTTACCGCCACCAAAATTTCCTATTAATACATTTAACAAGGAACGATTCATTGCCTTACACATAAGTATGGTAAGTAATGTACCTGCTGCTCCTACAAGAATTCCGCCGGTGAGCATTGCTTTGTTATCATATAAAAAACCACCACATGCTGCAGCAACTCCGGTAAACGAATTGAGTAAGGAAATAACTACGGGCATATCTGCACCGCCTATAGGCATTACGAAAAATACCCCGTATAGTAAACTTAAAAATACAATTGAGTAAAACGTAGTATGAACTAAAAGAACATTGTTAGAAAGTAAATACGCTGCCAAGGCAACAATGATTAATAATAAACCAATGCTTATTATTTGTTGCCCTTTAAAAGACACATCCTTTACTTTACCATTTAATTTACCCCATGCAATTATACTACCCGCAAAAGAAATTGAACCAATAATACAGCCAATAACAATAATCGCAAGTGTTGATATATGCCCATCAAAATTTAGCTTATCTAAACCCCCGTCATAAGTCTCTATAGGTAATTTATGAACTAAATGATTAAACTCAACAATTGAAATTAACATAGCACAGGCGCCTCCCATTCCATTAAACAGACTCACCATTTCAGGCATAGCCGTCATCTTTACTTTTTTTGCAGAAAGAAATCCAACAACAGTACCAATAGCAATAGCAGCAAAAATTAAAAGATAATTGCCAAGTTTTTTCCCTTCATCTTCATACAAAAAAATAGTGCCTATGATGGCAAGCGTCATTCCAATTCCTGCAATCAGGTTTCCCCGCTTTGCGGTTGCAGGGTTTGATAACATTTTTAATCCAAGGATAAATGTTACGGAAGCCAGTAAATATAATATATTGAGTATGTTCATTTGTTCAATTTAAATTTCACGCAGAGAATAAGCGTTCGTAGAGAATTATTTTTTCTTTTTAAACATTTCCAGCATACGGTCAGTAACTACAAATCCTCCTACAACATTTATCGTACCTACTATTACTGCAATAAAGCCAAGAATGAGTGCTAAATAATTAGTTGGTTCGGCTTGCCCCATAACAATGATAGCTCCAATGATTACTACACCATGAATGGCGTTGGCTCCACTCATAAGTGGTGTATGCAAAACCGCAGGTACACGACCAATGATTTCAATACCCACAAAAATCATAAGGATGACGATATAAATCATTTGCTGATTTGCAGAGAAGAAAGAAAAAAGATTATCCATATAATAAGTAGTTTTTAATTGTTATTGCTGCAAAAAGAACTGAACGTACAAGCCCGCCCGGCCAAATGCCGTTCGGACGGGTGAGTGACACAACCAAAGCTCAATAGCAGCAAGAGTGCTTGCTCCAAAAATTACTTCATTCGTTCATGCACTACTTCCCCATTATGGGTAATACAACAACCTTTTACCAAATCATCTTCAAAATTTAAATTGATTGCTCCTTCCTTTGTTGTTATTAATTGTAAAAAGTTGAAAATATTTTTACCATATAATTTACTTGCATCTGAAGGCATAGATGCAGCCAAATTACTATCACCAACAATTGTAACACCATTCATCATTACTGTTTCATTGTTTTTTGTGTAAGGTGTATTACCACCTGTTACTGCTGCTAAATCAATAATAACAGTTCCTTTTCTTAAGGTTGAAAACATTTGCTCCGTAATAAGCAGTGGCGCTTTCTTACCGGGAATTTGAGCAGTGGTAATAATGATATCGGCCTTTGCGACACTCTCTGCAATTTTTTGTTGCTGTTTATTTTTATACTCTTCTGTTTGTTCCACGGCATAACCTCCTGCTGTACTTGCATCGGCTGCACCCTCTACTTCAATAAACTTTGCACCGAGGCTCATTACTTCTTCTTTTACTGCGGGTCTTGTATCAAACACTTCTACCACTGCACCCAAACGTTTAGCTGTTGCAATTGCCTGCAAACCTGCAACACCTGCACCTAATATTAAAAATTTTGCAGGAGCTATACTTCCTGCTGCGGTCATAAACATGGGCAAGTATCTGCTATATGTTGCAGCAGCTATTAATACTGCTTTGTATCCTGCAATATTTGCCTGACTGCTTAATACATCCATACTTTGTGCACGGGTTGTGCGTGGCAACATGTCCATTGAAAAAACAGTAGTATTGTTTGCTGCAAAATTTTTCATTACATCCACATGTACTAAAGGTTGATACATGCCGAGTATGATTTTTGAGGATATACTTTCAATTGGCTGATGGATGATTAACAATAAATCAGCAGCAGCAACTAGTTCTGCTCTGCTTTTTATTAATGCTCCAACTGCTGTGTAATCTGCATCGGAAGCAAATGATTTTGCTCCTGCATTTTCTTCAAGAATAACAGAAATATTTTTTTTAATTAATGCTGCAACCGTTTCGGGCAATAGTGAAACACGAGTTTCAAAATGAGGCTCTTTTAAAACTCCAAGAATCATGTAATAATTTGTTTTGCGATAGTGCGAAAATACGGGAAATTCAGGATGCTTTAAAAACGGATTGTAAAATGCTGCTTTTCTTTTTGCTCTTTTCTAAAAAAAACCAATCCAATAAAAAATAAATCAATACTGAGTGTTACTGATGGATGGTTTCTTATTGTTGCCCATGCTTCTTCCATATCCTTACTCCAGTGAATATCATCAAAAATAAAAAGAGTATTTTCATTAGAATTTTGCAATAATTGCTCAAAATAACGGAGCGTTGGTTCTTTGCGGTGGTTGCCGTCAATAAAGGCAAAGTCAATGGTTGAAAGTTTAGCTATAGCGGCATCTAAAGTTTCATCAAAATTTCCAGTAATCTGATCTATATTTTGCAATTGCAGTTGAACAAAGTTTTCTTTGGCAATAGCTGCAATAGCATCAGAACCTTCCAATGTCATTAGTTGTGCTTCTTTGTTTGCTTTTGCCAAATAGGATGTTGTTACGCCGAGTGATGTGCCTAATTCAAGTATCGTTTTTGGTTGAAAATAGCTAACCAGTTTATACAATAGCTGTGCATATTTTTTTGGTTTGAGTGAGGATGCTGCTATTTGTTGAATGCTTCTTTTCTTAGTGAGGTTTTTTACTGACCCTGCACCGAAATCTTCAACCGTAAGTATAGTTTTGTTGTTCAACAATTGCTTCCTTAACATTTCAATTTCTTCAAATTCAGCATACTTGCTTTTGTCATTCAGCACTTTTGCAACCAAATCATAAACAAAAGGAGAATGAATACCATGCCCTTTTCCATTAGAGGCAGTGAGCTGATATATACTAAATTTTATGGAGAGTTGAAATGGTGAATACATTTTGAGACTGAGAAATTAGAAATATAAAATCCTAAATGAGAAAGAGAACGGTTTTTTATTTTTTACTTCCAACTTTTTTACTTTTCCTATCCCACTGTTGAATTGAAAAAGCATACGCATGTTTTTCATCAATTGAAAAATCATTATTTTTTGTAAGCTCCCACTCATCTATATTAAAAGATGGAAAAAAAGAATCAGCTTCAAAACTTGCATGAACTCTTGTAAGATAAATTCTATTGGCAAGTGGCATTGCCTGTTCATAAATTTGCGAACCACCTGCTATAAATATTTCTTTCGTCTCCATTTTTTTTGCTTGTTCTATAGCATCGCTTATTGAAACTGCCCAGCAAACATTATCATAATTAGATGCATGCTCATTTCGGGAAATAATAATATTCTGTCTTCCAATCAAAGGTTTATTTCCTACAGACTCAAATGTTTTTCTACCCATAATTACCGGCATTGCCCAGGTTGTATTCTTAAAAAACTTTAAATCGGTTGGTAAATGCCAAAGCAATTGATTGGCTTTGCCAATAGCATTGTTAGTAGAGGCAGCGACGATGAGACTTATAATCAAATTGTAGATTTTAGATTTGCGATTGCAGATTACTTTTATTTATGCAGCATTTAATTTCTTTTAAACCGCCACAGGCGCTTTAATTGCTCCATGGCTTTGATAGTTTTCTAAAGTAAAATCTTCAAACTTAAATTCAAAAATATCTTTTACTTCTGTATTTAGTTTCATTATTGGTAAAGGGAAAGGTGTTCTGCTCAATTGCAGATTTACTTGCTCCATGTGGTTATTGTAAATATGTACATCGCCAAACGTATGTACAAAATCTCCTGGCTGTAAATCACACACCTGTGCAATCATCATTGTTAGTAAAGCATACGATGCAATATTAAAAGGCACTCCAAGAAATACATCTGCGCTACGTTGATATAGTTGACAACTTAGTTTCCCGTTAGCAACATAGAATTGAAATATAGTATGACAAGGCATCAATGCCATCTTTGGCAGGTCGGCTACATTCCATGCACTAATGATGAGTCTTCTGCTATCAGGATTTTTTTTAATCTGTGTAATTAAATCTGTTACCTGATCAATCACCACTCCATTTGCACCTTCCCAGCTACGCCATTGCTTTCCATAAACAGGACCGAGTTCTCCGTTCTCATCTGCCCATTCGTCCCAAATTCCTACGCCATTTTCTTTTAAGTAAGCAATATTAGTTTCTCCTTTTAAAAACCAAAGCAATTCATGAACTATGCTACGGAGATGTACTTTTTTTGTGGTGACCAATGGAAATCCTTTGCCCAAATCAAATCGCATTTGATAACCGAAAACACTTTTAGTTCCTGTTCCAGTACGATCTGTTTTTTCTGTACCTGTGTTGAGAATATGCTGCAGTAATGCGTGGTATTGTTGCATGGGTGCAAGTTAAGCAGAAAGATGTGAGCTAGGAGCCATGAGTTGAATGCTGTGAGCAAGATGTGGAAGAATCAGTTTAAACCCCTCTTCTTTGCAACTCTTTTTTAATTAATCCAAGTTCTCTACCTGTTTGTCCGCTTACAGAACTGTTTTCCTGTGCACGGCGCATGAGATAAGGAATTACATCTTTGATAGGGCCGAAGGGTAAATACTTGCTTACACTGTAACCTGCTTTTGCCAAATTGAAAGTAATATTATCACTCATGCCATAAAGCTGACTGAAATGTACATGTTCATGATTGTGTGGCAATCCTTTTTCATCGAGCAACTTTGCTGCCAGTAAATTACTTTGTTCATTATGCGATGCTACAATGGTAGCAATTCGATTGATGTGATTTAAACAAAATTCTACTGCTGCATTATAATCGTTGTCGCTATTTTCTTTTGTTATTTGTATAGGTGATGGATAATTCATCTCTTCAGCCCGTTTTCTTTCCTTTTCCATATAAGCTCCACGAACCAGTTTGATACCCAGAATAAAATTCCGTTGTTCAGCAGCTTTATAGCAATCTTTTACAAATTGTAAGCGATCATGCCTGTACAATTGTGCAGTGTTATAAACAACAGCTTTTGTTTTATTAAACGCATCCATCATTAAGGTGGTGAGTGCATCAACAGGGTCTTGAATCCAAGTTTCTTCTGCATCAATTAATACAGCCACATTTTTTGTTGATGCAGTTTGGCAAATGAGCTGCATTCTATTGCACACCAGTTGCCATTCTGCTTTTTCATCAGCAGATAATTCGCTCACTACTTTTACATACTTCTTTATTAAAGTCCCTTCAGCTTTATTCATTGCAGCATCCATTTGCTCTAATAAAGAAAACCTTGCTAGCCCGGTTACTTTAATACTCATGAAAGGAATATTCTGCTGTGTAGCAGCATAATCTATTACACGAATAAATTCATCTCTTGCATGATCTTTTTCATCTTCGCCATAATCGCCGCCCTCTACACCATAATCTAAAATTACCTGAACATGAAATTCTTCCAGCTTATCAGCCACTTTTGCAGTTTGCTGTAAAGTTTCGCCACCTACAAATTGATCAAAAATAGTAGAGCGAATAATTCCCTTTATAGGCAACCCAATTTTTATTGCCCAAGGAGTAATTCTTGTACCCAATTGTACAAGCCACCCAATACCCATAGAGGAAAATAAAAAACGGGCTTTTTTTAATTGCTTATTGGTTTTATATTCAAAAGCGTTTGCAGTGTTATCAAAAGATAAGGAAGATGAATCTGGCATTTAGTAAAATCGTTATTCGGCAAATATAAAAAGAAAGACCCCGCAAAAAGCGGGGTCTTAAACTTATAAAATACTTTATTAAAATATATATCTCACACCAAACTGCATTTGCCAGCGAGAAAGCAAATCTGGATTGGGTACAAATGTTTTAGTTTGCGAAGGATCGAACTGGAAAGTGGGAGTACTTCCTGCAACTGAAACATTTACCGGTTGATAATAACCAGTTGCTGAAGCATATTCCTGTACACCCCATTTACTGCTGATCATATTTCCAAGGTTTATTATATCAAGACTCAATTGCAGTTTTTTACCACCTGCAATTTTGCTTAATGGAACATCCTGCAAAATTCTTAAATCGAACTGAGAACGCCAAGGTGTAACTGCACCATATTTTTCTGTGTACTGACCTTTTAAGCCGCTGAGATATTTATCCTGATTAATGAAATTTTGAAAAGCAGTTTTTTGAGTGGCCGCAGACTGAACATTGCCATTTACATCAGTAAATGGAGCAAAATTCATTGTACCAATTTCAGCATCAGTTGGTACATACATCAAATCATTAAAGCTGCTGCCATCATTATTTATATCAGCACCATATACATAACCATAACGGTTACCACTTGTCCAGCTACTGAAAAATGAAACTGTTGTTGCAGATCCTTTAGTTCCATATTCAAATTTCCTGCTGGCTGCAACTATAAAACGATGAGTGTTACCATATAATGATGGAGTTAATCTTGCTTCGTTTACATTATTCAAAATAGGATTTCTGTCAAACGCATCACCAGAAATTTCGGCCGAAACAGAACTTGCATCTTTTGCTACCAGATAGTTATAAGCACCCATCAAATACAATCCATTTTTAAAATTATGCATTGCCTGAATGCTTGCATTAAACTGGTAACCCTCTTTTACATTGGTAAATACATATGCATTTACAGTACCTTGATCAGCAGCAGTATAAATCTTACGCTTATCGCCTGTTCCTGAATTTAAAGTACCAGTTGGTTTACCAAAGCGGTAGTTACGAACCATCATAGCATTTACATCTTTTGTATAAGCAATATCAGTTGTAATTACTGTACCGCCTTTTGTTTTTACATCAAACCCAATATTGGTTCTCCAAACTTGCGGCCATTTAAAATTGCGGTCTGTTACACAGTAAAAAACATCTTTAGGGTTTCCGATATGATTGCCTAACCATACAAATGGGAAACGACCTGTAAACAATCCCGTACCACCACGCACCTGCAACTCTCTGTCGCCAATTGCATTCCAGTTAAAACCAAAACGTGGAGAGAACAATGGTTTAGTAGTAGGTAAACGAAGATTATCTAAATCTTTACCCTGACCATTTTTTATTGGGTTTCCGTTTGCATCAAACAACACAAGGTTGCTGTTATTTAAAAAGGTAGGTGTACCATTATTGTAAGTACCCTGAAAACTTCCTGGATTAGGATCAAATTCTCCTGCAACAACCGGGGATTCATAATAAGGATTTGTATAGGCAGGTTTATCAATTCGTAAACCTACTGTAAACTTTAAACGGTCAGAAACCTGCCACTCATCCTGTGCATACGCAGATAACTGAGCAACTGTTATTTTATATAAATTCCATTTATCTGTAGCGGCTCTTCCTTTTGAATAGTTTACAAACAGATCCAAATTGGTAAAGCCATAAATATTGCCGCTAGTTGGAACTAGACTCTTAAAACTATTAATATCAATATCGCCCAGAAACAGATTAAACCCATAACCATCGATGTTAAATGAGTTGGCAAATTTAAACGACTCATAAGAAGCACCGAGAGTGATGGTATGATTCTTTTTGTAAAATGTAAAATCATTTGTTGCCTGAAATGCATCCTGGTTTAAAGTGTTGTTGATAGAAAATGGTTCATGACCAGCTACTATATAACGGCTTCCAAACTTTGAAATATTTACTACAGGAAAAGGAGTTGAAAAAGGATTTCTATTATCTCTAAATGAAGTGTAAACTACTCTGAGTTTATTGGCAGACTCTTTAAAGTTTGACTTTAACTCAGTGCTGAAGGAGTGCAGCTTGTTTACAATTTGATACCCTGAATTTTGAAATTGTAATGTTGTAAAATCAGGGCCTCTGCGGCCTAAAGCACTCGGATGCGCTGGTTTATCTTTTATTGCATCTAACCCATTGTAAGTAAACGATAGTTTATTGTTTGAGTTAATATTCCAGTCTAATTTAGCGAGCCACTTATAATTGATTTGCTTATGTGTAAAATCCTGATAAAGACCTGTTTCATAACCAAACTTTGTTCTTAAAATATTACTTACATCTTTCAAGTCCTGTTCTAAAACTCTTGCTGTATTTGATTTGCCTGTATTACCAGAGTTCTGTGCCACATAACTGCTGGCAGCATCTTCTCTTTGTTCTGTTTCAAAGCTTAAAAAATAAAATAATTTATTTTTCTTGAGAGCACCGCCCAAAGCAGCACCAATTTGCACTTGGCTCAAGTCAGAAATTTCTTGTTTCGTTCCGTTTACTTTTTGACCGGTCATTGATTTGTTTCTAAAAAAAGAATAAACCGTTCCTGTAGTAATGTTGGTACCTGATTTTGTTACTGTGTTAACACCGGCACCTGTAAAGCCTGCCTGTGTAACGTCGTAAGGAGCTAAGTTTACCTGTATTTGCTCAATGGCATCTAAAGAAACGGGTTGAGCACCTGTTTGTCCGCCGGGTGTAGGAGCATCCAATCCAAATGGATTATTAAATACCGCACCATCCAAAGAAAAATTATTGAATTGCCCGTTACGTCCTCCAAATGAAAGACCATTATAAGTTGAAGAAGCAGAAGGAGCCAAACGCAAATAATCATCTGCAGAACGATTGATGGTAGGTAAACTTCTTAATAAACGATTATTAATAGTTGTTGAAGCACCGGTTCTTTTACTGTCAAAAATTCTGTTACCACCACCTTGAATTACTACTTCTTTTAACTCTGTAGTTTTTTCTTCCATTGAAATTTGAACAGGGTTATTCTGACCAAGTTCAAGAAAAAGGTTATTAACTACAGTTGCATTATGCCCCACATGGTTTACAGTTATTTTATAAGGCCCGCCTACACGAAGGTTGGGAACTGTAAAACGACCATCTGCTTTTGTGGCTATTACCTGCTTAATACCTGCATCCAGATACTCAACAGTTACAGTAGCAGATGCTAATGAAGTACCCGTTTTGTCTTTTACAATTCCACTTAGTGTGGCTGTGGTAACCTGGGCGGTTACTGAAATACTTGCCAACAGCAGAAAAAAACTGCATAGCAATTGGGTTAAATTTTTTATCATAAAATAGTTTTGGCAAATTTAAGGGGATGAAATAATGATTTGATAACAATTCATTAACAATTTTAAAACTTAACATAGAAATGCACAAGTTATTAAGACAAATAAATTTTGTTGAACTTTTGTAATTGCAATACTAAATTATTTGGTGATATACAAGTCCTACACTTTATCTACATCCACCACCATCACTACACTCTTAAATTTATCATGATTGTGTAAATGAATTGTTTGTGCTGCTATCATTTCTTTACATTGGTTCATCAACTTTGCATCCTTAGGTAGTTTCAACACTAACTCCATGATGTATTGATTGCGGATTCGATTCACTACTGGCTCAGCAGGGCCCACCATATAATTTGCAAACAAAGGCTTCATATTTTCTGCTATCATCATTGATGCAGCTTCCACCACTTCTTGAAACTTATGTTTAAATGTAAGTTGAATGATTCTTGAAAACGGCGGATAAAAAAATTGTTGCCTTCCAATAATTTCATTGGCATAAAACAATTTATAATCATGTGCTTTTACATATTGCAATACAGGATGATTGATGTTGGCCACCTGTATCATCACTTTACCATCAGCATCTTTTCTTCCGGCCCGGCCACTTACTTGCTCCATTAATTGAAAGCCCCGTTCATTTACTCTAAAATCTGCAAAGCTTAATAAACTATCAGCATCTAAAATTCCTACAAGATTTACATGCTCAAAGTCTAAGCCCTTTACCACCATTTGAGTGCCAACTAAAATATCAATTTTATGTTGCTCGAAATTTTGTATGAGTTGGTCATGTGCAGTTTTTCCACTCACAGTATCATAATCCATCCGTGCAATTCTTGCTTTGGGCAACAGTTCCTGCAATTGTTCTTCTACCTTTTCTGTACCGAAATTAAATTTCATAAAATCATGACTGCCACAGGCTTCGCATGTACTAACAACCGGATAAACAGTGCCACAATAATGACATTGCAGTTTATTTTTAATTTTATGAAATGTAAGACTCACATCACAATTTCTACAATGAGGAATCCATCCACATACTTTACAAACATGATGCGGTGTATGCCCACGCCTGTTTTGAAACAGAATGACCTGCTTGTTTTTTTCCAATGATTGTTCCATTGCTTTTTGCAAAGCAGGTGCAATCATTACTTTTTCTTTTGTTTGTTTGAAGATTGGTTTTGTATCAATCAGTTCAATGGTTGGCAACTCGCCTTCACCATAGCGTTCATTCAATTCAACCAATCCATATTTTTTTGTTTGCGTATTGTAATACGTTTCTACACTCGGTGTACCACTTCCCAATAAAACTTTTGCACCAAATACATTTGCATAATACACGGCTGCATCTCTTGCATGATAGCGAGGTGCAGGTTGTTGTTGTTTATAAGAACCATCATGTTCTTCATCACAAACAATTAACCCCAAATCAAAGAACGGTAGAAACAGGCTGCTTCTTGCACCAAGCACCACTTTCATTTCACCACTTTTTATTTTATTCCATATTTCAATCCGTTCATTTTGGTTAAACTTGCTGTGGTAAATACCAATGTATCCGCCAAAATGTTTTTGTAATCTTCTTATGATTTGTGCAGTGAGTGCAATCTCCGGCAACAGATACAAAACCTGTTTCCCTTTTTTAATATACTCTTCTATTAATTTGATATAAAGCAAGGTTTTGCCACTACCTGTAACTCCATGCAGCAGGCAAACAGGCTTTTGCTCAAATGAATTCCTTATTTCATCTAATGAGCTTTGCTGGGCAGCTGTTAATTCAAAATCAATGGAAATATTTCTGGGCAGGTTTTGCAAACGATCCACCGATCTTTTTTCAAGAAATAAAATATTTTTTTCTACCAATCCTTTTACCTGTGCATCACTTGCTCCACTTTTTTTAAGCAAAGCTGTTTTACTTACTTCACCTTCTGTTTTTATAAGATGAAGATAGCTGAGCAATAATTCCATTTGCTTAGGTGCACGACTCCAATTGTTGAGTAACTCACTCAACTGTTCTTCATTATCGTATTGCGGATTTAATAAAACAAAGGTTTCTTTTTTTGCTGAGTAGGTTTCTTTCAATGCTTCCCACACAAAACAAACCCTTTTTTCAATTAACCGTTTTACAACTGGGTATACATGTGATGTATCCAGAATCATCTGCACTTCACCCAGCTTTAACTCCTTTTTTATAAGCAATGCTTCTGAAACTAAGTATTCATCATGATCCAATGTAGAAAAATCATCACCTACTTCTTCATTATAAATTAAGATTGTTTCGCTGCTTAATTTAAAATGTGCAGGCAATGCTGCCGCCATCACTTCCCCTTCGGTACATAAATAATAATCAGAAATCCATTGCCACAATTGCAATTGCTGGTCATGAATAATAGGTTCTACATCCAGCACATTTAAAATTCCTTTGGGTTCAAATGCAGATGGTTTAATGTTGTGCAATCTTTTTATTACACCGGCGTAACGTTTTTTTCTTAACTCAACTTCCACCCTTACACCTGTTCTCACCTGTTCCTTTAAACGTTCAGGTACACTCCATGTATAGGTTCTTGGCACAGCAAGTGGAATGATGACATCTGCGTAAAAACCTTCATCCACACCTTGGAAAGGTTTTACTTCTTCGTTTATATCATCATCAAACAATTCCATGAACTGATAAAATTAAGTAACTAAGTTAAAAGTGATGTAGTGTATTTACTCACCCTCTGGATAAGAGGCTATCCAACTTGCTTTATACGATGTTAACTTCTGCTGCATCAGCTGATATACTTTTTGTTTCAATTGATCAACGTTAAAACCAGCAGGTGAAATTTCTTCTAAATAAACTGTTCGTAATTTTCCGGGAGTCATTGCAAAAACGCTTCGCCAGTGCATTCTGTTCACCCCATCTAAAAACAACATGGGCTTAATAGGTGTTTGTGTTTCTATTGCTAAACGAAAAGCACCATCATAAAAATCGATTAATGGTTTATCTGTCATATTAAATGTTCCTTCTGGTGCTATATAAATTGAAATTTCTTTGTTAAGAACGGATTTCAACATCAAAACACTTTTTGCTCTTGCTTCTGCACTCCCTCTCAAAACTGGAACAACACAGGCATTGTAAATAATTCCAAACACAGGCACTTTACCCATCTCTGCCTTGCCCAAAATTCGTAATGGTCTTCTAATCGCTTTCAGCATCTGCGGAATATCCATGTATGAATTATGATTGCTTATAAAAATGTAAGGTTGATGCTCTTTCATTTCCTGCTCCACAATACGAATATGATAAATAGCAATAAGAAATAACCAAATATCTGCCCATCCATGTGCAATTTTCATAACTGCATTACCGCCTTTAATTTTTCCAAACAAAGATGCAATAATTACAAAGGGTGTTACCAAAAACAGAATGATTACAAATAAAATCATTGCATAGATAGCGTAGGTAAACTGCAGGGGTTTAATAAAAATCTTCATTCAATAAAATTATTTACAGGAAGGACAATCCCATTCTTCTTCCAAATCAATCACTGTTACAATTGTTAAGTGCCTTTTCTTTGGTGCTACAATAATCCGTACATGTTGCATATCGGCAGAAGTAATTCCTTCCAATGCATACTTGGGCCCTTGTGCTGCATCCAACTCACTCTTTCTGTAATTCACCTCAGCTTTCTGAACAATTTCTTTTATTTCCTCCTGTGTTATATGCCTGCACTTCATACGGCATCGTGCATGTTTGGTGAAATAAAAATCAGCCTTTGGATCCCTGAAAACATCCAAACTGCTTTTTTCATTATCCGATTGGTTTTCCGGTTGCTCAGCAACATCCTTCTTTTTAATTCTTTGTTCCTTTTCCTTATCAGACAGTTGATTATTTGCATTGCACTTACGAATAAAAATTGTAAGAATCAGCAATAGTGCAAGCAGAATAAATGGCAATGTTTTTTTCAGATTCATGTTGCAAGTATAAAGATTTTTAATTGTCTGCCGAAGGAACTGTTGTCTTTCTGCATCCCTGCTACTTTTTCTTATCTTTGCCGCCGCAATGACAAAAGCAAAATCAGTAGCATTTCATACCCTCGGTTGTAAACTCAATTACTCCGAAACCTCCACCATTAGCCGCATGATGGAAACTGAAGGTTTTGATAAAAAAGAGTTTGATGATGTGGCTGATGTATATGTCATTAATACCTGCTCAGTTACTGATAATGCAGATAAAGAATGCAGACAGTTGGTAAGGCGCATTCAGAGAAAAAGTCCTGAAAGTTTAGTGGTGATTACCGGCTGCTATGCACAACTCAAGCCAAAGGAAATTGCAGAAATACCCGGTGTTGATTTAGTATTGGGTGCTGCAGAAAAATTCAACATCGCTTCACACATTAAAGAATTAGCAAAAGGCAATAGTGCAAAAATAAGCAGTTGCGAAATTGAAGAGGTGAACGGCTTCATTGCTTCGTATTCCATTAACGACAGAACAAGAGCTTTTTTAAAAGTGCAGGATGGTTGTGATTATACCTGTTCTTTTTGCACCATACCAATGGCAAGAGGAAAAAGCAGAAGCGATACCATTGAAAACGTAATTACCAATGCAAAAGAAATTGCAGCAGCAGGAAGCAAAGAGATTGTATTAACGGGTGTAAACCTTGGTGATTTCAACCCTTCCGCTTTCCAAAGTGGTGATTCAATAAACCGACCGAAATTTGAAAAAGAAAACTTTTTTTCACTTATACAGCAGTTAGAAAATGTGGAAGGCATTGAACGTTACCGCATCTCTTCTATTGAACCCAACTTGCTAACTAATGAAATTATAGAGTTTGTAAGCAGAAGTAAAAAATTTATGCCGCATTTTCATATTCCCTTACAAAGCGGAAGCAATAAAATTTTAGGTTTGATGCGCCGCCGTTACAAAAGAGAATTGTATGCAGAACGTGTCGCACTCATCAAAGAGTTGATGCCTCATTGTTGTATTGGAGTGGATGTAATTGTTGGTTTCCCTGGAGAAACAGATGAACTGTTTACAGAAACATTTGATTTTTTACATTCGCTTGATATTTCTTATTTACACGTGTTTACTTATTCTGAAAGAGATCATACGCATTCATTAACATTGAAACCAGTTGTTCCGATAAATATTCGTCATGAACGAAATAAAACCCTCCGCAATCTTTCTTATATGAAGATGCAATACTTTACTCAGCAACATGCAGGTGAAACAAGACCCGTACTGTTTGAAGGTCATAGCAAAAATGCCATGATGGAAGGTTATACAGATAACTACATCAAAATCACAACTCCCTTTAATGAAAAATGGGAGAATGAAATTGTGGAGTGGAAAATATAATGAGTGCTGATTTATACCATCCATCCGCCTAATTCTAATCATACATCAGCAAATCCAATTCTTTTTTCTTTGCAGCATCCCCAACATTTTTTTTATGAAAGATGCAATGCAGTACATCCGCACATCGCTTGAACACCTGGAAGAAAAATTGAGCAATGCAGGTTCCGGTACAACTTTTACAAAAAAAATTCATCCGCAAAATAAAATCAGCGCTCAAAACTTGCTTCAGTACCTCACCCTCCGTAATCATGACATTCGTGAACTGCAGGATATCCTTCACGAAAAAGGTTTATCCTCACTGGCCAGCAGCGAAAGCCATATCCACCGCCAGCTACAGGAAATCTTATTACGTATGGGAGTGCCACTTGCATCATCCGAACTCAACCATTGCACATTTTCTTACGGCAGAAAAAAAATCCTGCAACGCTCAGTTCAATTGTTTGGTCAAAGCAGCAGGCAGCAACATGCAGCCATTATGGTTACATTAGATAAGACTTACCTGGATAAAACGGAACTAATTAAACACATATTGAAATAGGGAATGAATGTAGCCCGTATTAACTGTGCCCATGATGATGCATCAATATGGTTGCAAATGATTCAAGAGGTACGTAAAAGTAGCCGGGAATGTAAACTCCCGTGTAAAATTTATATGGATCTTGCCGGGCCTAAAATAAGAACCGATTTATCGAATCATGAAAATGGAAAACTGAAAGTAACAGAAGGAGAAATTATTTACCTGCACGAAAAAAACATACCAGATAAAAAAAAGAAAAAAAATATTATCTGTTCACATAAAGGAATTGTTGCTCAACTCCGGAAAAACAATATGGTAATGTTTGATGATGGGATTATTGAAGCAATAGTGAAAAATGTAACGGGTGGTTATGCCGAATTACAGATTACAAGAGTGCCGGATAAAAAAGCAAGTATTAAACCGGAAAAAGGATTGAATTTCCCCGATGCTCAATTCAATATCACTCCTATTACACTTTATGATAAAGAAGTATTGCCGTTTGTAAAAAAATATGCAGACATAGTTGGGTGCAGCTTTATACGCTCTGCAAAAGATGTGCAGAAATTTCAAAAACTCATGCACAACGGAACATTGCAAAAACCATTACTTGTTTATAAAATTGAAACTACAGAAGCTGTTTTAAATCTTCCTGAAATTTTATTGCAGGGTTTAACAGAACAAAACTTCGGTGTTATGATTGCCCGTGGTGATCTGGCTGTAGAAATCGGGTTTGAACGGATGAGTGAGATTCAGGAAGAAATTTTATGGATTTGTGAGGCAGCTCATACACCGGTAATTTGGGCCACACAGGTTTTAGAAAATTTAAACAAAACCGGTATGGCAACCCGATCAGAAATTACAGATGCGTTCAGAAGTTCACAGGCAGAATGTGTAATGCTGAATAAAGGAGATTATATTTTAGAGGCACTTACTGCACTGAATGATATTTTAACCAGAAGTGGCGGGCATCATATTAAAAAGCGATCTACATTCAGACCTTTGAAAATTGCGGAACATTTTTTTCAAACCAATAAATAATCAGATAGAAGATTCTGCAATTGCCAAATCCGGTTGAACCTGTTGCACTTTATCCGGCAACCACTTGTTCAACAGTTTTTCAATAGTACCAATCAATGGAATAAAAACAATTACACCAACGATGTTGAAAAACATATGACCATTTGCCACCATGCGTTCTAACGGAGCATTGGCAGAAATCCAAACAACAAACTTTACAAAAAATGGAAATACGATTAATCCAATAACTATTGAAGTAAAATTAAAGATGAGATGAAACAAACCGGTTTTTAAAGCTTGTCTGTTTGATTTAATTGTTGCTAACAAAGTATCAGCGCAGGTTCCCAGTTCTGCACCCAGCATTACTGCAAGAGAAGCGGCTAATGAAATCAATCCTTTTTTTGCAAGAGTAATTACCATACCTACAGTTGCAGATGAAGATTGAATAATCAAGGTTACAAATGCTCCTGTCAACGCACCTTTCCATGGACTTTCCAAAGTGGCCATCCATCCAGTAAAACGGGCATCATACCGCAAAGGTTCTACAGCACGCTCCATTGTATATAATCCAAAAAATAAAATGCCGAAGTATAAAAGTATTTTAGCCGTTTGAGAAATTTTATCAGACTTTGAAAAAACAGTAAGCATCAATCCTAAAAAAATGGGAATGGGTGAAAACTTTCCTATATCAAATGCAATGAGTTGACTAGAAAAGGTGGTACCAATATTTGCTCCCATTACAATACCCAACGCCTGACGAAAAGTGAGCACTTTTGCATTAATCATAACAATGGCAAGGATTATAACTGCAGAAGAGGAGTCAAGAATTGTTGTGGCTACCAATCCTGTGAGGATAGATGTAAATAAGTTGCCGGTAAATTTTTTGAGAATATCTTTTGTTCTGTTGCCCAATATATCCCTTAGCGTATCAGATAAACTAGAAACGGCGTAAAGAAATAGTCCCAGCCCGCCCAGTACCATCAAGATTACTTCCATGATTATTGTTTCAGGGAAAAATAGGAATTTGAGTAATAGAAAAAACAGTCTGCATGTTAACAAATGATGAATTTATTTCATCACTTCTTCCATATTACGTTGTAAAATGGCTTCCAATTTTAGCTCCACTTCTTTTTCATTTACCATTAAATCTTTGAGTGTAAGTTTATTGAGCAGGTTATCAAGTGAATATTGTATCATTTTCCATAAAGAACGGGTGCTGCAATCAACTGAGTTGGTGCAAAGTTTACCAAGCCCTGTGTGAGAGCCACAAAATTCTTCATCAAACAAACTGCCGCCCAATGCTTTTAATACATTATTAATTACAATTTCATCAGCTTTTTTTGCCAGCACATAACCGCCTTTATAACCGGGTGTGCTGTTGATGAACCCTTCCATACGGAGTGTTCGGCAAATTTTAGCTACATGCGGTTCGCTCAATCCTTCTGCGTCACTTAGCTGGGGAATACTTAAACCAATTATTGCATCGGCAGATGCAATGCGGATTAAGATGCGGATACCATATTCTTCTGATGATGTAATTTTCATTTTTAGAAGTTTTATTGTTGTGTAGCTAATGGATCTATCTGATAAACTGTTTTAAAATACTCCTGTAAACTGTTGCGGTCTTCGTCTGTTGTTTGCTTTGTACAATGTTCATTGTAAACATCAGTCAATGTATCCGCAATGGTACCTGCATCTGTTGTTTCAATTTGATGACGTTGCAAATGCAATAACACTTCTCCATCTTTCATCACTAAAATATTGGGTGATGATGGAGTAACACCACTTAAATACTTTACACGAAAATGTGCAACTGCTTCTTTTTCCATTCCTGCAAATAATGTTGCTTTTACATCTGGCACCACATGATTAAAAAAGCTGAGCAATGCTCCTGGCCGGCTCACTCTTGCACTGCAGCCGCATACACTGTTGAGTATTACGAGAATTACTTTCCCTTCATTACCGCTGATGATTTGTTCTACTTCATCAACAGTCATCATTTGTTCAAAGCCAAAATCCACGAGCTCCTTACGATAAGGCGCTACTATTTGTTCGGGATAGCTAGGACCTTGATTACCCATTAAACTATCTAATGAAATCATTGCCATAATTTTATTTTTTTAATCCCCAGCCTGAAGGCTGGGGCAAGCCGTTACATAAATCCTAATTCCAATGCTGCCACTTCGCTCATCATACTTTTTTCCCACTTGGGTGTCCAGGTAATCATCACATTTGCGTCTGTTATACCTTCTACTTCTCTTACTTTACTATCAACTTCAACAGGTAAAGATTGTGCAGCCGGACAACTGGGTGCTGTTAAAGTCATGGTGATTTGCGCATACCCTTTTTCATTTACTTCAACTTTATAAATCAAACCCAAATCATAAATGTTTACTGGCAACTCAGGATCAAATACTGTTTGCAGTTTTTCAATGATTTGTTCTTTTATTTTTTCAGTATTTAACATTTCAATTCAATGCTGTTTGTTGTGCCATGTAAACCGTTGCATCTAATTTCATTTGCTTCACCATGCTCAGTAATCCATTACTTCTTGTTTGTGCTAAGTGTTGTTTCATTCCTATCTTATCAATAAAATCCAATTTAGCTTCCAGAATTTCTTTAGGCGTATGATTGCTCAAAACTCTTATGAGCATACTCACTAAACCCTTTACAATTACTGCATCACTCTCTGCACGGTAAATTATATTTCCGTCTTTGTATTCACTTACCATCCACACTGTACTCTGACATCCTTTGATTTTATTTTCATCTTTTTTATGTTCCTGTTCTAATGGTTTTAACTTTTTACCCATGTCAATGATGTATTCATACTTCTCATCCCATGAATCAAAGAGTGAAAATTCATCAACAACTTCTTCTTCAATTTCTTTTATTGATTTTACTTCGCTCATCTTAATAATTTTATTGCTCTATTCAACGCTTCAATCATCACATCAATTTCGTCTTTTGTATTGTACATTGCAAAACTTGCTCTTGTTGTACCGGGAATACCAAAGCGATCCATCAGTGGTTGTGTGCAATGATGACCAGTACGAACAGCTACACCCTGATTGTCTAATAATATTCCCAAATCTTGCGGATGAACACCCTCTACAACAAATGATGCAACACTTACTTTATGTTTTGCTTTTCCAATCATTCTTACACCATCAATAGCTTCCAGATTTTCTGTTGCATATTGAAGCAACTCATCTTCATGGCGGCGAATTTGTTTCTTCCCAATACGATTGATAAAATCAATGGCTGCTTTCAGCGCAACTGTATCTGCAATGTTTGGTGTACCTGCTTCAAACTTGTAAGGCAATTCATTGTAAGTTGTTTTTTCAAAGCTTACATCTTTAATCATTTCACCACCACCCATAAACGGAGGCATGGCTTCCAGCAAATGTTTTTTACCATACAACACACCAATACCTGTGGGGCCATATACTTTGTGCGAACTGATAGCAAAGAAATCACAATCGAGTTTCTGCACATCAATATCTAAATGCACAGTTGATTGTGCTCCATCCAGCATTACCAATGCACCAATCTTATGTGCTGCATCAATGATTTCTGTTACAGGATTGATAGTACCCAAAGAATTACTTGCATGAACAACAGATACTAATTTCACTTTTTCATTGAGCAACTTGTGAAATTCTTCCATTATCAATTCTCCATTATCATCAACCGGAATTACTTTCAACTTTGCTCCCGTCATTTCACCAATCAACTGCCAAGGAACAATATTGCTGTGATGCTCCATTCCGCTAATGATAATTTCATCACCTGCCTTGAGATTGGTTCTTGCCCATGTGTAAGCAACTAAGTTTACACTTTCAGTTACACCTCTTGTAAAAATAATTTCTTCTCTATGTTCTGCATTGATGAATTGCTGCACGGTATCTCTTGTAGCTTCATACGCTGCGGTAGCTTCTTCTGCCAGCGAATGAATACCACGATGGATGTTTGCATTGTAAAACTTATAGTAATCAGTTAATGCATCAATTACTTCAATCGGCTTTTGCGTAGTTGCTGCATTATCAAAATATACCAAGGGTTTATCTTTTACTATACGGTTAAGTATAGGAAAATGACGCCTGATTTGCTCTACATTGAATGCAATATGTAATGTGTTTGTCTGCATATTTTTTTATTTGCCACAGTGGGTCACCCGCTTTCTTTAAGGGTGGCTCACCGGTTATGAGCCCTACATTTCGAAACCCAACCGTTCAGAAATTATTTTATCAGCATACTCTCTGATTGACGGTAATTCTATTTTATCTAAAATCTCACCAGCAAATGCATGGAGTAATAAAGCTTTTGCTTCTTTATCGCCCACACCTCTTGCCTTAAGATAAAACAAAGCATCTTCATCTAAACGCCCAATGGTACAACCATGCGAACACTTTACATCATCAGCGAAAATTTCTAACTGAGGCTTAGTATTGATGGTTGCAGTATCTCTTAGCAAAATATTTTTATTGCTTTGGTAAGCATTTGTTTTTTGTGCATCCTTCCGAACAAATATTTTCCCATTGAAAACACCTGTTGCATTTTCATCTATTATGCCTTTGTACAATTCGTTACTCAAACTATTAGGCATTTGATTATCAACAATCGTATGATTGTCAACATGCGTATTTCCTTTTACACAATACAAACCGTACATATTGCTTTCGCAACCAGGTGCTTCTAAAATAAAATTGAGATTGTTGCGAATGATGCCGCCATTTAAAGTAATGGTTACGCTATTTACTTTGCTTATACCCAACTGACGCACATGTGTTGTTTTTACACAGCTGCTGTGACTGTCTTCGTTCTGAATTTTATAAATATGAACATTGGCATTTTCTTCTACAACAATTTCTGAAACTTTATTTATGAAAGAATCGCTGGTGCCGAGTGTTACTTCTTCTTCCACTAAAAACACCTCTGCATTTACACCTACATGTATAAGTGTGCGTGGTTGTGATAATACATTCACTGTTCTTGCATCGTTGATATAATAGCAATACAAAGGATGCTCTACAGATTTGTCCTTCTTAACTGCAATTAATAATCCATTATGTGCAAATGCATTGTTGAGTGCATTAATACCATCAGTATGATAGTTAGCACTGTGACCAAGATTATTATCAATGATGGTTTTGTATTCGCCGTTTACTGCTTCGCTTAAAGGAAGAATGATTAACTCATCTGCTGATGAACGGATGGTTGAGAGTTTTGCATGATAAATTCCATTTACAAATACCAATTCGTTTGCTTCTTTATTTCCAGGCAGGCGAAACTCATCTACATCTTTTGCAGTTACAGCCGTCAAGTCGTTTGCATAAGAAAAATCTTTATTGAGTACCCCACCCATTCTTGTGTACTTCCACTCTTCATGCTTTACAGTTGGAATACCCTGTTGATTAAACAGTTCAATTCCTTTTTTGCTTAGTGCCTGTAATGAACCGTTGCCACTAAATGGTTCATTATTGAATTTGGTTTGTATGAATTCTTTTAAGTCTGACATTTGTTTTTGTTTTTACCACAGATGGCATAGATAACACAGATGAATACAAGTTAAGATTTACGCCTCTACACTTTCTCCCAGTTCTTCTTTTATAAAATCATATCCTTTTTCTTCTAACTCTAATGCTAATTCTTTGCCGCCACTTTTTACAATTCTTCCTTTATACAATACATGTACAAAATCTGGAACGATATATTCCAGCAAACGTTGATAGTGTGTAATGACTAAGAACGAACGATTACCATCACGCAGTTTGTTTACACCTTCGGCAACAATGCGTAATGCATCAATATCTAATCCGCTATCTGTTTCATCAAGGATGGCCATGGTTGGTTCCAACATCGCCATTTGAAAAATTTCATTACGCTTTTTTTCACCTCCACTAAAGCCTTCATTGAGTGAACGACTTAATAATGATTGATCAATTTCTACCAGCTTCATTTTCTCTTTCATCTTTTTAAGAAACTGCACCGCATCCATTGGTTCTTCACCACGATATTTGCGAATTTCGTTCACTGCCGTTTTAATAAAGTTGGTAGTGCTTACACCCGGAATTTCAATCGGGTATTGAAACGCAAGGAACAAACCTTCCCTTGCACGGTCTTCGGGAGAAAGCTCTAATAAATTTTTACTAAGGAATGTTACTTCGCCTGCAGTTACTTCATAATCTGCACGACCTGCCAATACACTTGCCAATGTAGATTTACCACTTCCATTTGGGCCCATGATGGCATGCACTTCTCCCGGTTTGATATCTAGGTTGATGCCGTTGAGAATTTCTTTTTCTTCAATACGTGCATGTAAGTTTTTAATATGTAACATCTATTTTAAAATTGTAATTAGTAATTAAATTATCCTACGCTTCCTTCTAATGAAATAGCCAATAACTTTTGTGCTTCTACCGCAAACTCCATCGGCAATTGATTCATGACTTCTTTTGCAAAACCATTGATGATTAGTGCAACAGCTGTTTCAGTTTCTAAGCCACGCTGATTGCAATAAAAAATCTGGTCTTCACCAATTTTTGAAGTGGTGGCCTCATGCTCCACTTGTGCCGTACTGTTTTTTACTTCGATGTATGGAAACGTATGAGCACCACATTTATCGCCAAGTAATAAACTATCGCACTGAGAAAAATTTCTTGCATTGGTTGCATTTTTACCAACTTGCACAAGACCTCTATAACTATTATTACTAAAGCCCGCAGAAATTCCTTTTGATACTATTCGGCTTCTGGTATTTTTTCCAATGTGCATCATCTTGGTACCAGTATCGGCCTGTTGATAATTGTTAGTAACTGCAATGGAATAAAATTCACCCTGACTGTTATCGCCTTTTAAAATTACACTGGGATATTTCCATGTAACGGCACTGCCGGTTTCAACCTGAGTCCAACTGATTTTTGAATTAACACCGGCACAAATACCACGCTTGGTTACAAAGTTATAAATACCACCAACGCCTTCTTTATTACCAGGGTACCAGTTTTGTACTGTTGAATATTTTACTTCTGCATTATCCATGGCAACAATTTCCACAACGGCGGCGTGTAACTGATTTTCATCACGCATGGGAGCAGTACAACCTTCAAGATAACTTACATAAGCGCCTGCTTCTGCAACAATGAGTGTACGTTCAAACTGACCTGTATTTTCTGCATTAATACGGAAATACGTACTCAACTCCATCGGGCTTTTAACACCTTTTGGAATAAAACAAAAACTACCATCGCTAAACACAGCACTGTTCAATGCAGTAAAATAATTATCCGTCATGGGTACTACGCTACCGAGATATTTTTTAATAAGTTCAGGATGTTCCTGCACTGCTTCGCTCATGCTGCAGAAAATAATTCCTAACTCAGCGAGCTCTGCTTTAAAAGTTGTGGCAATAGAAACACTGTCTATGACTGCATCAACCGCCACATTGCTCAAACGTTTTTGTTCATCTAACGAAATGCCGAGTTTTTCAAATGTTGCTCTTAGTTCAGGATCAATTTCATCTAAACTATTGAGTGTAACTTTTTGCTTGGGGGCACTGTAATATTTAATTGCCTGATAATCTATTTTTGGATAATGCACATTGGGCCAAGTGGGCTCAGTCATTTTCAACCAATGACGGTAAGCTTTTAATCGCCACTCAAGCATCCACTCCGGCTCTTTCTTTTTTGCACTGATAAAGCGAACAATATCCTCACTCAGCCCGGGAGGTGCTTCATCGGCTTCAATATTGGTAACCCAACCGTATTTATAATCACTAAGGGCGGTTTGCTCCAGCGTTTCCAGCATCTCACTCATAATTCCTTTGTTTTATCTTTTGATTTCAATGTGTACACAAAAGTACAGATTAATATATACAAAAAAGTATAGATAATGTTCGAGATGGGGAATATTAAAGAGATTGGGGACTGAATGTTGGGAAATTTGGGGCTGTGGGCTGAGGTGCAAATGGCGGCTGAAGTTCCGGCTTTTCCCTGTACCTGCACTTCGCTGCGGTGCCGCTTCAATCCGGCAGCCTATGAGCGGATGATTTCTTAATAGGTCATTAAGACAAGATCCAAGCAAAAGATTTTAAAAGTTCTAAATTGCAGTGAACCAAATACCTAAATTCATGAAAATATATATTATTGTAATTACAGTTTGTTTATTTAGCTGTCAAGATCAATCAAATCATATCGACACTACTTCAAAAAGTTTTGTCGATACTACTACACCAATAGCAATAGATACTACCGCTCCCATGGCACCTGATAGTGTCATTAAGCAAGTTATGAAAGAAGTGGAAGAAGTAAATCCGATTAGAATTTTGAATTTAATCAAAAAAACTGATGAGAACTTCGACGAATACACACTTTTAGAAATTCAAAACACTTCAAATAAAACAATAACCAATATTTTAACTGAAGTGTATTCACCAATAAATCCAGAACAAAAAAATCCTAGTAATAAAAGAAATCATAAGATTAGAATTGCTCCAAACAAAAAAGCTTTTTTAAAAATTAAAGGTGATTATATTTTTTCAAATGAAAGAATAATTCGGATTAGATTTATCAATGGAGAAACAGTTAACTATTAATATTTTTTTTATCGGTTGGTGTCCGCACTAACCGCTATCAATATCCATTTAGTTTCGGTTCGTACGCACATGTAACCATATGCGTGTAGACCATGAGGCAATAAAAATTATTCTTCGTTTAATTCGATAGATTTACTAAATTGATGTTCAATATTTTTCATCCATTCCTGTAGTTGGGTAGTATCTTCTATAGTCCACTTGTCATTTACATTCTTCACTCTAAAATATAGAGTATTATTAATTCCTAATAATACTGAAACCCGATAAACAAGTTCTTCGTTTTTATCAAGATGATTAACAAATACTCTTTCAAATACAAAACTTATGTTATCGTAGCCTTCATAGTTTGTAGTAAACATTTCATGCTTTGCCATCTTCTTTATTTTTTCGAATCGGTAGTTGCCCTCACCAACCGCTTTAAATAAGCATTCAGTTTCGGTTGGAGAGGACACATCCGGTAAATGATATTACACTTTCGTTTACTCAGTATAACTATATGACATTGCTAAAACATACTGGGCGCAACTATGTTCTTCATCATACCAACTTGTCAAAGAAATATTAACAACTTCTACTTTCTCTCGTCTTATAAATTCATTAGCCATATTATCAATTCCAACTGTACTACTAGACTCAAAAGTAATAACTCCAAAATTTTTCATATTTTTTACTTTAAATTAAGCTTTTTCTACGAGACAAAATACTCCATTTTTTTCATCAACATCTTCCCACCTACTCTCAGAAATAGTGTTTTCTTCAAATTTTTCCTTCCTAGCAATGTCTCCACCTTGGGACATTGCGTCAAAAAAAAAGAATATTCATTTCTTCCTAAACCCAATCCGCTCCCTTTCATCCCACTTCCGTTCAGCAGCTTTTTCATCCAATAAATTTTCCATTGCATCATAAATCTGGTTTAGTTGCACATCATGTTCTCCCAAACGTTCTTTTATAAGTTTCAGTTGTTCCTTAAAATCAGTATTCAACAATATGATTTTTCGTATTTCCACAAAGGCACGCATAATAGCAATGTTCATGGTAATTGCACGGTCGGTAGTTAATATGCCACTCAACATGGCAACACCTTGCTCGGTAAACACATACGGTAGGTATCGGGTTCCCCCTCTGCCTTTTGAGGTTGCAGATTGCAACCTCAAAGAAACGTCATCTTCATTCAAGGTCACAAATTGTGACCTTAAAGAATCAAACTCCTCTTTAGTCAGTCGAAACATGAAATCTTTGGGAAAGCGTTTTATATTCCTCTTTACAGCCAAATTCAGGAATTTTGTTTCTGTTCCATACAATTCGGCAAGGTCTCTATCCAGCATCACTCGTTCACCCCTTATCTCATAAATGCGGTTTTGAATACTCCTGATGATTTGCATAAGCACTGTGTTTGAGGTTAAGATAGAAAAGAATTTCAAAAAAGTAATACATTTTTCCGTTTTTCAAGATCACAAATTGTGACCTTGAAATACAACCGTCTTCGGATGCAGTCACAATTTGTGACCACATTTTTCCCAATGGTTGTTTTCCCACTAACTACTATGTAACTGACAATTTTTTTATCAGTTGGTGAAGGTCATCGTACAATTGATAAAAAGAAGTCACAAAAACTTAATATTGAAAATTTCTCTGTTTCTGAAAAAATCGTTTCTTTATTTACCAATAGCTTCTGAACGAACCACCCCTCTAAAAAATCAACAGCATTCGCTACTTACTTTTCGTATTTACAATGGAAGTAAGAGGAAATTAATTATTTACATTATTTATTATTAATCATTGAAACGTTATGAGCAAAAAATTTACAAATTTGAAATTATTGATGGCAGCAGTATTACTAACTGCAAGTGTGGCCTTACAAGCCCAGCCTACCCTGCCTGCTACACCCTGTAATTTTTTAACAAGACTTGGTGGTGTTGCAAGTGCCAATGGCGCTGAAATTCCAGCCTTTGACCCTGCAAGCAAACGTGTTTATACAGTTGCAGGAAAATTAATTGAATATTTTACTATGAGCAATACAGGTGCACTAACTCTTGGTGGTTCTTTACCACTTGGTTTTAGTGTTGCTGCAACTGACTCTGCAATTCCAAACAGCGTTGCAGTAAGCAATGGTATCCTCGCAGCTTCTTATGCGGTAATTATAAAATCAACCAATGCACAACAGCCGGGCCGTGTAACTTTTTATAATGCATCAACCGGGGCGGTTTTAAATTCGGTAACAGTCGGTTATTTACCCGATATGATTGCTTTTACACCAAATGGTACAAAAGTGTTAACTGCTAATGAGGCCGAACCAAATAGTTATTTACAACTTACTTCTGTTGATCCTGAAGGTTCTGTAAGTATTATAGATATATCTGGTGGTGTTGCCAGTGCTTCTGTACAATCAGTTGACTTTACTAGTTTTAATACTCAAATTGCTGCACTACGTTTATCAGGAGTTCGTATTTATGGCCCTGGTGCCACAGTTGCTCAGGATTTTGAACCCGAGTACATTGCTTTCTCACCCGATGGTACAAAAGCATGGGTAACCTTACAGGAAAATAATGCATTTGCTGTTATTGATATTGCAACTGCAACTGTAAGTAGCATTTTACCACTTGGCCTTAAAGATCATAGTGCAGTAGCTGTTAGTAGTTTCAATACTTATCAATTTACAAATATTCCTGTCTTGGGCACAACTGTTGGCGGTCAAAACATTGACCTTGGCGGGTTTTCAGGTTTGCATTTTGAAGGTTATGCAGCAAACGGAAATTTAAAATTTGTTGCTAATACAGACCGGGGGCCTAATGGGGAACCTGTAAGCGATAGACGGCCTTTTCTTTTACCGGCATTTGCACCGGAAATTGTACGTTTTGAATTAAACCCATCAACAGGAGTAATCAGCATTACTCAACGCATCCAGTTGAAAAATCCAACTATGAACCTTTTAACAGGTTTACCAAATACTGCTATTGCAGGAAACACAAGTACTCCGTATAATGATGAAGCACCCATTAATCTTCTCAATGCTCCTTTACCATTGGATCCTTTAGGTGGCGATCTTGAAGGAGTAGTTGTAGCACCTGATGGTACATTCTGGATGGTGGATGAATATCGTCCTGCTATTTATCAATTCAGTGCCGCAGGTGTTATGCTTAAACGTTATGTACCACAAGGAACTGCCGCAGCAGCGGGGCAACCAGCAGGTACATTTGGCATTGAAGCATTACCAGCAGTAATTGGACAGCGTCGTCAAAACAGAGGGTTTGAAGGAATTGCTTTACAGAATGGTAAAGTGTATGCTTTTGTGCAAAGCCCCATACGAAATCCTTCATCCTTATCTAACGCTACTCTAAATGGTTCACGCAACATACGAATTGTTGAACTTGACCCGGTTTCAGAAACCACACGCCAGTTCCTCTACATCATGGATAATCCTAATTTGGGAGGAGCAACAAATACAAGAGCAGATAAAATTGGTGATGCGGTGGCATTTACAAACGGTCAGTTTTTAGTGGTGGAAAGAGATGATGATGCAATTGATAGTGATCCACTCGATAAAATTGAAAAGAAAGTATATCGTTTCAATCTTGGCGGTGCCACTGATATTTCTGCATTTTCCGGTTTGGTTGTTTTACCTGGCGGAGGTTCTAAAACAGTTGACCAAATGACAACTGCAGAACTTGCATCTGTAAATATTTTTCCCATTCAAAAATTCCTTCATATTGATTTAGCAAAATCAGGTTACAACACCATTGAAAAAGTAGAAGGTCTTGCTTTAATTAGCCCTGATTCAATTGCTGTAATTAACGATAATGATTTTAATGTTGGAGGAAGCCCTATTGATTTCACCACAGGTACATTTGGCCCTTCAACTAATATTGAACCAATAGTGTTAGGCATTTTTAAAACAATACCGCTTAATCCATTTGATGCAAGTGACCTTGATTTAACTTCCACCACAGGAAAAATAAATATTCAAAGCTGGCCGGTTTTGGGAATGTATCAACCCGATGCAATTGCACAATATACCGTAGGTGGACAAACCTATTACATAACTGCTAACGAAGGTGATTCAAGAGAATATACTGGTTTTAATGAAGAACTTAGAGTAGGTGCATCAGGTTATTTACTTGACCCTACTGCATTTCCAAATGGCAGCACATTAAAAAATATTGCAAACCTTGGACGATTGATAGTTACAAGAATGAATGGTGATATAGATGGCGATGGAGACTTTGACCAAATTCATGTATTGGGTGCACGCTCATTTACTATCTGGAATTCAACGGGTGCTTTGGTTTATGACAGTAAAAATGATCTGGAAGTAATCACTTCTATTCTTACACCTGCCACATTTAATTCAGACGGAGCAGCCGGCACCTTAGATAGACGCAGTGACAACAAAGGCCCCGAACCTGAAGGAGTTGTAGTTGGTATTATTGATGGTGTGCCTTATGCATTTATTGGTCTTGAACGTGTGGGTGATATTCTTGTTTATAATGTAAGCAATCCTACTGCTCCGGTTTTTGTACAGTATATTAATACACCGGCAGATCTTGGTGTTGAAGGTCTTGCTTTTGTATCTGCTGCAAACAGCCCAACCGGAAAACCTCTGTTAATTACAACTGCTGAAGTAAGCAGAACCATTTCAGTTTACGAAGTGAATGTTCCTGCAATTACAGTGGTTGAAACTTCAGGTATTACAAGTAATGATGGAGAAATTTGCACAGGCGCATCTGTTACTTTAACCTCAACAGGAAGTGCTCCGTACTTATGGAGTACAGGTGCAACAACAGCTTCTATTACAGTATCGCCAACAAGTACAACAACCTATACTGTTACTTCATGTTACTTACAGGCATCAACAACTATTACTGTAAATCCTGTAAATACTTGCTCAATTACTGCTGTTCCATCAAGTAATGTTTATACGGGTGGTATTGTAACCAATCTTTATTTAGGTTACGGGCCTCAACAATTAACATTGAATGCTACTGCTGATATTGCAGGCGCTCCTTACACATATTCATGGAGCGGTGGCACATTGAATAACTATAATACAGCTAATCCAGTATTTACTGCAGCAACTGCAGGCAGCTTTACATTTACTTGCCAAATCACTAATAAGTTTGGATGTACTTCCACATGCAGTATTACTATTTGTGTAACTGACATTAGAGAGCCGGGTAAAAATGATAAAGTGTATATCTGTCATGCACCTCCGGGCAATCCTGCAAAAGCAAAAACATTATCTATTAATGTTAGTGATGTTGCAAATCATTTGCTAAATCATGCTGAAGATCGCTTGGGTAAATGTGGTGAAGTACCATGTGGTAATGCAGTTCCTTCAAGATATAGAAATAATGAACTGATTACTGAAGCCGCAGCATTGAATGTAAAGGTTTTAAACAATCCATCTAAAAACTTCTTTACACTTCAATTAAAAAGCAGCAGTTCTGAAACAATTGAACTGCGTGTAATGGATTTGCAGGGAAGAAGAATACTCAATAAACGAATTGCTGCACAAGGCACTTACAGCTTTGGACAGGAATTAATGAGTGGTACTTATATTGTAGAAGTATTTCAGGGTGCTGAAAGAAAAACGCTGAAGTTGATGAAACAATAATCATTAGTTTTCACCTTACATAAAAAACCATCTGCATTTGCAGATGGTTTTTTATTTTCTAGTTAGATTAAGATAATTAAAATACGATTTCAGGAATTTCTCCTTCAATAATTAATTTCCCTGCTGTTTTAGAAATAATTTCATCAACAGAAACTCCGGGAGCTCTTTCAATTAATTTAAATCCATCTGCTGTTACATCAAGCACTGCAATATCAGTCACAATTTTTTTTACACATTTTGTTCCGGTTAAGGGTAATGTACATTGAGGTAATAACTTGCTTTCGCCTTTCGGATTGGTATGCATCATGGCAACAATAATATTTTTGGCGCTTGCAACTAAGTCCATAGCTCCACCCATGCCTTTCACCATTTTGCCGGGTATTTTCCAATTGGCAATATCACCATCTTCGCTTACTTCCATTGCACCTAATACTGTTAGATCAACTTTACCTGCACGGATCATTCCAAAACTCATGGCACTATCAAAAAATGCAGAGCCAGGCAGTGTGGTAATTGTTTGTTTGCCTGCATTAATTAAATCCGGATCTTCTTCTCCTTCAAACGGAAAAGGTCCCATTCCCAACAATCCATTTTCACTCTGTAATTCTACATGAATGCCGGCAGGAATATAATTCGCAACCAAAGTTGGTATGCCAATACCAAGGTTTACATAATAACCATCTTTTAGTTCCCTTGCTATTCGCTGTGCAATTTGTTCTTTTGTAAGAGGCATAATTTGAAAATTTGACGCTGTGAAAATTAAGACGTGCTTTTTTGAAGGGACTTTGAAAATTTGAAACTCCATCTTCAAATTTTCTTTCTTACTGTTCTTTGTTCAATTCGTTTTTCATAATTCATTCCCTTAAAAATGCGATGCACATAAATACCGGGTGTATGAATTTCATTGGCATCTAACGTTCCGGGTTCCACCAACTCTTCCACTTCAGCAATCGTAACTTTTCCTGCCATTGCCATTAACGGATTAAAATTTCGTGCCGTGTCTTTAAAAATTAAATTGCCCATGGTATCGCCCTTCCATGCTTTTACAATGGCAAAGTCTGCGTTAAATGCATACTCCAGCAAATATTCTTTTCCATTAAAATTTCGGATTTCTTTTCCAATGGCTACTTCTGTTCCAACACCTGCAGGAGTATATACAGCAGGCATACCGTAACCCGATGCCATGCAACGAGTAGCCAAAGTTCCTTGCGGAATCAATTCCACTTCCAGTTCACCGGTTAGCATCTGTCTTTCAAATTCGGCATTTTCACCAACATAAGACGAAATCATTTTTTTAACCTGCTTTTGCTGCAGCATTAAACCAATTCCAAAATCATCAACACCTGCATTGTTTGAAATACAGGTAAGATTAATAATTCCTTTCTTCACTAAAGCAGTAATACAATTTTCGGGAATACCACACAAACCAAATCCACCGAGCATGAGTGTGGCACCATCCGGAATATCCTGAATAGCTGCATCGGCATTGGCAACAACTTTGTTCATTTGGCAAAACAATTTAAGTGCAAGATAAGATTCTGATAAAACTCATATTCATAAATAATTATAAAGCCAATAAACTACAACCTCTCACATCACTGTTATCCATCCTCCCCAAAATTTTAAAACTACCATCTTCAAATACTTCTCCCACATCATCAGTAGCAATAAAACAGCTGGAATAAATATTTGCAAGATCAATTATATTGATTGCGCCTTTTCCGTGCTTGCTTATATGCAAGGGATCATCTTCATCTCTTACTAATACTTTCATCCAAGGTGGGCAGGTAAAAATCCCATCGCCTTTTGAATAGGCCTGTGATAGTAACTCAGTCATTCCATATTCTGAGTGAATATTTTTTACACCAAAATTTTTCTTTACTTGCTCATGCACCTCTTCTCTTGTTAGCTCTTTTCTTCTACCTTTCATTCCTCCAGTTTCCATAATAGTTGTATTATAACATTGCAGTTGATACTTATCAGCAAAATCAAGCAAGGCGTAGGTAACACCAAAGAGCATGGTACGTTGCCCATTGGTTTCAAGTAGTTGTAACCTTTTATACAGTTTATCGTAATCAGTTAGAAAAAAATCATTGCTTGGGTGCTGGCTTTCATTCATCAATACCTGAACCATATACACCAATGATGAATTTCCTTTTTCAATATAAGAGGGGAGTAAACCCAAAAAGCACCAGTCTTCGGGGCTGCCATATTGGTGGGTAAAGCCATTTAAAAATGAATCATGATACAAAGCCAAACTCTTTACATAATGCCTGCTCTGCGTAGTTTGCGAAGTGCCACTGCTTTCAAAAATAGTTTCCGCAATAAATGGAGTAGTTACAATTTTGTGCGTTTTATACATTGAGATGGGCAGAAAAGGAATTTCCTCCTCGTTCACTATCTTGTCACTTTCAATATGCAATGCATTGCAAAAGTAGCGGTACACTTCATTTTCTGCATGTTGAAATTGAAATGCCAAATGAGCAGCAATGCTGAAATTTGCAGCCGTTACCCCAAAAAGATTGTTAACAAAAGAAGGAATCAATTTTTTAATGCTGTATTAATGCTTAAATTTGAACTACTAATATTACTGAATGAAAGCAAAACTATTATTTCTTGCAATACCACTACTCATCTTATGGGCATGTAAAAAAGAAAAAGCAAGTTCAAAGCCAAACATAACCTTGAAAACTGTAAAAGTACAAGGTGTAAGTAGCGCATCCGGCATCGGAACTATTATTGACATTGATATAGATATTTTAGATAAAGAAGGCGATGTAAGAGACAGTGTTTTTATTAAAAAAATAGATGCTGCTAAAATACCATGTGGCGGAAATAGCAAGAATTTATTTTATAATATCCCTTCCTATCCAAATAGTACAAACCAAACTGTAACATTCCGTTTAAAATTTGCCACACTCAATATACCTGATTATGCATTGCTGAGCGGTGCTGCCTGTTCGCCCCGTAAAGACACTTCTATTTTCCAGTTTTGGGTTAAAGATAAAGCAGGCAATTTAAGTGATACGGTTACAACAGAAGCAATAGCTATTCCATTTTAGTATTCTTCATGAGTTTAAACTTGCTGCTGAAAGCTTTTTTTTATCACCACATTTTTATGGCCATTTGTGCTCTTGCATTGTGCTGGCAAACATTTGTATTGCTCAATCAATCAGCATTAAACAACCATCTTTATCTTTTTGTTTTCTTTGCTACTTTACTAAGTTACAATACCCACTTTTTTTTAGCAGCAAAAAAAAGCACTTCCTCACTTCAATTGCAATGGTTTTATCAAACAAAAAAAATTACGCTGCTTTTTAATCGTATTGTTCTTATTGTATCAGCCTATTACTTTTACTTATTAAAAGACATCGTTGTTTATATTCTACTGGCTGCATTTCTTAATGCAACTTATACAGCACCTTTATTATTTAAAAACGCCCTGAAACTTCCATTAGCGTTCACATTTGTAAAAAGCTATTTTATAGGTTTTACCTGGGTTTTTGCTACTGCTATTTTACCAATGCTTGTGCTACAACAAAAAACAGGTTTGCCAGAAATGGCCGTGCTAATCCATCGGTTTTTGCTGGTTTCTATAGCCACTCTTATTTTTGATTACCGGGATAAACTTAGGGATCTTGAACTGGGCGTTCACACACCTGCTAATAAAATGAAGGAACATGAGTTTCAATGGTTTTTTATTTTTAATCTCCTACTTATGGCAGCATCAGTAATTGTTTTGTACCTAAGTACAAAACAACCTGAGCAATGGCTGCAATTGCTTCCCTGTGCTTTTCTTTGGTGGGCCTTTTTACAATCAAAAAAAAGAACAGATGATTTATTTTATTTAACGCTGGTAGATGGCGCCCTCTTTCTTTCGGCCTTACTCAGTATTTTCCTTTTGATTTAATTACATTTGTCAAAACAGTTACAATGGCCAAGGCAAAAAGCTCAAAGAAAAAATCAATACTTACTAAAGAATCGCTTGATTTTTTAAAAAACTATCATAATACACATTCACCAGTTGGTTTTGAAACCAGCGGACAAATAGTATGGCTGGAATATCTGAAGCCCTATATTGATTCTCACTATACTGATTCTTACGGCACAGCAGTGGGTGTTATTAATGCAGAACATAGTTTTAAAGTGGTGATTGAAGCTCATGCCGATGAAATCAGTTGGTTTGTAAATTATATTTCTCCGGAAGGATTGATTTATTTAAAACGCAATGGCGGAGTTGATCATCAAATAGCACCGGCTAAACGTGTATTGATCCATGGCAAAAAAGGGATCGTAAAAGCAGTATTCGGCTGGCCTGCTATTCATACACGCCTTAGTAACCCCGAAGTAAAAGAACCACAACCAAAAGTTGATAATCTCTGGTTAGACTGTGGTGCCAGAAATAAAAAAGAAGTAGAAGCCTTGGGTGTAAAAATTGGTTGTGTAGTTACTTATGAGGAAGGTTTTGATGAACTGGCTCATGACTATTATATAGCAAGAGCTTTTGATAACCGAATTGGCGGTTTTATGATTGCAGAAGTAGCAAGACTTTTAAAAGAAAATAAAAAGAAGCTTCCCTTTGGATTATACATAGTAAATGCAGTGCAGGAAGAAATTGGTTTGCGTGGCGCTGAAATGATTGCACGCCGTATAAAACCGGATATTGCAATTGTTACAGATGTAACACATGATACCACTACACCTATGATTAGCAAAATTATTGAAGGTGAAATTGCATGTGGTAAAGGCCCCTCATTAGCAACTGCACCGGCCGTACACAATAAGCTGTTAGATTTTGTAACTGATATTGCTGAAAAGAAAAAGATTGACGTACAATGGCGCTCACTCAGCAGAAGTACAGGTACGGATACTGATTCCTTTGCTTATGCAAATGAAGGTTGCCCATCTGTACTCATCAGTATTCCGCTGCGTTACATGCACACCACTGTTGAAATGCTGCACAAGAGTGATATTGAAAATACAATTCTTCTTATTTATGAAACACTGCTGGCACTATCACCTAAAACCAATTTACGTTACTTATGATAGAGCTACTGTATATTGACCCAGGGAGTGGAAGTTATTTAGTGCAGGTAATTATTGCCGCAGTACTTGGTGTATTGTTTTATTTTAAAAATACCTGGCTCTGGATAAAAAGCTTTTTTACAAAACCTTCTTCTAAACCCGAAGAGGAAAAAATTGATGACAAACCTTAACAGGCATCCTGCTTCTTTTAGAGATCCATCAGGTTTCATTTATGAGAAAGATGGAACGGTGTTTCGCTTTGTTTCATCAACATACAGCCAACATTTTCAAAAATTAAAAAGCTCTGGGTTGTATAATGATCTTGTAGCAAAAAATCAATTACTTTCTTTTGAAGAATTAATTGAAAACCATACAGGCCAAAGTGATTGGTTAACTACACTACGTCCATTGCAGATCCCGTTTCTTAATTATGCCTGGGAGTGGAGCTTTGACCAACTGAAAGATGCAGCACTTACCACATTGGCTATTTGCAAATCTGCACTTGAAAAAGGAATGATTTTAAAAGATGCTGCTCATTTCAATATTCAATTTGTAAATGGAAAGCCTTTATTAATTGATACACTTTCGTTTGAAATTTATGAAGAAGGAAGTGCATGGATTGCTTACAGGCAATTTTGCGAATGCTTTTTAAATCCACTGTTACTTGCAAGCTATAGTAGAATGGAAGCACATAAACTGTTACTGGCTTACCCGGATGGCGTGTCTGCTTCACTTACTTCTCAATGGCTTCCGCTTAGCAGTAAGTTTAATGCATCGGTTTTGCTGCACGTGCATTTGCATGCAAAAGTAGGTGTAAAAAAAATTAAAGCTGCTGACGCAACAACAAAACCATTTTCTAAAAAAAGCATCTTTAACATTCTTCAAAGTCTGGGTGATTGTATTACTAAATTAAACCCTGATGCCCGAGCATCTGCCTGGAACAATTACTACTCAGAAACAATCATAAGCAACGAATATCTTACTGAGAAAAAAGTAATCGTAAGCAGTTGGTTAAAAACTATAACTTACACTTCTGCACTTGACCTTGGTGCAAATGATGGGGAATTTTCTTTATTATGCAATAAAGAAGTTCTGATAGTAGCCGCAGATTTTGACAGCAGCTGCATTAACAATCTTTATTTAAAGTTAAAACAAAATAGAGCTTCGAATATACTGCCTTTAGTATTGGATGCGATGCATCCATCGCCATCAATTGGCTGGTTAAATAAAGAACAACCCTCTTTTTTAAGCCGAAAGAGTTTTGATCTTTGCTTGGCACTGGCATTAATACATCATCTCGTAATTGGGAAAAATATTAGCATGGAAATGCTGGCTATTTTTTTTGCAGAACGTTGCACGTATTTAGTAATTGAATTTGTACCTAAAACAGATTCTAAAGTACTAGCGATGCTACAATCGAGAAAGAATATTTTTCATGATTATTCTCAGGAAAATTTTGAAGCTGTCTTTGCTGTTCATTTTGAAATACGGCAAAAAACAACTGTTCTGAATTCAGAACGTACTTTATACTTATTACAGAAAAAAAGATGAGTTTAGTTAAAAAAATATGGCCAAATCCATTGCACTGCTTTCTGATTCCTGTTTTTTTTATAATTCATAACTCTATTGATTTTTACGGATTGATAGAATTTAAAACAATCAGAACTGCATTGCTTCTCTGGCTTCTGCTTCCTTTTGCACTGTTTGGCGTTCTATATCTTTTGTTTCGAAATAAAAGCAACGCTGGATTATACAGTTCGCTGTTGCTGCTTATTTACTTTTTTGCTGTTCCGTTTCTGCAAGCTATACAGAGAGTTCCCGTACTTGGAGAATGGATAAAACTTTACATAGTTATAGGATTTTTATTTTTTTCGTTACTGATTTTTTTCAGATTACTTAAACAAAACAAGCTTTCAATTTCTGCAAGAACACATTTCTTTATTACTTTAATTTTTAGTGTACTGATTGTATACGATATCAGCATTTTTATATTTACTCCAAAGAAGCAATTGCAAAGCAAAAATGTAATTAAACCCGTTGATAGCATTAACCTGATTTTGGAAAAATTAAATAGCAATCCAAAGCCTGATATCTATTACTTTTTATTTGACATGCATGGAAGCACTAACGCTATTCAAAAATCCTTCGGGTTTAACAATTCCTCATTAGATGAAAATCTCAAAAACTTGAATTTTGAAATTACTAAAAACAGTACTAGTGCATCAAATTATACTCCTACCTCTATGACCTCTGTTTTTAATATGTCGCCCCTGCCGTTTACTACTCAAAAAAAATCTACTTTCAGAGAAATGTATCAGGCAAGGAATTCCGTACGGTTCAACGTTTTAATTCCGTTCTTACAAATGAAAGGCTATAAAATAATTAATGCAAGTTCTTTTCCAATTTATGAAACTGACACTTCATACTTACAGCATATTGGCTGGGGACATCCTGAAGAGCTTTTAATAAATCAAACTTTATTTCATTATCTATGGAAAACTTACGACTGGATTTTTGTGAAGTATTTTCCAAAATCTTATAAAAGTTTTCAGCAACAAATTTATTTGGATGACTTGACAACAATACGTAGTGGCCTTATTAAAACCAATACTGCTATAGCTTTAAAAGACACTGCTACTGCCAAATTTGTTTATACTCATTTATATATTCCACACACTCCTTTTAAATACGATAGCTTGGGTACAACTATTCCATGGGTAAACAAACCGCTGAAAAAAGACAAATCAGACAGTATGTTTTTGAGCCAGCTAAAGTACTGCCGTAAACTTATTTTAGAATTGGCACAAACAATTATATCAAAAAATGCACGACAGGCAATCATCATTTTTCAGGGAGATCATGGAATCAGAGATCAAGCAATGCCCCAAAGCAGATCCTTTGAAGTGTTAAACGCAATCTACCTACCGGATAAAAAGTACATTGGGTTGAATCATGAATTTTATACCCCCAATACTTTTCGTTTCATTTTAAATAAATATTTTCAACAGCAGTTGCCAATGCTAAATCCAAAACATGTTTTTATTACACTACAATAATACGCACAGTAAACTTACTGATGAATAAGATAGCTGCAAATACAAAACTCACATTCATCAAAGAGATCTGGCAGAAGTTCCCTTGGTTTCTCTTGTTGATCCCCGTATTCTATCTTATTCAAACATTTATTATTTATCATGGTGATATTAGTATCATCTCAATCTTAAAGCAATTGTTGATTTGGGAATTATCTTTTTCGGGCATCATTGCAATTTTTTTGTTACTAAAACCTTTAAAAAAATACACAGCGTTATTAATTTCTTTTTTAGCGATTTTGTATTTTTATTTCAACAGAATATACGCTGCAGCTTCAACAGGTTTTACTTCACTCCTCATTCATTCCTATACCAACTTTATCATATGCTGCCTTATACTATGTTTGTTAGTGCTGTTTTATTTCCGTATGAAACCAACTCAATTACCCGGTTTTGTAAAATGGATTAAAATAACATATATAATTACAACTCTCTATTTTATTGTTCAGGGCATTTTCTTCTTATTTAATAAGAAAGAATATAATCTAAGCAATTACAAACCGAAAGTTCAACTACTAAAAAACAACCTAAGCGAAAAGCAATTACCAAATATTTATTTTATCGTTCCGGATTCATATACAAGCAATTCAATTTTACAAACAAACTTCAATTATAACAACTCTGCCATGAATACTTTTTTACAACAGCAGGGTTTTTTTATAGCCGATAGCTCAGCCAGTAACTATTTTTACAGCCCGGTATCAATTGCCGCCACTTTAAATTTAGATTACTTACCAAAAGCTCATTCTCCAAAAGATCAGAATGATTTAATTCTGTTCTCAGGATTAAGATTAATAGAAAAAGCAAACCTCCTGCAATTTTTAAACAGTTGCGGGTATCAAATTTATAATTTAAGTCCCTTTACCATTTTAAATACAAGGTCTAAATTACTAATTCACTACTATGGAAGTTCCGATGAAGATTTGATTAAATACAACACCATTGAAAGCGTTAACCTTAGGTATCTGGCGCAATCGTTCTTATCCAAAATAACTGGGAAGCAAAGAAAAACAGAGATTGAAGAAAATACAAATAAAAAGCGGGCAGATATGCAAACGATCAGTGATTATATAACAACGCTAAGTACTTCAAATAATAAAAAGCCAAACTTTATTTATGTACATACCGCTCTGCCACATCCGCCGCATGTAATTGACAGTACAGGAGCATATCTTGATCCAGAATTCAGAATGGATACATCAAGAATAGGCTATATAAGACAGCTTGCCTTTGTAAATGTTTATTTAAAAAAATGGGTAACACAAATTCGGAAAAACGACAGCTCAGCAATCATTATTATTCAGGGCGATCATGGTTTCCGGGCTTTTCCAAAAGAGCAAAATAAAACAGATGCATTTAAGATTTTAAATGCAATATACTTTCCCAATAAAGACTATAAAGATTTGTACAGCACAATATCATCTGTAAACACATTTCGGCTTGTGCTTAACAAGTATTTTCATCAGAACCTGCCATTACTAAAAGACAGTTCTTTTTTTCCAAAATTTTGAGCAATCATTTTCGTTTATCTTTAAATAAAAAAATGTATCAAAGAGTACTGAAATACTTACAAAATCATTTTCTATTTCTTTTTCTGCTACCAGTTTTTTTTATTTATAGCGGTTATAACGAACTCTTTGGTTTTCTTCCCCCGGTTTTTGTTTTAAAAAACCTCGTAATTCTTTTGGGTGTGATGCTTGCACTTTTAGGAGTACTCTTTTTAATTTGCAAGAATATTAAAAAAGCGGCTGTTGCAACTTTTTTTATTACTACCTACTCCTTACTATTTGGGTTTATGCATGACAGTCTTAAAAAAACAGCACCCAACAGCTTTTGGGTTAGTTATACGTTTCTGCTGCCGGCTACTATTCTTCTATTTGTACTTATTGTGTTTTTCATTAAAAAAAGCAAAAGCACTTTTTCTGAAGTGTTTACTTATTTAAACCTCTTAATGTTTGCTCTTTTGCTTTCAGAAATTCCAAACAGTATTAAACGATACCGGCTGGATAAAAGTGTTCACAACCTTATTGATTTTCGATTCAAAACTTATACTGACTACAAACCCCGGCAGCCCATTGCAGATTCAGCTAAGCCCGATATTTTTTTTTTGGTATTTGATGCAATGGCATCAACAAAAAGCCTGAGGCAGGCACTCAATAAAAACAATTCAGCATTGGATTCTATGCTAACTCAAAAAGGCTTTCATATAATTCCTGATGCATTTTCAAACTATAATTGGACAATTCACTCTATCAGCACTACACTTAATATGCAATATCTACCCGATTTTATTGCACCTGTACAGAATGATCCTAAAGCATATTTTTGGGGTTCAGCGTCCATTCTAAATAATTCATTAACGGCAATATTAAAAAATGAAGGTTATAAAATTCATCAGTATCAACCAATCTCCTTTAATAATCCTGCCTGGCCTGAGAAATCACATTTTCAGGATATGAAAGACAAACATTATTATTTCAAAACACTTCCCGGCCGCATTTATAAAGATATTTTCTGGAATTATTTAAGAGTGCCAAACAACTATGTAAAAAACATACAGGTTTCGCTTATAAATGAACGATTTATCCAAAAGAAGAAAGATGTAGATACTGCATTGGCATTAATTAAAAATACCTGCTCCACTTACGGGCAATCAAAATTTGTGTATGGACATTTTATGGTACCGCATGACCCGTACGCATTTACAAAAAATGGCATACTGAGGCAAATTACTATTAAAGACTTTGGTGCAAAAAAAGAAGAAGCTGACCTTTATTTTGACCAGGTGTTATATGCCGGTAAGCTTATTGATGAGTTAGTTAGCTTTATTCAAAAGAATAATAAGAAAAACACAATAATTATTGTTGAAGGAGATCATGGGTTCAGATATCTGAATAAATCAGACTTAGCTCAATATACATTTCAAAATTTAAATGCAATCTACTTCCCCGATCACAACTATGAAATGCTGTCCGATTCTTTATCGCCTGTAAATACATTCCGCATTGTGCTGAATAAATATTTCAATGCTCAATTACCTCTTTTAAACGACAGCAGCATATTAGTTACAGGTAAAAAAGAAACCATCAATCAATTAAAAAAGATACCGCAAGCTCATAACCCTTAAGTCCCAAGCCAAAAATACTTCCTGCGGCTTTGCCACTTACATGAGAAAGTTTTCTAAAATCTTCACGGTTATGTATATTGGAGATATGTACTTCCACAACAGGAGCTTTAATTGCAGCAATGGCATCGCCCAATGCGACTGAAGTATGTGTGTAACCTCCCGGATTTAAAACAATACCATCTACATCAAACCCTGTACGCTGCAGTTCATTAATAAGTTCGCCTTCTATATTACTTTGATAATATTGAAATGCTACAGATGGAAATTTACTTTTTAATTCAGTTAGATATTCTTCAAATGGTTTATTACCATAAATATCTGTTTCTCTTTTGCCGAGCAGATTTAAATTGGGCCCATTGATAATTGCAATCTTCATTACCCGAATATACTTTAAAAAACAAAACCGCTTAACAGCGGCTTTGTAAATTTTAGTTCTTATGCTCCTGAATCATTTTTATAAAATCATCAAACAAATATCTTGAGTCGTGTGGGCCGGGTGTACTTTCTGGGTGATGCTGAACTGAAAAGGCCGGTCGGTCTTTTAAACGAATGCCTTCAATAGAATCATCATTGAGATTTATATGTGTTATTTCCACATTGGATGCCTTACGCACTGCTACAGGATCAACACCAAATCCATGATTCTGTGTTGTTATTTCACACAGCCCGGTAATAATATTTTTTACAGGATGATTTAAGCCCCTGTGCCCATGATGCATTTTAAATGTAGGAATATCATTGGCCAATGCAAGTAATTGATGACCCAGACAAATTCCAAAAGTTGGTTTCTTTTCTTTTAATATTTCTTTTACCGTAGTAATAGCGTAATCCATACTTGCAGGATCGCCTGGGCCGTTTGAAATAAAATATCCGTTGGGGTTGAATTCTTTAAGATCCCCTGCATTGGTTTTTGCAGGAAACACTTTTATAAATGCACCTCTATCAACCATACACTGCAAAATATTTTGCTTGGTTCCAAAATCCATCACTGCTATACGAACAGATGATTTTTCATCCCCCATAGTAAATGCTTCCTTTGTGCTTACTGTACTTGCCAGTTCAAGCCCAGCCATTGATGGAACTTTTGCCAGCTCTACTTTTAATTTTTCTTCATCCAATATTTCGGATGATATAATACAATTCATTGCGCCCTTAGTACGTATATGGGCTACCAAAGCTCTTGTATCAACATCTTCAATGGAAACAATTCCCTGACTCTCTAAATATTGCTGTAAGGAGTGATCAGCAAAATAACGGGAATAACGGTCTTCCAAATTTCTTCCAATCAATCCTTTAATTTTTACACTGGTACTCTCCACATCTTTTGCAAATGTGCCGTAGTTGCCCGTGTGCACATTATTCATGATAATGATTTGACCAGTATAGCTTGGATCAGTAAATACTTCCTGGTACCCCGTCATTCCGGTATTGAAACAAATTTCACCTGACGTAGTACCAATTTTACCAAAGGCTTTGCCATAAAAAATGTTTCCATCTTCTAATAATAAGATGGCGGGCTGATGAGATGTAGGCATGTGATGTATTGAACTCATAATTGTATACAAAATAAAAGAGGCAGAACCAAATGGACTGCCTCTTTATGAGAAATTTTTCAACATTTATTTACTCTGCTGCTTTTGTTTCGTCTTTTACTTCTTCAGCTTCTTCAACAGTTGTTGTATCAGCTTTTTTCTTTGCACTACCAGCACGGCGTGTTTTTTTGGCCGGGGCTGCTGCTTCACCTTTACCCTTACCATAAATTTCGTTGAAGTCAACCAGCTCAATCATTGCTTTTTCTGCATTATCTCCTAAGCGAATGCCTAACTTAATAATACGTGTATAACCACCAGGGCGTGCAGCGATTTTTTCTGCAACAGTGCTGAATAATTCAGTTACTGCCTCTTTGTGCTGTAAACGGCTAAATACAATACGACGGCTGTGCGTGGTATTGCTTTTTGATTTTGTAAGTAGTGGCTCAATCCAAGTACGTAAAGCTTTTGCTTTGGTTAAAGTAGTAACAATACGCTTGTGAATAATAAGCTCAATAGCAAGATTACTTAACAACGCTTTTCTGTGAGAAGCGGTGCGGCTTAGGTTTTTAATTTTGTCTCCGTGACGCATGACGTTCTTAATTTGATGATTGAATAATTATCTTAACTCAATCTGTGTTATAAATAAGCTGTACCGTGTCAGGAATTACAGCTTTTGCTAAATACTTATACTATTGCCTTGTCCAAGTCTCTCCTTCGGGGAGATTTAGAGGGGGCGTTTTAATCTAAATTATCAACACCCAACTTACTCAAGTCCATTCCAAAATGCAAGCCTCTTTCACCAAGCACCTGTTCAATTTCAGCAAGAGATTTTTGACCGAAGTTGCGGAACTTCATCAGGTCTTCCTGCTCATATTGTACCAACTCACTTAATGAATTAATTTTTGCAGCTTTCAGGCAATTGAATGCACGAACTGAAAGATCAAGATCTTCCAAAGGAGTCTTTAATACTTTACGTAATTGAAGCATTTGCTCATCTACCACATCTTCTTTCTTCTCTTCTTTATTATCAAACGTGATGTTTTCATCTGTAATGATCATCAGGTGTTGAATTAAGATGCGACTTGCCTGTTTCACTGCTTCTTCGGGGTGAATAGTTCCATCTGTACTTACGTCCATTACTAATTTTTCAAAATCAGTACGTTGCTCCACACGTGTATTCTCAATTGAATACTTTACGTTTTTAATGGGCGTAAAAATAGCATCGGTAGCAATATATCCAAATGGAGCTTCTTTTGGTTTGTTATCTTCTGCAGGTACATAACCACGACCTTTTACAATATTGATTTCAATGTCAAGCTTAGCACTTGGATCCATTGTGCAGATCAACAATTCAGGATTCATTACTTCAAAACTCTGAGTTGCTTCGCCAATATTACCTGCGGTAAATTCAGTTTTATTTTTCAGGCTTAAAGTAATTTTTTCATGACTTACATCATGTTCAACCGTTTTCTTAAAACGAACCTGCTTTAAGTTTAAAATAATTTCTACAACATCTTCGCTAATTCCTTTGATGGTAGCAAACTCATGATCTGCACCTTCAATTTTAATACCCGCAATAGCATAACCTTCCAGCGAGCTAAGCAACACACGGCGCAAAGCATTACCTACAGTTACTGCAAAGCCGGGTTCAAGTGGGCGAAATTCAAATTGAGCTTCAAAATCACTTGCTTTCTGAAGAACAATCTTATCGGGTTTTACGAAATTCAAAATAGCCATATTGAAGTTTTACGTTTTTTAAATTATGATACCAGCTTTGGTAATTCTTTTCATCTCCTGTTGCGTCGCACTCTTGTACTTAGTGTAATGCTGTTCAGCTTGTGGCTTATAGCTCACAGCTTGCAGCTATTATTTACTGTACAATTCCACTATCAACTGCTCCTTAATATTTTCAGGAACACTCTCTCTTTCAGGATAAGCAATGAATGTACCACGCATTTCAGCTTCATTCCAATCTAACCAATTGAACTTAGGATTTTTCCCCTTGATCATACTGGTTACTGATGCATTGTCTTTACTCTTGTCTTTTAAACCAACAACATCACCAGATTTTAAACTGTAAGAAGGAACATTTACAATTATTCCATTTACGGTAATATGCTTGTGGCTTACTAACTGGCGGGCAGCAGGGCGGCTTGGGGCAATACCGAGACGGTAAATTGTGTTGTCTAAACGGGCTTCCAGTAAACGCATCAGGTTTTCACCGGTAACGCCTTTAATACGTGAAGCTTCTTCAAAAGTTTTGCGGAATTGTTTTTCTAAAATACCATAAGTGTACTTTGCTTTTTGCTTTTCACGCAGTTGTAAAGCGTACTCACCTAAAGTTTTTCTTTTGCGCTGTGCGCCATGTTGGCCAGGAGGGTTGCTGTTTTTGTTCAACCACTTACCATTACCCAAAATGGGTTCGCCAAAAATGCGGGAAATCTTGGTCTTAGGACCAGTGTAACGTGCCATAGTTTTTATTCATTTACGCTTTTTAGAAACCGGTGAATTGATCAGTAAAAGCGTTAAAAAATCAATCAAGCACCCTTTGTTAAAATGAACCTTGGCGATTCAATATGTTTGTAAAAAAGCTTTAAGCTGTTAGCTACAAACGTCAAGCAATACTTGCAGCTTATAACTTGTGGCTTATAGCCTTTCTTCTTTTATACTCTTCTCTTTTTAGGAGGACGACAACCATTGTGAGGCATAGGAGTTACATCTTTAATCATTGTAACTTCAATACCACTTTGTGATAAGGCACGAATGGCACTTTCACGGCCACTTCCTGGACCTTTTACAAACACATCCACTCTTTTTAAACCTGCATCAAAAGCTGTTTTTGCAGCTTCGGCACTTGCAACCTGAGCTGCATAAGGAGTATTTTTCTTAGACCCTTTGAAGCCCATTTTACCGGCACTGCTCCAGGAAATAACTTGACCCTGTTTGTTAGTTAAACTGATAATGATGTTGTTGAAACTTGCGGTGATGTGTGCATCTCCGTACGCATCCACTTTTACTACCCTCTTCTTAGAAGATGTTTTTGCGCTGCTTTGTTGTGCTTTTGCCATTTTAATTTTTACTGAGGTAATCTGTTATTTAATAATGATTCCTCTTTTTAAGGAATCCGAATCAATTCTCCGCCTGCACCGGGTATCTGTAATTGATTCGTAAATCTGGTGCATATTAAAAGCCAAAAGCTCAAAGCATTTGCTGAGAGCTTATGGCGGCTAATTATTTCTTAGCTGCTTTCTTTTTACCAGCAACTGTTTTACGTTTTCCTTTTCTTGTACGGCTGTTTGTTTTTGTACGTTGACCACGAAGCGGTAACCCTTTACGATGACGCAAGCCACGGTAACATGCAATATCTAACAAACGCTTAATACTCGTTTGCACTTCACTACGCAACTGACCTTCGACCTTAAACTCATTGGTAATAGCAGTACGGATGGCATTTAACTCCTCATCGTTCCACTGATTTACTTTTTTGTTTACATCAATACCTGCATTATCTAAAATGTATTTAGCAGTTGAAGGGCCAATACCATAGATATAGGTAAGTCCGATTACTCCTCTTTTGTTTTTTGGTAAGTCAACACCGGCGATACGAGCCATAATTTATTATTTCAGTTTTTAAATTGCTTTGTTCATGTAAATCACAAAAAACAAAATACAAGTTCCAATTGGTTCCTGTTATTTGAATTTTGGTTTTATTTAATTAACCCTGACGCTGCTTAAAGCGGGGATTCTTTTTGTTAATTACATACAGACGTCCTTTTCTGCGAACAATCTTACAGTCTACACTGCGCTTTTTAATGGATGCTCTAACTTTCATCGTTTTAAGTTTTCTGCGTTATGCTTTATTTATACCTAAAAATAATTCTACCTCTGCTCAAATCGTATGGACTCATTTCTACTCCTACCTTATCACCCGGTAAAATACGGATGTAGTGCATCCTCATTTTTCCTGAGATAGTTGCCAGTATTTCATGACCATTTTCAAGCTTAACACGAAACATAGCATTACTTAATGCGTCTACTATTGATCCGTCTTGCTTAATCAGGTCTTGTTTAGCCATACTTTTTTGGGTCGCAAAGATAGGAGGATTTTCCACAAACAGAGCAAAAAAATAACCCTGAATTGGCTTTTTGTGTAAAAAAACCCGTTCAGGGTGTAACAATTTCATTAAAAATGCTCAAATTGCCTCGGCAGTGAGGTGAACTTTGGTCATATCCAGATAATAATTTTGAAGTTGGTGTACAAAAATTGGATTGTTTACATGTCTTCTATCTTCTCTATACCAAAAATTGATGGCACCAAAATCATCTTTTTTATCAAGTTGAATGCGGAATGCTCCCTTCATATATTTAACTCCCCCATCTTCGCTATTTTGTTTTTGAAAATTCAGCTTTAGCAGTGCTTCGTCATTTAAAGGAAGAGGGTTTAGTGCTTCACCTCCATACCAAAAATCGTTTTGCCCATTGGTACGCACATGTGCTAATTTTTGTGGCCTGTTTACTTCCAGCACTTCTCCGTCCATAAGCGTTCCGTCAAAATCAACCATAATCAGGTCTCCTACTTTTAGTTCAGAAATTTTAATCATACAGCAGTTGTTTTTTGTTTTTCGAATGTAAAGAATATTTGTGATGTACAAGAAAGTAAGAAATTTTAAACACACTCTTTACTCCGCCCAACTCATTATATAATTCTCATTTTCAATTTCAAGTGCTTGTTTGGTTAACATGAGCGGACGAAACGTATCTACCATCACCGCCAGTTCTTTTGTTTCTTTAGCTCCAATGCTTTTTTCAACAGCACCGGGATGTGGTCCGTGAGGTATACCAGCAGGATGCAACGTCATCATTCCACGTGTTACATTTTTGCGGCTCATAAAATCACCATCTACATAATATATTAATTCATCACTATCAATATTGCTGTGGTTATAAGGTGCAGGAATTGCATTGGGATGATAATCGTATAAACGGGGTACAAAACTGCACACTACAAAAGCATTGGTTTCAAATGTTTGATGCACAGGTGGTGGCTGATGTACTCTTCCAGTTATCGGTTCAAAATCATGAATAGAAAAAACATACGGATAGCAGCAACCATCCCAACCCACCACATCAAACGGATGTGTCCCATAATGCAATCCATAGAGCATGCCTTTCTTTTTTGCTTTGATTAAGAAGTCGCCACGTGCATCAATGGTTTGTAAGTTTTGGGGTTTCCGCATATCCCGTTCGCAAAAAGGTGCATGTTCCATTAGCTGGCCAAACTTACTCATGTATCTTTTTGGAAAACGCAGCGGTGTAAATGATTCTACAATAAACAAACGATTCTTATCGTCCTTGAATTCAATTTGATAAATGGTTCCTCTTGGCAACATAATATAATCGCCATAACCAAAAGGCAATTCGCCATACTGTGTTTTTACAATGCCGCTTCCTTCGTGTACAAAAATCATTTCATCAGCATCTGTGTTTTTATAGAAATAATCTTTTGTTCCGCTTTGTGGTGCTGCTAATACAATATGGCAATCGTTATTTACAAGTACAGGTATCCTACTTTGTAAAAATTCACCGCCGGGTTTTAATTGAAAGCCTTCAAAACATCGGTGTTTGAGCATTTTTTCTTCAGCAATGATGGGGCTTACATCCTGCTGCGGTTCTGTTTTAATAATTTGTGTGGGTGGATGACAGTGATACAGCAATGAATAATCATCACTGAAACCTTCTGTTGAAAATAATTGTTCGCTATACAAACCACCATCGGGCTTGCGGAATTGTGTGTGACGTTTGTGTGGAATGTTTCCGAGTGTATAATAATGTGACATGAGTGAATAGATAATTGGTTAATTGATAGTTGATAATTCTAACTCAGTTAGAGAACTATCACTACAGGCAAAGTTCAAGAGAGGCGAGCAGGAAAATATACTTCCAGTTACGTTTATCAACCCAGTATAAAAAGTTTCGGTGGAAAGACATAATCAAATGTACTTTAAATTCTTTATCCTTTTTCAATATGGTTTTTTACATTTATAGGAAGAAGACCTTGATTAAACCTTTCGTTAACAAGATAACAATATGAAAAAAAGAGAAAAACTCGCTATCATCCGCCAGCATTATTCAAATTCAATTACTACTATTGACAGTGTAAACATGCTTATTGATTTTGTAGAGGAGCAATTAGACCTGGAACCGGCGCAAATTATGCTGGCCGACAGCATTTGCAGTGATGATGTAAACAGTATTCAATACCCGGCAAGGGCGCATGAATTTTTAGGCCCTTTTAAAATGGGCGGACTCGATGGATTTCCATTCACCGGCATAACGGGTATGGGTGCTTTTGCAAGCCATGTGCCCGATGAAGGAGCTGTGTTTGTATATTACGGACCGCATATTGGCATTTCAAAAAATGGAGCTATTGGCGAAATACATCGTATTGGACAAACTAAAAATACAGGTTGTTGCGGTGCAGCAAAAGGGGCATTGAATAAATTGCTCAACAACGAAATTGTTGATGGCAACGTTTCTGAGTTGGACTACCAGATGAATACAATTGAACAAATTCTGTTTCAAGAAAAAGCAAGGATTGTTGCTGCCGAAATTCCGCTCAAAGAAGCAACTGAAGTAATTTACGAAGCCATTGATAAACGAATTAATGAACTGGTAGCTGCAACAAAATACAATTGCAAGTATGTAATTCTAATGGGTGCTATACTCATTAACAGCGATACTGATATGGGTTCTTTTACTACTGCCAAACGTTTTGATGTAATTAATCTTGCAACCGGCGAACGAACCAATCATTTACCTCAATAATTTTTTTCATTGACAAGAATCGGATTAATTTCAGACACGCATGGTTATTTAGATGATACTGTTTTTGAACATTTTAAAAACTGTGATGAAATTTGGCATGCAGGAGATTTTGGAGATGAAAGCATAGCTAAGAGATTAAAGGAGGAAAAAGAGTTGAAAGGGGTGTATGGAAATATTGATGGCAATGATATCCGCACAGTTTATCCTGAGCAATTGTTTTTTATGTGCGAAGAAGTGAAAGTAATGATGCGTCATATTGGTGGTTATCCGCCACGTTATAATCCAGAAACAAAAAAAGAATTACTCATTCACAAACCACAATTATTTATTGCAGGTCACAGTCATATTTTAAAAGTGATGTATGATGATAAGCTACAATGCCTGCACATGAATCCCGGAGCAGCCGGCAAACAGGGGTGGCATAAGGTAAGAACAATACTAAGGTTTGTAATTAACGGAAAGGAGATGAAAGATTGTGAGGCGGTGGAGTTAGGGAAAAGATAACAAGTGAAAAAGGTTAATAAGATTTCATTCCTTTATTAACTTCGTTAACTCTATCAACTTTTCAACTCACAACTATGCTTCAAAAAACAATCCCCATCATCCGCATCTTTGATGTAGCCAAAGCCAAAGAATTTTATATTGACTGGCTAGGTTTTGAAATTGAATGGGAACATCAGTTTGAACCCGATACACCTTTGTATATCGGTATTAAGAAAGATGAGATTCAATTGCACTTAAGCGAACATCATGGCGATAGTGTACCCGGCTTAAGAATCTTTATCGTTTGTATAGAAATTGAAAAATTTCATGCTTCACTCAAACCATACAAGTATTACCTCCCTTCTGTTGAAAAAACATTTTACGGTACTTTAGAAATGCAGGTGCAGGACCCGTTTGGGAATAAGCTGAGTTTTAATGAATACATTGTAAAATAACCGTTCATCTATTTTAACGACTGGTTTTCATCTTAGTGATGTACTTTTTCAAAAACATATTTTATGCAAAAGTTACTTTTCCTTTTTATTACTTTCATTTTATCTGCTGCTGCACATGCACAAACTGATGAAGCCGGTGTTCGCTCCTGCCTTGAAGATTATATGAGCGGCGATGGCAACCGTATGGAAAAAGCATTTCATACTTCTGCCACCATGAAGTACATTAATCCGCAAAACAATGAGTTTGTTGATGTGCCCATTGCTGATTTTATTGCCCGTGCAAAAGCAAATACAAAAGGCCCCGGCAACCGAAAAATTGAAATTGTGTCTATGAACTTTGAAGGAACCGCAGCACAGGCCAAAATTAAAATTGAAATGGAAAAAGTGATTTTGTACGATTACATGAATCTTTTAAAAATAAACGGAGAGTGGAAAATTGTAAGCAAAATTTTCAGCAGGCAGAATAAATGAACCTCAATTTTCCAACTTCAAAAAAATGACGTAGCTTTTACTCTGTCAATTTTCATTTATGCCACAAACTACCTCCCGCCGTGACTGGTTAAAAATAACTGCTGCTTTAACTGCAGGTCTTAGCATTTCTCAAAATATGTATGCTGGTGAGCTGCAAAAAAAACCTGCAAGTATGATCTTGCTTAATAGCAATGAAAATGCGTATGGCCCTTCTGCCAATACCATTAAAGCCATGGCAGAAGCAGCTAAAATTTCCAACCGCTATCCTGATGATATTATTCCCATTTTAAAACAACAACTCGCCATTCATTGGAGAGTGGGCAACGAACATATTGTAATGGGCGCAGGTTCTTCTGAAATATTGGGCTTAACAGCTATTCTTGCCTCCATGAAAGGAAAGAAAATGATTTCACCCTTTCCCACATTCGGCAGTTGGTATAAAGTAGCCGAACTCATGGGTGCCAACATTCAAAAAATTCCATTAACAGCTGGTGATAAAACAATGGACCTTGCGGCTATGCTTTCGGACATTGACAATCAAACATCAATGGTGTATGTATGCAATCCCAACAATCCGACAGGCACTGTTGTTGAAAATCATTTACTCCGCAATTTTGTAGAAGAGTGCAGCAAAAAATGTATGGTGCTGGTTGATGAAGCCTATACTGAGTTTGAAAATCTCCCTTCGCTTTCTGATATGGCCATCAAAAATCCAAACATTATTGTAGCGAAAACATTTTCTAAAATTTATGGATTGGCGGGTGCACGCATTGGTTATGCCATTGCACATGCTGATACAATTGTAAAACTTGGACAAATACAACCATGGCCCAATGTAAGCATCAGTGCTGTAACTGCAAACGCTGCAATGGCTGCATTGAAAGACGAGGCATTTATTACCAATTGTAGAAAGAAAAATACGGAAGCAAGAGAAATGTGTTACAACACATTCAAACAATTAAAGCTTGATTATATTCCAAGTGCCGCCAGTTTTGTAATGGTAAACATTAGCAATATTGGTGAACGTTATACCAAAGAAATGCAAAGCAAAAATATTTTTGTACAGTACCGTGATTTCTGGAATGGCAAATGGAGCCGTGTGAGCATGGGCACATTGGAAGAAATGAAACTGTATTGTGATGCATTGAAAAGTATTGCATAAAAAAGCAGGGCCTAAATCCTGCCCTTTCTATTTTTATCTTTAATTACATTCCTGGAAACCACGGTCTTCCAATTCCTTCACGGAAAGGCCAGGGAACAGCAGCAAGAATTAAAATAAGCGCTATCAAATACATCCACATAGCCGGTCCAAACTTTAACTTCTTAGCACGGCCTCTTGCTACTGTGATCAAAATGATAGCCAATATCATCACTGAAAAATGTTCTACTACCCAGAACCGGGTAAAGCTGTCTTTCATTACATTACCAAAACCACCCAGTCGTTCTATCATTTGAAAGCCAACTGCTTCGCTGTTAAAATATTGAAACAGTCCAAGCAGCAGCATAATGTGTGATGCAATCAAAAGCCACAAACTGGTTTTTGCAATCTTTTCGTTTTTTGTAAATGCCTGAACTAAAGAAATTACTAGCAGAATTAAAATAACCCAACGCATAGCGTTATGGAGATGGAGCAATCCGTTATACATAATGTTGATTTTTGTTCAAAGCTAAATGATTGGGCTAATCATTAAAGACAAAAAGAGATATTTTTTTAACAACTACTTTTCAGGAATTCATTACTTTTAAGAAACAAATTAGCAGCTATGAAATTATTATTCTTTACAGTTCTTTGTTTTTCATTTGTACAAACAAAAAGTCAAGTAGTACAAATTCTGTCTGACTCTATGCCTGTTGCGGGAAAACTCAATTACAATCTTTACGAGAAATCAAAACTTATGGGTAAAGTAAACGGTGGAATGGTTTATACATTGCCTCAAGATAATATGCCTGCATTTCGTCCAGATACTAGTGTTGCTTATAACATGCCTGTGCATAGTTTTAAAAAATTGCCCTACAGATTACTACCTTTTCAACCGCAACAACAAGGTGGGGCAAATAAAAGTTCAACACATAATTGGAAAGACATCGTTATCCAAACACCTTACGGACCTAAAAAAATTTCCATTCCACATAAAAATAATAATTCAAAACAGTAGTAAGATTGCCAAAGAAGCGTTTACTAAAAATCAGCAGTTAGAGGGATAATTCTGATCTTTTATTTCCTTTTGCTCTTTTTAACTCTTAGCTTTTACTCCACCCAATCTGCAATAAAAATATTGGTATCTCTAGTGCCTCCATTGTTACGGTTGCTGCAGAATACAATCTTCTTCCCATCGGGGCTAAACATGGGGAAAGCATCAAACCCTTTATCACGGCTGATCTTGGTAAGATTGCTTCCATCTTCATTCATTGTATATAAATTAAACGGAAAACCACGCTTGTATTCATGATTGCTGGCAAAGATGATGCGTTTGTTATCGGACATATAAGCAGGTGCCCAGTTGGCCTGCCCGAAACTTGAAACCTGTTTCGGATTTGTTCCATCAGCGTTGGCCACCCATACTTCCATATTGGTAGGTGCTACTAAATTTTCTTTCAGCAACTCTTTGTACTCTTTTATTTCAGCTTCTGTTTTGGGGCGGCTTGCCCGCCAGATGATTTTTTTACCATCAGGACTAAACCAACCGCCACCATCATAGCCAAGTATATTGGTTACTTTTTGTTCTTTTCCTGTTTTTAAATCCATTATATACAGATCAATATCGCCGTCTTTAGTACTGGTGTATAACATTTTTTTGCCATCGGGGCTGAGTGTTGCTTCAGCATCATAGCCTTTGCTTTTGGTTAAACGCTTTACAATTCTGCCATGCAGGTCGGCCATAAAAATATCATAGCTGTCGTAGAGTGGCCAAATGTATTTGTTGCCATATTTTTTTCTGTCAGGCACAGGCGGACAAGTATCTGCACCCAAATGTGTACTTGCATAAATAATGTGTTTGCCATCTTTCATAAAAGCACCACAGGTGGTTCTACCGGTTCCTAAACTTACTTTTTTATATTCAAATTTTTCTCCCTGTTCAGGTATTCTGCCAATAAACATCTGATCACAAGGAAGACCTTCTTTAGCATACGTTTTTTGAAAGATGAGCCATTTGCCATCGTAGCTGAAATAGGCTTCGGCGTTATCACCACCAAAAGTTAACTGTTGAATATTTTTAAAATGGGTTTCATCAGGGTAATGTAATGTATCAATCGGCTGCTGAACACTGACTGCCATGTTTTTTTGAGCGCTGAAAGCCAAAACAAAAAAGGCAATTAAAAACAGAAGCATTGGAAGAAGCAATTTTCTCATCAACTAAAATTTTACAAATGTATTCGTGAACAGGATTGCAAATGTCGGGAAATTGTAAAAAGAATACTGCATAAAAATAGTTTAGATTTGCGCAATGCATTTTATGAAAACAATTGTTGCAATTTGCTCCTTTTTTCTTCTTTTTTCCTGTGACAATCAACAGGTAACTGATAAACCTGCTAAGGTTAATGAAAGCAGTTCTACTCAAAATGAATCATCTGTTTCTGACACTACAATTAGCGACAATCTTAGAGTAACCATGATTGAGCAATTGGCCGGCAGAAAAAAATACGACATTGCTCTTTCTCAAATCAATGTTTTATTAAAAAAAGACAGCACCAATCCTGGTTGGCTGTATATGAAAGCAGATGCACTTGAAAAAACCGGAGACACCAGTTCTGCTATTCAATTTTATGAAAAAGCAATTGGGGCTGCCGGTGTATTTATAGATGCTGAAATGAGAGTTGTACATCTATATGCTCAAACTGCGAATGCAAAAACCATCAAGCTTTGTGATGATTTATTAAAAACTCCTGCTGCTGTAAAAATGCGTTCAGACATTTTACTCATAAAAGGAATTTATTATTCAAAAATTTACAACTACAATAAAGCAATTGCTCTGTATGATCAAATCATACGGGAAGATTATTCTTACTTAGATGCGTATATTGAAAAAGGATTGGCGTATTACGATCAGGGAAAATTTGCAGAAGCGCATAAATTTTTTTCTAAGAGTACAGAGGTGAGCAATACATTTGCTGATGGTTATTTTTGGAAAGCGAAAACAGAAGAAAAACTAAATAAAAAAGAAGACGCCATTAATAATTATAAGAGATCCTTAGCACTTGATCAAAGTATTGAAGAGGCAAGAGATGCATTAAAGAGACTGGGTATGTTGAAATGAATATTCATTACCAATTAATAAAATATAAATAATTTACAAATGCCCATTATTGCTCCATCACTCCTCTCTGCTAATTATTTAAACTTACAAGCAGATTGTACAATGCTTAACGAAAGTGTTGCAGATTGGTATCATTTAGATGTGATGGATGGCCGCTTTGTACCCAACATCAGCTTTGGTCCCATGTTGGTTGAGTTTTTTCGCAAAGCTACCAATAAGGTTTGTGATGTACACCTCATGATTCTTGAGCCAGAGAAATATGCAGAAGCATTTAAAAAAGCAGGAGCTGATATCCTTACAGTTCACTACGAAGCATGTACACACCTGCACAGAAATGTTCAGCAAATAAAAAGTTTGGAAATGAAAGCAGGAGTAGCGCTCAATCCCCATACTCCAGTTGAAGTATTGAAAGATGTATTGGCAGATATTGATATGGTTTGTTTAATGAGTGTAAACCCTGGCTTTGGCGGGCAATCATTCATTCCCCACACCATCAGCAAAATAAAAGAACTGCGAAAGATGATTGATGAAAGAGGATTACATGTAGATATTGAAATTGATGGTGGTGTTACTTTAGAAAATGCAAAAAGTATCATTGAAGCGGGGGCTACTGTTTTGGTAGCGGGGAATACGGTGTTTAAATCAACGAATCCTATTGAAACTATTAAGAAATTAAAAAATATTGACTAAGCATTTTCGTTCTATCTGAAATACTTAGTTTTAACCCAGAATGAAGGCAACCAAAACCATTTTTCTTTTCGCAGCTTATCTTTTGCTTGGCGTTTCTGCTATTGCTCAAAAAAAATCAGCCACCGTTACGGGACAAATACTCGATGAAAATGAAAACCCCTTAACCCGTGTTTCCATTACCATTCTTGGCCGTACCACAGGAGTTACAACAAACGACTCAGGAAGGTTTACCATCAATGTTCCGGTAGATAAAGCCTTTGCACTCATTTTTACTTATACTGGTTACCGATCTGAACAACGAAATTTTTTCTTAAATGATGGCGAAAGCGAACGCATTGTTGTAAGACTGGAACGTGGTGCCAAAGAATTGCAGGAAGTAACAGTTAGAGATGATCGTTTACGAAATGAAGCAGGTGCAGTTCGTATCAATCCAAAAAATGCATTGCAGCTTCCATCAACTACAGGAGGTATTGAAGCACTCATAAAAATATTTGTAGGCAGTAATAATGAACTCACATCGCAATATTCAGTACGTGGTGGTAACTATGATGAAAATTTAATTTATGTTAACGACTTTGAAGTGTTTCGTCCATACTTAGTAAGACAGGGTCAGCAGGAAGGTTTAAGTTTTATTAATGCAGAAATGGTTCGCAATGTTACGTTTTACAACGGTGGCTTTCAATCGAAGTTTGGAGATAAGATGAGTTCCGTTTTAGATATACAATACAAAAGACCTAAAGGATTTGGAGGATCGGCTTATGTTTCTTTATTAGAACAAGGTTTGCATTTAGAAGGTTCTTCTAAAAATGATAAAGTAACGTACATTATTGGTGCAAGAAACAGAAGCAATCAAAATTTATTAAGCAGTCAGCAGGTGCAGGGCAGTTACGTACCATCCAGCAACGATGTGCAGGGATATATTACATGGCAGCCAAAAACAAAATGGTTGTTCGAAGCAATGACGAATCTTTCTAAAACAAAATTCAAATTCAATCCGGAGTTCAGCAATCAAACATCATCTGTGTTCTCACCCTTCTTTACTGCCAATCTTGGCTTGGATGTGTATTATGCAGGTGGAGAAACCGATGCATATCAAACAAATATGGTGGGCATTGCAACAACATTTCAACCAAAAAAGAATCTCAAGTTAAAATGGATGTTGAGTTACTTTAATAATGAAGAAGAAGAATCGTTTGATATAACAGGTGCGTATCTTTTTGGTGAACGTGATTTTGACAGAAGCAAATCAACCTTTGGATTAATTGTAAACCCATTAGGTGCAGGTGTGTTTCAAAACTTTGCACGCAACAAATTAAATATTGAATTACTAAGCGCCACTCATAAAGGAAGCTTGGAAAAAGGAAAGCATTTTTACCAATGGGGCAATACTGTGGAGCAACAAAAAATAAACGACAGGCTCAACGAATGGGAAATGCAGGACAGTGCAGGTTATACTCTGCCCTTCAACCCCAATCAACTTCAATTTACTAAAGTAATTAAATCAAGTGCAGCTCTTTCATTTGTAAGATTACAGGGTTATGTACAGGATAATATTGTTTTAAATGATTCCTTACACATGACGTTGCAGGTAGGTGTTCGTTACAATTTCAATACGCTTAACAATGAAATTTTAATTCAACCCCGTTTACAATTTGCATTTGCACCCCGTTGGAAAAAAGATGTTGTTTTTCGTGTAGCTGCCGGAGCTTATCATCAACCACCATTTTACAGAGAGCTTCGTGATTATAACGGTGTGGTAAATGAAAAAGTAAAAGCTCAAAAAAGCTTGCAGGTAGTTACTGGCTTTGATTATAATTTTAAAGGCTGGGGCAACAGACCGTTTAAATTACAAGTAGAAGCATATTATAAAAATTTATGGGATGTAGTGCCTTATGATATTGACAATGTTCGCATACGTTATCTCGGTGCAAACAATGCAAAAGCGTTTGCTACGGGTATTGAAGCAAGATTGTTTGGTGAGATTGTAAAGGATGCTGAAAGCTGGGTGAGCCTGGGAATTATGCGCACAAGAGAAAATTTAGATAACGATCAATACTATAATTATAAAATTGATTCAGTTGGCACAGTTACAGACAGTACATTAGTACAAGGTGGCTGGTTAAGAAGACCCACGGATCGTTTAATTACCATTGGTTTGTTTTATCAAGATTATTTAGCTACCAATAAAAATTTTAAATTTCACATGAACCTGTTATACGGAAGTAATCTTTCATATAACATCCCCAATAGTGTGAAGTACAGAAATGCATTAATAATTGAACCTTACATCAGGGCCGATTTCGGTTTTAGTGCGTTGTTGCTTGATGCTGAGAAAGCAAAGAGAAGCCACAGTCCTTTTAGAAACTTTCAAAACATTTGGGCAAGCTTAGAAATATTTAATGTAATTGACAGGCGAAATACCATTTCTTATTCACTCATTAAAGATTTTTCAAACACAGTATTTACTGTGCCTAACAGATTAACTCCAAGGTTAATTAATTTTAAGATTGTAGCACGCTGGTAGTTTTTTGTTGTTTCTTCTTTCTTGTTTTTTGTTGCTTTTCACTTAGATTAGCTTTTCTAAAACGATTGCTATGTCATCATCTCCCCTGCATCAATTTTTGAAGCATGAACATGAATTTGCCAATGAAGTATTTCTTCGCCAACCTTTTAATGGACAATGGAAAGAATGGACCTGGAAACAGGCAGGTGCGGAGAGCAGAAGAATGGCAACTGCAATTCATGAATTACAACTTCCTAAGGGAAGTCATATTGCCATCCTTTCAAAAAACTGTGCTCATTGGGTAATGGCTGATGTTGCCATTATGATGGCAGGCTGTATTTCCATTCCGCTATATGCTACTCTAAGTGCAGGAGCTATACAGCCCATTTTAGAACATAGTGATTCAAAAGCAATTTTCATTGGTAAACTGGATGACTTTGCTGCACAAACAAATGGTATTCCTCAAAACATAAAACGTTTTTCATTTGATGATTACGGCATTAAAGAAGAGCATACATGGAATGAATTAATACAGCAACATGAACCCATGCTTGAGGTTAATGATCCGAAAGAAAATGATCTTTTTACCATTATTTATACATCAGGTACTACCGGCACATCAAAAGGTGTAATGCACACATTTGGAAACTTTGACAGAGTATTACAAACAGCAATTAAAGAAGTACAACTGCCCTATCGTTCCATATTATTTTCTTATTTACCCATGAGCCATATTGCAGAACGCATAGGTATTGAACTCAATGGCATCTACTCTGCATCTACTATCAGCTTTGCAGAGAGTATTGAAACCTTTGCCAAAAATGTAGAGGAAATTCAACCCATTGTTTTTTTTGCAGTGCCAAGGTTATGGAGCAAGTTTAGAGAAGGCATCTTAAAAAAGATGTCGCAAAAAAAAATAAACCTTTTACTATCCATACCAATCATCAACATTATTATAAAAAAGAAAATTAAAACAGCTTTAGGTTTATCAAGAGCATCGCATATTTTCAGTGCTTCTGCTCCTATTTCCATTGATACATTAAAATGGTTTGATCGTTTAGATGTAACCATTTTACAGGCATTAGGAATGACGGAAGATTGTGTTTATGCACACTTTGAACGGCCTTATGCTCATCGTTTTGGATCCGTAGGTAAACCACTTACCGGAATGAAAGTAAAACTTACTGAAGAAGGTGAGCTGAGAGTAAAAACTCCGAGCAACACAATAGGCTATTATAAAGAACCACAATTAACTGCTGAGTTGTTTGATGAAGATGGCTACTTAAAAACGGGCGACATTTGCGAATATGATCATGATGGATTTTTATTTGTAACAGGAAGATTAAAAGATCAGTTTAAAACTGACAAAGGAAAATATATTGCCCCCACTCCTATTGAAATAAAACTTTTAGCCAATACTGATATTGAAAACACCTGTGTAGTTGGCACCGGCATTCCTCAGCCCATTGCATTAATTGTACTAAGTGAAACAGGATTGAAAAAAAATAAAGAAGAAATTACAGAAAGTTTATTGGTTTCTGTTACAGCTATCAATCCACTATTGGAGCATCATGAACGTTTAGAGAAAGTAGTAGTAATGAAAGAAACCTGGAGTATGGAAAATGGTTTGCTTACTCCTACCTTAAAAGTAAAACGCAATCAGGTAGAAAAAATTCATCAGCAATTTTATCCTTTATGGTTCAGTAAAAATGAAAAAGTGATCTGGGAATAATTTATTTCAACATCTTTTCAAAACGCTTCAGCTCAGTAATCTCTCCGGTTTGCAATGTTTCATCATTTTCATACTTGGCCTTAAAAAATAATACCCGTTTATGTTCAGGATATTTTTCAAGAATTTTATGGATGGCATTGCCAACTGATTCATCTTTTACAAAGAAAGGTTCTGTATTTATTGTAGCTGCTGCTCTTTCTTTTGTTGGTTTCTTTTTTATGATGGCTTCAAGTGTTGCAAGTTTTGAAGGTGGAATGTTTTCTATTCTGGATGCTTTGCCATACAAACCTTCCAATTGTTTTTTACTTAAGCCTCCACGTTCTTCATACTGATGCAATATACTTTTTACAAACACATCAGCAGGTCTTGCTTCCAATACCAGTAACAACACATCTTTGGTTACATCCACATCAATTTTTTTTCGCTGCATAAAATAAAGTTAGTGCATGCAATCTGCTTAGCATAAAGAAAATAACATTACAAATTCTTAACAGTTTCCACATGCTGTTAATAAGTAACTTGTGGAATATTAGATATGAGTAACTAATATTGATAACAGATGTATTGGTTAGAAGTATTTAACAGATAAGCGACACTCAATTACGAACTTGGTGAGGTGCAGAAAATAAAGTACTGCACTTGCCGCTAAACTGAAAACGCATTGACTGAAACAATTATTAACCTCGAAACCGTTAACCCTATTGAATTTTTTGGTGTTAACAATGGCAAGCTCGACATTCTCAAAAAGAAATTCCCTCTCTTAAAAATCTTATCAAGAGGAACTCAAATTAAACTTAGCGGCAGCCCCGAACAGGTAGAACAGGCAAAAGAAAAAATTGATTTGCTTGTAGCCTATCTTGAACGGAACGGGCAACTGAGTGATAATTATTTTGAGCAGATTTTGGGAGGCGATGATCAAAAAACAATTGATAATTTTATTGAGCGCAACCCAAGTGATGTACTTGTGTTTGGCCCCAATGGAAAAACAGTAAGAGCCCGAACACAAAATCAAAAACGCATGGTAAGTGCCATTGATAAAAACGACATCATGTTTGCCATTGGCCCTGCAGGTACAGGTAAAACATATACTGCCGTGGCACTTGCAGTAAGAGCATTGAAAAATAAACTCGTTAAGAAAATTATTCTTACACGTCCTGCTGTGGAAGCTGGTGAAAGTCTTGGTTTTTTACCGGGCGATTTAAAAGAAAAAATTGATCCGTACTTACGCCCACTCTATGACGCACTGGATGATATGATACCTGCTGATAAGCTTGGCTATTATATGAGTACCCGTGTTATTGAAATTGCACCGCTTGCTTACATGCGTGGACGAACTTTAGACCATGCCTTTATCATTTTAGATGAAGCACAGAATACAACTGATCTTCAATTGAAAATGTTTCTTACACGTATAGGTGCTAATGCAAAAGCAATTATTACCGGTGATCTTACACAGGTGGATTTGCCAAAAAATCAGCGAAGTGGTTTGGTAAAAGGTATCAACATTTTAAAAAATATTGATGGTATTAGTCATATTGAACTTGATGAAGAAGATGTTGTTCGTCACAGATTGGTGAAAGCAATTATCAGAGCTTATGATAAAGATCATCAAATGGAAGAAGAGCAAAACCCAAGAAGATAGTACTTACATCCCCAACTATATACAACCGCTATCCCGTTTCGATTTTGAGACGGGATTTTTTTGCACCTTTGTCAGCATCCAGCTTCGCTTTACAACCTACTTGTTAAAAATAGTTTTCAAACCAATCCTCTTTTGTATTTTTGAACAGTATGAAAAAATTAATCCTTCTTTTAACTGTGCCACTTGTTTTCGTTTCCTGTTCCGAAAATCGTCAGCGGCCTGATGATGCTTTGGAAACAGCCCGTGAATTTATACGCAGTTCTTTAGATGGAGATTATAAATGGGCCAATGAACTGATGCTGAAGGACAGTGTAAACAACATTGAACTGGAGATGATTGAAAAAAAATACAACTCACAAATGAGTGCATCAGATAAAGAAGGATATAAAAAATCTTCTATCATTGTTCACTCGGTTGAAAATGCAAGCGATAGTGTGGTGATTGTAAATTATTCTAATACCTATAAAAACAAACAGCTTCCGTTAAAAGTTATAAAAAAAGATGGCAAGTGGCAGGTAGATTTGAATTATACATTTACTGGTAATTTGTAAAGAAAGCCGATAGTAGAAAGTAAATAGTAAAACAACAAGCTAACAACTAATGACTATTGGCTAATTTTATATGCTAAAAAACTTATTTCTCGTTGGTCTCGGTGGCGCAGCAGGAAGCATGCTACGTTTTTTATTTTCTGTTTGGTTTAAAAACAACAACTTTCCATTAGCTACATTTTTAGTAAACATCATTGGCTGTTTTGTAATTGGGATGGCGTTTGCCATTTCACTTCGAAACCCATCTTTTGAAAATAATTGGAAACTATTTCTTGCTACGGGTATTTGTGGAGGCTTTACCACCTTCTCTGCTTTTTCACTGGAAAGTTTGCAATTGCTGCAGCAGCAAAAAATAGGTTTGTTTATTGCTTACATTGTTTCAAGTATTTGTTTGGGCCTGCTGGCTACATGGCTGGGGTATAGTTTGGTAAAGGGTTGATGAGGTGCATCTCTTTTTAACTTTAATTTTTTACTTTCCCCATTTGGATTTTTTTCAAGTACTTCGCAGCTTGTAACAGTAAAGAAATATGACAACCCCCAATAAAAAAGATGCATTAGGAAAAGGAATTCGATCTCTTTTGCAGAGTATTGATGAAGATTTAAAAACCACAGCCGGGCATTTAAAACCTGCAGTAACCGAAGCAGCAACAGGTGTTTTAAGAATAGCTGTTGATATGGTGGATGTAAACCCCAAGCAACCCCGCAGAGATTTTGATGAACAATCCTTAAATGAACTGGCAGCAAGTATTAAACTGCACGACATAATTCAACCCATCACCGTTTCAAAAATGGCTGATGGCCGTTATCGTTTAATTGCAGGAGAAAGAAGATTAAGAGCCAGCAAACTTGCAGGCATTAAAGATATTCCCGCCTATGTACGTAAAGCAAATGATGCCGAACTGTTAGAGCTGGCTTTGCTAGAAAATTTACAAAGAGAAAATTTAAACGCAATAGAAATCGGTATCAGTTATAAAAGGTTGATGGAAGAACTCACCTACACACAGGAACAGGTAGCTGAGCGAATGGGAAAAGACCGCACTACTGTTACCAATTATATCAGGCTGTTAAAACTCCCGCCAGATATTCAACTGGCAGTAAGGAACGGAAGTTTAAGTATGGGTCATGCAAGAGCTTTAATTAATGTAGATACGGTTGATAAGCAGTTATACGTATATCAACTCATCAAACAAAAAAACCTTTCAGTACGGGAAACTGAAAATATTGTGCGCCAGTTATACAAAACAAGCACTGTTAAAAAAGAAGTAAAAGACGAAATGCAGCAGGCCTTTCGAAAGATTGAAGATAATTTAGCATCACAATACGCCACCAAAGTAAATTTAAAACACAGCAAAAAAGGAAATGGGAGCATTACTATTGAATATTATTCGCTGGAGCAATTTAACCAGATACTAAAACAAATGGGTATAAGTGTTGATTGATGACTATGAAATTTTTTATTACAATCATAACATGTTTATTCTTTTCGCTTCTTACTGCTGCCCAGCAGAAAGATACCAGTATAAAAACGGAAACAAAACCTGTGGTTGTAACTGATACTGTAAAAATAAAAACCCCACACTCTCCACGTAAAGCAACTATTCGCTCTGCCATGATTCCCGGTTGGGGACAGGCATACAATAAAAAGTATTGGAAAATTCCAATCGTTTATGCTGCACTTGGTACCTGTGCCGGCTTTTTTATTTACAACCGCAAAGAGTATACCGATGCCAGAGATGCTTACCGGTATAAAGCTGATACTGATCTAAGTAATGATGTGCTCATAAAACCAAAATTTGCACCTGTTGATGCGGAAGCTGTACGGCAGTACAGAAATGGCGTTCGTCAAAATGCAGATTACTCTGTACTTGCTTTTTTAATTTGTTGGGGATTAAATGTAGTAGATGCAACGGTTGACGGACATTTTAAAGACTTTGAAGTAAATGAAAACTTATCAATACAGATAAATCCATCTTTTGCACCGCAAACAAAACAAACACAAATAGGTTTGGTAATGCACTTTGGCAAAAGATAGTTGCTCCTGTCTTACATTTTGTCTTTTGTTTCTTGTTTCTTGTTTTTTACATTTCTAACTTTATCAAAAATGAACATTGCATTAATTGGTTATGGAAAAATGGGTAAAGCCATTCATGAAATTGCAACACAGCGTGGGCATGAAGCTATTTTGATTATTGATATTAATAATGCAAATGAACTTACTGTAGAAAATATAAAGAAAGCTGATGTGGCAATTGAATTTACCAGTCCGCATACAGCATTTAATAATGTGTGCTTTTGCCTGCAAAATCAGGTGCCTGTAATTTGTGGGTCTACCGGGTGGTTAGAAAAATTAGATGAAGCAAAAAAGATTGCCGCAGAAAATAAAACCGGTTTAATAGTAGCCAGCAACTTTAGTGTGGGTGTAAATATTTTTTTTGAAATCAACAAACGGCTGGCAGCTTTAATGAATGCCCACAAAGAATACAACATTCAACTTACCGAAGTACATCATACTGAAAAAAAAGATGCTCCCAGCGGTACAGCCATCAGTTTAGCCGAGCAAATACTGGAACAGATTGGCCACAAAACAAAATGGGTGAATGAAGAAACCATTAATGCAGATGAACTTGCCATTATAAGTGAGCGTATTGATCCTGCCCCGGGCACTCATCATATAACGTATTCCTCTGCCATTGATGATATTGAAATTATTCATACAGCACATAACCGCACAGGTTTTGCACTCGGCGCCGTTTTAGCTGCGGAATTTATTAAGGGTAAGAAGGGGTTTTTTGGAATGAAAGAAGTGCTTAACTTGTAACTGTGAAAACAGGCAAAACCCATCTGCATTATTTCTTATTACTTTTTCTTTTCTGCTGCAACAGTTTGATGGCACAATTAAGTACGGTTGACAGTTTACGAAATATCATTAACTCCGGCCAAACAAAGCAAACAAAACTTCAGGCATATATTTTACTATCCGGCAAACTCAGCGGTGTAAGTTTTAATGAAAATATCAAAGTAGCCGAACAGGGATTACTTATTGCCGCCGAACTCAACGATTCATTAGCATATGCAGAACTGAACCGTAATATCGGCATTGCCAATTACTTTAAAGGAGATTATGAAAAAGCCGCAAACCTATACTATTTGGCGGCAGGTATCTACGAAAGAAAAAATCAACCAAAACAATTAGCTTATGTATTAAATGACATAGCCAAGTTATATCGAAAAAACAGAGACCTTTCACGGGCAGGTGCTATTTACGAAAGATCGCTGCAGCTATTTTTAAGTTTAAAAGATTCAAGTGGTGTGCAAATGATTTTAAATGAAAGTGGTGTGGTATATGAATATCAGGGAAATTATAAAGAAGCCCTGCGGAGATACCGTGCCTCACTTGGTATTGCTACACTTTTAAAAGATGAAATGGGAAAAAGCTGGAGCTATAATTTTATTGCCGGTGTGTACCTGCTGCAAAACAATTATGAACTGGCAGAAAATTATAATCTCCGCTCGCTTGCCATCAGGCAAAAAGAGAAAGATACTTTTTCAATTACATTAAGCTATTCAGATCTTGGTATACTTTACAGTTCCTGGGGCAAATATGAGAGAGCTCATTATTATTTTGATCAAAGCAATGCATTGGCAGATAAAATGCAGTACAAAGAACTCCTCTCAAATAATTACGCTGCCATGAGCAAAATGGCAAATATGACGGGTGATTATAAATCTGCCTTTGATTTTTTTACATTACACACTTTACTTAAAGATTCCATTTTCAATGCTCAAAAAACAAGACAGATTGAAGAGATAAGTACCATTTACGAAACCAATAAACGGGAGCAGCAAATTTTGGAGCAGCGTAATGCGATACGCAAACAAAATTTACTACTTTATTTTTCAGCGGCATTTTTATTGATTTCTATATTAACAGCTTATTTCTTTTATACCCGTTACAAATTAAAACAAAAGTTAAAGCTCAATAATGAAATTCTCTTGCAACAGGAGCTGGCAGCAAAATCTATACTGGAAGCAGAAGAAAAAGAGCGCAGCAGAATTGCAAAAGATTTACACGATGGTGTGGGTCAAATGATGAGTGCTGCACGAATGAATCTTTCAGCTTTTTCAAACAATGTTCAGTTGCACAATGCAGATCAGCAGCACTCGCTCAATAATATTATTACTCTGGTTGATGACAGTTGCAAAGAAGTAAGAGCGGTTTCTCACAGCATGATGCCGCAGGTATTGATAAGCAAAGGGCTGCCACAGGCTGTTGAAGAATTGATTTCAAAAATTAATACCCATCTCTTACAAATTAATTTTCATTACGAAGGGTTTGGACAAAGGCCAGAAGGAAATACTGAAACCATTCTGTACCGTGTACTACAGGAATGCATAAACAATACGCTTAAACATGCAAATGCAAAACATCTCGATATTTCATTAGTAAAAGACAGTGAATCAATAAACATTACAATGGAAGACGATGGCAAAGGGTTTGATGCTGGGCTATCAGTTCAAAAAGATGGCATCGGATTAAAGAATATTATTTCAAGAATTCGATTTTTAAAAGGTACGGTAGATTTTGATACTGCTCCCGGTAAAGGAACTTCCATTGTTATTCATGTACCCATTAATTAAACAGAACATGAAACTGAAATACTTTCTTTTATTGTTTGGTTTAATGCTTGCTTTAAAAAACACAACAGCACAACTGGCAAAACTCGATAGTTTGCGCCGTTTAATCAGTACTGAAAAAGATGAGAACCGAAAAACCGATTTGCTATTGTTGCTCTCCATTGAATTTCGTCAAATTAATCCTGATTCATCAAGACTTATTTCAGAACGGATTCTTCAGATTGCAGATAAAAAAAGCAATACAGACCTGAAGCTGAAAGCAGAATTAAATACGGTTTATTATTTTATCAATAGTTCAAAACCAGATAGTGGTTTAACCATTACAGAAAAAAATATAAAAGAACTAAAACAAAAAGGAAACAATGATTCTCTGCTGGCACAATATCAATCAGCATCCGGCTTTAGTCTTATGAAAATGAACCGGCAAAAAGAAGCACTGCAACAGTTTTATGCATCGCTTAAAATTGCTGAAATTATTGGTGATAAAAAAGCACAGGCCCGGGCACTTCACATGATTGGCTGGGCACAAATGGAGCTCAACCAGTTTCAGCCTGCCATTGAATATTTTAAATCGTCGCTCAAAATTTTTACTGCAAACAAGCTTCCTTACCTCTACCCTGCCACTTTTACAAATCTTGCTTCCTGCTATGGAGCTTTACAACTTTATGATTCACTTTATAAATATGCAAAACAAGGAATTGATTTGGCACATGTTATGAATAATTACTCTATTGAAGCTAATGGCTGGTTTATTTTAGGTACAGCTTATATGGAAGAGAAGAAGTATGTCGAAGCGTTGCAATGTTTTTTAAAAGCAAAACCCTTTCGTGAAAAAACAGGCGATTATTTTTTTATTGTATCTGATATGGCAGTAATAGGTGAGTTGTATGCGCTTATGGGAAATACAGACGCTGGTATTAAAATAAGTAAAGATGCTTTGCTGGTGGCACAGCAGCAAAACCTGCAAGCTAAATATCCAATGATTTATAAAACACTTGCTTTAAATTATGAAAAAGCCGGTGACTTTACAAACGCATCCCTCACATATAAAAAGATAAATGACCTGAAAGACAGTATATATACAAATGCATCTACAGAAGCACTGGCCGAAATGCAAACCCGGTATGAAACAGAAAAAAAAGAACGGATTATTTTAGAGCAGCGGTTTAACATAAAAAGAAAAAACTATTTTATTACCGGCATTAGTTGCTTATTAATTCTTAGTCTGCTACTTGGCTATTTTATTCATACAAGAAACAAAATAAAACAGGAGGCAAAGTTAAAAGAAGCCTTGTTTACACAACAGCAGTTAGCCACAACAGCAGTAATGACGGCAGAAGAAAATGAACGGCAGCGTATTGCAAAAGATTTGCATGATGGTGTGGGACAAATGATGAGTGCTGCAAAAATGAATCTCTCTGCCTTTGGAAACGATTTGAAAATTAAAGATCCTGTACAGCAACAGTCATTAGAACGAATTATAAGTTTGGTAGATGAAAGTTGTAAAGAAGTAAGAACAGTATCGCATCAAATGATGCCGAATATGTTATTAAAATCGGGACTGGGAAAAGCAGTTGCCGATTTTATTGATAAAATTGATCAACGCATTTTAAAAGTTCACTTACATACAGAAGGGCTCAATGAACGAATTGAAGAACATGTTGAAATTGTACTCTATCGTGTACTGCAGGAAAGTGTAAACAATGTAATTAAACATTCAGGGGCTACACAACTTGATATTTCCATAATAAAAGATACCGATGGCACGAGTGTAACTATTGAAGACAATGGGAAAGGATTTGATACAAGCCAGCTTTCAAAAGATGCAGGTATGGGGGTTACCAATATGAAAGCCCGTATGGAGTTTTTAAAAGGAACCATTGATTTTGATTCTGCGCCGGGAAATGGAACTTTAGTAGCCATACATATTCCATCGGCAAACAAACAAATCATTACATAATAAATTTTCCTATTTTCGGCAAAACCCACAACCACATGTTATCCGGCAAAATAAAATTGGCAATAGTTGATGATCACCAGATAGTGATTGACGGATTACACTCACTTCTCAAAGGAAATCCAAAATATGAGATTGTGTTACAATCCACTCACCCTGAAACAATAATAGCTGAATTAAAAAAACAGGAAGTTGACATTTTATTAACCGATGTAATGATGCCTGTTATGACCGGTGTGGAGCTGGCAAAACTTGTACGAAAGGAATTTCCTGCAATGAAAATCATTACACTTTCAATGAATGGTGAAGGGAGTTTGGTAAATCAAATGATTGAGGAAAGCGATATCAGCGGCTATCTTTTAAAAAATATCGGGCAAACAGAATTTTTAAATGCTCTGGATAAAATTGCAGAAGGAGGTATTTATTTTAGTGATGAAGTGTTACAGGAAATGTTAAAAGCCAGTGAGCGAAAAAAAATGCCCGAAGAGAGCAGGCTCACCAACAGAGAAATAGAAATTGTAAGGCTCATTGAAAAAGAATACAGTAATAAAAAAATTGCTGAGTCCTTATTCCTCAGCGAACGAACAGTAGAAACACACCGTAAAAATATTTTCCGGAAAACGAAAACCAATTCACTCATTGGCTTAATAAAATATGCGTACGAACATAAACTGATTTAACAAACTGCCATGCTTTCAAAAAAAACACAATATGCATTTCAGGCACTCAGCTATTTAGCACAGCAAGCTGATAAGGGCCCGGTTTTGATTTCTGAAATAGCAAAGAAGAAAAAAATTCCTCTAAAATTTTTAGAAAATATATTATTGCTGCTCAGAAAAGACGGCATTCTTGAAAGTAAGAAAGGAAAAGGTGGCGGTTATTTTTTTAAACTGAAACCGAAACAGATAGCCTTGGCAAGAGTTATACGGCTCTTAGACGGCCCCATTGCGCCGCTCTCCTGCGTGAGTCTTCATTTTTACGAACGCTGCCGCAACTGCGATGAAAAGCATTGTGGCTTGCATGATATGATGATAAAAGTGAGAGATGCCAATCTGAAAATATTAGAAAAGAAAACTATTGCTGATTTATTAAATGATTAAAACCATTTCTATTTCTGTTAGCGGCAATGTGCAGGGTGTATGGTTTAGAAAATATACTCAGGATAAAGCACAACAACTTATTATAACAGGCTATGTAAAGAATTTACCTGATGGCTCTGTAAATGCAGTGGCAACAGGAACAGAAGAGCAGTTACAAGAGTTGATAAACTGGTGCTGGCAGGGATCTCCTAAAAGCAAAGTAACAGATGTGCAGGTACAGGAACAAAGGTTGCAACAGTTTACAGGTTTTATAATCAAGTAAAACGCTTACGTACCTTCTTTATCTTTCAAATACAACCATTCAGATTTTGTGAGCCAGGAAATACCAAAAGAAATGAGTGCAACTGTTTCTCCCCAAAAAACAAGACTCATTTTTGCACAGATTTCTTCAAACCAAATCATACAAATGGCAATACCAATAATACTTGCAATCATAATAATACCGCAGGTTAAATAAATTTTGTTGCGGTCTTTTTTTTCATCAGTAGGCGTTTCGTTTTTATTCTTTTTTCTGAATAAGTAAATTGAGAATATTATAAAAACAATAAATAATAAAATAGCAAATACAAAATGCATATAATGCACCCACAGAATTTTGCTGGTGGTAGGAAAGAGTGCTACACCAAGTGCCATTACTGCACCTACATTCGCAATTCTATTATCAATGGCCTCATAACCCCGGTATGAAAACAAAAAGAAACCCAATGCAAATAAAATACCTACAAAAAAATCTCCTGCTGTTCCATCATCATAATAATCACTTACTGAAAATTCAAGCTGCATACTGTTGGAAGAAATGACTTTACCAATCATCATTAACAGAGGCAAACTAATACCAGCTACACCTATAAAAACTCTAAGTGTTTTGTAAGAAATAATTTGTTGTCTTCCGTATTGATGAGTTTCCTTATCTGAGTTTATTACATTGTTCATTGTATAGTTTTTATGTTTATAACTCAATAACTTAAAGTAATACAATTATTTTTATATCTCAATTGCCAAGTCTGTAAAAATAAAAAAGGGCATTTTTAAAATGCCCTTTCATACCATTAACGGTGAACGATTATTTTAAGTGCTTGGAAAGATGCTTAGCCATATCAAACATTGATACTTGAGCCTTTCCGCCAAATACAACTTTCAACTTTGCATCCGCATTAATCATGCGTTTGTTTTTGCTGTCCTGTAATTTGTTTGCTTTAATGTAAACCCAGATTTTCTTTACAGCTTCAGTACGTGGAAGTGGCTTAGCGCCAATTACAGCACCTAAATCTGCACTTGGAGTAAGCGCTTTCATAAACGCTGCGTTTGGTTTACGTTTTACTTTTGCCTTTTTGGGAGCTGCTTTTTTTACGGCTTTCTTTGGAGCTGCTTTTTTAGGAGCCGCCTTCTTTACTGCCTTTTTTGGGGCTGCTTTTTTTGCTGCTTTTTTAGGAGCTGCTTTTTTTGCTTTTTTTGTTGCCATGACTTTTTTGTTTTGAATGTTAATGGGTTTGGTAATTACCATATCAAATATATATGATTTCTCATTGGTAAAATCCAAAAAGTTGTTCACTTTTTTTACTCTTCACCAATGAAACTGAGAGCTTATTTGCAATCATTCCCTTTAAAATAATTAAAATAAATGATGGCGTTTCGCAAAAAAAAATGAAAAACTGCTGCTTCTAAATTTTACAAATTGCTTTGAAATTAAAAAAATAGTATCTACATTTTATGCTTCTAATCCCCCACCCTGCATTCCTTTTTCTAACCTAACAGGAATAATGTAAACTTTAACAACCATCTTTTTAACTCTTAAACAAAATTTTGTATGCAACAAAAAACGTTATTGTTTGCAGTGATTGCAGCCATTGGCATTTTTGGTTTTTCACAATGTGCACAAAAAGAAACAACAGATTCCAAAAATGAACTCTGTGAAAACGGAGGTTATGAAAGTCAGGCAAAATGGGGTGAACATTTAATTTTATCAGGCGGCTGTGGCGATTGTCATACTCCTAAAAAAATGACTCCAATGGGTCCAATTGATGATAGTAGTTTGTTATTATCGGGGCACCCATCACAGTTTCCACTTCCTGATGTTGATAGAAAAATGTTAGAATCAAAAGGGCTGGTAACCACACAAACTCTAACCTTTTGGATAGGTCCTTGGGGTATTTCCTATGCAGCTAATTTAACTCCTGATTCAACAGGTATACTTGCATGGACAGAAACACAATTCATTAACTGTTTACGAACCGGAGTTTCAAAAGGCATAACCGGCAACAGACCATTATTACCTCCCATGCCATGGCAAACATTAAAAAATTTAACCGATGATGAATTGAAAGCAATGTTTGCTTATTTAAAAACAGTTAAGCCCCTAAAAAATGCAGTGCCGCAACCAACACCACCTGCATTGCCCCCACCACCGCCACCCATATCAAACTAAAATACTTTCAAAGCCCATGCAAAAAACATGGGCTTTTTTATTTTCACCCCAACTTTTATTTCAATCTTTTCTCTCCCTAACTTTAAAGATTAAATTACTGGTTATGAAAATTTTTCTTTTGCTCTCATTCATTATTCACTTTTCACAATTCACCTTTTCACAGCAAACACAAAAGCCACCTTTACACGGTAAACAGTGGATGGCAATTACAGGAAAACCTTTGGCAGCTACGGCGGGTGCAATCACTTTTCAAAAAGGAGGCAATGCAATTGATGCTGCTTGTGCAATGCTTGCTGCTACTTGTACTATGTGGGATGTTTTGAGCTGGGGTGGAGAAACACAGGCACTTATTTACAATCCTAAAACAGGAAAAGTAATTGGCATTAACGCTTTAGGTGTAGCACCTACAGGAGCAACAGCAGAATTTTACAAAAGCAAAGGATACAATTTTCCTCCGGAATACGGCCCTCTTTCTGCAATTACACCTGGTACTTTTGGTGGTATCTGTTTAATGCTAAGCAATTATGGAAAACTAAGTTTAAAGGAAGTGCTGGAACCAGCTATGCAATTAGCAGCAGGCTATGCCATTGATGCTCAAACGGCTAATAGTATGGAGAGAGGCAAACAAAGAATTAAAGAATGGCCTTACAGTAAAAAAGTTTTTCTTCCGCATACAGATGAAAAAAGAGAAGCACCCGCTGCTGGTGAAATTTTTGTACAAAAAGATTTACTTGAAACACTTACTAAATTGGTGGATGCTGAACAGCAAGCATTAAAAAAAGGAAAGAGTAGAAAAGATGCAATCATGGCTGCCTACGATCGTTTTTATAAAGGTGATGTAGCACAGGAATTTGTTAGAGGCTGCCAAGAACAAGGAGGCTTAATAACCATGAACGATTTAGTAAACTGGAAAGCTGTGGAAGAAGAACCCATGCATGTAAACTATAAAGGAATTGAAGTTTATAAATTACAACAATGGACACAAGGCCCCATGCTTTTACAAAGCCTCAACATTCTTGAAAATTTTGATTTAAAACAAATGGGTTATAACAGCACCCGTTACATACATACTGTTTATCAAAGTATGAACATGTCATTTGCAGATAGGGATTTCTATTATGGCGATCCAGCTTTTCCTCCGGCTGAACCTATGCGGGGTTTATTAAGTAAAGACTATGCAAAACAAAGAGCAAAAATGATTTCAATGGAACGCAATGGAGCAACGATTGGCCCCGGCGATCCGTATCCATTTGAGGGAAAAATAAATCCATTTTTAGATGTGTTGAAAAAAAGAGGCTTTACAGTTGATACAGGAAATGTAAACCGCCCCGGTTTTGTTCCTGCACATGATGTGAGGAATAACGGTGTTGCTCTCAATGATCCTGATTATATGGAACGTCTTTGGATGGGTACAACAAGTGTAGAAGCAGCAGATGCAGAAGGATGGGTTGTTTCTATTACTCCCTCTGGTGGATGGTTGCCGGCTTGTATTGCTGGTAATACAGGCATTGGTATGAGCCAAAGGGCGCAGAGTTTTGTATTAGATGCATCGCTCAATCCCTTTAATGTAATTGAGCCCGGCAAGAGACCAAGAGTTACACTTACTCCTACTCTTGCATTAAAAGATGGCAAACCATTTTTATCATTTGCAGTACAGGGCGGCGACACACAAGATCAAAACTTACTACAGTTTTTTTTAAACATTGTTGAATTTGGAATGACAGTACAGGAAGCTTGTGAAGCTGCAAATTTTAATACCAATCAACTGTGGCTATCACTCGGTAGTTCAAAAGTAGATGACAGAAAACCTAGACCGGGCAATTTGTTATTGCATGAAAATACTTCAGAATGGGTACGAAAAGAATTACGGCAGATGGGTTATACCTTATCCTTTGATGACAGAACCAGCGGCCCTATTAATGCAATCTGGTTCGATTGGAAACATAAAACATTATGGGGTGGCAGCAGCAACCATGGCGAGGATTACGGAATAAGCTGGTAAAGAAAATAGTTACTTAAAGCAGTATGTTTTTGCGGGGCATGAAGCAATATAACTTGAACAAACTGATAGGTTACATTGAGAACAAAAACTTTTGAGCCAGCTTGTAGTGTAAATTTTTTATTCCGGCAATACAAAACCCGTTTCAAACCAAACGGGTTTTTGATTATTAAAATCGCCATTATAATTTACTGTAAGTTCTTCGCCAATATGTATTGACCTCACTGTTTTTACAAACATTACCTCCGCATCAAAATCCATAAAATATTCGCAATTTGATTCTGATAAATGATTATAAACAGGTATCCAACCAAGAGCCATAGCACATTCATTATTGGCTTCGCCCCATTCAAAAATATAATCGTGTAAAAGAGTTTGGTCTAATAGTTTTCTGTCCGCATTATTCATTACAATTACCGGTGCTATTTCAATGGTTGTACCAGCAGCAATTGGTTCGGTTGTAAAAACACCCCTTCCACCTTTTTCAGACTCATCAATATATAAACTTTGTAAACGCATTCTTAATTTGGTTTGCCGTTTTCATTCATTCAAAGAAACTAACTTTATCCAAAACATCCGAATAATGGAACTGGAATTAGAAAAAGAAATTTCGCTAAAGGCACAGTTTGAAGCATTGATGAGCCGTGAAGACAAACTAGATATACAGGAATTTCTTAATAATCAAAACATCAGTGATGTGGCTGATCTTGTATATGAATTTCCAGATTACGAAAGTCAGATACTAGCTAACATGAGTGTACACCGTGCCGTAAGTGTATTTAAAATTCTTGACCTCCCCACGCAAAAACAAATTATTAAAGAACTCCCTCCTTTTAAAACGGCTGAATTATTAAATGAACTGCCGGCAGATGATCGTACAAGTTTTTTAGAAGAACTGCCCAGCAGTGTAGTGCGTGAATTAATAAAACTTTTAAACCCAGAGGAACGAAAGGTTACACTTTCACTGCTTGGTTATCCTGAAAACAGTATTGGCCGTTTAATGACACCGGATTTTGTGTATGTATATCCGCACAACACCATTACCGATGTGTTTGAAACCATTCGCAAGTATGGTAAAGACAGCGAAACCATTAATGTGATTTATGTAATTAATGAAAACGGTGAGTTGCTTGATGATTTACGCATAAGGGATATTATTCTTGCTACGCCTGATAAAAAGGTAGATGAGTTAATGGATGAACGTGTAATAGCACTGCATGTGTATGATGATCAGGAAACGGCGAATGAAGCTTTTAAAATGAATAACCGTGTGGCTTTACCTGTTGTGAGCAAGAGTAATAAACTGGTAGGCATTGTTACTATTGATGATGTGCTGTGGGTGGCCAACGAGGAGTTTAGTGAAGACATGCAAAAGATGGGCGGTACTGAAGCATTGGATGAACCTTATTTGGAAACACCCATTTTTAAACTGTTTAAAAAACGGGTGGTGTGGCTTATCATTTTATTTTTCGGTGAGCTAATGACCATTACCGCCATGCAGAGTTATGAAGATGAACTTGCGAAAGTTGTTTTGCTTGCTACGTTTATTCCGTTGATTATTTCGAGTGGTGGTAATAGCGGTTCGCAGGCATCTACATTAATTATTCAGGCGATGGCATTGGGAGAAATTGCTATTACAGACTGGTGGCGGATTATGAAAAGGGAAATCATCTCGGGTTTGTTACTTGGCAGTTCGCTTTTTTTAATTGCTGTTTCTGTTATTTTTTTGTGGGATAGTTTTACACATACGTTTGAAGGTCATGCTGTGCTGATTGGCTTAACTGTTGGCTCCTCTTTAATAGGCATTGTACTTTGGGGAACACTCATGGGCTCCATGCTTCCACTGCTTTTAAAGAGATGTGGTGCTGACCCTGCTGCTTCTTCTACTCCGTTTGTTGCAACACTGGTAGATGTTACGGGACTGATGATTTATTTCAGTATGGCGTATTTGTTTTTGAAGGGGGTGTTGTTGTAAGAAAGAATTGCATCATTGACTTCATAATTCTATAAAATTATTTAAAGGCATTATTGCGAGCCTTGGCTGTTTGGCGAAGCAATCTTTACGTGGTGATAAGAAAGATTGCTTCGTGCCTCGCAATGACGTTCGAATTTTAAGACCCCTCAAAATTTATTCAGCAGCATATAATTTTTTAATTTTACAAATGAATTTTAGTAAAAATAAATACAACCAGTTACTTGATAACATTGGTTCTACCCTTCAAAGGCAAGAGAAAATGCTATCAAAGCAATCAACACCGAGTTGGTGAAAGCGAATTGGGAAATTGGCAGACACATTGTTGAATTTGAACAACACGGAAAGGAACGGGCAGAATACGGAACAGAATTATTGGTTTCTTTATCAAAAGATTTAAAAGTAAAATTTGGCAAAGGTTTCAGCCGTTCCAATCTGCAACTGATGCGGCTTTTCTATATCAAGTACCCAAATTTCCAGACAGTGTCTGGCAAATCTGTAAAAAGCCAGACACTGTCCGGCATATTGCTAAGTTGGAGCCATTATGCTGAATTGCTTACCGTTTCAGACGATTTAGCAAGAGGTTTCTACGAAAAACAAAGCATTAAAGAAAATTGGAGTTTCCGAGAAATGAAACGACAAATTGATTCTGCTTTATTTCAACGCCTGGCTTTAAGTAAAGATAAGAAAGGCGTATTGGCTTTAGCAGACAAAGGACATATAATAAATACTTCAACAGATGCAATTAAAGACCCGTATGTTTTTGAATTTTTAAACATACCCAAAGACAGTATTATTAAAGAGTATGATTTGGAGAAAAAGCTTATTGACAACTTACAGAAATTTTTACTGGAACTTGGCAAAGGTTTTTCATTTGTGGCATGGCAATTTAAAATTACAGTTGACAATGAACATAATTTTATAGACCTCGTTTTTTATCATCGTATATTAAGATGCTTTGTTCTTATTGATCTTAAAATAAAAAAAGTAAAGCATAAAGACATAGGGCAAATGAATTTTTATTTGAACTATTTTAAAGAAGAAGAAAATACAGATGGCGACAATGAGCCTATCGGAATTATTATTGCAGCAGACAAACACGATTTTTTAGTAAAGTATGCAACTGGCGGGATTTCAAATAAAATATTTGTTTCAAAATATCAATTGTATCTGCCAGATCAAAAAGTTCTGGAAAAGAAAGTAAAGGAAATCATTGACAGCGAGTAACACCACTTGGACACAATAGGCGAAGGGTCTACTTCACTTAAGTTTCGAAGACCAAGGGCTGCGGGACTGGAAGGAGTAGCTCCGTAGCGAAGTGGAGCACTACGACAGAAGGCCCGGACCAGCGTTGAAAAAAGCATATCGCACAGAGCCCCAAATCTGTTTTCTTCTTTCCTTTCCATCAACCTATTTTTGCAACCACTTAAAACATCAGTTATGTGTGGAATTGTTGGTTATACAGGCCCAAGACAAGCTTACCCTGTGATTTTAAAAGGTTTAAAACGATTGGAATACCGTGGTTACGACAGCAGCGGTGTAGCCCTACTCAACAATGGCCTGAAAGTTTATAAAAAGAAGGGCAAGGTAGCCGAGCTGGAAGAAAGTTTAATAGGCGCAGATGTGCAGGGGCATATTGGCATTGGCCATACACGCTGGGCTACTCATGGCGAACCAAGCGACCGCAATGCCCACCCTCACCAAAGTGCAAGCGGACGACTTGCTATGATTCATAACGGCATTATTGAAAACTATGCACTCATTAAAAAAGAACTTGAAAATAAGGGATACAGTTTTACAAGCGATACCGATACAGAAGTGCTTTTAAATTTTATTGATGATATTCAACAGCACAATGATTGCTCACTTGAAGAAGCAGTACGGGTAGCATTAAAACGAATTGTTGGTGCATACTGCATTTTGCTGATTGATAAAGAAGACCCTCACACTATTATTGCTGCAAGAAAAGGAAGCCCGCTGGTAATTGGTATTGGCAAAGGTGAACATTTTTTAGCAAGTGATGCCACTCCATTTTTAGAATATACACAGCAGGTGGTATATGTAAATGATTATGAACTGGCCATTGTTCGTCCCGATGAATTGATTTTAAAAAACCTGGGCAACGAAAAAATTACACCTTATGTTACGCAGCTTGATATGGAACTGGCGGCTATTGAAAAAGGCGGCTATGATCATTTTATGCTGAAAGAAATTTTTGAACAGCCCAAAACTATTTATGATTGCCTGCGTGGACGTTTAGATGTTGTAAACGGAACCATTACGATGGCCGGTGTAGAAAATTATATAGAGCAATTAAAAAATGCGAATCGCATTTTAATTATTGCCTGTGGTACAAGCTGGCACGCAGGACTTGTGGCAGAATATATTATAGAAGAGCTTTGCAGAATACCTGTGGAAGTAGAATATGCATCTGAGTTTCGTTATAGAAACCCCATTATAAATAAAGGTGATGTAATTCTTGCAATATCCCAGAGTGGTGAAACAGCAGATACACTAGTAGCAATTGAAAAAGCAAAAGAGCAGGGTGCCATTATTTTTGGTGTGGTAAATGCAGTGGGTTCTTCCATTGCCCGTGCAAGCCATGCCGGTGCCTACACACATGCAGGACCAGAAATTGGTGTGGCAAGTACCAAAGCATTTACTGGGCAGCTTGCTGTACTTACCATGATTGCTTTAAAAATTGCTCATGCAAAAGGAACGATTACAGAAGAACGTTATAAAAATTTATTGCTTGAGCTGGAAGCTGTTCCTGAAAAAGCCGAAGCCATTTTAAAAAATGCAGATGAACTAAAAAAGATAGCTGCACATTTTAAGGATGCAACTGATGCATTGTTTCTAGGAAGAGGTTATAATTTTCCGGTGGCTTTAGAAGGTGCATTAAAGCTGAAAGAAATTTCATACATCCATGCTGAAGGTTATCCGGCTGCTGAAATGAAACACGGCCCTATTGCATTGGTTACCGAAATTTTACCTGTGGTATTTATTGCTACCAAAGATGCGTATCATGAAAAGATCATCAGCAATATGCAGGAAATAAAAGCCAGAAAAGGGAATGTAATTTCAATTATTACTGAAGGTGATGAGGTAAGTGCTGCCTTAAGTAATGCTTCGTTTGCCATACCACCAGCTGATGAAATAGTAGCTCCCATTTTAAGTGTGATTCCTTTGCAATTACTTTCGTATTATGCAGGTGTAGCCAAAGGCTACAATGTAGATATGCCGAGAAATTTAGCCAAGAGCGTAACGGTGGAGTAAAATACAAGTCATTAATAATTAGTTATTAGTATGAACCCCATTATAAAAAAACCGATTGCAGAAATTGGTTTCCATTTTATTCCTCAGCAATTTATTCCGAAAGGAGAAGATGAATATTATTTACGCCGGAAACAAAACCGTAATGGATTTGCTTACAGAAAATTAACAGAGGAAGAAATACAACAACTTCTTAAAAATAATAATGCGGCTGATGACTGGAGGAATTTAGAAGTAGCAGACCCGTTTGATGTTTCGTTAATAAGAAATTGCAAATTTTTCGGTTGGGTTCGTATTGGTAAACTGGAAGCATGCTTTCTTGAATTTCATGCGGTGCGTATGCAGGTGGGCTTGTACAACAGTACCATCATCAGTTGCGATTTAGGCGATAACGTTGTTGTTGAAAATGTAAACAATCTCTCCCACTACATTATTGGCAATGAATGCATACTTGCCAATGTACATGAAATGGGCACTACCAATTATGCAAAATTTGGTAATGGTGTGGTGAAAGAGGGCGAAGATGAAACTATTCGCATTTGGCTGGAGGTTTGTAATGAAAATGCTGGGAGAAAAATAATTCCTTTTAACGGAATGTTACCAGGAGATGCCTGGATGTGGAGCAGAAACAGAGATAACCATCCTCTACAAACCAAATTAAAAGAGTTTACTGAAAGTAAGTTTGATAAACTCCGGGGCTACTACGGAAAAGTAGGAGAAAAAACAGTAATTAAAAGTTGCCGTATTATAAAAGATGTTTGGATTGGCAGCCATGCTTACATAAAAGGTGCTAACAAATTAAAAAACCTCACCATCAATTCTTCTGCTGAAGCAAAATCTCAGATTGGTGAAGGTTGTGAACTGGTGAACGGAATTATTGGCGAAGGCTGCCGTGCTTTTTACGGAGTAAAAGCGGTACGTTTTTATATGGCCTCGCATTCGCAATTGAAATATGGTGCAAGATTGATTAATTCTTATCTCGGTAACAATGCTACTATTTCCTGTTGCGAAGTATTGAACTCTTTAATTTTTCCAGCACACGAGCAACATCATAACAATTCATTTTTATGTGCAGCTACGGTAATGGGGCAAAGTAATATTGCCGCCGGTGCAACACTGGGAAGCAATCATAACAGCCGCAGTGCAGATGGTGAGTTGATTGCAGGCCGTGGTTTTTGGCCTTCACTGAGTGTAAGCATCAAACACAATACAAAATTTGCAACTTATACTCTGCTTGCAAAAGGAGATTATCCGGCAGAACTGAATATTCCTATTCCGTTTTCATTGGTGAGTAATGAAGAACAGCATAATCAATTGGTAATAATGCCGGGCTATTGGTTTTTATACAATATGTATGCCCTTGCCCGCAATGCATGGAAATATATTGACCGTGATAGACGTATTGAGAAAATACAGCATCTTGAATACAATTATCTTGCTCCTGATAGTATTAATGAAATTTTTGATGCCCTGCGATTGATGGAATTGTTTACAGGCAAAGCGGTATTGAATAAAAAAGATACAGTGAAGGTTTTTACAGATGCCGAGTGTATAAAAAAGGGCAAAGTATTTCTTACTGATGCTGCATCAGATTTTTCGGCTGTGGAAATTTTGGCAACAGGTTTTGAAAACAGTAAACGTAAAGTAGTGTTGATTAAAACAGAACGCAGTTACCATTTGTTTAAAGAGCTCATTCATTTTTATGCCGCTGAACAGGTTTTCGCTTTTATAAAAGAAAAGAAAATTAAAAATTTTAATGACCTGAGAAAATTACTTCCTGAAAAAACAAAACGGAAAAGCTGGGTCAATGCAGGTGGGCAACTGCTTGAAGAAGCAGCTTACAATCAACTGAAGCAAAGGATTGTTTCTGGCAAAATAAAAAGCTGGGATGCAGTACATGATTTTTACAGATCACAATCTCAACTTTACAGTACACAAAAATTACAACATGCTTTAGCTGCCTTTTTTGAACTTAACGGCAAAAAACAATTGACAAAAGAATTATTGAAACAATTACTTACGCAATACATCAGCACCAAAGAATGGATGGTAAAGGGCATTTATGATTCAAGAGCCAAAGATTATACCAACCCGTTTCGGAAAATGGTGTACGACACAGAAGAAGAGATGGAAACCGTAACCGGAAAATTGAGTGAAAATTCGTTCATACTGCAACAGGTGGAAGAATTAAAAACAACAAAAGCGGCTGTGCAGAAACTAATTAAGAAATTTAAACTGTAAAATTCCGATGTACTTATGCAAAATTTCGAAAATCTAAGTCGGCATTTGCACCTATCAGAAAATAACATTTTCAAACAATTGGGTTACAATGACCATTACGATAACCTATATAACGAAATAGTACGTCATTATCTTTTTACTGTCGAAATCCATGTACAATCCTTGTCATTATCAGAATTCGAAAATATTGATCTAAATGAATCAGCTTACATTTTACCTTTTGGAATCCTTAGCGAAATGGCAGAAACCATAGATAACAAAATGCCTGAGGCGTCAATACTTCTTAGATCTTCAATTCTTTATGAGTGTGTAAAAGTTATTTATCAGCGATCGATAATTATGATAACACTACGAAAAAACAAGAACTAAATTGTTAAACCATAATAATAAAATGCTGAATTTAAACTCCTCGAAGTAAGTTTAGTGGATAAATTAAGTTTACAAAAAGAGTAATGTCATTTTCATTTGAATTTGACTGTTTAAAAACAATTATCAAATCACCTACCATAGGCCAGAAAAGGTTTGGCGAAAATAGAGAATATGCGATATAAGAAGGACCCGTTTCAAATAACGAGAACCTTTCATGATCTTTTATAAATTCTTGTAAAGTTCTAAAATCAACGGAGTCTTTATTAACATGAGATAGTGTAAAATCAGTATTTTCATGGTTTTCTAAATAAAGAAACAATTCCTTCGGCCCCCAAAAATCCTTAGCCAATATATACTTACAACTGTAACCTTCCGGCCCATTTGAGATTACGTCACGCTCCTTCGAATTATCTTTTAAATAATTAAGAAATTTGGGGAGCTCTTGCTCGAAATCCTCACTTAAAAAAATAGAAAAAAACTTATTAAGTATGTCACCAGATCTAACTATAGGTGGGAAATGAAAATCCCATTTTGAATTACTTTCCAAATTTGCCTCCATCTTTATTGATTTCATTTCTTGCATTACCAAAAGAAATTAGTAAGGTCGAGTGCTTAATTTGCTTGAGGCCATTTTGTGCGACAGAATAAAGTTCACGAAGTGCAATTAATGACTCAGCTACGTTTGTTTCTACATCACCATCAACATGATAAACCTTGAACTTCTCAAATTTATTATCAAAGCCATTTTGTAGCTCAGCAAGCTCATTCAAAAGAACTTCTGCTTTCTTTAAAGCAAGTTCCCGTGAGATTCGCAATTCATTATATGATAACAAGATTAAATGATTAACCAAATCAATAACTTTAGACTGATATATACCAGCCGGCTTCTTATAGTTCGTAATGTCCGAGAATAAATCCTTCAAAAATCCCATTGCTAAATAATTAAATTTCAATACAGCTAATATAATCGAAAATTTTTATTTTTAACCCGGTTTTATCTAACACAATATGCATGAACCGACTTGTAGATGAATACATCGAAAGCCTTCCCGATGCAAAACGGGAAATAGCAGAACAGCTTCGTGAACTCATTCATACCATGATACCACATGTACAGGAAAAACTCAGTTTTAAAATTCCGTTCTATCATTATAATGGTATGTTCTGTTATCTCAATGAAGTAAAGGATGGAATTGATCTCGGCTTATGTAGAGGGAAAGATTTAGTGGATGTTTTACCACAACTCGAATTACGAAACAGAGTCATGGTTGCTTCTGTGATCATCCGCAGCAAAAAAGAAATTCAAACAAAAAATGTAAAGGAGGTTTTGCTTACTGCTGCTAACTGGCAGGAAGAAGCGAAGCGATCAAAAATTTCGATGATCAATACAAAAAAGAAAGCTGCCTCTAAAAAGAAGCGGCTTTAATAAAAATATATTTATTACTCACCCCAAATATTATCCTTACCATCTAACCAGAGTTTTACAAGCTCGGTCGTAATAGATTTTGGCCTTTCTAAAGGGAAACCCAATGCTCTGTCCCAAATAAGACTGGCCATTACACCCAATGCACGGCTTACTGCAAACAGCACGGTATAATATTCATACTCTACCATTCCGTAATGCACTAATAAGGAACCACTATGTGCATCTACATTGGGCCATGGGTTTTTTATTTTTCCCATGGATTGTAAAATGGGTGGTACTGTTTCGTATATATTCCAAACAGTATTCACTAATTTATCATCGGGCATGTGCAGTTTTCCAAATTCCATTTGAGCAGTAAAACGGGGATCAGTTTTTCGTAACACTGCGTGACCATAACCGGGAACTACTTTTCCTTCGCTCAATGTTTTCTTTACATACTCTGCAATTTGATCTTTAGTTGGCTCATCAGTTTTTAACTCTTCCTGCATTTCAAAAATCCATTTAATCACTTCCTGATTTGCAAGACCGTGCAATGGGCCAGCTAACCCGTTCATGCCTGCGGCATAGGCTAAATAAGGATCACTTAAAGCACTACCTACTAAATGTGTAGTATGTGCACTTACATTACCACCTTCATGATCGGCATGAATGGTCATGTACAAACGCATCAGTTCCATAAAACCATGATCATCATAACCCAGCATGTGAGCAAGATTGCCTGCCCAATCTAACAACCCATTGGGATGTATATGCTCACCGAATTTATATTTTCTCCTGTAGATATATGCAGCTATACGTGGAAGCCGGGCTATTAAAATCATAGCATCATCAAACACTGGCTCCCAATAATCTTTTTTATTAATTCCTTCGGAATAGGCTTTAGCAAAATAACTTTCTGTCTGCAAAGCCATTACGCCTACCACAAACATGGTCATAGGATGTGTACTGAGTGGTAATGCATCAATGGCTGCAAATACATGGTTGGGCACATGGCTCCGGCGTTGCCAAATATCAGTTACTCGGTTGGCCATATCCTCATCTGGCAACTCACCTATGAGCATTAAATAAAATAACCCTTCGGGCAAAGGCTGATCTCCCTTAGGAGCTTTTGGAAGTTTTTGCTGCAGTTCAGGAATAGTGTAACCTCTAAAACGAATTCCTTCCTGCGAATCGAGCAACGAAGTTTCAGTAACCAACCCGGTAATACCACGCATACCTTGATATACCTGCGAAAGTGTAACTTCTCCTATGGATTTGTTACCATGATCTTTTAGAATTTGTTTTATTTCAATAGTAGCTGCTTCGGCTTTTACTTTAAACTTTTCTTTAATAATGCCCATGATTTGAATTTATTAGACTGTTTTTAGAGGATGCCCAAAGTTATAGAATGAATGGTAACACTAACAATCATTACTGTGAAATATTGAGGAAATTTTTAAAGTTCACTCACCCTGCCCTCTACTGAAGGAGAGGGAAAAGTTCTAACCTGACTTAATGTAAAAAGCTACACTCACTTTTACTTAGGTGCTTTTTTATACAACCAAAAAGCAAGTCCGGCAAACAATAAGCAAGGAAGCCAGGCAGCTATCAAAGGGGGAAAATTTCCTTTAGTTGAAAACACCATGGCAAACTTATCAAACACAATAAACGTTACTCCAATAATAAAGGCCATGGCCAAATGAAGCCCACTTCCACCTCTAACTTTTCTGCTGGCAAGTATAGCGGCAATCATCGTCATTACAATTACTGAAATGGCGTAAGCATCTCTTCGGTGTCGTTCAAACTTAAGAGCATTTACCGTTTCAGAACCACGGAGTTCTTCCTGTGCTATAAATTTTGTAAGCCGGGGTGTTTTCAATACGTCTTTCACATGATCGTCAGTAGAAAGATCAATGGGTTTATAACCCAGTTTAATATAATGGTTCGGGATCATTTTTACTTCTTCTTTCAACCCATTTATTTTTCGTTCAATGGCATTGTCCATACGCCATTGTTTTTTTGCCGTATCCCAAACAATTATTTCGCTGCGAATATTGTAAACAACCTGGTTGTTTTTTACTTTTTGTAAATAAAATCCTTGCCCAGTTTTGCTGGCAGTATCAAAGCTTCGAAAGCCGGCGTAAGTGTAAGAATCAATACGAATATGAATGTTGTTCAGATATTGCCCGGCGGGATTATTGATATTGCCCATATCAACATACCGTTCTTCAAAATCTGTTCTTATTTTATTTGCTGCAGGAACAAAAAAATGATTGGATGCTCCTAATAAAAGTGCTAATAAAATTCCACCTATCCAGTAGGGCCGTAGAAACCTGTTTAAACTCATACCAATGCTGAGCATGGCTACCACTTCGCTTCTGGCTGCTAAACGGGAGGTAAAAAAAACCACAGCAATCAATACAAAAACAGGAAAGAGCAAACTGATCATGTGCGGTAAAAATCCGAGATAATATTTTGTGGCAATATCGTTAAAGGTTAACCCGCTTTTAATAAAATCTTCTGCTTTTTCACTTGCATCTACTGCCACGGTAATAATGGCAAAGAGAAAGAGTGAAAAGAAAAATGTTTTCAGAAAGAATTTGAGTATGTAGGCATCCAGTATTTTCATTGCAGGCTGCAAAGTAAGGATAGAAAATGGAAAAGAAAGTGTTAAGTAAGTTTTGGTTTTTGAGTTTGGTTTCTTGCTTTTTGTCTTTTGTTTTTTGGTTCTTTTCTCACAATCTCCTCTTCATCACTTCCACCATCTCCGTTTTCCAACTTACAAAATCACCGGTAATAATATGATTCCTTGCCTCCTTCATCAGCCATAAATAAAATGCAAGATTCTGTACGCTGGCAATGGTGAGCCCTGTAATTTCTTTTGCTTTTATAAGATGCCGCAAATATGCTTTGCTGTAATAATTGCTCAGTTCACAATCAATACCATCATCCAGAACAGAAAAATCTTTTTCCCATTTCTTATTATCAATATTAATTACTCCTTTGCTGGTAAAGAGCATCGCATTACGTCCATTACGGGTGGGCATTACACAATCAAACATATCGACACCTAATGCAATACATTCTAATAAATTCCAGGGCGTTCCTACACCCATTAAGTATCTTGGTTTTTGTACAGGCAATTCATCACAACATAGTTCTGTAAACTCATACATCATTTCTTCCGGCTCTCCCACACTTAAACCTCCAATGGCACAGCCTGTTAAATTGGTGGATGCCATAAATAGAGAGGATGCAATTCTTAAATCTTTATAAGTGCTGCCTTGAACAATGGGAAACAGGTTTTGAGTGTACCCATACTTATCTGGCGTTGCATGAAATTGTTTAATACATCTTTCTAACCACCGATGCGTAAGCTCCATTGATTTTTTTGCATAATCATACTCACTTGGGTAAGGCGGACATTCATCAAAAGCCATTACAATATCTCCTCCAATACTCCTTTGAATATCCATTACATTTTCCGGAGTAAATAAATGTTTGCTGCCATCAATATGGCTTTGAAAAACAACACCCTCTTCTTTAATCTTTCTGTTATTTGCCAATGAAAAAACCTGATAACCTCCGCTATCAGTTAAAATAGGTTTGTCCCAGCCATTAAATTTATGCAAGCCACCTGCAGCTTCCAACACTTCTGTTCTGGGCCGCAGGTAAAGATGATACGTATTACCTAAAATAATTTCAGCTTTTACTTCTTTATTCAATTGTTCAATAGTAAGTGCTTTTACACTACCCGCTGTGCCTACAGGCATGAAAATGGGTGTTTCAATTTGCCCATGATCGGTAATAATGATTCCTGCTCTGGCTTTTGATTTTGTATCAGTATGTTGTAATTGGAAAGAGAGTGCTGCCATAAAGCGGCAAAGATAGCCGATAGCCATTAGTCAAAAGTTGGCGTTTCAAAGACCTTTTGATTTTACACTATATGCTACTTACTATCGACTTGCACAAATCTGAATAACATTCCTGTACCTGTTTCCCAGCAATGCAATATTTTCGCAGCCACTTATGAGATTTAACTGGCCCGAAATCCTGTTTGCTGTTTTTTGCTTTGTAACAGCCATTCAGCTATTTTACTATCTGTGGTTTTTTCTGCGTTTAGCAATTTATAAAAAACCAAACCGAACTACTGTGCAACAACATCCTGTATCTGTAATTGTTTGTGCCAGAGATGAAGCACAGAATATTGCTGAAAATTTGCCACATGTGTTACAACAGCAGTACAAATCTTCTTTTGAAGTAGTAGGGGTAAATGACAACTCCTTTGATGATAGTAAGTATGTGCTTGAGTATTTAAGCAAGCCGTTTAAAAACCTCCGACCCATAGAATTAAAACAGGAAGCACGGCATATTGCAGGTAAAAAATTTCCTTTATCTATAGGTATTAAAGAAGCAAAATATGAGCTGTTGCTTTTAACTGATGCTGATTGTAAGCCTGCTTCCCCTAACTGGATTGAACAGATGCAAGATGGTTTTGCACCCGGCAAAGAAATTGTGTTAGGCTATGGTGCTTATACCAGAGAGCCAGGCTTGCTTAATAAACTCATTCGCTTTGAAACCTATTTATCTGCGCTGCAATATTTATCGTATGCATTAGCCGGCCTTCCATATATGGGTGTGGGCAGAAATTTAGCTTACAAAAAAGATCTGTTCTTTCGTAATAAAGGTTTTAGTATTCACAATCAATTACCCGGCGGCGATGATGATTTGTTTATTAACCGAGTAGCTACCAAAAAAAACACAGCAATTGTAATTGATGAGGAAGCCTTTACCATATCAAAAGCAAAAACGAAGTGGAGTACATGGCGAAGCCAAAAAGCAAGACATTATACCACCAGCAAATATTACAAGAGCAGTCACCAGTTTTTATTAGGGCTTTTTGCCTTGAGTCATTTTGCATTTTATCCTTTACTTGTTATGAGCATTCTCATTTTTAATTGGTGGATGGCACTCAGTGTTTTTGGAGTTCGGTTTTTGGTACAAGGAGTTATTTATTACTGTACTATGAAAAAATTAAAAGAGAAGGATTTGTTTTGGATATATCCTTTGCTCGATCTTTGGCAATGGTTTTATTATCTGTTGTTCTCTTTTTCCTTGTTTAAAAAGCCAAAAGCAAATTGGAATTAATTTTTTTTTAGATTAAGCATATTAAACCTGGATTGTTATTGGGACGTCTTTGCGAGCCGCTTCAACAACTTACATTACAAGCATATTATGCGGCGAAGCAATCTAAACTACAAATGCTTATTGTTTTTATAAGTGAGATTGCCCGCCCAGATGAATCGGTCGGACGGGCTTCGGCGTATTACTCTCTAAATATTTATAGCGTATTATCCGCCTCGCAAAGACGTTGAATTTTTAATTAAGTACAAAGTATGTAGCGCTTATTCTAACTTAGAATCTTTACTTGAAATTGTAACGCAAACCAAAATGCCATTGAACTGCTGTACCATTTACTTTGGTATAATACAATTGTTGAATAGGCCCAGATGGATCTCTAAGACGTTGAATATTTGTATAACCAATTAAAAAAGTTTGAAAACCCTGCTGATAACACACCCTGCATGTTAACCCAATATGTTTTCTTAATTTAAGCTCTGTTTCATAACACAGACGCATGACTGTTCTGAAAAAAGTTGTTAGTTACTATTCTATAGCTGGAACTAAACATGAGTGAAAATATAGGCTGAAATCTCACTCTTCAGTAAATATTGCGTTAATATATTTGTTGTCAACAGTTTTGTATCAGCGTATGTCAACTGGTATGTTTGCTGATAGAAACAAACCTACGGCTCTATTAAGAGTTTTTGGTCGTAAATCAATATTATTGTCAACAGCACGTTTAAGACTGGATACCCATTTTAAAAGTCCATTTTCTACTACTCTTGCCTTATGATTCTCTGCGTTTGTTAAATCATACTCTCCTCTTATGCCAAAAGTAAATAGCCAGTTATCAGAGGTTTTAAAACAATAAGCGAACTCTGCAACTGAACCTAGTAAAAAGCGGTTGTACAAAAATCTATCGTATGTAGCGTTTCCATTGTTGGGAGTTAAACCAGTTACTGTTTTATTACGAGTCTCACTTTCTGACCTGAATCCAGTACTTGTCTGTAAAAACCTTTCTTTATAGCTCATTAAAAAAGAGGTTTGCAGACCTGCTGAAACTCTAAACTGATGAGTTGCTTTATTGTTTGTTGAAAACTGAAAATTGAATGGTAGTTTCAGATAATTAAACTCATTGGTAATACTGTAAAACTCGTTAGGGTCAGGGACTAAAATGTTAGGGTTTCTTGCAGCTTGAAACTCCTGCTTGTTTTTGGCAAGCAAAAGTCCACTGCTCAAGCCCCAATGTTTTCCCCAAGAGTACGTAGCAGTAGCACCCACTGTCCAGTTAGTGGGTTTACTTTTTACAGGATAAATTAATGTGGGGTCAGCATTCCAATCATTTTTATTATACAATTGGTAGTAACCCGTACCTGCATTAATACCCACTCTCCATACATTGTCTTGCGCCAGCAAATGCTGGCACAAGAACAACGTAAGGCTGTATAAAACAATAATTTTTATTCGTGGCATATCTTATTTATTTACGATTAATTTGTGAGTGAATATTGTTTTTCCGCTTGTAATTATTTCTACCAGATACATACCTGCTGTCCATTTAGAGACATCAATAGTTATTCGTTGCTGCATTGTATTTGTTAAACTTACAACCCTGCCTTCTGGTGAAGTAATACGAATTAGTTTTGTTCCCTTTTCTGTTGTTTCAACCCATACACTTTCTTTTGTCGGATTGGGGAATACAGCATTTTTATTGACTGTTACATCTGTTTGGGTGATAGGCTTAGGGTTTATTCTTAACGGCACAACGTCACCACAACCAGAGGGAGGTGTAAGACATGGATTCAATACTCCGTTCTGATAAGGATAAGGAAAAGTGCCATTACACCAGCAGTCAAACTCTCTTGAAAAACGGGTAGATAAAACAGCAGAGCTTCCTAAGCAATTATTAGCACGTACTGTGTAAGTTCCAGATGTTCTTTCCACTCCAGAAGGTAAAGATATAAGTGGGGGCTGTTCTGTAAAGGGAAGTGTAATATTGGTAACAGCCTGCCCGGAACTGTTTATAAATCGCCAGGGGCTGCTTACGGTATAAGTATAAGTCTGTGCTTCATTTTGGATGTACTGCCAAATTCTTCCTCCGTTACGGCACACATACCACGCATCGCAATGATAGTTATTGAAATAAGGATTAAAAGATGGTGTAGGTGGTGCACCTGTTAAAGGGTTTACAGCAGTAGATTTACTTACAGAGGCACAACCGTTAAAATTGGCGGTTGCAATAATATTACCACTTTGAGGTGAACTACCAGTAGTCACCGCTACAGTTGTGGTACTGCCACCGGACGTAATATTCCATCCTGACGGAAACTGCCAGCTATAAGAAGCTGCTCCGCATACCGGATTTATTTTGTACGTATAAGTTGTATTAGGGCAAATACGCAGTAATGGAAATTCTGCTGCTATAATGGATACATCTGCATCATTACGGGTAACAGGAATCGAAGCGGTTCTGTAAATAGCAGGGCATGCTGTTGTGATACCCACTCTGCATGAAACAGTACCTGATGTTGCAGCATCGGGCTGAAGTGTAATTGAATTACCGCTTTGAGAAATGAGTGCCCACCCTGTAGGATATGTCCACTGGTCAAAGATGTTGGCATTGCCTCCATTGGTAACTGTATAGGTTACTGTTGAAGGGCAACATTTTTGAACGGAAGTTGCGCCAGAAAGGGTAACATTAGTGGGGATGCCTTTAATGGCGAAAGATACCGGAGAAGTGTTGAAATAAGAGCTAAATCCAACAGAATTATCCTGAAGCCTGTACTTTATTCTAAATATTACCTGCACAGGCCCGGGATAATGAAAGCCATCCCATGTCGCCCATAGTTCATTTGTTTTTGCTAAAACAGGAGCATTGGCCGAAGTAGTTGTGAAAACAGGAACGCCCTGACTGTTGAAACTTGAAACATATCGCATTTTCCCAGTAGGTCCGATAAATGTAGCCTGCCATTCATATTCAAGGTCGAGCCAAGTATTTGGTACATTAGAAATGTTGGCTGTGTACTTGTATTCACAACCAATGTCAACCGGTTGTGTACCCGTAATTGTTACTGTTTGCGCCGTCAATAATTTTGTCGTGCTGAAAATAATAATGAAGCAGCAGAGTTTGGTGAAGGTTGAAGTCATAGGTTTAAAATTTTAGAGTGTTGAATAAAATTTCTTACATCTTGTTTCGTAAAGGGGGAGGTTCGCTCTTTTTTATTGCAAGCCACAAGCAGAAGCAATGCAATAATTGGTGTTAATAGTGTTCTCATCTGTAAAATTTTAAAATAAAAGAATGTTATGCGTGGCTATGTGCACTCACCCACGCAATGTGAAAATAATACTATTCGGAACCCAAAAAATATTGACTGTTTATTTTTTCACTTAGTTCACAATAATTTAACGCTTGCTATAAAAAAGAACTTTTCATTCATAAATTTTATCTTCACCACCTATTATTAAAAATGCAAACATTATTAAACTACTTTACTGAATTTACCCCAAAACAAACAGAACAGTTTGCTGCACTAAAGAAAGTATATACAGAATGGAATGAAAAGATCAATGTGATTTCCCGAAAAGATATTGACAGCCTGTATGAAAAACATGTACTGCACTCGCTTGCAATTGCTGCACTTTTTCAATTTAAACCCGGTACTCATATTGTTGATTTAGGAACCGGCGGCGGTTTTCCCGGAGTACCGCTGGCTATTTTTTTTCCTGAAGTACGTTTTCATCTTACTGATAGTATTGGCAAAAAATTAAAAGTTGTTGAAGCTGTGGCTACTGATCTTGGTTTGAAAAATATTACCACCCAACATATAAGAACCGAAGAAATTGCAAATCAAAAATTTGATTATGTGCTGAGCCGTGCCGTAGCTCCGTTAAAAGATTTGTGGCACTGGAGCCAGCCCATTTTAAAAGCAAGAGGCCAGGGCCAATCTGTACAATGTGGAGAGGAGACTTATTATGGCGGACTTATTTGCTTCAAAGGCGGCAATTTAGATGAAGAGATAAAAGAAAGTGGACTGCACCCTTTGATTTGGCAAATCAATGAACTGTTTACCGAAGAATATTTTAAAGAAAAATTTGTGCTGATGGTGAGGCGGTGATACTTGTTTATATATGAGTAAATTAAAAACATACCGCTTTGTGGTATTTTTTGTTTGTTAGAAAATCATGAGTTTTGCATTATGAATATCTCAGTGTGTATAGTGGAAGATGTAACAGACATCCGCCAGGCTTTAGAACAAATTATAGAGCTAAGTGACAATTGCACACTTGCCGGTTCTTTTTCAAATGGCGAAGAGGCATTGATAAAAATTCCATTGGTAAAACCGCAGGTAGTGTTGATGGATATTGGGCTTGGCTCTACAAACGGTATTGACATTGTAAAAGAATTAAAGCCACTGCATCCTGAAATATTATTTATGATGTGTACCATTTATGAAGAGGAAGAAAAGATATTTGATGCTCTTCGTGCCGGTGCAAGTGGTTATATTTTAAAAAAATCATCCCCGTCCAAATTAACTGATGCCATTAGTGAATTGGTAGATGGCGGCGCCCCAATGAACAGCCAGATAGCCATGAAAGTTGTAAATGCTTTTAAACATTTGCCAGTACAAGAAGCATTAGCTACCGATCAACAGCTTAACGAAATGACTGTACTAAGTCGGAGAGAAAAAGAAATTCTGGAACGATTGGCGCAGGGCAAAATTTATAAAGAAATTGGTATGGAACTTTTTATCAGTGCCGAAACAGTTCGCAAACATGTATATCATATTTATGAAAAGCTGCATGTAAAAAACAGAGTGGAAGCAGTGAATAAATATTTTGGACGATAATTGTAAGTTGAAAAGATGACAAGGAATTTAGTTGATATGGTAACCCTCTTCAACCTATAAACTTTTTAGCCAACCAACATCCAATCACCACTTCAACTCAAGTTTATTATTTCTTCTATCTACATCTGCCATTTGTAAAGAAGGATCTATCTCCACAGTTTTTACTGTTAATAATTTTTTGCTTGTTTCAATTATATAAGTAGGATGCGTCCATTTCCATGGTTCATAAACTATACGAGGCAAACTATTTACTTCATTTTGCTTCTGACCAAACATTAAATACATAGGTACATAATGTGCTTCTTTAGTTCCGTCTTTAAATGTTAATTCCACATCTATAGGCATTGGCATTTCTCCTTCATTGCGCAATCTTATTTTTGTTTTGCCATCTTCCTCCCACAAACTATCTATGGAGTAGTTGATGTTTTTGTTAGTGTTCACCCAGTATTCCTTGTACCAGTCTAATTGAATACCACTTACTTTTTCTGCCACACGTATAAAATCATTGGCATTGGGATGTTTAAATTTCCAATCAGAATAATACTTGAGCAAAATAGTATCTCTTGTTTTATTGCCAACAATGTATCCAAGCTGCTCTACAAATACAGAGCCTTTTACATAGGCAGATTGATTGTACGCATAGTTGGTTTCAAAATGATCGGCATGTGTTGTTAACGGTTCAGTAAATGGACTTTTAGCATATTGATAGTACGAAGCATAGTTTTCCTTTTGAGTAAAGCCTTCCTGTTTACGTAACCATGCAAGAACTCTGTCTTCGGCATAATTGGTAAAACCTTCATCCATCCAGGAATATAAACTTTCATTGGTTGCAAGCACTCCTTGATACCAGCTATGCATCCATTCATGTATAGCCCCACTCATACCATGGGTTTTTACCATGGTTGACATTGGGTATTCTGTAGCTCCATTACTACCATGTACAATTGAAAATTGTTTGTACGGATAAGCTCCAAATGTTTTCGCCATAAAAGGATAGGCTATAACACAACTATCAAGCATAGCTCTCCACTGCTTTGCATCAGAAGTAGATTTTTTATAAAAGATATGAATCAACGGACCATCTTTCACCTGTTTTGATTCATGTGCAAAATCATTATCTGCACACCACATAAAATCATGCACATTAGGAGCAAAAAATTTCCATGTTACTTTATTGGTTGATGGAGGTATCACTTTTGTTCCAGGTGTTTCATAACCATATCCAATTTGATTTGCATTTTGTAAGTAACCCGTACCACCAAGCACATAATTTTTATCAATGGTAATGTTTACTTCATAATCTCCAAATACTCCATAATATTCCCTTTGCACATAAGGAGTAGGATGCCAACCTTCCTCATCGTAAGCACAGAGTTTTGGATACCACTGCCCCATTGCATAACGAACTTTGTTGACAGGATTATCCCTACCACCTCTTCTGGTTTGTAAAGGCACCTGTGCTTCAAAGTTCATATCAAACACAACCTTTGATAAGGGAGGTATCGGTTTGGTTAACTGTACTTCTAAAATAGTTTCTTGTATTTTAAATGGTTGTACTACACCATTCATTTTTAAAGCAATCACTTTTTGATATCCTGTTTCCTGAGGCTTTAATGTATAAATAAAATCACGGAAGCGCTTATCAAAATCAGAAATTTCATTCCCGTCTTTATCCGTAAAAATAAATAGTTGAGCAGAAAGCTGACTTCTAACATCCATCATACTTCCGGGTTGAAACGCATTCCAATACAAATGATAAAACACTTTTTTTAATGTATCGGGTGAGTTATTCCAATACTCCAGTTTTTGAGTTCCTGTAAACGTATTGGCATCCACATCCATGTTAATATCCATCTTATATTTTACCTTTTGCTGCCATCTGTAATTTTGAGAATAAGAAAGTGTTTGATGGGTAAGGAATAAAAGAACAATCAAGAATCGCTGCATTATTTTTCGGTTTACAATGTTATTTTAAAGTAAGTTTTTCTATAAATTTTATGAGTAATGTTTTTAAATCTTCATGCTCATTTAGCGGTAAAGTTTCAGCTTTATCAAATACATCATGGTATGCTTTGATGCCACCAAGCGTATAAAAGAAAAAGGCATGCACTCCTTTTTCACTAAAGAAATAATGATCGCTGTTAGCAGCCTTGCCTCTTGCATTTATTTTTGCCAGTAATTTGTGTCCATCATTCACAATATTAAGTAAAGCAAATTCCTGCGGAAATTCATACGCATTTACAACGGTAATTCCTTCTTCACCTGTACCCGCTAAATCTGTATTAATTAAAAAACGGATATTCTTTAATGGCAACAATGGATTTTCGGTATAGTACTTTGAACCAATTAATCCCGCTTCTTCTCCAGCAAAACAAATAAATCCAATTGAATAAGTTTGTGGATGTGTGCTGTAATATTTTGCGAGGTTTAACAATAAAGCAATACCACTTGCATTATCATTTGCTCCCGGAAAATAAGTAGTGCTGCCCATACCACCTAAATGATCATAGTGTGCTGTAATAAAAATAATTGAGTCTGGGTAAAGGGTTCCTTTAACCAAACCGCAAATATTGGCAGCTTTAAAATTCTTAACCAGCTTGTTTTCAATATTAATGCTACAAGAAACAGGTAAGCTTTTTAGTGCCTTCTTATCAACCAATACTAATGTATATCCTTCTTCCTGAGGTGAAACAGACCATGTAAGTTTCTCTTCCAATTTTATAATTACACGGTTTGCATCATCAATAAACTGTGTGCTATCCACCTGTCTTAATTTTCCTGTTCCTTTTACACCCTTACTTTCTGGTGATACAATAAAATCTTTACCTGGCAGCAACACAGTATTATTGATACTTACTTCCATGTTTCCCGGGAATGTATTTACAGGATAAGAAAAGTTTTGGAAAAAACTTGTTCCTTTTAAAGGAACAAGACCAAAACTTTGATATTCTGAGGCAATAAAATCAGCAGCTTTGCTCATGCCATCGTTTGTATATCCTCTACCCCAATAATAAGGAGAAGTTAAGGTGTCAACTATTTTTTTACCAAAATTTATGTTTTGGCCATGAGTTGAAAGGAGTAATAAAAAACAAATTCCTGCAAGTAAAATTCTCATAAAAAATATTAGTATTACTATTGTGGATGAAATTAGTATTTTCTCATTAAAATAATGATATGAAGAACGTTAAGATCATAGAGGGCCATCCATTTGTAGCATACAATAAAGAAACATACAATGCTATAGAAATGAAGCAACGGAGCAAAGAATTTTATGAGTGGATGAACTTACGCCGCACCTGTAGAGATTTTTCTAATAAAGAAGTACCACAAGAAGTAATTGAATCAATTTTACTTACAGCATCTACTGCTCCATCTGGTGCACACAAACAACCCTGGACTTTTTGTGTGGTATCAAACCCATCACTAAAAAAAGAAATACGTGTTGCTGCCGAAGCAGAAGAAAAAGAAAGCTATGAAAACCGTATGAGTGAAGAATGGCTCAAAGACCTTGCACCGATTGGAACCGATTGGCAAAAACCATTTCTTGAAACAGCTCCTTACTTAATTATTGTATTTAGCAGAAGTTATGAGTTTGAAACGAACGGACACAAGCATCAAAACTATTATGTAAAAGAAAGTGTGGGTATTGCCTGTGGGTTTTTATTAGCTGCCATTCATCATGCAGGACTTATTTCGTTAACACATACTCCCAGCCCAATGAATTTTTTAAGCAAATTGCTTCAACGACCTGAGAATGAAAAGCCATTTTTATTAATTCCTGTTGGCTATGCAGCAGAAGAGTGCTGGGTACCGGATTTAGAAAGAAAGACATTGCAAGATATTGCTGCATGGTATTAAAAACTCACAAGCTCTTCATACAACCTTCCTTTGGCATCAAAAATTAAAACCTTTTTATTGAGCGCCGATTTCTGAACAATTATTTTAAATTCATTTGCTTCGGCTCGAGGCTTAACAATTTCAATGCAATCTTTTACCACCCACTCTTTATATTTTGAATCTTTAAAATTTTGCTGTACATTTTTCGGGAGGCTGTCATACAAAATTTTTGCTTCAGTAAAATTCCAGGAACCGCTGCCGGTATAACTGGCTTTAAATTTTTTTTCGTTGAGTTTAAAAATTACTATGTGGTTATCAATACCGCCATTCCAGTCGACTTCTTTTGCTTCTGGGTATTGCTTGTCAAACACTTGTTTTACCAAATCAGGCACTTTAAAGATTTGTGCTTTAGATGAATAATTGAGTAATAAGAATAATGAAAAGATGATTAGTTTGTACACTTATATTTTTTTACAAAGCTAAAGCAGAACTTAGTTTTCTTTACCACCTACAACTATTACAATTTCACCTTTAACAGCTTTTTGTACAAAATGATCATGCACTTCCTGCAGAGTACCCGTTTTGTTTTCTTCAAATATTTTAGTAAGCTCACGGCTTACACAACACAAACGCTCAGCACCAAAATATTCAATAAACTCTGTCAAGGTTTTTAAAAGTCTAAAAGGAGATTCGTAAAAAATCATGGTACGTTCTTCTGTTGCCAGTTGCTTGAGCATGGTTTGTCTGCCTTTTTTGAGTGGAAGAAATCCTTCAAAACAAAAACGATTCGCTGGCAATCCGCTATTTACCAAAGCTGGAACAAAAGCAGTAGCACCAGGCAATGTTTCTACTTTTATATTGTTTTTAATACAGGCTCTCACTAATAAAAAACCGGGATCGCTTATGCCAGGTGTGCCTGCATCTGTAAGCAGTGCCATTTTTTTCCCTGTCAATAATTGATCAATTAGGTGCTGGAGAATTTTATGTTCGTTGTGCTGATGATTTGGGGTGATAGGTTTTTCAATATGATAGTGCTTAAGTAAAACAGATGTAGTACGTGTATCTTCAGCTAAAATTAAATCCACATTATTTAATACTTCCAATGCCCGAAGCGTAATGTCTTTTAAATTACCGATGGGTGTGGGAATGATATAAAGCATTTTTGAAGTATGATGTAAGATGTAAAATGTAAGAAATTAATGTATTTCCCACTTCCTATTTCTTACTTCTAATTAACTATAATTTCGTACTGCTCCATTACAGGATTAGCCAATAATTTTTTGGTAGCTTCTTCAGCAATAGCTTTTGCATCATCTGCAGAAGCGGCATCAATTTGCAGGCTGATATTTTTACCAATGCGTACATCTGCCACGCCTGTTAAACCAAGGCTGCTCAAGCCGCCCATTACTGCTTTACCCTGAGGATCTAACAAATCTTTTAGCGGCATTACTTTTACCTGAACTGTATAAATCATACGAAACTGAATTAGATTTTTTTCCGAAGTAACAAAGATAAAGCAACATAGCATACATAAATAAGTGGAATGGCGGCCCATTTAAAAACAACAGTTAATGCAATTGCTAAACCTACCAAAATAAATTTTGGCTGATTATTTTTAAAACTGTAATCCTTAAACTTTAAACTCATAATGGGAACATCAACCACCATCATTATACTTAATACTGCGGTGATTGTATATAAAACCCATGGAGTAAGAAGCAGTTCGCTTAAATTCCATTGGTTGTACCAAATTACAAATGGCAATGCCGCTACCACCATTGCAGTTATAGGAGTAGGCACTCCAAAAAAAGTAGTGCCTTGTCTTGCATCAATATTAAACTTGGCCAGCCGCCATGCTGCACAACAAGCAATGAGCAATGCAGGTAATAAATAAATTACAGAAGCATCTAAACCAGATTCAGATTTTAAAAAACTCATCCGCAATAATTGATACATTATTAAACAGGGAGCCACACCAAAAGTTACCACATCACTTAACGAATCTAATTGCTTGCCCATTTCTGAACTTACTTTCAGAAGCCTTGCAACAAAACCATCAAAAAAATCAACAACTCCTGCTGCAAAAATAAAAAAAGAAGCAAGGATCAATCGCTCAGGTGATTGAATAACCAATTCGCCAGATTGCAAAAGCAAAATGCTGTTAACGGGTTGAAGTATTAAAACAATGGCGATACAGCCAAACACCAAATTGAGCAGTGTAAAATAGTTGGGAATATTTTTGATCATGTTATGAATCTCCATTTATTTTTTCATCAGTGCTTCAATATCTTCTGCCATAATAGGAATGTTTTTCATTAAATCCTTATTGCCGTTTCTGGTAATCCAGACATTGTTTTCAATTCGCACTCCAATTTTTTCTTCTTCAATATAAATACCCGGTTCCACTGTAAACATCATACCTGCTTTTATGGGTGATGTTCTTGTTCCTAAATCATGCACATCTAAGCCCAGATGATGCGAAATACCATGATACAAGTATTTTCTGTAAGCCCTGTTTTCAGGGTCTTCGTTCTTTACATCTGTTTTTTTAAGCAATCCGATTTTTAAGAACTGCTGTGTTGCTTCCTCTCCCACTTTGTCTGTATAATCAACAATGGCAATCCCGGGCTTTAATAAACTTTTTGCATAATCATGCAAATGCAAACAGGCATTGTAAATTGTTTTTTGACGGCGGCTAAATTTTCCATTTACAGGAATAGTCCGGGTAAGATCAGCTGCATAACCACCGTACTCAGCTCCAAAATCCATTAGTATCAATTCACCATCTTTACATTCCTGATTGTTACTCACATAATGCAGCGTTCTTGCCCTGTCGCCACTTGCAATAATGCTGTGATAAGCCGGGCTTGTAGCCCGTTGATTTAAAAATGAATGATAAATTTCGGCTTCAATTTCATATTCCATTACACCAGGCTTAATAAACTTGAGCAATCTTCTAAACGTATTATCAGTAATATCAATTGCTTTTTGAATTACCTCCACTTCCTCTGCTATTTTGATGCCACGCAACTCTTTCATAATTTTTGCTGCACGGTGATAATTATGCAATGGATAACGACTTTGCATTTCATCAATAAACCTATATTCTCTAGTGCGAATGAGTGATGCTTTGCGATCGTTTTCATTACTATCTAAATAAATATGATCTGCTAAATGTATCCAGGGCTGTAATAATGCGTCAATGCTATCAAGCCAAACAACAGTGGGCATTCCATTCATTTCTTTTGCTTCATTTGCTCTTAACCTTTTACCATCCCACTTTTCTTTAAGTTCATTAGGGCGAACAAGAACTAAAATTTCCCTGTACTTGGGATCTGGATTATCAGGAAATAAAATGACCATACTGTCTTCCTGCGTTATTCCGCTGAGCCAGTACAAATCGCTGTTTTGTTTAAAGGAATGAAGCGCATCTGCATTCATGGGCCACTCATCATTACTTACAAAAATTGCAATCGAATTCGGAAGCATTGCGTTGATGAATCGCTCACGGTTTTTTACAAACAGTTGAGGGTTGAGGGGAAGATATTTCATATAACAAGATTGAACATGCAAAATAAGTGAAGTTTTGTAAGAACTCTTAGAATCAGCGTCCTGCGTATAATATTCTTACGTTTTGATTCTATAAAACAAAACCCCGCTTTTTAAACAGGGTTCATTATGCAAAAGCTATTTAAATTTTAAAACAACCCGTACAACTGTGAATCAATTTTATTAATGATTTCACCAAAATGCTCTTCATCTTCTGCAAATTTGTTTACATCTACATCAATCACCAGCAAGCTTCCTTCTTTGTAATTGTCAACCCACTTATTGTAATACTCATTTAATTTCTTAAGATAATCCAAACGGATATTTTCTTCATACTCTCTCCCTCTTTTCTGGATATTGGCAACAAGTGTTGGCACTGATGCTTTGAGATAAATGAGCATATCTGGCGGGCTCACCATTGTTTTTAACGTAGAGAAAAAAGAAAAGTAGTTATCAAAATCACGTTTGCCCATTAAACCCATATCGTACAGGTTAGGTGCAAAAATATGTGCATCTTCAAAAATGGTACGATCCTGAATTACCGTTTCTGTACCACGCTGAATATCCAGTACCTGATTGAGACGGTTGTTTAAAAAATAAATCTGCAGATTAAAACTCCAGCGGGGCATATCTTCATAAAAATCGTTGAGGTAAGGATTATGATCCACATCTTCAAATTGTGGAATCCATTTATAATGCTTACTCAGCATTTCAGTTAAGGTTGTTTTACCGGCTCCTATATTACCGGCAATTGCCACATGTTTTGGTTTTTTACTCTTTGCCATAAATTCAATTGCAGATTTCCGATGTAAGATTGCAGATTTACAAAACTTAACGGAGTGTTTAAAAGTATAGTAAAATCTTAAATGAACAACTTAAAATTAAAAATAATTCAGGCCAATTGCTGCCCTTGCCAATTCAATGGTTTGTTTGGCACTCTTCCTTGCTTTTTCAGCACCCAGTTCCATTATATGCTTCAAATACACCTCATCATTCTGGATGGCAGCCGCTCTTTCCCGAATAGGAGCAACAAAAGCTGCCATATCCTCGCCCAACTGTTTTTTCATATCTCCATAGCGAATGGTGCAGGCGTTAAAATCAGCTTCAAATTTTTGTACCACATCTGCGCTGCTTACCAAACGCATCAGTTGAAATATGTTTTCAATATAATCAGGTTTTAAAGAATTATGCTCCGTGGGACCTGCATCTGTTTTTGCTTTTAATACTTTTTTCTTAATCACTTCATCAGTATCTGCCAGATAAATAGTGGCATTTTGATTTTCACTTTTGCTCATCTTTCCACTGCCATCCAATGCCGGAACTTTAATTAACTCTGCTCCGTTATTAAATGCAAACGGTTCCGGAAACACATCACCATACCGGTGATTAAACCTGTTTGCAAAGGTTCTTGCCATTTCCAAATGCTGCTCCTGATCTTTACCTACCGGAACATATTTAGCACGGTGTAAAATAATATCAGCCGTTTGCAGCACAGGATAAGTGAGCAACCCTGCATTTACATTATCTGGTTGCTGGCGCACTTTATCTTTAAAGGTTGTTGTTTTTTCCAACTCCCCTTTGTAGGCCATCATATTTAAATATAAATACAGTTCTGCTGTTTCATATACATGGCTCTGGCAATAAAAAGCTACTTTTTCAGGATCTAATCCGCAGGCGATATTTTCTGCAAATACCCGTTTTACATTTTCTCTCAGCTCCTTTGTATCGGGGTGTGTGGTGAGTGAATGCCAATCGGCTACCATAAAAAAACAGTTGTACTCATCCTGCATTTTTACATAATTCTGCATGGCTCCAAAATAGTTACCCAAGTGTAAATAACCTGTGGGCCTTATTCCGCTCATTACAATTTGCTTGGGGCTGTTCATACTAAATAAATCATTGGTAGGGCGGCGAAGATAATCGTTTCCCTTCTTTTACCCGAATGTTTTACCAGGCTTTCCACCGCAATTCATTATAAAAAACCTTAAACAACAAAGCCATTTCTGAAAGGGTTAAAAAACTATATTTGCTCAATGGAAGTAAGCAATGAACTGATTGATAAGTTGAGTATGCTTGCCCGTTTAAAAATTGAACCTGGAGAGAAAGAAGGCCTGAGAAGCGATATGCAGCAGATGATCGGATTTATAGAAAAATTACAGGAGCTTGATACAACAGGCATTGAACCTTTACTGCACATGACAACTGAAATAAATAAGTTGAGAGATGATGAAATTAAAACTTCTATTACCCGTGCAGAAGGTTTGCAAAATGCAAGGCTCAAAGATGAAACTTACTTTTTAGTTCCAAAAGTGATTAAAAAACAATAAACTTACCCATGACATCAGTTATTCAATTAGAAGATTTAAGAAAAAGTTATTACCTCGGTAAACAGGAGTTACCTGTTTTAAAAGGCATTAATTTAAACATAACAAACGGTGAGTTTGTAGCTTTAATGGGACCATCCGGCTCAGGAAAAAGTACACTCATGAATATATTGGGATGCTTAGATACACTCACAAGCGGTAAATATATTCTCAACGGTAAAGATGTAAGTAAACTGCCCGACAATGATTTGGCTGAAATACGTAATCAGGAAATTGGATTTGTATTTCAGCAGTTTAATTTATTACCCCGTCTTTCAGCATTGGAAAATGTAGCGCTGCCGCTTATTTATGCAGGCGTTCCTAAAAAAGAACGAACCGAACGGGCATTGGAAATGCTGGCCAAAGTAAATCTTGCAGATCGTTCACATCACAAATCAAATGAATTGAGTGGGGGACAAATTCAGCGTGTGGCCATTGCCCGTGCACTGGTAAACAATCCCAGTATTATTCTGGCAGATGAACCTACAGGTAATCTTGATTCAAAAACATCTTCTGAAATTATGAATCTGGTTTCTGAAATTCATAAATTGGGCAACACGGTTATTTTAGTAACACATGAAGAAGATATTGCAGCTTATGCAAAACGTGTGGTGCGGTTAAGAGATGGATTGGTTGAAAGTGATTCAAAAAAAGAACCTGCACTTGTGAGTTGAGCAAATTAGTTATTCAGTTTTCATTTAATGAATTGTGGAGAGTTTACTGCTCTCCTTTTTTATTTTAAACTATTAGTGCAATAGATTTGTTACAAGCTCAATCAACCATTAAAAAGCATGGCATCAAAAATATATACCAAAACTGGTGATCTTGGCAAAACAAGTTTAATAGGCGGAACAAAAGTTCCTAAAAGCCATATCCGGATAGAAACCTATGGTACCGTTGATGAACTCAATTCCTATATTGGTTTAGTGAGCGATCATGTAGCTGATGTGCATACTAAAGCCGTGCTGAAAGAAATTCAGGATCGTTTGTTCACCGTTGGTTCATCACTTGCCTGCGATCCTGAGAAAGAACCAAAGATGAAAATTCCTGATTTAAAAGAAAGTGATGTTACGCTTTTAGAAAAAGAAATGGATAAGATGCATGAAATAGTTCCTGCCATGAAGTTTTTTATACTGCCCGGTGGTCATGTTTCTGTTAGTACTATGCATGTAGCAAGATGTGTGTGCCGCAGATGCGAACGCTTATGTGTGCATATGCAGCAGGAAAAAATGTTTGTTGATCCATTGGTGATTAAATACATCAACCGCTTAAGTGATTATTTATTTGTACTTGCCCGCTATACTGGTTATAATTTGGGTATTGAAGAAATCCCGTGGAAGCCGAGAGTGTAACGTACTTAATCCTGGTACTATTAAAAATCTCAAAATAGAAATTACTTTATAGCCGGGGCCAACTACTTTAAAAATCGCTTTTCATTTTCCAAGATATAGTGACTTGTCCGGAGGAAATCAAATAAACCGATTATACAATTTTCGTACATTCTCATATAAATTGCTTTACCTAATTCACGGTCAGTATCATCAAAACAAGTATCACATGAAAAACCTTTTGAAGGGCTATACTTTTTGAATGATAAGTTGAGAACAGCATTTACAGATTCATCTATATTTTGCCATTTCAGCAAAAGAGAATCATCTTCCAGTAGATAGGAATTCGCTAATTGACTGGATAGCTTCTCTTTAACAAATTTTAAAAAAACTTGGCCCTTTTTGTAGTCATACTTTTTTACCTCATCTTCTCCTTCTAAAAGAGGAATTTGCAAAGTGATGTTATCAATAACTTCTTTAAGCAAGAAAAAATCACCTTTTAAACTTGTCTCATAGGGCTTCTTACCAATTGCTATTAATTCATCAGTTTGTGACTCTTGTTTAGTTGTGGAAAAAGTATCGAAAATTTGTTCCTTAAGGGTAAATATCAGTGAAATGAATCCAAGAAATCCAACTATAATAGCTATCGTACCCTTCCTTCCATAAATAAAATCTTTGATTTTAAGAAAGAAGTTTTTTCTTGTGCTTTCTAAGTTTGTCGCTTTTTTTTCAAGTACCGTTTTACTATTACTTCTTTCAGGAGGTCTTCCAGTAGTTTTCTTTTTTTTACTATTACCCATTTACTTCAATCATTGATCTTTTAGAAATCCTAAACTCAAAGTTAAATCAATCCTTTAATTTAAGTTTATTTGAACTCATCTACTATTCTCCCATCTTTCATATGCACAATCCTGTCACACTGGGCAGCCAGCTCTTCATTGTGCGTTACAATTAAAAACGTTTGATGAAACTCTTTGCGTAAATCAAAAAACAATTGATGCAGTTCTTTTGCATTGGCACTATCTAAATTGCCGGTGGGTTCATCAGCCAGAATAATATCCGGATTATTAATCAAAGCTCTGGCTACTGCTACACGTTGTTGCTCACCGCCACTTAATGCCATCGGTTTATTTTCCATTCTGCTTTCCAAACCCAAAAGCTTCAATAATTCTTTGGCCCTGTCTTCTACCTGTTTTTTATTCCGTTTGCCCAGCCATCCCGGAATACACACATTTTCCAAAGCAGTAAACTCCGGCAGCAAATGATGAAACTGAAAAATAAAGCCTATATGTTTATTGCGGAAGGCCGCCAGTTCATTTCCTTTGAGCTTGGTAAGTAATTGTTCTTTCAGCCACACTTCTCCTGCATCAGGTTCATCTAATGTGCCCAATATATGCAGCAATGTACTCTTGCCGGCACCACTGCTGCCCACAAGGCTCACTACTTCGCCTTTTTCTATTTGCAAATCCACCCCTTTCAGCACTTCCAAACTTCCATAATGCTTCACTATATTTTTACATCGCAACATGTGTTGTTCTCCCTTTTTACAAACCTAAGGTATAGAATGCTCACCTCAGCCACCTTGCAAATAAAAAAGTTAACAGGCTTTATACACAGTTTAAAAAAAGCATATTTGGTTATTTCAACAGGAAAGTTACATTTGCGGAAAAATAGGGTAACCCATTATGTTTTGGACACTTGAATTAGCCTCCTACTTAGAAGACGCTCCCTGGCCAGCAAGCAAGGATGAATTGATCGATTTTTCCATTCGGAGTGGAGCACCACTTGAAGTGGTTGAGAACCTGCAGGAACTTGACGACGAAGGTGAAATTTATGAAAGTATAGACGACATCTGGCCCGATTACCCAAGCCAGGAAGATTTCTTTTTTAATGAAGATGAATATTAAAACAGCTACAAACTATTCGCTTTAAGCTGCAAGCTATAATACAAAACCCCGCAAAATTTTTGCGGGGTTTGTTTATTTTTTGTTTTGGTTCTTATCCCTATCTGCATCCAAAAGGGGGTTCTCCTGCTTCTTAAAGGTAAATTTAAAATAAAGCAGCACCAGCGATAAAAAAAAGATAAACCCATTGCATAATACAACAGGCAATAAAAGCGGATTATTAAATACTCCGTATACCAGCCAAACTAGTGTACTACTGGTAACAATTAAAATGGTGTAAATGCTTAAGTCGCCCACACTTTTGCTTTGCCAGGCTTTGTACACCTGCGGAATAAATGTTATGCTGCTTAAAAAAGATCCGAACAATCCTACTGCTTCCACCCAGTTCATGTCATTATAATTAAATGTATTTCTATTATCAACTATTTATTATTCAATTTTCCATTAACTACTTTTCCATCTGCTCTATTACTTCTGCCGTTACACCTGTAAAGCTAAACCCTCCATCATGAAATAAATTCTGCATGGTAACCATACGTGTATAATCGCTGAACATAAGAACAACATAATTGGCACAATCTTCACTGCTTGCATTTCCCAGCGGACTCATTTTTTCTGCATAATTAATAAACCCATCAAATCCTTTTACACCGCTGCCAGCAGTGGTTCTTGTAGGCGATTGCGAAATGGTATTCACTCTCACTTTATTTTTTACACCATAATGGTAGCCGAAACTTCTTGTAATACTTTCCAAAAGTGCTTTGGCATCGGCCATTTCATTATAATCTGGAAACACACGCTGTGCAGCAATATAAGTAAGCGCCACTACACTACCCCATTCACTCAGTGCATCCAAGTCCCATGCAGTGCGCAACACTCGGTGCAAACTCATAGAAGAGATATCATTTGTTTTCTGATTCCATTCGTAATTCATTTCTGTGTAATGCTTGCCCTTGCGTACATTAATACCCATGCCAATTGAGTGCAGAATAAAATCCACCTTGCCGCCAAAATGCTCCATACTTTTTTCAAAGAGATTTTTCAGGTCCTCCATATTGGTAACATCGGCACCAATAATCGGTGCATTACCACATTGCTCACTCAGTTTATTTATTTCGCCCATACGCAGTGCCACAGGAGCATTACTTAATACAATTTGTGCGCCTTCTTCAAAACACTTCAATGCTGTTTTCCATGCAATTGATTTTTCATCTAATGCACCGAAGATGATTCCCTTTTTTCCTTTGAGGAGTTGATGACTCATAATTGTTGATTTGTTCAAAAATAAGGAAGATGGGGGAAATGAAGTTTACTGGTTCATTATAGGTTGCAATTCACAGGAAGTAAGTACTTACTGCAAACTGATATTCACCTGCAACCCAGCTCTTGTATTTACAACCGGAGGTGGTGTGGCAATATAACCAATGACTCTTGTTTGTTCAAAAAACAAACGTAAACGTAAGCGATTGTTCAGCACATAATCAATAGAAGGATTGATGCTGAGTATTTTTTGCCCCCCCGTAGGTATGGAGTTACGCTGATCTAAAATATTATTGGCAATGGCATTGTCTCTGTAGGTTAAATCAAAACGGAAAGTGATGTCATTCTCCAGTGTTTTTGAATCGCTTTTTGTAAACGGCACTTTAAAAGGAAGCTTCAATCCACGTTTTCTCCATCCGGCACCAACGGTTATATCAACACTGCGAACCTCACTCACCTGAAAATCAATTAAGCTTAAACTAATAGTACGGCTGCGGCCATAATCAACTTTAAAATTCAGTTGATTGGTAAGCTGCACATCTATACCAATCAATGGTTGAAACCGTTCGCTGATGGTTACATTGGGTACAATAAAGTAAGGAACAAAATTATTTGAAAGCGTATCAATAAAAGAAGGGAACCCTAATCCTAACTGATCAGCATACAATAATGCTGATGTAAAATTATTCATACTTAAGTTGCTGGTGTAACTATGCGTAATGGTAAAGTTTGTAAATATTTTATCGAGTCCTGCAATACGTGAAAGCCCATTATAGGTTAACCTCCAGTTTGGTTTAGGAGTGTAACGTTTAAACGGATTGGTATTAATTCGTTTATTATCCTGATCAATTAACCCCACTTTTAATGGATCCTGATCTGTATAAGCAGCCACAAATGCCGGTATCAACACATCCTGCGCATAGCGCCCATAACCTTTATAATAACCATCCGCATTTATTGTTCCTCCATTGTAAGGATTGGCTTGCCCTAAACGCTGCGATAATAATACTCTATTCTTTTCAAACTGTAAAAAAGATTCTCCCGGCGTGGTAACAGAGAATTTTTTAAACATGGTTTGATAAGAAATAAATGTAATATCAAAACCACCACCTGCATACGGATTGAGGTTTGCAAACTTTCCGGTGCCTGTTGTATCCTTAAATAAACTGGATGAGTTTTTACTAAAGGAACGGCCCATGTTTATATCAATTGTAAAATCACGGAAGGGTTCTACAGTTGCTTCTAACTTCAACTCCTGCCGGTAACTCTGTGTAAACAGGTAATTAAAGTTTACATCGTTTGTAATTAATTTTTTATTAGCTGCATTATTTAGCCAATCAATATCCGGCTGGCGGCCAAACACATAATCCAAACCGGGCGCACGGGTTCTCCAGTTCTGACCAAGAATTTTTGTACTGTCTGTATATCCCGGCAATCTGGAGTTGAACGACTCAGTATAATTGATATTAATATTCTTAACGGCTGTAAATAATTTTCCAAAAACTTTTAATGTAGGATCGGGTTCAAAGGGGATGCCATTATCTTTCTTTGCCTCCAACCGATTGAGGCGGCGGAATAATTTGGCAATATATTTCTTGCTTTTGCCAACAGTGTCTTTTGGATTGAATTTGATATTGGGCGATGCCAGTTGCGGTGCTTTTCCTTTATCCGTTTGTGTTTCAAGCGAACGGAGGAATTTTGATTTCGCATACAGCCTTGTAAAATCTAACTGGCCTGTAAAAATCCGTTGCTGCGAATTTTCTATTGTATTACCAAGACTTAATGCAAGACGTGAAGCACCGATCCAGTTATAAGTTGTGGCATAATTAAAACGTGCCGTTGTCCAATCGAGCAAAGGAATTTTTGCCAAAGGAAGATTGTAAGATGCATTGGCTGTTTGGCGATAGATCACATTTCTTCCACCTTTTAAAAAGTTTTTTCGAACTGAATCTTTTTTCTCCTTGGTATCAATACGCCCTGCAGGTTCATCAATCCTTGCATTATTGGTAGCAGAAAAATCAATGTTTAAAGAACGGGTTAAATCCCAACGCATATTATACACCCTGTCAAACGTATAATATTTATCATAGGTTTCGGGAATTTTAAACGGACTTGGTGCTACACCTAAAATTTGCACTTCTCTTGCTCTTGCTGCTCCAAACTGCCTGTTCACATCGGCACGGAAGCTTAACAAACTTGGGCGGTAATTTATATTAAAGTCTTTAATGATATTCCACCAGGGGCTTCGGTACTTAATTAATTTTTTAAATGGCTCCACATATTTTGGCTGCGGTGCGTAGTTATAACCCAGGCCACCATAATATTTTTCAAGCACATCACTTTCAATCAAGGGGTTTCTTCTTGCTGTTTTTGTGTAAGAACCGCTTACATCAAAATTTGAAATATCGTACACCTTTGCCGGCTTTTTACTTGTTTTATTTTTACGCATGTTGGTGATGTTCACCGTTGTAATACCTACAAAATCCTGTGAAATATTTTTAATTGAGTCTTTATTATTTGTATTGCTGAGTTTGTCTTTAAGCTTCACATCCTGATCATAAGGATCGTACTCGGGGTTTAATACCGCTTGTGAATAGCTTGCATAAAAAGGAATATCAATGGCCAGTTTTTTTGGCAACAACTTTCCTAATTGTAAATTGGCGGCAATATCTAACTGTGAGAAAAACTCCCTGCTTCTTTCATTTACTCTTTGCTCAATGGTTCCAAAGCCGGCACTTCTTGCAGCTGCTGAAACGGTAATACTTCCTAAATCTGCCATTTGAATATCCATTCTTCCGGTAGCAGCCCATCCGCCTTTTTCATCTAAGCCACTTAACCGTAATTCATTAATCCACACTTCGGCACATACAATTGAATTTGCATCGCTTTTGTTATTTTCAATGCCTACTAAAAATCCTTTTACTTCTCCAAGATTGGGGTTACCAAGCACACTCCATCTGATTCCCTTTCCCCTGTTTTCAGAAAACAATGTATTTACGCCTCCACTTCTTCTCAATTTAAAACGAACAAGTTCTTCTAAATCCAGATCAAACTCATTGGCACTTGGCCACACAGCCGTGTCTTTTAAAAGACTCCCCCATTTAGTTGCTTTTAAAGGCATACGTACTTCGTAAAAATTATTAATAAAATCGGTACCAAAACGTATAACTGCAATTAAGTTATCATCTTTCAGCTCATCAATTTTTCCACCGCTTTCTGCATGCATAAACATACGTACACGCCTGTACTGACGCAGATCAAGGTTGGTTGATTTAAATACGGCACGGCTGTCTCCATCCTGCAAGCCACAAATCTGCATACTCAGTGATTGCTCATTTTGCAGCAGGTTTATTCCATTATTACTCAACTGCTGAACCCGTTCAATACCCGGAGGAATTACATAATTTACCGGTACACGGTTATCATTTTCTTCTACGTTTACTGCCGTTACATTAAACGAGGTACTTGGATTTTGCAGCGGGGTATATTGTCCTGTAGAATCTAAGCCAAAAGTATATGCACGCCATGTATTTCTTACCAGTTCCAGTTTTCCAAAACGAACAACGGTTAAAGTATCTTCAAACCCTGTCATAAACATCCGCATAAAACGAATGGATTTAAAATCAGGGATATTTCCCACTTTTAATTGATACTGCTTAACAGGTATGCGAAATAAATACCATGTTTCTTTTCTTGAATTACCATCGGCCAGTTTTACATCTACTTCTCTTCTATCCGCAATAAAGTTTTGCCCCACCTGCATGGCAGGATCATTTTTTGTTTTTAGCTCCACTGCATATTGAAAATATTCTTCTACTTCATTTAATGTATTATCTCTGTTCAAGTCTTCATTGTCAGGATACAATGAGGAAGCTGGTGTATAGTTTTGATTATTATCTGCTACCGGGCTATTGCCTTGCGGATTATTAAAATTTTTATACCTGTTTAAAATACCTGCATTTTGCTGATCGTATAACTGATCTCTGAAGTGGCGATAGTTATCACTGCTTGCATCAGTTGTTAAGTTTTGGAATGAAATGCCCGAACCATAGTTGGCACGGAAAGCATTTAAAAAATCACTTCTAAACCGAACTTCTGCTGTATCAGTTAACCCATCAAAACCTACATCCTGCTGTGGGCGTTCCTCAACAATATTACTGAATGCCTGTGCAATTTGTATAGGGTTGCGTGGCACCCTTGCCCACACACTTGTATCTTCTCTGGCAATTGTTTGCGTAGTACTCAATCCGTTTTCATAAAACCTTCTGCCATCTTTTAAAATGTCTTCAGAAATATTACCCAGATTAAAATACAATTGTCCGCCAGTGCTTGTTGGGTTTAAAACAAAAGGATCCTGCACCCACATTTCAAGAAACTCAATATTATTTGTTTCAAAATCTATTTGATCAATGGCACGCATAATACCACCCCATCTTCTTTTAGGGTTGAGTAATTTACCGTTAGCTCCGTTAATGCTTCCCGGTCTTGCATCATAATTATAAGGCCCACGTTCAGTAGGATAAAATGCCAAATCAAAAGTAATGAGTTGATTTTGCCCCAGATCAGGTGTTGCCTGTGGAAACACTTCGATACGGTTAACAAAACGAACACGTGGATCAGAGAGTTCCGTTAAATTATTTCCAAAAGGATTGTTTGCACTTCTGCGTTCCTGCAACACAGGTTCAATATTATACCATGCAAGTTTTGATCTGTTATAACCGTAATCTAACTGATTAATGAGCCCTGCTTCCGGAAAAAGTTCTGCACCAAACCGATCTTTTGATTGATAAGGCGTTGAAGCAAGTGTCCAGGCAATAAATGGAAAGCGGAGATCAATTCCATTTCTTGTGCCTTCAAAATCATCAATATAAATTAAACCGCCCTGTCCTTTTTCCGGACGAATTTGTTTTGCTGTACTCGGAATAATTTGTGCCGCTTCGCCATACAGGTTAATAGTAGATGTTTGGCGAGTGCTATAAAAAGGTAATGCATCTAACCACTTGGTTAAGCGTTTCCAATCGCTTCTGAAATTTACATCTCCACCAATCATGGTGTTGCGAATGGGATCATCGCCATAATTCATTTTTGTAAAGAAAGGCCGCTCACTCAAACGCATTACCGCTGCACCTAAACTCAGTTGTTTGGTTTGTCGCTCAATTAAACGGTAATCTAACCGCAGCGCCATAAAATTTCTGCTCTGGTTTCCAAAAGTTGCATTGTTTTCAAAGCCTACATTTATTGGAATGCCTGCGTTAACAATAGCCTGATTAATAATTTTTACTGTACCCAAATTATAGTCAACCGTATAATCTATATTCTCCTGCAATCGTTGCCCACCTGCTGTAACAGTTACACTGCCTGGTGGCACATTAAAAGCACCCAATGAAATTTCACCATTGCCTCCCGCACTCCGTGAAGCACCACGCATAATAAACCGATTTAATTGTGGCGATTGTTGTGCTACCCATTTAATAGAATCGTATAATGGATAGAACAAATATTTTTTCTTCAACTCCGCGGCGTTAGCACCTGTAAAAATATATTCAAGATCGGCACCAAAAGGTTCAAGTAATGGAAATACAATTCGGCTTTGTTGCGAAATCACTGTAAAGCCTTCTACATAATCAAATACGCCATCGGGCTGCGGATCATTTTGATTATTGAGCCTGTCAAGATTTACCAATTCAAGAATCGGCACACCTTTTTTCTCACCTTCAGGTATATATCTTTTTTCGCCACCGCCCGGTTCCTGATATAAAATATTTAATTTAAAATCTTTTCGCTCTAATTGCCCGTAACCAACTGAATACACATTCTTCATCATCAAATCCCAAATAGGAAGTGTAGTTCGCTGCGATGTTGCCTTCAGCATTTTTAAAAACAATACTTTCTGAGTACCTGAATTATTATTGGTAGTATCCGGCGTTACATCATTTGAAAATTCACCTACCTGATATACTTTCCCGTTTACAGTATATTGAAATGCCACACCCAAAACTTCATCGGGCTGTAACGTGGTGTTTAAAGAAATAAAACCTATTTGTTGATTAAAATAATATTCTTCAGGCCTGAGTTTTCTTGCAAAAGTCCGTTCAAAATCCTGCACTGCTGTTAACCCATAACCTGTTAAACGATTGGTAACAAGCGATGCATCCCTTGTTAACGGGTCGTTTTGTATTCTGGCGTACAAATCATTTGCATTGTTTGCAGGAAAATCTGACGCTGTTAATGAATTTACGTTTGGATTGTTTGGTTGATTTTCGCCCAGATCCATAAAGGCAACTACATTTCTGTTTTCTGTAGTAGAACCTGTACGGTTTGTAACCCATACTTCCATACGAAGAATTTGCACCGGAGTAATTACTGCCGGAAGGTTCTTCATGCTTGTATTATAATTTTTACGGAAATATTGTGCTAATAAAAAGTGGCGGTTCTCTTCGTACTCATCCGCTTTTATTTGAAATTGCTGCAAACCACTACCGCCTTGTGCTTGTGTTTTTTGCACACTTGAGTTTTGATTGGCCAGTACCGTTGTAACAAATAATTTACCAAACTGTAATTCTGTTTTTAAACCAAACAAGGTTGATGCGCCTGGCATTAGCGTTCCTTTTGCAGGAAAGGAAACATTACCGGCTTCAATTCGTTTTATAATTTGATCACTGTTGCCTGAGTAATCCAGCTTCAGTTGATTTTCAAATTGAAAATTGGCCAACGTATTATAAGTAACAGGAAAATTAAGTTTATCACCAATTTTTGCATTCAATCCAAAATTGGCCTGCATATCAAAATCAAAACCGCCGTTTTTTCTGGCACGTTCGGGCAGGGTTGGGTTTTTAATATTCTGCCCGAGATAACCTGCTGTTAAGGTTACGTTACCCGTGGGCCGTATTTCAACTTTAGGAATACCGGTATTACTGAATAAACGGTTAAAATAACTTTCTTTAATCTTTAACTTAGGATCCTGAACCTTACGATTTAAATTTAAGGTGGTGTTTAACCTGCGTTGAAAATAATCTCTCTCCTGTTCACGACTTTTATACGCTACCATTTCATCAAAAGTGAGATAGGTGGGTTTGCGATACCAACTGCGGCCAATTTTTTCATAAATATAATAACGCCTTGTTGCGGCATCATATACAATGGAATCTTTAATACCCGATGGTTTTTGTAAATCAAAGGGGTTGTTATTTTTTGGATAATTGTATTGATCGCCTCTTCTGTCGTTTAGTGGAAAACGTAAGGAGTCTTTTGGGCGAATAGTATCCTGTACTAATGGAATGGGTGATTGATTGCCACCATAACTTATTGAGCAGAAACAAATAAGTATGAGAGTAACTAAGGCTACTTTAACCTGTATGGTGCGTTTTATCGGGTTCAAAATCTCAGCGAATCAATGGTTTTGGTTTACAAACATTTCAATGCTGCTTTTATCAGCTCTTCTACTTTTCCAAACGTATTACTAGTTTGAGTAGCTTTTTTTATTGCTGATTCGGCGGCGTTTCTGGCAATACCTAAAGCAGTTAATGCAGTTAACGCCTCATGCTCTAATGTATTGTGATTCAGCGTAGAAATATTACCATCTGTTGTTGATTTTGAAAATTTATCTCTGAGTTCCAGTACTATGCGCTGGGCTGTTTTTTTACCTATTCCTTTGATGCTTTCTAAAAGACTTTCGTTGCCCGATAATATGGCATTGATCAATTCATTTGCTTGCAGCGAAGACAGCATTACTCTTGCCGTTGCTGCACCCACACCTGATACACTTATTAATTGTTGAAACACTTCTTTTTCGCTTTTTTCAAAAAAACCATACAGCACATGAGCATCTTCTCTAATAATGAGATGTGTATATAAAATGCCTTCCTGTAAATGTTGAATTTTTGAATAAGTATTTAAACTCACCTGCACTTCATAACCCACTCCATGAGCTTCTACATAAATTACAGTTGGAGTTTTAAGCGTAAAACTTCCTTTTAAGTAAGCGAACATGTGGCGAAAATAGCGGAAAAAATGGTTGCTTCAAATTCATGTATGTTTGCGGACTTGAAAACAAACAACAATCATGAGTTCCAAAATTACTGCTGCTATTACTGCTGTTGCGGGTTGGGTGCCTGAAGATAGGCTCACCAATTTTGATTTAGAAAAAATGGTAGATACCAATGATGAATGGATTCGTACAAGAACCGGAATTTCTGAACGCAGAATTTTAAAAGGCACAGGTTTAGCAACATCTGATATGGTAGCTCCTGCTGTTTTAGAGCTATGTAAAAAAAGAGGCATTACTCCATTAGACATTGATTGCTTAATTGTGGCAACCGTTACACCTGATATGGTGTTTCCGGCAACAGCAAATATTGTTTGTGATAAAATTGGAGCAACAAATGCATGGGGTTTTGATTTAAGTGCTGCATGCAGTGGATTTCTATTTGCATTAACTACCGGTGCTACTTATATTGAAAGTGGCCGTTATAAAAATGTTGTGGTTGTGGGTGCAGATAAAATGAGTGCCATTGTTGATTACACAGACAGAAACACTTGTATATTATTTGGCGATGGAGCTGCTGCTGTTTTGCTTGAACCTACTACTGAAGATTATGGAATTAAAGACAGCATCCTGCGTACAGATGGAAGTGGTCGTACATATTTAAACATGAAAGCAGGTGGTTCCTTAAAACCAGCTACAATGGAAACAGTAGCAAATAAAGAACATTATGCGTATCAAGAAGGGCAAAGTGTTTTTAAGTTTGCAGTAAAAGGAATGGCAGATGTAAGTGCTGAGTTAATGGAACGAAATAAGTTAACGGGAGATGATATTGCATGGCTTGTTCCTCACCAGGCAAACCTGAGAATTATTGATGCCACTGCAAACAGAATGGGATTACCTAAAGAAAAAGTAATGATGAACATAGCTAAGTATGGCAATACTACTGCTGCCACTATTCCACTTTGCCTATGGGAATGGGAAAGCCAATTAAAGAAAGGAGACAATATTGTATTGGCTGCTTTTGGTGGCGGTTTTACATGGGGAGCTACCTGGGTGAAGTGGGCGTATGATACAAAGTGAAAAATAAAGAGTAAAAAATAAAAAGCGATTGGTTGCTCAATCGCTTTTTTTTATTAAAACAATCCCACAATTTTTCCATTTTCATCAATATCAATTTTTTCTGCTGCAGGAACAGAAGGCAATCCCGGCATCCGCATCATTTCACCCGTAATCGGAATTACAAAACCTGCGCCACTGGCAAATTCAAATTCACGAATGGTAATTGCAAAATCTACAGGTCTTCCTCTTTTTGTTTCATCATCACTAAAAGACCTTGGAGTTTTTGCCATACAAACCGGCATCCAGTCAAACCCCAGTGTTTTTATTTTTTTTAATTGTGCTTTTGCTTTTGTTGAATAGGCAACAGAAGCAGCTCCATAAATTTTTTGAGCAATGGTGTTTATTTTTTCTTCAATAGATAAACTCCAATCATACAATGGTGTAAAATGACTTTCTTTTTTTTCAATGGATTGCACAACTGCTTTTGCTAAATCTTCACAACCCGCTCCACCCATCGCCCATGCTTTAACTATAGTTGCATAAATGCCCATTCCTTTGCATTCATCCAGTATTAATTTAATTTCTTCCTCTGTATCCTGTTTAAAATGATTGATGGCAACTACAGGACGCATACCAAACTGCTGTAAATTTTCAAGATGCTTTCGCATATTGCTCAATCCTTTTACTACACGTTCAACTGAAGGAACTAACCATTCTTCTTTCTTTGCTCCACCATGATAACGAAGTGCTTTTACTGTAACAACCAAAACAACAGCTTCTGGTTTTAATTCACCGGAAACACATTTGATGTTAAAGAATTTTTCTGCACCCAAATCGGCACCAAAGCCTGCTTCTGTTACAACATAATCGCCCAGGCTTAATCCCATTTTTGTTGCAAGAATAGAATTGGTTCCTTGTGCAATACTTGCAAATGGTCCGCCGTGTATAAGTGCCGGATTGCCTTCTAATGTTTGAACAAGATTTGGTTTAATGGCATCTTTTAATAAAACGGCCATTGCACCAACAGCATGAATATCTCTTGCAAAAACAGGTTGTTGCTCAAAAGTTTGTCCCACATAAATATTTCCCAGCCGTTCCTTCAAATCGCTCATGTTCTTACATAAGCAAAGGATGGCCATGATCTCTGATGCAGGTGTAATATTAAATCCATCTTCACGGGGTGTGCCATCTGCAGTACCACCTAACCCAATAATTATGTGCCGGAGTGCCCTGTCGTTTAAATCAATAACCCGTTTCCATACGATAGTGCGTGCATCAATCTTTAATAAACTGACGGGGTTTTGAATATAATTATCAATTAATGCTGCTAACAGATTATTTGCTTTTTCAATTGCAGAAAAATCGCCTGTGAAATGCAGATTAATATCTTCCATTGGTATTACCTGAGAATATCCACCACCAGCTGCTCCACCTTTTACACCAAACACCGGACCTAATGATGGTTCTCTTAATACCGCTATTGCTTTTTTTTGAATTCGATTCAACCCTTCTGTTAATCCAATTGCAACGGTTGTTTTTCCTTCGCCTAAAGGTGTAGGCGTTAGCGCTGTTACAAGTATCAGATGATGCTGTTTTATTTTTTCTTCATCAATAAAAGAAAGCGGAAGCTTTGCTTTATACTTCCCATAATATTCCAGGTCTTCTTTATGAATTCCGATAGAAGCGGCAATATCCCGAATGTGACGTATCGGAGCCGATTGGGCAATATCAATATCAGAAGGAACAGGTTGTTGCATAAGAAGCTAATTTACACGGCAACTTAGTAGGTATCATTTTGTTTTTGAATGATTAGAATCAGGTGTTGGGTTGATTTTTTCAGCTTAACTGTTCGAAATAGTTCTGTACCAATGAATAAAATCAGTTGAAGGAATTTCAGTTGCACCCAACTCCCGCATCATGGTTACCAATTGCCCACGATGATACGTGCCATGATTAAATATATGATGCACCACTTGCCACACACCGGAAGTAAATAACTCACCCTTTATGTTTTTATACGAAAATTCTTTTTGCAATTTTTCTTCTGTACAACTGTTAAGCCAGTTACTCCATTCATGTGACTGATTCAACAAACCATTCACCGCTTCTTTCATAGTAGGGTTAAACTCACGGCTGGGAATTAGCAATTGTGCATGTCCTTGCATACGCTGCCACCAGATACTTTCCGCATCCCACATATGCAAAACAGTTGCATACAAATTAGGAAAACTGCTCTTTACGATTTGTTGATGTAAGTGTTCGCCCATCTCAAGAATGGCATCATTCATTGTTTTGTTGGCCCAATGATTATACGCAGCATAGCTTTGCAGAAGTTGTAACATATCATTTATTTGAAAACGGAAATTAAGAAATAAACTATTTATACAAATACCCAAAGAACTCACATCTGTGCAGGTAAGATTCCTTACATTTAGCAGGTAAAATTTAAACGCACAGGCATGGAATTACCAACAAGAATTATACATGAACACAATGTAAAAGACAACAGCGGAGCTGTAATAGCACCCATTGTACTTTCCACCACTTTTGAACGGGCAGAAGACGGCATCAGTTATCCGGAAGGTTATATTTACTCCAGATACGATAACCCAAACCGCCGTTCATTAGAAAGCAAACTGGCCATGATGGAAAACGGAAAAGCCTGTGTAAGTTTTTCATCCGGTTTAGCAGCAGCTACTGCTGTGTTTCAAAGTTTAAAAACAGGTGATCATATTCTGCTGCCTGATGATGCTTATTTTTCGCTCTACAATATTCTTGATAAATTATTCTCCGGTTTTGGTTTGACTTATACAAAAGTGGACATGACTGATTTGAACAAGCTCCAATCATCCATACAACCTAATACCAAACTCATCTGGATGGAAACACCCTCCAATCCATTGATTAAAGTAACGGATATTGAAGCGGTGGTTGCAATAGCCAAACAACACAACTGTTTTACTGTTGCAGACAATACATGGGCAACACCTTTCTACACACAACCTTTGGAAATGGGTATTGATATTGTAATGCATTCAACTACAAAATATTTGGGTGGCCACAGTGATATACTTGGTGGCGCATTGATTTTCAAAGAAACAAATGAGCGATATGAATTTATTCTTAACGTTCAAAAATATGGAGGCGCTGTTCCATCGCCTTACGATTGCTGGCTGTTGTGCAGGAGTTTAACTACATTCATTGCACGCATGCCCATCCATTCAAACAATGCCATGCAACTGGCGCAGTATTTAGAAACACATCAAAAGATTGAAAAAGTTTTATATCCGGGTTTGCCATCGCATCCGCAACATCTCATTGCACAAAAACAAATGAAGAATGGTTATAGTGGTATGTTATCCATTTTGGTAAAAGGTGGTGAAACAGCAGCATTGAAAATTGCAGGCGCATTAAAGTTGTTTACCCATGCTACAAGTTTGGGTGGAGTGGAGAGTTTGATTGAACATCGCAAATCAACCGAAGGACCAACATCTCTAACGCCGGAAAACTTGTTAAGAATTTCAGTGGGTATTGAAAATGCAAATGATCTGATTGCAGATTTTGAAAATGCTTTAGCGGTCAACTGATTTTTTATTGTAACAAAACAGTATCTCCGGAAACTAATAATAATAAACTACCAAGAACAATGAGAATACTTTTTATCCTAGCACTTGCAGCCACATTGCAGCAAACCACTACTGCACAAACAACTGATAAACGCCTGGCAGGTATTGATACCTTCATCAACCGAATGCTTAAAGAATGGAATGTAGCGGGTGTTTCTGTAGCTGTTGTTGAAAAAAATAAAGTATTGCTTGCCAAAGGCTATGGTTATAAAGATTATGAAAATAAAATCCCTGTAACTGAAAATACTTTGTTTGCCATTGGCAGTTGCACAAAAGCATTTACTTCTTCACTCTTAAGTTTTCCAATGAAAGATGGGAAATTAGATTTAGATAAACCCGTAAATAATTATTTGCCAGAGCTAAGATTTATAAAAGATGAAATGACAAACACTATCACTGCAAGAGATATGATGAGTCATCGTACCGGTTTGCCCCGGCATGATCTTGCATGGTACAGTGCTAAAACAAGAAGAGATAGTTTGCTATACATCATCCGTTATTTTGAACCGAGTGCGCCACTTCGTCAACTATGGCAGTATAATAATTTTATGTTTTTAGCACAGGGTGTACTTGCAGAAAAGTTAAGCGGTAAAACATGGGAAGAATTAGTGAAAGAAAAATTATTTATGCCTCTGGGCATGAGTGCGAGTAATACTTCTATGAACGATCATCAGAAATCACCTGATTTTTCATTGGGTTATCGTGAAGAGGAGGGCAAAGTTCTTAAGATGAAGTTTATGAATATTGATGCGATGGGCCCTGCCGGTAGCATCAACTCAAATGCAAAAGATATGGCCAACTGGGCAATGATGTGGATTAACGGTGGCAAGTTCAATGGTAAAGAAATTATTCCTGCTGCTTATTTTAATCAGGCCATCAGTTCGCAAATGATCATCGCTGGCGGTCTACCTACCAAAGAACAATCGGATGTATTTTTTGCTAATTATGGAATGGGATGGTTTCTTGCCAACTATCGTGGTCACTACAGAGTAGAGCATGGCGGCAATATTGATGGCTTCAGTACCAGCACATCATTCTTTCCTACTGACAGTATTGGTGTATTTATTTCAGTAAATCAAAACGGCTCAACATTACCAGCCATCATCCGCAACACGATTGTTGACCGAATGCTTGGTTTAAAATTCCGTGACTGGCATCAGCTCCGCAAAACAGATGTAGCAAAAGCAAAACTGGCTGAAAAAGAAAAAATGAAAGCAGACAGCACACAACACAAATGGGGAACCAAACCTACACATTCGTTAGTTGATTATACAGGCATATATAAAAATGATGGTTACGGCACATTAACCATCACTCAAGAAAAAGATACATTGAAGGGCTCATACAACGGTTTGAATTTTAAAATCAATCACTATCATTTTGACTGGTTTAATTTCTTGCCAATAGATGAAGGAAATGATGCGGAGACAGATGAAGACCTGAAAGGATTGTTTACAATTAATGTAAAAGGTGAAATAGAATCCTTAAAACTTCCATTGGAAGGAAGCGTTGAAGCGATCGAATTTAAAAAAGAAGTAACTGCCATTGATGTAAAGAAAGAAGATCTTGAAAAATTAGTTGGAGAATATGAATTGCCCGGCCCAACCGTTGTAAAAGTGTACATCAAAGGAGAAAAAACGTTGGTTGTATTTGTACCCGGACAAACAGATTATGAACTTGTTCCGGTAAAAGAAAATGTTTTTAATTTTAAAGCTCTCCCCGGCTTCAGTGTAAAGTTTGAAAAGGATGAAAAAGGAACTGTAACATCGTTGAGTTTTATTCAACCGAACGGAACGTTTAAAGGAAAAAGAAAGTAGTAAAAAGAGTGAAAACAATAGAAAGATGAAAACGATTTTTGTAAGTGCAGCTCTTTTGATGGGCTTCACTGCAATGGCGCAGGATTCAACAAACGGAACATTAACAATCAGCGGTTATGCTGAGACCTATTATCAATACGATTTTAATAAACCTGCAGATAATAACCGTCCTGGTTTTGTTTACAGCCATAACCGGCATAATGAATTTAATCTGAACCTCGGTTTTATAAAAGCAAATTACACAGCACAAAGAGCAAGAGCCAATCTTGCGCTGGCCACTGGTACCTACATGAATGCAAACCTTGCAGCAGAACCCGGCGTATTAAAAAATATTTATGAAGCCAATGCAGGAGTCAAACTTTCTAAAACAAAAAATCTTTGGCTGGATGCAGGTATTTTTGCTTCGCATATTGGTTTTGAAAGCGCCATCAGCAAAGATTGCTGGACGTTAACAAGAGGTATCCTGGCCGACAATTCTCCGTACTACGAGGCAGGTGGAAAAATTACCTACAACACCAATGATGGTAAATGGATGTTGAGTGCTATGGCGTTGAACGGATGGCAAAGGATTCAAAGAGTAAATGGTAATTCGCTGATGAGCTGGGGCACACAAATTCAATACAAACCATCCAGTAAAGTATTACTCAACTACAGTACATTTATCGGCACTGATAAACCGGATAGCGCAAGGCTGATTAGAATCTTTCATAACTTCTACAGCATCATTTCAATCACAGACAAATTAGGATTAATATTTGGGTTTGATATTGGAACTGAAGAAAAAACACCAACAGGAACAGGAACGAATACATGGTATACACCCAACGCTATTCTCAAATATTCCTTTAATGACAAATGGGCAATGGCTGGAAGACTGGAGCACTACAATGATAAAAACGAAGTGATCATCAGTACAGGAACAACCAATGGTTTTCAAACAACCGGTTATTCAATCAATATTGATCATGCACCGGCAAAAAATATTCTGCTACGTTTAGAAGCAAGAAGTTTCAACAGTAAAGATGCCATTTTTATCAAACAAACACAAACCGTAAAAAATAATACTTTTCTTACAGGTTCTGTTGCTGTAAGTTTTTAAATATGAAAGACACCAATAAACTGGTGGCCTTTTTTTAGCTTTCAATGCTGAGTGCTGGCCAATCACGAAAAAATCAATCTAGTTGGTTAGTATTCTTATTTCAAATGCTATCCATTATTTCTATGAAAATTCAATCATATATCTTTCGGTTGCTCAAATTGATAAACGTGTTTTACTATCAATTAAAGATACCGGGCAAGGCATTGCACCACAGTATAAAGACAAAATAGTTGATCGCTACTTCCGTGTACCCGGCACATAAAAAGAAGGAACCAGATTGGGGCTTTCTATTAGCAAAGAATTTATGGAAGCACAGGGAGGAAGCACTACTGTTGAAAGTAAATTTGGTACGGGAAGTACATTTACAATTATATTGAATAAAGCATAATAAATTATCTATTGCTAAATTCTGGTGCGGTCACTCCTTACATTTGTATTTTATTTTTATTATGAGTATGATCATTCGCCGTGCATTAAAAGAAGATTGCCAAAGACTGTTAGAATTAATCAATGAGCTTGCTTTGTATGAAAAAGCTCCACTGGAAGTAACCGTAACGCTGGAACATTTTGAGCAAAGCGGTTTTGGAATAAATCCGGTGTGGTGGGCTTTTGTGGCGGAGGAAGATGGAATCATTTTAGGTTTTGCATTATACTACATCCGGTACTCCACCTGGAAAGGCCAGCGCATGTATTTAGAAGATATTCTTGTTACTGAACAGGCAAGAGGAAAAGGAATTGGTAAATTATTAATGGATCAACTTATTATTGAAGCCAAAGAAAAAAACTTTTGTGGTATAGTGTGGCAGGTATTAGAGTGGAATGAGCCCGCCATTAATTTTTATAAAAAGTATAAGACGAATTTTGATGCTGAGTGGGTGAATTGCAGTATTCCTTTATCGTAATTACAAATAGCATTAACTCACACCACTCACAACTACGTCTTTATTTATTTTTAGTATTACACCTTGCAATACTCTGCCCGGTCCCACTTCTGTAAATTTACTGGCACCATCGTTAATCATTGCCTGTATACTTTGTGTCCATCTTACTGCACCTGTAAGCTGGTGTATTAAATTCATTTTTATTTCTTCGGGCCGAAGCACACCCCTTGCAACAACATTTTGATATACAGGACAAGTGGGCTTATAAAACGTTACTTTTTCAATTGCTGCTACCAATTCTTCTTCAGCATGAATCATTAGCGGACTATGAAATGCACCACCTACAGGTAGGAGCAAACATTTTCTTGCTCCTGCTGCTTTTAATAATTCACATGCTTTATCTACACCTTCAGGTGTACCGCTGATTACTATCTGGCCTGGGCAATTGTAATTGGCAGCCACTACAACTTCTTCTAGAGTGGCACATATCTCTTCAACCTTTGCATCATCTAGTGCAATAACAGCGGCCATTTTTCCGGGTTGCTCTTCACAAGCATGTTGCATAGCTGTTGCTCTTGCAGCAACTAATAGCAAACCATCTTCAAAACTCAATGTTCCATTGGCAACCAAGGCACTAAACTCGCCTAATGAATGGCCTGCAACCATATCTGGTTTTAAGTCAGCAATACTTTTATACGCTATAACAGAATGCAAAAAAACAGCAGGCTGCGTAACATCTGTCTGTTTCAAATCTTCATTACTTCCGTTGAACATAACATCAGAAATTCGAAAACCTAATATATCATTTGCCAGTTCAAACAAACGCTGGGCAGATGCATTGTTTTCATATAATGCTTTTCCCATTCCGCTAAACTGTGAACCCTGGCCGGGAAATACAAAAGCATGCTTCATAATTATAAGTTTAATCTTCAAAAATAAAGAAGTCTGTTGCAATAAAATACAACAGACTTACAATTATGGATTTACTATTAATTCAATTTTCCGGAGATCAACTTAAGAAACTCACTTCTTGTAGCTTCTTTATGAAACTCACCTGAGAATGCCGATGTAGTAGTAACACTGTTTTGTTTTTGTACACCACGCATCATCATACACAAATGTTGGGCTTCAATTACTACTGCCACACCTATAGGATTTAATGATTCCTGTATAGCTTCCAGCACTTGTGTAGTAAGCCGCTCCTGCACTTGCAACCTTCTTGAAAAAACATCTACTACTCTTGCAATTTTACTTAATCCTGTTATTACTCCATTAGGAATATAAGCCACATGTGCTTTGCCAAAAAATGGAAGCATGTGATGCTCACACATACTGTAAAGTTCAATGTCTTTTACAATAATCATTTCACTTACTTCTTCATGAAACTTTGCACTGTCTAAAATTCCTTTGGCATCCATTTGATAGCCTTGCGTTAAATATTGCATTGCTTTTGCTACACGTTCAGGAGTTTTTAAAAGCCCTTCACGCTCTGCATCTTCACCTAAAAGTGTTAAGGCAGATTTGTAGCTTTCAATCAACCCTGCCGTTGCCTGCTCGTCGTACTGTTCTATTTTTTTATAAGACATAATTTTATTATTTTTTGTAGCTAACTGTAAGTTATTTAAACATCATACATTAATCAATATGTATCTTATCATCAACTCCAAGTAGCAAGGGCTGTGAATGGAGTTCTCCCACCCTTCGGGAGAGTTAGAGGGGGCTTGCCGGGTATTCCACAAAATTTCTAGGTGTTTCATACAATCTTATTTGCAAGTCCTTATCCTCATCAATGTGTGGTTTTATTAAATCAAAAATAACAATGGCAATATTTTCTGCAGTTGGGTTTAACGTTTTAAACTCTACCGTATCTAAATTCAAATTCTTATGATCAAAGCGTTCAAGCACTTCCCTTTTTATAAGATCACTTAACAATTTCAAATCCATTACATAGCCTGTTTCAATACTTGGTACACCTGTAATTTTTACTACCAATTCATAATTATGACCGTGATAAGAAGGATTATTACACTTCCCAAACACAGCATCATTCTGCTCCATCGTCCAACTTTTATTGTATAAACGATGTGCCGCATTAAAATGCTCATGTCTAAAAACAGATACTTTTTTTGGAGTCATAATTAAACAGAATAAAGAAGAAGTACTCAATAACTAAAAAAAGAAAGTTGAACTACATACTAACAGAAAAAGTGCAAAAAAGTTTATTCGCCAAAATATTCTACATAAATGCGTGGCGTTTCATACAACTTAATACAATGCATTTTTACTTCGTGAGGTAAATGTGGCTGCAATTGTTGCCAAATGGCTTTTGCCAGATTTTCTGTGCTGCACATTTTTCCCTGCATAAAATCTACATCTACATTCAGGTTTTTGTGATCAAGTTTCTCCAGCACATACACTTTAATTAATTCGCTCAGTTTTTTTACATCAAATAAAAAACCGGTGTCTTCATTTACATGCCCTTTTATTGTAACAAAAAGTTCGTAATTATGCCCATGCCAGTTTTCATTGGCACATTTGCCAAATACTGCTTCATTTTTTTCACTGCTCCATGCAGGATTATAAAGTTTGTGGGCTGCGTTAAAATGTTCAAGTCTTGTTAAGTAAACCATGCTTCACTTATTTTATTCCTCACAGCATTGGGCGGAGGAAATAATGAGGCGCAAAGTTAATAAGATTGAGCCAGTTTACTGCCATTCTGAAAATTGTTTTAATCTTGCTTAAATTTTACATATGAATTGTTTACTGGTTGCTGCCACTCCTTTAGAAATAAAGCCCTTCATTCAACATTGCCAAACAACTGCAAAACTGGATTATAATGATTTGGAGCTTGATTTCTTACTTACCGGCGTAGGTATGCTCAACACTTCTTATGCACTAATGAAACATTTGCAAATAAAAAAACCGCATATAGTAATTGATGCAGGCATTGCGGGGAGTTTTACAACAAAGTATCCACCTGGTACTGTGGTAGCTGTAAAAGAGGAGCTGATTGCTGATTTGGGTGTACAAGAAAAAGAGGGTTATAAAGATGTGTTTGATTTAAAGCTTGCAAAGCCCGGTCAATTCCCGTTTACAAAAAAGATGCTTATAAATCCGCATTTAGAAATTTTAGCAAGAACGTTGTTGCGAAAAGTAAGATCAATTACCGTAAATCAAATTACTACTTCAAAAAAGAATACAGAACTGTACGCAACAAAATATAAAGCTGATATTGAAAATATGGAAGGAGCCGCTGTGCATTATGTATGTTTAAGGGAAGGTATCCCGTTTGTACAAATCAGAAGTATTTCAAATTATGTGGGTGATCGGAATAAAAAAAACTGGAAATTAAAAGAAGCAGTGAGTAATTTAAATTCTGAACTCATTCGATTGGTAGAAAATTTATAGAAAGCTGTGAGGTATTAGCGTTGAGCTGTGAGCTAAAATATTCATTATGAAATTAACATTAGGTTTTTCACCATGCCCCAACGATACATTTATTTTTGATGCATTGGTAAATGGAAAAATTGATACAGAAGGATTTGAGTTTGAGGTTTTTTTAGAAGATGTAGAAACACTTAATCAATGGGCATTAGAAGGTAAACTCGATATTACAAAACTCAGCTTCCCTGCTTTTTTTAAATCACTATCTTATTACACTTTGCTCAATGCAGGCAGCGCTATTGGAACAGGTGTAGGACCATTACTGATTTCAGATACAGCACAGGAATTAACGGATGAAGAAATCAATCAGGCATCTGTTGCATTACCCGGACAAAATACAACTGCTAATTTACTTTTTAGTTTTGCTTACCCGAATGTAACTGATAAAACATTTATGATTTTTTCTGCTATTGAAGATGCATTGGTAAATAAAGAAGTTGATATGGGTGTGATTATACATGAAAACCGGTTTACCTATCAGCAAAAAGGTTTGCATAAAGTAAAAGATTTGGGTATATATTGGGAAAAGAAAATGAAATTACCTCTTCCGCTGGGCGGCATAGCTATAAATCAATCAGTAAAAAGATCAACAGCTATAAAAATAAATACACTCATTCGTAAAAGTTTAGATTATGCTTTTGCAAATTATCCTGTTATTACAGATTATGTAAAACAACATTCACAAACCATGAGTGAAGACGTAATGAGACAGCATATTGATTTGTATGTAAACAGCTACAGTCTCGATTTGGGGGAAGAAGGTAAACTTGCTATAGAAAATTTACACCAGGTTTTTCTTGAATTGAATAATTTAGAAGCCGATGATGAAGATGTTTTATTTCTTTAGAGCAGCAGCATAGGTTTCCAAACAACGCTTTCTAGCTAATTCATGTTGTACAATTGGCTGCACATAATTAAAACCTTCAAACTCCGGCACCCACTTGCGAATGTATTTTAATTGCGAATCAAATTTTTCTGTTTGCAAACGAGGATTGAAGATTCTAAAATAAGGAGCTGCATCACAACCACTTCCTGCCGCCCATTGCCAGCCACCATTGTTAGCAGCTAAATCAAAGTCTAATAATTTTTGTGCAAAGTATGCTTCGCCCCAACGCCAGTCAATGAGTAAATGCTTGCAGAGAAAAGATGCTACAATCATACGAACTCTGTTGTGCATAAAACCTGTTGTATTTAATTCCCGCATACCTGCATCTACAATTGGGTAACCAGTTTGCCCTTCACACCAATTTTTAAATTCATCTTCGTTATTTCGCCACTCAATCAAATCATATTCTTTTTTAAACGATTTGCCAATTCCTACATGTGGAAAATTCCAAAGAATCATATGATAGAAATCCCGCCAGATCAATTCATTTAAAAAAGTTTCGTTCATGTCTTTTACATAATTGGCAAGTTGCCTGATGCTGATGGTTCCAAAGCGAAGATGAACACCGAGACTGCTTGTTCCTTCAATGGAAGGAATATTTCTTTGTTCTTTATACTTAATAATAATTTCATCTTTTGCAGCAGATGAAGGAAAAGTCAAACCTACCTTCTGAAAACCCATTTGCTTAAGCGAAGGAATTATTTGTGGTGACTGTTTATAAAAATTTGTATAATAATTTTCAGTGGGATAGCTCTTTAAATAAAATGCATTGAGTTTTGCTTTCCATTTTCTGCTGTAAGGGGTAAACACAGTATAAGGCTTGCCATCATCTTTTACTACTTCATCTTTTTCAAAAATTACCTGATCCTTATAGGTGTACATAGAAACTCCGGCTTGTACCAACTTTTGTTCAATGGCGGTATCTCTTTCTTTAGCATAAGGTTCGTAATCATGATTGGTAAATACTTTTTGCACATCATAGTTTTGCAACAGTTGAAAAAATGCCTGTGTTGGGAAATCATAAAAAACTTCCATGCTGCTGCCAAGATCAGCGAGTTGAAGTTGTAAATGGGTTATAGCATCATGAATAAACTCAACTCTTCTGTCTGCTTTATCTTCCAGTAAATCAAGGATAGCTTTATCAAAAATAAAAACCGGAACAACTGGCAAACCATCTTTTAAAGCATGGTATAAAGCTGCATTATCTTGCAACCTCAGGTCTCGTCTGAACCAAAAAATATTTACTTTTTGTTTAAGCATGAATTTATAACGGATGAGGAATAAGATTGTTTACTTAAAAAGCGGAGAAATAAATTTTTGAAAAAAGCTGGAGGATGCTTGGTTTGAAAATACGTTGCTGCCAAATAATTTGGCCCACCGTATCCCATACATTGCATTGGTAAAAAAGAGTTCATCTGCCTTTTTGATGTCTGAAATCTCGTAAGAATCCTCGTTCACTTTTACATTGACTGCCCGTAGCTGCTCTATTAAGTAATTACGCATTACACCGCTTACGCATCCTTCATGTAAGGCTGGTGTACAAACCTCTCCATTTGTTATAAAAAAAATATTAGAAATAGTAGCATCACAAACTCTTTGATATTGATTCAGCACTATACATTCATTCCACTTTTGCTGCTTTGCATATTGTGCAGCCAAAGCATAGATGAGATAGTTATTGGTTTTAAAATTTGAAAATGCATCACAACTTTTTCTACCTGCTTCAAATACCCCAATATCCAACCCGTTTTCATTTATTGAAAAATTCTTTTTTTCTAATGGCCAGCACTGAATGAGATAGTTGAATGATGTTGTTGGTGTTTCCCAAATTCCTCCTTCACCTTTAAAAACTGTAATTCTTATCCTTGCAGCATTAACGCATTTATTTTTTTTTGCAAGCTGCGTTACTTCTTCTTTTAAATGCTCAGTTGTAAAAAGAACAGGTGTTGAAAAATAAAGTGCAGGTAATGATTCGCTCAATCTTTTCCAATGCCGATCCCACAGTGGCATTACTCCATTGTGCAGTCTTACAGTTTCAAACAAACCTTCACCATATCGAAAAGAACGGTTATCAGGATGAAGCAATGTTTCAGCAGCACTCACAATTTTACCGTTGTAATTAGAAAATAAGTTCATAATAGAAACGAATATAAACAAAGAGGCGACACCTTTCAGCATCGCCTCAGCAGTTGGTTCAGGTACAAAGTTTACCCTTCAATAATATTATTTTTTACAGCATATAAAATTAATCCGGCTGTTGAGCGGGCTCCTATTTTTGATTTGAGTTTGTCACGAATTGCTTCAACAGTTCTTGGGCTCAGGTCAACGATATCAGCAATTTCTTTTGTACTCTTTTCTTCACACATGAGTTTAAGTACAAGCATTTCTTTATCGTTGAGTTTTACATCATGATTGTAGCCACCGTCGCCCTGACGTTTGTTTTTTAAACCATCAATCAATGCCTTATTGGTAAGTGCATTAAAGAAGTATTCTTGCTCATGACAGGTTTTAATTGCTTCATATATCAGCTCACTATCAGAATTTTTCGTAAGATAAGAGTTAGCCCCCAACTCCATTAAACGGGTAATCATGGTAGCCTCATCATGCATAGTGAGCATGATAATTTTAATATCCGGGTATAATTTTTTCACTTCCGGCAGGGTGGCAATACCGTCCATAATGGGCATTTGCACATCAAGCAAAATAACATCAGGCTTTATTGACTTGAGCATATTTAGCAAATGCATTCCATTGTCAGCCTCAAAAAGAATTTTAATATCTTTCTTCATACCCATCGCCGTTTTTACACCGGCACGGTAGAGTACATGATCATCAGTTATTGCTACATTTATTGTGTCAGTCAAAGTTTCGTTGGGTTTTATAGTTTTGAGTTCGTACATGGTTTTTGCAGTTGATCGGGTTACGGATGTAATTAGGGTGCAAGTTGCAAACTATTTACGTTTTTTTTATTGGTACAACTACCTAACTTTAGTGTTGTGGTTTTTACGGTAGCTCTAATCAATCTAGCAACTTATTCCTCATTCCATAAACAATTAATCCTGCAATTGTTTTGGCTCCTACTTTATTTTTCATATTCTGCCTGATCGTTTCAATAGTTCTTGGGCTTAAAAAAACCAATTTGGAAATTTCTTCTGTGGTTTTATCCTCTGCCAGCAGTTTGAGTATTTGAATTTCTTTTTCTGAAAACTTAATAGGGTTCGGGTAAAACTGGCGGATTGATTTTTTATGATTCAGCTTAAGTAATACCGCCTGATTTACCAAGTCATTAAAATAAAAATCTTCATTCATGCAAGCCAAAATAGCTTCGTAAATTTCATTGGGGTCAGTTGTTTTTGTCAGATAAGCATTGGCACCCATTTCCATCATTTTACTTACCATTTCCTTATCGTCGTACATACTTAATACAACAATTCTAAGTTCATCGTACTCTTTTCGGATTAATTGCAAAGCGTTAATACCGTCTAACTCTGGCATTCTGATATCCAATAAAAGAAGGTCGGGTTTTTTAATAGTAAGCTTATGCATCATCTCCTTACCGTCTTCGGCTTCCCAAACAAGTTTCAGGTGAGGTTTTCCGTTTAAAGCCATTTTAATACCATCTCTGAAAATTTTATGATCATCAGCAATGGCAAATTTTATTTGCAGTTCGGTAGACATTGGAAGAATATTTTATTGGGTTGCTGCAATATACACTACCCTAAGAAGGATACAAAGGAATAAGCAAAATTTAATTGGTAATATTACGATATCCTGCTACAATAAATACTTTTCTCAACCGCTCATTCCTGTTTCTAACTTACTAAAAACCAGGTCTTTAATGCTTACTGTAATTTTCAATGAGTAATAAGGACAGAATAGTGTTTCTACTCAATTTAATAATAGCTAGAGAAGTTATTTTATAGGTTATTAACTCACCTGTTTATATTTCAAGCAGAAGAAGATGAAATTCAACTAATTTCAGGATACTATAATTTGCTCTTATTTTATATATCCAACTGAAATATTATTTAATTAATTGAGCTTGTATTTAAACACCTTTCAACTAAAGAATTTCTTCTTTTTCCGGTTGCGCTCTGTATCTAAATCCAGCAAGAATCTAAGAGTAAACACTTATTCACATTTTTTACACATCGCAGTTCTACTTAGCTAAATTTTCACTTTTTGAAGGTTAAACTACGTTTTTATGCTATGTAATTTTACGTATTACATATCGTATGTTTGCTTGTGTATTTACTAAGTATTTCAGCGTTTTTAAACTTAAAATATTGAAAATTATATGTTTACATATTTTTTTTCTTCCTTTTCTAATTATTGCTTATTTCATACTCAAACAATTTGATGAACATTAGCTCATAAATAAACTCAAAAACCTACAATTATGCAACAAGAATTATTACAAAAACCACAGGTAGCTGAAATTGGTAAGCACATTGGTTACGAAGCTGGGGAAGAAATGGTAAAGCGTTTTTACGACAAACATCCTGATCAGGCTTTTGGTCACATTGTAGGTCGTAATATTATTGAAAAAATACTTGCTCAACCCGATTGTTCAGGTATTGGTGTGCTTCCTGCTTACAATGATCAGGGACAAAGACAATTAGTTTTTGTTGGTCTCAACAATGCAGGAAAGCCAATTTTACAGTTTAATGTTATCAATATAGCCGGAGAATTGGAGTCTGAAGAAGGTTTAGTAGCTGATAATTTTAAAACATCTGGCTGGGCTCTATAACAAATTAAATACTTTCAATTTGTTGTGTATATTTGATTTCAGACAATGAATTCATATTGTACCAAATAATTGAAAATATAGCTCGTTTATCGCTTTTTATACCCGTATTTCTTTATTTTTATAAGAAACAAAATAAAGAAGTATGGGTTTTATTTTATCTACTTGCCTTTATATTCATACATCAAATAATTTATGGTAGCCTTTTGAAAAGGGGATCAGATTTTGTTGAAATTTTTAATTCATTCTATACACCAGTTGAATTTCTTATCACTTCTCTTTACATTCGTACATTGCTACGTGGCAGTTTGTCCAAAACCTTGTTGTTAACAAGTATTATTCTTTACTTTATCTGCTGGATTCCTTTGTTTTCTTTTTCGAAAGCACAAGATTATATTTCATACATAAGAGCTTTTTCTTACTCTTTAATCCTTATATTTTCATTACTCTATTATTATGAACAAATCCGCAATCCAAAAACCATTTTTGTATACATGCAAAAATCTTTTTGGATTGTCTCCGGGTTCTTTTTGTTTGCATCAGGTACTTTTTTTATATTTCTATTCGATCAGTTTTCAAGTAATGTAACCGGTTTTTTTGATCAGTATGTGTACATTCATGCACTGTTATTTATTGTTAGAAACTTCTTTTTTTCAACAGCAATGATTATAAAACCTGAAAAGTCTTCGTTTAGCGATGAAAACTCCTTTTTACTAGTATAGTATAAAGCCAAAACCCAATTGTAACCCATGTTTTTTCTTCAAGTCCCAAATTCTAATAATACCACTTATGTAGTGTACTTCGGTACATTCGGAATGTTATTGCTTGCTGTGGGTCTTATTGTGTTTATTGTGTTTCATCAGCGTAAAGTAATTTATTACCAGTTACGTATGCGTAACATGCAGGCGGATCATCAACGCCTGCTTTTACAGGCATCGTTAAGCAGCCAGGAAGAAGAACGACAGAAAATTGCTGCGGACTTACATGACGATGCAGGCCCTCTTTTAGCAACTGTAAGACTTTACTTAAATGAAAATTTAATTCATCAGGATCAGGCCACGCAGCTTCAGTCTATCTACAATGCCAAACAAATTGTAGACGATACAATACAATTAATAAGAAACATATCTCACAGCCTGATCCCTCCTACTTTAAAAAACTTTGGGCTTGAGAGTGCAATGACCGATCTGATTCAAAAAATTAACGGTACGGGTTCCATTAACGGCAGTTGCCGCTTTCATGATTATAAACGCCGGTTAAAGCTTGAACAGGAATTATCTGTTTTCAGAATTTTACAGGAATTGGTAAACAATATTTTAAAACACAGCAACTCCAGTTTCTTACACGTAACACAAAACAAAACGGACGATTATTTTTATTTACGCATACACCATGATGGTGATGGGTTAACTCAAACCGAATACGAAAAATTAAGAGATACCCCACATGGGCTTGGTTTAAAAAATATCCATAGCCGCATCCGTATTTTAAATGGCAAAATCTTTTATGAAAAAGATTCTACTAACACTTATTACAAGGTTACACTTGAATTGCCAATTGAAGCATTGCAGTAATCAGTAATTTTACGCTATCTTTACGATAAGTATTTACCTAATATGTCTCAAATAAAAGTAGCAATAGCCGATGACCATCAGATTTTTAGAAAAGGAGTGATCCTTTCTCTACGGGCCTACCCCAATTTAAAATTTGTGCAGGAAGCTGAGAATGGAGATGAACTGCTGGCTGGTTTAGCAGAGTCGCAGCCAGATGTTGTACTCATGGATCTTAGAATGCCGGGCAAAGACGGAATTGAAACTACTAAAATAATCAGTAAGCAATTTCCGAATATTCATGTACTGGTTTTAACCATGTATGAAGACGAACGCTTTGTTACACATCTGATGGAAAATGGTGCCAATGGTTATTTATTAAAAAGCTCCGATCCTGCCGAAATTAAAA
>JANNRE010000003.1:0-119394 GCA_031401115.1 Chitinophagaceae bacterium
ACATTCAATGTTGTTGTTCCCTGACCTGATACAATTGTTACTCCTACAGGAACTTTCCATGTATAGGTTACGGCTCCAGGAATTGAAGCAATTGTATAAGTATAGTTAAACTGTGAAGGACAATTCTGTACTTCAGTAATAGCTCCGGGCTTAGCTGGAGTTGCTACTAATGTTAATGAAATTGCTTTTCCTACTCCGCAGAATGAACGGCCTGCTACTACAATCTTTCCAGCTTTTGTGCTGTTCCAATCTATAGCAATTGAATTAGATGCAGTAGAATATTGTGTACCGCCTACTACAGCACCAACAAATGTATTTGGAATACTTGCATTAGGTGTAACACCTACAGGCAAGGTCCACAAATAATCATTGGTTGTACTGTCTGTTGCAGGGTTTGATGTAGTTAATACTACATTGGTAGCTCCGCAAAGTAAACCTGTTGTTGTTGCTCCGGTAATTGTTGTTAATGGAGGGAAAATAGGAATAGTAGCTTTTACAGTAAGAATAGTAGCAAAACTTTCGCTACAAGAGTTTACTGATTGTACACGTACTGAGCCAAATGTAAATCCTGCTCCATATCTCACATCAATAAAGTTATCAAGTGCTCCACCGCCACCAACAACTGTCATTGATCCGGAAGTACCACTGTTTAATACACTCCAGATATAGCTGGAAGAGAAAGCAGGTACTGATGGTAACTGATAACGTACAAACTCTGTTGCTGATCCTACCACATCACATACGTTTACATATGGAGTGGGTGTAGTACCGTTTCTTAAAGTAAGTAACCTACCGGGCTTAGCTGCAGCAAGTTTCTTAATAGTAAGTGTTCTGCTGTAAGAACCACAACCTGAAGTTTTGGTAATGGTAAGTACACCAAATGTAAAGGCGCTGCTAAACTCAACTGATACAATAGTATCGTTAGGTGAACCAACAATTGTCATTGTAGCTCCATTGGATACAGACCATGTATAACCTGTAGCAATACTATCCTGACGAATTGTGTACTGAACAATATCAGACACCGGATCTAATACACTTGTATAGTAAGGACATACATTGATGATAGCTGTAACATCTGCACTGCCATTCCATGATTTAATTGTTGGAACAGAAGGTCTGGTTGCTTTTAAGGTTACTGTTTTAGCAGTGGTACTTAAAATACCACAGGCCGATCTGGAACGTACACTGATGGTTGAATTGGTAACAAAACCTGATTCAAAACGAATATCAATATAATTGGTAGTTGTTTCTATGGAATCTAAACCAACAATAGATGTGAATGGTGATTCACATACTACACCTGCAGGAAGTTTCCAGCGGTAAGCTACTGTGTTGGCAGTTACTGTTGCTCTTACTCTTGCTGTGGTAGTTGTGTTGATGATATGACATACATTGGCATAGTTAATCGTTGGGGTAGGTGTAACGGGTGGTGTAAGCAGTTTACATGGGCCTGTGCCTGTTACTACAATACCTGCCAGTGTAGCCACACAACCATTGGCTGTGTTTCTTGCATATACAGTATATGTTCCTGCACTCAATCCGGTAAAGTTGCCGGTTGGCTGATAGCTTGTTCCGTTTACACTATACTGTGTAGCTCCAGTTGCTGATGCGGTAATGGTTCCTGTGCCGCCTGTTGCGGTTAAACCCGTTGGCTGTGAAAGCCAAACATTGGCATTGTTATCGTTACAATCTCCTAATGCAATCACTCCACTGTTTCTGTAACCTGCGCCCGGGCTTGCACATGCTGTAACTGAACTTACATAATATCCGTCATTATCGGCATCTAAATACCAGGTAACTGCTGTTGTTACAGTTAAGTTGTAAGTAGCAGTACTATCGCAACCTGCTGTATTGGTTAATCCTGTTTTAGTTTGAGTTCCTGCTTCTGTAAAGGTTAATCCATCCCAGATATAAGGCAATTGATTGCTGCAAATGGTTAAGCTTTGTGTGGATGATGTGGTTGCATTTACAGTAACGGTTGCATTTCCTGCCATTGTACCTGAACAAACACCGTTGTTAGCAGTAACCGTATAAGTTCCTGCTATAGTAATCAATCCAAAACTGATGGCATTTCCATCTCCCACAACTGCTGCACCCACATTGTTATTTGAACCATCTTTTAACTGATAACTTACGCCGGTTTCTGAATCATCTAAACCAATTGTTACACCGCTACCGCCGGAGCAGTATGCTCCACCACCTGTTACATTAAATGTAAGATTTATACTGCATTCTCCCACCTGAAAATCGCTGAAAGAAGTGATGCCGTTTGCTTTAATACTGGTTGCCGCTAAATTGCTTGCAGATGGATAAGTCCATGTGGGATTATCATATTTGCCAACAATAAAATTATTTGTATTAGCAGTTCCATCCACATCAGCAGCATTCCAATTTAATGTTACAGCCGCTGTATTTGCTCCGCTGTTAAACACTACACCACTATTAGTTACCGTCCAGTTTCTGTTTACAGATTTTGCGGAATTAATTACTGATGTGGCAATACTGGCATGGTCACCATTCGTTGTATTAACCGTAAGGTTTCCGGCTGTACTTACATTTGTAAAATCAATTGATAAGGGAGTATAGTTTGCGTTGCCTACTTCAAATGTGCGGCTCACATTGTTTCCTGTGGCTACATGTTTTTGTAAATTACCATTTACCCAGCCGCCTGTTTGTGTTACACCACTGCCAGCAGAAATAATTACTTTATTGGTTCCTGTAACAATAGTTCCTGAAGTAAGAGTAAGATTATTATTTACCTGTAAATCAAATGTGTTAAAAGAGAGGCTCACAGTTGCCCCACCTGTTTTGTTAACAAACAAGAAATCAAATATTGCTGTTGCATTGGAATAAATATCGCTGATGGTAGTACCGTTAAAAAAAACAGCACGGCTTTTAGGATTAAATACCCCGGAATTGTTCCAATTACGATGCACAATTAAATCACCACCACTGGCATCTGATAAAGACAAGCTACCATAAATAGCAACACCACCTAAAACTGTAACCGGTTGTGTCATATCATCGGTTCCAAAATCCATAAAAAACCCGGAACCAGGTAGTATAAACAAATCGCCTGCTATTTGGCGTGCAGTATTTACACCGCCATTGCCTACATTTAAAGCAGTATTATTATTTATGGTAACATTGAAAGGATAGCCTTTTCCACTGTTACTACTAAATTCCAACCCCCTTCCATAAGTGCCGCCTGTGACATATGCCAACTGAGAATTAACAGCATAAGCTGGCGGGGTAGTATTAACAAATCCACCCGAAAGAATAACTAGAGAAGAATTTATGGTTGAAGTTAATGTTGCAGAACCAAAGTTGACACCACCACTTATTCTGACAACATCAAAATAAACAGAACTTGTAGCATTGGTGGTACTAACGGTGCCGCTACCAAGAAAAGTAATAGTCCCGCTAATTACATTCCCACCATTGGCATTAATAACTCCTCCATTTGTAATCATTAAGAAACCACTCCTAAATAGCCCGCTGTTAAGGTTAAGTGTAGGTGTGGTGGTTGCACTTGAGTTTGTAAGTGTAACTATTGAATTATTTGTTGCAGCTATCGTTAAACTTCCCGTTGTAATTGTAAGTGGTAGCCCTGTTCCGGTTGCCTGATTGGTTGTAGCATTATATACATAATTAGTACCTGCATTAAAATTACGGGTGGTGGTTTGTATGGTTCCTGTATTGGTGGGTGCAGATGAAATACCATCCACATGTTGTGTGCTGAATGTAGCGCCGCCATTGGTTGTAAAGGTTCCGGTTCCGGATATTACATTTGTGCCGCAATTGAGCGTACCACTTACATTCAACTCGCCATTCACCGTTACAGGCATTTGTAAATTGATTGTTTTAGCTGATGGAATATTTACAATTTGCCCTGTTGCAACAGTTACTGTACCGGTAGTAGTACCAATTACCCTGCTGATATTGGCGGAACTAGCCGGATTTAATTGTACAGATGCACCGGTGCCGTTAAAGTTTAGAGCAGCTCCATCAGCCACTTCTATAGTTCCTTTTATTGAAGAAATATTTGTACCCGTTCCTGTCATGCCTATATTTAATGTACCGAAGTAAACTGATAAATTATCTATGGAAACCGGTGAGCTTCCGCCCGGGTTAGGAGTACTTGTAGAAAAAAATGTAAAATTCCCATAGGTTCTTCCTGAGAAAGATAAAGAACCTCCATAATATTCATATAAACTTCCTGTTTGAAAAGAAACTCTTCCACCTGCTGAACCAAAAGGGTTTGCGCCAGCAAATTGTCTAAAAAAAGACCCATTATCAAATCTTACAGCGTTAGAAGTGCCTGATGTTCCAAAAACATTGCCGGTAAAGTCATTTAAGAAACTTGTACCCTGTTCCAATCTAGACCCGCTATTAAAAATGAGTGAATTGGCATCCGCAGGTAAAATTGTATGAGCACCTCTACTTACATATACTTCACCTGAGACAGATCCCGTTGCTCCCGTTGACAAAACAATTGAGAGTGCAATAGCACGATCCATATGGAAGAATCCATTTATTAAAAAATCAGGACCCGAAACACCATCATTGATCGTTAAAGTATTATTTGTTGAAGTCTCAAACCTTATATCAGTTCCAGAGGCAATATTGATACCGCTTATTGTTTGTGTGGGAACATTAGTTGCATAAGAAGCACCACCGTTTGTGAAATTCAGCACATCGGTAATGGCGGGTGTATTTCTGGCAGGTGTCCAGCTTGCGGGTGATTGCCAGTCTGCAGTGCCGGAAGTTGCATTCCATGTATAATTAGTAGCTGCAACTGTAAAAGGAAATGTAAAATTGGCACCGCCGCTAAGCTGGTAAGAAATTAGTCCACCGCCAACGCCAAAAAAACCTGCGCCACCAAACGAAGTAGTGCTGGCTGAAAGACAAAAAATAAAAAAAATGGAAATAGATTTCACAAGTGAAGAAGTAAAAAAGCGCATAATCAATAGTTTTTTTATGAATGAAGGGTGTAAAAGCAGCTTTCGTTTTTTAAATATTTAATGAATCCTTGCATACAATCATCTACACAAAGAATCTGTTATTTTCGTTTTGTTTTATAACTGTTATTAAAATAAAAGGAGATTGGAAGCAGGGTATCTTACATAGATTCATCAATCCGGCACAAGCTTAGGTAAACGTAGAAAAAAAAAAGAAGTCGCATATAAAATCTATGTTATCATTTTTTATTAATTTTTGCTCTAAAAAATAAACATTAGTAGAACAATGATTTTTCAAACCTGTTCATCCTTTATTATTTGAAAAGAAATAAACACTAAATAAAAGCAGGGGTAATTTTTCAGTTACCTTCGTTCATTCATCATTCCTGTTGCAAAACAGCAAATACATTCATTATGGCAAAAGGCACATTTCAAAAATTTGCAGGTAATAAATCCAACGCACAAAAAAAAGAAGAGTTTCGTCAGGAAAAGAAAAAGGCGAGGGTAGAAAAAAATGCTTACTTCGATAAAAAGAAAGCTGAGGAAAGAAGCCGGAGGCCACAAGACCCAAGATTGAAACCAAAAGGAGAAGTTGCATCAGCACAAACTCCGGCAGTACCCATTACGTTCAAAAATGAAAATAGTAATGAGGAGATGCCTTTAAATAAATATCTGGCGCATTGCGGTGTAACGAGCAGGAGAGAAGCTGCTGATGTAATTAAAAAAGGACTGGTAATTGTAAATGGAAAATTAATTACAGAACCGGGACATAAAGTAACAGATAAGGATGAAGTAAAAGTGAATGGTAAAAAAATCTTTATCCAGAAAGAACTGGTTTATATTTTACTCAACAAACCAAAAGATTATATCACCACCTCATCAGATCCGCAGGGAAGAAAAACCATAATGGATTTAATGAAAGGAGTTGCTACGCAACGCATTTATCCTGTGGGCCGCTTAGATAGAAACACAACTGGTGTTTTGTTATTGACCAACGATGGGGAGCTTACTCAAAAATTATCGCATCCCAGTTTCCAGGTAAAGAAAGTATATGAAGTAACACTTGATAAGCCATTGGAGAAAAAGGATTTTGAAAAGATGCTAAACGGAATAACGCTTGAAGATGGTTTTATTGCTCCTGATGCGCTGGGTTATACTGATCCGAAAGATAAAAAAGGAGTGGGCATTGAAATCCATAGCGGCAGAAACAGGATAGTTCGCCGTATGTTTGAATCATTGGGTTATGATGTAAAAGGATTGGATCGTGTTTTGTTTGGAAACCTCACCAAGAAAAATGTGGACCGTGGCAAGTGGCGTTACCTCAATGAAAAAGAAGTTCGCTTACTCAAATTCCTCAACAAATCATTTGTAAAAAAGAAAGAAGAAAAACAAGGCAAGAACAGAGATGAAGAATAAAGTGGAAATTATTGCAGAAACGGATCATTGGATTGCACTCAACAAACCATCAGGCATGTTATCCATTCCTGATCGAAAACAAAGTGAACCCTCTTTAAAAGACTGGCTCAATGAAAAGTACGGAAAGGTATTTATTGTTCATCGTCTGGATAAATTTACAAGCGGCCTCATAGTATTTGCAAAAGATGAAGTAACGCATAAATTGTTATCAATGCAGTTTGAAGAACGTAAAGTGGAGAAATTTTATCTGGGCTTAGTGCATGGCATTTTGCAAAACAAAGAAGGAGAAGTGGATGCACCTATGATGGAACATCCTGCAAAGAATGCAACATTCATCATACATCAAAAAGGAAAAGCATCTCTCACAGAATATAAAGTTTTATCAGAGCATGGCCAATATAGTTGGTTGCAGTTTCAAATTCATACCGGGCGTACTCATCAGATACGTGTGCACATGAAACATATTGGCCACCCAATCGTTTGTGATGAAGTATATGGAAGCCCGGCTCCTGTTCTTTTATCATCACTAAAAAGAAAGAAATTTAAATTAGCCAAAGCAGAAGATGAAGAACGTCCTTTATTAAACAGGCTTGCATTGCATGCGTGGAAACTTTCTTTTACTGATGCTGTTCATAAAAAAATAGAATTGGAAGCTCCTTTAAGTAAAGATCTAAAAGCTTTACTGCAACAATTTGAAAAATGGGTGAAATAAAAAGAACCCCATAAGCCGGGGGTTCTTGAATTATAATCAATAGTATACAACTTCTTTATTTATCAGGTTGCGGAGTATAACGTAAATACGGTTTTACAATCCGTACACCTTTTGGAAATTTTTCAATGGCTGCTTCCGTACTTACAGCAGTTACCACAATTACATCTTCACCTTCTTTCCAATTAGCCGGTGTGGCTACACTATAATTTGCAGTTAACTGTAATGAATCAATAACACGGAGTACTTCATAAAAATTTCTTCCTGTTGATGCAGGATAGGTAATCATCAACTTTACTTTTTTATCAGGGCTAATAATAAATAGGGAACGAACTGTTGTTGTTTCTGATGCATTGGGATGAATCATATCATACAAATTGGCAACTGTTTTATCTTCATCGGCAATAATCGGAAAATCTACAGTACAATTTTGTGTTTCATTTATATCGTTGATCCATCCTTTATGTTTATCAAGCGGGTCAACACTCAATGCCAATACTTTTACATTTCTTTTTTCAAACTCTAATTTTAATAGTGCAGTTTTGCCAAGTTCTGTTGTACAAACAGGAGTATAATCTGCAGGGTGAGAAAATAAAACACCCCAGCTATTTCCGAGGTATTCATAAAAATCAATTTCACCTGCTGATGTGCTTGCCTGAAAATTGGGAGCAATATCTCCTAACCGTAAACTCATAAAATTAATTTTTAAATGATCAATGAGTTTCAAAGATATTAACTTCCTACCGATGCAGTAGGCTTTAAGGGAAAGTTTATGAAACAGAGCCAATGCCATCCTCTTCTTCTTTGCGCTTTGCATTAGTTGCCTTGGTTAAGAACGCTTTTCCAAACCGTTCTTTTACTTCATCAATGGCTTTATACAAGTCATTTTTTTTCGGCACATCCTGGAACAGATTTGTTTGAGATGCTTCACCAACCAAATCGCTTAACCGAACACCTAATAACCGAACTGGCTGGTTTTTTTTGTACAACTGATGAAACAACTCTTTGGCCTGAGCAATTAATTCATCATCATAATACGTATAAGGAATAGATGCCTGGTGCGATTTGGTTTCAAAATCAGGATAACGGATTTTTACAGTTACACAACCTGCCATTTTATTATCCTGTCGCAGTTCATAAGCAATTTTTTCTGTAAGCCTTACAATTTCTGATTCTAAAAAAGTAAGTTCATTTCTGCTTTCATGAAACGTGTTCTCACTTGAAATTGATTTTGCTTCCCTGTAATCGTTCACCACTCCAAATGAAATGCCCTGAGCTTTCTTGTGCAGCTCTTTTCCATATTTCCCTAACTGCTGTGCAAGCATTGCCGGATTTGCCGCAGCAAGTTCACCAATGGTTTCAATGCCAATATCTAAAAGCTGATGATGTAACTGTTCACCTACTCCCGGAATTTTATTTACTTTAAGTGGTGCTAAAAATTCCTTCTCTTTTCCAAAAGGAACAACAATATAATTGTTCGGCTTTGCAAGATCAGTTGCCACTTTTGCAACAAATTTATTTGCTGCTATTGCAAATGAAATAGGAAGTTGGGTTTCATCAATAATTTTTTGGCGGAGTTCTACAGTCCATTGCACAGGATCAAAAAAACGATCCATGCCTGTTAAGTCAATATAAAATTCATCAATGGATGCTTTCTCAAACAATGGAGCTTTGGCAGCAATAATATCTGTTACCCATCTGGAATAGCGGCTGTAATCGCCTCTTGTGCCTTGCATTACAATTGCATGAGGACAAAGTTTCATTGCCTTTGCCATTGGCATACCGCTATGCACACCAAATACTCTAGTTTCATAACTGCATGTGCTTACAACCCCACGTTCTTTTGTACCGCCTACAATAACAGGCTTGCCAATGAGTGAAGGATCATTCAAACGTTCAACTGATACAAAAAAAGTATCCAGATCAAAATGTGCTATGATGCGTTGATGTGGCATTGAAATTTACAGGTACACTTCCAGCAACCCTTCCGGCAATTCAACAACTACTCTTTTCTTTTTATGATCAATACTGCGGATGGTTTCTTCATGCAAGGGTATCAGCACTTCTTTGCCTTCAATATCTAATCGGCATAAAATCTGCAAAGGCTGTTCAATTACTTCCAGCACATTGCCTAATTCATTTTTGCCATCAATCATCATATAACCAATTAGAGAAATGGGCGCTGTTTTACCTGCCTGCTTGTGAAAATCATCTTGCCGTAACCAAACTTTTTTTGCTGTAATTTTTTTTGCTGCTTCTTTGTTGGTTATTCCATCTACCGAAATATATACTTCAGCTTCGTTTTTTATTTTAGCAGCAGTAATAAAGTAGGGAATGAATTTATCTTTTGCTTCTTCAATAAACAACACTTCCAGTCCCTTGAGCGAAGTTTTTTTTCCAAGATTGTGTTTCAGAACCACTTCACCATTTAATCCGAAGGTTGCTACAATTTGCCCGATGCTGAAGTATTGTTCCATGGGGCAAAGATACAGCCCCCTCCTACTCCCCCAAAGTGGAGGCTTTCAACACACAGCCCTAACTTATTAGAGAGTTTAAATTATGCCTGGATATATTCTATTGCAAATGTGTAAAAACAAACTGATTGACTTAATTCAACAGCACCGTCCCTCTCCATGTGGAGAGGGATAAGAGGGTGAGGCAAAAAAAATCCCCGAAAAAAATTCCAGGGATCTTTTATTTCTTTCAATTCAATCTTCAATTACTCAGCTGCGGCTGCAGGAGCTTCGCCACCTTCAACACGGGGTGCTGAAACCGGGCGACGTTGATAGCCACCACCGCTACGCTGTTTAAATCTGCTGCGGCGTGCTTCTTCTCTTTTCTTAGCTTCTGTTGCTTCATGCTCAGAATGCCATGCCTGGAATTTATCCATTGCAGCAGCCTGATCAAACAAACCGAGGCTCACACCACGTAACAAATGTTTCAGGTACAATACACCTTTGGTGCTGAGGATTTTGCGAACTGTATCAGTTGGCTGTGCTCCTTTTGTTAACCACTCCAAAGCTTTCTGACGATCAATTTGAATCACAGCAGGCTCTGTTACAGGGTTGTAAGTACCAATTTTCTGAATGAATTTTCCATCTCTTGGGGCTCTTGCGTCGGCCACTACGATAAAATAGAAGGGTCTTTTTTTCGACCCGTGTCTTTGCAGACGGATTTTAACTGGCATCGTAAATTAAAATTTAAATGCGTGAACAATTAGGTTATCTAAAAACTTGGATTGCAAATTTAATGGCAAAGCCTCAAACTTCCAACCACTTTTTAAACTATTTAACGCTTGCCCAAGCCCGGCATCATTTTGCCGCCCATTGGCATTTTGTTCATGGTACTCATCATTTGCTTCATTTGCTCAAACTGTTTCATAAAAGCATTTACTTCTGCAATATCTTTTCCGCAGCCTTTTGCAATTCGTTTGCGGCGACTTTGATCAATCAAATCAGGGTTTCCTCTTTCCTTTAAAGTCATTGAATTAATAATGGCTTCCACACCTTTAAAAGAATCATCGCTGATATCAACATCTTTCATGGCTTTACCCATACCAGGTATCATGCCCATTAAATCTTTCAGGTTGCCCATTTTTTTTATCTGCTCAAGCTGCTGTTTAAAATCATCGAAATCAAACTGATTTTTTCTGATTTTCTTTTCAAGTTTTTTTGCCTGCTCTTCATCAAACTGAGCCTGTGCTTTTTCAACCAGAGATGTAATATCACCCATTCCCAAAATACGCTGAGCCATACGATCAGGGTAAAACACATCCAGCGTTTCCATCTTTTCGCCACTGCTCACAAACTTAATAGGTTTGTTTACTGTGTACTTAATTGAAAGGGCAGCACCACCTCTTGTATCGCCATCTAATTTGGTTAATACAACACCCGTAAAGTTTAAGCGATCATTAAAAGACTTCGCAGTATTTACTGCATCCTGCCCCGTCATACTATCTACCACAAATAAAATTTCATTGGGGTTGGCAGCATTTTTTATATCAGCCACTTCTTTCATCAGCACTTCATCAATGGCTAAGCGGCCGGCAGTATCTATAATAATTACATTTTTATTTTTTGCTTTGGCTTCTTTAATTGCATTCAGTACAATTTCAACTGCATTTTTATTTTCAGGTTCACTGTAAACATCTACACCTATTTGTCCGCCCAAAACTGTTAACTGATCAATAGCCGCAGGTCTGTAAATATCTGCCGCCACAAGTAAGGGTGATTTCCCTTTTTTTGTTTTTAGATAATTGGCAAGTTTACCACTGAAGGTTGTTTTACCACTACCCTGCAAACCGGCAACAAGAATTACAGTGGGTGCTCCTTTAATATCCAGTTCACTTTCACTTCCGCCCATCAACTCAGTAAGTTCATCCTGCACAATTTTCACCATTTGCTGCCCTGGATTAACTGCCAGCAGCACTTTGCTACCTATAGCTTTTTCCTTAACAGTATCGGTGAACTCTTTTGCAATTTTAAAATTTACATCCGCATCTACCAAGGCACGGCGAATATCTTTTACCGTAGCTGCAATGTTGAGTTCGGTAATGCGGCCTTCACCTTTTATATTTTTAAAAGCACTTTCTAAACGCTCAGTTAAATTTTGGAACATAATTTATTTCTTTTCGGGTTGCAAATGTAAGTAAAGATGGGGAAGGTTTTGGTAGTGAGCTTCAGTGGCAATGGCATCTTCTGTTGTGTCACTCACTTCGGGGTTTGGTTTTCATGGCATCAATTAAACAGCAGAACATATCTTTGACCCATGTTCAAAAACCGGAAAATAGTTGTTGTACTCCCCGCCTATAATGCGGCTAAAACATTAGAAGCAACTTACAACGAAATCCCGTTTGATGTTGTAGATGAAGTGGTGTTGGTTGACGATGCCAGTAAAGATGAAACCCTTGCTAAAGCAAAAGAGCTGGGCATAAAATATATCATTCAGCATGAACAAAATAAAGGCTACGGAGGCAACCAAAAAACCTGTTACAAAAAAGCACTGGAGCTGGGGGCTGATATTGTAATTATGCTTCATCCGGATTATCAATATACACCGCAGTTAATTCACCCCATGGTGAGCATTATTGCCAATAATGTGTATCCTGTAGTGCTTGGCAGTCGTATTTTAGGTAAAGGAGCCATTAAAGGAGGTATGCCTTTGTATAAATATATTTCTAATAGAATTCTTACGTTGATTCAAAACTTGTTGCTCAGTCAGAAACTTTCTGAATATCATACAGGTTACCGTGCTTTCAGTAAAGAAGTATTGCAAGCAATAAAAATGGATGCCTGCAATGATGATTTTGTGTTTGACAATGAAATGATTTCACAAATTTTTTATGCTGGATTTGAAATAGGCGAAGTGGCTTGCCCCACCCGTTACTTTAAAGAAAGCAGCAGCATCAATTTTACAAGAAGTTTAAAATATGGGTTCGGATGTTTACGGGTTTCAGTTGTGTACCGCCTGTGTAAGTGGGGTTTAATAAAAAGCAAACTCTATTGACGGTTTGCAAATGAATTTGTAGCTTAGCTTTTCAATGAAAAAAGTACTTTCTATATTTTTTCTGTTTATCTTTTTTGTATTTCAATACGGAAAGATGCTGGATTATATGGAGTGCCGTATTGCAGCCGCCATACAATCAACAACAGATTGCGGATGCGACAGTAAATTAATTGCTTCAGCTGATGAACAAACCCCTCAACCTTTACATCAGCATGAGTTAAAAAATTATACAGAAGAATTTTATGATCATCCGTTTGATCTATTGCCAAACACTTCGATAGAAGGATCGCTTAGTCATAACATTCTTTCCATTGATCAACTGCCTTCTGGTTTTTGCAAAAGTATTTTTCAGCCTCCACGAGTTTAAGTTTCTCCACTTTATTGTTCTTCTATTGCAATTGAGCTAACTCAGCTCTGCTGTAATTGCATTTCTATGTATTTACTTCTGTAAAAGATCAACATTTATTCAATTGATTTTTTTAAGTACAGTTATTTCTTTACCAATTATTAATTCATTCAACTTAATTACAATGAAACGTATTATAATATGTATGCTGTACATCAGCATCAGCTTTCAATCAAATGCACAAACCATTAATCAAGTAACAAAAGATCGTAACGGCAATGACATGCTTCTTGGCTGTTGTACAAGAGAAGCATTAAGTAGAGAACCTTTTGCCGCCTGGTTTAACGATAACTATTTTAATTATAAAGTTGATACGTCGGTTACCAACCAGCTTAAAAACTTTACAGATAAAAAACAGTTTCTTATTTTTTTAGGTACCTGGTGTGGAGATAGTAAGAGAGAAGTGCCACGCATGTTAAAAGTGCTGGATTACTGCGGCATAAAACCTGAGCAAATTAAAATTGTAATGGTGAGCAATGTTGACAGTGTTTACAAGCAAAGCCCCAATCATGAAGAAAAAGGATTGAATATTTTACGGGTGCCCACATTAATTGTTTATGAAAACAATACAGAAATCAACCGCTTTATTGAATACCCTGTAGAAACACTTGAAAAAGATTTATTAAAAATTTTCAGTAAACAAACTTATAAACCCAATTATTCATTTACCAAGCCTGCAATACAAAATCATGCACAGGTAAAATAATTAAAATAAGAAAGCCGCAAATAATTGCGGCTTTCTTTATTATAAAAATGTAAAAAAATTATCCGAGATAGCCTTTTAAAAGTTTACAACGGCTATTTGATTTTAATTTACTAATCGCCTTGTCTTTTATCTGCCGCACCCGTTCACGGGTAAGATTAAAGCGATCGCCAATATCTTCTAAACTCAACGGATGATCTACACCTATTCCAAAAAAGAAACGAATTACTTCCTGCTGACGCTCTGTTAATGTTTTTAAAGAACGGTCAATTTCAGTTTGCAGTGATTGTTTATGATCTAATTCCCCATCACTTGATTCAGCATTCGGGTTATGCATTACATCCATTAACGTACTGTCTTCGCCATCAGATAAGGGAGAGTCCATACTTACATGCCGATTAGAAATATTAAGTGAAGCAGATACTTCATCAGATTCAATTTCAAGAACTTCTGCTAATTCTTCTACAGAAGGTTCTCTTTCGTATTCTTGCTCCAGTTGAGAAAATGCTTTGTTGATGCGGTTGGTTAAACCCACTTTATTTAGCGGAAGCCTCACAATTCTTGATTGCTCGGCAAGTGATTGCAAAATACTTTGACGTATCCACCAAACAGCATAAGAAATAAATTTAAAGCCACGGGTTTCATCAAAACGCTGAGCAGCTTTAATTAAGCCGAGGTTTCCTTCATTAATTAAATCGGGGAGAGAAAGTCCTTGGTTTTGATATTGTTTGGCTACTGAAACAACAAAACGGAGATTGGCTTTTGTAAGCCGGTCTAAAGCTCTTTGATCGCCTTGCTTAATTCGCTCGGCAAGTTTTACTTCCTCTTCAGGAGTAATTAATTCTACTTTACCAATTTCCTGCAAATACTTTTCAAGGCTTTGCGATTCCCTGTTGGTAATGGATTTTGTGATCTTGAGTTGGCGCATGCTCATAGTGTGTGGTTTTAGGTTTTGGTATTAGGTTGATCAACATGTTTTGGTTAGGTACTTATTTGCAATTATAAATCAGTGAGCATTTGTACATATTTTGCTAAAACAGATTTATAATTACAAATTAAATTTAGCTTTTCTTTAAACTTTAGCCAAAATAAATTAGCCTATATAATTGAAAACCCGTAGTTGAAGGGTGTTTTGTTTAAGAATGTTTAAAAATAATTAAACAAGAAATAAATATTAAAAATTCCTTTTACTGCTTTATTTTTTTATTATTGCATATTACCTTAAGAGGGTGATGATAAAGAAATGAGTAAAAAAGTATTATACACACTGGAATTTCCTGTGAAATGTCCACCTAGCATTTTGTACGAATTTTTGTTTACCCCGGCAGGATTACAAGAATGGTTTGCGGATTTAGTGGATGTAAGGGATGGCATTTACATGTTTAACTGGAATGGATCGGAAGACAAAGCAGAATTAATTGATAAGGAAGAAAACAAGTTTGTACGTTTTCGATGGCTGCATTATGCAAAGGATGAGTACTTTGAATTCAGGATTGAAAAAACAGAAATCTCAAATCAAACCATATTGGTTATTAATGATTTTGCTGAGAAAAAAGAAGTAAAAGACCAGAGCCGGCTTTGGGAGTATCAGATCAAAGAATTATTTCATCGCCTGGGAAACTAAGCAAAAGTATTGTAAGATATTTTTTAAAATGCATCTGTAAAAATTCTTCGGCAAGATCCCAATCTTTCAATTCAATTTTTGAAACTATTTTAAGAACTGTGTTTTCTTGAATGGATTTTGCTTGCACTGAACTATTGATAGGCAGATAGCTATCATTTAAATGATGTTCCCATTCAGCAGAGTTTTTATTAATCCACGCAGTATTTAAATTATTTTGTTCAATAGCATCTATTATTATTTTTTGATATAGCTCTTTATAAATTCCTTTTACATGCAGGGTAATACTGAAAAAATTGCCCCACCAAAAAAAAGTTCTGATGGCAAATACATCATCTTTGCCAAAACATCTTGGGTAGTCGAGCATTACATAAGGCAGCCCCAAATAGTTTTCTCCTTTTGAAATTTTTGCAGGTTGCAGCAATATTTCTGCAGGCAATTTTGTTAACAAAAATTCTTGTTTGTAACCATCACTGAGCTGCCCAAAAAAATCTACCGCTTTTTTTATAATGCTGTTCTTTGTTAAAATAATATTCGCATCGGTAACTAATTGCAACTCAAAACCTGAAAGACTTACTTTTGCCTTATCCTGCATGTGAATAATTTATTTGTGATTAAAAAATTAGACAAACTTATTATAAAAGCTTTTATCGGGCCGTTTTTAGTAACGTTCCTCATTAGTGTATTTATTTTAGTTGTACAATTTTTCTGGCTTTATATTGATGAATTTGTAGGCAAAGGAGTAGATACCGTTACTCTTTTGAAATTTATCAGTTATGTAAGTGCTACCATTATCCCTCTTGCGTTGCCTTTAGGAATTTTGCTTTCTTCTATCATGACTTTTGGTAATCTTGGTGAAAGTTTTGAACTGGTAGCTATAAAAAGCGCAGGTATTCCACTCATTCGATTTATGCGACCCATCTTTTTTGTAAGCATAATACTTGCAATTGTAGCTTTTATTTTTGCCAATTACATGATCCCCGTAGCCGAATTAAAAATGCGTACCTTGTTGTACGATATACGTGTTGCAAAGCCGGCCTTTGATATTAAAGAAGGAGTTTTCTATAATCGTTTGGATGGCTATTCCATTAAGATTGGTAAAAAAGAAAATGATTCAATAATAAAAAACGTTGTGATTTTTGAACAGAGCTATACCCTGCAGGATAATATTATTCTTGCAGAAGAAGGCACAATGAAGGTTTCTCCAGACCAACGGTTTCTTTATTTTAACCTAAAAAATGGATGGCGAAACCAGGAGAAAGGTATACCGGGCACAATAGAAACAGATTATTACCGGCTGGGTTTTAAAGAATATAAAAAAGTATTTGATCTCAGTTCTTTTAAACTAAACAAAACCGCCGACTCTACTTTTAAGAATTATTACAAAATGCTAAGCCTGCAACAACTAACCAAAGTTGTTGATTCCATTAAAAAAACTACTGATGGGTTTGGCAACCGTTCCAAAAGAGAAATTAACCCGCTTGTACCCTTTGTAATGGCAGATAGTGTATGGAAACAAAAAACAGTTGCCAAAAAAGCATTTACAAAAATTGAAGAAATTGTTCCCGACAGTATAAAAAGAAATGTGTATTCAACAGTTGTAAGTAAATCAAGCTCATTAAAAAACCAGGTTGATTTTATTACTTACGATTATATTGAGCAAAAAAAACAAATGCGGCTGCATGATTTGGAGCGTCACCGCAAGTTTGCACTCTCCTTTGCCTGCATTGTTTTGTTTTTAATTGGTGCACCCCTTGGCTCCATCATACGCAAAGGGGGCATTGGTCTACCCTTGGTAATTTCTGTTTTGTTTTTTATTGCCTTTCATATTACCAACACCAGTGGAGAAAAAATGGTGAAGGAAGGAATTGTTACTGCATTTACAGGCATGTGGCTTTCTACTATGATCTTAATACCAGTAGGATTTTTCTTAACCTATAAAGCAATGAAAGATTCGCAATTGTTTAATGCTGAGTTTTACTACCGCATTCTGCGAAAGATAAAATTGAATAAACTGATTAAAGAAAAAACATAAGTTACAATTCAGTTATTGGGCGTAACTTACTATTACAAATGATTACCTATGGCAAAGCAAATTACACGCCGCAGTTTTTTAAATCAAACAACAAAAACAACCATTGCTGCTTCTGTTACAACTCTACTGGGCAGTGATTTAATAGCTGCATGCTCACCGGCAAAAATTCTCAACCGTTCAGCTTTGCTTATCGGTTTTAATCAAACTCCTTTGCTTTATGCTTATAACGCACTGGAACCTTTTGTTGATGCACAAACCATGGAAATTCACTACAGCAAACACGCCGCAGCTTATGCAACAAATGCAAAAGATGCTGCAGCGGCTGAAGATGTAGATATAAATAAACCCATTGAAAATATATTGGCATCTGTTTCAAAATACTCAGCTAAAATGCGAAACAATGCTGGTGGCCACTACAATCATGAATTGTTTTGGAAATGTATGAAACAGAGTGATGGAGTTCCACCGCCGGCAAATTTATCATCTGCCCTAACAAAATCTTTTGGCAGTATAGATGCATTTAAAAATCAATTTGCTGATGCTGGTAAAAACCGTTTCGGTAGCGGATGGGCATGGCTCTATGCTGATAAAGACAAACAGCTCCGTATTGGTTCTACTCCCAATCAGGATAATCCACTGATGGATGTGAGTGATATAAAAGGAACTCCCTTACTTGGGCTTGATGTATGGGAACATGCCTATTATCTAAAGTATCAAAATAAGAGAGCCGATTATATTACTGCATGGTGGAATGTGGTAAACTGGAATTTTGTACAAAGCCGGTTTGAAAATCTCTAACCTATTATTTTTTTGTTACTTCCCGCTTTAGGGTATTGCAATTCATTTTTCTTCAAATTAACTTCATAGCTCACAACTGCAGGAGTGCATTTCATTTTTTTGAAACGATTCCTCATTCTCACATTTTTAAACCTAAAACCAAAACATCATGACAAACGTCACCATTGCAACATTTAATTGCGAAAACCTGTTTCGCCGCTACAAATTCAACAGTAAATTAAAACCTGAACAAATTGAGAAAAAACTACAGGAAGGATTTATCATTGACAAAACCATTCTCACCACCCTAACCCAAAATGAACGAAGCCTTACCGCCGATGCCATAAAAGCAACCAAAGCAGATATTGTGTGTCTGCAGGAAGTAGAGAATATGGATACCCTCAAAAATTTCCTATCCACCTTTATGGCATCCTCCGGCTATAAATATAAAATGGTAATTGATGGCAAAGACCCAAGGTATATTGATGTGGCACTCATTAGCAAAATACCTTTTGGCAATGTAAAAACACATCAGTATGATGGTGGTGCAAAAAACGTTTTTTCAAGAGATTGTTTGGAAGTGGAATTTGATATAAATGGTTCGCCGCTTACTGTTTTTGTAAACCATTTTAAATCTATGTTTGATAAAAGCAATTTAACGCCAGCACAAAAAAGAAAAAAAACCGGAGCTAAAAGGGAAGCCCAGTGCAAAGCAGTACTTGACATCATCAAACAAAAATTTAAAAACAATCCTGAACAATCAAACTGGGTTATTGCAGGAGATCTAAATGATTATCCCGACAATCCAAGCAGCCTGAACATATTACTTAATAGTCCGCTTATGGAAAACATTGTGCAAACCAGAATTACAAATACAACCGAACAGTGGACACATTTTTGGGATACCACTGCTGTTCCTGTAGATGAACGTTACAAGCAAATTGATTATCTCTTCTTATCAAAAAAATTAGCTGATACAAATCCAACTGCAGTGCCGGTAATTATCAGAAAAGGGGTTGTAACCAAAGCCACCAGATATACCGGGCCGAGGTTTACAGGAATTACTGATAAACAGGGCGCATCAGATCATTGTCCTGTAGCGGTAACCATTCAATTGTAAGTGGGTTATCTTAAAATAGTCACAGCCCCTGTCGGTAACATCTTCACATTGGCAAGCAGGAAGTAGAACCGGCAGAGGCTGTTATTTTGAACCACAAATGTAAACGCAATCGGTTTTACATTGTTGCCAAAGTTGTAAACATTTTTTATTCTTGGCATTTCTTTAACCAGTCTGTCAATCCTCGCAAGACGGGAATCTCTGTCTCAGCTTCTCACTTACGTTCTTAAAATTTGTACTGTGTTGAAATGACAATTATTATATCGTCTAAAATCTTACTTTCGTTACCCGACAAAAAACTTTAAACTACAAACTATTTCATATGCAGGCTTGGAAAGATTATCAGGAAAAAAATAAAGACCGTTTCTTACATGAATTGCTTGATCTTTTACGCATACCATCTATCAGCGCCAAAACCGAAAACAAAGCAGATATGGTTACCTGCGCCGAAGCAGTAAAAGCAAGATTGCTGGAAGCAGGAGCTGATAAAGTTGAAATTTATGCTACTGCCGGTCACCCGATTGTTTATGGTGAAAAAATAATTGATGCAAGTAAACCAACCGTTTTAGTGTATGGGCATTATGATGTGCAGCCTGCTGATCCGCTGAACTTATGGAACAGTCCGCCATTTGAACCTGTAATAAAAGACGGTAAAATTTTTGCCCGTGGCAGTTGCGATGATAAGGGACAATTCTATATGCATGTAAAAGCATTGGAAACTATGGTGCAAACAAATTCACTCTGTACCAATATTAAATTTTGTATTGAAGGTGAAGAAGAAGTAGGAAGCCCCAATCTTTCCACTTTTGTAAAAGCAAATAAAGAATTATTAAAAGCAGATGTGGTGTTGATAAGCGATACAGCCATGATCAGCATGGAAAATCCATCAATTGACATTGGCGTACGTGGCCTCAGCTATATTGAAGTAGAAGTTACCGGCCCCAACCGTGATTTGCACAGTGGTGTGTATGGTGGTGCCGTTGCAAATCCCATTACCATTCTGGCAAAAATGATTGCAAGCTGTCATGATGAAAATAATCATATAACCATTCCCGGTTTTTATGATGATGTGGTGGAAGCAACACCAGAAGAACGGAAGCTGATGAGCAACGCACCTTTTAGTGAAAAAGAATACAAAACAGATTTAGGCGTTTCAGAGTTGTGGGGTGAAAAAGGATTTACTACTAACGAACGCACAGGTATAAGACCAACCATAGAATTAAACGGAATTTGGGGTGGATATACAGGCGAAGGCGCTAAAACTGTTTTGCCCGGTAAAGCATTTGCAAAAATTTCTGCCAGATTAGTTCCCAATCAATCATCTGCAGTTATTACTGAAAAACTCATCAAGTATTTTACAAGCATTGCACCTGCAGGTGTTACCGTAAAAGCGAGTGAGCATCATGGTGGCGAACCTTACATGACTCCGGTTGACAGCAAAGCGTACAAAGCTGCTGCGGCTGCCATTAAAGATACGTTTGGTAAAGAAGCTATTCCTGTACGTGGTGGCGGCAGCATTCCTATCTGTGCTTTGTTTGAAAAGGAGCTGGGTATTAAAATTGTATTTATGGGTTTTGGGTTGGACAGTGATAACCTCCACAGCCCGAATGAAAAATATGACATTTTTAATTTTTACAAAGGCATTGAAACCATTCCTTATTTTCATAAACGTTTTGCGGAGGGATAAATACATTAGCCGCAAAGACACGAAGAAGCAAAGAAGCACTGACGAAAGTTGGTGCTTTTTTTTATTGATGAAAAAAGTGGAAGGCTTGGGGCTGTAGGCTATAGTACTTGTAGCAACTAATATCCGACTTTTCGTTACATGTCATGTCCACAACCTGCCCTTCATTATAAAACCCTTACCACACTCTCCATAATCCTTCTCACATCATTTGCCTTTTGCAGCATTGAATGATAAGCTGCTTCAGTACCCGTGGCTTTCAATACAAAAAGTTTCTTCAATACTTTTCTTAATTCGCCGTTTTTCTTTAGTGCTGCTTCATCATGCATCAACAGCAATGCCCAGTTCTGCAATATAAATTTCATAGTAGGTGCCTCATTGTTTTTTATCTGCAGCAGTGCAGCTAGTTTTTGTTCTTTGCCTTGTTCAAATCGTTGACGGTTGTTTTTGTATTTGTGTTTAAGAATTGATGCATATGCAAGACTCAAATCATTAGCATCAAAACGAACTGCCTTTTTTTGCAGTAACAGTTCCAGTTTGCTTTCAGCCAGTTTTTTTAATACCGTTGCAGAGCAGCGGTAACCGGGAATGGTTTTAATTTTTTCTGCTTCTGCAATAGACAGTTCCAACAACGGAGGAAGCACCGGACGGAAACCTGCATGATAATACACCCAAAACGCACCGGAATAAATACCATCACTGTTTTTATTTCCTATTTGATAAGGGTCAACAGTAAAACGTTTTAAGCGATACACCTGCGCATGCAACTGCAATACCTGTTGAAAAATATATTGTGATTCACCTCCACGATAAGCAGGAAATACATTGAGACCAATACGTCCGCTATCAAACAACAACCAGGAACCTGCATAAGCCACCGGCAATCCATTTTTAAAAACCGTATAGCCAATATAACTGTCGATGGGATGGCGACGTTCAACATTCATTTCCAGTAAGGCAATGCTGATTCCTCTTGGCAATTGATAATAAGAAACAAGAGTTGCATCCGCAAAACTAATAGGGTCTATTTCCCTTAAGTGACGCACCAGTATCATTCTGCTGCAATCAACTATTTCATTCGCTTCGCTTTCGCTGAGTTTTATTTTTACTGGTTTTATAACAATGTTTGGTTCTATATCTCTGCGCAATAACTTTCTATGATAATACGGAACAGTTAATGATTTTCGCAGAACGCTGTGTGTTGTAAAAAATAGTTCGATGTTCACACCAATGGCAGTCCACAGTTCATCTTTTACCTCAGGGCGGGTATTGTTGTTTTCAAAAATGGCAATCAACCCATCTAATAATGTTTCGCCGGGAAGCATTGTTCTCTCCATCCACTCTTTCCAATTAAAATAAGAATCCTGTAATATTTCTGATTCGAGTTTGCTCATCATTGAACAAAGAATTGCTTGTATTTGTGCATCATCTGCTTCAAAAGAAACAATCCTTATGTTAGCCGGGTATTGTTTGCGTAACCATTTCACCATTTCAAAACCAAAAGCCGCACAAACAGCAGTGCCGGTAATGCCGGTATTGTATAAACTGTATTGCCTTTTTTCATTGGCCTGAATATTATCATGCAGTTGATGGAGTAATTGATTGGCCAGGTTGTAAACTGCTTTGTTGTCAGGATAAGCAATAATAAACAAAAGCGTATCTGCATAGAGTTGAAAAACCTTTTTGCTTTTCAATGTTGTGAGCTGAATGCTGTTGAGCAATTTTATTTTTTCAGCAGTCTGTTTTTCTCCAAACTGCCTGCGCATGGAAAAAAGCTGATGTAAATATTGTTCAATATTATTCATGCAACTAATTTATCGGTAGATTCAGACTTCACGGGTAAGCAAGTTTCACATTCATGTAATTGAGAATAGCTTGTGTATTTCCTCATCACAAAACATATGAACCGATTATCTTTTCATTCCTTTATCTCGCTCCCGGCGGACATTTCTCCTTTAAAAAAGCCGTGTATAATTTACTCAGGTGTTGAAATGTTCCCTGCCCTTCACTAATGCTGTGTGTGCGGTTTGGATAAGGCATAAACTGAAACAGCTTGCCATGCTTTATCAATTCATTTACTAAAACTTCAGCATTACTGTAGTGCACATTATCATCACCTGTACCATGGATATACAATAAATTTCCTTTCAGATTTTTTGCATAAGTAATAGGCGAACCTTTTATAAAGTCATCTCTATTTTCTTGTGGAATACCCATATAGCGTTCCTGATAAATATTATCATAGTTCAATTGATTGCCCACTGCTGCAATGGAAATACCTGTTTGAAATAAATCAGGATATTGAAACAATAAATGCAAAGTACTTGAACCGCCACCGCTCCAGCCCCATGATGCCACTCTTGTTGAATCGAGATAGCTACGTTGCTGCAATAATTTTTTCATACCCATTGCCTGGTCACGGATATTCATACGGCCAATCTGTTTGTAAATGCACTTGCGCCACTCCGCTCCTTTTAATGTAGGAGTACCACGGTTGTTGAATGACACATAAAAATATCCTTGAGCATTCATATCGCCGCCAAACATAAAATTGCCACCCGCATAAAAGTCATCTTCTACTGTTGTAGTTGCAGGCTCGCCGTACACATATAATACAACAGGATATTTTTTTGTACTATCGTAGTTCTTGGGTTTACTCATCCATCCATCCATTGTTACACCATCATCAGTAATAATAGTAAAAAACTCAAGATTTGTTTTTACAACAGGTGTAATAGTTGCAAGCAAGTCTTCTCCCGAAATTGATTTGTGCAAAGGCAAACTGATCATTTGTGATACAGGCGCTACTGATCTGCTTGTAAATGCATGTACACCATATTTTCCATTGGGCGATAGTTCATAGCTGTTGGTTCCGTTAAAACCCTGTGGTGTTACACGTACCGCTTTACTCTTGCCATCCATTTTTACTTTGTACAAATAACGTTGAATAGGATTATCTGGCGATGCAATAAAATACAATTCATTACTTAGCTCATCCACAGCACTAATGGTGGCAATATCATAATTGCCAATAGTTAAAAGTGTTTCTTTTCCATCTCTTGCTACTTTATAAATATGCCGCCATCCGTCTTTTTCGCTCACCCATAAAAATTCTACTCCTTTATTTATAAAATCCCATCCTCTTGGGTCATCATCATTCCAACGGCTTTTAATATCAATCCATGCTTTATCTGTTTCTGAGTAAAATAATTTTGCTTCTGCAGTTGTTGCATTGCAGAAATACAATTTGCTTTCATTTTGTTTCCGGTTGAGTTGCTGCACTACTAATTCATCAGCACCACTCCATTCCATACGTGGTAAATAATTATTGGCCGCATCGCCGGGAATATTCATCCAAATTGTTTTTTGAGTTTTAACAGTTACCACTCCAATTTTTACAGGCGATGGTTGCTCACCCACTTTAGGATATTCAACCGGAATTACTTTTGAATAATTACTGTCGGTGGTATTAAGCATATAATAATCCCGTATTTGATTGGCATCTACCTGCCAGTATGCAATACGTTTGCTGTCTGCACTCCAACGAAAACCATCACGGCAGCCAAACTCTTCTTCATACACCCAATCAAAAGTTCCGTTAATAAGTTTTTTGGTATTGTTGGTACTGGTTAATACCATTGATTTTCCCGAACCTAATTCTTCTACATACAAATTATTTTGTGATACATAAGCCACCAGTTCACCATCGGGTGAAATTTTTGCATACAATAAACTTTGTGAAGGACGGTCTTTGCCCACCTGTTTCAATGTTTTTGTGGGAATATGATAAACCCAGTAATCACCTTTTGTATTGTAACGCCACACACGGGCTGTGTTGGTAAAAATCAAGACCAATTGTTCGTTAGAGCTTAGTTCAAAGTCAGCGACTGAAATATTTTTTCTATCGGCCTGCAATACTTCTGCAGGTATCAATACAATTTGCTGCCCCGTTTTCAAACTCTTTTTTATAATGGAGTTGTTATCATTTTCATACACAAACGTCCCATCGGCCGACCATTTGATTTTATCTGCTTTAAACTGCGCAAAGGAACAAAACCCAAGAACCAAAAAACCAAAGACTATGAGTAAATGCTTCATATCAATAAATTAAGTAGCCGAATATAATCAAAACACAAATTGTAATTTGCAAATTATTATGAGTGAGCAGGAAAAACTTAGAATAGATAAATATCTCTGGGCCATCCGTTTGTTTAAAACAAGAAGCCAGGCAGGAGATGCCTGTGACAAAGGGAAAGTAAAATTCAATGGTGACAACTGCAAAGCCTCCAAACAGGTAATTGCAGGCGATGAGTACGATGTAAAAACAGAACACAAACGCTGGCGTATAAAAGTAACAGGCTCGTTATATAAACGTGTGCAATATGCCGAAGCAGTTAAATACTATCTTGATATTACCCCCGAAGATGAATTGGATCGTATTCAATCTGTAGCTTCCTCTTTCCACACCGGTAAGCGATTAAGCAAAGTAGGGCGGCCCACCAAAAGAGAACGTAGAGATTTAGATGGGTTTATGGAAGAGTGATATTTATCTTTGCCCCATGCACATTCATATTTTATCAGTAATTCCTGAGTTGCTCGATAGCCCACTCAATCATTCAATTATGAAACGGGCAAAAGACAAAGGACTTCTTACTGTGTCTATTCATCACTTGCGCAAATGGGCAGTAAATGAATACGGGCAGGTAGATGATTATCAATATGGCGGCGGTGCAGGCATGGTAATTATGTGCGAACCATTAGAAAAAGCCATCAATGAATTACAACAGGAAAGAAAATTTGATGAAATTATTTTTCTTACGCCTGATGGAGAACAATTAAAACAACAAACAGTAAATCAACTTTCACTCAAAGAAACTATTTTACTCATTTGCGGTCATTACAAAGGAATTGATGACCGTATTCGTCAGCAATATGTAACCAAAGAAATTTCAATTGGCGATTATGTATTGAGTGGGGGCGAATTGGCGGCTGCTGTTTTGGTTGATGCGATTGGAAGATTGATACCCGGTGTATTGAATGATGAAACATCTGCTCTAACAGATTCTTTTCAGGATAATTTATTGGCGCCACCTGTTTATACAAGACCGGTTGATTACAATGGATGGAAAGTTCCTGATATTTTATTAAGCGGCGATCTTAAAAAAATTGAAGAGTGGCGGTATGAACAATCTGTAGAACGAACAAAACAAAGAAGACCTGATTTACTGAAAGGTGATAGCTTTTAAAAAGGCAGTATTTAAAACAAAAATGCGCCTAACCATTTTTACACACACTAAAAAATGATCTTTCAAAAGAATGGATTGTACTAACAACAATGTAAAATGTATAACATTAAGTTATCGATTTTCAACAGCCATTTTTTTGGAAGAGTAGCATCTAATATCATAAATTTACGTGTTGTGCGCTATTCCTAAGGCCAATGTATTTCACTCAATAGCTTTTAGTTTAATCAAATTTATGTGTGTCGTTTACTTTTCCAAGAATTAAATTGTGATAGTCGAATATTGAATCGAGCAATGTTACCTTCATGTAAGCTCATTAATTCTGTTTCTACAGCTTCTCTAAATTTTGGCTTATCATATTCTGGAACTTCTTCGAGTTTTTCTTTAATTGCTTGAGTCGTTTCGTCAAACGAGAATTCACTTGCAACAATCTGGTGAACTAGTGATCGAATTGAGTCTCTGTATTTTAGCCTAAATGGATCTGGCTCCCCTAACGACTGTCTCAAAGCCGAATATTTGGCAGAAGATCGCTCATATGCCCATAGGAAAACATCTTTTAATAATTCAATTGCGTTTAATTCATAAACAGCAAGTAGTCCTTTTATATATAAACTCTTCGGCACATCAACAAAGGAGATTGGTACAAAATTCTTTGCATTAAGAGAAATGTTCGCCGCTAATCTTGAAACACGTTTATTTACATCTTCAAATGGCTGTAGATATGGAAGTTGAACCATAACAAAAAATGCTTGCTCGAAAGGATCAGAAATTAAATTTGCTTTCGTCATTATTTGTTCAAACATTTCTTCAATTAGTTGTGGTATGCCTAATGGCGTATACGCTGATCTTTGGATTCCAACACCGAATCTACGTAGTCTCCCTGAAGCTGCAGGATCTGGTAAAAGATTATTCGATAATAGCCCATGTATATTTAGTATTGTATATCTATTAAATCCGATTTCCTCAGAGTTAGCGACAATGAACTCGATTGCGTCCTTATGGTTTAAAATCATTTGAGCATCTTTTTGAGGTTTAGTCTCCAAAGCTTCACCGAACGAAAGAAGTCGTTCGGTATCAAGTAGACTATATGAGTTTCCTTCAAGTCTACTAGAATTCCACGATAAGTCTATTAATAGACGTTGTAATATGTCCTTAGCATATGTTCCTGCCGGCTCATTTTGCCTAGCAGTTTTTCCAAGCTCGGCTAATTTTTTTTTCTCCGTTTCAGATAAGTAGGAAGATACATTTGGATTATATGAATCTAAAAAATCTCTATTATATCCAACTGGAGTTCGTTGGGAATCAGGAAGGCTAACTTTTGTTAATAGTTCTTTACTTTTTTCACTAAGTGGAATTAATTCTAAATCTCCCCTTCCGATTTCTGTGTCACGTTCAGCTATTTTGTAAGTAACTCCTCGTGTTTTACCCTTTATTACAATAACATTCTGATTTGCTAATTCATTTAGTCGTCTTAATAAAGTCTTATCGCTTATTTTTAAATCTAGTTGCTTTTTTAGTTGAGAAATGCTCAATGATTGCCCCGACTCTCTTAGTGTTTTGACTATTAAAGTGGTTTCGTTTTCTCGTTTTGACATTGCAATAGATTTCCTTGATTTGGTAACTTATTTTTGATTCTAGACAGTTCTAGACAGTTCTAGACAATTCTAGACAATTCTAGACAGTTCTAGACAGTTCTAGACAAAGCTAGGCAGCGGTTCCGGCGGACGAATATAAAATTCCCCACCATCTGTAATACCTGCTCGTTAGCAGAAATTAAATTATGAAGCATCTCTATCCAAATGAAATTGCCCACGAGGTTAAAACTCGTTGGATAAATTTTCAAAAAGTTTTTAAGAACCGAAAGAATCCAAGTTTTCCTTCAGATGAACATCTGCAGAGCATTCTTGATGTAATTTACCATTCGAGTTTTACGACTGAAGAACTTAGAAAAACTGCAGTAAGAATTGCTTATGTGCTTCCTAAAGATACCCAAGGCAAAGATAATTTTCTAAATACTTATGACCCGCCCATAAAGTTATCGGAAGTAATCTCATACAATGTAGGCGAACTCTTAAAAATAACACCTGCGTTTAGTCCAAACTATTCAATAATTGTTGTAGCACCCAATAATGATGTTTCCCCTATTAAAAGTGAAGATAATTCGCTCGTAATTTGGGGGATAATGAACATTGGTCAGGATTACTTTAATTTAATAAATGGCAAGTCTTCTGCTGCGTTTGCTCTACCTAATTTTTTAGTTATAGGAGTTACAGCTCCAGGATTTCTTACAATGTCCACAATGGGTAGGGTTTTGTTAAAAATTAGAAATGGTCAACTCGTATTCCCCTCTATAAATGAATTAAGTGAAAGCGCCGTTGGTAAACACTTAGCCGATTCGGCGGCCCAACTATATGGTGACATTTGTAAAAAACTAAATACTAAAGTTTATTCAAATGATGATTCAAACGAGCATCCCTATCAAGTTTATTACCGAACTATTGCAAACATAATGCGCCAAACCAGAGAACATTTTCATGGTGGCACGTTTATTATTGTTCCCAATGAATTGACTATTGAAGATGAGCGTTTAAAAGACAGAATTAATCTAAAATATAAAATTCAACCATTGTCAATTTGGGATGAATTAGTTAAAGAAGCCGTTTCAAATAAAAAATATTTCGATAAGGTGTTTAAGAAATCAATTACTTTAAGTGAATTAAAGGAGAATGGTAAGCAAGACACAATTAGAGAAGGTGCAGAGCAAAAAATATTTGAGTATGAATTTTTTGTATCGAAGTTATCAAGTGTTGATGGGGCAGTTCTTCTCAATCAGAGATTAGATATTTTAGGGTTTGGAGGTGAAATAACTGCATCTTCTAGTAGCTTACAAATAGTTAGAAAAGCACATGACGCTTATGGCAACAAATGGACTGAGGTTAGTATACAATCTTTTGGTACTCGTCACCGTTCAGCTTTGCGGTTTTGTTCAAGCTATGAAAATGCGTGTGCATTTGTCATTTCTCAAGATGGTTCAGCAAAAGCAATAAAAAGAGTAGGGTCTCATGTTTACATGTGGGATGATATCACAATTAGCAATCACGGTTATTAACTTCTGCTAACATGAACTGTGTAAAAAACCAAATAAATTCTGCTCTTTTTTATGGTTTAGGTTAACAATAATTTGGTTGATACAAGCTGTTGTTTTTTACAACTGCAAATACCTATTTTAAAAGCTTGTTGCACAAAACAACAGCTGCTTTAAAACTTATTAATAAATATTTTCTAAATCAATAAAATGAAAACTAAAAAAACAGAATTAGATGTTGATTTTATTGGAGGACAAAGTGCATTAACAGCAACAGAAGAAAAAGCCTTGAGCGACTTTTTCAAGAAACGCAAAATATCTTCTTCTAAAACCCCAATTAAACAAAAACGAAGTTCTTCAAAACTTAAAAAGGTGCCTGCATAAATACACTGCTTCTGCCGAACTGCAATTTACAAATGGATGCAGGTTTTAAAAGGCGTTTATCTCACAACCCATACTTATCAACTAAATAAACTAATTGTGCCATAGTAACAGCACCCAGGTTTAATTCCCGTTTGCTCACCCATTCAAATGTATCATTGGCTGCATGGTGATGATCGAAGTAACGCTGACTATCGGGGCTTAGCCCACTCAACACCGTACCAAGTGAACGTAAAGGGCCAATATCTGCACCGCCGCCACCTTCGGTAAATTTATAAATACCATAAGGAACAAATAAAGGAAGCCATTCACGAACACGGTTTAAAGAATCTCCTTTTAATGAAAATCCAAAACCTCTTGGAGTAAAACCACCTGCATCGCTTTCCAAAGCAAACAAAAACTTCTTGTTTTCTGTTTTTGCAATCTCAGCATATTTTCTGCCACCACGCAAACCATTTTCTTCATTCATAAATAACACAATGCGGATGGTGCGTTTTGGTTTTATACCAAGGCGTTTAAATACATTAATGATTTCCATACTCTGTACACAGCCTGCCCCATCATCATGTGCACCTTCTGCTAAATCCCATGAATCTAAATGCCCGCCCACTGTAATAATTTCATTTGGAAATTCTGATCCTCTTATTTCTCCTACCACATTATAACTGAGTACATCGGGCAGCATTTCAGACTCAGTACGAATGAATAATTTCCAACCTGCATTCTTAAGTAAAAGTGCACTTACCATTTCCGCATGACGTGTGGATACAGCAATTGCAGGAATTTTAGGAAAGGAATCATTATAAGTTATAGCACCTGTATGCGGTAAATCATCAATATTACTTGCAAGTGAACGAACCATTACAGCAACTGCTCCATATTTAGCAGCCATACTGGGGCCACGGCCTCGATACTGACCAGCTTCTGCATACGCCCTGAAGGTTTCGATGTAAGTGGGATTCATAGGAAAATTATAAAACACAATTTTTCCTTTAATATTTTTTTCTCCAAGACTGTCTAACTGTGCAAAAGAACGTACTTCTATAATTGGTGCTTTTATACCGTCTGTTCCGGTTCCAATACTATTACCAAGTACGCAAACATTAAGCAGGGTTGTATTTGTATTACTGTCAACCAGAACGGCTCCGCTTCTGTTACCCCGTACCCAATGCGGCACCATGCATGGTTGCAGATATACGGTATCTGCTCCCATTTCTTTCATCATCCGAAAGGTTTCCTTCACTGCTTTTTCTGCCTGTGGAGAACCACTAAGCCTTGGGCCTATTTCTTTACAAATGAACCGGAGATTTTCATAAGCTTTGCCGTTTACAAAAATTTCATCAGCAATGCGTTTAAACATTGTTGAATCATTTGCCTGTTGAGCACTGGTGTTTACAAAACAAAAGCTGATAAGAAGTACTGAAAAAATGTTACGCATAAAGAATTTGTGAATTAGTACAAACCTACCAAAAGCTGTATAAACGGCAATGGATAAAAAAAGTCTGTTACAGGAATATGCTAACTTCGTTACCTCAATTTATACTATGAAGATTGGAATTGTTTGCTATCCTACATTTGGCGGCAGTGGCGTTTTGGCCACCGAACTTGGCAAAGCCCTGGCTACAAAAGGCCATGCTGTTCATTTTATTACCTACCAGCAACCGGTGAGGCTGAGTGGTTTTTATTCCAATATTTTTTATCATGAAGTGCGGATACCCCATTACCCTTTATTTGATTTTCCTCCTTACGAAACTACATTGGCAAGTACAATGGTAGATGTGGTGCTGAATAATGATCTGGATTTACTGCATGTGCATTATGCCATACCTCATGCATCGGCTGCATACATGGCTAAACAAATTCTTAAGAAAAAAGGAAAAGACATTCCTGTAATCACCACATTGCATGGCACTGATATTACGCTGGTAGGAAAGGATAAGACCTTTGAACCAGTGGTTGCTTTTTCCATTAACGAAAGCGATGCCATTACTGCTGTTTCAAAAAACCTGAGAGATGAAACCTATCATTTTTTTCAGATAGAAAAAGAAATAGAAGTGATTTACAATTTTGTGGATATTGAACGTTTTTCAAAAAAACCATTGGATGCATTTAGAAAAACATTAGCACCCAATGGCGAAAAAATTTTAGTTCATGCATCCAACTTTAGAAAAGTAAAACGGGTGAATGATGTAATTCATGTATTTGAAAATATTCAAAAAGAAATTCCCAGTAAATTATTAATGGTGGGTGACGGACCTGACAGACCGGGTGCTGAAGAACTTTGTCGTGAATTAAATCTTTGTGATAATATTCGTTTTCTGGGCAAGCAACAGGAAATGGAAGAGATACTTGCCATTGCAGATATGTTTGTGCTGCCATCAGAATCAGAAAGCTTTGGTTTATCAGCATTGGAAGCAATGGCTGCAGGTGTTCCTGTAATATCAACCAATGCTGGAGGACTGCCGGAAATAAACATTGAGGGCAAAACAGGTTTTATGGCCAATGTGGGAGATGTAGCTGAAATGAGTAAACAGGCAATTGCGTTATTAAAAGATGAAAAGCAACTCAGCATCTTTAAACAAAATGCAAAAGAACAGGCTGCAAAGTTTTCTATTAACCGTATTGTTCCTTTGTATGAAAAATTATATGAACGTTTTGTTCCTGCATCAACGGTTGCGTAACCAGGAAGCGGGGTTTAAATTTTGAGAGCCTTTTAATAAAATAAACTCAATAGTCCCTTCGCCTTCCATATTGGCATCAACCTTTCCAATAACAGCACCCCTGCTTATATCCTGACCTTTGTTTACTGCAACCGATTTTAAATTACTGTACATAGTAACATAATTACCGTGCTTAACAGCAACAGTTGAAACACCATTTTGATCAGATACAGAAACTACTTCTCCATCAAACACCGCTTTTACTGATGAGCCTACGGGCGATGAAATGGTAATCCAATCCTGATTCCATTTTAAAGTGGTGCCGGGTACTACAGATGCACCAAAAGGAGTTGAAACAAAACCATTATCAACCGGCCAGGGAAGTTTGCCCCGGTTACTTTCAAAATTTGCACCTAATGCAATTTCAATTTTATTCAACTCTTCATAAGCCTGTTGAATATTTTCTTTGGTGGGTTTTGTATTTACAGGCGCTGTTACAACAGGGTTCTCGGTGGTGTTTGTATTTGAAGTTGTATTAGATGGGGTGTTTGTTTTAGGTGTTATAGCTGTCTGATTTTTTTTATTATCCTGAGCTTTTTTCAACGCCAGTTTTCTTTTCTCTTCCTCTTCTTTTGCAATACGTTTAATTAATGCAGCGGTGGCATTTTGAAGTGCTACTGCCTGTTTCTTTTTTAGAGCCAGTGTTTTGCCTATCTCTGTTTCTTTTTTCTTAAACTCATTTACAACCGCAGCCTGTTCTTTTTTATCTTTCAGCAATTCATTTACTTCTTTGCTCTGATCGAGCAACACACTGCTTTTTTCTTTTTTGTTATTGGTGAGCTGTACAATTTTTTCTTTATACAGTTTATCCGTTTTATTTATAGCATCTACCTGTTGTGTACGATAGGTTCTGTAGGCCCGCATGTATGCAATACGCCTGATGGCATCGTTAAAATTACTGGCAGAAAAAAGAAAATTTAAAAAATCGTAGTTGCTTCTGTTTTTATATGCATACACTACATTGTGGGCATAATTTATTTTGAGAGTATCCAGATCCTTTTGAAGCCGGCGCATTTCACGGTAAGAACTGTTAATGGTTTTATCAATACTGTTTACCTGTTTATTTATATCATTGATCACCTGATTACGCAAATCAATTTTGCGTTGCACCACCGCAAGCTGACTTAAACTCAGCTTCTTATTTTTCTTAATCTCGTTATATTGTTTATTCAGAATTTCAATTTCCTGCAGCGTTTGTTTCCTCTTCCTTTCTAACTCAGCTTTTTCATTGGCAGGTTGTGCTGTTGCAAATAATTGTAACAGTAAGGCTATTGAAATAAATAAGATTTTACGCATAGGCTTGGGTTGTAGTACTACAAAAATAAGGGTTCACACCCTGTTACAAGAACGGCCACTGGTTGAAAAACGTATGTACTATTGAATTCTTTTAAATTTTTTAGGAACTGTAAACGGAAAACTCATCTCCTCATTAAACTTGTAGTCTTTAAATTTCAATTGCACATCCAGTTTGGTTTGCTGGGATAAATTCATTTCCCTGTAAGTTGAAAACAATACGCCTGTTTTTATTTCGTATTCGTAATACGTAATATCGGCAGTTCGGTTACGTTTGGCATCCAAATCATCCAACTTGCTTTTTTCTATCTGAAAACTATTGTTTATTGTTACAAGGTTTTTAAAAACAGTACCCATGCTCAGCAAAGAAAATCCGTTTGGTGTTTTTGAATAATAGGTAATACTGTCACGGTTAAAAAATATAGGATTGCCTACCAATAGTTCCTGCAAGTCAGAAAGTGAAAAAGGTATCTGGCTGATTTCCTGCAGAGAGCTTAATGGTCTTATCTGAATTGTATTAGCCAGCTTATCCATCACTTTTATACTGTCCTTGGTTATTAAAACCCTGATGCCTTCAATACCCAAATCATTGCTCAGCGATATCCATATCAAACTATCCTTGAGCAAACGGATATTGGCAACAAAATCGGGTTGCTTTCCTTTGCTGTTAAAATAATCTACTTTAATTTTTGCAGAAAAGGTACCGTAGCTTATTTGTCTGCAGTTATTCAATACTTCATTTACCAGTTTCATTGTATCAGTATGTGTGGGAACAGGAGTGTTTACAACAACAGCAACACTGTCTTTTGTTACAATTGCCTTCTGAATTTTTTTAGTTGAGCGGCAGGCAGCCATTGCCAATGTTGCAATAAGTAGTATTGAAATGATCTTCATTTTTTTATTTTAATTTTTTCCTGTGCTTCCAAAACCGCCTTCATTACGATCTGTTTTTTTCAGTTCATTTGCTTCTTTCAATTGGATATGTTCTACTTTTTGTATAACCATTTGTGCTATGCGCTCTCCATTTTGGATAGACTGAGTTTCTGTACTTAAATTAATTAAGATAATCTTAATTTCTCCACGGTAATCAGCATCAATTGTGCCCGGTGTGTTTAAACAGGTAATTCCCTGCTTTATTGCCAATCCGCTTCTCGGTCTTATTTGTGCTTCATACCCTTGCGGCAGTTCAATAAACAAACCAGTTGGTATTAAAGTACGCTCCATTGGTTTCAATTCTACAGCATCATGTAAAAAAGCTCTGATGTCCATTCCGCTGGATCCTTCAGTAGCGTAAGCCGGTAATGGATTGGTAGATTGATTGATGATTTGTACGTTCATGTAAATAATTACTTTTCTAATAACACAGTTGCATAAGCTGCCAATCCTTCTTCCCTTCCCACAAAGCCTAACTCTTCGGTGGTAGTAGCTTTTATTGAAACATCCATTACTTCAATACTAAGTATTGAAGCGATTTGTTTTTGCATTTCTATAATGTATGGTTTTATTTTGGGTGCTTGCAAACAAAGCGTACTATCTACATTTATTACACGATAACCCAACTCCTTTATTTTTTGGTAAGACCTTTGTAACAAAATTTTACTGTCTATATCTTTAAATTCCCCGGAAGTATCAGGAAAATGTGTACCAATATCACCTAATGCAAGTGCCCCAAGCAAAGCATCACAAATGGCGTGGAGCAATACATCTGCATCGCTGTGTCCCAATGCTCCTTTGTAATGTGGAATTTCTACACCGCCAATAAATAATGTCCTCCCTTCAACTAATTGATGAAAATCTACTCCAGATCCGATTCGTAAACCCATGTTTCTATTTTTCAGATGACGCTTAACAATTCATTTATAAAAAAAGCGAAGGTAAACTACCTCCGCTTTTAGAAAAATCATTTTTTATAACTGTTTATTGGGCTGCGTCTTCACCACCTATATCAAACAATATAGAAAATCGGGTTGTATTGCTTAAAGGGTTACGGTTAATGCCCTGACCAGTAGGAACGAGATAAGAAAAATTAAATCCGAGTTTGTTATACTTTACACCTAAACCTGCACTAAAAAAACGACGGTTGCCCTTGGTTTTAGCTTCATAAAAATAACCGGCACGTGCAAAGAACAAGTCGTTGTAAGAATACTCTCCACCTACAGATACTTGAAACTCCTTCAACTCTTCACTTCCGCCACCCGGGGCATCGTTAAAAGAAGAAAACCAACTGCTCACTACACTTTTGCTACGGTAAGCTTCTAATGCTTCCGGTGTGCGGGAAGTTGGTGGAGTGGGTACCATTAATTTATTTAAATCAAGTCCAAAACTAATTTTACTTGTTTCATCAAAATTGGTGTGGTACATAAAACCCAACCCTAAGTTGGCGGGTATATAATCTTTACCACGGGCATCGTTAGTATATGAAATTTTAGTGCCTAAATTACTCATAACAGCACCAGCAGTAATTCCTTCACCAGTTTCATTTAACCCATTATAGTAAAACGAAATATCGCCGGCAATAGCACTGCCCGGTTTATAGGTTACACCATTTGTATTACCATTTGCAAGATTAGAGTAGATATAACGGAGAGCAACGCCTACCCCAATTTTTGCACTTAATGCACGGCTATAACCAGCGTCAATGGCCCACTCACGGGGGCGGAAAGTTTGCAAATCATTTCCTGCAAAATCAGTAAACTGAATAGTACCGAGGTTAAAGAAACGCATAGAACCAGATATGGCCTGATCTTCTGCAATTTGATGATAGCCTGCTACCGTTACAATGTAAACATCATTTAATCCAAGATCCTTCAACCATGGAGTGTAGGTTAAACTTAATGCCGATTTTTGCTTGGCAAAAGGTATTTTTGATTGGTTCCAAAAAGATGCATTGGCATCGGGAGTTGTAGCTATACCAAGATCTCCCATTCCTCCAGCTCTTGCATCGGGTGAAATGCGAAGCATGGGTACAGCAGTAGTTACCACATTTATTGCCTCGGTTTGGGCTTGTGTTTCAATTGCCAGAACGGTTACTAACAGACATAAAAATTGTACAGAAAACTTTCTCATCAGCTTTTTTAATTTGGGCGTAAAAATAGAGGAATTACTTTCATTGAGATTATGGAACATGATTTGGCTTTATAAAATCACCAGTTTTTGAATGGCCGACTGCTTTTTTCCGTTTGAATCTTTTACTTCTAAACGATAAATATAAACACCACGTCCAATTTTATTTTCAAATTCATCAGTTCCGTTCCACTCAATTTCAAATGAACGGTTTCCTGCATTATTTATTGTTCTGTATATTGATTTTACAAGTTTTCCCGCCACAGAAAATATCCGCAATGTTACCTGCAGGTTATCGCCGGGTCTGTTATGCTCAAACATAAAAGTTGTTTTGGTTGTAAAGGGGTTAGGGTAATTGTACACTTTTTCCAACTTTAATTCTGCATCTTTTACCACTTGAAACTCCAGTTTATAATCTGTGCTGTTATTGGCTACATCCCACACTTTAATATTGAGCACATGAAGCCCTACTTCCAGCTTTGGCATTTGAAACCGAACCGTTCCTTTTTGATAACTATCAGCATCAGCTTCATAAAAATCGTTGAGAATAAAAAACTGATTGTTATTATTATCTAAAGTAGCAGTGATATCATGCCCTATTCCTGTGCCTACGGTATTAATGCCGCTTGAATCGGATAATTTTAAAAACAGGATGGGTTGCTCATTTGTAATACCTCCGTACACAAATTTTTCATCGTTGAGATAGGCTTTTACTTGCGGACCTGTTTTATCTATCAATGGGTTTGCTGATGCACCACCTACAACAATATTTGTTTCGGCGCCATTACCATCTACTTTTCCATCTTCGGCATAATAACTGATCTTACCCAAGCCAAACTGATAATTAATATCCTTAGGTACAACAAATGTGTAAGTAAACTGTCCGTTTACCACTTTTGCTTTTCCTTTAAATAAAATATTGCTTTGTGACTGTATGTTTACTGTGCTGCTGGTAGGGTCGTTTGCCAATGTGCGAATGGTTTGCTCCTTATCATAAATAACAGGATATACGTTTCCGTTGAAATTATTAATTCTGTTGCCAGCAGCATCTGTTACTTCGCCATTGATGGTATAACCATCTAATGCTTTTAATGTATCGGCACCCAAAGGTTTATTATTAATATATATAGTCCTTGCTTTTAATACAGGTAAAGCAAGCTTTACTGCCGGGTCACCAAGGAGTGTAAACTTTCGGTTATTAATAATATCTCCAAAATTTTGATAGGTTGCATTCTTTGTAAGTTTCATGGCATCGCCTAAGCTGGGGTAAATTCCGTTTGCATCCGTCACAAGCGACTGTTGAAAATAAGCACTGTTAATAATGCGGTTGCTAAACGCAAATACAACACGAGTGGTGGTCATAAGTGCAATAGCTCCTGTTCGCTCTCGCATTAAAATATTTTCGCCAATTGAGTTAATGCCTGGATTATCATATGGGGCAAAATCGCAGGTAGCGGTTATAAACAAAGGCAGCTTATTTAAATTACTCCAGCTGTTTACCATTTCCTGATCCAGGATTACTTCTTCTGCCAATCTTCTAAACCCACCATGCCCGCTATAATTCCACACTAAAGTGCCGGAAAAAATTCGGTTGTTGATGTTTTGATTTACATCAGGGTATCTGCTGCCACCGCTTCCGCTTTGCTGGCGAAAGGCATCTAAATAAATTTTATTGGTGTGAAATAAATTTTTTGAATTTACAATGGAAGTATGTAGCTCCGCATCGTATAAATGGAGATTGTTATCCTCATCATCTGCCACAAACGTCATTTCATTTCTCCATGGGCCAAAGCTTTCTTTTTCATGATACTTAATAATTTTATCTACCACATTCTTTGCATCCACCGTGTTTTGTGCAGGAATTCTTCCAATGCCAATATCTAATAAGGAAAGTGGAAATGAAATATTTACATTATCGGCATCATCTAAAAAACCAAAAAAATCATCGGAGGTATAGGTTGATAATGGGTCAAGCGAAATATTATTTTCAAAACAGGGAACTAAATTGGTATTGCCTGCCAAACGGTTTTTATAATCATAAGACGCATCGCCAAACAATAATAAATAACGGGGGCGATTGGCAACTGTAGTTCCTGCTTTATCATAATACATCTTTACAAAATCCCGTAGGGCTGTTGGGTCGGGTGTGCCCGAAGAAAACTCATTGTACACCTGGGTGGTGGTAACTACAACCGTAGTGAGGTTTTGATTTTGCCTATGCCAATTTGCTAATCGTTGCGCTTCTGCCAATAAAGTAGGATGTGAAATGATGAGGTATTGTGCCGTGGCTGAATTGTGTAAGTTCTGATTGGCTACTGATCCGGCCACATCTGGTTTTAAAAAATTTTGATTGCTGAAAGCAACATATTCTTTTAACCGCTCCGAAGTATTTGCAAAGCGAAATTCATTACCTGTTAAACTGCCCTGCATATTTAAAGGAACAAGAGCATTGGTAACATCCCACACTAAGGTATTCGTATTGGCAGATTGAATAAGAAACTCGGTTGTATTAAATGCTCCCACTGTTTCCCAATCACGAAATAATAATTGATCTGCACCATTTAAGCTTAACTGCCGCTGCGGAAATAGTTCAAACCAATTAAGCCAGCCCTGAGAGTTTACACTTCCCGGCTGATAGGCATATTGTAACGCAACACTTGGCAGCGCTGATGAAAATGAACCTGAGGTTTCGCCTGATGATGCTACCGGATCATATGTACCTGTGCCAACTGATGAAATGTTTTGAAAAAAAACCGGATTGTTATTTGCCCTTAGAGAAAACCCACTATTGCTACCTACACTTCTTGCAATTACATTGGATACTATTTGAACAGGAGTTGAAGTAAACAGATTTGGGAAATTAACAGTAAAGGTTTTTACAAGAGTTCTGCCCGGTGCATTGCTAAATTCTTCTCCGTACCATTCTTTACCACTCTTTAATAAATTAAGGCTGTCTAATTCATAAAAATAACGATCACGAAAAACAGAAACCTGCTGATTAGTGCCGATACTGTTTGCTTTATTTTGAATTCTTAACCCTGTGCCGCCAATGGTTAAAAAATAATAAGATTCGTTAGCGTACAAATTTTTCCGATGCCTGAAACTTTTGTTTACAGAATCTTTCAACCATTCATCTGGGCCAGATGAAAAAAATAGAAAATAATCAGCACCATTAAAGTTACCATCGCCACCATCAAACATTTGTATTGCATTTTCTGCAAGATCATCGTTTCTTATTGTTGCATTATCTTCCGGCAGCATTTTACCTCCGTTACCATAAAGTCTTATTGAATTACTGTTGAGGTTAGCTGTATTAACTCCAAGTGCCTGTAAAAAAACAAGGTCAATTTTATAAACCCCAGCCGTTTTTGTAGATAGCTTGTACCAACTGCCAGATGATAGAACCGAATTGGTTTTATAAACACGTTGAGCAGAAGTAAAACTGCAACTTAATAAAATCAAAAACAAAATAAAGTAGTGCCTCATATTAGGGGTTACCCTCAAAAATAATTGAAATTTAGCCAGCTCTTTTAATTTGATAAATAAATTCCTTATGTTTGTTAACCTCTTAGAAATTCTATGGGGCATTTGAATCCAATACAATATTTTAAAACTTGATTCGTTAAACAAAAAACGAAGAGATGAAAAACCTTTTCCTAGTAAAATCAATCGGTATCCTATTATTCGGATCCACACTCCTTTTAACTTCCTGCAAGAATGGAAGTATTTTCAAGAAAAAACCTGAAAAGTCCTCTAACACAGGATGGACCTACAACGATCCTAAGGGTAGCGGCTTTCGTGTATCAAAAGAACAGCAACAAAAAACAGGACCCGGTCTTGTATTTGTTCAGGGAGGTACCTTTACCATGGGTGCTACTGAAGAAGATGTAATGCGTGACTGGAATAATATTCCCCGCCGTACTACGGTTGCTTCTTTTTATATGGATGAAAGCGAAGTAGCCAACGTTCATTACCGTGAATATTTGTTTTGGTTAAACAGAGTATTTCAAGATACTGCTATTACCAACCACGCCTTGCCCGATACACTTGTTTGGCGTAGCGAACTAGCCTACAATGAACCTTATGTGGAATATTATTTCCGCCATCCTTCTTATAATCTTTATCCTGTAGTGGGTGTTTCATGGAAACAAGCTTATGACTATTGCTTATGGCGCACAGACAGGGTAAATGAAGGTCTTTTGTGGGACAAGGGCATTACTGACAAAAAATCAGAAATGCAAAAGCAGTTGCAAGGCGGTGGACAGGAAAACTTTAATACCAAAGCTTATTTATTAGGAGAGTATCAAGCAACTCCCGGCAAAGGAATTAAAGCCTTTCAAGATCCTGTAACAAAACAAGTTCCTACCAATATTAGTTTTGAAGAAGGTATTATTTTACCCGATTACCGTTTACCAACAGAAGCGGAATGGGAATATGCAGCTTATGGATATATTAATCAAAACCCCAATCCCCGCAAAAGTGAAAAACGCAGAGGTGAGGAATTAACAGCTAATAAGCAAGTATATCCTTGGGCTCAAAACGTAAATGGCTTAAGAGATGCAAAACGCAGTACTTGGCAGGGTCAGTTTTTGGCCAACTTTAAGCGTGGTGCAGGTGATAACATGGGTGTAGCCGGTGGTTTAAATGACAGAGCTGCAATTCCGGGCCCTATCAAAGCATTTTATCCAAATGGATTTGGATTGTTTAATATGGCAGGCAACGTAAATGAGTGGGTAGCCGACGTTTACAGACCTCTTACCCCAACTGATGGTGATGATTTCAACTATTTCCGTGGTAACAATTTTCAGCGCATGGACATGAGTACCGGCAAACCCGAAAGAGATTCAATTGGCAGAATTAAATACCGTGATGAAACTGATGAAGAAGTGAAGAGCCGCCGTAACTATCAAAAAGGATATGCGATTGATTATTTAGATGGCGATTCTTTAAGTGGTGTACAATATGGATATGGAGTTACGACTTTAGTTGGCGATAAAACCAGAGTATTAAAAGGCGGTAGCTGGAATGACAGAGCTTATTGGTTAAGCCCAGGCACCCGTCGTTTTCTGGAAGAAGATCAAAGCAGTTCTACTATCGGTTTCCGTTGTGCCATGACCCGTTATGGTAGTCAGGAAGGAAACGGAATGAAAACCGGAAATTGGTTTGGTGGAAAAAAGCAAAACAACCGTAAAAGGAAATAACAAAATCAATATTTATAAAAAAAGCTTCAACAATTGTTGAGGCTTTTTTTTTGCAGAAGAGTTCGTAAAATCAAATTGGATACTTAAACAAAGTTGAAATCAATCTTATATTTGAGTTATGCAAATTGAAAAACTATATCAACTTTATAAAACAAACCCATCTATTGAAACAGATACCAGGAAATTGAAAGAAGGTGATTTGTTTTTTGCATTAAAAGGCGAAAACTTTAATGGGAACCTGTTTGCAAAACAAGCCCTTGAAAAAGGGGCTACTGTAGTTGTTGTGGATGAGCAACAGGATTTTGAAGATGACCGTATTTTTTTTGTTGAAGATGTATTAACAACACTTCAACTTCTGGCAAAACATCACCGCCAACAATTTAATATTCCCTTTCTTGCTATAACCGGAAGCAATGGAAAAACCACAACCAAAGAATTAATTCATGCAGTTTTATCCTCACATTTTAAAACAAGCACCACAGAAGGGAATTTAAATAATCACATTGGCATACCCCTCACTCTTTTGAAAATTCCAATGGATGCTGAAATTGCTGTTATTGAAATGGGTGCTAATCATCAAAAAGAAATAGCCGGTTATTGTACTTACGTTTTGCCAACACACGGCTTAATTAATAATGTAGGCAAAGCACATCTTGAGGGCTTTGGCGGTATAGAAGGTGTAAAAAAAGGCAAAGGAGAATTGTACGATTTCATAAGAGAAACCAATGGGATCATTTTTATTAATAATGATTTCAGTTATTTAGAGGAAATGAGTGAGGGTATATCAAAAAAAATTACGTACGGTACAAGCATTGCTGAAACAAGAGGAAAAATAATTGATAACGAACCATTTTTAAAAATTGAAATTATCAGTGACCCTGAAATTGGATGTATTCAATCTCAACTTGTGGGGGATTATAATTGTCCGAATATTCTTGCAGCAGTTTCAGCAGGTAAGTATTTTAAGGTGCCAAGTGAAAAAATAAAAACAGCTATTGAAAGTTATGCACCATCTAACAGCCGCTCACAACTCATTCAAAAAGGAACAAATCAAATTATTTTAGACGCTTACAATGCCAATCCCAGCAGTATGAAACTGGCTATTGAAAATTTTGCAAAACTGAAAGCTGAGAAAAAAATACTAATCGTTGGTGCCATGGCAGAACTGGGAACTGAAAGCCTTACGGAGCATGAGCAGATTGTTGAACTTATCAATTCTTTTCACTGGAGTACAGTTGTACTTGTTGGTGCTGATTTTGTAAACCTCAATCATCCCTACCTCTGTTTTGCATCTTCTATTGAAGCAAAAAAATGGTTTAATGAGCAGAATATTGAGCATGCTCATATACTTATCAAAGGTTCCCGAAGTATGAAAATGGAAGTGATTGCAGATTAATTATACTTACTGAAGTAGGAATTGCATTTCTATTTTACAGTCTGGCAGAGTTCTATTAAAACCCCATTCGTTGATTTTGGGTGAAGAAATGCTACCAGCTTATTATCTGCACCATGCTTTGGCACATCATTCAGCAATAAAAACCCTTCGTTTTTTAACCTCTCCATTTCTGTTAGAATATTTTCCACTTCAAAAGCAACATGATGCATCCCCTCCCCTTTTCTATCCACATACTTTGCTATTACACCATCATCTGTAATGCTTTGCAGCAACTCTAATTTTGTTTCCCCAATTTTAAAAAAAGCAGTATTTACTTGTTCACTTTCTACCAACTCCGTTTTGTAACAATCCTTGTTTAAGAATTTCTCAAATAACGGAATGGAAATACTGAGATCTTTTACAGCAATGCCAATATGTTCTACTTTGAGCATTTGTTTTAATTTGATGTAAAGTTACAATCATCAAAGTTAACTTTGTTAATCAGTATTTATAAATGAACAAGCAGATTTACTTAGATTACAATGCCACCACACCAGTTGATGCCCGTGTGCTGCAAACCATGCTTCCTTTTTTTAATGAGCAGTTTGGCAATGCTGCAAGCAGGAATCATAGTTACGGATGGCAAGCTGAGGAAGCGGTAACAATAGCCCGTGAACAAATTGCCAATATAATTAGTGCTGCAAAAGAAGAAATTGTTTTTACATCGGGGGCAACTGAAAGTATTAATCTGGCACTAAGAGGTGTGGCTGAAGCGTACGCCTCAAAAGGCAATCATATCATCACTTGCGCTACAGAACACAGAGCAGTACTTGATACTTGTAAAAGCCTTGAAAAAAAAGATATTGAATTAACCATATTGCCCGTAAACAAAGAAGGGTTGATTGATCTTGATGAATTATCTAAAAGTATAAAACCCACTACCATTCTTATAAGCATCATGTATGCAAATAATGAAACAGGTGTGCTTCAACCTATTGAAAAAATTGGACAAATAGCTAAAGAAAAAAAAGTTTTATTTTTTTGTGATGCTACCCAAGCGGTAGGAAAGATTCCTGTTGATGTTATAAAAAACAATATTGACTTGCTCGCATTTTCGGCACACAAACTTTATGGGCCTAAAGGCTGTGGTGCGTTATACATTAGAAGAAAAAACCCGAGAGTTTCTTTAAAAGAACAAATTACAGGTGGCGGACATGAACGAAATTTCAGAAGTGGTACTTTAAATGTACCGGGCATTGCTGGCATTGGAAAAGCTGCTGAACTTTGTATGCAGGAAATGAAAGTTGAAGCAAACAGATTATTATTACTGAGAGATCAATTTGAAAAGATACTGATTGAAAAAAATCTTGTAACCATAAATGGCGATGTTACAAATCGGTTACCACATGTAAGTAATCTTTGTTTTAATATGCTAAATGGAGCTTCCTTACTTGCATCCATATCCAAACTTATGGCTGTATCAAGTGGAAGTGCCTGCAGCAGTTCTTCAGCAGACCCCAGCCATGTACTAAAAGCAATGGGTTTAACAGATGAGGCTTCCAAATCTTCTATACGTTTTAGCTTAGGACGGTTTACAACGCAGGAAGAAACTGATTGGGCTGCACAACAAATCATCAGCATTATAACAAACAGTAGAAAGGAAATGAATTTACATGAACCTCTTTAACTTTGCGGCAACATGTCAGCCTTTTAACGGCTGGTATAATCATTGCACCTATTCAAAAAAAAACAGATCATGATTTTTGTAAGCGACAAAGCAAAAGAAAGAGTAGCAGGTTTATTACAACAGGCTGCTATCAATAACGACGACTCCTATTTTCTAAGAGTATCTGTAGTTGGCGGCGGATGCAGTGGCTTGAGTTATAAACTGGATTTTGACAATGAAAGTAAACCAACTGATCAGGTGTTTGAAGATAATGGCGTAAAGGTGGTTACTGATATGAAAAGTTTTTTATATCTCTACAATACTACTTTAGATTTCAGCGACGGATTAAATGGCAAAGGTTTTTATTTTAACAACCCCAATGCCAGCCGCACCTGCGGATGTGGTGAAAGTTTTGCTGTGTAATAATCAGAGATCATTCTTTTTAAAAACATGCCCCCTTAAAAAAATAGAAATCCCCTTTTTGGAAGGGGATTTTTTTTGGCAGTTGGTTTCGGGTTGCTTTATTGTTTCAAAAACGACCTGATAGTAAGCCCGTCTTTACCGAGGAAACGGATATAATAAATTCCTGCTTGCAAGTTGGAAATATTTATTTCATTTAAGAACTGAATGGTATTCAGTTGCCGGAGCACCTGACCCACTGTATTGACAAGTTGCAGTTGTTGTATGCTGCTTGGCCCTGACAAATGAATGACAATTTTTTCTGAAGCAGGGTTTGGCAGCAAAGAAATAAACGCTCCCTTACCCATCCACACTTTTACTATGGAAGATACCTGCGTTTTATTTTGATGATCTTTTGCACGGAGGCGGTAATAATTCCAGCCGCTTAATGGTTGTGCATCTGTATAATTATAATCTGCAATTACACTGTTCGCTTTTGCAGTCACCGTTAGAGTTGTTTCAAAGTGAATGGCATCTTTGCTGCGCTCTAAAATATACTCCTGCTGGTCATTATTATTCGCCACTACCCAATTGATAAGAACCGTTTGTTGTTTGGGAGTAACTGTAAAACTGGTAAGCTTAAATGGAAGCAGGTTTGCTGATTGATCAGTTGTACCAATTGTGAACGGGCTAAACGTACTTACATTATTCCATGTTACTGTGCCGGAAGCAGCAATACCTGTATTGCCACCATCCCTTCCATAAGCATCCCAGTTACCTGAACCGAATGGATAACCTGTGGCAGTATTATGAACGACCACTACAGTGGCAGGATCTGAAATATAATTGCCATAATTGCATTTACTTTTATCCGTCCATGATAAAGTTACATTTACGCTGCTTGTTCCTGCCGTTTGGTCAAGTCTCCAATATTCACAGCTACTGATTCTTACAAGACCCGATGCAGTTAACGATCCAATAAGATTCGCATTAGCCAAATAAAATTCTGCAGTAAATTCATCAGTTGCTAATGCAGGAGCTGAAATAGCAATAAACCTGTAGCCACCAACTGTTGGAGAACCGTTTGATGCAGGTCCAGTTGTAATTGGTTTGCCCACCGGAAAAGTGAAAGCTGAGTTGCCAATTTTTTTCATAGGCCCAGTTACAAAAGAAACATCGCTTACTCCAAAAGAGCTGCCTGTTGCAGTAATCGTTAATAAATTAAGGTTCGTTGTAACTACAAGTCCATTGCTCAAAACGAGATTACCACTCATAGTTGCAGCTCCATTTAAAACCTTCCTTGACCCTCCTGTTATTTGCACATTGGCATAATCTGTACGGGAAGTAAACTGTTGATCTGTTGTTGATCGGTCGTAAACAATTGTAGATGCTGTACCTAACGTTACTGTTCCGGTGGTTGCTAAAGTACCTGTATTAGAAATTCCATTTGCATGTTGGGTAAAGAGAGCACCTGTAAGATTAAAATTTACAGAGCCTGTTATTTGCAATTCATAAGCGAACAAATCCCCATTTACTGTAAATGTTGAGTTGTTGATTTCTTGATTGGCAGTCAAAACACCTTGTGATCCTGTTGCAATTTGCATACCGTTTGTATTAAGATTGATTATACCTCCGCCACCTAGATTTGGAAGAACACCATTCATGATAAATTGACCGCATGTTGCTGTTTGTGTAAGAACCTTCGTTGCTGAAGTAAAAATTCCATCACGAAATATCTTTTGACCTGTTCCGGTAAATGTGATATTGCCCCTAACATCTAAAGAACCATTAAAAGTGGTAGTTGTTCCTGCGCCAACTGTACCCATATCAAAATTAATCACAAATCTTGGGCGGTCGTTTGGACCGTTGATAGGAAAGTAAGTAATCCCATCCGTATCAAAAAGACTTGTGGTTGACCAATTAAAAGCTGAGTTTGATTTAAATAAGACCCTATTGCTGTAAGCAAAATTATCCGATTGGCCTCCTGTATTAGTTAGTGCAAATACCGAAGCAAACTCTTCTATAGAAACAGTTCCAGTACCTATTGGCATTGTTCCATTAATTGAATAGTTACCAAAAACAGTCATATCTGTTCCGGCACCATCATTTAATGTAAATGCAATACCATTGTTATGAACCAGAGAAGCACCCGCATTAATTGTAAGTTGATCGGCTGATGCTGCAGCATCCATAGTTACAATATGTGGAGCAAGAATCGTTATTTCATTAGCAGCGCTTGTAGGTATGAGTGATGAAGTAACCCAAGTTGCATTATCAGGAGATGATTCCCAAACAGCAGCATCGTTCCAGATCCCGGATTTAAATGTTCTGAAATAATCCGTTGCAACTGTTGTTCCTGAAATTAACTGACCTCTGATAATTACATCATCAATATTAGAAACGCCTCCGGTGCCTACAACTCCTAAATTAACAGCAACATTTGAAGACATTACCCACCTTATAAAAACAGATGCTTGATTTTCACAGGCAGCTGGTAAAGCAAGATTTGTTAAAACACCCGATGTATAATTATCTGCTGTTAAAACAGTACCTCCAGGTATAGGAGTCCACACACCTGCTGCTCCTATTCTGTATTCAGCAATAAAATCTCTTGGGGCAGTAGTTGTTGACCTTTGTTTGCTTGAAATGGTGAGTGTACTATATCCTGTTGTAGTTACTTCTACCATCCAGTATTTCGTTCCGCTTCCTGCATCCCATCCTGTGGCAGATGCTGAATTTGTAGTAGCACCCCCCGCAGTAAAAACCGCTGTATTTGCAGCAACAGTTGAAATTGTTTTTGCAGCATTTGCAGTAATCCCTGCATCTGCAATTGCATCATCAGGGTCATTCGGAAAATTCCATTCAACCAGAGTTGCCTGGCCATTTAAAAAAACAAATGGAACTATCAGGAATAGAGCTGCAAAAAAAAATTTCATACTGATATATGTAAAGTGTTTAAAAATACTTTAGTTCACAGGATAATTTCTTGAATGCAGGTTTAATAAGTAAACTGTAAATTGGGGGGTATTGAATAGGGTTGGATAAGTTACAAATATTATAAGAAGAGTAAGATATTACAAAAATATAGTAAGTACAAGTAAATTTGAACCCAATTGAATCGCTATGAAATGAGCGTGATTTAACTATTGATTTTCAACAATTTTTAAATATTTATACCCCCTTTTATTTCAAAATCTTAATACGCACTGCTTCCTGATTTTGATTGCTGATTACCAACCAATAAATGCCTGATGGCAGTGTTGAGTTGAGTTGAATTGTATGCATCGGCTGCATTCCGTCAAATACCCATCGGTTATTCAGCATCTGTTTTCCGTCTGTGCTTACTAATTGCAGGTTGTATGTTCCTTTTGCCAATCCATTGGTAGAAAGATTGATTTGATTACTTACAATTGGGTTAGGGAACACAGCAGGTTTTCCAATTCTATTTCCAAACCAAATGCGGATAATTTGAGATTGTTTGTTTTGTCCCAGTAAATTTGTAGCGGTTAGTCTGTAATAATTCCAGCCGTAAATGGGTTGCAGGTCAATAGCAGTATAAGCAGCTTCTGAAAGATTGGCTTTTGCTGCAAGCTCAGTAAGAAAAGTAAACTGCAAGCCATCACCACTTTTTTCAATGGTATATTTCTTTTGTTCATTGTTTCCTTTCACTGCAAAATTGAGTTCAATATCATTTGCTTTCAATTGGCCTTCAAATTTTAAAAGTACAAATGGTAAAAGATTTTCTCCTGGATCTTCTGTTCCTAAGGCAAAGGGGCTGAATGTGGGGCTGAATGTACTTACCGCTGCGGCAGATGTAACTATACCTGAACTAAAACTTCCAAAATTTGTACTTTGCCCTCTCGTTGTCCACACAGCACCATCATTATGCGCAACAACTAATGTAGTAAGGTCAGAAACATACCTTCCATTACATGGGCTTTGGGCAGACCAGGAAAGAGTAACAAATACATTGGAGCCACCAGTGGTACGATTAAGTGTCCAATACTCACAAGCACTTACACGAACAAGTGGTGAAACCACAGACCCCAAGAGTCTTGGGTTTGCACGGAGAAATTCTGCATCAAAGGCATCTGTGGTATTGGCAGGTGCTGAAATGGCGATTGTTCTGAAATGATTTGTATTGGTAACCCCCACAATTTTTCCTACAGGAAAAACAAAAGCATCGTTACCTACTTTGCGTAACGGCCCGGCAACAAAGGAATTGGTACTTCCTCCAAGGTAGGTAGCATTATCTGCCATAATAAATAAATCAGTTGCTGATGAAAGAACCACACCTGTTGTAAAAGAAACCTCATTGGTAACAGTAACAGGATCGTTTAAAGTTACTGTATTGCTATTCGCTGTTTTTTGAATGCGTAAGTAAGGAAAGCTTTCTCCTCCAACTGCAGTAATAGTGGTATTTCCTCCTGTTAAATATACAGCCCTGTCTCTTGGATTTGCTGCATTAAATACACCTGTTGCACTTCTGTTCCAGTTGCCGTTTAAATACAAATCAGCACCATTTGTGTTTGACATGGTGAACGATCCGTTTAATAAAAAATTACCTGTTACTGTAATATCATTTGCCATAGCCGCCATTGTAACAGATGAGCTGGATTGAACAGTAAAATTTCCTGAGCAACCGATAGTTGGTGCCGCAAAAGCGGTATTTAAATCAAGGGTCGTATTGTTTTGAACAATAATATGATTAGGATAGCCAATGGCAGCAATTGAGTTCCATTCCAAATTTCGGTTAAAGTTGCCGCCGGTATTATAAATTAACGTAGAGTTGTTTCCATAATCCGGTGCATTGTTTATTACAAATCCATTGGTGTTTATTTGAAAGGTTCCATCAATTAAAGAAATCCCTCCACCAAAATTTACACCCACATTGGTTGTAACGGTTATTGTATTATCAAAAAGCAGGGAGCCTCCTGCAGCCGCAACGTTTGTATTTGGCGTACTTACTGTAGGTGTGCCTGTTAACGCAAGAGTTCCTGTACCTGAAGATGAAAAAATGGTACTTGGAAAACCTGCCGCCCAAATATTTGTGGCATTAGCCACGGTACTATTTAAAGTAAATGTTCTTCCATTAAGATCAAGGCTGCCATTGAGCAACTGCAACCTGTACAATCCTATATTATTAATGGTACTTGTAATAGAAACATCGGTGTTATTGAGTTGAATATTTGCAACATTTGAGTTATTAATAATCAGATACCCAAAGCTCGCCGTTCCACCTCCTGTTTTGGTAATGAGTTGATCTAAATTACTGCCTGTAAAGAAAACAGCCCGGTCATTATTTGTTACAATGCCGGTGATGCCCACCGTATAATTTCCATTGATATATAAATCACCACCGGAAACGGTACTGAAAGTAAGTGTACCGTTTATATCAATGTTTTCATTTACGGTTAGTGCATTGGTCATGGCACCCATTGTTAAAGCTCCATTAATAATAAGGTTTTCATTACAGTAACCGGATACATTACCGTTTGCAAAGTTGAGAGTTGTGCCACTGTTGACGGTTACATTAGCAGGTACTCCTTTTCCGCTGGTTCCTGTTGCCCATTCTAACCCTCTTGGAAAAACAGTTACTGTGTTGTAAATAAGTGCAGAACCGGATAAATAGTTAGGCCCGTTTGTTACAATAGAACCTCCATTATTAATGGTAAGGCTGCATGTGGAATTAATTGAACTGTTGCTTCCAAAATTTACAGCACCTGCAATGGTAACGTTTGGAAAAGTAAGTGCTGTGGTAGTGGTAACAGTACCTGCGCCAAGAAAATTTACTGTACCTGATGCACCGCTAAATCCGCCACCTGTGTTAATCCAATAAGCACTGGCTGCCATGTTAATAATGCTTCCGTTTGAAGTCATATTTACACTGCCTGAGTTACGAAAGCCGCTGGATGCACTCATATTGATGATGCTTCCATTAACCATTGTAATAGTTCCTGAATTTTGGATTGTTCCCGAACTTGCAGCAATAGTTAAAGGATTAACTGCATTCATGGTTAAAGTTGCGGTTGCAGCAATTTCCAACCTTAATAGATTGAAGGTGCTGTTTTGTGTGAGGTTGAAGCCGGATTGTATATAAACGATTTCGGTTCCATTATTTAAAACCGGCATGCTACCAACCCAGGAACCGATATTCGAAAACATGCCTGCTCCACTTGGCTGGGTGATGTATAAAAATTTAGGTACAAGTTCTGTTCCATTAAACTTTGCTCCTATTCCATAACCTGCAAAACTAATTTGATCTAACTGTGCAGTTGTTAGCCCCGCTCCTGCAACATAGATTTTTTTATTAGATCCCGGAGACCAGTTAGTAATGGTTAGCGATTCAAGCGGATCCCAAACCATAGCACTACTGTTGGCAAAAGTTAGAGAAAAATTATTATTATTTCCTAATATGATACTGGTACTTCCATTGGTTTGTATATCAATAGTTCCTGTGGTAATTATTGTATTTGCTGGAGTGGAAAAAGAAAGGATACCCGGCCCGTTAAAAACAAGATTTGTAGTCGCAGTTAGTGCAGTTGCGGAGCTAATCTGAAGGTCTCCATCAGAAATGGTAGTAGATCCTGTGTATGAATTGTTTCCTGATAAAATTACAGCACTGCTCTGCTGTAAAAAAAAACCACCGGAGCCAGATATAGCCCCACTTATTGATAAGGTATATCCATTCGGTCCGGTAACGTTTATAGGAGAGCCTTGATTGTTGATGTTTCCGGTAAGAATTAAATCACCATCACGAGGGTTAATTTCTAAAGGATCACCATTGTCTCCATCTCCTTGAATGTTTACAGATATTGTGTGCGTACCCGAAGAACGGTTTTCAATTATCGGATTATTTCCACCAAAATCAAAAAAGCGGATAGGGTTACCTGAGATTGTTCTGTCAATATCATTGTTATTACCAAATATTAGCTGATGAATATTGTAAGTGCCGGGCACATTATTATTCATTGCTAACCTTTCATTATTGTTGAACCTTATTATGTTTGTTACAGGTGGTTCATCAAAAAGCCCGCCTGGATTCCATCTTGCGCTTGCTAAGCCCTGTCTCCAGTTTCCATCGGGTGCAGTGTTTAGCCAGTCATAAGTTATTTGCCCGGTAACATTATTAAAAAATACACAAATCAAAGCCAATAAAAAAATGGCTTTAATTTTTACCCGAACCCAATAAGTAAACCCAGTAAGAGGTAAACTTTTTTTCATATTAAAACAGTTATTGTAACAATTAGATTTGCTTCACTTAAAAAACATCGGAATTACACAGGTTGGAATTTTCGTGAGGATTTTGGCAAATAACAATCCAGAAACAGATTGATTTTTTACGGTAAGGTTCTGCAAAGATTATTCCATTCTTCAATGAGCCGATAAACTTAATACAAAAGACTCATTTTCGAATGCAATGATAAATAAAAAATAATTTCTGCCATGTTAAGAGTTGAAGAACAAACCAATCTGCATCGTTATTAATTGAGTTTTCAACTATCTTACTCCCTATATTTTCAGGCTAAAAAAGGAGGTTGAAGCAGAGCATCCTGTTTCTCCTGAATGAAGATTTATTCCGTTATTTTTGTGGCTCTATGTGGGCTATTTGTAAAAAAGAAATCAACCAGTTTTTTTCCAACCTTACCGGTTATATCGCCATCATTCTGTTTCTTTTGTTAAACGGTTTGTTTCTTTTTGTGTTTTCAAACTTCAACATTCTGGAGTTTGGGTATGCTACGCTTGAAAATTTTTTTATACTGGCACCCTATGTTTTGTTGTTATTAATACCCGCTGTAACCATGCGTTTACTGGCAGATGAATGGCGAAGCGGCACCATGGAACTGCTGCAAACAAAACCACTAACCTCTTTTCAAATAAGTTTTGGCAAATACCTGGCTGCTCTATTCGTAGTATGTATTGCATTATTGCCCACGTTGGTTTACGTTGTAAGCATTCAAACACTTGCAGAAACAGGAACAACACTTGACAGTGGAGGATTGATCGGTTCTTATATCGGCTTGTTTTTTTTAAGTGCCGCCTTTGCTGCTATTAGTTTATGCACCGGAAGCTTTACCAATAATTCAGTAGTTGCGTTTTTGCTATCTGCATTTTTTTGCTTTTTATTATACAGCGGTTTTGATGCACTGAGCAAGCTGCCCGTTTTTCAATCAGGAGCCGATTATTATTTGCAGCAGTTAGGCATGGAATATTATTACCGTTCTTTATCCCGTGGTGTTATTGACAGTAGAGACATTCTCTATTTTTTGAGTTTGATTTTTCTTTTTCTTTTCATCACTGCAAAACGCATCAGCCAAAAAAAATAACAGATGAAAAAAATCAGTGCTTCAAAATATGGTTGGGTGCTTGTATTGGCTGTATTGCTATTGCTCAATATTTCTGCACAGCAGATACATTGGAGATGGGATATGACATCAGAAAAAAAATATTCGCTCTCTGCTCCCACTCTTTCGCTCCTCAAAAATATTGACGAACCAATTACGATTGACATTTTACTTACAGGTGAATTTCCTGCCGTATTTCGTAAACTGCAAAACAGCACAAGCGATTTACTTAATGAAATGAAAGCCTATGCAGGCAATAAAATAAAAATTCAATTTACAAAAGCAGATGCTTTTATTTCACCACAAGTACAAACACAACTCTTTACTAAGTTTACTGATAGCTTGCGCCAACTGGGAGTAAATGTAGATAGCATTTTACAAAGCCAGCCGGCACTGCAAACACAAATGATGCAGCAAATGATTGCTGACTCGTTAAAAACGCTTGGCATACTTCCTTATAACTTACAGGTACAACAAAAAGAAAATGAAAGTTCGCAACGAACTATTTTTCCATCTGCATTAGTAAGAGCAGGTGGTAAAATAATTGCCGTTGATTTGTTAAGCGGCAAAACGGAATACAGCAGAGATGCATTAACCGGCCGGTTAGAATTAGATGAAGCAAGAAGTATTGGCAATGCAGAAGCCTTGCTCGAATTTAAATTTGCACAAGCCATTGAAAAAATTCAGCGTAAACAAAAACCTGTAGTGGGATATCTTGTGGGCAATGGAGAACCTACAGGGCCTGAAACATTTGACTTAGTACAACTCTTAGAACCGGATTATAATTTCAGCATTATTGATCCTAATACCAATCCAGTAATTCCAAAAGAATTTGCTGCTGTACTTATTGTAAAACCTGCAACCGCTTTTAGTGACTCTGTAAAAATGAAACTAGATCAATATGTAATGCAGGGAGGTAAACTATTGTGGTTTGTGGATATGCTGTATGCAGAAAAAGACAGTTTAGCTTTTACAGCACAAACCTTAGCCTATGATCGTGGTTTGAATTTAGATGATCTGCTTTTCAAATATGGAATTCGCATCAATAGGGATTTGCTGCAAAATCTTCCTCCCAATTGTGATTTGAGTAAACTTGTAGTGGGCACTGCTGGCGGTAAACCGCAGTTGGCAGATGTTCCGTTTAATTATTATCCATTGCTCTCTGCTTCAAATATTCATCCCATTACAAAAAATTCAGAACCTGTGCTTGGCCAGTTTGTAAATACAATTGATACTGTAAAAGCTGATGGCATTACCAAACATATTCTTTTAACGTCCAGTGAAAATTCAAAAACAGTAAGCACTCCTGCTATTATAAGTTTAGATGAATTAAAAACCATTGAAAACGAAAAGCTGTATAACAAACGAAATTTACCTGTTGCTGTTATGCTGGAAGGAACCTTTACCAGCTTTTATGCAAACAGGGCTTCAGTAGAAATGCGGAATTATTTTAAAGAATATTATGGTTCTTTTTTTACTGCATCTGCTTCGCCTACTCAACAGTTAGTTGTAGCAGATGGCGATATTGTATTAAACACATATACTTCCCGTGAACCATTTACAATGGGCTACAGCACAGTGCAGGAAAAAAGTTTTGCCAATAGGGTTTTTTTACAAAACTGTTTACAATACATGACAGGCAACGCTGCCATTGTTTCTTTAAGAAGTAAAGATGCAGCAGTACGTTTACTTAATAATGAAAAGGTAGAAAGTGAAAAGCTGAAATGGCAATTGATTAATATTGCATTGCCTATTGTTTTAGTTGTTCTGGGAGCTTTCGGTTTTTCTTTTTGGAGGAAAAGGAGTTACGCAGCAAAAAAATAAAACAGCTTCAACTAATATTTAAAACTAAATTCTATTCATGAATCATACACAAGTTACATATCTGATTTTCGGAATTGTACTGTTATTTGCTATTGTTTTTGATTTGGGCTTAATGAGCAAGGGTAAAAAAACTATGACGTTGAAACAGGCATTGCATCAAACCTTATTCTGGGTGGTACTTGCACTGGGCTTTGGTTTGTTTGTTTGGTTTGAAGAAGGGCAGGCAACTGCATTGGAATACATCAGTGCCTATTTAATGGAGTGGAGCCTGAGCATTGACAATATTTTTGTGTTTGTACTCATCTTTAGTTTTTTTAAAATAAAAGAAATCTATATTCCAAGAGCATTACTCATTGGTATTTTACTGGCCATTATTTTTCGTGTAGTATTTATTACGCTGGGTGTAGAACTTGTAAACCGTTTTCATTGGATGCTGTATATTTTTGGTGCGTTTTTAATTTATACAGGTTTTAAAATGTACACTACTAATCATGATGATGAGTTTGACCCATCAGACAGTATAGTATTAAAATTTTTGAAAAAAAATCTGCCCATTACTTTGGAAGACGGTCATGGCAAATACCGCATTCGGCCACATGGCAAACCGGTTTATACCGTTTTGTTTGTGGTAGTGGTAATGCTGGCAACTACTGATATTGTTTTTGCATTAGATAGTATTCCTGCTGTTATGGGTATCAGCCGGAATGTATTGGTCATTTATACTTCAAATATTTTTGCTGTATTGGGGCTACGTTCTTTATTTTTTCTTTTGCGTGGAGCTATCAGCAAATTTGATTACCTGCAACAGGGTATTGCCATTGTACTTATTTTCATTGGTATTAAAATGCTTATAGAAGATGTACTGAATAATTTTATGAGCAAAAACGGTCAGGTATTGTTATCGCTGATCGTAATTATTCTCTGCATTGGAGGATCCATTCTCTACTCATTAAATCACCGCAAAAAAGGGTTGCCAAAAGACTTGAAGGGATAGTTTGAACAGCATGAGCAATTACTCCATCCATACAATTGCTTCAGTGATCAATGCAACATTTTTGCAGGAAGTTGATGAGCAATTATCAGTTGAACATTTATGCATTGACAGCAGACGCATTGTTCATGCCGGCCATAGTTTATTTTTTGCATTGCACACTCAAAAACGAGATGGACATCAATACCTCAAACAGGCTTACGAAAAAGGTGTCCGGAATTTTGTAGTGAGTAAACCCATTCATCAATCGGTTTTAAGTGATGCCAATATATTGCATGTGCCAGATACGCTGACAGCACTTCATGATCTAACTTCTTATCATAGAAGCATGTTTTCTATTCCTGTTATTGGCATTACAGGTAGCAATGGAAAAACAATTGTAAAGGAATGGTTGTACCATTTATTAAGTGATGCATATAATATTGTGAGGAGTCCTAAAAGTTATAACTCACAAATAGGTGTGCCGCTTAGTGTTTGGCAAATGCACAAAGAACATACGCTGGCAATTTTTGAAGCAGGCATTTCTCAGAAAGGAGAAATGCAGCATTTACAAAAAATTATTCAACCTACTATTGGTGTGTTTACTAATTTAGGTAATGCACATGAAGAAGGTTTTGAAAGTGCAGCAGAAAAATTTACAGAAAAATCAGTGCTGTTTCAAAATGCAGCTACAATTATTTACTCTCCAGAACATACAAAAGGTTTTGAGTTGGATAAAAGGAATAGAGAAATCATTTCTTGCGGCATTGAATCTACTGATATTTTGCAAACTGTAAGTATTCAAAAGCAAGTAAGTTCAACCATGCTATCGTTAAAATGGAAATCAAATTCCTTTCAAATAACAATTCCGTTTACAGATGATGCTTCCATTCATAATGCAGTAACCTGTGTTGGTGTGTGCCTGCATTTAAACATGGCAATCGAACAGTTGCAAAATAAATTACTGCAACTGAAGCCGGTAAGCTTGCGACTTGAAATAAAAAAAGGCTTAAATCATTGTACATTAATCAACGATAGTTACAGTGCTGATGTAAGTTCTTTTGAAATTGCTTTGAACTTACTCATGCAGCAAAATCAACATCCTCATAAAACAATCATCCTTTCTGATTTTCCTGTTTCTGTAAACCTGGAAATAGAAACTTATAAAACGATTGCAGAGCAAATTATTGCAAAACAAATAAAAAAAGTAATTATAATTGGTGTTACAGCAAAAAACCATTTGCAAAACCATTTGCCCGCTGCTGTTCAACTGATTTCATTTACAAGTTTGGAGGAAATGATATTGCAACTACCTGCACTGAATTTTCATAAGGAAGCAATACTTATTAAAGGTGCAAGATCATTTGGACTGGAAAGATTAATGCCTTTGCTGGAGCAGCAGGTACATCAAACTGTATTGGAAATAAATTTGAGTGCAGTTACAAAAAATTTTAAAATTATTCAGCAGCAACTGCAGCCCCATGTAAAAATAATGGGTATGGTAAAAGCATTTTCTTATGGAAGCGGAAGTTTTGAAATTGCCAATCTGTTACAATATAATGGTGCTGATTATTTAGCAGTTGCCTTTACTGATGAAGGAGTAGCTCTAAGAAAAGCGGGCATCACTTTACCCATTATGGTAATGAACCCTGAAACAGTAAGCTTTGATTTGCTTACTGAAAATAATCTGGAGCCTGAGTTATTTTCATTTGCTATATTAAATGCATTCAAATCGTATTTAGAAAATGAAGGTATCAGTAATTACCCTGTACATATAAAAATTGATACAGGCATGCATCGGTTAGGTTTTGAAAATTATGAATTACCAAAACTATGTGAGCAAATAAAACTTGGCAACTGTTTTTCTATTCAATCCGTGTTTAGTCATTTAACATCAAGCGAAGATGAAGCGGAAGATGATTTTACCATTCTTCAGGCAAAATTATTTGATGAAGCATGTAATTTTATTGAGAAACAAACTGGTGAAGTATTTTTGAAACATTTGAATAATACTTCAGGTATTTTACGCCATTCAAATTTGCAATACAATATGGTGCGTTTGGGAATAGGAATGTATGGAATCAGTTCAACGCCATCTGTTCATCTTTTAGAAGAAGCGCTTACACTAAAAACAACAATAGCGCAAATAAAACATTTGCAACCGGGAGATACGGTGGGTTATAACCGAACAGGAAAAATTACAAAACCATCTACTATCGCTACAGTACGTATAGGATACGCAGATGGCTATCCCCGAAGCTTAAATAACGGAAAAGGATACATGTTGGTGAATGGAAAACCAGCACCCATAATTGGTACAGTATGTATGGATATGACCATGCTGGATGTAACTGAAATAACCAATGCAAAAGAAGGAGATGAAGTGCTGGTGTTTGGAAAAGAATTATCTATTCATCAAATTGCAAAGTGGGCAGCTACCATACCTTATGAAATTATGACGGGTATTAGTCAACGGGTGAAACGGATTTATTTTGAAGAATGATGTTAAAATAAAATCGCTACCCATCTTCCTGATGACTGCTAATTCCTAAAACTTATCTTTGCCGCAACTAAAAAGTGATTTTGTGAAACTTAAACATATCGTACTAATTATACTCTTAGTTCTTATTGGAGATCAGGCTTTAAAGATTTGGGTAAAAACCAATATGACCTATCATGAAGAACGGTTTATTGTTGGTAATTGGTTCCGGCTTTATTTTATTGAAAACGAAGGCATGGCTTATGGTTGGAAAATTGGTGGTGAGTGGGGCAAGATGTTTCTTACCCTGTTTCGTTTGGGTGCAGTAATTTTTGGCACCTGGTATCTTGGCCAAATACTAAAGAAAAAATATCACAGAGGGTTTATTGCCTGTGCTGCTTTAATTTATGCTGGTGCATTGGGCAATTTAATTGACAGCTTGTTTTACGGAATGATCTTTGACAAAGGAATGGACTTTGATGCAAATGCCGTAAGTCAAATTACATATAATGGCCTTGCAAAATTTTCAAACAATGGCTATGCAGGTTTTTTACATGGCAATGTAGTAGATATGTTGTACTTCCCCATAATTGATGGAAAAATGATGCCCAACTGGATTCCATTTATAGGAGGTAAGCCGTTTACTTTTTTTTCCGCCATCTTTAATATAGCTGATGCTTCTATCTCAACAGGCGTAATTACAATTTTATTATTTCAAAAGCGTTTTTTCAGGCAGCGTAAAGAAGCTGAAACAGGAACTACAGTAGAAACAAGCAGTACAGTAAATGACGAAACACAAATACTTTAATCTAAAAAACAACAGTATGCTCAGAGAGATTGCCATGCTCTCTTTGTTTATTCTCTTTTTAGCAGCATGTAAAAAAGAAAAGAGTTTAGATGGAAGCAACAAAAACAACTCTGTTTTTATTGGTAACAACTGCCGCATTAATCAAATACTTACGGTAGATTCTTTTAGTTCCATAGGGTTTGAAGCACATAACATTTTTTTTAATGCAGCAGGTAATGCAATACGTAGTGAAATTATTGACAGCCTGACCAATACTCCTTACTTTGATGAAAGTTTTACTTATAAAGGAGATACCATCTTTGTAACAGGTGTTGGCTATTTTGTAAATAACAGCAGCGGAAGAGTACAGATGTTTAAAGGCCTCCAAGACCCAACTGATCCTTTTAGTGATAGTATTGAAATCAATTTCACCTACAGCTCTTCAGGTGCACTTACCAAAGCAGAATATTTTTATTACGGGTTTCCTGTTCCCCTGCTTCGTTCAACTTATACCTATACCGGAAATAATTTAACCACTGCCAGAACTGATTTATTATTCCCAATCCTTGAAACCGTAATTGAAGCAGAGCTTGTATACAATACTTCGCAACCGGTTCGTGATTTTATTTATACATTTCCTGATGCATATGAAATATATCCTTTTTTACCTGCACTAAATTTTGGAAACAAACCCACCAATGCTTTAACAAAAGTTACCACCAAAATTTATGATGCCGGTTTACTTACTGATTCTTTAGTAACCAACTATAAAAATTATAAATTTTCTAACGATGGCTATGTGTTAGAGTTTTTTGCTGAAGGAGATTTTCAGGATGGAATGGGTATCATTAACGGACGAACCAAGTTCAAATATTTCTGCCGATAATTTTTTAGCATCTCTGGCGTAAAAGTAAAAGGCTCAAAACAAATAATAATTTGTTTTGAGCCTTTTTAGTATAGTTGTTTTCTTTATTGCTTCTGTACAATTTTATAAATAGAGCCTGATGCAGATACAATACGTAAGAGATAAGAACCTCTTTGTAAATGCGGGGGCACATCAAAAGAAACCGCATTAGCACCTTTGCTTACAATTATTTTTCTATTTACTAAAGGGTGACCTAAGGCATCGGTTAATTGAAGTTCAACCTGCTCTGTTTTAAAAGCACTTAGTTGAAAATTGATTTTTGTTTGAAACGGATTTACCAAACTAGATATCTCAAATAAATTAGCAAGGCTGTTAGATACAGAAAGTATATTGCTGTATTTGAGCGATGAAGCGGATGCTCCAATCATTTTAAGACGGTAATACACCTTACCAGTAACAGCTTTTGGGTCGTTAAAAATATAATGCGCATCAAACACACCTGTATTTTTTGCATCTACTTTCCCAATAAACGTAAAGTTCCTTCCATCAAGGCTTCTTTCAATTTCATAGTGCTGTAAATTTTGCTCCTGTTTTGCTGCCCATGTTAATTCAGAATAGTTGTTACTATTTAGTTTTACATGAAATGCAAGCAGTTCTACAGGTAATACATTGCAGCCTGTTGGGTTTACATTAAGTGTAATAATATCAGTGGTATTATAAATGGAGCAGTCATCATTACTAAGATTAGTAAGAGTTGTTGCTGTACGTATACGGTATTGATAGCCATTCATAGCACCTGTTGCTATAAAAGTTGGTATAGCCACCGTATCAAGGTAGTTTGGAGCGCTATAGGTATAAGAAAAAGTTTGAATACCCGGCAGTTCCGGCGCAGGACCCCAACCACTGCCCGTATTTCTTTCCCATTGATAACTGGAATAATTATTATAAAAAGTAGAAACGGCTACTGAAAGATCAATACTTCCGTTTAAACAATAGGTAGGTGTATTACTCGGCCGCATATTTAAGCCGGGCAAACATGTGGCTACTCCAACATCATCAATCACAAAATCATTTCCTCCACCGCCTTGTGAGTTATTACGAATTGAAAGTGTAGCAGAAGTTTGGGATGGGCCTGTTAAAAAAACAAATCCTCTTTTTAGCCAGCCGGTAGTATCAATTTGTCCACTATTGTAATAATCAATACCATCTACTTCAAATGAGAAGTTAGGATATACACCTGGGTAACCATTTGTAGGTGCAGTAGGCGTACCGGTAAACTGCGCACCTGTTGAGTCAGATCCACAAGTAGGGCATATATTTCTTACCCAGGCCGAAAATTCATAATAGGTATTTGGGCAAAGGTTTGTGAGTGTTTGTCTATAAACTTCTGATGGTACATAATCAGCATTTACCATAAGCATATAACCGGAATTTGTTGCGGCTGCAGGAGGTATATTACCAATAGCATTGGTTGTACCGGAATGGTCTCCATCAGGATACCAGTGACCATTAAACATCCGGTTGTTACGGTTGAATGGATCATCAAAGGGAAGAGGTGCAGGGTTTGTAACCCTGTTAGCATTCCTGTTTGTACCACTGCGGGGGCTAATGTTTTTTACAATAGCATAACGGCCATCGCCTAACTGGTTATAGATACTCACATTATTTACAAAGCTGTAGCCCAGAATGGGGGTTGTTAAATCAGTAGACCTGTTAAGTGTTGTACCCGATCCAAATGTTCCTCCTGATTCTACTGCATTATTTAAACCGGTACTGTTGCTGCAAAGAGCAAGCGGGTCAGAAATTAAAATTTGATAGGGTGTGCCTGTAAGCGTTATATCACCACCACCGTTTCGGTAAATGAACTGTGCCGGATTCAATGTAATGATATTACCTACCGCACCGGTTACTACTACTCTGTATGCAACTGCAAATAACAACGCACCTGATCCTCTGGGAAAGTTTGTCCTAACCATAGTTCCGGTTGCGCTGGCTGTTTCACTAGAGGTGTTATTAGCAGGCGTACCTGGTAGTGAGGCTCCAAAACCTAAATTAACACGAATATTGAATTCTCCACCCGGCGGAGAAGCCAGGTAAGTAGCTGGGTCGTCAGCCCCTGCAAGCGTGTACTGTTTATATGGCAGCCCTTCATTGGTAATAATTCTTATACGATCTGATGCCCCTGTGAGCATGGCGGTATTGGAAGGAATATTATCAACAAATCTTGCATTGGTTAGTGTTGCTACTGCTGTTTGAGTCAGCATCATTCTTATTTCCAATGTATCACCCGGCTGTACCACACCGCCCGTGTTTTGTTTAGAAATATTTACATAGCTGTTACCAAAACGTACAATAGGCAAAAGAGAACTGGTTACACAAATATCAAATCTTGCATTGCCATTTGGAGCAGGTGCTGTACGGGAATAAACCCTTACATAATAGGTTGCGCCTGCTGTTAAAGTACCTGACATGAGTAATGGACTGTTGCCACAAGCAATGGAAACAAGCGAACCACAGTTACCGGAAAATACCTCAATACCCGGATTTAGAAAATTGGCACCTATATTACTAAGATTAACAGTGGCTGTATTATTTACTGCGGTAAACCTGTACCAAACATCGTAAGCTAAAGGGCCTGTGCATAAACCGCCCAATACAGGGGAAGAAGGGGTGGCTCCAGACATATCATTATTAACGTTATTACAATTTGTCGTTACTGTAAGATTAGCAGCATTTACACATTCATCATTTGGTGGCGTTGGTGTAACAGGGTCAGTTATACAAATATTAAAACCGGCAACAAACGGAGAAGCTGGTGCTGCTGCATCGGTGGAATAAACTCTTATATAATAAGTTGTACCGGGTGTTAGATGGTTTGCAGCTATCGATGTGGTGCCACAATAAAAAGAATTAAATGTACTACCACAGTTATTAGACAATAATTGAATACCCGGGCTTGCAAATGCTACACTGCTTAGTGAAATAGTTGGATTAGTGGTTTGTGCTACAAATCTGTACCATACATCACGGGTAACTCCTGTGGCACAATCCGGGGCATTAATAGTTGGTACTGTTAATGTAGCACCAAACATATTACCGGCAATATTTGTGCAACTTGTACTTGATGTTAAAGGAATAGCGTTTGCACAGAGGTCATTTGATAATTCAACCCAAGACATGATTGCCCTTAACGCAGTAGTTCCTGCTGATTGTGTCTGAGCAACGTTTTGCGCAGGACCGGCAATAAGCCGGAGATTATATGCAGCCGTATGAGATTGACCAGATGTTGTATTTCTGTGTTGCGCAGGTAATCCGGTCTTAAACCAGTTTACACCTGCCAATGTGCCCCAGGTATTTGCTGCAGCACTACCCCAAAAAGCCATTGTAACTGTTCTGGGCAGAGTTGTTGCTACCCCTGTAATAATATTAGGATTTGCAGCAGATGATGAATTTGCCTGAGCTACATGTACCCCCCATGAATTGTTTATTAAAGAAGGCCGGTAAACATACATTACTGCTGTTAAGTCATTCGTTCCTGCACCAATTGTAACGGCAGGATTAGCTGCCCAGGTGCCATTGAAACGACACCAGGATATAAAATAACTTTGATTAGAACCAGAGGTTGTTGCACCTGCATTCCATGTTTGTCCACCCGTTACATTCATTGAAAAAGTTACACCTGTATTTCTGTAATGCGCATAAATTATTACAAGGTCGCCGGCTTGCATTAGTGCAGGTGGTGTAACTGCAACAGTTGGGCCTGCCTGTGCGCCACCATCTACAGGCGAACTGGAAACTCCAAAAAATGTTTGTGCAAATGATTGGCTGCCCAGGAGTACAAAAAAAATTGCAAGCAGTTTTACTTTGTATGTGTTACAGAAATGCAGATACCATTTCATAGCATAGGATTTTGTTTTTACTCAGGATATAAGAATAATTCGGCTACAAAGTAACGACAACGAATGTGCAACTCCAATAGTAAGAGTTCCTGTTTTAAACAGTAAATTCATCAACTCTGCTTATAGAACAACTACGATTTTTTCTTTTAATGATGTTGTATCATCTTATTCATATATCCATTACTTGTTTTTAATCTTAACAGATAGGTTCCTTTTTGCAGAGGTGTTGTTATAGCCATATCTATCATATTTGCTCCCTTTTGAATATTCAGTTTTGTTTCCTGAATTACTCTTCCTGTTACATCTAACAGTTCTGCGATTATTTTTTCGTTTTGTGGTGCGTTTAATTGAAAATTAATTTTTGTTGCAAACGGGTTTACCAGATTTGTTAGTTCAAACTGCGTAGACCCTTTTAAGTTTAGATTCAAAATAGCACTGTACTTATAAGTACTGTTTCCATTTGCTATCATTTTTAAACGATAGTATGCCTTGCCTTGAAGTATAGCAGCGTCAGTAAATGAATACTGGTGTTCAGATACCAACGACCCTACTGCTGCAACGGTACCAATTTTTGTAAAGCTTACGCCGTCTGTACTTTTTTCAACTTCATAATGAAGTAAATTTTCTTCTGCTTTTGAAACCCAGTTTAAAACAGAATGTTCCTGCTCCAGCTTTGCATTAAAATTGAGTATTTGCACAGGCAACACATCGCAGGTAGATTTTACATTGAGTGTAAATACATTGGCAGAATTATAAACAGAGCAACCGTTGTTAGAAAGATTGGTAACGCTTGTTGCTGTTTTTACCCTGTACTTATATCCGTTCTTTATTGCAGTTGCAAGAAAAGAAGGAAGTGCAACAGTGTCTTTATAATTTGTTCCATTAAATGTAAATGTATAAGTACGTGGACCCGGTAATTCCGGTGCTGTTGTCCATGTTACTCCATTATCAGTACTTCTTTCCCACTCGTATGAAACATAGTTGCTGTAAAAAGAAGTTACAATTACAGAAAGATCTACCTGCCCGTTTAAGCAATAAGTGGGAGTAGACCCCGGTCTCAGTTGCAGTGTTGGCAAGCAAGTACTCAAGTTAATATCATCCATTACCCAATCGTTACCACCACCACCCGGTGCATTGTTACGAATAGTAAGTGTAGCGGTTGATTGCGACGCTCCGGTCCTGAAAAGAAATCCTTTCTTCATCCATCTTTTATTATAAGGAATGCTGCCGGTTGTATAATAATCCACACCGTCTACCTGAAATGTAAGATCGGGTGTTACACCTGCACTATCATCTCTGTTCTTTGGGCCTACTAAATAATTTTTAAACTGTGCACTGGTTGCACCTCTACCTACAGTATCACAACTACAGCCCGGGCAAATATTTTTAAACCAGCTGGTAAATTCATAATAGGTATCGGTACAAAGCCCGCCAATTGTTTTTTGTACTGCATTGTTAATACCATAAGCTGCATTTACAACCGCCATATAACCGCCATTAGTTCCGTACGGTACTGCCAAATTTCCTGAGTCTTGATTAACGGCATTTGTATGATCACCTATAATATCCCACCATCCAAAAACACGTAAGGCACTGTTATTGTATGCTTGAAATTTGTTAGTACTAAGGTTTACACTTGAATTATTAGCCACATTAAATTGTCCATCTTGTGGTGCACCACTTGCAAAAGGAGTCCATATATAACCGGGAGCAATTGTTAACTGTGTGCTATCATGCCTTGTGGTACCAGTACCAAAATCGCCACCAGTATAATTATTTAAACCAACAGCACTTTGACATAAAATATTGCTGGCCGATACAAATACAGAAAATCTTGGCAAAGACGCCAATAGTTGTGGAAATACAACATCGTTCGTATTACTGGTTGCTGTCTTATATCTAAAAACACCATTGCTTGTTGTAAAAATAGAGTTAGTTGCTGCTGTAACGGTTACTCTATATGTAACCATTATAATAGCCGTGCCTCCATAAAAACTTGGTCTTCCGTTAGAGCGGATTTTACCACCGTTAGCCGAAGCTGTAGTTATTGGCGTAACAGCCCTGCCTGCCTGAAAAACAGTTTGCCCACCAGTTCTGGTAAGGCTACCTACATTTACTCTTAAAATATTACCAGATACAACTGCCTCATCATCATTAGTTACATCAGTAAGATTAACTAATCCGGTAATTCCCGATTGATATTTTAACCCTTCATTGGTTGAAAATTTTATAGAGTTTGCAACATAAGTTAAACCTGCTGAAATTGTATCGCTGTAAACAACGTTGTAAATAGCTCCCCCACTAACAGCGATTACACTTCTAAACTCAAGCTCATCGCCATTTTGTATAACACCACCCAGCGGCTTAGATGTATTGGTATAACTTTTTCCAAACTGTAGTGCAGGAGTATTTGAAACACTTGTAGAAGTAACACAAATACTAAAGCCGCCATTTATTGTAATGGGGGTGGCAACTGTGTTAGGAAAAATTACCCGTACATAATAAAGTGTACCGGGAGAAAAATCTGTATTGTTGAGTACAAGATTTGTACCTGCCGTTTGCAATGGAGAACATGCAACAATTGACAAACCAGTACAGGTACCCTGATAAACTATAATTTGTCTCCTTGTAAAATTTGTTCCGTAACCTGATATAGTAATTGTTTGGTTTGAACTTACAGCAGTAAAACTATACCAAACATCGTATAAGTTACCGGTAGCGCACCCGGCAGGAATACCTGCACTTATTGTTGCATTATTTAAAGTTCCTGGTGTATTCACACAACTTGCACCCGGTGTAAGTAATGTGGGTATAGTACAGTTATCATTTACTGGAGCCTGTGCAATTACAAATTGCATTTGCAAAAGTAATATCACCGTAGTAAGTAATAGTTTGATGGATAAAATTTTCTGTTTCATAAGAATATGATTTCAATTAAGAAATAGTAATGCACTTAGAACTATTCAAATAGTTTAGTACTTGAAAAAGCAAATCTGTTTTTAAAAACAGCTCTGCATAGCGTGGCATCACTAATAAATGAAACAGAAAACGAACTGTGTAATTTTGTATTCATAAGGATCGGATTAATTTGTAAGGGTATTCGAAATTTGACAGTATAAAAGTAAACTCATAGGTTCACTTTTCCTATAAGCAGTAACACTCAATCTTTATTATGGTAATTTGTGCAGCTTGTTTATTTTTTAACGAATAAGGGCAACAGTAATTTCCGAAATAAATAGGTGGTTTTTTCTATTGTGTGAGAAAAATGGTTCACCTAGTTTTGCAATATCCAATAATTCCTAAGTAAAAAACCATGAAACAATTACTGCTTTTTGTAGCCCTGCTTATTTTTTCAAACTACTTATTTTCTCAAGCACCTAACAACACCTGTCTTACTGCTCAAGATTTGGGTATATTAACAGGTACATACAGTGCAACCCCTGGAGATTTGTATTTAGCAAATCAAAGCAATGTAGGTACATGTGCAAATAGGTATGATGTATGGTATCGGTTTACATTGCCGGCAACTTCTAACAGCGTAATCATTACTGTAGCTCTGAATCTTCCTTCAAATCTTACTACCGGCAACACTTATATAGAGTTGTTTAGTACAGTTAACTGTGCCGTTCCATCGGCAACTACTACGGGTGGTTGTAACAATATAACTGTACCAAGAAGGTATAATGGATTAACTAATGGCGGAACTTACTATTTTAGAGTGAATACAACAGTAAACCCAAATACGCTTCCAACAACCAGTTGGGATTTTAATGTATTTGTAGTACCAGGTAATGATGACTGTAATAATTTAGCAACAACTTTAATACCCGGTTCATCTGTTGATGGAACAGTACTTGGGGCTACCAACTCAGGTGTAGCAGTTGCACCCTGTACTGGCACACCTGATGATGATGTTTGGTATAGATTTGTTGCTCCTTATAGTTATGCAACAATTACCCTTAGCAATATAGGTGCTGACTTAAATACATCGGGCGCAAGGATGCAATTGTTTTCCGGCACTTGTGCTGGTCTTACTTCTCTTGCATGTGGCGATGTTGCCAATGCTATTAATGCTACAGGGCTTACACCTACAAATACTTATTTTATAAGAGTTTACTCTGCAGGAGCAAACCCACAAGCAGGAACAGCCTGGGGTTTTCGTATTTCATTAACTCCCTCAACCCCTACTGTTGTTGGTTCGGGACGTATGAGAGAAGTGTTTCTTCAACAAATTATATCAGCCCCGCAAGTATTAGCCGACCCTTGGGAAATAACTTATGGCCCCGATAATAGTTTATGGGTTACCGAGAGTAAAGGTTACCGTATTTATAAAATAGATCCTTCTACCGGAAAAAAAGATACAGTATTAAATATTTCTCAGGGAAGTACTTTCCTTCCGCTTGCTGATCAAACTTTTAATTGCCAATTTGCTAATGGAGCCGGTGCACAGGGTGGTTTAGCAGGTTTAGCATTGCATCCCAGATTTTTAGCTGCCACTTCTCCAAAAAACTTTGTTTATATTTCTTATGTTCATACTCAAATTAATGCTTCTTATTTTACCAACCGTGTAGTAAGGTTTACCTATAATACAGGTACAGGTAAATTAGAATCGCCTGTTTCCCTATGCGATACATTACCGGGCAGTAATGATCATAATTCGCAAAGAATGATTATCAGGCCAATGACACAGGGTGGTACAGATTATTATTTATTTTATGCTTCGGGAGATATGGGAGCCGGGCAGGGAAGTGCAACAAACAGAGCAAGAGTAATTAAATCACAATTCCCCAACTCATACGAAGGAAAAATATTAAGATTTAATCTTGAATCTGATGGCGACGGTGGTTTAAATGCCTGGATACCGAGTGCTCCTTCAGATCCTAATCCGAATCCTTACAATTCAATGTTAGGTGTTCAAAGTGCTGTTTGGAATATTGGCCAGCGAAATAATCAGGGTTTTGCGTATGACAGTGCTTTAAATATTTTATACGGATCATCTCATGGCCCTTATAGCGATGATGAAATAAATATAATGGAGGGGTTTAGAAATTATGGTCACCCTTTAGTAATTGGGTATGTAGCAGATGGTAATTATGACGGCAATACCAATCCCGGAACTATTTCAAACAATTTAAATATCTCTGCCGGGGCACCATATAGCAATCCTGCCGCAGATTTTGGCAATTCAAGCTGCCCTCCTATCGGCTCTGAAGCTACGAGAAGATCAGAGATTGACGCAAGTGGAAACGGACTTTATAAAGACCCGTTGTTTTCTGCTTATCCAGAAACAGCAGCAGGCCCCGGATCAGTACGAAATATCTGGCAAACTACTACTGGAGCTAACGGGCAATGGCCATCAGAAGGATGGTCGGGTTTAGATTTATACACACACACACTTGTACCTGGATGGAAAAATTCACTTGTAGCAACTTCACTGAAATGGGGTAGGTTGGTACGTATGAAATTAGGCCCAACCGGTGCAACGGTTATACCTACAAACGGACAGGATACTGTAAGCTATTTTGGAAGTATTAATCGGTTTAGAGATTTAGCATTTGCACCTAATGGAAAAGATATTTATGTGGTGATGGATCGCTCAACCTCAACTTCGGGCCCCAGTGCTGCTAACCCTGTTGTTCCATCTTGCCAGGGATGTTTACAGAAATATACATTTTTAGGATATAGCGATAATGCAGGCACCAGTAATATTCCTACCTCCATTGCTATTGATTCCAGCACTTTAAATGCATGTGTAACTGCAACGGCCGTTACCATTAATGCAGCCAACAACAATAATAATTTATGGGTACCCATTACTGGGCCAAACGGAAATATGATTGCTGAAATAAAAGCCAATAATCAAAACCTTGGAAATATTACCAGCTCATTTTTTACAAGAACAGGCTCCCCTGTTAGAACAGCTTATAGTAATAGATATTTAAACCGAAATGTAACAATAGGTGTTCAAAATGCACCCGGTTCACCGGTATCAGTTCGTTTGTATCTTACCGCAAAAGAATTGGCAGACATGATTGCAACCGCCGGAAGCGGTGTAACAGGAATTAATGATATTACTGTTTATAAAAACAATGATGCCTGTGGTACTGCTATGGCAACAGTGGCAGATGGACAAACTGTTACCGGAAGATATATACAATCAACTTTTGGACATGCTGTTCAGTTTAACGTAACATCTTTTTCAAGTTTCTATTTCTTATCCTCATCATCCACACTTCCGTTTGACCTGTTTACTTTCACAGGAAAAGCAGTAAACGATGCTTCTAAACTTGAATGGGTTGTAAACAATCAGGTAAATGTAACCGGTTACAATGTTGAACGTAGTCTTGACAATGTAACCTTTGAATCCATTGCAACCGTACAGGCAAAAGATGGTGGTGCTAATACTACTTACAATTTTACTGATTTTAATGCATCCCGTTTAGGCAATGTAATTTATTATCGCATACGTTCCAATGAAAATACCGGTGTTGGTAAATACTCAAATATTATCAGTGTAAATTTTGCACCTGTACTCATTACTTCTGTTTCGCTGTTCCCTAACCCTGTAACTGAAAAAACAAATGTGCTCATCAATGCAATTGCAGATGAAACCGCACAATTAAAAATAGTTGATAATATTGGGCGTGTTGTTTATTCAGCAACTGTTAAGCTTGTAAAAGGCAAAAACAATATCCAGCTTGATATGAGCCAATTCAAATCTGGAATGTACTATGTTGATATTACTGGAAAGGCCATCAACGAAAAAGCAAAACTCATTAAACAATAAATCCTTGTTAAAACAAAATCCCTGTCAATAAAAGGCAGGGATTTTGAATTAAGTACCCTATAACTACTCTCTATGCAAAAAGCCATCATTACTTCACCAGTACTATCCGTAGCTACTTCTTCTGATATTACTAACAAGCAAATGGAAACACATTTGTACGTGATAAGAGAACACAATCAAATCGAAAAAAATTCAGCATCGCATTTACACCGTTTGCTCTTTGGCAAAAAGAAACTTACAGCATTACAAACTGTAGCTTACGAAAACAAAGCTGGCGAACCAGATTACTTTAGCAGTTACGAATAACAAAAAAGGAGAAGTTAAACCTTCTCCTTTTTTTATCTATCAACATAAGACTCTCGGTTAAACTCTACATTTTCCCAACCATGTTCTCAGGTTTCACCCACTCATCAAACTGCTGAGCTGTTACGTAACCAAGTTTTACCGCCATCTCTTTTAAGGTTGTTCCTTCTTTATGTGCTTTCTGTGCAATTTCTGCTGCTTTATAATACCCGATTTTTGTATTGAGCGCAGTAACCAGCATTAAAGAATTATCAACGTGTTTTTTTATATTGGCTTTAATTGGTTCTAGGCCCGTCACACATTTATCAGTAAAACTTACACATCCATCACCAATTAACCTGGCGCTATGTAAAAAATTATAAATCATCACAGGTTTAAACACATTCAATTCAAAATGTCCGTTGCTGCCACCAATTCCTATAGTAACATCATTGCCCATTACCTGTGCAGCAATCATCGTTAATGCTTCGCATTGAGTAGGATTTACTTTACCAGGCATAATGGATGAGCCCGGTTCATTATCAGGAATAAAAATTTCACCTATCCCACTACGTGGGCCAGAGGAAAGCATCCTGATGTCATTGGCAATTTTCATTAAACTTACTGCCACCGTTTTTAAAGCTCCGTGTGCTTCTACTATAGCATCATGTGCTGCCAATGCTTCAAATTTATTTTCAGCAGTTTTAAACGGAAGCTTTGTGAGCTTGGCAATATGCTTTGCCACATTTACATCATAGTTCGGCGGAGTATTAATGCCGGTACCAACTGCTGTGCCGCCCAATGCCAGTTCACTTAAATGCGCCAATGCATTTTTAATAGCCCTTAACCCATGATCTAGCTGAGAAACATAACCGCTAAACTCCTGACCAAGAGTTAAAGGAGTAGCATCCATAAAATGGGTGCGGCCAATCTTAACTACGTTTTTAAATGCTTTCGCTTTTTTATCAAGTGTATTTCTGAGTTTTTCAATACCGGGAATGGTTGTTTCCATTAAAATTTTATACGCTGCAATATGCATGGCAGTAGGAAACGTATCGTTTGATGATTGTGATTTGTTTACATCATCATTAGGGTGCAGATATTTTTCTTTATCGCTCAGTTTACCACCTGCCAATACATGGCCACGATAAGCAATTACTTCGTTTACATTCATATTACTTTGTGTGCCACTGCCCGTTTGCCAAACTACCAATGGAAAGTAAGCATCCAGCTTTCTATCAAGAATTTCTTTACACACTTTACCAATTAATACGGCTTTCTTCTTGGTAAGTACACCAGCTTCATTATTGGTTAATGCTGCTGCATGTTTTAAATACGCAAATGCACGAATGATTTCTTTGGGCATACGGTTTATATCCTGTGCAATTTTAAAATTGTCAATGCTGCGTTGTGTTTGTGCTCCGTAATACGCATCTACTGGAACCTGCACTTCACCCATTGTATCTTTTTCTATTCTGTAATTCATACTATTATTTTTACTTTTCTGTATATTGTAAAGTTATTTATTCATATATTTTTCTGCCAGATAATTTATGCAATAAAACCTACTACCAGATAAATGAAAAACTATTCTGGTTGATTCATATAAGTCACCAAATCAATAACACTCATTCGGGAAAAAAAATCTACCTCTGTTTTTTCAAGATACTTTTTCAGCTTTGCCTCATGTTCTTTATAAAACAGGAAAATATTTTTTCTGTCTACGGGTATGAAACTGTTAAATTTATTACCAATAAAAAGAACTTTTTTTCTAGTAAGTAAAGTTATTACCTGTGGTGTTAAAGCAGTTTGCTGTACATTTTGCCCTCCAAATGAGCCTCCCTCAAAAGAGCTGTAAGAATCAGACCCTGCATCAGTTGTTGTTCCAAATGCACTCTGCCTGCGCCTGTCAGAAGTTGAAAAAAAGCGGTAGTGGCTAGCTTAATCTCACCAATAACAGTATCTTTTTTTACAAAACGACTTCCAGTATAATAAAAATAATCACTTCCGATGACTGCATTCTTCACATCACCCGGTGAGGCTATCGAAAGCGTATCTCCCTTTGAGTTCACAAACAAAAACTCTTGTGTAAGAAAAGAATAATTAAGTTTTGCTGAAGAACGAACACCGTTTTTAAAATAAATTACCCCGTTTTGAAACTGAGGATATTGATACAATTCATCCGCCGGAATTACTTCCAAAATATTTTCACCGGGCATTATTTTATATGTTTTTGATTTTTGCGCCATGGCAAAACAGCAAAAAAACAGTGTTATAAAAAATAAAGAATTACACTTTAACATTGCAGGAAGTATTTAATCTTTACTATTTAAAATTTGCCTTTCTTTTTTCCAAAAAAGCCGCTACCCCTTCTTTCATTTCACCTGTTCCAAAACACTCACCAAACAATTTCGCTTCTGTATCAAATCCGTTTTTGCCCTTATCATAATATGAATTTACAGCCCCAATTACTTTTGCAACTGCATTGGAACCTTTACTCATGATTATTTCAAGAATGTTTTTTGTTTGCTCCAGCAACGTTTCAGATGTGGTTACATGATTTACTAAGCCCAGTTGTTTTGCTTCGCTGGCATCTATTATATGAGCGCTCATCATCAATTCCATTGCTTTGCCTTTGCCTACCAATTGTGTTAAACGCTGTGTGCCACCATAGCCGGGAATAATTCCCAGATTTACTTCCGGCTGACCAAATTTTGCGTTCTCACTTGCTAACCTAAAATGACAAGCCATTGCCAACTCACATCCTCCGCCTAATGCAAAACCATTTACTGCGGCTACAATTGGTTTGCTGCAATTTTCAATTTTATCAAAAACCATTTCCTGTCCACGTTTTGCAAATGCTTCGCCCTCACTTGCATCGAATTGTAAAAACTCAGTTATATCGGCGCCTGCCACAAATGCTTTTGGCCCGGCACCAGTAATAATTACACATTTAATTTCGTTGTTACTCATTACTTCATTAACTGCTGCACTTAATTCTTCAATCACCGTTTTATTTAATGCATTTAATTTATCGGGGCGGTTAATGGTAATTGTAAAAATCCCGTTTTCAAGTGCAGTAAGTAATGACGTATACAGCATAGAAATATTTTTTATAAAGATAAGGCAGGAGAAAATCCTGCCTTATACTTTTTTTATAAGAATAGAAACTTAGAAATCTATGTTTTGTCTTAGTTCCCTGGCTGAAAAATCATAACTCAATGTGAGGAAAAAAACAGTAGCATTCATTCCTGCAAATGGCTTTACATTATCTTTTTCATAATTCTGATTAAAAAAATTATTAGGAAAAAACTGCGCCTTCATTCCTATTTTTCTGTTAGTACGGAAACCGGCAAACACAGAAGGCATAAAGATGGGTGTTTGTTTGCCAAACCACTCATTGTATTTTTCTACCTTATCTCCGTTTAAAAATTTCTTTTCTTTATAATTGATAGCAAAATCGGCCTGCCCGCCCAAAAAAAAGAAATTACCTTTTTTAAGATTTCCGAATTTAAAACCAACGGGTACTCCCAGTACAATTACTCTGCGTTTGTAACGAACACTATCGTTATCATCATAAATTACACCAATGTTTTTTCCATTGATGCCTGTAAAGAAACCAACGCTCTTTCCAAGATCAGTATTAAAATTGGTTCCGCTGTTTAAAAAAGCAGTAAAACGGGGAATATTTGTTAACTGCTTTCCATTTCTTGAAACATTTGAAAAAGAAACCAAACCGGCATCACCACCCCTTGTAGTGTACCACTTTGCTTTCTTTTCTGTTTCTGATTGTGCACTTACTGTTTCATACATACTGCATACAAGCAGCAATAGTGTAAAATATTGTTTCATAAATTCTCTGGTTTTAAAATGGAACGGATACACAATAAAAAAGTTACAGTAGAAAAATATTTTTATCAAAAACTTCTGTTCTTACTTACCCACTCTTTTATAAATATGGCAATATCTTTTGTATTAGTGCCTGGTAAAAACAATTTACCCACACCCATTTCAGAAAGAACGGTTACATCTTGGGCAGGAATAATACCACCCCCTGTAAGCAATACATCATTCATACCTTTGTCTTTCATCATGGCTATTATTTTTGGAAACACCGTCATGTGTGCGCCACTTAAAATACTTATACCAATTGCATCTACATCCTCCTGCATGGCTGCATTTACAACCATTTCAGGAGTTTGGCGCAGGCCGGTATAAATCACTTCCATTCCTGCATCACGCAAAGCAGTTGCAATTACTTTAGCACCACGGTCATGACCATCTAATCCAACTTTTGCAACTAATACTCTAATGGGTCTGTTCATTTGGCAAATTTGTATGGCGAAAATAAAGAAATCAACGGTTGAACTGTTGTTTCATTTGTTCCAATCCTTCGGCAGCCAATCTAGAACCAACAGAATCAACATTTTTAAAAAAAATGATCCTATCTCCAAACTGTCTTGAATGTTTAGAAGTAACAGAATCAATAACGGTTACTTTTTCAAAATGCTGAAACACTTCATCATCTGAATCTGGCATTCGATGTCCAACAAAAATTAAATGTTTAAAATTAAAATCATCTGGAATCCAATAAAGGAATGATCCATTATCACTCATCACTTTCAATTTGAAGACTTGATCCTTTCCATAATACTTCAATGCCCCAGCTAATCCATAATGTCGGCAATAAATAACGGTGCTGTCTCTTTCAGCTTTGGGCAAGGATTGGTAAAGTGTTTCTGCTTTTAAAGTGATTTCTTTCCAACCAAGATAATCTGCAAAGTCTTGTGGCAATGAATGATTTTGTTGGTCTTCCCATTTTAAAGCCCCTGAGTTTTCAATCTTGTTCTCTTTATAAAAAGCTGCTAATTTATCTGGTTCCCAAATTGGCATTGCAATGGGTAATATCATCCAAATAAGAAACAAGATGAGAGCAATTGTTACCCACCTCAACCATTTTAATTTTACTGCTGTCCATTGTTGCAATGCAACCGATCCTGCAGCAAATAGCATCGGGTATAATCCAAGAGAATAATATGTTTTTCCACTTGACAGAATGAGTAAAGTAATAACAGAAAAATAAATCCAGGCAAGTATTCGGTAGGGTTTACCATTTGAAGTAAACAACCAGATCAGTCCCATAATCCAGATAAAGAAAGCAGAAAAATACATCAATATTTGCCCGGTTATAAAATCAACCGGGTCAATAAATTTTAATTGTGTTTCCCTCAATTCCTGCATATGATGTAACAATGGCCAATTGTGATTGTATTGCCAGATGAGATTAGGCAATGCAATAAAGAATGCAAGTAATGCAGCACCATACAAATGTTTATTTTGAAAAAGCGAACGATGCTTTGTAAGTAACAATGCCACTCCAAAACCAATGATAAAAAATGTAACAGAATTTTTACTCAGCCAGCCGCAGCCAAATGCGAAACCGATCCAATAGAGATATCGGATTTGTTTACTATTAATAAATCGAATGATAAAATAAGCACTTAAAGTCCACCAGAATACTTCTAAAAAATTTGGCTGGAATAAAAAATGTAACCGCAAGTAAGCAGTGAAAAGAATACATAAGCCAGCAATAAAAACAGCAAATAAATTCCCTCCCATTTCTACGGCAATACGACAAGTAAGGATAAGTGTAAATGCACCAAATAAACAAGGCCAGAATTTTACCCAAAAGAAACTATTACCTAACTGTATTGTGATCCATGATAACCATGAAAGCATGGGAGGCACTTCCATATAGCCCCAAGCAAGATGATTCCCATGCTCTAAATACAAAAATTCATCCCTGTGTAATTCGTAAACCGGGTGTTGCAGAAAAAAAGGCAATCCAAATTTGATAATAGCCAGTAATAAAATGAGTGCCCAATTGGATTTAAAAAAATTCATGAGGTTAAGATAATTTTTAATTCCATTAAATTGCATTATGCGATACAGAAAATTTGGAACAACTTATTTAACAGTTAGCGAAATTGGTTTTGGTGCCTGGGCTATTGGAGGTGGTGCTATGATTGGCAATACTGCCATTGGATGGGGCGATGCGGATGATACCACTTCAATTAAAGCGATACATGCTGCATTAGATGCAGGTATTACTTTTTTTGATACAGCAGATATTTACGGATTAGGTCATTCAGAAAAAATGATTGGAAAAGAAGCAGGCAATAGAAAAGAAATTATTATTGCAACAAAAGTGGGCAACGTTTCTAGAAACGAACAATTTACGGTTGACTATTCAAAAGAATATATTTTAAGTGCATGTGAAGCTTCTTTAAAAAGATTGCAAAGAGAAACCATTGATTATTACCAATTACATACTGCAAGACTCAATCATTTACAAAATGGTGAATGTATTGAAGCCATGCAACAATTACAACAGCAGGGAAAAATTCGTTACTGGGGTTTATCGCTCAATACCTTTGAACCATTTGCTGAAGAAGAATATTTACTGAATAACAATTTAGGTAATGGGTTTCAATTGGTGTTAAACATCATCAATCAAAAAGCATTGCCACTTTTAAAACAAGTTTCAGAAAAAGGCTATGGCATAATTGCACGGATGCCTTTACAGTTTGGATTACTCACAGGAAAGTTTGACGTGCCCGCCAAAGCTTTAGCGTCGGAGGGTAGCGGAGGTTTTTTTTCAGATAATGACCATCGCAAAAACAGATTAACAAAAGAAATTATTGATGCTACACTTGCAGCTACTGCTCGTATATGGGAGCTTTGCAAAAAATACAATTGCAGCAAAACGCAATTAGCGCTGAGCTATATTTTAAGTTATAAGGAAGTTTCAACAGTTATTCCCGGTATACGAACACCTGAGCAGGTGAAATTAAATACAGAAGGTTTATTTATACTGGATGAGGTTGATAAATTAATGATTGAACAACTTGGCCAAAGTTCTTTTGTAGATTTACTTGAATTAATCAGGAAACAGGGATAAGATTTTACAATAAACGCAATGCATACTCAATTCGTTTCACTGTTTCTTCCTTCCCTATTATCTCAGCAATTTGCATTACTGCCGGGCCAAACTTTGCACCCACAAGCATTATACGCATAGGTAATTGTAATTCACCTGGCTTTATATTTTTTTCTGTAGCCAGTTCTTTAAATATATTTTCAATTTCAGCCATATTCCAATTTGCAAGAGCATTTAGCTTTCCAATATAAATTTCAAAAAATAGTTTTTTCTCTTCATTCCATTTTGGTTTTACTGCTTCAATATCTAAAGTTGTTGGTGCTTTAAAAAAGAAACCTGCATGTTGCACAAAATCGGGTAGTAATGTGCAGCGATCTTTTACTAATTCTATAACTGTTTCCAGTTTTGCTTTATCTGTTGTATCAATTCTATTTGAAATTAAATAAGGTTCAATCTGCAATCGCAAATCAGAAATTTGCAATCGCTTTATCCATTCATGATTAAACCACTTTGCTTTTTCATAATCAAATTTTGCACCAGCTACATGTACTCGATCCAAAGAAAATTTATCAATCAGCTCCTCCATTGTAAAAAGTTCTTGCTCTGTTCCATCGTTCCACCCCAGTACTGCAAGCAGATTTATAAATGCTTCCGGTAAAAATCCTTTTTCTTTAAATCCTTCTGTGAGTTCATTTGTTTTATTGTCTTTCCAGTTCATAGCAAAAACAGGAAAGCCAAATTTTGCTCCATCTCTTTTGCTAAGTTTTCCGTTGGGTCCGAGTATCAACGGCAGGTGCGCCCACTTTGGCATTTGGTTTTGCCATCCAAGATATTTCCATAATAATAAATGCACAGGTGCACTTGGTAACCATTCTTCACCACGAAAAGCATGCGTAATCTTCATTAAATAATCATCAACCACCACAGCTAAATGATAGGTAGGCATGCCATCTGCTTTCAATAAAACCTTATCATCCACAAAGTTTGTTTCAAAACTAATTTCACCACGTATAAGATCAGTAAAAGAAATGATTTCATTATCCGGCATTTTAATACGGATGACATGCGGAATATTTTGCTCCAACAAATCTTTTACTTCATCATTTGTGAGGTTCAAACTGTTCCGCATTTTTTTACGGATGCTCAAATCGTATTGTGGTGAAGGATTCTCCGCTGTCTTAAATTCTTCACGCATTTTCTCTAACTCAGCTTTTGTATCAAAAGCATAGTAAGCATGGCCTTGGGTAACTAATGTTTCAGCATATTTTCTGTACAATTCTTTTCGTTCGCTTTGTCGGTAGGGTGCATAAGCTCCTCCGTGTACCGGGCTTTCATCTGGCTCTAAACCACACCATTGTAAACATTCAAAAATGTAGTTCTCGGCACCCTCTACAAAACGGGTTTGGTCGGTATCTTCAATACGAACAATAAATTCTCCGCCATGTTTTTTGGCAAATAAATAATTATACAAAACGGTACGTACACCGCCCAAATGCAAACCGCCTGTTGGGCTGGGGGCAAATCTTACTCTTACACTCATAGTACAAAGATAAAGGCTTCACTAAATTTGCCGAAAGAGGATATTGTTTTACTTTGAACCCGATGAAACTACTATTATTTTTTTCATTTGCTTTTATTTGTAATGCTGTTGCAGCTCAGCCAAACTTTACATACCCTGCTCTTGTTGTTGAGTATGACAGTTCAATCGTATTTAGAAATTTAAAACTTGTGCCTGTAAAACGTATATTATTTGAAGAAAAAATAATTCGCTCTGGTTTAGAAGGATCATTTATTACTCTTAAACAGGGGATGCAAACCGGGCAAATAAAAGTAAAAGAACGGAGCAACTATATGGTTGATAATATTAATATTTTGCTGATTGAAAATAACAGCGGTAAAGATCTATTTATTAAAAGCGGAGAAATTGTTACAGGCGGAAGACAAGACAGGATATTTGCGATAGATACAATTCTTTCTTATAATACAATTCAACACACGGTTCCTGTTTATTGTATTGAAGAATACCGGTGGAGCAAAAAAGAAAAAAAGTTTTTGTATGGCGGAAATGCAGGAAGCAGCCTACAAAAAAATATTGATTCTGTTCATAATCAAACGAAACTCTGGAATGAAGTAAGACAAATTCTTAAAATAAATAACTTAACTTCCTCTTCTTCGTATGCAGCGTTGATTAAGAGTAAAAAAATTACTGACTCTTCAAATGCTTACATTAAGTACTTCCTTCAAAAACTAAAACAATCAGACAGCAACCTAGTTGGTATAATTGCAGTATCAGGAAACAAGATACTAGGTGCAGATATATTCGCCAGTTCCTTTTTATTCTATCAAAACTTAACTGGCTTACTGGAAAAATTTAGTTCTGAAGCAATTATAAGCAGGAGCAACACTATAACAGATTTTATCATTGAAAAAAAATATGCTGATGAAATGCTGGCGCCTCAAACACAACCAGCATTTTTACAAAAGAAAGGCAAAAGGTTTTATTATAAGAATGTATTGCTTCAAATAACGGGGTATTAATTTCTGACTTAATTTCAACTATGCGTTACATAGTAACAACTCCCTGGTGGCTTCGAATGTTTTATACTGATGGGCTTATTTGGAAAATGGATGAAAAGGAAAAAACCATCTTTCTCACATTTGATGATGGGCCTCACCCTGTTGCTACCTCTTTTGTTTTAGAAGAATTAAAAAAGTATGATGCAAAAGCTACTTTCTTCTGTATTGGCAAAAATGTAGCAGACCATCCTGATGTTTTTAAACGCATACTTACTGAAGGTCACCGCATTGGCAATCATACTCAGAATCATTTAAATGGATGGGAAACGGGTGATGAAGCATGGCTCAAAGATGTAAAGGAAGCAGCTCAATGGATTGATTCAGATCTGTTTCGTCCGCCCTACGGAAAAATAAAATCCTTCCCTGCTAAGTTATTATTACAGTCATCCCCTCCTTATAAAATTATTATGTGGTCAGTTTTAAGTGCCGATTTTGATGTTTCTAAAACGGGGGAACAATGTTATGAGCATGTAAGAAAAAATACAAGAGAGGGCTCAATTGTGGTATTTCATGATAGTGAGAAAGCCTGGCCTCGTTTGCAGAAGGCTTTACCTAAAGTGTTAGATTATTTTTCTGCCAAAGGTTTTCAGTTCAAAACCATTGAATAAAATCTATTAAAAAAAGGAGGGTCGAGGTAGACACCTCGACCCGTTTTTAATCCGTACCCTATGAAAACTGTCGCTAAGGTACAATTTCTTTTACTTCAATTCCAAACGTTTTTTATCTGGGTAGTGTAATTTCAAATGTTCTGCCGTTAACTGTTACATTGGCTTTGTTATCACAACTACCATTTCCATAATTGATCAATGCATTGGTATCATTATAACGTACACGCATAACACCTTTTGAAATCCAGCGGCATGTAAATTTTTTAATTAATGGTTCAATTACTTCATGCGCCCAACTATTACCACGGCTTCCTTCACCACGGCCTGTGCCTGTAATAGCAAACAGGTCATCCAAAGGGAACAAAGGAGTACCATTACCCTCAAGTTGTGCAACTGTTCTTGTAGCAGTCCATTTTAACCATCGGCCACTATCCCAAGTAAGTTTTCCTTCAATAACACGAGTAGTAAAGATGGAATTGTTGCTAATGCTGCTATTTTCCACTTGGTAGGTTCCAGCTACAGCAATACTGTCAACTTTAAACCCATCAAATGTAGTAGTGGCTTTGCTTCCGGGTACAATCATCTTTCCTGTATAAACAGTGATGATTTTTCCTTTGCGAAACTTGCCATCACGGCCTAAGCATCCGTTGCCAAAGTCAATAGTTACTGTTTTGGGAAACAAACCCGGTTGCTGTGGGGCAACCCGAATAGTAAAGCACCTTTGATTACTGTCTACTCGACCTGTGATTTCGCCATTTTCTACCTTGGCAAAAATGCCTGTACCAGCAGTAATTCCCAGATCTTCGCCGGTTTCAGATCCAATACCCATAGTGGTATTAAACACTTCATCATAAGCTGCGTCAGCTTCGGTGTCGTTTACAGAACTTTCAATAGCAGCAGCTTCATTTTCATTAGAGTTGTTGCTGTTTTCCTTTTTACAAGCAGTAAATAAAAGGCTTCCAAATAAAAAGAAAGCCAGAGTGCTTTTTGTGAGCATGTTGATTGTTTTCATGATATACGCTTTTTTTAGTTTTTTAATAAAACGAACGTATAATAGACCAAGTGCCTGAGAAATGGTTTAAAAAGCGTTAAAATATTTTTTTATTTTAAGATTTTCTGCCTACTTCAATTTGCCAATCTAAAGAACGACCCTAAGCTTTAGATGCTACATTTGTACTTGTGATGAATTTAATTGATACCCATACTCATCTGTACCTCCCGGAGTTTAAAACAGATATTGAAGAAGTGCTTGCCCGTGCAAAAGCTGCCGGTGTTACTAAGTTTTATTTGCCCAATATTGATAGCAGTTCCATTAATGATTTATTAGAGTTAGAAAAAAACCACCCGGATTCATGTATAGCCATGATGGGTTTACACCCCTGCTCAATAAAAGAAAATTATATAGACGAGTTGAAGCTGATTAATGAATGGCTTGGCAAAAGAAGCTTCGTTGCTGTGGGTGAAGTCGGGTTGGATTATTACTGGGATCAATCATTTATTCCTCAGCAAAAAGAAGCATTTGAAGAACAAATTGATTGGGCCTTGCACTATGATATTCCGATTGTAATTCATAGCAGAAACTCAATGCAGGATTGCATTGACATTGTAAAGAAAAAGCAGAATGGTAAATTGAAAGGAATTTTTCACTGCTTTGGTGGTACTTTGGATGAAGCAAAACAAATTATGGATTTAAATTTTTTGATGGGTATTGGTGGAGTAGTTACCTATAAAAAAGCCGGATTGGCCGAACTTTTGAAAGATATTCCAATTGCATATCTGGTATTAGAAACAGATGCACCCTATCTCACCCCTGTTCCGTTTAGAGGCAAGCGAAATGAACCTTGCTATTTGTCTTATGTGGTTGAAAAAATTGCAGAGGCTAAATCAATGAGTGCTGAAGTAGTTGTTATGGGTACAAGTGAGAATGCTTTGAAATTATTCGCTCAATAAATATTGAATGGGCTATTTTTGCTGCCCTTCACAAGGAGACGTGTCCGAGTGGTTGAAGGAGCACGCCTGGAAAGTGTGTATACGGGAAACTGTATCAAGGGTTCGAATCCCTTCGTCTCCGCAATTATTTTGCTGAAACTCAATACAGATAATAGTTTCAGCTTTTTTATGCTTGATAGGTAGCAAAAAAGGTAGCAATTCAGTCGGAATTTTGAACTTTTTACCAACTTTTACTTTACATTTTCCGATTAAGTAAATTGGATGAAAGGCTTAGACTTTCCCTTAGCAAGTAAATCTCATCGTTGTGTGTAGTTTTTTTGGGAATACTATCAATATCCATATTGATCCCCATTTCCGTTTTCTATGGCCCTCATAATAGCCTCTTCAGAATCACTGTAACGACTTGAAGTCCGCCGAGGACAATTTTCTAAAGTAGCAAATAACATTGCTTTTTGACATTTTATTTCGATTTCATTAATTGCTATTTCGATTTCAGATTTCTCAAGTTTCATAACTGGTTGCTTCAGAACAATAGGTTTCGCAAATAATGGCGATTCCTTTAGCTGCTTTATCTTTTCTAATAACGTTTTATCACTAACAATAATATCATTTAAAATTACTCTAGACACAACATTATTGTATCTCCCTTTTTCAATTTCTATATTTAAAGCATTAATTATTCTTTCTGCAAGTAATTCGTTCATTTCAGTTTTTGAATTATAACTTAACAATTTTATTAAGTCGTTTATTCTATCTTTCTCAATTTTATCGATTTTTAACTTCATTAATACCCATTGGTTAAAATCATCAGAGTTTATTGTTTTGTCGAACAAAGCAATCTTTTCTTCGGTTAATTTTGTGTGAAGTGATGGATTGGTTATGTTCAAGAAACTACAAAGCATGAATATGGTTTCATACCCAATCTTTCTTTCTTTAAAATAAATAGCGGTTCGCATAAAATTACGTACAAAAATTAGATTCACTTAGCCGCTGTTTGCTAGAGCGCAGACTTACGCTTACTTAGGGATGAAAGGGTCAAGAAAAGGGGGTTAAAAAGTTGTAAGTTACAAGATAAATATATATTATATTTAATACGTTTTTTAAACAGGTGGAAAAAATCAATTAGAAAATAAAGGTATTTTAGGTGTTAGTGGGAACTGTTAAAATTAGGGTTGATTTTCAACGGCTTAAAACCTCTATATTTTTTTATTTTTGTTCTGCCTATTCATTAGGCTTTTAACTTAACCGGGCAGGAATTCTGGTTTACTCTACAATGACAACAACATTATAAACTTTAGGACTTATTTCGTACGGGTAAGTAAAAAATGATTTGTTAGATTTGAAATACGCTATCATTTTTTCAAGACGTTCTACGCTTTTTTTATTTGTTATTGTTGGATCAATAATGTTGTACTGTGCAATAACGCCGTTGCTATGTGTTTCCATTAATGAGTTGTATCTATCTCCGTATGCAAAAGGAGTTCTTGCAGTTTTAATTGTTACGTTGCTTGATTTTAGTTCAAATGATTGCATTTTACTTCTTTGGCGAACTTCCATAATTCCTATTAAATATTTAATGTTAGCAATTAATGTATCAATTGACTTATTTTCAACAGGTATGAAACCTTGTTTAACTTGTTCGACAGTAATACTGTCCGTGTAGAGTATAGGAATTTTCAATTTTCGGTCAATAAGAGCAAATCTTTGAGCACTTGTGAATAATGGAACAATTAAAAGTATGCTAAGTAAAAATTTCATTCTGTTAGAATTATAAGGGTTCAAAAAACTTGTAGCCAACGTCAAAAGCTTTGTGCTGTTCTGGTATTCATTGAATGTTCAACCGAGAACCGAGCTAATTGAAAAACTGAAGTTGAAGTTAACAATTAAAAGCCAAATAGATATTCGTCTGACCGAACTAAAGCACAGCCATGCATTTTTATCTTTATCGGGCAATGTTTCTGCTTTGCCCTTTTTTATACGTTATTATTGAAGTTGTTTAATTCATTTATCTTTTCTTCATCTACACCCAACTGCTTTGCAATATGAAGCAGTATCTTATTTTGTAAGAGTAACTGTTTTTTTCTCTTACCTGTTCCTGTTGCATAGTAAATAATGTAATAAGTGATTATTATACCAATGATTGTAGCTATAAGCCAGATGAATGAATCCATATTTTTTTTCTAAATTTATAAATAATATGACTCTTTACCAATTCAACCAACTTGACGAACTTGAACAGATGGAATCACTTTGGGAAAAGGGTGTGTCCTAGCTATTCATTAGGTTTTTAACTTACACGAGAAGGATTTCAACTTTGTTCTTTTTCATTAAACATTATTATTGAAGTCGTTTAGTTGATTTAGTGGCAACCTAATTCTAAACAAGACAGACTGATATACAGCAATGTTTTAATGATGCTTCTTAACTTAATTAGCGAAAAGTTTTGCTTCTACCTCAGCAATAGCTTTTACCGTTTTAATAACACTATCTGGCGTAACAGATATACTATCTATTCCTAACTCAACCAAGAACTGTGCGAAGTCTGGAAAATCTGATGGTCCTTGTCCGCAGATACCCACTTTTACTTTTTCTTTTTTTGCAGTAGTAATCAACATTTCAAGCATTCGTTTTACAGCTGGATTTCTTTCATCGTATAGATGTGCTATTAACGACGAATCTCTATCTAAACCTAAAGTTAGTTGGGTTAAATCATTGCTGCCAATGCTAAAGCCATCAATGTGTTTCGCAAAATCTTCGGCCATTAATATATTGGATGGAATTTCTGCCATCAAAAATAATTCTAACTTATTTTCACCACGTACCAATCCAAATTCTTGCATCACATCGGTTACTTTGTGCAACTCTTCTACCGTTCGGCAAAAGGGGATCATTACTACCACATTGGATAAGCCCATTTCATTTCTTACCTTTTTAATTGCCCTACATTCCAAAGCAAATGCAGGTTTATATGCTTCGCTGTAATAGCGTGATGCACCACGCCAACCAATCATTGGGTTTTCTTCGTGTGGCTCATAATATTTACCTCCCAATAAATTGAAATATTCATTGCTTTTAAAATCGGAGAAACGGACTATCACTTTATTGGGATAAAATGAAGCAGCAATTTTAGCAATACCATTACTCAATTTTTCAATAAAAAAAGTTTCTTCATCTGCATAGCCAACTATCTTTTTTTCAATTTCATTGCTCAGTTCGATGTCGTTTAAAGACTTATGATTTAATAACGCTAATGGATGAATTTGAATATAATTATTAATGATAAATTCCTCTCGTGCAAGACCTACACCTTTGTTTGGTAAATGCGAAAACTGGAAAGCTAAACTTGGCGAAGCCACATTCAACATGATATCGGTTTTTACAGATGGCAGTGTGGATAAATCATAATCATTTTGCTGATACTTGATCTCTCCATTGTATACAAAACCTACATCACCTTCGGCACATGAGGCTGTTACCATTTGTCCTTCCGCTATTAAATCTGTAGCATTGCCACAACCTACAATAGCTGGTACACCAAGCTCCCTAGCCACAATAGCGGCATGGCAAGTTCGGCCGCCTTTATTTGTAATAATGGCACTTGCTTTTTTCATGATAGGTTCCCAGTCAGGATCTGTCATATCGGTTACTAAAACCGAGCCTGGAATAAATTCATGTCCTTCGTTTACCCGCTTGTCTAACGAGTAAAGAATGGTTGTTTTGCCGCTACCAATTTTATCGCCTACCGCAATACCTTTAAATAAAATTTTTTCTTGACGTTTTTCGTCTTCAATTTTATATTCGGTAATCTTATTGTGGTCTTTCTGAGAGTGAATAGTTTCAGGTCTGGCTTGTACAATAAATAGATCTTTACTCAACCCATCAATAGCCCATTCTACATCCATGGGTGTCCATTTATCTTTTATTTTAGTGTAATAATCTTCGATAATAGCTACCCATTTGGCTAATTTTATGATGGTCTCATCTTTCAAACAAAAACGAGTTCTAAAATAATTTTCGGTAGGAATAATTTTTACCCTTTCATCACCGCCTTTTCCATAAATCATCATTTTATCTTTATTGCCCATTTTTTTTTCAATGATGGAATTAAAACCTTGTTTAACCAAGGGTTTAAAAACAATATATTCATCAGGCGATACCGCACCCTGAACTATCATTTCACCTAAACCATAACTTGCATTAATAACAATTGCATCTTTAAACCCACTTTCGGTATCAATACTAAATGCAACCCCAGAGGCACCTAAATCGCTGCGCACCATTTTTTGTATACACACAGAAAGTGCTACCTGAAAATGATCGTAACCAAAACTTTGGCGATAGCTGATTGCCCTATCGGTAAAAAGAGAGGCAAAACAATTTCTAACACAGTCCATTAATATCGCAGGTCCACGTACGTTTAAAAAAGTTTCTTGTTGACCTGCAAAACTTGCATCAGGTAAATCTTCGGCAGTGGCACTGCTGCGCACAGCTACATCAGTAAACTCTTGCTGGTACTGCTGCGAAAGGATTTCGTAAGAACTAATGAGTTGTTCGCTCATTTCTTTAGGAAATCTTCCATTTAAAATTAGCTGTCGTACCTGCATTCCACCACGTCGTAAAGATTCTATGTTATCGTAATCAATAACATTTACAACTTCTTTTATTTTTTCATCGAGCTGATTGTACTTAATGAAATCATAATAGGCATCTACTGTAATAACAAAACCATCGGGTATGCTTACCCCCAATTCGGTTAAGTGTTGCAACATTTCGCCGAGTGAGGCATTTTTTCCACCTACCAATGGAATGTCATTAATACCAACTGATTTAAGTGGGAGTGTGTAATTCATAATGGGGCAATTTTGTTTACGCAAATCTATTCAAATAATTTGACTAACACCTACCACAAATAGTTCACTGTTTATGTTGTCTTTACCTACTGCAAACAGCAAAATTCAGAAAGCTATAGGCCAAAATTAAAAGAATTGGATAACTCTTGTTGATACTTGCACAAATATTTATGTTCGGACGTAGTTGGTATTTTTTATCTACTATTATTATTCTTCATCCTCGTCCTTCTTGGGTCTTACATGATATTATATAAAAAATTCTAAAATTTACTTAAAGGAATCTCATAGCTTTTTTTATAAATTTATAAAAGAAATGACGTTATACCATTTCAATCATTATACAAACTTGAACAAACAGAAGCTATTTCAGATAAAAAAGTTTTTCTTGGAGATAGGATTGACGATGATTATTTTATTAAACTCTTTATGATGGAGGGGTTTTACTTGATCTGATTTTTTATACCCCGTTAATTCCCAGCTTTTCTACAGCAACTTGTGAAGCGATCTGGCTGGCGTCTTTTTTATTGTATGCTTTCCCTTGGGCAATTGCTTCCCCATCAACAACAGCAGCAACTGTAAAAAGCCGTCTGCCATTTTCTATTCGTTCATCCAGCGTTTCAAACTCAAGTGCTTTGCCATTTTTATTAGCCCAGCCATAGAGTTTATTTTTATGATTGATTTCTAATAGCTCCAAATCATCCATATCCAAGTGAGGGATGATGATGCATTTTGTTATCCATTTCTGGGTTTTTTTATACCCGAGATCCAAATAAATGGCGCCCAATAATGCTTCTAATGTATTACCAAAAATTTGAGAAATTTTTAATGCATTATCTCCTTTGTTATAGAAAGTAATTTTTTTCAACCCCATTTTTAAAGCAATAATATTCAATGTGGCACGGTTTACCATTTTGCTTCGCATCTCAGTTAAAAAACCCTCCCCTTTGTAAGGATATTTTTTAAAAAGATAATCTGCAACAACTGAACTCAGCACTGCATCACCTAAAAATTCAAGTCGTTCATTATTTTGATCACTTCCTTCTTTTACTGATCGGTGACTTAATGCCGTTTTATACAATGGAAGATTGTTTGGTGAATAACCAAGCACATTCCGAAGGTTACTTTCGAATTTATTTCTGGCAGGTAATATTTTACGGACGAGGTTCCGCATCATTCTAAAAACTGTCTCTGATATAACAGGTTCAACCAAAACTAACTTAAATAAAGCATTCCGAAATTTATGAATGCTTTAAACTTTTCAACGCATGTTGAAACCTGATATTTTCTTAAACTATTTGAAGTGAAAAATTAATCGGCCTTGTACTTCTTTACAATTACAGAAGCATTATGTCCGCCAAAACCAAAAGTGTTGCTTAAAGCAGCACGTACAATTCTTTTTTGTGGAGTGTTGAATGTAAAATTAAGTTTCGGATCAAGTTCAGGGTCATCAGTAAAATGATTAATTGTAGGTGGAACAATATCATGTACCACACTCATAATGCTGGCAATAGATTCTAATGCGCCTGCAGCACCGAGGCAGTGACCGGTCATAGATTTGGTAGATGAAATATTGAGATGATAGGAATGCTCTCCAAAAACATTTAAGATGGCTTTTGTTTCAGCAATATCTCCAAGAGGAGTTGATGTGCCATGTACATTGATATAATCAATATCAGAAACTTGAAGTCCAGCATCTTTTAAAGCAACACGCATTACATTGGTAGCACCTAATCCTTCGGGATGTGGGGCAGTAATATGATGCGCATCAGCAGTAGCACCGCCGCCACCAATTTCACAATAAATTTTTGCACCACGATTTATAGCATGATCCAGTTCCTCTAATATCAGCATACCGGCACCTTCGCCCATTACAAATCCATCTCTTTCTTTATCAAACGGCCGGCTGGCAGTTTTAGGATCATCGTTTCTTTCGCTTAATGCTTTCATAGCATTAAACCCACCTACACCTGCAGCACTAATTACGGCTTCACTACCGCCAGTTAAAATAATATCTGCTTTACCTAAACGGATATTATCAAAAGCATCAATAATAGCATTGGTAGATGATGCACATGCAGAAACCACAGCGAAATTGGGGCCTCTAAAACCATGACGCATGGATATTTGCCCTGCGGCAATATCCAGTATCATTTTGGGTATAAAAAAAGGATTGAAGCGTGGAGTTCCATCACCCAATGCAAAATTTACAACTTCGTCTTGGAAAGTAATTAAACCCCCAATACCACTCGCAAAAATTACCCCTGCACGATCGGCATCAATAGTTTCTTTACTTATTCCTGCATCTTTTACCGCCTGATCGCTTACAATTAATGCAAACTGTGTAAACCTGTCAAGCTTTCGGGCCTCCTTTCTATCAAAATAATTAGTAGGCTCAAACTCTTTCACTTCACAGGCAAAACGTGTTTTGAACTTTGAGCAATCAAATTGCTTTATGTCATCAGCACCAGAAACACCATTAAGCAAAGCCTCCCAATATTCATCAAGAGTTTTGCCTAATGGCGTAATGGCACCAATTCCGGTAACTACTACTCGTTTGAGCTGCATATGTTGCCTGGAGTAAAAGGGGTTACACTGAAATGATTCAGCGATAAATTACTTAGCGTGTTCTTCAAGATAAGTGACTGCCTGACCTACGGTTGTAATAGTTTCGGCTTGTTCGTCTGGGATAGAGATGTTGAACTCTTTTTCAAATTCCATAATAAGCTCAACTGTGTCTAATGAATCAGCGCCCAAATCATTTGTAAAAGAAGCTTCGGGATTTACTTCTGTTTCTTCAACGCCTAATTTGTCTACGATGATTTTTTTTACTCTTGTTGCGATGTCTGACATTGTTGTAAAAGTTTAGTTACAAGTTGCAAAAATAGAGGTTTTATCCAATTAGCAAGGGTTCATTTAAAATTGTATTAATAAGTCATGTTTGTGCCACAATTAGCTTACCATAAACTTATGGTAACAACTGTTCGTAGATTCATAAAAAAATGTATCTTGTTTATTGGCATAACTAACAACCATGGCATTAAAACAAATAGACTACGGTACAAAGGAATATCAACAAATGTTGAAATTGCGGTATGATATACTACGTAAACCACTTGGTTTGGAATTTGATACTAAAGAATTGGAAGAGGAGAAAAATGACATTTTAATCTGTGCGTTTGAAGAAGAAAAAATTTTAGGCTGTTGCTTGTTAACTCAAACAGATTCAAAAACCGTTCGCTTACGACAGATGGCAGTACAAAACAACCTACGAGGAAAGGGCATTGGTGCATCGCTTATGAACTTTGCAGAAAATCTTGCCAGAGACAGGGGTTATAAAAACCTCACTATGCATGCTCGCAAAGATGCTATTGGATTTTATGAAAAACAAGGCTATAAAATTTCCGGCGATGAGTTTACTGAGGTTACAATTCCACATTTTGTAATGGAGAAAAAATTAGCCTAGTCATCTTAACTGATATCAATTCAGAATTCATTCTTATTAATTATTTATTCCTTTTTCTTAAAAAAGAACTTCTAATTCTATAGCTCACTAAGAATTCTCTCTTTTATTAATTCTATTTACAAAACGTAACTCCATGAGAGCTAAGTGAAAAATTTACTATCGTAAAAAAACATTCTCAAAAAGTAGTTTTACGTATTGCACCTGTAAAATTTATACTTCATCTTTGTACAAGTATTCACTTAGTAATTCGTAAATCTTATCCCTATGAATAAAGTTATACACTTAACTTGTTCTTTAATGTTAGCACTTATTTTTACAGCCATTCCGGTTTGTATTTACTCTCAAGCGAATGTTGCTGTAGGAAAAAGTTTTATTAACATTACAAGACCTGCCGGAGGTACAGTAATTCCCGGTGATCAACTTGAGATTCGTGTTTCTGTTTTTGTAACTACCATATCTGGAAACAGAACAATTTTCAGAACAAGATATAATGACACGATTCCCAACAATCTAAATTAAGTAAGCGGATCATTAAAGCTATTGACAAATGAAGGTGTTTTGTATAGTGCTTATACAGATGCCAGCGGCGATGATTTTGCTATGTATGACGGATCAACAAAGTCAATTCGTTTTAACTTAGGCAGAGATACTGTTCTTTCGCCTATCAATATGCCGGTAAACAATGTTACTACAACCGGTATTGATACCGCAATAAATGGTGGTGGTTATTTCAGATCAGATACACATAGACCAAGAGTAAGTGGGGGTATGTTAATCGTAGTTACTTATCGAGTAACTGTTGCTCCTGCTGTTCCTTACAATACCATTATTAATTATGGATCCGGAACTTTACGTTATAGAAATCAGGTATCAACCATTGGAGCTACAGACCTTACTGCTACACCAAATACGCTTTCATTTATTGTTTATCAAAACTATGGTTTGTGTTCAAATGCAACCGGAGCAAACTATGTAAGTGCAGGAAGTGGAAATTTTAATTCCGGAACAACTGAAAACGGTTCAAACCCCGGAACTGTGCCAGATTATAATTTTGTAAACATAACAACTGGTAATCCCGGAGATGGCAATTATGCAGTAGTGAAAAACCTTAGTCCAAATGAAAGCACGAATCAATTTATTACAAGGCCGGAAAGTCCTTCTCTCAATCGTGTTTTTGGTGTTTGGGATATCATTGGCGATCATACAAATGCTGTAGACCCATTAGCCGGTAACCCACCTTCTGCTGCGGGTATTAATGGTGGATATATGCTTGCAGTAAATGCAGCTCATAGATTAGGCGTTGCTAGCGATCAAACAATTACCGGTTTATGTGAAGATACTTATTATGAATTTTCAGCCTGGTTTCGTAATGTATGTAAGCGTTGCGGTATCGATAGTGTAGGCAGGGGTGCTTCTAATATTGTTGTTCCTGCAGGCTATTTGCAACTGCCGGGTTTTGATTCCTCAGGAATAAAACCAAACCTTACTTTTCAAATTGATGGTATTGACTATTATCTTACCGGAGATATGAATTATGTTGGAACCTGGGGTCAATGGGTAAAAAAAGGCTTTGTATTTAAAACGGCTGTAGGCCAAACATCATTAACGATATCAATAAAAAATAATGCTCCAGGTGGTGGTGGTAATGATTGGGTTATGGATGATATATCATTTGCAAGTTGTTTGCCTGGTTTAACTATGAGGCCAGGGCCAAGTCCTACTTTTTGTTTAAACGGACAAGTAAACTTATCAGCCATCATATCTACATTTTATAACAATTATCAGTACTATAAATGGGAAAGAACCACCGATGGTGGTGCCTCATGGCATAATGCTCCAGAGCAGGTGCCTGCCGGTAATCTTACATTTGGCTATACATTCGATGGCGTTAATTATAAAGATACTGTAGCAATGCCCACTTTTCTTGCAACGGCAGCACAAAATGGATATCAATACAGAATAAGGGTAGCAACCACAACATCTAACTTATCAACAAACCAATGCTCTATTTACCAGGACAATTCAATTACATTAACTGTATTTAACACCTGTAATGTTTTAGATATTGAGTTAAACGATTTCAGAGGCCAGGTACGTAATGCACATTCAGAATTAATATGGGTAGCTAAAGGTGATCAAAATGTACATTCATTTGAAATTGAAAAAAGTTCTGATGGTGTAACCTTTACAAAGATTGCTACAGTAAACGGAAGATTAAGTAATACTGCAGAGCAATATATTTATACTGATCCTGAAACATTGAATGGGAAATCTTTCTACCGTTTACGTATTGTTTCACAGGGTAATTCAAACATTAAATACAGTTCGATTATAAATCTTTCATTAAAAGAAGAATCGGGATTACAATTAAAATCTGTTGTAAATCCTTTTGCGAATGCTCTTAAACTTCAAATTTCTGCACCAGTTACAGATCGAGTTACAATTGAACTGTATGACAGTTATGGCAAATTAATTTTCACTAAGCCTGCGATCGTTCAATCTGGTTTGAATACAATTGCAGTTGAAACACCGCAATATCTTGCAAGTGGAATATATATATTAACAATAAAATCAACGAAGGAAACGATTAATAAAACGATTCAAAAATTTTAGATTTAAGACGGTTTACTCAAAATCCCCCCATAATTCTTTATGGGGGATTTTATGCGTATTTTTTTAATTGTTTTTTAATTATAAAATTCAACCCTGCATTTGAGCATTAATAAAAGAAAAGCCGCTTTTAATAAAGCGGCTTTATAAATATATCAAACTGAATTTTATGCTTTGAACTGAGCAACCAATACGGAAGCTAATTCAGTCATCTTCTTCAATCCCTCTTCAGGCAATGCACCTTTCTTAAATTCAGCTAAAATATCTGGGTGTTTGGCTTCCATTTCGTGCAAGAACTGTTCTTCAAATTCTTTCATTCTTCTTACAGGAACCTGATTTAATAAACCATTTGTACCAAGATAAATAATAGCTACTTGCTTTTCGACTGAGTAGGGAGTGTATTGGGCTTGTTTCAAAATCTCAACATTGCGGCTTCCTTTATCAATTACAGATTTTGTTGCAGCATCCATATCGCCACCAAACTTTGAGAAAGCTTCCAACTCACGGTAAAGCGCCTGATCAAGTTTCAGAGTACCAGCTACTTTTTTCATTGACTTAATCTGTGCATTACCACCCACACGGCTTACAGAGATACCTACGTTAATGGCCGGACGTATACCAGCATTAAACAAATTACCCTCTAAAAATATCTGGCCATCTGTAATTGAAATTACATTAGTAGGAATGTAGGCAGACACGTCACCAGCCTGTGTTTCAATAATAGGCAATGCAGTTAATGAACCACCACCTTTTATTAAATGTTTGATGCTATCTGGCACATCATTCATATTCTTAGCAACACTATCATCACCAATTACTTTTGCAGCACGCTCTAATAAACGGCTGTGCAAATAGAATACATCACCAGGATATGCTTCACGACCTGGAGGACGACGAAGTAACAAAGATACCTCACGGTAAGCCACAGCCTGTTTAGATAAATCGTCATAAATAATCAATGCAGGACGACCTGTATCACGGAAAAATTCTCCAATTGCTGCACCTGCATAAGGAGCAAAGAACTGCTGCGGAGCCGGATCGCTAGCTGATGCTGCAACAATGGTTGTATATTTCATAGCACCATTATCTTCCAGTGTTTTCATAACACCGGCAATGGTAGATGCTTTCTGACCAATGGCGACATAGATACAATAAACAGGTTTTCCTGCTTCGTAAAATTCTTTTTGATTGATGATGGTATCAACTGCAATAGCAGTTTTACCAGTCTGCCTGTCGCCAATAATTAATTCACGCTGGCCACGTCCAATAGGAATCATGGCATCAATAGATTTAATACCAGTTTGTAACGGTTCTTTTACTGGCTCACGAAAAATTACACCAGGTGCTTTACGCTCTAATGGCATTTCGTATAACTCACCAACCAATGGACCTTTCCCATCAATTGGTTCGCCAAGCATATTAATAACACGGCCACTCATTCCTTCGCCTACTTTAATAGAGGCAATTTGTCCTGTGCGGCTTACTTTTGATCCCTCTTTAATATTTTTCCCCTCGCCCATCAATACCACACCCACATTATCTTCTTCCAAGTTCAATGCAATAGCCCGAACACCACTTTCAAACTCTACAAGCTCACCATAACTTACATTGTTAAGGCCATATACACGGGCAATACCATCGCCCACTTGCAACACAGTACCTACCTCTTCTAAACTTGCACCTACGTTAAAGTTACCTAACTGCTGACGAAGTATCGCCGAAATTTCATCTGGTTTAATATCTGCCATAACGCTTTATTTTAAAAAATTTAAATTATCGAATGTTTCGGACATAAATATTTTTTTGAAACTGCTTTTGAATATCTTTCAAATCTCTCGAAATACTTGCATCCACCAAATTGCCATGATACTCTAACTGATATCCTCCTATTATTGCTTCTTTCACTTCTGTTTCCAACTCTATGTTTTGTAAAGTAGTTTCAGATTTAATTTTTTGAATAATTGAACCCTTTAACTCTTCAGAAGCTTCGGAAGCTGTAATTAATTTTACTTTACTAATTCCTTTAATTTCATTGTATTGCTCAATAACAGAGAATGCAATTTCAGGTAGGTTTTTTTCTCTGCCCTTTTTTATAAGTAAATGAATAAAAGCTGATGAAAGTGTACCAATATGTTTGCTGATGATTTCAGAAACAATTTTTTCTTTGATATCACCATTAATAACTGGGCTGCGTAACACATTAGAAAACTCTTTGCTCTGTTTACAAACGGACTGCAAATATTTCATATCTGCACATACAGCATCAAGTTGATTTTGCTCCTGTGCCAAATCAATTAAAGATTTTGCATATCTGCCTGCGAGACGGGGATTTTGCATATAATATAGCTTTAAGCTATTCGCTACAGGCCACAAGCTAAAAGCTTACAGCTTGTGGCTTACCGCTTTTTCTTAATTCAATTTTACTTCGCTTGCTAATGAGCTAATATAAGCTTCTTGTTCTGCTTTGTTATTTAGTTCACGACGCAACACTTTTTCACTTACTTCTAACACCAAATTGCCCACTTGATTTTTGACATCAGTAATGGCAGCCATTTTTTGTTGATTGATAGCTTCCTGAGCTTCAATCATAATTTTATTTGCCTCAGCTTTTGCCATGTCTTTGGCTTCGCTTACAATTTTATCTCTGGTTTCACGAGCTTCTTTTAAAAGCAACGATCTTTCTTCACGTGCCTTTGCAAGTAAGGCTTCATTTTCATTTTTCATCTGAGCCATCTCGGCTTTTACTCTTTCAGCAGTTTCTAATGCTTCTGCAATGCCCTGCTCTCTTTCCTGCAAACCTTTAATAATAGCTGGCCATGCAAATTTTTTCAATAGAAAAAACACTATTAAAAAAGCAAGCAATGTCCAAACAAGTAAACCGAAACCGGGAGTGAGTAAACCCATGATTTTATATTTAAAACAGTTGAAACTAAAGTTTAAATACTGCATCCGCTGCCCTGTGCGTTGGATGCAGTAATTTTTTTGTGCGGCAATGATTATAATACCATTGCAAGAAAGCCTACGATAATAGCAAACAAAGCAGCACCTTCTACAAGAGCCGCTGTAAGAATCATGTTTGCACGAATGTCGTTAGAAGCTTCTGGCTGGCGTGCAATTGATTCCAAAGCACCTTTACCAATCTGTCCGATACCGATACCGGCACCTACAGCTGCTAAACCTGCTCCTACTGCACCACCTGCATTTGCTACCGCATCTAATAAAATCAAATCCATAATTGTGAATTTATAACTGGTTAAAAAAAACGATTAATGATGTGCTGCTTCTTCATGGCTATGATCACCTTCAATTGCCTGCCCAATAAATACTGCAGTAAGAACAGTAAAAATGAACGCCTGTAAAAAAGCAACCAACACTTCAATAAAATAAATAAATATTGTAAACGCAATAGCTAAAGGAGATGCTCCCCAACCTGCGTACTGATTTAATTGAGCAAAAATAAATATGAGTGAAATTAAACAGATAATAATAATGTGACCCGCCACCATGTTTGCAAACAAACGAATGATTAATGCAAAGGGCTTAATAAACACACTCAAAAATTCTACAGGAACTAAAATGAATTTAACACCTAACGGTACACCTGGCGGATTAAAGATATGCAGCCAGTAATGTTTGTTTGAACTAAACAAAATCACCACAAAAGATATTAAACCCAAAACAACGGTAAAAGCAATGTTGCCAGTTACGTTCGCTGTACCAGGAATTAAGCCGATAATGTTATTTATTAAAATGAAAAAGAAAACAGTAAGCAGGTATGGCAAATACTTCATAGCCTTGTGACCAAGATTTGGAACTGCCACTTCATCTCTTACAAACATAATAATGGGTTCAATTAAATTTTGTTTGCCTTTTGGTGCAGTTTTAACGCCCAGCCCTTTTCCATAAGCTTTGGCAATGCTGATCATTACCCAAACCAATAAAGCAAGAGCCAATATCATTTGAACCACATTACGGGTTAAAGAAAAATCATAAACCGTTTCAGTGGCATCTACAGCTACTATCTTTTCACCAATAGTTTCTTTTACAAGCTTATAGCCTTGGTATTCAACATGGCCATGCTCAAAACGAGAAGAAGAAAAAATGGAAAGCCCTTTTTGAGAAGAATATAAAATAATGGGAAGCGGAATTGAAACCGCATGTTCTTTGCCATCGCTACCCTTGTAATCAATAAAATGAAATTCATGAGCATCCATAATATGGCCGAAGATTACTTCTTTAGCATCAAAACCCTCTTTCTTAGGAGCATGATCTTTCTCTTGTGCAACAGGTTCATGACCTGCAGGTTCGTGCTGAGCCAATACTGACTTAGAAAAAACAAGTAAAAAAACGCTGAAAGCCGCTACCAATAAGGATTTGAAACTCATAAAACGCATACCTTTTCCCAAATTTGGCGCAAAGATAAGGATGGGCAGATGAAAACGAAGATTGAATTAAGAAAAAAGTTATACAGATTAATCGAGCCCCATTTTTTTCGTTCTTCTTTTATTTTTTCCAGTTCAACAATGTCAATTTGATTCTTTGGCCTGAACGCAGCTTTTTTGTTTGCTAATAACTGGTTAATGTGTAAGTAAGGAACCAAAACTCCATCCAGATCCGCAATGGAGGCAAGTTGCAAACATTCATCAAACGAATATTCTTCTACTCCTTTCATTTCAGTCATTATATCAAGAACAACCCCGGAATTTGTTTCACTAATATAATATTCGTTCTTTTTTATGCTCTTTGCAAGTTGAAAAATTATCTGCGAATTACAGCATGGTTTTTTATACCAATACTTTAGCAAACTGCATTTCATGAAGCTTTGCATAAGCCCCGCCTAAAGCCAGAAGTTCTTCATGCGTACCCATCTCTTTTATTTCTCCCTTATCCAGTACAATAATTTTATTTGCTTTGCGAATAGTAGATAAACGATGTGCTATTATTATAGAAGTTCGTCCTTCAATTAAAGTATCAATAGCATGCTGAATAAGTTGCTCGGATTCTGTATCCACTGATGAGGTTGCTTCATCTAATATCAATATTGAAGGATCATAAAGCAAGGTTCGCATAAAACTGAGCAACTGCCGTTGTCCTTGGCTAATAGTAGCACCCCGCTCCATTACATTGTAATCATAGCCGCCGGGCAATTGCATAATAAATTCGTGCAGCCCGATAAGCTTTGCAGCTTCTTCTACTTTATGAAATTGAATTTCTGTATTTCGAAGTGTAGCATTTTCAGTAATGGTTCCGGCAAACAGAAATACATCTTGCAACACTACACCAATTTTACTTCGCAATATTTCCGGTTTAAATGTGCTAACAGAAAAGCCATCAATAGTGATCTCTCCTTTTTGAATTTCATACAAACGATTCAGCAAACTGATGATAGAAGTTTTACCGCTTCCTGTATGACCAACCAATGCCACTGTTTCTCCGGGGTTAACTGAGAATGAAACATTTTTTAATACCCAGTTCTCATCGGTATACGCAAACCAAACATCTTTAAATTCAATACTTCCTATTGAAACAGCAGCTTCCTTATTATATCCATCAGCAGGGGGCTTGAGAGAATCGGCATTATCCAATACACCAAAAACCCGTTCACTTGCCACCATGCCCATTTGCAATACATTAAACTTATCGGCAATAACACGTAAAGGGCGAAACAACATATTCAACAATAATATAAATGCCATTACTTCGCCTGCTAATTTTACACCCCGATCATCCGGTGATTGTATAGCTTGCCCCGCACCATACCAAACAAGTAAGCCCAATGAAAAAGCCAAAATAATTTCAACAACAGGAAAAAAAACAGAATAAGCAAAAATGGCTTTCACATTGGCATTTCGATGATCTTTATTAATACGCCGAAATTTATTGAACTCTTTTTCTTCAGCCGCAAACGCCTGCACCACTTGCATACCCTGAATATGCTCCTGCACAAATGCATTTAAAGAAGCCACTGCATTGCGTACACTATGAAAACTTTTATTTACACTTTCTTTAAAATAATAAGTAGCGATAATTAAAATTGGAAAAGGTATTAAACAGATCAATGTGAGTTGCCAGTTTAAATAAAACATGGTAAACAATACAGCTATGATTGTAAGTAAATCGGCTAGTATAGAAATAAATCCTTCTGCAAAAATATCGTTGATCGTTTCAATGTCATTTATAGTTCTTGTAGTGAGTGTTCCAATAGGTGTTTTATCAAACTGCCTCAGATTGAGCGCAAGAATTTTATTATATACAGCAATACGCAAATCTTTTACTACAGCCTGACCAAGCCAGGCAGTATAATACGAAAAGAAAAAACGAAGAATGGTTTCAATAAGAATAATGCCAATTTGAATGAGGGTGATTGTAACAATCATTCCGGCAGTATTATTCTGTATGTATTCATTCACGGTAAGATTAATTAACCATGGACGAACAGGAGAAAGCAAGGCCAACACAATTGCAAGAACAATTGACGTATAATATCTTTTTTTATACGGAGTTGTATAAACCAGAATACGTTTTAATAAGCTGAAATTAAAAACTTTTTTTTTGCCTGCCAGTTGAGTCAAATCTGTTTATTTAATGGGCAAAGGTAAATGCTTTGCTGCTCTCGATAGAAATCTGTTGTTGATGGATGATGCAATGGATGAGTGGTTTTAAGCAATCGCTTTATATTTTTTAAAAAAATAATAGCTGCAATACAATGAGGCGCACAGTCCAATAACTGAACAGGCAACTGCAAGTGTTGAATAAAAATCAACCCAACTTATTTTTGCTTTTGTAAACTCTTTACTGAGCATTATACTTACACTACCGAGGTAGCCCCATGCATCAGCCAGATAAATAAGAAACCCAACATTACCTGTAATTTGAAAAGTGGCAATAAGCCTTTCAAAATAAACACTGTTAAACAAAATATATCCGATGTACAAACCAATTCCGGTAAATTGCATCCACAAAGCACCAGTAAGCATATTGGTTTTATAAAGCAGTGATGCTGCCATCGTTACTATAAAACTCAGCAACAACAGGATGTGTATAATAAAAAATGCTTTTTTATTATTTCTTACAAACACCAATGTACCAATTAGCCCCAGTACAATTAGCGAAGTAATTGTTTCAGTTTTTGCAAACACTCCGGCATTGGAAGCATAGCCCAACTCATTCCACATGTTGGCCATATAATTATCCCGTAAATCCCGTAAAATAGTGAGCAATAAATAAATCAACACAAAAGCAACAACACCGGGCATAAATGATTTTAAAAAATCTTTTCGCTGTTCTTTATTCATCGGTTTACGAAGGGTACGTTCTGCAATATCATCCGTATCTGGCAATGATGCATTTTCCATTAAGAAATAAAACAACAGCAACGGAACACCAAACATAGTTGCAGTAACGAAAGGCATCCAGAATTCATTGATACCCCAGTTAAGCATTACCCATTTACCAACACTGCGGCTAAAACCGCCGGCAAAAATAAAACTCACAGCCAGAACTACACCAATAAAATCTGTAGATCTTCTTCCTTCTACATAACTAAAAGTAATGCCCCACATAAACCCCAGCACAAAACCATTTACAAATAAACAAAGCATACCCCATGGAGCAGGCAATATTGCAAATAGTAACAAGCTGAACCATGCAGTCCCCATCAGCACAAAACTTGTTTTCCACCTTCCTAATCGTTGTAGTTCTGAAATAAATTTGATACCGTAAAACTTACTAAGCATATAACCCAACACCTGAGAGATAATGAGTAAGGTTTGGTAAGAAATATTCCAGAATTGCAACCCTTCAAAAGTAGCAAGTGTGAATGGCTTGCGAAATGCAAAGATGGAGGCATAGGTAAAAAAAACAATGATGGCTAAATAAATTGCTTTGACTATTTGTTTGGTTGTAAAAGATGAATAGGTAGATTGCATTTGTTATAATATATCAACAATTTAATTAATCGTCTTCATCTTCTTTCATAATTTTTATAAAGGCACTTCTTCTTGGAGCAGGCATTACACTATGCTCACCCCGTACTGCTTTCCAGATCACTTCACTAAAAATTAAATCAGGAATGCGGTCTTCTTTTGTGAAATCAAATGTTTCGCTGAGTTTACTCCATGCAGAAACTTTTTCATTCACATCATCCAGGTTTACATTCGCAGCTACAGAAGTAAATGGGGTAAGATTTGGTGTTGATGAAAAACATCTCCACATAGGTGTTGCAGCCGCATCGTACTGACTCATAGGCGGCAAACCCAAAATAAGTTCAATCGTCCGCAGCATGGATGAAGTGGAGTACAAAGTATGATCAACAAAATTTCGTTTTACATAGCCACCGGCAACATACGCTGTGGTTCTGTGTGCATCTACATGGTCGGGGCCGTTCTGTGCATCATCTTCCACAATAAAAACAATACTCTCTTTCCAAATGGGAGATTTGGATAAATACTCAACAAACAAACCCACACTCCAATCATTATCTGCTACATGTGCAAACGGGGTGGGACGGCCAATGCGTAATCCTTCTGTATGGTCATTGATAAAACGTAATGAATTGAATCGTGGCACAGCATTTACAGCCAGCAATGAATCAAACTCCCGCTTCCATTGGTAAAAACGGGTTGTATCCCTCACACTTTCATCCCAACTTGTAAAATATGGACAGAAATGATTTTGCAAAACAGGAATGTTTGCTTTGTAATTATCAGCAAACTCACCATAAGTTCTATAGCTGATATTTGCTCTCTTGCAAAAATCCCAGATAAAACCCATCTTATTATTGGCAATTTCTCTGGTGCCCTCTGCATCATAAGTACCACCACGGCCGCCATAAGATGTGGGCCAGTTTTTTTCTAAGTAGTCATTGGCGTTTGCACCGAGGCTCCAGTTATGACCATCGGCACTTACTTCACCATCTACATAAAAATTATCAAGCAAAACAAATTCTTTAACCAGCTTATGTTGATTGGGTGTAATGCGTTCGCCAAACAACAACAAACTGGTATCGCCATTACCACCGGGCACATCTGCAAGTACCTGATCGTAGGTTCTGTTTTCTTTAATTATGTAAAACACATATTTTATTGGCGATGGATCTCCCACTTTCATAGGAATAGGATTGCCAGCTTCACCGGCTGCATTAATTTCTTTATCTTTTGTATAAGGAGTATTGGCATATACCTGCTTTGAATAGAAAGCAAGCTTTACTTCATTGGGCATATCAATAAAACTCATTGTCCCTTTCATCAGTCCGCCAATGTATTGCACTTCCTGTTTTTTGGTGGGGTCGCCTTTTTGATAAACCACTTCTTCTCTTCTGCGTACAGGATTGGGTCCGTAAGGATTGGCATACGATTCAAAACCTTTTCCATTGCTTACAAATATTTTTTTGGCAATTACTTTTACGTTTGTAGGATACCAGCCTGTGGGAATAAATCCTTTTGAGTTGCTGAAGCCTGGCTTCTCTACATCAAACACCGCCAGGCAATTATTATCAGCATTGGCAATGAATAATGTTTTTTCATCATCACTCAGTGCCAAACCATTACTGGCGCTTCCTTGTGGTGCACTGGGGTAGAGTGCTGCATTCAATACTTCCAATACTTTCTTTTGTTTGGTATCAATTACTGAAACGGAATTATCATTGGCATTGGCAACAAATAATAGTGTTCCTTTTTTATTGAGTAGTAATTCATTGGGGTTATCACCCACACTTATTTCACCTGTAATTGTTTTTGTATCCACATCATACACCAAAACTTTATCTCCACCCCAAAGAGAAATAAAAAGTTCTTTTTTATTGGTTGATAAAACACAGGCATAAGCTTCTGCACCGAGTTTTTGTTCATGAATGATTTGTTTGCTATTCAGGTTGATGACATAGAGCATGAAATTATCTTTCGTTACTACGTACATCAATTGTTTTGCATCATCCAGTTCAATGCCTGCGGGTGAAATTTTGTTGGGCCATTTAGCGCCGAGCTTGATTGAATCTTTCAATTGCAGCTTATTGTTGATGATGGCATACTTCAAAATCCAGTTGTCATTACCGCCGCTTGCATACAAAAACTTTTCATCTGCACTGAATTTTAATCCATACCATGATTTAGGGATGATCACCCTGTCTAATTCTTTCTCCGTTACAGGATTGATGAGTTGAATACTTTGTACACTCTGCCCGTTGTTGGTAACAGCCATCAGCTTTTTGCTTTTACTCACGGCAATGTTTAAAGGCAGATCACCCAGCGGCAAACTTCTTCCTGCCGGAGATAAGCTCCATCCGTTTGGCAGCTGAACTTTTTTTTGTGAATAGGAAACATAACACGATAAAGCAAGCAGAAGCAGAGTGAAATATTTTCTCATACAATTGTCTTTAGATACTATAAAGTAAACCTAAATATGTGATTACAGGAAGCCTTTAAAAAAATTTCCGTATAAGATAATATCACATTTCACCCGTTGCTTTTCTGTATGCTTTAATAAAAATGGCGCCGAGGTTTTTATGCGGAGGTACATAGTCTTTTAATAATTCACTTGCCCGGCCATCAGCTTTTACTGAAGTGGTTATTTCCTGCCATAATGGTATCCAATCAATATTTCTACCGCTGCGGATGGTTTCATTAATAGCACGGAGTATGGGTTCGTTTACACTAAAGCTACCCACCTGTTTTGTAGAAATTATATGTGCATCTTCATTTACATTTAAAATTTTAGCTAAATTTTGATAACCTCCGCAACTGCCCAGCATTACAATACGTGATGAAGGCATCATTTGCTGAATGGTATATTTTAAATGATAACTATGACCACGGTGCACCACAAAAGTGGGATTGATTTTATTTTTTGTGAGGTACTCAATTAAATGCTGCTGTGCCTGCTGATCCAAATCTTTTTTATAATCAAGCGGACGGTTTGCATAAATAGTGTATGGCTTGCCTTTAGTTGATTTGATAGTAACCCATTCGGCACCTGTACTTACATTCCACTCCGCTTTGTTATTAAATAATCCCATAAAACTTGCATAAGAAACAATTCCATCTTCATCGCCATAAAAAAACACCTGTTGTACCACACGGCCACTATCATCTGCAATGGAATTATAATCTACCTTGTAAACCGGTGGTATGCCCAGTGCTGTTGAAAGATTCAAAGTAGAATCTAATGATGAGCGGAACAAAGTTTGCAGAATATTATAAATCACCTCACCTCTTCTGTCCTGTTCTATTAAACTTTTTTCGTAATTGATCTTTACCTGATCCATTAAAAAGTTTTGCAGTTTTACATCAGTAATACTTCCGTAACTATCGGCCACATCCACGGCATCTTCCAATGTATTTGTTTTCTGCAACCCGTTTACAAACGCATACATCAGCTGGTTACTTCTCAGCTCTGGCATTGACTTTAAAAAATCATCCAGTCTGTTATAGTTTGCAGCCATCTTGATAAACTTTTTAAACTTATCAAAATGTACACTCATTAGCAACGAATCACCACGCCTGTTTGAGAAGCGTGTCATCATACGATCGTACAGTTTTGTGTAAGTACTGGTGTAAATAATTTCCTCTGTTGTAACCAGTAAATAAAACAGTTCCTGAGAGTTTAATGGATCTGACACTCGCATACGTACAGGGTCGGGAGAATCATGCAGTTCGTTCATCACATTTACAAAAGCATCTGTTGCTTTACGCTCCAGCATGGCCGTTAGTTCCTTGGCCAGCATGGGTGTATCGCCGGCATTCATTCGTATGAAATACTTTGTTTGCGTTTTTACCAGCAGCCTGTAGTATTGCAATTCACTATCTGCAACTGCTTTTATATCTTCTATTGATAAATTTTTACTCAGCAATTCATCCATAAACGGTAAGTAAAGTGTGCCATTTAATATTTCACTCAACTGCACAATGGTTTGTACCCTTGGATCTTTATTGCGCCTGATTACTTTTGCTGCATTGGTTCTTGTGGCCTGTGCATAGCTGTAAACCTGCAAAGGGATTTTTACCGCCGCCACAGAAATTAAACTGTCAGCAAAAGGCTCATCCGTAAAACCATCAATACCCTGAATAATAAATGAGGGATTCTCTTTTACCTTTTTAAGATAAATTACTTTTTTTATACCTGCCTGCTCATTACTCTGCGGAAACAAAGATGCCAATAGTTCACCGCTTACGTAAGGCATTTTTTCAAACACTTCAATCAAACTCTTTCCCTGCTCCTGTAATAGAAGCACTTCTTTATAACTTTCAAATAGCTGAGGCACTAAGGGCAGCAATTCTTTTTTGCTCCGGGCATTTAAACCTATGGCCTGTAACAATTCATGTAAAGAACGGAGGTAGCCCACTTTTATATTGTTGTCATTACCGGGCATGCGCTCAATCTCATACCGCATTTGATCTGTTTGGCGATACACAACATCTGTAACCTGTATATTAATATCATCGTTGGTGCTGAGTTTTACAAACTGATCTACTTTGCCATCCAGCTTGTCAATGCGCTTTTGTTCTTTAATAATGTTTTCGTGCCGCAATTGGCGTGCCATGGGAATGGGAATTGCACTGGTATCCCACTTCACATAAGATTGGGCATGTACAGTAAAAGAAATAAAAAACAGGAATAAACAGAGGATATTTCGCATACCGGGCAAATTTAGCTTCAAAATTTGTTATGAACTATTTCCATATTTACTCATTCCGGCAAAAGACAGGTCTTAACTTAGGGTTCACGTTAACAATTACATAATGTTATCTTTTCCTAACCATCGGTTGATGCCTATAAATTTGCACCACTAATGGAAGCTAAAGGCAAAAAAATTTTAATTGCTGATGACGAACCTGATATCCTGGAGATATTGGAGTACAACTTAACCACCGAAGGTTTTACCGTTATCAAAGCAAAAAATGGAGATGAAGCATTGGATATGGCCAAACTTCATGAACCCGATTTGATTATTCTGGATGTAATGATGCCACGAAAAACCGGGATGGAAGTGTGTCAGATTTTACGCAGCCAGCCCCAATATGCCAACACACTCATTATTATGCTTACCGCTTTAAGCGATGAAACAAGTCATATTAAAGGACTTGAAATGGGTGCTGATGATTATGTGAGCAAACCTATTAGCCCCAAAGTTTTAACAAGCAGGGTACATGCATTGCTACGCCGCAGCTTCAGAGCCGATGATACCGTTATTAAGCTGGGTGATATGCAGATTGACAAAGAACAATTTTTGGTAAAATACCAGGGCAAGGATATTACGCTGGCAAAAAAAGAGTTTGAATTACTGGCATTACTTGCTTCAAAACCCGGCCGTGTGTTTTTAAGGCATGAAATTCTAAGTCAGGTTTGGGGAACTGATGTAATTGTTGGTGATAGAACAATTGATGTACACATTCGTAAAATTCGTCAAAAGTTAAATATGGATTGTATTACCACCGTAAAAGGTGTAGGCTACAAGTTTGAAATTTCTTCTTCATAGTTGGGTTTGGGTTTATGCAATTACATTTGCAGGTAAGCTTATTGCTAATGTTTAACAACCAACATCTCACCCCGGTTCAAATTGCTGCTATTAATGCATTTACTATTTCAATGCTGGTAAGTATTGCCAATTATTTTTTTGTAAAAAACATTTGGATATCACTCGCCACCTTTGCAGTTTTATTTATCATTTGTTATTTACTCATCCGTTACTTTACTGAAAAATTTATTTATCGCCATATTAAACTCATTTACAAATTTATTGCCCAAACAAAAGCTACCAAGCGGGAAGAGTTTTTTAATAAATCCTTATTACCCGAAAAAAGCTTGCAGGAAGTAAGTGCCGAAGTAGAAGAATGGGCCGAACAAAAGAAACAGGAAATTGAAACCCTTAAAAACAATGAGCAATACCGCAAAGAGTTTTTGCAAAACCTCAGTCATGAATTAAAGACACCCATTTTTGCTGTACAAGGTTATGTAGATACGCTTTTAAGCGGGGCGATGGATAAAGAAGAAGTAGCCCGTAAATTTTTACTCAACACTTCAAAAAATATTGACAGGCTGGTAAACCTTGTGGGCGACTTAGACGAAATTTCAAAATTAGAAAGTGGCGAGCAACTTTTGTTTAACCAGAATTTTGTAATACAAGAATTAATTGTGGATGTATTTGAAAGCCTATCAATAAAAGCGGCTGAAAAAAATATTAAAACCCTCATAAAAAAAGGTACTGAATTACCCATTACTGTTTTTGCCGATAAGGAAAAAATACGGATGGTATTTATTAATTTAATTGACAATGCCATTAAATACGGCAAACCAAATGGCACTATTGTTTTTAGTGCCTACAAAACTGGAGTAGGAAATACGCTCATTGAAATTACCGATGATGGTTATGGCATTTCTGAGGAACACCTGGTACGCATTTTTGAACGGTTTTACCGAACCGATCTTGCCCGCAGCAGAAAAGAAGGTGGCAGCGGATTAGGACTTTCCATTTGCAAACACATCATTGAAGCCCATGGGCAAAACATACATGTACGCAGTACGATTGATGTGGGCACTACGTTTGGTTTTACATTAGAAAGTAAAAAATAATGATGTTTTTCGTCATTGCGAGGCACGCCTGCCCGGCTTAATAGACGGGATGCAATCTTAGCTATAATATCATATTTACTATAAAAAACAAATCACCCCTTATGGAAATAAAGGGTGAAGGTGTCTTCATGAGAAAAAGACATCGATTGCTATGATATCGAGTTGAGAAAACTTGCTTATGTAAAAATGCCAGTACAGTATAACTGAATTATTACCTGCAGGTTAATGAAACATTAAGGAAATAAAAATGCCCCCTGAGAACAGGAGGCATTAATTAAGAATTCTTACTTAAAAAATATATTAATATACGTTTGTTTGAGGTGTAAAGCTAGACCAACCTGTCATCCAGTTGGTAGTACCAAATGCTCCACGGTAAGTACCTGTTGCAAAAAATGCACTCATTCCAGTATAGTTTGCCCCAGTTAAAGCAGGGGAACCTGTAACAGGTAAAAAATTTGGTGCATTTAAATTAAAGGGAGCTGTTAATTGTGCAGCATTCTGGTCGGCCAATATAGTATTGTTATTAGGAGCGGTTGTTAAAGTGGTAAGCAAGGTTGCGTTAGGCAGCAAAGTTTGATTGCTTGTAACAAAAGGTGTTGCCGGAGAACTAGCAGGAAATGCATTATAAGAAAATACCAGGTTATTTCTAAACAAACTTAGCCCAGCTAAAAAGTCATTAATAACATTATCATTTTCTAAAACAACTGCGTTTCCAAAGCTGCCTAAAATAATTGAATTTCTAAATTCAAAACGAGTGGAACGTCTCCACCTGTTTCCATACCGGTGGCGAGATGCGTTAGATCTGATTCCAGTTGTATCATAAGGTCCAATCAATGTAAAATTGCTAAGTATAGGACGGGTTACTGAAATTGCGGAAGTACCTGTTGCATCATTGTCGCACTCAATCTGGTTAGCATCATCATCATCAGAATATTTATCACGGAGAGAAACTGCATATTGAATTTGTCCATTATATCCAAAGTCAAAATCAAAATCATCATCGCCACTTGCAAAAGAAATAAGGTTTTTACAGTTTACAGTACCACCAAAAAACTCAAATCCATCATCTCCGCAATAAGAGGTTTGAACATTTTCTATAATAGTACCAGCACCTACACCGTAAAGAGTTAACCCATTTAATTCGCTGTTATTTTCAGCAGTAATACCTGCAAATTCAATACGTACGTAACGAAGAATGCCACTATTATCACTTGCATCATTACCTCCATAAGGTCTGTTGCTTCCTCCTTCTGTTATAGGAGCAGGAACCAATGGACGATTTGTAGGTGCATAACCGCAAAGTGAAATGCCACCCCAATCAAATTCTCTACGGCTACCAGCAGCCTTGTTACTTGTAAACACAATTGGGTTTGATGCTGACCCATCAGCAACCAGCTTACCACCTTGCTCGATAATCAATGCTGTTTTTACAGATGCATCTGCAACAATGATTGAACCTGCTGCAAACTCCAACGTTGAACCTTTCCCTACATATACAAATCCTGTAAGTGTGTACTTTCCTTTTGGCAAAGTAAGGTTACGGTCGATGCGGCCAGAAAGGGTTGTAGGCACCTGTGTAGTATCTGTGGCTCCACCCCCGCCTACTGTTTCATTAAAATTTACCTTAACACAACTTGCAAATGTGATAGCGGTAATGGCTGCGATAAATAACTTTTTCATAAATATTACTTTATTGTTTTCTTTTAGTTGATTGTTTATTTTATAAAGTCGTAAGTAAACCCAAGTGTAATGTTTGTTCCTGGTGTATAAGAATTCCAAAGCCTGTCTGTTCCACTTTGAAATGATTTTTTATCGTTTACATTTTCATAGAGATAAAACTTTTGATTTACAATATCTGAAACTGTAAATCTAATTTCACCTCTTCTCTTTATTACTTTCATGGCTAGTTGAAAGTCAACAAGGTCTCTCGGTCTTTCATATATATCATACAACAATTGGTCTCTCCCACCAACTAAAGTAAGACGCTCACCAATTCTGTTGTACAGAAGTGAGCCGCTAAAACGACCCTTTTTTTCATTATACTGTAACCCAAAATTTACTAAGTATGGAGATTGCCCTTGAAGTGGGCGATCAAAATTCTGAACTGAACCACCTGCTCCTACACCAGTTAATTTAACACTTGACTTAAGAAAGGTTACATTAGAAAAAACACTAAAAGCATCAAGCTTAGATGAGATAAAATCTAAACCCTTCCTCACTTCTAGTTCAATACCAAAAGTTTCGGCAGCACCTGCGTTTTGAAACTGATATCGTCTTACACTACCTGCTGCCAAAGCACGCAGTTCAATGGGGTCTTTAAAATTTTTATAAAACCCTGCAATTGAAATTCCTTCCCCTGCCTTAGGATACCATTCGTAACGAATATCAGCATTCCATATATCACTACGCTTTAATGTAGTATCACCACTCACAGCATAATTCTGTTCAAAGTCAAAAAATGAGAACGGAGCAATTTCTCTAAACTCCGGACGGGCAACTGTTCTGTAGCCTGCAACTCTTATAAGATGCTTGTTAGTAATATTGTAACTTAAGTTTAAAGACGGAAGCCAATCAAGTTGATCTGTATTTACAACAACACGTTTTAAATCGGAGCGTTTTGTAGTGAGAAACTGTTGAAATTGTTCAGCACGTACTCCCCAAACCAAACGAATTTTCTCTGAAAGCTTATTATCAAACATGATATATCCTGCATTCACAATACTTACACCAAAATACTTGTCTTCATTTTGAGTTTCATCTGAATAAAAGAATTTACCTGGTGCTATGTTTTCCTGTTTAAATATATCTTGTACTGGTAGAAATAAAAGATTTGAGTTTGTGTTATCATCTAATCTGTAACGGAAATTTCTTGATTGAAAATCTCTTATACGAATCAGAGTGCTGCCGCCAAACTTCATCGTTTGCTTTTCCTTAAATAGTTGAAAAGGAATTGCTAACGATCCGCCGCCGCCATAGCCATAATCTTTTAAATCACTGAAAAAACGCCCTGTTTCATCTTGCACTAATCCAAAAGGATCATTTGTACCAGTTGATCTTATGTAAGATATAGTACGTAAATCAGGCTGTGTTTTTAAGTTATAAGAAAAATTTCCGTTTAATTTCAACTTGATTCCACTTTTGCTTAGCTGACGTTCTGCTTCTACTTGTGAAGTATACAATGAACGTTGATTTAAGAAACTGCTCCGGAAGTTAAGATCTTGCCCGTCTAAAAGATTTTTTCCATTCCGCAAGTAATAATTATCATCATACAATTGGTTAAACAAATTTTTGAATGAAAGTTTTGTTTTCTTACCGCTGTATGAAATATTAGCAACAACACCTATGGTACTGCTGAACTTGTTTTGATTATCCGTAAACCTGCGCTCAACTGATCCTGAGAAATCAGCTAGACTTCTATCAACAGAATATTGTAATTGTGAGTTACGATAAATAACGCCGGCAATAAATCCTAAAGAACCACCTTTTTTCAATTTACGTCCTACGCCGTAGGTAATATTATAACTCTGTGTTGGAAGAGCAGTTGTGGTAGCTTCTCTGTACACATCCGATCTGAATTTTTGCGATTGCAAACTGCGTTCATTTTCACCAACTTTAGCGTATTCATTTCTGCTGAGAAATCCGGAAGGTATTTTTCTTCTTCCTCCATCAAATCCAAACCAGTCTGATGATTCACGGGGATTACTGATAAAGTCGTTGAATACTGATTGTGTATTAAAGCCAAAGCTTATCCCAACATTTAAAATATTCCTGGTAGGTACATCCTTGGTTGTTATCTGCACCAGCCCGCCTGCAAATTCTCCTGTTAAATCAGGAGTTGCTGTTTTATTAATAATGATATTATCAATAAGCTGAGAAGGAATTACATCAAACGAAAATGCTTTTTTATCTGGTTCAGAAGAAGGAAGCTGAGCACCGTTAATTAATGCCTGATTGTAACGGTCACTCAAGCCACGCACTATTACAAATTTATTGTCTTGTATAGAGGCTCCGCTTACACGTTTTAAAACTTCACCGGTATTTTTATCGGGGGTACGGCGAATAAAATCTGCTGATAATCCGCTTGAAAGAGAGGTATTATTTTTTTGAAAGTTAAGCAAGCCGGCAGTATTTTCTTTTTTGGCTGTACTTCTGATGATAATTTCAGTGCCTTCTTTGGCCGCTACTTCCATTACAATAGTAAGGGGTTCTTCCTCGCCAATTTTTACTTCCACTTCATCTACTTCCTTCGTTTTAAACCCTACGGCAGAAACAGTAAACGTATATTTTTTGCCTGCCTCTAATGTAATTGAAAATCTGCCTTCCACATCTGCACTAAATGAGCGGTTCAGCCCAGTAACATTGATAGTAGCACCAGCAACAGGTTCGTTTTTCTGTGTTAGTACACGGCCGTTTAATTTTGTTTGCTGGGCAACTGAGTAAAGGGAAGTAAAAAAAATAAAAACTGTTATAAGTGATTTTCCTAAAGCTGATCGAAACATAGTTCTTTATTATGGGGCAAAGGAATCCTCATAATGTTACCGGAATATGAACACAGCGTTAAGGAATTGTTACCTACCACCTAAAACCTGTTATGCTTTAGTAAACTGTTTTTCCATGTTAAGAAATTATTAAGTAAAAGATGCATAAGGCAAACCTTTTCTAAGAACCTATTTTTGCTGAAATTATAAACCCATTTTATGGCAGGTATTAATTCATTTATGAAGTTGTTTTTGCCCAAAGACAAGATTTTTTACAAATTATTTGAGGAAGTTTCGGTTACCAGCCTGGAAATGGCGGTTCTTTTAAAACAAATGGTGAACGAGCCTTCGTTTGAAGAACGGGAAAAAATATTGAGGGTTATTGAAAACTTAGAGCACAAAAATGATGATTTAACTCATAAAATTTTTACTGAATTAAGCCGCAACTTTATTACTCCTTTTGATAGAGAAGACATTCATTACTTAGCCTCGGCAATGGACGATATAGCAGATTATATTTTTGCATCTGCCAAAAAAATAAATTTTTACCGGGTAGACCCATCGCATGAAAGTTATACTAAAATGGCTGATTTAATTAAGCAGGGCTGTGAAAGTATAAAGCAAGCGGTTTATGAATTGAAAGACATGAAGAATATGCGTAAGATTACAGATGCGCTGGTAAAAGTAAACAGTGTAGAAAACCAGGCGGACGATGTATTTGATCATGCCATTGAACGGCTGTTTGCCACTGAAAATGATGCAAAAGAAGTAATTAAGAAGCGTGAAATTTATCAGGTAATGGAAATTGCCACTGATAAATGTGAAGATGCAGCCAACGTAATTGAATCTATCATTGTAAAATATGCGTAACAGCCAGTTGTAGTGCCTGTTGAAAAAGCAAACGCATTTTATCGTTTAAGTTATTCATTCAGCCGCACTGCATCACATTCGCAAATCACCACAACCGTTTATGACTTTAGTAATTATCATCATAGCTCTTGCCCTGATTTTTGATTATATCAACGGGTTTCATGATGCCGCCAACTCAATTGCCACCATTGTTTCTACAAAAGTGTTAACCCCTTTTCAGGCAGTAGTATGGGCTGCTTTTTTTAATACTCTTGCTTTTTTTATTTTCAGCGATCATGCAGTGGCCAATACCATTGCTAAAACGGTTTATTCAGAATTTATTACACTTCCTGTTGTGTTATGTGGTTTAATTGCCGCTATTGCCTGGAATTTGTTAACCTGGTGGTATGGTATTCCTTCTTCTTCTTCTCACACATTAATTGGAGGTTTTGCCGGAGCCGCTATTGCTCATGCCGGTTTTGGAAGTGTGGATCCTGCAAATATTTATAAAACATTAATCTTTATCATTCTTGCACCTTTTATCGGCATGTTTATTTCCATGTTTATTGCCGTGGTTACCATGCAAAAGAACTTTTGGTTAAAGATTGGAATTATTACCACGGTCATTGCGGTATGTGTTTTATTTGTTCCGTTTAAAAAAGATTTTGAAAAATGGGCCTTGATAGGTCTTGGGGTTATTTTTATAGGTTCTTACTTTTACAATCATTTAAAAGGAGAAAATGCTTACCGTACTGCTAATATGTTTAAAACATTGCAGTTGGTTTCATCTGCCGCCTTTAGTGTAGGTCATGGAGGCAATGATGCTCAAAAAGTAATGGGCATTATTACGGTAGCGCTTATTGCAGGAGGGTATATTCAAACTTTTGATCAAATGCCCAACTGGGTCCCTATTTCTTGCTATGCAGCTATTGGCCTCGGCACTATGAGCGGCGGTTGGAAGATTGTAAAAACAATGGGTACTAAAATTACCAAAGTAACTCCGCTTGAAGGTGTTTGTGCCGAAACTGCCGGAGCCATTACTTTATTTACCGCAGCAAATCTTGGCGCACCTGTAAGTACAACACATACCATTACCGGTGCAATTATTGGCGTGGGTGCCACCAAACGTTTAAGTGCGGTTCGCTGGGGAGTTACTGTTAATTTATTATGGGCATGGGTACTTACTATTCCTGTAAGTGGAGGACTTGCAGCACTTTGTTATTTTATTTACAACCTCATTTGGTAGTTTCTTCTCTGCTTTTTTAAACATATTTATTCATCTTTGCTTGAAACAATAAAGAATGAAGGGAATTATCCTTGCTGGTGGTTCAGGTACACGTTTGCACCCAATTACATTTGCAATAAGCAAACAAATTATGCCCGTGTATGATAAGCCGATGATTTATTATCCGCTTTCTATTTTAATGATGGCTGGCATTAGCGAAATCTTAATTATTTCTACTCCACATGATTTGCCAAACTTTAAACGTTTGCTTGGTGATGGAAAAAATCTCGGAGTAAATTTCCATTATAAAGAACAGGCTGTACCCAATGGATTAGCACAGGCTTTTGTTATTGGCAAAGAATTTATTGGTACTGATAAAGTGGCACTGGTACTGGGCGATAATATTTTTTATGGTGCCGGACTTGGGCAATTATTAAGTAACAATACAAATCCAGAGGGCGGAATTATTTATGCCTATCATGTAAGTGATCCTGAGCGATATGGTGTGGTAGAATTCGACAAGGATTTTAATGTATTGAGTATAGAAGAAAAACCCGAAACCCCAAAAAGCAACTATGCTGTACCCGGTTTATATTTTTATGATAATGAGGTGGTGCAAATTGCAGAAGAATTACAACCCAGCCCCAGAGGTGAGTATGAAATAACAGATGTAAATAAAGAATATCTTAAAAGAGGAAAACTGAAAGTATCCATATTAGATCGTGGTACTGCTTGGCTTGATACAGGAACTTTTGACAGTTTAATGCAGGCGTCGCAGTTTGTACAGGTAATTGAACAAAGGCAGGGAATTAAAATTGCATGTATTGAAGAAATTGCCTGGCGCAAAGGGTTTATATCAACAGATCAATTAAAAGAACTGGCAAAGCCCTTATTAAAAAGTGGCTATGGCCAATACTTAATGAACCTGATAAAAGAATAACCTAACTGATTCATCAAACATGAAAAAAATTTTAGTTACAGGTGGGTGCGGCTATATTGGTTCACATACCATTGTTGATCTGGTTCAAAACGGATATGAAGTAATTTCTATTGATAATAATTCCCGATCCAGTTCACGCATCTTAGAAGGTGTAGAAAAAATTCTGGGCAAAAAAGTAAAAAATTATAAGGTGGATCTCTGCAACTATGATGATACGTTTGCAGTAGTACAGGAAAACCCTGACATTGTTGGTGTGATTCATTTTGCTGCTTACAAAGCTGTGGGTGAAAGTGTAGAAAAACCTTTATTGTATTTCGAAAACAATCTGCTGTCGCTTATTAATCTTTTAAAATGTGTTCAGGATTTTCATATTCCGCATTTTGTTTTTTCATCATCCTGTACAGTATATGGCAATCCGCTTCAAATTCCTGTTACAGAATTAACGCCACCACAACCTGCCGAAAGCCCGTATGGCTATACCAAGCAAATGGGTGAGCAAATTGTAAGCGAAACAATGAAAGCAACATCTGCATCTGCTATTCTTTTACGATATTTTAATCCAGTAGGTGCACATCCAAGTATTTCTATTGGCGAGTTACCAATTGGTAAGCCACAAAATCTTGTGCCTGCAATTACACAAACTGCTATTGGCAAACTTCCGCAAATGACCGTTCACGCAAATGATTATGATACCAGGGATGGCTCCTGCATCCGTGATTTTATTCATGTAAGCGATTTAGCACATGCACATACACTGGCATTAAATTACCTTATCAATCAAAAAAATTTTTCCCCCTGTGAAGTATTCAATCTCGGTTCGGGCAATGGCGTAACTGTGTTAGAAGCAATAAAAGCTTTTGAGAAAGTAAGTGGAATAAAATTAAATTATGCAATCGGCCCACGCCGTGCCGGAGATGTGGTTGCTATTTATGCAAACAATGACAAAGCAAAACTTTATTTGGGCTGGGAAGCAAAATTTACTCTTGAAGATATGATGCATACCGCCTGGCAGTGGGAACTCCATATTAAAAAAGATGAAAGTTTGCATAAGAGCCAGAACTCTACTCTCAACTAATTCATGTGTCTTTAATGTGTGTTTCTTGCTTTGATGAATGTGCATCAACTCAAAACTTTCCCTTTTCTTTGCACCAAATTTTTATACCCCGCAAAATAATTTTATACAATGGCATTGAAAGATATTCAGGTAACCGGCAATAAAGATACCCGCAGTGGATTTGGTGATGGCATAGCAGAGGCTGCAAGAAACAATTCGAACATTGTGGCATTAACGGCAGATTTAGCCGGGTCTTTAAAATTGAATCAGTTTATTAAAGAATTCCCTGATCGGTTTATTCAATGCGGCATTGCCGAAGCAAACATGATCAGTATTGCAGCAGGGTTAACCATTGGTGGTAAAATTCCTTTCACCACTACGTTTGCAAATTTCAGTACAGGAAGAGTGTATGATCAAATTCGCCAAAGCGTAGCTTACAGTGGAAAGAATGTAAAAATTTGCGCCTCACATGCCGGGCTTACGTTAGGTGAAGATGGCGCTACCCATCAAATATTAGAAGATATCGGACTTATGAAAATGTTACCCGGAATGACCGTGATTGTTCCGGCAGATTATAATCAAACAAAACAAGCTACACTTGCCATTGCTGACTATGATGGTCCGGTTTACTTACGTTTTGGCCGTCCTGTTTGGCCTATTTTTACTACTGGCGAATTTGTTATTGGTAAAGCTCAGAAATTAAGCGAAGGAACTGATGTAACCATTTTTGCCTGCGGACACATGGTTTGGCAAGCAGTACAAGCGGGTATTATTCTCGAAGAAAAAGGATTTTCAGTTGAAGTCATCAACATACATACTATTAAGCCCTTGGATGAAGCTGCTGTTTTAGAATCCATACTCAAAACAAAATGTGCGGTAACTGCCGAAGAACATAATATTATTGGCGGCCTTGGCGATGCCATTGCTCAAACAGCGGCAAAAAGCTTTCCTATTCCCATTGAATATGTGGGCACCAACGATACTTTTGGCGAAAGCGGAAAACCTATGGACCTGTTAAAAAAATATGGTTTGGATACAGATCACATCGTTGCAGCAGCTGAAAAAGTAATATCCAGGAAATAAAGCATATTAAACTTTGTAATAAAATGCCAATCATACGATTGGTTTTTTTTATTTTTACGCTCAACCTACTATGACTGAACATTTAGATGATACAGAACTGTTAATACAGTTTAGGGAACCTGCAACCAAAGAACGCAGCTTTACCCTTATCTTAAAAAAATACCAGGAAAAATTGTACTGGCATATCCGCCGCATGGTGGTATCGCACGAGGATGCAAACGATGTGCTGCAGAATATGTTTATTAAGGTTTGGAATGCACTGGAAAATTTCAGGGAAGACAGCCAGTTATACACCTGGCTTTACCGTATTGCCACTAATGAATGCCTTACTTTCCTTGAAAAAGAGAAAAAGAGGTCTTCGGTTTCTTTTAGCGATGTAGAAACTGGCTTAAGCAACAAACTGCAGGCAGATAAACATTTTGATGCCAATAAGCTGGAATGGAAATTACAAGCCGCCATCCAGCAACTTCCTGAAAAGCAGCGGGTAGTATTTAATTTGCGGTATTATGATGAAATGCCATACGAGAAGATGAGTAAGGTTCTGGAAACCAGTGAAGGGGCATTAAAAGCCAGTTATCATCACGCAGTGAAAAAAATTGAA
>JANNRE010000004.1:0-200016 GCA_031401115.1 Chitinophagaceae bacterium
TCTTCGCCAACCTTTGGTTTGCCTTGTCCAACAACCATTTTCACTTTCGGGTTATTATTAATGACTGCTAAAAAATGTCCAATTACAATTCTTATCATTCCCTTTGTTTGGTCTGTTATAGGTTTTATGGCAGCATTTCAATTTGGCATTTTGGAAGATACAGGTTTGATAATTGCAAGTTTGCTAACCCTTTCTTTATTGATTTACCGGAAGCAGAAGAACATGAATTAAAAGCGAAAAAAACTTTCTTGCAAGTGTATGTAACGAAATAAAAGTAAGCAGCAAAATGATAAATTCACGACAACTTGCTCAAATAATTGGCCCCACACTTAGTGTAATGACATTATCGGAAATGATAAATTTGTCTATTTGGGAAAGTAACATTCCAAGTGTAACATTCCTTAATGGGATATTACTTTTTGTTGGAGGAATTTCTATTATAAGAGTTCATAATAGTTGGGTTCGTAGCTGGAACATTTTAATAACATTAATTGGTTGGTTAACCTTACTACTTGGTTTGTTAAGAATGTTTTTTCCAAATGCCAAACAAGGTGGTGAAAATTTTTCAACGTATTTAGTACTTACTGTTTTGTTTGTAATCGGGCTTTTTCTGGTTTTGAAAGGGTACTATCCAATTAAAAACAGTTCTGACAAATCATAAAAGAATGCGAAAAGCTCTTGAAACAAACATAACACTCTTAAAAAAATCAACGAAAAACAATGCAAGAATTGCAGCATCAGTAAACAAAAAAACTAATTACTATCATTAAACAGGGAAATTATCTTGTTAAAATTAGTTACCATCAAAATTATTCATACCATCATTTGGTTTTTCTTCAATGTGGTATTATTCTATATGGCTTATGCCGTAATTATAAATAAGATTGATAAATATGTTTGGATTGGTATTGCACTTATTATTGGCGAAGGAATTGTATTGCTTATTTTTAACAAAATGTGCCCGCTTACAATAATAGCTCGTAAATATTCTGATTCAAACAAAGACAACTTTGATATTTATTTGCCCAACTGGTTAGCAAAATATAACAAACTGATTTATACAAGTTTTTTTATAATAATAGTCTGTGGCATTGTCTACAGAATTTTAAATCAATAATTATGAAATCAAAAACAGTACGAAATATCCACTTATGCTTATTAGCCTTTCTCGGATTAAGTGCTATAGGCGGTGGCGGCGCATTAATTATTTCTCCATCGGGTAAATTGCTTGGCGGTTTGCCTTTGTCTATTTTACAAAATTCACCTTTCGCTAATTTTTTAATTCCGGGTATTATTTTATTTGTTGTGTTAGGGCTTTTCCCAACATTATTAATATTTGCGTTGGTCAAAAAAACAGCCTCGCCATTTGCTGAGTATTTTAATTTTTTTAAAGATATGCATTGGGCATGGTCGTTCAGTATTTATGTGACTTTTGCTTTAATTATTTGGATACAGGTAGAAACCATTTTTGTGCAAGGTGTTGGTTGGCTGCAAACTTTTTATATGCTGTATGCTATTCCACTGATTTTTGTTGCGCTGTTGCCATCGGTTAGAAATTTGTATAAAAAATAGAAATACTAATAATGCAAACAAGCAAATCATTACATATAAAATCATTCCATTTCTTTTTATTGGTCTTTGCACTCTCCATTCCCTTTTGGATACTCGGCTTCATTGGTTCCGATACTACCAGAATAATTCCCATAAGTCTTCCTATCAGTGCATTAATGACTTTCTGCCCTTTAATAGCAGCAGCAATACTCATTTATAAAAAACAAAAAATGCAGGTTGTAAAGCAACTATTTAAACAGGTATTTGATTTTAAAAAAATCAAAAACAAAAAATGGTATATACCAATTGTTTTTTTAATGCCGGCACTAGCATTGCTTTCATTTTGGTACATGAAGTTAACGGGAGTAATAGTACCGGAGCCACAGCCATCTACTTTATCAATTGTAATTTTTTTCTTTGTATATTTTATTGGCGCCATTGGTGAGGAACTTGGCTGGAGCGGCTATATTATTGATCCTTTGCAAAACCGTTATGGAGCATTGAAAGCAAGCCTGATACTGGGAACTATTTGGGCAGTATGGCATATTATACCCTGGAGCCAGGCTCACCAAACTGCAGCTTGGATTTTTTGGCAAAGCATTGGAACAGTTTTTTTACGCATCATTATGGTATGGATATTCAACAATACTGGCAAAAGTGTTTTTGCAATGATACTCTTTCATGCCATGATAAATATCAGCCCGTATTTAATTCCTAACTATAGGGCGCATTACAACCCATTTATAGTTACTGTTCTATTATTGCTAATAGTTATAATGATAATTTGGATTTGGGATGCCAAAACATTAGCTACATACAGATACGCCTGAAAGAATAACACTTACAAACATGTTTAAACACCAGAGACATAAGAGAACTTTACGCCATCATTTACAAATTGCATACTGTGCTTAGCAGTAACAAGCAGGAATGGTTTTTTCAAGTCTTTTAATTAATTTATTCATAGAAAAAGACAAAAGAAATTTTTTCATACTATATTTTATCATTCAGCAGCAACAATATGATGGCAGATCTTTTTTTGCTAAGCTTAGATAAATATTTCTTAACTAAAAGATAATAACCATTATCTCTACGCCGTATTTTATCCATGTACCTTACTGATTACACAATTGGAGTAAATTTATGAAGAACTATTGTATAAGTTTAATAGTTCTTCTATTTTCCTGCTCAGCAGATACCGGCACCATTAAAATAAAAGGGTCAGATACAGAAGTAAACCTTGCCGTACTATTAGCTGAATCTTTTCATGAAATCAATTCAGGTATTTTTGTTTCTATTTCAGGAGGCGGCTCAGGCTTAGGCATTGCTTCATTACTAAATGGCACAGCAGATGTAGCCAATTCTTCCAGAAGTATTGATAGTGATGAAATAGCATTATTTAAAAAAAAAGGTTTTCAAATTGACTCCTTCATTTTTGCACAGGATGCTATTGCATTTGTTATTGCAGATGACCTCAATATTGATTCCATAAGCCCGGCAGATTTGTCATTAATACTAAAAGGAGCATACAAAAATTGGTTGCCGCTTACCGGAAAGGATATGCCGATTAATGTTTATGGGAGGCAGAGCAATTCAGGCACACATGATTTTATTAAAAAAAAATTAAATATAGACTTTACTCCATATGCAAAGCAAATGAGTGGTAATGCACAAATATTGGAGGCCATCAAAGCAGATCATTCAGGTATTGGCTATGTGGGGGCAGGTTATGTAGCAAAAGGAAATAATAAGGGAATAAAAGTACTTACAATTTATTCCGAAAAAAATCAACAGGGTATTTCACCATTGGACGCTGCTATGATTGCTGAGGGAAAATATTATTTTCAACGGCCTTTATTTCAATATTACAAGGCTGCTTCTTACAATAAAATAAAGCCATTTCTTGATTTTGAAAAAACAGGTGCAGGCAAAAAAATAATTCAATCAGCAGGGTACTATCCCGTAAATAAATAAGCATGACAATAAAAAGACGGGAGCAAACAGATTTAGTTTTAAAGCAGGTATTCAAAACAACAGGTTTTATTACCATTGCATTATTAGGCGGTATATTTTTTATGTTGTTGTATAACAGCATTGCTTTTTTTATTGAAGTGAAACCAATTGATTTTTTAACAGGCTCTCAATGGAATCCTGAAAGTACGAAAGGCAAATATGGTATTGCCCCTTTATTGGTAAGTACCGGGCTGGTAACAATTGGTGCAATGGTTATTGCGGTTCCATTAGGAATATTTACTGCAGCTTTTTTATCTGAAATGGCTCACCCCAAATTGAAAGCAATTTTAAAACCTCTTATTGAAATGCTGGCAGCTATTCCATCAGTGGCAATAGGGTTTCTTGGTATAGTACTGGTTGGGCCCGGTATTGCAAAAATATTTGGTATTTCAAATGGCTTAAATGCTTTAAATGGTGCTGTATTATTGTCTGTGATGGCGTTGCCTACTATAATAACCATTAGTGAAGATGCTATTAATGCTGTACCGCAATCTCATCGGGAAGCCTCACTTGCATTGGGTGCTAACAGGTGGGAAACACTTTTTAAAGTAACATTACCCGCTGCATTACCAGGACTGATTGCTGCCGTTATGCTTGGGCTTGGCAGGGCATTGGGCGAAACCATGACCGTGTTAATGGCAACAGGAAATGCGGCTGTTTTACCCAAGGGATTTTTAGATGCAGTACGTACTATAACTGCCACTATTGCCATTGAAATGGGTGAAGTGCCTTATCAAACCACGCATTATTTTGCCCTGTTTGCTATTGCCGTTGTTCTCTTTCTCATAACGCTATTAATTAATTTATTGGGAGAATATTTTGCTAACCGATTAAGAAAATTTCATGCATGATTAAAAAAGTTCGTCATTTATTGGATTGGATTTTATTATTGGGAAGTACTTTAATTGTATGTCTTATTCTTACTGTTATTTTATGGGATATATTCTCAAAGGGCATCTCCTCTGTATCATGGAATTTCATAAGCTATTTACCATCCAATGGTATGACAAAAGGCGGCATTCTTCCTGCAATTACAGGAACACTATTACTAACATTTATCACCACAATTTTTGCGGTACCGTTTGGCGTAGCCTGTGCTATTTATCTTAACGAATATGCAAGACCATCAGCATTGACTAACATAATAAGAGCATCCATAAGAAACCTTGCAGGCATCCCTTCTATTATTTATGGCCTGTTCGGTTTAGCACTTTTTGTACAAGCTTTTAAGATGGGTACTTCTGCTTTTTCAGCAGGATTAACATTGGGGTTGCTTTCACTACCTTATATTATTACTACCACAGAAGAAGCTTTGAAGCGAATACCTAATAGTATGAGAGAAGCCACACTAGCATTAGGTGCTACACAATTTGAAACAATTAAAGATGTAGTGCTGCCAAAAGCATTGCCAGGTATTTTAACGGGTATAATACTCACCATGTCAAGGGCTGCAGGGGAAACAGCGCCTATTTTATTTACGGGAGTAGCTTTTTACATTAATGGAATTACCATTGCGCCCAATGAGGAATTTATGGCATTGCCTTATCATTTATATATGCTCAGTACGCAGCACCAGGCAATAGAGCAAGTAAGGCCATTAGCTTACGGCACCGCTTCAATATTGATTCTTTTAGTTTTTTTACTCAACATTATTGCATTTTATATAAGGTATAAACATAGAACACAAGATTAATATGGAGGAAATAAAATTATCAGCACACCACTTTAATATGTACTTCGGGAAAAAGCAAATCCTGAAAAATATAAATATTGATTTTCCTAAAAATGAGGTTACTTCTTTAATTGGGCCATCTGGTTGTGGAAAATCTACGCTGCTACGTACTTTTAACCGCATGCACGACCTGTCGCCCGATGCAAAAATAGAAGGCACTATAAAAATTGATAACATAGATATCTACGATAAGAATGTATCGGTAACTGCCATTCGTAAAAGGATTGGTATGGTCTTTCAAAAACCAAATCCATTACCCAAAAATATTTATGAAAATCTTTCTTATGCTTTGAAGATTCATGATTTTCCAAAGAATGAAATTCCTCATTTGGTTGAAAATGCATTAAAAGAAAGTTATTTGTGGGATGAGGTAAAAGATGAATTGAAGAAACCTGCTGTTAAATTGTCTGGCGGCCAGCAGCAACGCTTATGTATTGCTCGCTCAGTAGTGCTTCGCCCCGAAGTAATTTTAATGGATGAACCCTGCTCTGCGCTCGATCCCATCAGTACCCGTAAGATTGAAGATCTTATTTTAAGCCTGAAGAAAGATTATACCATTGTGATTGTAACACATAATATGCAACAGGCACAACGTATATCAGATAAAGTTGCTTTTATGTATTTGGGTGAATTAATAGAATTTGATACCAGCGAAAATATTTTTAAGCACCCACAAAAAGAATTAACCAGAAATTATGTGAATGGACATTTCGGTTAGACTTTATTTGCTTTATAACCTGAGTTTGGAATAATGAAGATTCATCTGTTATTAATCTTTATTCATTATATATTTTCGCCTGCTAAAATATTTTATTAATTCAACACATAGTACACCAACTGCAGTAACCAATAAGATTGTTGCCATTGCTTTCCAATCCAAATAACTGGTTTTTAAAATCGTTTGCAAAAAGGGCACATAAATAATGGCTAACTGAAGTGCCACTGTACCTGTTATGGCCGCCCACATGCCTTTATTGGTAAATAAGTGCTTAGAAAAAATTGAATGAAAAAAAGAACGTACAGAAAGTGCATTACCCAATTGCACAAAACAAAGTGTTGTAAACACCATTGTTTGTTGTGTTTTTACATTATATCCCTGCTGTATTGCCCACCATTGAATAAACAAGGATGCCGCAGCAATGATGGTTCCTGATACTACTATTTTAGCCACCAGTCCTCCGGCAAATAAATTTTCTTTGGGCGGCCGTGGCGGTCTGTTCATAGTATTTGTTTCTGCCTCCTCAGCTACAAGGGCTAGGCCGGGCAACCCATCAGTTACTAAATTTATCCAAAGGATATGAATGGGGAGCAACGGCATAGCGAAACCTGCAATGGGAGCAAGAAAAATAGACAGCATCTCACCCAGATTGCAGGAGAGTACATATAAAATAAATTTTCTGATGTTATCATAAATTTTTCTGCCTTCTTTTACAGCTTTAACTATGGTGGCAAAATTATCATCCAGCAAAATCATATCGGCAGCTTCTTTTGATACATCCGTTCCGGTAATGCCCATCGCAATACCAATATTCGATTGTTTTAAAGAAGGAGCATCGTTTACACCATCACCCGACATGGCTACAAATTCTCCATTGGCCTGTAATGCTTTTACAATATTTAATTTTTGTTCTGGTGATACTCTTGCATACACAGAGGTAATCTTTACAATTTCGTTTAAATCTTCAGCTGATAAATTAGTAAGGTCAGTTCCTGTTTTTACACCCTGATGCCCTTGTTCAATCATACCCAAACGCTCTGCAATGGCAGTAGCAGTAAGTGCCTGGTCTCCGGTAATCATTACCGTTTTAATACCTGCCGATTTACACTCTTTAATGGCTTCTATCACTTCTTCTCTTGGAGGGTCTATCATTGCCGCAATGCCTAAAAAGTCCAACTCATTTTCCGCATCTGTTTTTATTTCACCCGGATCGGTATCAAAAATTTTATACCCGAAAAATAAAACCCGTAAACCATTGGCTGCCCATTCTTTATTTTTATCTAACCATTGTGGCAACTGTTCTTTATATTTTGAAGCCAATACCTCCGCCATTTTTACTGGAGCACCTTTTACAAACAACATCCATTTATCGCCATGTTTATGCAAAGTACTCATCCGCATTCTTTCTGAATCGAAAGGCAATTTTGCTATGAGCGGAAATTCTTTATCAGCCGTTTCCTTAGAATGTCCATTATCTAAAGCGTGGTCAACCAAAGCAGTTTCTGTACTGTCTCCCAGCAACCCATCATCAGCAAAACGTACTTCATTATTTAGTAACATGGCCTGCAGTAATAAATTTTCTTTGTCTGGAGCAGCTTGCATCTGTTCTACCGTCATTATATTTTGTGTAAGTGTTCCGGTTTTATCACTGCATATATAGGTTACGGAACCCAGCGTTTCTACCGCCGGCAATTTTCTCATCAATGCTTTTTGTTTTACCATTCTGCGGGCACCTCTTGCCAATGCAATTGTAATTACCGCAGGTAAAGCTTCGGGCAAAGCTGCCACTGCCAGAGAAAGTGCCGTAAGAAACATTTGAAAAGGAGCTACACCACGCCATAATCCTGCTGCAAAAACTGCCAGACAGATCAGTATCACTATCACAGCTAACTGTTTGCTAAACACTGCCAACCTTTTTTGAAGTGGTGTTTTTTGTGATGGAACTTTTAATAAGCCTGCAATTTTTCCTAACTCAGTACGCATTCCAATAGCAGTTACCACTGCTTTTGCAGAGCCATTACTTACGTGGGTTCCTTTAAAAACCATATTGTGCTGGTCTCCGGGTACAAGATTTTGTTCATTGATTGCATCTGTTTTCTTTTCTACAGTATTGCTTTCTCCCGTTAAGGATGCTTCATCAACTTTAAAAGAATGTGTTGTGATTAATCTTCCATCTGCAGGTACAGTATCGCCTGCTTCCAGCAGTATAATATCTCCGGGAACCAACTTATTTAATTCAATTTTTACCGGATTATTATTGCGTTGAACCAATGCAGATTGTGGCATCATTTTTTGTAATGCCCGTACTGATTTTTCTGCATTGTATTCTTGTGAAAATCCCATCCAAGCGTTTCCAATAATGATGGCAAGTATTACATACGCATCTGTATGTTCACCAGACACAAATGAAATAACAGCAGCAATCATTAAAATGAGAATCATCACATCAGTAAACTGTGCCAGCAGTATTAACCATTTACTTTTGTGTTTGGTTTCTGTTAAAGCATTTTCTCCAAACTCTTTTTGCAGCAACAAAACACCTTCTTCTTTTAAACCTGCTGCAGATGTTTTAAACTGTTCAAAAACCTGCTCTGTACTTAATTGATATACTGTTTCCATTTGTTGTATTTGCTTATAAGTACACTCTTTTAAAATTGTTGGGATCAGTTGAAGATGGCGTTCTTAGTTTAGAAGACTGTTACAGAATAATAAATAATGATTGCATCTTTCACACTTTTTAGCTGCCTTTAAATATGCAAATTGTAAGTGCTGAACATGACAAAGAGTTTTAAAATACACCCATTCATATTTCAACATACACATAACCAAAATGTATGAATGATACAACTTGTTTTAAAATTTGTATAATACTTTACAAGTGTAGACTGTCCACCTTTATACAACTGCTATTTTACTACCAATCTATAGTATTTTAAAAAAATAAGTATTGTTTCACTTTTAAATACAAACAAAAATGGGTTATCACGAATACAAAACATGTATTGAAGCATGCTTAAAGTGTGCGGCACTTTGTAATCATTGTGCTTCATCCTGCTTGCAGGAGAAAGATATTAAAATGATGGCATTATGTATCCAAATGGATATGGAATGCTCCGTATTATGTTATGCAGCAGCACAGTTAATGAGCGTTGGCAGTTCAAAATCAATAGACATTTGTAAGCTATGTGCGGAGGTTTGTACTGCTTGTGCAAATGAATGTAGCAAGCATGATAATGAACATTGCAAAGAATGTGCAGATGCTTGCCGTAAATGTGCTGAAGAATGCAAAAAGATGATGTAATATTTTTTAACTTAAAAGCAGGGCTATGAGTAAGCATCGTTTCCCTTTAAGTAGAGGATATCTCAACTCAAACGGGATGCATTATTACAAAAATCAAACAAAAAAGCAGTTTCAAAATTGAAACTGCTTTTTTTGTCGGGAAGACAGGATTCGAACCTGCGACCCCCTGGTCCCAAACCAGGTGCGCTACCGGCCTGCGCTACTTCCCGTTCCTGAATTCATCAAAGATGAACATTTTTTAATCCTCTTACGCTTTTGTTTTAGAGAATGAGTGCGGTGAGGGAGGGATTCGAACCCTCGGTACAGAATTACCCGTACGGCAGTTTAGCAAACTACTGATTTCAGCCACTCATCCACCTCACCAACCTTCTCCTTTTGTAAGAGGGCAGCAAAAATAGCTACCTATTGCTAAAATGCCAAAACAAAAATGCCGAATGATGATATTCATTCGGCATTTTTAATTATTTGTAAATTTTACATTGCTGCCAATTGTACTTTTTGTTGTAATTCCATTACACTTTCTTTAAAAAGCGTATCAGTATCCATCAAATCTTTTACAGTTTGGCAAGAGTGAATTACTGTGGTATGATCTCTTCCGCCGAAATGTTCTCCAATAGTTTTTAATGAATTTTTTGTAAAGGTTTTGGCCAGATACATTGTTATTTGTCTTGCCTGTACTATTTCTCGCTTTCTTGTTTTTTGAAGCAGTTTATCGTACGAAACATCAAAATATTCGCATACCATTTTTTGTATAGCATCTATGGTAATTTCTTTAGACGACGTTTTTACAAAATTCTTCAACACTTTCTTTGCCAAATCAAGATCAATTTCCTTTTTATTAAGCGAAGATTGTGCCAGCAGTGAAATTAATGCGCCTTCCAGTTCACGCACATTAGTATTAATATTATATGCAATGTACTTTACCACATCTTTTTGCATATCTAATCCGTCGTTCTTCATTTTCTTTTCCAGGATTTCAATACGGGTATCATAATCTGGCACCTGCAAATCGGCACTTAAGCCCCAGCGGAAACGGCTTAACAAACGTTCCTGCACGCCTTCTAAATCTTTGGGCGCTTTATCTGATGTTAAAATCAACTGCTTGCCACTTTGATGCAGATGGTTAAAAATAGCAAAAAAGGCATCCTGACTTTTTTCTGCTCTGTTGAAAAACTGAACATCATCAATAATCAACACATCAATTAACTGGTAAAAATGAATAAAGTCATTAATGGCGTTATTGCGGCTATGATCTACAAACTGATTAATAAATTTTTCACTGCTTACGTATAACACAACTTTTGTTGGATGCTGGCGCTTCACTTCATTGCCTACCGCCTGTGCCAAATGTGTTTTTCCTAATCCTACACCACCATAAATTACTAATGGATTAAAAGATGTTGCACCTGGTTTATCAGCAACTGTTTTTCCAGCACGGCGGGCTACACGGTTACAATCACCTTCTACAAATGCTTCAAAAGTATAATTCGGATTTAACTGAGGATCTATTTGAACCTTTTTTAAACCAGGTATTACAAAAGGGTTCTTAACGGGGTTACTTATTACCAGAGGAAAATCCATTTCGTTATTGGTATATGTTTTATAACCATGCCCCGGAACATCCATTGTTATGGGCTGATTGTTGTTGTTACCACTATCCATCATTATGCGGTATTCAAGATTTGCCTCTTTACCTAACTCCCGCTTTAAAGTTTTACCAAGCAGAGTAACATAATGTTCTTCAAGGTACTCAAAAAAGAATTGACTTGGTACTTGTATTGTTAGAATCTTTCCTTTTAATTCAACCGGTTTTATGGGTTCGAACCAGGTTTTATAATGCTGCCACTCTACAATATCCTTTATTATAGCCAAACAATTTTTCCAAATTTGATCAGCTGATTTTATCATTGTTCCTAAAGCAATTTATGGTTGAGTAATTTTTTTCTTCCTGATCTCTTGATTTTTTACAATAAAGAAGTTTATTATAAAAAATTAGGGGGGACGGCGAATATCAACACTTTTAATGGAAAAAAAAATTTTTTATTCACTTGTTTTTTTCCCAATTACAACAGAGTGAGATTTTGACAAATTTTTCTTTTTACCCGGCATAAACTCAAAGTCCAATCTGCCCAAATTTATACCTCCAAATCCCACCTGATTTATGATAACATCACTACCCGTTTTATTTTTTACTATCAAAGGTTCGTTCATAAACGTATGTGTATGCCCGCCAATGATAAGATCAACACCTGTTGTTTCCTTTGCCAGTATGATATCGCTGACTTTATTGGGTTCATCTTTGTATTGATACCCAAGATGTGATAGACAAATAACCATATCGCAATCTTTCTGTTTCCGCAAAAAATATGCGGTTTCATTTAATCGTTCAATGGGGTTGAGGTATTTAGTGTTGCCTGCTAAATTATCTGCCACCAATCCTTTCATTTCAATACCCACACCTGTAATACCTATTTTAAGCTTGCCTTTTTTAAAAACTTTATACGGCACATATTTGCTTTCCATTGGTGTATTTGTAAAATCGTAATTAGAAATGATCACCGGAAAACTTGCATGATTCAGCTGTGTAACAAAATTTTCAAGCCCTGCATCAAAATCATGATTACCCATAGTGCAGGCATCATAGCCCATTTGAGTCATGGCTTTTATTTCAGGTTCCCCTTTATACAAATTAAAGAATGGAGTGCCTTGAAATATATCGCCGGCATCTAACAATAATACCTGTTCTTCCTTTGCACGTATATCAGTAATTAATTTTGCCCTTGCTGCTACTCCTCCCAAACCTTGGTTTCGGCCCCCATCCATAGGAAAAGGTTCTAACCTGCTGTGCACATCATTTGTGTGAAGTATTGTTAGGCGTTGGATAGATACATCACCTGCATCTGCATAACGGGATACAAGCAATGCTCCGGCTGTAAGTGCACTCTGTTGTAAAAATGTTCTTCTATTGAGCATTCGTTATTCTATTTTGAATTTGAATACTGATTTCTTTTCCTGCTTTGGTAAATGAACTGAAATAATCAAGCAAGGCATCTCTTACCAATGATCCGTTGTTTACCTGCGGAATTGTTTTTAGAACTTCTACACTCCCTGCAATATAATCTGAATTAGCAATGGTATATGTTGCATTCATATCAAGTGGTTGATTGCCTATCATCACATTCACTGCTTTTTTATCTTTAATCTGCATGGTTAATCCTGAAACCGGCCAGCCTCCTCCTTTTGCAACTTCATTTAAAAATTCCTGCAATACAGATCCTTTTAATTTTTGAAGTATAATAATATTATCAAACGGCATCAATTCAAATACCTTACCTCTTGTAATATTTCCTGCAGGTAATGCCTGCAAGCGAACACCTCCACTATTGATGAAAGCAGCATCAATTGCAACTCCATAATATTTTTCACCCATTATTTTCATTCCGTCAGCCATTAAATTACCAAGTGTTCCTTCCGGCTGTTTCTTTTCTAGTTCATGAGCCAGCTTTGCAATAACAATATTCATACTGCTGTTCACACTATCACTATAAGGCTTCAGCATTTGCTGTACTGAAGAATCAGCAGCATATTTCTGTATGCTGTATCCTTTATACTGAACGTTGGTTGACTGGTAAATGGGGTTGCAGCTTATACAAAAAATTACAACTGCAACTGAAAAAAAATGAATACGAAAACGGGTCATTTGAATCTGTAAAGGTTGAAGTTAAGTTATTTCAATTCTTAAAAAAATCATTCTTTAAAAAATATTTCGCTGGCTAAAAAATAATTTGGAAAGCACCTTGAATTGGTATCTTCGTTATCAAAATGTTTTTGGGTTCACTACCTAACACATGATACAACAATTACAACTAAAGTTAACTCCAAAAGAAGCTTCCAGCGAAGTTGCTATACTTCAACAAATAGCTGCAGAAAAAGGAATTCCTCAATCTTCCATCACCGGTTTTCATATTTTAAAACAATCCATTGATGCCCGAAGCAAACAAGCTTGGGTAAATATTACAGCACTTATTTATATAAATGAACCTGTACAGCCAAGATCATCCCTTCCTTTTAGATGGAAAGATGTACATGCAGCAAAAAAAACAGCTTTAATAATTGGAGCAGGGCCTGCCGGATTATTTGCCGCACTAAAGTTGATAGAGCTCGGCATTAAACCTATCATCATTGAAAGAGGAAAAGATGTAAGAGCTAGAAGAAGAGATTTAGCTATGCTGAATAAAGAAGGTATTCTAAACGAAGAAAGTAATTATTGCTTTGGTGAAGGAGGTGCAGGCACTTATAGCGATGGTAAACTTTATACCCGCAGCAGCAAAAGAGGAAATATTGATCGCATACTTCAACTCTTTCATCATTTTGGTGCAGAAGAAAATATTCTGTACCAATCGCATCCGCATATTGGTACTAATAAATTACCTCATATTATTACCGCCATGAGAGAGTGGATTGAACAATGCGGCGGTGAAATTTATTTTGAAACCAAACTCACCAATTTTATCATTGAAAAAGAAATACTCAAAGGTGTAGAGGTAAATCATCAAGCACAACTTATAGCTGATGCAGTAATACTTGCAACCGGACATAGTGCAAGAGATGTGTTTGAACTATTACACAACAATCAAATTTTAATTGAAGCCAAACCATTTGCATTGGGCGTACGAGTAGAGCATCCACAAAGTATTATTGATTCCATTCAATACCGCTGCAGTACAAGAGGTGATTTTTTGCCACCAGCTTCGTATAGTTTGGTAGAGCAGGTAAATGGAAAAGGGGTTTTTAGTTTTTGTATGTGTCCAGGTGGAATTATTGCACCAGCCGCAACTGCCAATGGTGAACTCGTAGTAAATGGATGGAGCCCATCAAAAAGAAACAACCCGTATGCAAATAGCGGAATGGTGGTGAGTGTAGATGAAAAAGATGCTGTGAATTATTTTAAAACACAAAATATAAATAACAAGAACCAAGAAACAAAAAGTAAAAAAATACATTTGGAAAACCACCCATTGCTAATGATGCATTTTCAACAGGCAATTGAGCAAGCTTCTTTTGTGGCAGGTGGAGGAAATTTTGTAGCTCCTGCACAACGTATGGAAGATTTATTTGAAAAAAAAATATCCTCCTCACTTCCTAAATGTTCTTATGGCCCCGGATTAAACAGTGTAGCATTAAATGAAGTGTTACCTCCTTTTATTTTTGATAGCTTACGATTAGGCTTTCAAGCTTTTGGGAAAAAAATGCGTGGATATTTTACAAACGAAGCAGTGGTGGTAGCAACTGAATCAAGAACTTCATCACCTGTACGCATACCAAGAGACGCAGAAACTCTGCAACACCCTCAATTAAAAAACCTATACCCATGTGGCGAAGGTGCCGGTTATGCAGGTGGAATAGTAAGTGCAGCAATGGATGGAGAAAGAGTAGCAGCAATGATTGCCACAACTTTTTTTCACAGTACTTTGTAACAATTTTTAAATTACCATCACTAATACATTCATGAGTACCATTTTAGAAATTCAAAACCTCAAAAAGTATTTCGCTACACAAAAAGCGGTAGATGATATCAGCTTTCAAGTAGAGAAAGGATCCATTTTTGGATTGCTGGGTCCAAACGGAGCTGGCAAAACCACGTTGATACGGATGATCACCGGCATTTTTTACCCTGATGCAGGGAACATTATTTTAAACGGAAACAAATTTAATCCGGTAAACGATGTAATTGATATCGGTTATATGCCGGAAGAACGTGGCCTGTACAAAAAAATGAAAATAGGCGAACAGGCAATGTACTTAGCACAGTTAAAAGGCTTATCCAAAGCTGAGGCTTTTAAAAAAGTAAAATACTGGTTTGAAAAATTTGAAATGGAAAGCTGGTGGAATAAAAAAGTGGAAGACCTCTCCAAAGGAATGGGACAGAAACTGCAGTTCGTAATTACCGTTTTGCACGAACCTTCTTTAATTATTCTGGATGAGCCTTTTAGTGGTTTGGATCCTGTAAACTCCAATTTAATAAAAGATGAAATTTATGCACTTGCAAAAAAAGGGACTTCCATCATTTTCAGTACACACAGAATGGAACAGGTAGAAGAAATATGCGATCAGATTGTACTTGTAAATAAAGGACAGAAAATTTTAGATGGCGGTGTAAAAGAAATTAAACAGCAGTTTAAAGAAAATATTTTCAACCTTGAAATTAACAGCAATGATGCACAGTTTGAGCATCCTTCCTTTTCAATTGTACATAAAAAAGAAACTGAACTGGTAGTTAAAATTCAGCAGGGCTATACAGCAAATGATATTTTGATGCATTTCATCAATCAGCAAAAACAAATAGTAGCTTTTAATGAAATCCTTCCATCGCTTAACGAAATTTTTATTCACCTGATAGAAGGCACCCCGGCAGCCCGTCAATTTCAAACCATTACCGCTTAAACTACTTATATGAACAAAACATTTATTATCATCAAACGGGAATACCTCACCCGTGTAAGAAATAAAACTTTTTTACTTTCTACATTTCTGCTGCCTATAGTAATGATTGTATTTATTTTTGGCTCTGCTTATTTAGGTGCCAATTCATTAAAGCAATACAGCATTGCCGTAAAAGACGAAACCGGCTTGTATTTAAATAAAATGGACAGCAGTGCTTCGGCTGCATTTTCCTATCCTGATGATATAACCCTTGCCAATTACAAATCAAAAGGCTATGATGGTTTGCTCATCATTTATTCTCAAACTAAATCGGCACCCGATTCTGCCCGCCTGTATTCAGAAAAAGATTTGGGTTTGGGTACAGAAAGTGCAGTAAAAAAACAATTGCAAAAAATTAATGAAGAAAAGCTATTGCTCCAAAAAGGTGTGAGCCGTGCCGTTATTGATTCAATAAGAAATGAAAGTGAGAGTGATGAATTACTCAACTTCCGTTCCTATAAAGTAAAAGGTGATGAACTGAAAGAAGGCAATAAAAAACTGTCATCCATTATCGGATTTATATGCGGCATCATCATATACATTACGTTGTTTATTTACGGTGCTTCGGTAATGCGTGGTGTAATGGAAGAAAAGATGAACCGCATTGCAGAGGTAATGGTGAGCAGTGTAAAACCGTTTCAACTGATGCTGGGCAAAATCATAGGGATAGCTGCTGTGGGTTTAACTCAATTGCTGTTGTGGATTGCATTAATCATGATTCTGAGCAGTGTACTGCCTTTACTGGTATCACCCGACGTTTTACAAAATGCACAACAGGCTAATGAAGCTTTGCCTTCTGCTTCACGCAACAATACCATGCTGCTTAAAATGGCTGATGGCATCGGATTTATAAGTACAGGTGTAAATTGGTTTATGATTATCGGTATGTTCCTGTTTTATTTTTTGGGCGGTTATTTATTTTATGCTGCTTTGTTTGCAGCAGTGGGTAGTGTAGTAAATGAAGATCCGCAGGAAGCACAATCCTTAATGCTGCCTATTACCATGCCTATTATTTTTGGATTTATCATGCTTAGTTCCACTATTGAAAATCCATCAGGGCCATTGGCATTTTGGGGAAGCATTATTCCATTTACATCACCCATTGTAATGATGGCAAGGGTGGCTAGTGGTGTGCCTGAAAGTGTTCCTTACTGGCAATTGGGTTTATCAATGGTTTTATTAATCGGGGGCTTTTTATTTACCACCTGGCTCAGTGCAAAAATTTACAGAACAGGCATTTTAATGTATGGCAAAAAAGCAAGCTGGAAGGAAATGATGAAATGGGCATTTAAAAAAGCTTAAGCAATATAAATGCATCAAAATAAGAGAGCCGCAGGACAAATCCTGCGGCTCTCTTTTATAACTAAATAATTTTAAAAAGAATGAATAGTTATGGGAGTCATAAACGGATGATTCAATTCCTCTTCAGCTTCTATTATTTCAAAATTTACTTTAACTATTAAGCCTTCACGAACTACAACCCCTTCTTTTTTTACTGCTTTGTAACCAAGCTTATCAATAATTAAAGTATGTTCTCCCACCGGAACATTTACTTTAAAATTTCCAAAAGCATCTGTTACAAATTCTTTTTGAAACGAGTTTTTATAAATGGTGGCGGAAAAAACAGTGTTAGTAACAGGCTTTTTAGTTTCAACATCAATGATTGTTCCCTGTACAATTCCTGTTTCAGTTCCTGTACCTGCTACAGCGAAAAAAGAAATGCCTGCAAACATTGCCGTAAAGAGAATTACTTTTTTCATAATCGTTAATTTTAATGTTGGAGATTTAAAGGTAGAATGTTTTTACGAAACTTTTCTCATTTCAAGAGTACTCTGTGTTAATTTAATTTAAAATTAAAGCGCCAGTGGATTGGCTAATGCCAGCTGAAACTCCTCCCAAATATTCTCAGTTATTATTGCCGCAGGAAGTATATCATCTAACAAAGCACTTACCTGGCCAATTTCCAGTTCACCTTCATCCAGATCACCTTCAAACATTCCTTTCTTTGCTCTTGCACGGCCAAGCAACTCCTGCATTTCCTCTTTGGTTGCGCCTCTGTCTTCCGCCTGTTGCACCAAATTATAAAACTCATTCTTCATCATGCGTACCGGTGCCAGTTGTTTCATCATCAGTTTTGTATCGCCTTCGCTACTGTTTATAACAAGATTTTTAAAATTGATATGGCTGCTTGCTTCTTCACTTGCAACATAGCGGCTGCCTATTTGTACAGCTTCTGCACCAAGCACCATTGCCGCCAGCATTTGTTTGCCGGTAGCAATTCCGCCTGCCGCTATAACCGGAATATCAACTGCTTTGCAAACAGCAGGAACTAAAACCATTGTTGTTGTTTCTTCTCTACCATTATGCCCGCCTGCTTCAAAACCTTCTGCCACCACTGCATCGCAACCTGCTTCTTTTGCTTTAATAGCAAACTTACTGCTGCTAACAACATGCACAACTGTAATGCCTTGCGATTTTAAAATGGGTGTTAAAAGTTTAGGATTACCAGCACTGGTGAATACAATTTTTACACCTTCTTCAATAAGTATGCGAATATGTTTTTCTATATCAGGATAAAGCAATGGAATGTTTACCGCAAATGGTTTTGATGTGGCAGCTTTACATTTTTGAATATGTTCTTTCAATACATCAGGATACATACTGCCTGATCCAATAATTCCTAAACCACCAGCATTGCTTACTGCACTTGCAAGCCGCCAGCCACTTGCCCAGATCATTCCGGCTTGAATGATGGGTTTTTCAATTTGGAAAAGCTGGGTAATGCGGTTGGAAAACATAGTCTGTTAATAAATATTACCCTAAATCAATCTCTGTATTATCGCCAATATTTAAGCTTCTGGTTTCGCCTTTTACTTCGGTATCACTACCAATTAAAGAGTCTTCTAATACAATATCAAACAGATCAGCATACGAACCGATAATACTTTCTTTAATAATGGAATAATTAATGGAGGTATTGTCGCCCACTGCTACATTGGGACCGATGATGGAATTTTTTATTTCGCAGTTTTTACCAATGCTCACCGGTTCTACTACAATTACATTTTCAAACCGATGATCGGGGCTAATGGAAGTACCAAATTTTTTCAACAGTGTAGCATTGCTTTCAAGTAAAGATTCTTTGTTGCCACAATCAAACCAATTAAGCACTTTAAAACTTTGAAATAATGCACCTTGTCCAATCATACATTCCAGCGCATCAGTTAAGCTATATTCATCACGATTTTTTACACCGCTGCGGTAGTTGGTTTCTAAGCAATCAAACATCATTTGGCTTTCTTTTATCTTATAAATACCTACAAGCGCCATATTGCTTTTCGGTATCTGAGGTTTTTCTACCAATCGGGAAATCATTCCAGTTTCATCCAAATCTGCCACCCCAAAATTGCGAGGGTCATCTACTTTTTTTACACCCAGCATAGAGCTGGTTGATTGCAACACTTCCTTTACATTGTATTCACAAATGGTATCTCCGAGCACAATCATCACTTCATCACTACCCACCGTTTCTTTTGTGAGCAACACTGCATGGCCCAGTCCTTCCCGCTCGCCCTGCTGCACAAAAGTGGCGTTGATATGAGGAAAACTTTCTTTTACATAATCCTGAATTTTATCGCCTAAATAACCCACTATAAAAATAAAGTTATGAATACCTGCATCATGCAGTTGATCTACAATAATGCTCAGCACCGTTTTGCCGGCAATGGGAATAAGCGCTTTGGGTTGTGTATATGTATGCGGACGCAGCTTTGTACCTGCCCCGGCCACCGGAATAATCGCCTTCATAATGTCAATTTATAAAAACCAAAGGAACTAAAGTAGCACATTTTGAATTAACGAATCGTGAAGTTTCAGCGAACATTGTTTATAAATAATCCCGTTTAAAACCCTAACGCAATTCACTACCGCTTAATTTTGCGCCCGTCAGGCGAAACTGATTTTACAGATTCGGCTTACCGGCAACTGCTAATTCTTAATCTATAACGTATTAACTCAATAACTGTTTTCAACTCATGCAAAAAGATACCGTCATTTTCAATCTCATCAACCAGGAACTTCAACGCCAGCGGAATGGCATTGAACTCATCGCCTCCGAAAATTTTACTTCCTTACAAGTGATGGAAGCCACAGGCAGCAGTCTGACCAATAAATATGCAGAAGGCTATCCCGGTAAACGATACTATGGCGGTTGCGAAGTGGTGGATGAAATTGAAACCCTCGCTATTGAGCGTTTGAAACAAGTTTTTAAAGCCAGTTGGGCCAATGTGCAACCACATAGCGGAGCACAGGCAAATACGGCTGTATTCATGGCCTGTTTAAAACCTGGCGATACCATTCTTGGCTTAGATTTAAGCATGGGCGGGCACCTCACACATGGCAGTCCTGCCAACTTCAGCGGTAAAAATTACCATGCCGTACATTACGGTATTACTAAAGATGGCATTGTAGATTATGAGCAGTTAGAAGAAAAAGCAAGAACTGAAAAACCAAAAATGATTATCTGCGGCGCCAGTGCTTACAGCCGTGATTGGGATTATAAACGCATCCGTGCAGTAGCCGATGAAATTGGTGCATTGGTTCTTGCTGACATTGCACACCCGGCCGGTTTAATTGCTACAGGTTTGCTCAATGATCCGTTTGATCATTGTCATATTGTAACTTCCACAACACATAAAACTTTACGTGGACCAAGAGGTGGCATAATAACGCTGCGGCATGATTTTGAAAATCCGTTTGGAGTAAAAGATCCAAAAGGCAATTTAAGATTTATGAGTTCCATGCTCGATCTTGCTGTGTTCCCGGGTATGCAGGGCGGCCCATTGGAACATGTAATTGCAGCTAAGGCCATTGCTTTTGGTGAAATATTAACGGAAGATTTTAAAGCATATGGTCAACAGGTAATTAGTAATGCGCAGGCTATGGCTAAAGCATTTGTTGACAAAGGTTACAATTTAATAAGTGGTGGGACTGAAAATCATTTAATGCTCATTGACCTCCGTAATAAAAACATCACAGGTAAAAAAGCACAGGAAGTATTAGACAAAGCACACATTACTCTAAACAAAAACTCTGTACCACAAGATGATAAATCGCCTTTTGTAACCAGCGGCATCCGTGTAGGTGTACCTGCGGTTACCACCAGAGGTTTGAAAGAAACAGATATGAACACGGTGGTGGAACTGATTGATGAAGTACTGATGCATGCCGATGAAGCCTCAGTGATTGAACATGTGCGGGGCGATGTAAAAACATTGATGCAACAATTTCCATTATACCCCGAACTGGGTTAAACAGCAAACAATAGCAAACAAATCCCAGCCAAAGTGCCGGGATTTTTTTTGACAAAGCCTGCTATTCAATCAATATTATTTTTTTGTGTAAGCATTGGTTTTCCTATTGATTCCAGATTTTTATTGGTAAGTTTAATATGTAAAATTGATTTGCTCAGAAAAGGCTTTTACACAACAGGCTACAATTTCTTTCAAATCAGAAAAGATAACTTAATTCTGTCAACAGCGAAAAGCCTTTAATTACATGGGCAATTTGAACATTCTTTTACATATCAATAGTGGAAATATGAAAATACTATTCATTTCTCTATCCTTTTTTTTTATTACAAGCAGTTCGTTGGCTCAGGTAGCCATTAACACAACTGGTGCAACAAGCGATGCTTCTTCAGGACTCGACATCAGTTTTACCAACAGAGGCCTGCTGATTCCACGGGTGAGTTTAATTTCTACAACAGATGTTGTAACCATTGCTGCACCTGCTACTAGTTTGCTGGTGTTTAATACCAACAACCTCATTACCGGCACAGGCTCTGAAGGCCGTGGTTATTATTTTTGGGATGGGGCTTTATGGCGTAAACTCATTGTTTATGGCAGTACCATCAATAACGATCATGACTGGTATGGGCAAACCACCACCTTGCCACCAACCGCCATTACCACAAATATTTACAGAGCTGGTAATGTAGGTATCGGCAAAACAACGGCTGATTATCCTCTAGACATAGAAACCACTACCGGCGACCGCACAATTAGTCTTTTAAATACCACTTCCGGCGCAGCTACTAAATACGGGCTTTATAATCAAATGGCCGGCACAGGATCTGGAGATCATGCAGGTTTATTAAATTCAATAACAGTAAACGGAAACGGCACCCACTATGGTTTTTTTAATTTGCTCGGCGGTATTGGAAATGGAGACCGTTATGGCATTAATAACACTTTAGCCGGAGCCGCCAATGGTACACTGTATGGCAATTATACCTTGATAAGCGCTACCGGAGGCAGCAACCCACACTATGGCAATTACAATCTGCTTTCGGGCGGAGGAGGCGGGGGTGGTCGACATTATGGAAATTATAACAACTTAACAGGAGTGGGAGACGGTGCTCAGTACGGCACTTTTAATACCATCACAACTAATACTGATGGCCCTGATCATGTTGGAACTTATAATATACTATCCTCCACCGCCTCTGGTATAAGGTATGGTAATTACAATGACTTATCAAGCACAGGTATCGGGCAAAAATACGGTGTATTTACAACTATTACCAGCCCTGGTGATGGAGGAATTTGGGGCATTTATAATGGAATGTTCGGCTCAGGCAATGGTTTACAATATGGTTCAGAAACCAATTTAGGCGGTACCGGGGATGGTGTACAAACTGGCAACTATACCTCCATTTCCAGCTCCGGCAATAACGAACATACTGGTACAAGAAATGATTTAAGTGGGAGTGGTAGCGGTGGGCATTATGGCGTATTTAATACTTTAACAGGCCCTGGAACAGGACTGCAATATGGAAACTTAAATCAAATAACCAACTCCGGTAATGCCATTCATTATGGCGCAAGAAATAACTTAAGCGGTATTGGTTCTGGCATCCATTATGGTTCATACAATACTTTATCAGGTACAGGAACAGGAATACAATACGGCAACTACAATGATATTACCAACTCTGGCAATGCTTTTCATTACGGTTCGTTTGGTGTGCTTTCAGGTACTGGAAGCGGGTCACATTACGGATCCTTTCATCTCTTGACAGGAACCGGAACCGGACCGCAATATGGCAGTAGTTCATCTATCACCAATAGTGGAAATGCTTCTCATTACGGTTCGTTTTTCCAACTTTCCGGAAGCGGTACAGGTATACACTTCGGTACTTATAACCGGTTAACAGGTACAGGAACGGGTGGACAATATGCACTATATTCTATCAATGACAATTCGGGCAATGCAGCGCATTATGGCCATTACAATGAAATGTCCGGTGCAGGCACAGGCGGTCACATAGGGGTTTATAATCTTTTATCGGGAACAGGAGCAGGTCTTCAAATGGGATTTGGTTCTTTGATTAATAACACTGGTAACAATGCCCATGTAGGTATTGGTAATTACCTAACCGGCGCAGGAAGTGGTGATCATTATGGTGTTGATAATTCATTATCTGGTGCAGGAACAGGTGAACAATACGGTACACAAACAATTATCAGCAATACAGGTAATGGCGTTCATTACGGGCAATATAATCAAATGACCGGATCAGGAACCGGCATTCATTATGGCACCTACAATAGTTTGTATGGCACAGGTATCGGTGTTCACTATGGCACCCGCAACGATTTAGATGGTAGCGGTAGTGGCACTCATTATGGTACATACACGGATATTGGTGGAGCAGGAACCGGGGCGCAGTATCTAAATTATGCAACCTTAAATAATACCGGAAACAGCAACCATTACGGCCATTACGCCGTACTGTCCGGTACAGGAAGCGGAGCTAAATATAGTATTGTTGGAGTAGTGAGTGCCGGTGCAGGCGGCACCCATTATGCCGTTTACGGCAGTGCTTCAACTGCAACAGGTTATGCCGGATATTTTATTGGCGATGTAAATGTAACAGGCACTTTCACCAATCCATCGGATGCAAGATTTAAAAAAGAAATCATACCCACTTCCTCTATTTTGCAAAAAATCAAACAACTGCAGGTTAAAGACTATTACTATAATAACGACCAGTTTAAGGATTACAATTTCCCACAAACAAAACAAACCGGTTTTATTGCCCAAGAAATAGAGCAGATTTTCCCAACATTGGTGCTTGAAAAATCGATTACAGCCGGGCCTGATAAGGATGGCATTATGCAAACCTCATCAAACCCAACTAAGTACAAAACAGTAAACTATTTGGGGATGGTTCCGTTATTAACCAAAGCCATCCAGGAACAGCAATTAATTATTGAAACCCAGCAAATAAAACTGGAGGAGCAGAAACAAAAAATTGATTTGCTGGAAAAACAAATGGCGGAGGTGCTGAAAAAGATGGGGATGAATTAAGCTTTATAAAAAATCACCCAAAATAGGGATATGCAACTTGAACGGGTTGTATTACTTTAGTACCCTGAGAAGCTTGAATAATGATGCTTACTACACAGTTTTGTAAATTGATCACTAAATAAGAATGGCCGTTTGCTAACAATCCAAATCCTTTAAGTAAAAACCAAATCAGTTTTACCTGATCTTAAAAGGATTTGAAATGAAAAAATATTGTTTGTTTTTGCTGATGACATTTATTTGCGGCCTTACAAGTGCACAGGCCGTACTTACCGCTTCCGGCAACGTTCGTTTAAACAGTTCCGCAGGCACACGTTTGGTTGTGCAGGGGGGTGTTTCATTTACCGGCACGGCTAATTTTATTGATAACGGAAGGGTAGATCTCCTTACCAATCCATCTGGCCCTGCCAGCAACTGGAGCGATGTTACTGCTGCAGGTGCGTATGATGCAACAAGTACAGGGCATGTTTTTTTCAGCGCAACTGCATTACAAACCATAACCGGCCCCACAAGATTTTACGACCTCACCATGAATGGAACAACAGGTGTTTCATTAGCAAGTGATATAGAAGTACGGGATAACCTGTTTCTAAATGGTGGCATGTTTACCACAGGTGCTAATAAAGTATATGTGAGCAACGGTGCTGCCAATGCCATTCAATCCACCAACTCTTTTGCCAGTTTTATCAATGGAAGGCTGGAGCGTTTCACCAATGTGGCTGGAACCGATTATTTAATGCCTGTAGGAAAAGTGTCTGGCTCAAGAGTTTATTATGCTCCGGTAAGGTTCAATAAAATCAATGCCAATACAACACAGTATACCGCAGAATATTTCCGGGGTTTACCTTTTGATCATTTAAACCGGTTAAGCCCACCGATTAACCGGATCAGTATTTTGGAATATTGGGAGCTTACTTCTAACAGCCCCGGCGGTTCTGTAAATGATGATGCCATTTTAAGTTTGTCCTGGAGATTTACAAGCGCCATCAGTGCCAACCCTGCCGACTGGAATGATTTAATGATTGCTCATTATAGAAATAATGCCGGCTTCAGATGGGAACCGGAGTTTAACACGCTTGCTGCCAATATCATCAGCGGTACGGCTGCTTTTGGTTATGTTACTTCGAATGTGATTGTTGGAAGTTTTACGAGTATGGGGGATCATAGATTTACACTCTCCTCCAGAATTCCCAATAACGTACTGCCCTTGAATAAAATTGACTGGCAACTTACAGCAGCTAACAAAACTTCAGTAATCGTATGGGATATTGAAAACGATACCCAAGTAGAGCAGTATATATTGGAAAGAAGTGTAAACGGATTGAACTTTTCAGCGATCGGAACAATTGGTTCCAAAAGAACAAACGGTTCTGCTTCCTATAATTTTACTGACGGGAATCCAAATAGCGGATGGAATTATTACCGAATCCGCATTCGGGAAGCCAATGGAAATTCTACATTCACTTCAATTAAAAAACTCCAGTTTGCAAATAATGCAATTGTTAAGTTATCGCCGGTACCTGCCATTAATCAATTAAATATACAACTGGGAGAAGACCCACTACCCGGAAGCAGTTTACAGATTATAACAGCTGATGGAAAAATAATGTATCAAACCAATACTGTAAAACGGAACATGCAGTTGAATGTTCAGTCTTTTGTTTCCGGCACTTATTTGTTGAGGTACTTTAATAATGGAACTGTACAAACTTACAAGTTTGTTAAACTGAATTAATGAAAAACGGAGGAGCATGGTTCAAAGAGAATTGATAAATTTGTAATCAATTCTCTTTTTTATGATACAAAGAATTCAAACAATCTGGCTTTTACTTGCTGCCACAGCTTCATTGTCCACTTTAAAGTTTTCATTTTATGCAGGTGTTAAAGAAAACAATGTATTTAGTGAACTGAATGGAACATTTAATTTTTTATTGCTCATACTTACAGTAACAGTAACACTTGCAGCTTTAATTGCTCTTTTTCTTTTTAAGAACCGGAAACTACAAATGCAATTGTGCCTGCTTGGGTTATTACTGCAAATAGCAGTGGTATTTTTGTATATCAATCAAACACAAAAATTTACAGAAGGGAATTTTACAATCAGTTCTGTACTCACATTTATTATTCCTGTATTTTTTATTCTTGCCTTACTAGGAATTCGAAAAGATGAGAAGCTGATTAAGAGTATGGATAGGTTGAGGTAACTGAACTCACATCTTATAAAAATTTCCAGGCTTTCATTTGAGATTTTTCTTAATTACTCCTTAATAAACTGTTTAGAAATCATTTGCGCATTATTAACGTACTGCAATACATACTGACCTGATGCAAGATTTGAAAGATCGATTTGTGTAATCACTGCATTAACAGGTATGCGGCCTACTTTTACTTGCCTACCGCTTAGATCAATAATTTTATACATTGCATTTACTGCTGCAGGGTGTTTAAACAACAATTGCTGTTGAACGGGGTTGCTATAAAATTCAACTGTAGCTTTTAATTTATTACCTACTGCAACAATATAACTGTAACTAATTTCTCCCTGTGTTTCAAACACTTTAATGCGGTAGTAGTTACTTCCTTCGTATAAATCAACATCAGTAAAGGAATAAGTAGTTTTATCCGTAGCATTTACAATAGCAATGGTAGTAAAGTTTCTCCCCTCTCTACTTTTCTGTATTTCAAAATGAGTGATTTTATCAATACTTGTTAAGTCCCAATTAAGTAATGCCCCGTTATTTATTTTGGTTGCTTTTAAATTGGTAATATGCAAAGGAAGAATATCAATATTGGCTACAATATATGGGTAGCCGGTACCTGCTGTACCAAAGGCTGAGAGTGTTCCATTTGTATATACAAAATTGCTTGTGTTATCAGCAATATAGTTTGTACTTGTTGCTCCATTTGCAAGAACCCATGTGCCTGAAATCAAACGCCAAATTCCAATTTTATTGGGCGATGTGGGAAGAGTTGTAAATACAGAGCCTTCAATGGCATTTGTTTGCCAATCGAAACGGATTTGTGCGTTGCTGCTGCCCGCTGCTCTGTCAATCCAATACACCGCATCTGCCTGCATAGAACGTGGAGAAAACCCTCCGCCTGTTGGCAATCCATTAGTCGTAGTGCTTCGAAATACATTTAAAGAAAAATCAGATCCTGTACTTGCAGGTGTTATGGTTACAGGCAAATAATTAGTGGCTGTGCCAATAGGAAAAACTCTTGCAGCAGTTGTCAAATTATTTTGACGTAATCTGCCATTGGTACCCGTGGTTGGCGTACTTACAATATACCGTGTTGCATTAGCGCCTGTTATGCTTCCGCCAGTAGCAATAGTTAAATTATTTGCACCCAAACTCAATTTGCCATTAGATGCTGAAGAAAGAGAAAGGATGTTTGAGACTGTTACAGCTCTACTCAAAGAAAGCCCCAAAGCATTTGTATTGGTATTTGTGAGATTGTAAAAAGTGGTGTTATTAGTACCCCCGATTGTTTGCGCTTGTGTTGTGCTGTTAAAAATTACCGTTCCTGTTCCTTGTGCAAATGTTCCATTGTTAGTCCAGTTACGGCCAATAGTAAGAGTTTGATCAAAAGCATCGGCATCTATTGTTGAGTTATTAATTACATCTCTAAGTACAGAAATAGCTGTTGAAAATTGTAATGTTGGTGTGTTACTTGCATTTACAATTACATCGTAAACAGGTGCTGTACCACTCATTAAAAAAAGTGGGCTTGATGGTGTTGAAGCATTTCCAAACTGAATGCTACCACCAGTTACAGAATTAGAAACTGCGTTATTACTATAATCAGGAAGAGAAATAGAAGGGTTTTGAAAAATAATAGAACCATTTGACATAGTAAAACTTGATCCGGTAGCTGTAAGATCAAATGAGCTTAAAGAAAAATTATTTCCGGCAGTACAAATGGTTACAATACCATTTGATTGTGTATACGTAATCGTTTCAGTACTTGAATTCGGAATAAAAGCACCGCTGATATTTAGTGCCCCGCCTTCAATAGTTACAATAGCACCTGTAAAATAAATTAACCAGTAATCTGCAGCAACGCCGATATTATATGTACCTGCAGTGATTCGTAACAAACCAGAAAGTTGTGTATCACCATTTTGCCCTGTAACAGTAACGTTGGCATTATTAAGCCAAATGCCTTCATCAGCATTAATAACAGGATTTGCCGTGTTGAAAAATGTATTGGTAAATGTATACGAACCAGACATTTTAATCATGCCCCTTGTGAGCGTTAAAAACCCCGCAGCGGTTGTAAAATTTGCTGGCAATACTTCTAAAATATTATTATTGGCTGCACCTGTATTATTGATTGTAATCAGATTGAAATCAGTTGTTGTTCCTGCACCTGATATTGTTTGATTTGCTGTGCCATTAAATGTTACATCGGCAGTTGCTCCACCTAAACGCATATCAAACGTACTGTTATTTACAAGGTTGTTACCAATATTTAAAACATTACCTCCATTGCCAGCTGTTTGTAAAGTAGCTCCGTTGTTAATAGTAACCACTCCCGAAACTGTAAGTGTTCTATTTGAATTATTGTTGCCTAGTGTAAGTGTTCCCGAAGTTCCCCCACCTATAGTAAGGCTTGCTACAGTTGCATTGGTATTGAGAATTACATTAAACCCATTACCTATTGTAACTGCATCTGTATTGTTAGGAACTCCGTTTGGATTCCAGTTATTTCCATCAGCCCAGTTATTTGATCCACCGCCACCGTCCCATACTTTTTGAGCATTACCAGAATTAGAAAAAAGAAAAAACGCCAATAGTAGAAGTAAAAAAAATGGTTTCACTTTAGTTTGGTTGGATATTAGTTTAAAATAATAGATGCAATATTATAGAAAAAACCTGAAAGTAACCGTTTGCCAATGAAAAATATATATGGAAACACCTATATATTGAAATGAAATGAGTATTGTATTTCTACTTTGAATCTCTAATGCTATATGTAGACTGCTGTTCTACTTTTTTTAACCGTTTTTATTTTTAAAGGCTCTCCTGCATACACTAACTCACCGCCACCATCACCTGCTTCAGGGCCGAGATCAATTAACCAGTCGGCTCTTTTTATTACATCCGTGTTATGTTCTATTACAATTACTGAATGCCCTTTTTCAATTAGGGCATGAAAACTTTTGAGCAGTTTGTTGATGTCGTTAAAATGAAGACCTGTGGTTGGTTCATCAAAAATGAACAGAATATTTCCACTTCCATTTCCTCTGCCCAGAAAACTTGCAAGCTTTACACGTTGTGCTTCGCCACCGCTTAATGTATCGCTGCTTTGCCCCAATTTAATATAGCCCAACCCCACATCTGCAAGCGGCATTAATTTTTTAGTGAGGTCTTTTTCATTTCTAAAAAAATCAATTGCATCGTCTACACTCATCTCCAGTACATCATGAATGCTTCTATCGTTGTACTTTACTTCCAGCACTTCTTCTTTAAACCGTTTGCCGCCGCATACTTCGCAGGTAAGATGCACATCTGCTAAAAATTGCATTTCCACAACCTGTTCGCCTTCGCCTTTACATGCATCACACCTGCCACCATCTACATTAAATGAAAAATGCTTGGGCATAAATCCACGGATTTTACTTAATGGTTGATTAGAATACAGTTCCCGTATTTCATCGTAGGCTTTAATATAAGTAACGGGGTTGCTTCGGCTGCTTTTGCCGATGGGGTTTTGATCTACCATTTCAATTTGTGCAATGGAATCAATATCGCCACTCAGTTGTTTATGTGTTCCAGCTTTATCACCAAACTCACCTTTTAATTTGTTAAGTGCAGGGTATAAAATATTTTTTACCAATGTTGTTTTGCCACTTCCACTTACACCACTTACTACACACAACACATTTAAAGGAAATTCAACAGTAATATTTTTTAAATTATGCTGCCTCGCTCCTTCCACTTTTATACTTCTGTTCCATTTGCGTGGTTTGCCAAAGTTTTCAATTTCTTTTTCACCACTTAAATATTTTCCGGTTAAACTTTTTTTATTGTTGACGATGGCATCGTAGTTTCCTTCGGCAATTACTTCACCTCCGAGGTGACTTGCAAAAGGCCCCATATCAATAATATGATCTGCTTCACGCATCATCATTTCATCATGCTCCACTACTATAACCGTATTGCCAAGGTTGCGGAGTTCTTTTAATACCTGAATAAGATTAGCAGTATCTCTGGGGTGCAAGCCAATGGAAGGCTCATCTAAAATGTATAATGAATCAGTTAAGTTACTTCCCAGTGATCTTGTTAATTGTATGCGCTGGCTCTCGCCGCCGCTCAAAGTATTAGCCAGCCTGTTAAGTGTTAAGTAACCAAGCCCAACATGCAATAATGTTTGCATTCTGTTATTGATTTCAATTAAAATTCGTTTGCCCACTTCTTTATCATAAATACTCAACTGCAATTCATCAAACCAGATTTTTAAATCTCTCACAGGCATTTCGCACAACTCGCCAATATGCCTGCCTCCTATCTTTATATACAATGCTTCTTTCCGCAATCTGTAACCATGGCACTCTGTGCAAAGTGTTCTGCCACGGTATCTGCTGAGCATTACCCTGTATTGCACTTTGTATAAATTCTGCTCTACTTCTTTAAAAAAATCATCAATACCCTGTGCAGCACCCACACCTTTCCACAATTGCTGATATTGTTCTTTGGTTAAATCTGCAATTGCTTTATGTACCGGAAAATTTGTTTTGGATGCAGCTTTTACAAACTGATCACGCCACAAACCCATCTTCTCACCTTTCCAGGGAGCAACAGCACCTTCATAAACACTTGCATTTTTATCAGGAATCACAAGGTCTTCATCAATTCCTAAAATTTGACTAAAGCCCTCACACACCGGGCAAGCGCCATAAGGATTGTTAAATGAAAATAAATTAGGTACAGGCTCTTCAAATTTGATTCCATCTAATTCAAACTTATTTGAAAATACAAGCAATTCCTGTTCATCTATTTCTAAAAACAGTTCTCCTTCACCTTCAAAAAAAGCAGTACCTGCACTATCTGAGATGCGGTGCAACTCATCTTCATCAAATTGTTTTACTACCAACCTGTCAACCAAAACATAAATAGTGAATGATGAATGGTCAATAGCGAATTGAGTTTTCAATTCTTTATCACTTAAAGCAAGCAAATCTTCGATATGAAGAATTTCATTTAGCTCAGTAGTTTTGCTTTTTGCTTTTTTATTTTGTGCTTTCTTATAAACTCTTGTAAATCCTTTCTGCAATAAAATATTTAATTCTTCTTTTATGTTACGCTTGCTATGAAACGGAAATTTTACAAGCAGCAAAATTTTTGATCCTTCTTTTGTTTGCTGTACAGCTTTTACCACATCTGCCACATCATCTTTTTTTACTTCACGGCCGCTAATGGGCGAAATTGTTTTTCCGAGCCTTGCATAAAACAAACGGAGGTAATCATAAATTTCCGTCATGCTGCCTACGGTACTTCTTGGGGTTCGGGAAATTACTTTTTGTTCAATGGCAATGGCGGGGCACAAACCTTTTATAAAATCTACGTCAGGCTTGTTCATCCGGTTTAAAAACTGGCGGGCATAAGCACTTAAACTTTCAGCATATCTTCTTTGACCCTCTGCATATAACGTATCAATGGTGAGTGATGATTTGCCGCTTCCGCTTACACCGGTAACCACAATCAATTTATTACGGGGAATGGTTACACTTACATTTTTGAGGTTGTGAACCCTGGCACCCTGAATGCGAATATTATCATTTTTTACAGATGAACTCACCTGTTGCTGAAGAACCTCTTTACCCATTCGGCAAATTTAGCAGAAAACAACAGTTCGGAAATTACTAATGCCTTTGCAGCGTGCTAATACGTTAAATAATTATGAATGTTGTGAAAATGATTTTTTTCTATTAATTTTATCCTGAATTTCAATAATCCTAAACTGATTTTAATTATTTAAAGCCTATAGCGTTAAAACTCTACACGACTAAGTTTCATTATTTTTTTATTGAAACCCTTTATTGAAAACCATCAAACGTAGTAGTATGCGCATGTTCAACGATTTTACCGATCAGCAATTAGTTCGCCTTTTTAAGGAAGGAAATTCTAATGCTTTGGAAGCATTAGTAGTTCGTCATAAAGACAAACTATTTACATCTATTGTATTGCTGGTAAAAGACAAATACCTTGCTGAAGATCTGTTTCAGGAAGTGTTCATTCGTGTAATTGACACTATACGAGGTGGCAGATATACAGAAGAAGGTAAGTTTTTACCCTGGGCTATGCGTATTGCACACAACCTTTGTGTAGATCATTTTAGAAAAGTAAAACGCACTCCTATTATTAAAACGAGTGACAATCATGATATTTTTGAAGTACTGAATTTCAGCGATGATAATGCTGAACAAAAGATGATGAAAAACCAAAGTTACGACCGCATTCGCCGGATGCTGGATCTGTTGCCCGAAGAACAGAGAGAGGTAATTGTTCTCCGCCATTATGCCGATTTAAGCTTTAAGGAAATTTCAAACCTTACCAACTGCAGCATTAATACCGCACTGGGCCGTATGCGTTACGGGCTGATTAATATGCGTAAGATGATGACGGAAAAACAAATCAGTTTATAAAATCATTTCCTTTCAGAGAAACTTTTTTGAAACCCTTCTTTGCTGAAGGGTTTTTCTTTATTGTGGTTTTTTTCCAAACGCTTCCAACCCGCACTCTAACCAGTTTTGAAACTCTCTTGCATCAGGAGTGTAAGCTTTTGTTTTAGTTAGTGCCTTTTCATCTAAACTTACAATTGCATATTGTGGTTGAGCAACCGCATTAAAATTTTCGCTCTGGAAAGTAGCCCATTGATCACCAACTGTTACAATTTCTTTTTGAATTCCTGTTTTTGTTTTGAATGTTTGCTGTGCTGCTGCCGGTAAGACTTTGCGTTCATCCACATACAATGAAACAACTACAAATTGATTCTTCATCATTGCAAGTACAGTAGGATCGGTCCACACTTTTTCTTCCATCCTTCTGCAATTTACACAAGCCCACCCAGTAAAATCTATAAGCAGGGGTTTGTTTTCTTTTTTAGCAAGTGCCAATGCTTCTTCATAATCTCTTAACGGCTCTAAAGATGTTTCGCAGTTAACAGGATGTGCATACACACTGTAACATAATGGTGGTGGAAAGCCGCTTATGATTTGTAAGTTAGCCCACTTTGTATTAGTTACACCCGGAGCTAAATAAATAGTGATGGCTGCAAACATTGCAATAAACATCCATCTTATGCCCCCAATTTTTATCTTCTTATCATCATGAGGAAATTTAATAATACCGAGTAAATACAAAACAGTCAATACTCCGATCAATACCCAAATGCCAATAAAAATTTCTCTTGATAACAAATGCCATTGCTTTACTAAATCTGCATTGCTTAAAAACTTTACTGCCATTGCCAGCTCTAAAAATCCTAATACCACTTTTACTGTGTTTAACCAGCCGCCACTTTTTGGTAAGGACTGCAACCAGTTGGGAAACATAGCAAACAATGCAAACGGTAATGCCAGACCCAAACCAAAACCACCCATGCCAAAACTTAATTGCATAGCCCCACCATCTTTTGTTAGTGCGCCAGCCAGTAAGGAACCAAGTATGGGGCCTGTACATGAAAAAGAAACAATGGCAAGTGTTAAGGCCATAAAGAAAATACCAATAAAACTTGTAACACCTGCTTTAGAATCAGCACCACTTGCAAGGTTTCCCGGCAATGTAATTTCAAAATAACCAAAGAAGGAAATGGCAAACACTACAAAAATGATGAAGAAAATAATATTGAGCCAAACATTAGTTGAAATATTATTGAGGATTTCCGGATCGGTTTGATCTAACAAATGAAAAGGTAAACTGAGCAGTATATAAATAATGAAAATAAAAAAACCATAGAGTATTGCATTCTGAATTCCTTTTCTTCTGCTGCCACTACGTTTTGTAAAAAATGAAACCGTAAGTGGTATCAATGGAAATACACAGGGAGTAAGTAAAGCAATAAACCCACCGAGCAACCCTAAAATAAAAATGCCCCACAAACTTTTTCCTTCTGTTCCTTCATCGCCGCAGTTTTCCTGCGGACGAAGAATATCAATGGAGTTGATTTTTATTCTTGCCGTTTGTGATACGCCGCCTTGCAACACCACATCAAATGCAAATTCCTGCGCAGGTAAAAATTCATCTTTAGCTCCCGTAGCAAAAACAATCGTTCCTTTTAAATTGGCAGGAACAGTTCCGTTAATTTCTATTTGTTGGGAAAACTGTAATTCATTATCTGAAATAACTACTGTTTTATTTTCAAAGATGGGATCTTTAAAGTCTTTGCTTCCATTGATGGATTTTAAAGAAGTAATTTTGGAAATGGCAGAATCGGTAAAGTTGATTTGCAAACTATCCAAGCCTTCAACTCCTTTTCCATAGACATATACATATTTCCCGGCTGTGATTTTTGCAGTTACCACAAGTTCATAAACAGCTTTAGAAATCTTTTTACTTGAGATGCTCCATTTAACAGGAGCTGAATCCTGTGCAGAAATACCGGCTGTAAGAAACAAGTTGATTGCCAGGAAAACGATTACACCTTTTTTGAACATAGCAGAGAATTAAAAAACCCATCCATTTTTTACAGAGACGGGATTGAAAAAGTTTCCTTACAGCTTAATAGAAAATTTAGTTCTGTCGGGTGCAAGGCATTGTCTGTCATCACAAACCATAAACTCTACTTCACCCACAACTGAAGTAGTTACATTGCTTTTTATAGTAACCACCTGTACAAACTCCACTTTATTACTGTAATATTTTGAACGGGCCTGAATGGCTTTATCAAACTGATCATACAACTTACCCACTTCTTTAGGCTTACCAGTAATAACAAGCAATGGGTTTTTTGCAAACGTAACTTTTGTTGGTAATACAATTGCATCAATACTTTGATTTTGACTGTACATGTGCCAGCCCGGCTGAATGGTTGCCGTAATTATTACTTCATATTTCTTATCGCTTAGTTTTTTAGAAACAAATGTCCATTGCACTTTTGAACCTGATTGGGCAAAAGCAGCTACAGATAAAAAAAACAAAACCAGCAATGTAAAAATTTTCTTCATACAATTATTTTATAATCTTTTGCAAAGATGATTCCAAAAATCAACTGAATATGTCATGCCAATTACAAAAGTAATATGCAAGAGATTCATCAAGCTGTGCAGGCCTGTATTAAACCGCAATTGCTGTATTGATTAACAAAGCATTTAGAATTTTTTGCCCGTCGGTATTGTCAAGTAAAGTGCTGGAGGCCCGTTCAGGATGTGGCATCATACCAAATACATTTCCTTCCTTATTACAAATGCCAGCAATATTGCGGATAGCACCGTTGGGATTTGCTTCTGCTGTTTCATTACCCTGTTCATCGCAATACCGATAAAGAATTTGTCCGTTTGCTTCCAATTCATCTAAAGTTGTTTCATCAGCAAAATATCTTCCTTCGCCATGAGCAATAGGAATTTTTAATGCAGTACCACCCAGTCCATTGAGATAAATATTTTTACAAATAAACTTTTGATTGGCATTTCTTAGTAAAGCACCGGGTAACAATTGGCTTTCGCACAAAATTTGGAAACCGTTACACACACCTAATACTTTGCCTCTATTATTTGCAAAAGCAATTACACTTTCCATCATAGGGCTGAAGCGGGCAATAGCACCACAGCGCAAATAATCGCCATAAGAAAAACCGCCGGGCAGTACAATACAATCATCAGTAGTAAACATGCTCAGGTCTTTATCTTTGTGCCAAAGCATTATCACTTCCTGATTCAAATCATTTTGCAGGGCATCCTGCATGTCTCTGTCGCAATTGCTGCCGGGAAAAACTACTACTCCAAATTTCATAATAATAAGAAAAGGTAAAGATAACCCTTTGACAGTTTTTATTTAACCTGAAAAATAATTCATTACGATCCACACAAAACCCGCCCAAATGGTGAGTTCGGGTATTAGTTTCTTACGTGGAAACCAATAAAAAGCTGCACAAAAAATACTCATGGGTACTGCTGCAATCACAAACTGATTGAGCCCGCCATAGTTATTAATAAAGGGCAGAAAGAGAGCAATTGCCAAATAATACATCATTAAGCTCCAACTCTTACGCACCTGTACTACCATACGAACTGTGTAACGCAAACTCAAAAGAAAACCAATTACTACCGGCGCTGTAATGAGTGAAAAGCTTAGCCAGAACTGCCCGTTAAACACAACATCAGGCAGTACCAAACTGTGGCGTGGAATGATTTTAGAAACCTGATCCATGTGATCCCACACAAAAAAGTAAACCATCAAAAAATAAAACGGGGTAAGTAAACCCACAATTGTTACCAGCCACTCAGAAATACGTAACTGACGAAATAAAGCAAGTGCTATTATTAAAAGCACCATCAAATAAACTGATGGAAAATAAATAAACGAACAAAGCCCAAATCCAAAACCAATATTAAAGAGCTGTTCTTTTGGTTTTTGATTATGGTAAAGCCCGATCATGTGCGGCAATGCCCATACCATAATGGAATTAATAATCAGGCCGGGTGATAATACATTCCAGTAAGGAAGAATACTGGTGAGAAACAAATAGGCAAAGCCAATAAGATATTGTGGCGATGAAAATAATTTTAAATTGTTTATAAGCCCGTTAAAGGTTACTGCCTGTGTAAACAAAAACAAATAAGTAATGATGGGATACAAAGTGGGGAAACCATTACCTGCTGGTTGTAACCAGTTTAAAAGTTGTCTATATAAAAAACCATCAGCGGCACTTGCCTGCGGAATTACAGGCGTAAAAAAGTAAGGCAGCTTTATTAATATGCCCAGAAAGAAAAGAATAAAAACATTCAGCGGATTATTGCCGGAAAAAAATCGGATCACAGTTAATACATTCAAACGCAAACCTTACTAAACAATAGCAACTTACCAAATAAATTATCCAACATTTTGTTTGCAACTAAAACTCTATACGTGCAAAGCTGAACGCATTACGGTAAATGGCTGGTACAATTAACTCTCTTGCTCCTACCTGCTTGCCCAGCCTGATCATAAATTCATAACCCTTATCCATACTTTTTAATGGTGGCACTTTGCTCACTTTTCCGTCGGGTGATAGAGATTGTCCAAACAGCATGGGTGTTCTGCGGCTCCATTCATTGTACAAAAAGAGGAGCTCGGCACCGGAGTTCATAATTTGATAAGAAATCATGTTGTCTGAATTATCATCAAACTGAGATTTGGTAACCACATTGTTCCATTGCATATTAGCATCTTTATCTAAAGCAACAATCAGTACGTTATCTGCAAAATACCTTACCTGCTGATTAGGGCCAAAACTATTACCCCATGGGCTGCCCCAATTATTACCCCAGCCCCAGGCATTTCCGCCCCAGTTGTTCCAGGGATTCCAACCCCAGTAATTATTCATTGGGCTGTTCCACATCCAGGGATTATCCCATCGGCTCATATTTCCTCCTCTAGTATTTGTATAAGAACTTTCGCCGGTAATTAAAATACCTCCATCTTTTTTTACAATAAAATGTTTCAAATAATATTCATTAAACGCAAACTTAATTGAGTTATCGCCTTTGGCTAAATTCCTGAACTCATCATTAAATAAAATGGTTTTTTCAATATCAGTTCCGTTTAAATCTTTATTAATTACTGCTGCAAAAAGTCCATCAATATTTCCCCGTTTGCTTGCAGAGTAAAGTGAAGCAAGAATATACCGGCCATTGAGATTGTCAACTTTTATACGCAACTCATCTAAAAAAATATCTTTTAAGGTGAGCGGAAACGTTTTTACTGTATCAGCATAGGTTTGCAATACTGCCAGCCTTGCCTGATTAATGTACTCCCGTTGGCCTGGCCGGGAAACATGGGTGAATAAAAAATTGCCTTCATTATCCAAATAAAAATCGGCAATAGATTCTTTATTGCTGATTAAGTTATAATTAAAGCTTGTTTTGCGAACAGGAATGAGGGAGCTGTTTAAGAGAAGTGTTTGAAACTGAAAATCATCCCGAATCTTGATCTTCATTTTAAATACCATAATCTTTTTCTTATCATCACTGGCAATAACTGAATACACTTTATTATCGCTGAAGGTTGTTATACGGGTAGTATCTAATTCAATTGGCTCACCAATTTTTTTTCCGTTGGCATCCAGCTTCACACCCATGTAATACACAATACTTTTTTTCTGGTATTGATAAAATAATAATGCATTTTCTGCATTGTTTATAAGATCAACCGTAATTACTCGATCTGGTATAAAATCAAGATTCACTTTTTCTTTCAATTTCATATCTGCACTATATACACAGATGTAATGAAAACTTTTTACGTTTTTATAAATGAGGTAGTTGTTTTGATATTTGCCCAGCACTTCAAACCGAAGCTGGCGTAAATCATCACGGTCGGGTTCAGAATAAAAAATACGTTGTGCAGTGGCATCAATGGCAAGTGTAGTAACAAATAAAATGACCAGGAATTTTGAAACAAGTTTCATAATGTATGCATTAATCTTATTTAAAGTTACGGCGAAAGCAGAAATATGATTGAAAGATGCAGTTAAAATTTAAATTGCATATAACTTATTAAAAATAAATGGCTACAATTTGTATTACCGGCGGCACCGGAATGATTGGCACAAGACTTATTGAACTGCTGAGCGCAAAAAATCATAACCTGATTATACTTACACGAAAAAGTAAACCTGCTTATGACAATGTACGTTTTGCAGAATGGAATTTAGAAAAAGGTGTGATTGATAAAGATGCTATAGAGGAAACTGATTATATCATTCACCTGGCTGGTGCAGGAGTAGCTGATAAACGCTGGACTGCAAAACGAAAAGAAGAAATTGTAAATAGCCGAACCCAAAGCAGTGCCTTACTGTTAAAAGCGTTATCTGAAATTCCGAATCATGTAAAAGCTGTGATCAGCTCTTCGGCTATTGGATGGTATGGGCCAGATACAACGAAAACAGAAAGAGGTTTTGCAGAAACTGATCCTGCCTACAATGATTTTTTAGGACAAACCTGTTTGCAATGGGAGCAAAGTATAGAACCGGTTACCAAACTTGGCATACGGTTAGTGAAGTTAAGAACAGGAATTGTATTGAGCAATGAAGGTGGTGCATTAAAAGAATTTAAAAAACCATTGAAGTTTGGTTTGGCATCAGTGCTGGGCAGTGGTTTGCAAATCATCAGTTGGATTCATGTGGATGATTTATGCAGGATGTTTGAGTATGCTCTTGAACATGAAACCTTAACCGGAAGTTATAATGCTGTTGCTCCCAAACCTGTAAGTAATAAAGAGCTTACTCTTTCACTTGCAAAAAAAATGAGAGGTAATGCGTTTATAACTGCACCTGTTCCATCTTTTGTATTAAAATTAATGCTGGGAGAAATGAGCATTGAAGTATTGAAGAGCACAACAGCAAGTTCTGCTAAAATTCAGAATGCAGGCTTTCAGTTTTTATACCCTTCAATTGATGCAGCATTGAATGAACTGATTAGTTCATCTTAATTTCTTTACCATCTGCACCTAAAATTACAGGAGCCTTTGGTGCCGGTATTATTAATTTAGGGCTTAACTCAGGAAGTTTTGCTTTTGTATCTCGTTCAAAAAACATTGCATCTACAAAATACCATTTTACACCATCCGTTGATAAACCAATTAATGTTGTTTCTGTTGTAATAGAACCGGCAAATGCCTCTACTGTTACGTTTTGAGGAATGGTGCATTGCATTACTCCTTTGTGTGTTACTACAGTTGATGGATTACCAATGATTACTGATTTTACTTTAATACCAAATTGCTTTCGGTACTTCTCTGCACTATCTACTCCCTGCTTAATCATTTGTTTACTGTTGGGATCGTTTGCCAATGAAGGCCAACTATAAGAGGCATAGGTTTCCAAATCAAGAGCAGCTAAAGCCTTTGCCATTTTCAATGCTTCGGTTTTAATAACCGTTTGCATGTTTTGTGCAGATGCTGCAATATGTATAAAGCAAATAATTAGTACACTAAAAAAAATACGTTTCATTTTATAAATCTCTTTTTTTGTATATCCAGAATACTAAGCCCCAGAAAATAAGGAGATAGGCAATTGAAAGCAATACATGCTGATTTAATAAACCCAATGTTTTTGCATAAGAATCTCCATCAAGCTTACCCAAAAAAGCTGGAACAGGTGTTAGGCGATCTGATACTTCTGTTGGTAAAAAGCGACCAATATCTTTTGCAAACTTACCCAAAATACCCACTGCAATATTTTCAAGAATAATTTTATAAAAAATAAATACTCCTAATGCAATAAAAGCCCGGCGAATTACAAGACCCAATAAAAAAGCAAAAGACAATTGTGAAAAAACCTGTAAAGCAAACAATCCAGTGTACTTAAAAAGACCCCAGCTTTCTGCAGTTGTTGTAGGTGTATTTACAAAACCAATTACAAGAGTAACAGCTAATGACAATGCAACCACTAAGCCAGAAATAATAACAACATTTAAAAACTTTGCAATCAAAAATTGGTTTCTGCTCCAGCCATCAATTACATTTTGCCTGTTTGTTTTATAAGTGTACTCATTTGTAATAAGCATAATTACAAGTATGGCCGGAATAAATACAAACAAGGAAGAAGTAAATGCTACGGTACGAAACACTTCAGGAAATTCAAACGGATTTCCTATAAGCATTTTAATCATTTTAGCAGCTTGCTTTTCATTGCCGGTGTTTTCTTTATAAATAAAATAGAATAATCCGTTAATACCGGGATAAGAAAGCAAAGTGATACCCATTACCCACCAAAAGCCTGGATAGTTTTTTATTTTAAGCCACTCTGTACGAAATAAATTAAGCATTAGAAAATAGTTAATGATTTATAAGGTTATTGTGTTATTAGTTATTGGTAAGTTCAAAAAACTTTTCTTCTAATCTTTTTTTCTTTACCACTAAATGATTCAAAACAAATCCCTTTTCAAAACAATATTTATTAATATCGCTGAGGTTGGCAGTTGCTTTTGCAAAGGAGATGAGAATTTTAGTTCCATCGCTTTCCACTTCTTTATTGCCAGGGTATTGAAGTAATACTTGTTGCAAAGCGGCTAAATCATTTGCGGTACCTAGCTCCACTACATCAATATCTGCCAGCACATCTTCTACCGTGCCCGATGTTACCAATGTTCCTGTTTTTAATATGGCTACATGCGTACAAACTTTTTCCACCTCATCAAGCAAGTGACTTGCCATAATAATGGTATGTCCTTTTCTACTCAACTCCATAATGAGTGCTCGAATTTCTGCAATACCTACAGGATCGAGACCATTAGTGGGTTCATCCAAAACCAATATTTCAGGATCGCCCAGCAAAGCTGCTGCAATGGCAAGCCTTTGTTTCATCCCCAAACTAAAAGAACTGAAACGGCTCTTTCTGCGTTCAAACAAATTTACTTTTTGCAAAACCAAATCAATACCTGCATCATCGCCTCGGCCACTAATACTGTTGGTTATTTTTAAATTTCGTGTAGCTGATAAATAGTGATAAAAATTTGGCGTTTCTAATAAAGAGCCTATGTTCTTTCTGAGATCAGAGGCAGCAGGTTTTCCGAACCAACTATAGTTTCCTCCATCTGCATTTAATACATCCAGTATTATGCTGAGCAGCGTTGTTTTACCACTTCCGTTTGGGCCAAGAATTCCGAAAATAGACCCTTTAGGAATGTCAAATGATACTCCTTTTAGTGCCTGTATTTTACCGTAATTCTTTTTTAAATCTGTAATGTTTAAAATACTCATAGTATAATATTAGTGGAAAGATATTTAGAAAAGTTACAACTGCTCAATTCATTTCATCAGCAGTGTATAAAGGATGATAAATGCTTGAAAAAGCCCCAAGAACGGCAAATCCATTTTTATTGTAACTCAGTTTGTGGAGTTTTAGTAAATCAATATCTGTCTGCAATACTTTTCTGTGATGTGGATTTAAAGTACCTCCTGTTTCACCGGGAGACTTAGAAGCATCGTACTGAAAATGCGGATCGCAAATAGTTCCTCTTGGATACATGATGCCCGGCACTTCATTACCTCTGATATCCAGCTCAAGTGGATGAACCAAACCCAATGTATGCCCATACTCATGTGCTGCTGTAGTAGAAGTTTGTACTAAATTTTCTTTTCTGAAATATCCTGTATTGCTTCCAATATCATCAACAAAAGAAACATGCATGGGAGAAAAATCTTCTATTCTAAAATAATTATTTGCCGGGTCTGTGTTATACCAAACTGTTTCTGGTTCTAAGTTTGGGGTATAATTTCCTTCTATTGCAAAAACCACATTCCACCAGTTGTTGTTGATGAATGCTTTTGCAGTGGGTTCATTCCAGGTTTGCTGTATATCCAATGCAATTTGTTTGCTTAATTCTTCTGTTGCTTCATTTCCATAAAAGAAAAAAACAGAATGGATGATAAGTTGATTGGTATGTTGATTAAGTTGAACAGTGCCCATATTAGTTAATTAATAAACGTCAGCAAATTTGTAAAAAGTTATTTCCAATAATCATACTGCATATATTTTGCTGTTTCATCTGCAACTTCTTTGCCCAGCAGTTTACCTACAGTGTATAAGCTCATATCTATGCCCGCTGAAATACCTGCTGATGTTATGATGGTTCCATTGTCAACAAAACGGATATTTTCTTTTACATGAATCTGATCAGAAATTTCCTTCAATCCTTTGATCGCTTTGAAATGTGTGGTTGCTTCGAGCCCTTCAAGCAAACCCGCTTTACCCAAAATGAGTGAACCTGTACAAACACTTAAAACCAATTTTGCGTATGCTGCCTGTTCTTTTACCCAGTCGAGCACAATAGGATTGTTCATTTCCCTGCGACTGCCAAAAGGAGTTCCATCTGCATGATGTCCTCCTCCACCGGGGATTAAAATGATATCAGCTTTGGGTGCAGTTGCAAACGTATAAGTTGGTTTGATGGTTAAATGATTTCTTGCATTGATGGTTTCAAATTGAGCTACGGTGAATACATCAAAAGGTGCAACATTTGAAGTTCTTAAACCTGCAATGCTGAAGACTTCAAACGGTCCTGCAAAATCCAGCACCTCTACTTCGTTGAAAAGAAAAATTGCGACTTTATATTGCATAAAAAAAAAGCGTTGATTAAAATTAACCAACGCTTTTTATTTCAAATGAATAATTATTTAATTCCTCACCGGTTTACCACCCTTTAACACACTTTGAATACGTTCCAAGGTTTTCTTTTCACCACACAAACTCAGGAATGCTTCACGTTCCAGATCCAACAGGTATTGTTCATTTACCAAAGTTGGTTCGCTTAAATCGCCGCCACACATTACATAAGCCAGTTTTTTTGCAACCACACTGTCATGTTCTGTTGCATAACCAGCCATTTTCATTCCGTTAATTCCTGCAAGCAATGCACCCAAAGCAGAGCGGCCCAGCACTTTAATATCAGTACGCTGCACCGGAGTTACATAACCGCTGTTATACAATTCAATCACACTTTGTTTTCCTTCTGCAATACGGCGGCTTTGATTCATTACCACTTCATCCAGTCCTTTACGGAACACACCAATTTGAAAACCTTCCTGTGCTGATGTGGCAACTTTTGCTGTTGCAATATGTAAGAAACGGTTTTTGAGTGTAATCGTTTCCGGTTCATCTTCATGCATTTCATCGGCAGCACGCAGTGCAAATTCTTTGGTACCCCCGCCGCCAGGAATTAACCCAACACCAAGCTCTACTAAACCAATATAAGTTTCGGCAGCAGCACATACTTTGTCACTATGCAAACTCAATTCGCATGCACCACCCAATGCTAAACCATGTGGTGCAATAACAACCGGTATAGAAGAATATCTTGCACGCATCATGGTGTTTTGAAACATGCGTATGGCCATATCCAATTCATCATACTCCTGCTCAATAGCCAGCATAAATATCATTCCCACATTAGCACCGGCGCTAAACTGTGCTCCTTCATTTGCTATCACTACTCCTTTATATTTTTCTTCAGCAAGTGAAATTGCTTTTTGAATACCTTCCAATACTTCACCACCAATGCTGCCCATTTTTGTGTACCATTCCAACCCTAATACATCATCACCTAAATAGTAAGTACGGCATGCACTGTTTTTCCAAACAGTTTGGTTTTCAAAATTCTTCATTACAATAAATGCATCACCCCCTGGAATTACTTTGTACGATTTACTAGCAGGATCGTAACAAACACGTTTGTTGTTTTCAATTTTATAAAAGGAAGTTGCGCCGCTTGCAATCATTTCATTTACCCATGAAGCTACTTTATAGCCTGCAGCTTTCATTGCATCTGCTGTTTTTACAACACCCAGCACATCCCAACTTTCAAACGCACCAATTTCCCAGCCAAAGCCAGCCATCATTGCATCATCAACTCTGTACAACTCATCACTTATTTCAGGAATGCGGTGCGAAATGTAAGAGAACAATGCGTAATGAAATGTTTTATAAAACTCACCTGCTTTATCGCTGCTGCTGCACAGCATTTTAATTCTCGTTTTTAAATCATCAATGGGTTTGGCAGCATCTACACTTGCAAATTTTGGTTTTACTCTTGGGCCATATTCCATTGTTTGCAGATTGAGCGTAAGAATTTCTTTTTCACCACCTGTACCTTTTTCTTTTTTGAAAAAGCCCTGACCGGTTTTATCACCCAGCCAATTATTCTCAATCATTTTATTAAGCCATGTGGGTATTGCAAAGATTTCTTTTGCTTCATCATCGGGGCAATTTTCAGCAACACCTTTTGCTACTTTAACCAATGTATCTAAACCAACCACATCACCAGTTCGGAATGTTGCCGATTTAGGACGGCCTATGATGGGTCCTGTTAAAGCATCAATTTCATCAACCGTTAATTTCATTTTCTCCATGGTGTTCATAATGGCCATCATACCAAATACACCGATGCGGTTAGCAATGAAAGCCGGCGTGTCTTTACACAAAACAGTTGTTTTGCCCAAAATCAAATCACCGTAGTTCATTAAGAAATCAACAATAGAAGGATCGGTGTATTTTGTTGGAATAATTTCAAGCAATCTCAAATAGCGTGGCGGATTAAAGAAGTGTGTACCACAGAAATGTTTTTTGAAATCTTCACTTCTTCCTTCGGCCATCATGTTAATGGGAATACCCGATGTGTTTGAAGTGATAAGTGTTCCGGGCCTTCGATGTATTTCAACCTGTTCAAACACTTTTTGTTTGATGTCTAATCGTTCTACTACCACTTCAATGATCCAATCACAAGAAGCAATATCTTTCATGTTATCATCAAAATTTCCTGTTGTAATTTTTTTGATAACATCTTTTGTGTAAACAGGTGATGGATTTGATTTGATGGCAGCAGCCAAAGCATCATTCACAATCTTATTTTTTTCGGAGGGCTTTAAGGTTGCCCCTTCCGGTGCGGCGGGTGCAATATCGAGCAACAGGGTTTGTAATCCAATTCCTGCAAAATGACAGGCAATGCGGCTACCCATAACACCACTTCCAAGAACTGCTACCTTCTTAATTGTACGTTTCATATTTCAAGCTTTATCAAAATTAGTTAGCTATGCAACTATTGACATCGAAGATAGGATTAATTGAGATTTGGGAGAAACCTCGGTAAAAAAATTAATGAGAAAAAACGGGAGTTAAATAATGGATAAGCGCTCCATTGTCCAGAATCCTGCAATGAGTGCAATGGCAATTGAAAGAGGAATAACAATTGCTTTCTTATACCAGGGTTTTTTTCCAAAAAAATAAACAAGCGTTGAAAAGATGAGTGCGATGATAGCGATCTGTCCAAGTTCAACACCTGCATTAAATGAAATGATAGATGTATAAAATTGGTTTCTTGGCAAACCAATTTCATTTAAAGAGCTGGCAAAACCCATTCCGTGAATTAAGCCAAATAAAAAAACAAGGATCACTCTCCACAGTTTTAAACCGGAGACTAATAAATTTTCTAATGCTACAAAACAAATGGATAAAGCAATGATGGGCTCTACTACTTGTGGTGGTGCCGCAATGATATTTTTCATACTCAATGCAAGTGTAATGGTATGTGCTACTGTAAAAGCAGTGGCCTGCCAAATGATGGTTTTAATTTTTGTACTGAGTAAACATAATGCAACAATAAACAGGATATGATCTAACCCATCGGGGATGATATGAGCAAAACCCAGCTTAAAATAAAACCAAGAAACGTCTTGAACGGGTTTATTCTCCAGTGCATAATTAATGGTATGCGCTGATGTGGCTAAAAATGCCAGTGTAAAAAAAACAGTTAAAAAAACAAAGGCTTTCAATTGACAGTTCTTTGCTTCCACTATCTTAAGTTTAGATGGTTTTTAACAACTGTTCTGCTTCCATCTTTAATCGTATGGAAAAAGAGGGATTACTTTTTAAGGCAATTTGTAACAATTCCTTTGCTTTTGTGTGCTGGTTATTTTTACTATAGATAAAAGCAGCACGGCATAACAGTCCAGGATTTTGAGAGTTTGTACTCATTGCAGTTTCAATATGCTTTAATGCAATATCATATTGTGCTTGCTTGTAATATACCCAGGCTAAGTTTTCATTTACATCAATATTAAGAGGGCGGCGATCGTATTCCATCAATGCATGTTCAAGTGCTTTATCAGTTTTGTTTACATGCAAATAAGCATAGGCCATTTCACGGTCGGCGTAATGACCGATGGTATCATAAGTTTTTGATTGTTTAAAAGCATTTTCCATCATCACAATCACTTCATTATTTAATGTTTGAGCCTTTTGTTCTTTTCCGGTAATAAAATAAAGGGCAGCTATATCTTCTTTAAATGAATAATCAGTTACTACAGAATCAGCCGCTTGATAATATGCAATTGCTTTTGTATAGTCTTTTTTGGCAGCAGCAATTCTTGCAAGCCCGGCATTGGCATAGGCATAATTAGGACGGTTTGCTAGCGCCATAGCATAACTATATTCAGCCTTTTTAATATCTCCAATGAATTCGTATAATTTTCCTAATTGAATACGGGTCCACTCTGTTGTTTCCTCACCCGGTGCACCTGCATCAACAGCTAATTGCATGGCTTCAATAGCTCCAGCATAATCGCCATAAATTTCACGAAGGTAAGAGATGCGTGAATACGACCTGAGATCGGGGCGAATGGTAATCATTTTCTCGGCTGCCACAAGTGCTTCCTTATAATTTCCAAGTTCTACATATGCATCTACCATTAGTCCATATAAAAAAGAACTGTATGGATTAATTGCTTCGCTTTCTTTTATTACTACCAGTGCTTCAGAAAAATGATGCTGTGATAAAAAGATCATTGCTTTAAAAGTAAGTGCATCAAAATTTTTCGGATCAATACTATGAATTTGATTCACCAACTTTAATGCTGCATTATCGTAATAACTATAATTACCCGTTACACGGGCTTCACTCAAGTATACCGCTATTAATGCCAGCATTGGCTTTACATCATTTCTGTTTTGCTCAATCGTTTTGATCAGCCCCCGGGCATTATTTTGAATACCTCTCCATTCAGCCAATGAAGCTAATGAGGCGGTGCGGGGAAGTAAATCATAGGTTTTTTTCTTCTCAATTTCCTGATCTGTTTGGTATTTGAAAAAAATAAACCCACTCGCTGCAGCAAATAAAATGAGAAGCCCTGCATATATCATTTTCCGGTTCATATTGATAAAGTTAATTAAAAAAACAAGTCTGCCTTTTACCGCAGACTTGTTTTTTAACGGTATACTTTAGTTTTTAATTAAATTAATACTCTGTTTTACATCTCCATTCTTAGTAGCCAAAATAACATAAGAACCATTAGCAAGACCTTTTACATTTGCTTGCACAGTATAAACGCCTGCTTCTTGTTTTTTATCTACCAAAACCTGTAATGCTTTTCCCTGAGCATCATACAACACAATCCTTACCTGAGAAGCAACATCTACTTTGTATTTAACTGTGCTGATGTCTTTACTTGGATTGGGATAAGTTGAAATAAATAATTCGGGAGCTGTAGCGCCTATTGTACTATTACTTTTTATAAACTCCCCACCAGAAACACCTGGCCTGGCACTTCCTGTTTGTCCTGTTGCATCGCAAGTACAATTATTAGTACCTGCCCATGGTGCTTGCACATATGGAAAGGAAGTTTTAAACATGGTATCGTTTCTATTAATTCCAGTATTATAGGTTAACACATCTACCAAATCTTGGGTTACAGGGCTTCCTGTGCCATTATAATCATCATACCATAAACCAATGGCAGCTAGTGCAACTCCGGCAACCGCTTGCAATTCAATTCTTGTAACATCATCTTCTAATCTTCTTCCATTAGGAAAACCATCCATATTTGGAATGAGTTGTAAATTGATGTTTGTGTAAGTAGGATCAGTTAATCCCGAAACGGCAGCAGCTACAATACCAAGCGGGCTAAAAGTAGGGCTGTTACGTTGAGTAGGAGGAACAGCCATATTCAAACGAAGCATATCGCCACCGTTTGGTAAAAAATTATTGATAAATGGTTTCCCTTCAGCCAACGGATTTCCACCTTTGCCTGTAGCCAATTGGTAAGGTTTTAAATTGGGAACACCTGTATGAAAGATTGGCCATAAATCCACTGAGCGTGGCGAATTGGCAGCAGGTAATAGTAAAGTACCGAAAATAGCATCATCCAATGCTGTACCAGCAACTGCAGCAGTTCCTTTTAATGGAAACAAACCGTTCTGCCCATTACCAAATCCAAAACTGCCTAATGAATTACGCTGTATACGTAAGGGAGCTAAAGCGGGAACTGCACCTCCAAATTGCGTATCATCCATATATAAAGCCAACTCAGGGTTATAGAAATACTTGCCAAACAAATTAAGATTTGCAAGATCTTCATAAGGGGTAAGTAAATTCCAAAGATCTTTATTCCCAATAGGAACAATGGCTTCGTTTGTTAACGGCATACCCAAACGTGAAACTTGAACCCATGGGCCTAAAGTTCCCGGATTATTAAAGCCACCTAAAGCTCCTTGTGGATTTGTACTACCCTGTCTTGCAAATTCTTTTGCATTTTTTAGCACTGTTATTTTTTGGCGGCTTGCAGAAGCCCAAACACCAATTACATAATTAGGATCCAGAATATTTGCAGCCATTGATACCGGTTTCTTATCTTTTTGTAGAGTGGCAATATCAACCTGAATAGCAATGGTAGAAACGTTTAAACAACCTACGCCATCTCTTGGTTGTGAACCGGTTGTTCTTGGAGCGTCGCCCAAATCAAAAATACCGCCAAGATCAACAAAAAAGGGATCATCAGAAGTACCACAAAAAACTTTTTCGCCGGTAGTGGAAGTTGTTATTGCACTCTGCATGAGTTGATCATAACTTGGTGCATTTAAACCAACTGGTGAACTGATAGAGCGGGGGCCGATGTTTGGAGGAGGTACTACACCGCTTGTAACAACTGTTTGAAAGCTGTTGCCACCATTTATGCTTCTTTCCATTTTGTAGGTAGTCTTTAAATTCTGCTTTCCCAAACGGATATTGAAGAACGTGGTAGGATCTTCATTCATCTTTTTAAAAGTAAATCTGTAAACAATATCATCACCTGCTGTAGACGTATTATTATCAATGTGAATTTCATAGCGAATATTTTCGCCAAACGAATAATAATTTGGTCCGCCCTGTGGTAATTGGCCGGGCACATAGCTGGCAATGATGGTTACTTTGGTGGGATCATCTGGGCTAACAAATGCATACAAATCGGTGTTGTCAGCAAGAGGGTCGTCTGAAATAAGTGGTGCTTCACGGTGACTAGATGCAAAAAGTTGTAGTGGGAAGGTATTTAATACCATAACCGCTAGTAAAAACGAGGCATAGATCTTCTTTTTCATAAAAAAAAATTGTTTAAAAATTGGATGAATAATTTCATGGATGAACAACACATTAAAATATTTCAACAAAGCAGGATTAGGCTGGTTTTTCATACAATTCAAATCATTTGCTGAAGCCGGTTAAAGAAGTAGTAGAGAAAGGTTTATTCTGCTAGCTGGTTAAAACAGAACAGTCAATACGTACATCTCACAAGTGCAGCCTGAATATGTACGAAAAAAAAACTACCTCGGTTTTTAGATTTCTCTAAACAAGAAAGTTTTAAAAATAATGGGGGGGCTAAGTACTTACTAACCTACTTTCCCGGCTACAATCAATTGATCCATAGTTGGGGTAGGCTTTCCACCTTTGTCTTCAAGAGTTATAGCAAACATCTGTGCGCTTTTACACTCTTTCATTTTTTGTATAGATAGAGTACTGTTGAGGCTAAGCATTCCGGCATCAACGGGTTTTCCATCCAAAATAAACCAAAGCTGGTACTGCTTACCTCCGGGAGTTTGTGGTAATAGTGAGGGATCAATATATAATTCGCCGGTAGTTTTATTCCAAAAAACTTCCGCCTGTTGCTGTACACCTTCTTTAACAGAAGCAAGTGCAACAGAAGTAACAGCGGCATCTTTTTTTAGGCGATGGTAAATTTCAAAATAAGAAAGCTTAAGGTTTAGCTCTACTTTTTGTTGTTCATCAATGTTTGCATTTTTTTGCAAAAGCACAACATCATTCTTCAACTTATTATTATTTGTAAACAGATATACTGATAGTGCTCCCAGCAAGACCAGTAAACCCCAGGAAGCCGCTACGGCTATTTTGCTAAATGAAGATTTTGTATTATGTAACACATTTATATCAATCACTTTTGCGGACGGGTTGTTACTATTGTAAGTACTTTGCCTGTCTCTAGTTACAGGTAACGAAGCCATTATTTTTTCTTTCACAGATGTTGACGGCGTTACAGCTATTTGCATTGCGGCAGTTTCAAATGTATCTGCAATGGCAGCAAGCTCCAGTTTAATTTCTGGAAATAATTGAGCAAGCACTTCCACCTTATCCGCCTCTTCAGGAGGAAGCATACCCATTACATAAAGTTCAAGGTCTCCGGATTGTATGATACAACTTAAATCCACGTCAGATTACATTCAGTTTTTTACGTAAAAAAATTAAACTATTTCTAATTTTCGTTTTAACAGTTCCCAATGGGATGTTTAAATCTTTGCTTATCTCTTCCTGAGTATATCCTAAAAAATAGGCCATTCGCATTAATTTTCTGTTGTCTTCCGGCAAGTACAGCAACCAGTCTTTTACATCCATTGTATCTTCGTTGGTTCCTGTTACTGCTATTGTTTCGCTTACATATACGGAATCCTCTAAAGAAGAGTTTTGTGCATTGTTCTTATAATTCTTAGATCGAGTTTTATCAATGGACTGATTACGGGCAATATTAATCATCCATGTAAACAATCGGCCTTTGCTTGAATTAAAACTCGCTATATTGTTCCATATCTTGATCATGGTTTCATGCAGTACATCTTCAGCCATTGCCTGATCAGGTATGATTTTCATGATAACACCCAGTAAAGCACCTGAAAAACGGTCATATAGTTCTGAAAAAGCCTGTTGATCTCCGTTATTAAGACGGAAAACCAGTTCTGTTTCATTATAAGTGGCTGATAGAATCAATTTCACAGTTATAGGGCAAATATAAAGAAACCCATCAAAAAAGAAAGCAGTAAAATGATTATGAACAAGAGATGGTTTATAACCCCCAAATAAAATGTTGGCCAGAATTGTTACTGATTACCGAGTGCCGGTTCATTTAAAATAGATGTACTTAATAATCTATCATAATATGGTTTTAAACCATTGTTGTAACGAATCGTCTATTATACAAAGCAGCCGATTTAGTACCCGGTTGAAAATTGTAAACCCTTAAAAACTATTTTATGAACAAGATTAAACTTAACAAGCAAACACAGGTAGTCAGTTTTTTTACGATTGCCTTTTTGTTTCATGCAATCATCTGGATTATTAACTATATGGTTTATAATTCATGAAAAAGTTAATTTATCAATTTACCGGGGCCCCGGCATTAATTGAAGTTTGCGGATTAACAAAATGAAGTTTGCCTTCTTTATCTTCTGCCATTAAAATCATGCCATTGCTTTCAATGCCACGCATTTTACGTGGAGCCAAATTAGCAACTACCACAACTTGTTTGCCAACAATATCTTCAGGTTTAAAATGAAGTGCAATACCACTTACAATAGTTCTGGTTTCAAAACCTAGGTCTACAGAAAGCTTTAACAACTTATCAGCCTTTTCTACTTTTTCTGCTGTGATAATGGTTCCCACTTTCAAATCTATTTTGGCGAAATCATCGAAAACTATTTCAGATTTCAGATTTGAGATTTCAGATTTTGGTTCTTCCATTTTTTTATTGCTTTCCAGTTTTAGTAAACCGCTTTTCAATTTTTCAATTTGATAACTGATTTCTTCATCTTCAATTTTTCTGAATAATAGTTCGGGTGCTCGCAGTGTATAACCAACACTCAGCAATTTAATTTTCCCCGCATTTTCCCAATCCAGCATCTTCTCTACCACCTTCATCATTCCAATCATCTTTTTTGCAGTGTTGGGCAAAAATGGATTAATGAGGATTGTAAGATTGGCACTTAACTGCAAACACAAATGCATGGTATTATCAATGCCTTTTTGAACCTCAGGATTCTCAGCTAATTGTTTTGCCACAATCCAGGGTTCTTTTTTCTGCATGTACTGATTTCCTTTTCTGCTCAAATCAATTACTTCATACAATGCTTCCCGAAACTTATAATCTTCCAGTAAGTTTTCTACTTTCAACTTTGCAGTTTCAATATCATTCATCACTTTTCTATCATCATCATCTAATAATTCTTCGTGCAGCTTTGGTACTTTACCATTGCAAAGCTTATGCATCAGCACCCATGTTCTGTTAATGAAATTTCCAAAGATGCTTACCAATTCACTGTTCACTGCATCCTGAAAACCCTTCCACATAAATTCACTGTCTTTTGTTTCAGGAGCAATTTGTGTTAAGTAATAACGAAGCATATCTACACATTGCCCGCCACCATTTTCTTTCTTCACAAAATCAGTAATATAATCTCTCATGTCGAGTTTCCAATTACGGCTGGTACTCATTTTATCTCCTTCCAGGTTCAGAAATTCATTAGCCGGAACATTGGCTGGTAAAATATTTCCGTGCAGTTTAAGCATAATAGGAAAAATGATTGCATGGAATACAATATTATCTTTTCCTACAAAATGTACAAGCTTGGTATCTGCATCGTACCAATAAGGCTTCCAGTCTTTACTATGATCAATGGCCCATTGTTTGGTGGCACTGATATAACCAATAGGAGCATCGAACCAAACGTATAGAACTTTTCCAGCGCCATCGGGGTGCGGCACACTAATACCCCAATCTAAATCCCGACTAATAGCTCTTGATTGCAAACCACCTTCAATCCAGCTTCTGCACTGACCCACAACCGTTGCACGCCAATCATCTTTATGTTCTTTTAAAATCCATTCACGCAAAAAATCTTCATGTTTTCCCAATGGCAAATACCAATGCGAAGTTTTTTTCTTAATCGGAGTACTTCCGCTGAGAGTGCTTACAGGATTTATCAATTCATCGGGACTTAATGTTCTTCCGCAATTTTCACATTGGTCGCCAAAGGCACGATCGCTGCCACAATTGGGGCAAGTACCTTTAATATAACGGTCAGCCAGAAACGATTTTGCTTCTTCATCATAAAACTGTTCGGTTTCTTTTACTTCCAGTTCGCCTCTGTCATTTAAATAAGTAAAAAATTCCTGTGCAGTTTCATGATGAATTTTTTCGCTGGTGCGGTGATAAATATCAAAGCTCATATTCAGGTCTTCAAAATCCTGCTTCATAGCTTCATGATACTTATCAATAATAGCACGTGGCGTTGTTCCTTCTTTTGTAGCCTGAATAGGAATAGCCGTTCCATGTTCATCGCTGCCGCATACAAACACTACATCTCTTTTTTGTGCACGCAGGTAACGTACATAAATATCTGCAGGTATGTAAGCACCGGCCAAATGGCCCACATGTTTTAAGCCGTTTGCATAAGGAAGTGCTGAAGTAATTAAATATCGTTTTGGTTGATTCATTTTTGGTAGTGGTCTTTTGTAATTCTGTTCATCGCCTGTTGTGTCACTCGCTTGTACGTTCGGTAATTCTGTTCGTCAAATGAGTTCACAAAAGAATCCGCAAAAATACCGTAAACTGTTCCATTGCCCAAAATGCTTTGGAAATTGTATTTTTAATTATGAACCGAAAGCATTTTGTTTCTTCTTTATTACTTGCAGGTGCTGCTTTACCACTACAGGCAGCAACAGTTGAAGATGAAACCGAAACCACCCCCATTATTCCACCTTATTTAAAGCAAGGCGATGTTATTGCCATAACTTCTCCTGCCGGCTATACTACATTAAAAGAAATTCAGCCAGCAGTTGATGTCCTTAAAAGCTGGGGATTTAATATAGAAATTGGCAGTACAATTGGCCAACGGAATTTTACATTTGGAGGTACTGATGAAGAACGGACAAAAGATTTTCAACAATTACTTACTGATAAAAAAGTAAAAGCCATTCTTTGTGCAAGAGGCGGCTATGGTTTTGTACGCATTATTGATCAGCTTGATTTTACAAAATTCAAAATAAATCCGAAATGGATTATTGGTTTTAGCGACATCACTGTTCTTCATTCGCACATCAACCGAAATTTAGGCATTGCATCTATTCATTCAAAAATGTGCAACAGTTTTCCTGAAGAATGGAGTAAAGCAGAACCGATTCAAATAGAAACCATACTGTCAATCAGAGATGCATTAACAGGTGTAACAATGAAATACACCGCTCCGCTAAACATGAATAATAAAAATGGAATTGCCGAAGGTGTACTTGTTGGTGGTAATTTAAAAACTATCGAATCACTCGCTGCCAGTAAGAGTGATTTAAAAACAGCCGGGAAAATTTTATTTGTAGAAGATACGGGCGAATATCTTTATAGTATAGACCGAATGTTTTGGAATTTAAAACGAAGCGGCAAGCTTGATAAACTGGCCGGTTTAATAGTGGGTGGGTTTAAACTCAAAAAAGATGAAGGAGCAAATGATGATGAGTTTGGAAAAACAGTAGAACAAATTGTTTTAGAAAAAGTAAAAGAATACAAGTATCCTGTTTGTTTTGATTTTCCCGTCGGGCATCAGAAAAATAATTACGCATTGAAGTGTGGCATTAAACATAAACTATACATATCGGCAACAGAAAGTACATTAACAGAAATCAAATGAAAATTCCCCCTTACTTACAAAAAGGCGATACCATTGCCATTACATGCCCCGCAGGTTATATGCCCAGAGAAAAAGCACAAACCTGTATTGATACATTACAAAGTTGGGGTTATGAAGTTTTAGTAGGCAAAACACTGGGCAGCAAATCAAAAACCTATTTCAGCGGAACTGATGAAGAACGGCTGCATGAATTTCAGGCTATGCTTGATGAACCAACTGTAAAAGCAATTCTGTGCGGACGGGGTGGCTATGGTGTGGGAAAAATAATAGAGCAATTAGATTTTAGAAAGTTTGCAAAAAATCCAAAGTGGATTATCGGCTTCAGCGATATAACGGTACTGCATTCTCATATCAACAGAAATTATAAAATTGCCACATTGCATGCACCCATGGCCGCTGCCTTTAATGATGGAGGTTCTAAAAACAAATACATTCAATCTCTCAAAGATGCATTGGAAGGAATGAAAGCAAATTATACTTGCAAACCAACAAAGCATAATAAAACAGGAACAGCAAGTGGAGAACTTGTTGGTGGTAATCTTGCATTGCTTGCACATTTAGTGGACACATCATCTGACATTAAAACAAAAAATAAAATTCTGTTTCTTGAAGATATTGGTGAGCAATTGTACAATATTGACAGAATGCTTACACAATTAAAGCGAAGTAAAAAACTGGATTCACTTGCAGCATTAATCATTGGAGGCTTTACTGATTTAAAAGATACAGACAGGCCATTTGGAAAAACCATTTATGAAATTATACAGTCGCATTTGGTGGAATATACTTACCCCGTTTGTTTTCATTTTCCTGTGAGTCATGAAAAGGAAAATCTGGCTTTGAAAGTGGGTTGCGAATACAAATTAACAGTTTCAAAAAAAGAAACAAGACTCAAGGAAAAATAGTTCTTACAAATATTAATGCAGCAAACTATCCAGCTTTTGATGGTACAATTCAAAATCATTTAAGTTATTATGTTCCCCTTTTGGTATAGTAACAAACACATCTGTTTTTTTCAACAAAGATTTTAAACGAATTGCATTTTTATAAGGAATTACATCATCTTCCGTTCCATGAAAAATGGTAACAGGGCATTTTACTTCTGTAATAAATTCAAACAAAGGAAACTTATAATTTACCATACTCTCCGTAGGATAAATAGGTACATGTGTTGCAGCTAAAGAAGCCATACTGTAATAAGGAGTTTCCAATATCAACTGTTTGCAAACAGTCCTGCTTGCAAGTTCCGTAGCAACACCGGTACCCAATGATTTTCCATAAATGATAATACTGTCGCCACTTACTTTATTTGAAGCCAGTTTATAAATGGCAGAAGCGTCTGTATAAAACCGATTTTCTTTTCTTTTACCAATGCTCTTGCCATAACCGGGATAATCCAGCATCCACACTTCATAACCGTGCTTTGTAAAGTTGGGTACATACCTGGCATAACGGTTTATATTTTCCCTGTTGCCATGAAAATAAAGTACCACCCCTTTTATTGGAGTTGAATCTTTTAAAAAAAATTGTACCAGATTTAAATTCTCAGTTTCCGTTAATTGCAGCGCCACTTCTTTATGTGGTATTGAAAATTGAAATTGATAATCCTGCGGCAATTCTTTTGCATGAAACAAAAGCCGATCCTGAAACTGCCATAGAAGCATACCAATAAGTACATACAGTACTGCAATTACTTTTATTGTACGAACAATTCTGTTTTTGGTTTTTCTGCTTAACATTAGATTTTTAAAATGTCTCTTATAAAATTATGATACTCCGGAAATGAAGGCAGATTATTATGTCCGCCGCCTTTAATTCTGATCAATGTTATGCGTGCCGGATTTATTTGCTGCAATTTTTCACTTTGCCTGATGGGTATTAAAAAATCTTTAGTACCGTGCAATATGTATGTGTGGCATTTTACATTGGTTATCCACCTGTCTGTTCTTAAATGATAACGCAGCACCAGTTTCATTGGCAAAAAAGGGATAAACCGTTCTACTGCTTTTCTAAAACTGTAATAGGGAGCATCTAAAATTAAATACCGTGGATAATTATCTGCTGCAAGTTTAGTGGCAAATCCGCTGCCCATACTTCGGCCATATACCAGTATATGATCTTCAGGAAACCCTGTACGCATTTCATCGTATACAAACTGCATGTCTTTTAGCATGGCTGTTTCACTCCGCTTACCAATGCTTTTTCCAAAGCCACGGTAGTCAACAAGCAATACATCATATCCAAACCTGTAAAAATCTTTTGCATATTTACCCCAGCCTTTTATACTTCTTGTATTGCCATGAAAATAAATGATAAGCCCATGAGGATTTTGCACATAAAAATGAATGCCGCTTATTTTAACACCGGGCTCAGGCACAAAACTCACTTCTCTAAAAGGAGCATCGTACTTAAATTCAAAATCATCTTTTAATTTTTCTGGCTTAAAAATAAAACGCTCCTGTATAAAATAGGCAATGAGCATTACCAGCAGGTAACCAATGATGATATAAATAATAACGGGCGACAATGTGTGAACTGTGCTGAAATTAGTGAATCCCCTGCAACCTGCAATGAAAGAAGCATTCGTACCAATCAATCATCATTTTGAATGCGCTTGAGTTTAAGCGAACTGATAGGTGCAACAATTAGCGGAAATTTTTCTACGGCTACATTACTTTGATCCAAACCAAAACCTTTTTCTTCGCTGAGGCCAAGCTTTTTTAAGCCAAAATAAATCCGCATTACTACACGCTCAAAGAAGGGAAGTTCATTATCCTGGCTCAGGAATTTTTCAAGTACAATAAACTGAAAGTCTCCCACTACATTATTTCTTTGCAAGCTTTCATAGCGACTGGTGATGTTCACTTCTTTATTCGCCACCATATCTTCCACCACTTTACGGAACATTAAATTAATTCTCGGCTGCATTCTAAAGCCTAAGCGAAACTCAACACGTATCACTTCATTGGGAATGATTGTTTCCACTTCATACTCACAGGTATAAGGATCATCCTGTGTATCCACATGTACAAACCAATAAATGTCGGCACGCTTTGGTTTACGGTTAAGTATGGAGTAAATAATTTTATGCTCAATTTCTTTTGGATTGTTAGCACTTGTGAGATATACAAGATGCGTGGCATGTTTGGTAACCGTCATATCATTACTCAACTCCTGAAGCAAAGGCAAATAATGTTCCAGCCTTACAAATTCAACATACCTGTTTTTAATTTTCCTTGCTCTGAACCATACATACATGATAACAAACAAACCACCACCAACTATTAAAGCAATATAACCGCCGTGTGCAAACTTTTTAAGGTTGGCTGCGAGAAAACCTAATTCAAGAATAGTATAGACAAGAAGAAACAAATAAATAAATATGGATTTCACCCTATGTGCCACCAGATAGTTTGCAAACAATATAGTAGTAGCCAGCATACAAAGCGTAATGGCCAAACCATACGCCGATTCCATATTGGATGCTTTTTTAAAATATAAAACAATACCAATACAACCAGCCAGCAACATCATATTTACTGCGGGTATAAACAACTGTCCACGTTCTTCACTTGGATAAACAATTTTTAAACGTGGCCACAAGTTTAAACGCATGGCTTCACTTATTAATGTAAATGATCCGCTGATCAATGCCTGGCTGGCAATGATAGCAGCAGTAGTTGCAATAACCAATCCTATTAATCGAAACCAATGCGGCATTAAACCATAAAATGGATTGAAACCTGAATCAATCATTTCAGGAGAAATGATTTGTCCGTTATAATTGGCCAGAAGCCAGGCACCTTGTCCGAAATAATTTAAAATGAGACAGGTTTTTACCAATACCCATGAGATGCGGATATTTTTCCGCCCACAATGTCCCAGATCTGAATACAATGCTTCAGCACCTGTGGTACAAAGAAACACACCACCCAGCAACCAAAATCCATTGGGATAATTCACTAATAAATTATAAGCATAGTAAGGATTAAATGCTTTAAACACATGTGGCTCATCTGTAAAGTGACTGATACCCAACACAGCAAGCATTACAAACCATATCATCATAATAGGGCCAAAAGCTTTACCTATATAATTGGTGCCAAACTGCTGAATCAAGAACAGCAGAACAAGTATACCAATTACAATATAAACGATGGTTGATTGCTCAATATATTTAAATGCTTCAATTTGTTTTAAGCCTTCAATGGCAGATGTTACAGAGATGGGCGGAGTAATCATACCATCGGCAAGTAATGCAGCACCACCAACCATTGCAGGAACTACCAGCCATTTTTTTCTGCGGCGCACCAAAGTATAAAGTGCAAAAATTCCACCTTCACCACGGTTGTCTGCCCGTAATGTGAGCCACACATATTTTAAAGTAGTTTGAAGAGTAAGCGTCCAGATAACACAACTGAGAGCACCGATGATTAGAAATTCAGAAATTTCTTTGCCTGTGGTAATGGCATTGAGAACGTACAGGGGTGATGTTCCGATGTCGCCATAAATAATACCTAATGCAATTAATAAACCTGCCGCTGTGGCTTTTTCTATGTGCTTTCCCACAAATAAAATTTAAGTGAGGTACGAACCAAAGTTGAAGTTGGTTAATTTTTTAGAGGTCAAAGGTAGGAGTTGGTTTGAAATGGGCAAGAAAAAATTGGGCAGTTGGCGGCCGTTAGTAGTTAGCCGGATGTTGAATATTTTGATGCACAACTATCAGCAATAGACTACAGACTATCGGCTATTTCTTCACCCACAATAAACTGCCATCGCCATAACTGAGAAAACGGAAATCATTTTCCAGCGCATAGTCATACACTTTTTTCCAATCGTTGCCTATTAATGCAGCTACTAAAAGTAGTAAGGTAGAATTGGGCTGATGAAAATTTGTAACTAAGGCATCTGCAATTTTTACGTTATAACCCGGAGCAATTAATATTTGTGTGTGGCAAATGAGTTGCTCCAGTTGCCTGTCGTTCATCCACCCAATTAAAGCCTGCAAAGAAATTTCAACGCTAATTCCTTCTGTCTGCAATTCATAGGCATCCCATTGTTTTATTTCTAAATCTTCAATAGCAGCTTCGGGGTTTTGCAATGCTTTTACACCCATCCAATACAAAGTTTCCAAAGTTCTGAGCGAAGTAGTGCCCACGGGTATGATATCTTTCGGATGATAGTTGAGGATATGTTCTATGGTTGTTTTTTTTACATCCATCCATTCTTTATGCATTTCATGCTCACCAATGGTTTCTGTTTTTACAGGTTTAAATGTTCCTGCACCCACATGCAGGGTTACCTGCTCCATATAAATACCATTGTTAGATAGCTGCTCTATTAATTGCGGAGTAAAATGCAAACCTGCAGTGGGCGCTGCCACACTTCCTTCACTTTTTGCATATACTGTTTGATAACGATCGTAATCCTGCTCCTCTGCCTTGCGATGCAAATATGGTGGTAGTGGAATAACACCTGCATAGTGCAATACTTCAGCAAAAGTGAAATTAGAACTATGCCATGAAAATTCAATGATAAAACAATCGGGCAGCCGATCTTTTATTTCAGCAAAGAGGTGAATGTTTTCAGTACCAACTACTACTTTTTTTTCAATGATCCCTTCTTTCCATTTGGCTGCACCTCCTACTAAACAATTCCAAACTACTTTTCCCTTGCTTGTCATTGCCTGTGTAACTTCTGTATTATAGGCAGGCTCCAAACAAAAAATTTCTATAACGCCACCGGTAGCTTTTTGAAAAAAAATTCTTGCTTCTATTACTTTGGTATTGTTAAAGAGCAGCAGGGTTTTATTGTTAAACTCGTTGCCAATGTTGTGATAGTTTGATTCTGAGATGATACCTTGTTTATAAACAAGTAGTTTTGAAAAATCTCTTTCTTGTAACGGATACAATGCAATTTTTTCGTTGGGCAATTGATAGGTATAGTCTTTTATTTCAATAGCAGATGGATGCGACATGCTGCAAATATCGTTGTTTGGTAATAATTTGAAAAGGTAGAAAATTGAAGGAAATTCTTTTTTTTAAGCGTTTGTAGGTTTACATAATTTTTTCACGAACTTTAAAAATGGCTAATTCAAAACAAAATCATTGGAACAGGGTTTATAAAACAAAAGACCCCAATCAAGTAAGTTGGACACAGGATTTTCCTAAAACCTCGTTAGATTTTATACATTCTTTCAACCTATCCAAGAACGCAAAGATTATTGATATTGGTGGAGGCGACAGTAAACTTGTTGACTATTTGCTTAGCGAAGGTTTTGAAAATATTACAGTGCTTGATATTTCAGCAGAAGCACTTGAGAGGGCAAAAAAACGGTTGGGTAATAAAGCTAATAAAGTAAATTGGGTTGTAAGTGACATTGTAAAGTTTAAGCCAGATACAACTTTTGAACTTTGGCACGACAGAGCAACCTTTCATTTTTTAACAACAAATACCCAAATAGAGAAATATATTAATACAGCAAGAAATTACGTTTCAGGATATTTAACAATTGGTACATTTTCTGAAACCGGACCTGAAAAATGTAGTGGGCTTCCTGTTAAGCAATACAATGAAGAAAAATTAACAGCAGAACTTCAAAACGGATTTGATAAAATTCGTTGTATCACAGAAGATCATACTACACCGTTTGCCACAACACAAAATTTCTTATTCTGTAGTTTTAAAAAGCACTTGAATTAATTTACCCTTGCCCAAGTTTCAGTTCTGCTAAGTAAGGAAATACCTATATAGCCTCTAACTTTTAATGTATTATTACCCTTTAGGGTTAAGTAGCAACTATAAGTTTTACCACTTTCAGGATCATAAATTGTTCCTCCTTTCCATTCGTCATCGCCATCAAATTTAAACCCTGTTAACAATAGCAATCCAATTATGGGATTGGTTCTTTTTCCTATATCCGGGTTTTTGTTATCAACTTTTGGAATACCATTACTTGTTGAGTTTTTTAGCCAAACAATTTTACCATAAAATTTTTCGCCGCTATTATAAATCTGAATTTTGGCTGGTTCTTTTCCAGCAGTTAGCCAATTGCCAATAATATCGTCTACTTTTACTTGGGCTAAAGAACCGTTGGTAAAACCCAATGCAGCCAATACTACAATTACGAATGTTATACGCATTTTTATTTTGTTTCTGTTTTTTTTCTTGCCTTTATTTCTTCATAGGCAGCATCGTAATCAGTTCTTAATGTTCCCATCCATCTATCCCAAATTGTAAAGTACAAACCATAATTACCTTTAAAATATTGGTGATGCTGATTATGGCTAACAGATGTATTCATCCACTTACCAAACCAATGTTTATGAAATCCTTTAGGATAAAGTTCATAACCAAGATGCCCATACACATTATAAATTAAACTAAACACAAAGAACGTCATAAGATGATAACTATGTATTGGAATGGTAAAAAGAAAAATTACAAATATCAGCGATTCGGCTACTGCTTCTAATGGATGAAACGCATAAGCTGCCCAAGGAGAAGGGTTGGTAGATTTATGATGTACCAAATGAAACATTTTAAAAAGCCATGGTGAATGCATGAGCTTGTGAATCCAATAAAAATAAGCGTCATGCATTAAAAGCATTAATGGAAATGCAAGAATTAAGTAAAGTATGCCATATTCATTAACCTCTTTATAAAATGTGGTGTGTGGCCTTATACTATCGCTATACAACATTAAAAGTGGCGGCACTGAAAACAATATAATTGTAATTGTTGAAAAAAAGATTTCTCTACCGTAATCTTTTAACTTGGGAAATTTTGCCTGAATTTTTTTGTAAAAAATTCTTTTCTTTAGCAAAACATAAAAGATAAGAAATACCGGGCCGGCTATTAAAAAGTATTTATCTGCATTGTCTAACACTAACCAAATAAATTTATCCCAAGTCATAGTTTTAATTTTATACCGCAAACTATGCTTACTATTTTTCTGTTCACTGAACCAAGGTTAATTTCTATTTTGTATAGCTAATCTTTTACGTAAGCGGCTCAGGCTTTGAGGCTCTATTCCAAGATAGTCAGCTATGTACTTCATAGGAATTCTTTGAAAAGCACCGGGGTATTGCGTTTCAATATTCAAATAGCGTTCATCTAAACTACTGGTTTTCCTTGCTTGCTCGCTTAACAATAATGCTCTTACTTCTTCTGCCAGCATTTGGTTTAAGAGTGTCTCAAACTTCGGGTTGTCTTTAAAAATTACAGCTAAATGTTCTTTACTAAGCATTATTGTTTCACTCTCTTCTAGCGCTATAAAATTTTTATGAGAAGGTGTGTTAGATGCAAGCCCTTCGGTATAGGTAAAAAAACATCCTTCATAAATAAAATTGCTTGCCTTTTCATTACCTGCATTATCAATGATGGTTGTAATGAGCAAACCTTTGTTTAAAAAACCAACAAACCTACAATACTCTCCAATACGCAGCAAGTACTCCTCTTTTTTAAATGTTTTTGGTTCGCTGTAACTAAAACTTTTTTCTAACTCCTCACGGCTAATCATAATTCTTGCCTGTATAAATTCTATTACTTTGCTATACATGTAAAAAGCTTTACTGTAAAAATACATGAATATTTATGAGCCTAAGTATTACTAAAGATGAGTAAGTGGCAAATCTGAGTATATGAGACAAGCAACAATGCAATAATTCCATTTTAAGTTTCAATAAAAGAGGGGTAATGGTAGTATTACTAACTTCATTCTAATTTTGGTGCTTTTCCAACATCTTTTATTGCAAGAAAAAATAATCAACACCTACCTACAATCCATTATGAAAGCGAACTGCTCCATTCTAACTTATACATTCCCGCTTTATTTTTTAAACAGGTAAATAAAAAGTTGGTGATGTATGGAATGTTCAACTGTTCATTTTCCATCATCAGCTCTACTGTGCCGCCGAGATAAATATCTGTAGTGGATGTTTCAATAGGTTGCCATTCGCCGGTTGTTTTGTTAGAACCGTATCCCATATCAATATGATTCGAGGCCAAACGCTCCACCAGTTTTTCAATAAACTCCGGCTGGTCAACTTTAGTTGTAATGGTAAGAAGTTTTTTCATATCCGTTTGTTTGTATGAATAAGAGATGCTGATTGTTACCTTTAGTTTGTTAGAGGAATGTTATTTGATGGGGAAGTTGTTTTGAATGAAGCTGATGCTGGTGTTGTAATCAGTGAGGTTAATACTTTAAGGCAGGTGTTAGAGTTTATCGTTTGCGGGGAGGCTAACAGTAGCAGAACTATAGTTGTATTTGCGAACGTTTTAAAACGTTCGTTTTTTTTGATAACAATTTAAAAAAAGCATTTAAAAAAATGTTTCTTTATTGCAGGGGCAAAACTTTCGCATATTTTTGAGTTGTGCGTCATGCAACGTAACACCCTAAGAGTGCAAGTATTTTATAGACTTAAATTAAAGTGTGCTAAATTTGTTGGGTACATAAAGACATATTATTTAAATGCTATTTAAAGAAGATAAAAATTTCAGTTTTCAATTTCCGGAACCGCAATACTTAGGGGCTAAGCATACACATTTGGCATGGATAAAAAAATTCATACCTCATAACGTTACGACAGCAATTGATGCTTTTGCTGGTTCCCATTCGGTTGCTTTTTTATTTAAACAAATGGGCTTAAAAACCATCTCTAATGACTTCCTAAACTTTAATAATCAAATAGGTTTAGCACTTATTGAAAATAAAGAAACTAAACTTACAAAGGAAGACTTAAAAATACTTTTTCAACCTTCGCCAAACAAAAAGGATTTTGAGTTGATGGAGAAAACATTTACTAATGTATTCTTTGAAAAAGACGAGGCAGAATTTTTGGATAATTTTAGGGCTAATATCCCATTGTTAAATGATACCATTAAGGAGGCAATTGCTTATACTGTTATTAATCGTAGTATGACAAGGAAAATCACAATGGGGCACTTTGGGCATACTCAAGCTTTGGTTTATGCAAATGACCCAGAAAGAATAAAACGAAACAGGAGTTTGGTAAGACCAATTAAAGAAATATTTGAAGAAATATTGCCGAAATACAACAACGCTATTTTTGACAACGAAAAAGAAAATCACAGTTTTAATAAAAATATCTTAGACCTTTTACCAACTGTTGGCAGTATTGATTTAGCATATTTTGACCCACCCTATTGTGATAGCCATGCTGACTATCAAGGTTTTTATCATTTACTTGAGACTTATACAGAATATTGGAAGGACAAAGAATTTATAAATGGAATTAAACGCTACGAACCACAACGCTTTAGCGGGTTTGACAAAAAAAGAGATGTTATTTCTTCATTTGAAAAACTTTTTGAACTTTCGGAAGAAATTCCACACTGGTTAATTAGTTACAACAATAGAAGCTACCCTGGTATTGAAGAATTTGAAAAAATAATTTCAAAATACAAGAATGTAAAGGTTGAAGCAAAAACATATCATAATGGTAGAGGAGGAAAAGGAAGTGTAGCTGGTAGTCAAGAAATTTTATTTGTCTGCTCTCCTAAAAAGAAGTATTCCGTTTCAGCATTTACTAAAACACAAATAGAAAACCAAGTACAATAGGATGCAAGTAATTTTCAGACTACTAAATACTGCTTATCAGAATAATCAATTTGACATTATTCTAAATCATCAAAATGGCAATTATTTTCTAAAAATCCGGTCTTTATCAAGAACTGAAATTTTAAGGCAATTAGCACAGATATCAGGAATAGACATTCAAAATATTCAGGGTAGACAGCTTTTTGAACATTTATTTTGTCAAAATATCCCAAAAAATATAGTTGATACATTCATAAGGCAGGTGTATCAACAAGAAAGAAATATCCGCTTGCAAAATGAGGAACAACTTTATCATCATTTATACAGAATAAATAATCTTGACTCTGGTGGATTTCATCAAAGTGAAGTTGAGGTCTATATCGTTAAGAATTATATTAAAGGCATTTCGGACTTAGATGTATTAGAAGCTAAAGTTCAAAATGAGCTTAATGCGAAAATCAGAAACTATGTACTTTGGTCGTGGTATAACTTTTGGACATCAATTTTAATTGAAGATATATTTAAAGACCATCAAGACATTATTCCCGCTGTTGGTCTTGTTAAAAAAGTAGATTTCTTTTGGAATGATTTTCCATTTGATTTGAAAGTTACATTTTTCCCTGATGGGTTCATGAAACTAAAAAGAAGAGAAAGAGGACTACCAGAAAGAGAAATCATCGAATTACGAGGCTTTGCAAGAAGGAATGGAATTCCGTATGATAAAAATCTTAGTGATGACGAACAGTTCACTGAATTAATAAATCGTATAACTGAAAGCCCGAGTGAGATAGCACAACAATTTGTACAAAGCTTTCACCAAACAAGGCGAGAAATTATTGACGAAACATTAGCCAATCCTCATCAGCTAATTGTTTGGTTTTATGAAAATCAAGCTCCAAGAAGATTTGACGCTGCAAATAGATTTTTCCTCGTTTTAATTGACAGAAATAGCATTGAGGAAAGTTGGAAATTAAAAAGAAATAGAGAAATTCTACATACACACATCAATACCTACTTAGCCCAAAACAGAGATATAAATTTTAATCAATTCCAAATTAATTTTAACTGGGAAGGCAATAATTATCAGACTCATGCCACTTGCTTGTTTGTTGTTCGTGACCAAGCTTAATTGAGTAAAAGCGAGAGACAAAAGCACGAACGCCAAATATGAACTATGTAAAAAACCAAGCAAAAAGCCAACTTTTTTTTACGGCTTCGCTGAACAATCATTTTGTTGATACATACTGTTGTCCTTAACCACTTCAAACACCTTTTTAAAAAGTTTACTACTCAAAGTATCAACACACTTTTCAAAAAAATCCCCCTGCCCTCTCCTTTGTGGAAAGGGAGATTGGTATTAATCCGGTTTCTTACCATCTAAAAACGTATTGATGGTACTGATCTGTGCCTGGTTATTTTCATCGCTCTGCACCGTGTAATTGCTGTAAAAATTTTCTGCAGGCGAAATAGTATTGTACAATTCTAAATTACGGCGGAGATAAGCCGGCACACTTTCAAACTCATTATTCGGTTCTGCAGCATGAATGTTAAACGAGAGGTTTCTCAACTTCTGCAAACGTTCTGCTGCTTTCTTCCGTTGCTCTTCTGCCTCATCCGTTACCGGAGGCGCATCTGAAGAGGCAAGATGAAATTTTTGATCGGCTCCAAGGCTTTCTTCCGCCGCTAACTGTCCTGCTTTTTTCTCAACCAATTTCATATCGAAGCTTTCTTCGTCTTCTTTTACAAACTGAAGTTGAACAGGAAGTTCTTTTGATGGGTCTTCTATTTTAATTTCAGCAGTAACTTCTTTTGTTTCTGCATAAATTACTTCAGGCTTCTTTAAAAAACCTCCTGTAGAAATTTTTACTTCCATTGATTGCTCAGCGGGAGTAACCTGCTGTACAACAACCGGAGTTTCTTCCATCGTTTCTTTCACTTCTGCTTTTGAAACAGGAATGATCACCGGCTCTAACACAAATTCAATTTTAGCAGTTTCTACAACGGGTAAAGGCTGCACTTCCACAACTGGTGGTGCAGTAATTTCTTCAACGATTACAGGTGCAAACGGATCTTTTACTTCTTCTGTAAACAACACCGGCTGTTTGTATTCTTTCTTTTCTTCTGTTTGCTCACCCAGCACCATTACAATTTTTTCATCTTTTGGTTTTGCTGTTTCTTTTATTTCAGGTTTTTTATCAAACGGATCTTTTTGTTCAAAGCCTGTGGCAATTAAAGTAATACCAATGGCATCGCCCAGATTTGCATCATAACCCAAACCCAGTATTACATCACTGTCATCACCCGCCTGACTTAATAAATAATTCTGTATCACTTCCACTTCATCCATAGTAAACTCATGATCGCCTTCTGCACTGTTGATATTAATGAGTATCCATTTTGCACCACGTATATCATTGTCATTTAACAAAGGAGAATTCAATGCCTGTTCAATTGCAAGCTGTGCCCTGTTCTCCCCACTTGCACTTGAGTTACCAAGAATGGCAACACCACCGTTTTTCATTACCGTACATACATCGGCAAAATCCACATTGATTTGTCCGGTACTATTTATAACATCCGTAATACATTTTGCAGCAGTTGCCAATACATTATCAGCTTTGGTAAATGCTTCTTTCATTTTTAAATTACCAAACTGATGACGCAGTTTATCATTGCTGATTACAAGTAATGTATCTACATAATCTTTTAATTGATTGATTCCATCTTCTGCCTGCTGAATACGTTTTTTCCCTTCATAACTGAATGGAGTTGTAACAATGCCCACAGTGAGTATGCCCAGATCTTTACAAATTTTTGCAATGATAGGCGCACCACCTGTACCTGTACCACCACCCATGCCCGCAGTGATAAACGCCATTTTTGTATTTACTTCTAAAATACGTTTGATCTCTTCTAAACTTTCTTCAGTTGCCTGACGGCCAATTACGGGATTAGCACCTGCACCGAGGCCTTGTGTTAAATGCGGACCGAGTTGTACTTTATTAGACACGGCACTTTGTGCAATGGCCTGTGCATCTGTATTGCAAATAATAAAATTTACACCATCAATGATTTGTGAGTGCATGTGGTTTACTGCATTGCTGCCACCACCGCCTACACCAATTACTTTGATGATGGAAGATTTTTCTTTTGGTAAATCAAAATGTATCATACGATTTCTTTAATGGGTTTGTAAGTTTTTGTTCAGTGTTTTCTTTTGGTTCTTGCTATTTAGATTTGGGTTCTTAGAATTTCTTATCTTCTTCTTCATGAAACATATCAATCAATCCGTCTTTAATACTGTCCATAAATCCTTTTAAACTTTTACGTTTTTTAATACGTACCTGATGTGTATCTGTTTGCTCATCATACACAGAGCTTACTTCTGCTACGGGTTCTTCTTTTATTTCCAATCCTTTTAACTTGTTCTGTGTGTTTTCATACACATTGTATCCTTTCAATATTAAACCGATACAGGTACTGTACATCGGTTTTGCCAGTTCATCAATATGACCTGATGCTAAATGCTCATTAGGAAAACCAATGCGTGCATTTAATCCTGTAACATATTCCGTTAACTGAATGAGATGTTTTAATTGAGAACCTCCACCTGTTAATACAACTCCACCATTGAGCATTCTGTTATCGAGCCCCACTTGTTTTAAGTGATAGGAAACAAAATCCATGATCTCACTCATGCGTGCCTGAATAATATTTGCCAGATTTTTTACTGAAATTTCCTTTGGCTGCATTCCACGTATGCCGGGAATAGTAATGAATGCGTTTGATTTTGCTTCATCTGCGAGTGCACTTCCAAACTGCACTTTCATTTGCTCTGCTTGTGTACGCAACACACCCAAACCCATTTTGATATCGTTGGTAATATTTTCGCCACCAAAAGGAATTACTGCAGTGTGCTTTAAAATACCTTCATAAAAAACAGCAAGATCAGTAGTGCCACCGCCAATATCTACAATGGCAACACCTGCTTCCAAATCATGCTCACACATTACTGCTGCTGCTGATGCCAATGGCTGCAACACCAGATCCTTTACTTTTAAATTACTTTTTTCCACGCTGCGGTTGATATTGCGGATTGCATTTTTATCTCCGGTGATGATGTGAAAGTTTGCTCCCACTTTTACTCCACTGTAGCCAATAGGGTTTGGAATATTTTGAAAATTATCTACTGTAAACTCCTGTGGTATTACATCAATGATCTGATCGCCTGCAGGAATGTAGGTTTTAAACTGATCGCTGATCAATTGATCAATTTCAGCTTGTGCAATTTCTTCATCTGTTACCTGGCGCACAATATCGCCACGGGTTTGTAATGATTTTATATGATGGCCTGCAATACCAACATACACTTCACTGATTTCTAAATTAGGATTGCTGGCATAGCAATTTTGCAAAGCCTGTTCAATGGCTTTAATTGTTTGATCAATGTTGAGTACCATGCCATGCTGCACACCATTGGAGTTTGCACGGCCAAAGCCGAGGATTTCTAATTTGCCGAATTCATTTTTTCGTCCGGCAATGGCTGCAATTTTTGTAGTACCAATGTCTAACCCTACAATAATAGGATTATTGTTTACAAAAGCTGTGCCTGCTGTTGTTCCGTTTGTGGGTGATTCCGAAGTCATAGTTGTATGTTGTTTTTAGTTGTGTTTTGAAAAAAGTTGTTGATTATTATAAGTTTGTTTTTTATCGCATTAATTCAGTTCCATCTTTCTTTTTCATTTCTGCTTTTGGTTTTTCTGTTTTCTTTTTTGCTTCCAGTAAAATTTTCTCTTCATCAGTTAATGATTTTTTCTGTACAGGTGTTTTAGGTTTTACCGCATTTGATTTTGCAGCAACAGGTTTTTTCACAGGGTCGGATTGTGGTCCCTCCTTCACTAAAGCTTTGGCGGGCAAGTTTTGGGTTATGGTTTTAGAGGTAAGCACTGCATTGGAATCTTCTTTTACCGGCAAGACTCTTAAAGAACTGTCTCTTGCCATATTCATACTGTCAACTGTTGTACTTATAAGAATACTGTCTTTTGGTATGATAAAACTTTTAAACAAACTCACACTGTCTCTTCTTACGGCTACCAGTTGTTTATCAAACCGTACATCAAGTGTGCTGTAATAATTCCAACCTGTTTTACTCATGATCTGTTTGTAAAACAATAGGAGACGGTTAAATTTTTGTTCCACTTTTGTACCATCGCCAAAGAGGATGTTATGCTTTCCCAACTTTGGTATCATTTCCATTTCATAGTTGCTGATGTTTATCTGATCAATCTGCGCCATCCAAAAATTATGCTTTAGCATATAAGCTCCTGTTTCCTTTATCTGGATCAGCAGCAAACTGTCTCTTGATTGCAGAGGTTTTGTAATGGTGGGGAAAGAAGTAAATACCGGTACTCTTGCAATTTGATCGGCAGTTACAGGCAACTGTTCACCCATGTCATCTACATAAAAACTTTCTCCACTCAGTGAAAATATTCTGGCTACCGGCTGCCGTTCAATAATGTTTACATGCAGCACATCTTTATTATCAAAAAACAGTTCTGCATTACGAATCCACAAATTAGTTTCCAGCAAATTTTCCAATTGACTTAAATCAAATGTTTTTATCAATTGTCCTTTCATCAAATCGGGTCTGCCGCCGGAAATGGTATTAAGTATTTGTTGTTCGCTGATGTACTGCACATCTACACTTTTTACTTTTACAATTACATCGTCACATACCTTTTCTTGCTGCTGCCTGGTAGCTGCTATCAATAACATAATTGCACCTGCACTTACCAATGACCACATAATGGTGAGTACTGCTTTACGAACGATATGTTTTTTTAACACCATTTATTTTTGTAATAACTCTTTTAATTGTGGTAACAACGTATCAATATCTCCCGCTCCTGCTGTTATGAAAACAATTCCCTCTTCCGCTTTAGCGTTGTCACTAACCATTTTACTTACTTGCTCTAATAACTCCTGTTTATTCATGACCGTTTTACTTTTCAATTTCATTTTATTTAAAATCAATTCACTACTTATTCCTTCAATGGGTAATTCTCTTGCCGGGTAAATGGGAAGCAGTATTACCTGATCTGCCATATCCAAACTTTCTGCAAACGCATCAGCCAAATCTCTTGTTCGTGAAAACAAGTGCGGCTGAAAAACCAAAATCATTTTTTTCTTTTCAAACAAACTTCTTGCTCCACCTATTAATGCTTTCAACTCTTCGGGGTGGTGTGCATAATCATCAATGAATACAACCTCACCCCGACCCTCTCCATTTGGAGAGGGGGCAATCACATACTCAAACCTTCTTTTCACACCTTTAAAATCAGCAACGGCATCTTTAATTTTTTTATCATCAATTTTTAAAATATGTGCTATTGAAATAGCTGCTAATGTATTTTCCACATTGTGTAATCCTCCAATATTCATCTGTACATCTTTTAATAACCAATCATTCATTACCACATCAAACAAATAACCCCCATTGTTTACTTTTAAATTTGCTGCATACACATTAGCATTAACATCATTTAAATGATAGGTGATGTGATTACCGGCAACTAAATCATTCTTTCGTTTTAAACCATATTTGCTAATAAGCCATCCATTGGGTTTTATCTTTCTTGTAAACTCAATGAATGCTTCTTCCATTGCTTCAGCAGTTCCATAGATGTCTAAATGATCTGCATCCATTGCAGTGATGACTGCTATCGTTGGTCTAAGCTTATGAAAAGAACGATCATACTCATCGGCTTCCACTACACAAACATTGTTTTCGCTTGACCAAAAATTGCTATTATAGTTCACAGCAATTCCTCCCAGAAATGCATTGCATCCAAAACCTGTGTGTCTCAACAAATGCCCTGTTATTGTACTGATGGTTGTTTTACCATGCGTACCTGCTACGCAGATGTTCAAAGAACTTTGTGTAATGATCTGCAACACATCACTCCGCTTTACAAGACTGTACCCATTTTGCAAATAATACTGATACTCTTTTTGTTCCTTTGGAATAGCAGGTGTATAAACTACTAACTGCACATCTTTAGGAATATTTTCTACTTCTTCTTTATAATGAACTTCAATTCCTTCTGCTTCTAATTGTAATGTAAGAGGTGTAACTGTTTTATCGTATCCACTTACCCGTATCCCTTTTTCATTAAAGAACCGGGCAATTGCACTCATGCCAATTCCCCCCACACCAATGAAATACACACTCTTTATATCTTTTAACTCAATCATTCTTTTCTTCGTTCACTTGCTTACTATTTTCAAAACTTCATTTGCCACCACTGCATCAGCATCATTTATTCCCAATTGTTTTATATTTTTTTTTAACTCCTTTTGTTTTTCTTCATCATTTATTAAATCAATGATGGTACTTACTAATTTCTCTTTTGTTTTACTGTCTTTTACCAAAAGCCCGGCATTTTTATCAACCAGATATTTTGCATTTGCAGTTTGATGATCTTCTGCCGCAAATGGAAACGGAACAAACACTGCAGGTTTTGCAATCAAACATATTTCAGCTATTGCCATTGCACCTGCTCTTGAAACTATTACATCTGCTGCTGCATAGCCCTGCTCCATTTGAGTGATAAATTCATTTACCCACACATTGGTTTTTCCATCTGCCCTTTTCTTTGCCGCTTCTGCATAGGGTTTTCCTGTTTGCCAAATGAGTTGCAGGTGATTGAAAGCAAATTCATCTATGCCGTTATCAATTGCTTCATTTATACTTTTTGCACCCAAACTTCCTCCAACAATTAATACTGTTTTTCGGGAAGGATCCAAACCAAAAAATCTTACTGCTTCTTCTCTCACAACAGTTGATTGTGCAATGACAGCCCGAACAGGATTACCGGTGATCATCAACTTTTCTACAGGAAAAAACTTTTGCATTCCATCTGTTGCTACAAAAATCTTTGTTGCCTTTTTTCCCAGCAGCATATTTGATTTTCCTGCAAACGAGTTTGCTTCATGAATAAAAGTTGCAATACTTTTACTCTGTGCAAATCGTAATACAGGGAAACTGGAATAGCCACCTACTCCTATTACTGCATCGGGTTTAAAATGATTGATGATTGTCCGCACCTGTAAGAAACTCTTTACAAGCTTAAACGGCAAACCAATGTTTTTTATCAAAGAACTTCTGTTAAAACCTACAATGTCTAAACCTTTTATTTCAAAGCCAGCCTGCGGTACTTTTTCCATTTCCATTTTTCCTTTGGCTCCCACAAACAATATCTCCGCATCGGGTCTTAACTTTTTAATAGCATTCGCAATGGCAATGGCAGGGAAAATATGTCCGCCTGTTCCTCCCCCAGCCATAATAATCTTTACACTCATGCCAATGCTTCTTTTTGTTTTTTATCACTTCCTTCAAGGTCTTCCACATTTCTTGCCACACTTAAAATGATTCCTATTGATAAGCAGGTAAACAAAAAACTGCTGCCACCCATACTTATTAACGGAAGTGTTACACCTGTTACAGGAAACAAACCAACATTCACCGCCATATTTGTCATGGCCTGTATTACCAATGTAAAACTCAATGCCAATGCCAGAAACGCACCAAATGCATAAGGGCAACGCCTGAAAATTTTTATGCTTCTGAATAAAAAAACCATGTAAATAAATATGATAAATGCGGCGCCAATCAATCCATACTCTTCTATAATAATTGCATAGATATAATCAGAATAGGGATGGGGCAAAAAATTCCGCTGCTCACTATTACCCGGGCCGAGACCAAATAGCCCTCCTTTAGCTACAGCAATTTTTGCCTGCTGTACTTGATAGGGTGATTCACTATCTTTTGCATATACAAAATCCTGTACCCTTTTGATCCATGTAGGAATACGGCCGGCACTTAATAATGCAGGCAGTTCTTTTGTTTTTCCTTCTTCTTTATTATAATAACTGCTTGCAATAATAATTAAGATCACTACCGGAATGATTGCCGCACCTGCAACCAGTAAAATATGTTTTACACTTGCTCTGCCAATAAATAATAACAACATACTTGTAGCACCTGTAAGCAATGCAGTAGAAAGATTGGCAGGTGCAATTAATGCACAGATGATCACCACAGGAACCATTAATGGAATAAATCCTTTTTTAAAATCTTTAATTACATCCTGCTTTTTACTCAGCAATCTTGAGAGGTACATAAATAAAGCAAGCTTGGCAATATCTGATGTTTGAATGGTAAGGTTAATGATGGGTAACTTAATCCAGCGGCTGCCATCATTAATGGTTGTACCGAAAAACAACGTATAAATAAGCAGGAAAATAGAAACATAAAACAGTATGCGTGCCACTCTTGAATAAATGGTATAGTTCACACGGTGAGCGAAGTACACTACAACAATTCCCGCTGTTATAAATATGATTTGCTTAAAGAGGTAAACAAATGTATTGCCCTTGTATAATTTATAAGCCAATGAATTGGTAGCGCTATACACAACCAGCAGACTCACTAATGATAAGATGATCACCAGCGCCCATATTACTTTATCACCCTGCGTTTTATTTCTAAACCCGGATGGCGAAAGCTGCGTTGTTATATTATTAAATGCATTCATTCTTTTTGTTACAACTCTTTTACTGCATGTTTAAATTGATTGCCTCTGTCTTCATAGTTTTTAAATAAATCAAAACTGGCACATGCCGGACTCAGCAAAACTGTATCACCTTTTGATGCAAAATGATAAGCAGCTTTTACTGCATCTTCTGCACTGGTTGTATTTACAAGCAATGCCACCGTATCGCCAAATGCTTCATGAATTTTTCTGTTATCCATACCTAAGCAAACAATGGCTTTAACTTTTTCTTTTACTAATTCCTTCAACACTTCGTAATCATTGCCTTTGTCTACACCGCCAAGAATTAAAATAGTTGGAGCCGTCATACTTTCTAATGCAAACCAAGTAGAGTTAATATTTGTAGCCTTACTGTCATTGATGTATTCCACTCCTTTTACTTTGGCCACATGCTCCATGCGGTGTTCCAAACTTTCGAATGTTGTTACCGCTTCTCTTATTTTTTCTTTTCTAATGCCAAGCGTAGCCGCCGCAATACCTGCTGCCATAGTGTTGTATTGATTGTGTTTTCCTTTGATCTTAAAATCATCTACGCTCATGGTTACTTTATCGTCGTTAACTGCAATCGTCATAGTACCTTCTTTTATGAAAGCACCTTTTAGTGGTTGTTGGTTCATGGTGAATTGTAATGGGGTTGAATGGATAGTAATTTGATTAAGATACCTGGACGTTACAGGATCATCAGCACAATAAATAAATGTATCTGCTGCTGTTTGATTCTGAATTATTTTAAATTTAGACTTGATATAATTTTCAAATTTGTACTCGTAGCGATCCAGATGGTCTTCAGTAATATTGGTGAGCACTGCAATTTCTGCTCTGAAATCTTTTATATCATCTAACTGAAAACTGCTGATCTCTGCTACATAAATTTCTTTTGGATCGAGAGCTACTTGTTTTGCAAAGCTGATGCCGATGTTACCTACCATTGCACAATTCAACCCTGCATGTTTGCAAATATGATAGGTGAGCGAGGTAACGGTTGTTTTTCCGTTACTACCTGTAATACCTACAATTTTACTATTGCCTTTGTAACGCCAGGCTAATTCAATTTCACTAATAACAGGTATCCCTTTTTTGCGAATGAGTTTCATGATCTCACTCTTTTCAGGAATACCCGGGCTCTTCATAATTTCATCAGCCGAAAGAATTTTTTCTTCACTGTGTCTGCTTTCTTCAAAATCAATTCCGTGCTCTCTCAGTTCCTCTTTGTACAGTTCTTTCATAGGAGCTCCATCACTTACAAATACATCATACCCCTGCTGTTTGGCAAGTATGGCTGCGCCTGTTCCGCTTTCGCCGCCACCGAGTATGTAACATTTGTGTTTCACTTTTTTTTCTTTTTTTCTTTTTGCCTTTTGTTTCTTTTCTTCTTTTGGTTTTGGTTTAACAAACCTTTTTTATTTTTAAAAAATAAAAAAGGCTCTTCACAAGTATGGGTTAGTAAGGGTGTTTCTCAATTAGTACTCTTACAGGTTGGTTTTACATTGATATTGAACCGGGCTTCTAAAAAACCTGTTGGTTTCTCATTTACTATTTTTACCGAATCTTTAAAGTAACAATTGCAAACACTACACATAGGATCGTTACAATCCAAAAGCGTGTTACAATTTTACTTTCATGAAATCCGAGTTTTTGATAGTGATGATGCAGCGGGCTCATTAAAAAAATCCGTCTTCCTTCACCATACTTTCGTTTGGTATATTTAAAATAGCTCACCTGCATTGTTACACTCAACACCTCTACTAAAAACACTCCGCAAAAAATAGGTATCAGTAATTCTTTACGTACTAAAATGGCAAGTGATGCAATTACTCCTCCCAGCATTAAACTTCCTGTATCGCCCATAAACACCTGCGCCGGATAAGAGTTGTACCAAAGAAATCCTATACATGCACCTACTAATGCTCCAATGAAAATTGACAGCTCACCGAGATTTGGTATGTACATGATGTTGAGATAATCTGCTACACGTATGTTACCGCTTGCATAAGCAAACACACCCAAACAAATTCCTATAATAGCCGATACACCTGTTGCCAATCCATCTATACCATCTGTTATGTTTGCTCCATTTGAAACTGCTGTAATAATAAAAATGATGATGAGCATGTACAATAACCATGTAGCTCCACGTACGGCAGCCGGCAATAATTTTGCATAATTAAATTCATGACTCTTTACAAACGGAATGGTAGTAATAGGGTCATCTGCTTTGATCATTATTTTTTCTTTGCCGTTGAGCTTTACAATTTTTACATCTGCATTAGCAGGCAGCTGTACTCCTGTAAACTCACGGTACACACTAATTGATTCGTTAAACAATAATGTGCTTGCTACTGCAATACCCAACACAACCTGTCCTAAAATTTTAAACCATCCTGCCAATCCATCTTTATCGCCTTTTTTATAATTGATTCCCTGCTGCTGTGCCAAACGCTTTGAACGGATCTTTAAGTAATCATCAATAAATCCAATCAAGCCCATCCATATGGTAGCAAACAACATCAACAGGATATATACTTTGCTCACATCTGCAAGTAATACTGTAGGAACAATGATTGCCAGTATAATAATAAGCCCGCCCATTGTAGGTGTTCCTTTCTTTTGCTGCTCACCTGCCAGGCCAAGATCTCTTACAGTTTCCCCTACTTGTTTTTTAAGTAAATAGTTAATTAATTTTTTTCCAAACACTGTAGAGATAATAAGAGCAAGCAACACAGCAAGCATCACTCTGCTGGTGATAAACTGAAACAGATTGTCGCCCGGAAATTTTATTCCAATGCTGTTTAACCAATCAAATAAGTTTTTTAACATGCCCGTTCAGTTTGTTATTTTTCTAACAGTTGAAACATTTCTTTTAATACTTTCTTATCATCAAACTCATGCTTCACTCCATTTATATCTTGATATTTTTCATGTCCCTTGCCGGCTACCAGAATAATATCTTCATACTTTGCCAAATTCACTGCTGTTTTAATGGCTTCTCTTCTATCAGCTATGGAAATAAATTTTCTTTTGGCAGCACTGCTCAAGCCTGTTTCCATATCAGCTAATATTTGCAATGGATCTTCTGTACGTGGATTATCACTTGTAAAAATTACTTTATCACTCAGCTCACATGCTACTTCGCCCATTAGTGGCCGTTTGGTTTTATCTCTATCGCCACCGCAACCAACAACCGTAATTAACTGTTCATGACCACGCTTTAATTTTTTTATAGTGCTCAATACATTTTGCAATGCATCGGGTGTATGAGCATAATCAATAATACCCAGAATTAATTCTTTGCCGGAAATGATATAATCAAATCTTCCTTCAGCGCCGGTAATGCTGCTCAAAATTTGTAACACATGCTGCTGTTCTTCGCCTAAAGAAATGGCAGCACCATAAACGGCAAGCAGGTTGTAAGCATTAAATTCACCAATCAAACGGAAATGGACATCAGCATTATTTACCAGCATGTGTAAACCTGTTAAGCTGTTTTCAAGAATTTTTCCTTTAAACTGAGCCATGGTCCTCAAACTGTAATAGTGCTTCTTTGCTTTGGTGTTTTGTAACATTACTTCACCCCGCTTGTCGTCATGGTTGCTGATTGCGAAAGCTTCGGAGGTAAGTCCGTCGAAGAACGCCTTCTTCACACGGATATATTCATCAAAGGTTTTATGATAATCTAAATGATCATGTGTAATGTTGCTGAACAACGCACCTGCAAAATGAATACCTGTAATACGGTGCTGATGAATAGCATGACTGCTGCACTCCATAAACACATGTGTACACCCATCTTCATACATCTGTTTCAATAACTTGTTTAAACTAATTACATCTGGTGTTGTATGTGTTGATGGAATAATTGTATTGCCGATGTGATACTCTACAGTTGAAATCAATCCGCATGTGTAGCCCAGTCCGCTAAATAGTTTAAATAATAAAGTAGCAATAGTTGTTTTACCATTGGTACCAGTAACACCTACCAGTTTCATTTTTTCAGAAACATTTCCAAAAAAATGATTGGCCATGTAACCTGCAGCTTCAGCACTGTTGGCCACTTCTACATACGTAACCTGTTCATTCAATTGCTCAGGAAATTTTTCACACACTACAGCTACTGCACCCTGTTCAATTGCTTTTTGTATAAACGAATGTCCATCTACTCCTGTTCCTTTGATTGCAATAAAGCAACATCCTGATTGTACCAGTCGGGAATCTATTTGCAAATCATTCACTTCAACAGTTGTTGCACCGTGAACGCTGCGGATATGCACTTTGTATAATATGTCTTTTAACAACTGCATTAATTTAAATACAATACAATAGATTGTCCTTTTGTAACAGGCGAACCTGCGGTGATAGATTGATTAATTACTTTTCCTTTTCCATTTACCTGCACACTCATACCCGACGTTTCTAAAACATACAATGCGTCTTTTAAACCCATGCCCCGCATATTGGGTACTGTGGCAGAAGTGGTATTAAAAGCCTGTGGCTGTACAGCATTATTTTTTAATGTAGCCGTTCTCCAGTTACCTGCAAACGCATCGTTGTATAAAAATTGAAATTGTGTGGCGATGGTTTGTACTTCTTTTTTCATTCCGCCAAACGTGTACAACATTGAATCAGCAAGCTGCGGCATTTGAAAAGGTGCCTGCTGTTCAATACTGTATTTATAAAGATGGTCAGCAATTTCACGGAATACGGGAGCCGCCACTGATCCTCCATAGTAATTAGCTGCATGTGGTTTATTTTTTACAACCACTATTATTGAATATTTAGGATGCTCTGCCGGAAAATATCCTGCAAAAGCAGATTGATACACACCGTCGCTGTACTTGTATTTCCCATCATTCACTTTTGCTGTTCCTGTTTTACCTGCTGCTTTATATAACGCAGATGCAAAAGGAATTTTTCCTGTGCCTTCTGTACAAACAGCAGCCAGGCATTCCTGCAATTGCTGAATTGTTTCCGACCGGCCGATTTGTTCGTTTAAAACAACGGGGGCATTTTTTTGAATCACTGTTCCGTAACTGCGTAATTCATTTACCAGATATGGTTTCATCATTTTACCATTATTGGCTACAGCGTTATACACCATCAACAGTTGCAGTGGCGAAAGCATGATTTCATAACCAAAACCCCATGATGCCAATGTTTGAGGATGCCAATATTTTGCCGTGTTTGGATTTTTTATGAGCGGCTTAAATTCTTCATTTAATTCAATTCCAGTTTTAGTAGTGAGATGAAGATTTTTATAATGCTTGTAATATTTTTTAGGATCAGCTGTGTAATATTGGTAGGCTAGCTTGCTCATTGCCACATTAGAGCTTTGTGTAAAAGATGCTTTGATTGTTGTTACTTCCGGACCATGATGATCATCAACAATGGTGCGGCCATTTAAATTCCACCGGCCACCATTAATTATAATATTGTCTTTAATAGTTACATGTTTATCTTCTAATGCAGCAAAAAGAGTAATGAGTTTTATAGTTGATCCCGGCTCTGAAGTGCGAATGGCATAGTTATCTGTTTCAAAATAAGTTCCTTCGGGTGTACGGCCGAGATTAGCAATGGCTTTAATTTTCCCTGTAGCTACTTCCATTACAATGCAGGTGCCTTCCAGTGCTTCATTGGTTGTCATGGTACGCATTAATGCCCGCTCAGCAATATCCTGAATATTTATATCGAGTGTGGTATAAACATCATTTCCATTTTCAGGCTCAACTTCAAAGCCTTCAACCGGCATCATTACACCTCCGGCAACATAGCGAACTAATTTTTTTCCTGATGTTCCTCTTAATACGGTATCAAAAGAACGCTCTAGCCCAACGAGTTTTGAATTTTCTCTGTATAAACCAATGGTTCTAAAACCTAACTCACCAAATGGATTAAGACGTTTTGTTTTTACTTCTGCAATAAAACCACTCTTGTTTTTTCCTAAACGAACCAATGGAAATTCACGCAGTAGTTTATAATCTTCAAAAGAAACTTTTTTCCGCAGCAAATAATAACGCTCCTTGTTTTTATATGCCAGTTTCAATTCCTTATTATAAGCATTTGCTGTTTTATCTTTAAATAAAGAAGAAAGCTCTATTGAAAGTGAATCAATATTGCTAAAGAAATTTTTTCCTGATTTTGCACGTAAACCTTCTGCGCCAAAATCAATAAAAATGTCAAACTGGGGTAATGATGTGCTGAGCATACTTCCATCTTCACTGTAAATAGTTCCCCTCTCTGCATCTAAGTCAAGAATTTTCGTATGTAAACTATCGCCCATACTTTTCCAATAGCTACCTTCAAAACGTTGCGTATAAAATGCTTTGCCCAGAATAAAAATTCCAAAGATTGCCAACCCGAGAAATCCCAGGTACACCCGCCACAATATCTCTTTTTTAACTTCCATTATTTTTCTATCTGCTGCGTACTGTCTGTAAGTTTTATGGGTTGTTGCACATTTTCCTTTAATCCTATTTGTTCTGTTGCTTTTGCTACTTCACTCAAACGATTTTGATACATAAGTTTTCCATTGAGTGTTTTATATTCATACTCCTGCTCTTTTAAAAGCCTGGTAGTTTTATTAATGTTTCGGATGGTATTGTCGGCGTAGTGGCCGTTGGCGATATAGAGTATTGCCAACAAGGAGAGAAACAGAAAGAACGGAACGTTTTTTACGATCCATTGGTAATTGAACCATTTTTTGAAGTCAAACTTCGGTTCCTTTAATGCCATTGGTTGGGTTGCAGTTTCTTTAATGTTTAATTAATAATTTGTTTCAAAGGGTTTGATGATTTTAAAAGTGGTTTCAGCGGATATTGGATTTCACAGGCTCATGATATTGGCTACAGTTTTTCTGCAATTCTCAGTCTTGCGCTTCTCGATCGTGGATTTTGTTTTTGTTCTTCGGATGTTGGTTCAATTGGTTTTTTTGTAAGGATTGTAAATACTTTTTCTTTTTCATCACGGTCAAACGGGTTGTACACTTCTTCTTCAAAACTTCCTTTTTTAAAAAAGTTTTTTACCAGCCTGTCTTCTAAAGAGTGAAAAGAAATAATAGAAACACGGGCTTTGGGTTTTAAAATTCCCGGCAGTTGTTCTAATAACTCTTTTAATACATTGAGTTCTTCATTCACTTCAATTCTTAAAGCCTGAAATACCTGTGCAAAGTATTTGTTAGGATTACCCTTTACTACAGTTTGCAGTGCTTGCTTTAATTGCTCAATGGTTTCAAAAGAATTGGTTTTCCGTTGCAGCACAATGGTATCGGCCAGTGTTTTGGAGTTGGTTACCTCGCCATACATTTCAAACATTTTATGCAACTGCTGTTGTGAATATGTTTTTAAAATATGAGAAGCAGTAACCGTTTGTGAAGGATCCATCCGCATATCAAGCGGACCATCAAAGCGGGTTGAAAACCCTCTTGATGCTTCATTAAACTGGTGACTGGATACTCCGAGATCGGCTAACACACCATCTACTTTATCAAATCGGTTCAGCTTTAAGAAACGGGTAATGTGGCGAAAATTATGCGGCACAAAAACAATACGATCATCAGCAGGAAGATTTTGTTTGGCATCGGGGTCTTGATCAAAAGCAATCAATCGTCCGTCGGCATTTAATCGTTTTAAAATTTCTTTGCTATGGCCACCACCGCCAAACGTACAATCAACATATGCACCGTTTGGATGAATGTTGAGTGCATCAACCGCCTGTTGTAACATTACTGCTACATGATAGGCAGATGGCTGATCGTTTTTGTTAGCATCAGCATCTGCAATTTGATTGTTAGTTGCCATGCTGAATACTTACTGCTGATCTTTATTGCCCATTACCTCATTGGCAAGAGCGCTGAAAGATTCGGATGAAAAGTTTTCAAAGAACTGTTTGTACTTAGTACTATCCCAGATTTCAATTTTGTTAACCTTGGCAAACAACACCACATCTTTATCTAGTCCGGCATAATCTTTTAGCTGAGGGGGAACGAGTAACCGGCCTGCACTGTCCATTTCGATGTTGGTTGCTCCGTTTAAAAACTGGCGTTGAAATTGTCTTACTTTTGGCTCGAAATCATTTAATAAACTAATCTTGGTAAATATGGGTTCCCAGGTTTTCATTGGGTATAAAGTGAGGCAGGGTTCAATTCCCCGGCTCACCACAAATTGGTTGCCCCAATCTTCCGGCAATTGCTTTTTAAAAGCTGCGGGAAGCAGGAAGCGACCTTTTGAGTCAAGCGTAACCTCATATTCTCCAAGAAAACCAATCATTTACGTTTAAAATGGCTTTTTTACCATATTTCAACACAAAATAACACATTTTACCACTTTGACTACAAAATGTAACAGTTTTATTTTTTCCACAAAGCTGAAAGGCTTTACCCTGTTGAATTAAGGCTCGATTTATAGCAGTTTTTTTGAGTAAGGGTGTGAATAGAGGTGTATTAGATGTGGACAACCCGATAAAGCATGTGAATTGAAATGCTTTTGCTCATTCATTAATTTTATGATTTATGGCAAACAGTGGTTACTCAGGAACTCCGTTAATAAAAAAGCTGGGTATTAAATATGAGTATGCTTTATTGCTGCTGAATATTCCGGCTGGAATTAATAACTACTGGAAGTTGATTGAGACTGCACTGCACAATTATGTGATCGAAAAATTTGCACTTGCCAATAATTTAGTTGATGTAAAAATTTGTGCTGTAACAGAAGAATGGAGCGGATTGAATTTAGCAATACCGTTGGTAAAGAGATGATTATTTCTTCAATGGAAACTCTACTGTAAACAAACTTCCTTTACCCAATACACTTTCCACTTTTATTTTTCCATCATGTGCTTCGGTAATTGTCTTTACATAGCTGAGGCCTAATCCAAATCCCTTTACATTATGAACGTTGCCGGTGTGTGCACGGTAAAATTTTTCAAACACTCTTGCCTGCGTTTCTTTACTCATCCCTATACCATCATCCTCTACAACTATGCGAATATACTTACCTGCGTTACGTGTGGAAATTTTTATGTGAACGGATTCTTCCTTTGAATATTTCACTGCATTATCAAGTAAATTATTTATAAGATTTGTAAAATGCACTTCATCTGCCTCCATCAAATCATTCGTTGCATTGAGTTGCAGATCGATTTTGCCATTTTTTTCCTGAAGCTGTAATTGCAAATTGTCAATTACATGCTTCACAACTTCATGTACATGAATATCTTTTAGATTTAGCTGAATTTCTTTCCTGTCCATTTGCGCTGCCTGCAAAATGGTTTCTACATGCTTGTTCATCCGTTTATTTTCATCCTTAATCATACCTGTGAAATAACCAAGTTTCTCAGGATTGGATAATACTTTTTCATTTTTTAACGCATCCACAGCCAATGAAATAGTAGCAAGAGGTGTTTTTAATTCATGCGTCATATTATTGATGAAATCGGTTTTCATTTCACTTAATTTCTTTTGGCGAAGCAGTGTGCCGAATGTTAAATAAAACGCAGTGATAATGATGAGTGTAAAAAAAACAGCCCCGGCAATCATCCAGCCCAGCGATTGGAATACATAAGATTTTATTTGCGGCACTACAATTACCAACACTTCTTCAGGCGCAAGACTTTCTAATAAACTGCCGCCACTTGCAACAAGGGGATACCATACTTTTAAATTATTAACGGTATCCATTGCAAGATTTATGAATTGTGGCGACTTTAATTCATAATGCCCAAATACATTATCGCTTGCTACAGCAAACTCAAACTTGGTGTCTTTTAAATTTTGCTTTAGAAATTCACGCTGTAATTTTTCATTTATTTCAAAAACTGTAAACCTATTGGTTACTGAAAATTGTTTGTAAATATCGTAGCTGTCGCTCGGGAATTTCATACCGGGCATTTTACCAGGCATTTGAAAAGTAGCGCCCCGTTGGTTTACCAGTTCCTCACCCACTTCCTGAATAATCATGGAAAGTTTTTCCTTTAACTGCTCTTCACGAAACAGTGCCAATGTTCTGATCCACGACACCTGCACATAGATAATGCCCATGAGAGAGAGAGTGATTAAAACAATAATTGCGGGAAAAACTTTTTTCATGTTTGCAAAAATACCTGCTACGGTTCATTTTAGATGCTAAATATAAACCCCCTCAGCTTTTTAACTTCGCTTTAAATGAAATAAAAATAATATGCAGTAGGTTTCCTATTTAAAAAACTAAACGTAATTTAAAGTTATGATTGAACCGGGCAATGGCATCTTACTCATTTCAGATCCTTTTTTAAAAGATCCCAACTTTATGCGTACAGTTGTGCTTCTGTGCGAACACAATGAAGAAGGAAGTTTTGGCCTGGTTATTAACAGAACACTCAATACAAAACTTGGGGATTTGATTCATGAACTCAGCAGCATTTCTCTTCCGGTTTATTATGGCGGGCCTGTACAAACTGATACCCTCCATTTTATACATCAGCTTCCCGAACTTATTCCCGGCTCACAACAAATTGCCAATGGAATTTATTGGGGTGGCGATTTTAGCTTGCTAAGCAGTATGCTAAAAAATAAAACGATTGATACTTCTAAAATTCGTTTTTACTTAGGATACAGTGGCTGGAGCGATGGACAGTTAGATGAAGAGATGAAAGAAAAAAGCTGGCTTACAGTAACAGGAAATCAAGCACTCATTTTTCTTACTGATGCAAACTCTATTTGGAAAGATGCTTTGAAAAAAATGGGCGGGCAGTATGAACAGTTGGTGAATTATCCTATTGATCCGCAGTTGAATTGAGAAATAGAGTTAAACCTATACGCACTCAACTTATCTATTTTTTTACGAATGCTTTAAATTCAACCGTGTATAGTTTAGGAGTACCATTTGTATAAATTAAAATTGATTTTGCCACATTTGCAGAATCAGTTGGTTCTGGTTTATAATTTACATAAAAGGTTAATTTTTTGTTTTGTGTCAACTTTTTAGGTTCAAATTTAGTAACAACAGTACATCCACAAGATGTAAGAATATTTAAAACCTTTACATCAGAGCTGTTAGTATTAATTATAGATATTTCCCTTTTTAAGTTTTCATTGTACTTAACAGTATCTATTTTATCAAAATTACCTTCGATAACTAACGGGGTATTTTGGTCTGAACTTTGACATGACGTTAAAGCAGTAGCAGCAAAAACCATAATAAATAAATATCTTCTCATTGATTATTCTTTAGTAGAGCTTCTGTTTCTAATAAATATTTTTTCTCCATGTCCATATACCATCCTTTAAATATCCTTATTACTTCGCCATTTCGTAATACAACATCTACGGGATAGGAGTCAATTTTGAATTCTTTAGCAAAAAGTCCTTCTGAATCGTACAGATTTACAAATTTTACATACTCAATATTTTCAATTACCTTTTTGAAAGTTGCATAACTATCAATATTTCCAGCATTCACATTAATAAAGACAATATTGGTATCATTTTTAAGCTTTTCTTTTAATGAATTTACTGATGACATTTTGACTACACATGGAATACAATCTTTAAACCAAAACTCGACAAAAACAGTTTTTCCTTTTACACTCTGCATGTCAAATTTTAAACTATCTTTCGTATATAAAACATGATTCTTGATAAACCTGTTTTTATTTGATATTGGATTAATAGCTTCCTTTAACAAAAAAGGGATTGTCACAAAGTTATAATACACAAAAATGAATATAACACTTAAAAGAATTATTGCAAATGTGCTTTTTACTTTTCGGGCATAAATTATAAAGCCAGAAAAAATTCCACTGAAGATAAGAATCGTTGAAGCAGGGTAAATGCTAGGGATTCTAAAATAAAGTTCCTTAGCAAGGAGTACGAATATAAAAAAAACCAATTGTGGTAAAAACAAAATAAATAACTTAAAATAAGGGTTCAGTCTCCTAAAAAATTTACTTAAACAAAAGGCTACCGCTAAATATAAAATATAAGAGATACTGTAAGAAACGTATAACGGTTTATTAGCAATACCATTAAATAAAAACCTTTCTAAAATTAAGGAGCAAAGACTGAAAAGTAAACAAATCAAAAAAGCCAAACCCTTATTCATAAATTAATTTTATAATTGGCATCTAGCGTTACAAGAATAAAGCCACAAGAAACCACACCCCGAATTACTCGAATTGCAATAAGAATTTGTACACTCATTTCTGCCAATACAAGAAAATGAACTCGAGGTATTACAGTTACAACCACTTAGTCCATTATCGTAGGGCGGAATTTCTTCATCATTGGCTGTATTCGCATTTTTAATATTTACAAAGTACTTGTAAATTAACGCATATCCTAAGTGGTTCATAGCTTCTTTTTGCCAAGAATTGACAAATTGGTTTAAGAATTCATCTCTTTTTTGAGGGTTTCCAAAAACATCAGAATTTAAATTAGCTTTTAACAATAATACCACATCTTTTTGCTTTTGATTTAGAACATTCTCTTTCATCATTTGATTAATACGCCTATGCCATACATCAGATTGTTGCTGTGGTGTTAATAATTGAGAAAAAGCCAATCTTTGAGACTCGACATTTTTTAAACTCAATACATCCTCTATTAATAGATCTTCACTCTTTGTAGCGTTTTCTTTCTTTGTGCACGAAATCGCTAAAATAATTAATGAACATAAAAAACAACTAATTACATTTTTCATAAACTAATTTTTAAATTTATCCTTACTTCTTTTTTAAGTGGTTTTCAGGTTAGCCCACTGTCATGACATTATAAAACTCTTGAAACTTTATTTGCTTTTGGTATAAACAGGGTGTTTTTACTTACCCGTAAAGTGGTATTTTAGTTGAATGAAGATTTAATATATTTACAACACTTACTTAAAAAGAGAAATCTATGAATCAGAACATTGGAGAAAAAATCAGAATTACTCGTCAGGTTAAAGGCATTAAGCAATTTGATATTGCAGCTAAACTGGGCTTAAGCGAAAGTGCATATGGTAAAATTGAAAGAGGGGAAACAAGCTTAACAATTGATAGGCTTAAAGAAATAGCAGATGTTTTAGAAACATCAATTGCAGAGCTTATTGATTCATCAATTTACTACGATGTAAAAAATGGCAATCACTCTCATGTTGCGTTGCACAACAGCACAGTACAAGTAAATGATCAAGAGCAAAGCAAAAGCATTCAGAAATTAGTTGAATTAGTCCCCAGCTTAATTGAAAAACAGAATCAATTAATGGATCGGATGATTACTTTCATGGGTAAATAAAAAAAATAACTTTCACTAATAAGATTCTCAACCTACCCTCCATCTCCCTCTCCTTGAAGAGAGGGAGCGGTGCTTTTGTAAAAATCCAAGCAATCAGTTCTACCACTTCAGCAATTCAATATAATTATACAAATAAAAATCCCGTTAACTATTTAGGTAACGGAATTTTGTATTATCATAATCAATAATTTTATTCTACCGGCTTACTGCCTTCTACCAGCACAGTTACTTTGTTATTCAGCACTTCTACAAAACCGCCCTGAATAGAAAACAATTCATTACGGTTTTTTTCAACCAATATTTTTAACTGTCCGGCTTTTAAAGCACTTACTAATGGTGCATGATTATCCAATACTTCAAAGCTGCCGCTGATACCGGGCAACTGAACACCAATTACATCGCCGCTGTATGTTTTTCCTGATGGAGTTAATATTTCTAAATTCATAAAAATGTAAAATGTGATGATATGCTAATTAGCCCTTCGCCGCTGCCATCAGTTTCTTGCCTTTTTCAATAGCATCTTCAATATTACCTACCAGGTTAAACGCTGCTTCAGGATATTCATCCACTTCACCATCCATAATCATGTTGAAACCACGGATGGTATCTTCAATACTTACAAACACTCCTTTCAATCCTGTAAATGCTTCTGCCACATGGAACGGTTGAGAAAGGAAACGCTGCACTTTTCTTGCACGGTAAACGGTTTGCTTATCTTCTTCGCTCAACTCATCCATACCAAGAATGGCAATGATATCCTGCAACTCTTTGTATCGCTGTAAAATTAATTTCACTCTGTTAGCACAGGCATAATGTAAATCACCAACGATAGCCGGAGTTAAAATTCTTGATGTAGATTCTAACGGACTCACGGCAGGATAAATACCCAAATCCGCAATCTTACGATCCAATACCGTTGTAGCATCTAAGTGTGCAAATGTGGTAGCGGGTGCCGGATCAGTTAAATCATCCGCAGGTACATATACCGCCTGAACTGATGTAATAGAACCATTACGTGTAGAAGTAATACGTTCCTGCATTAAACCCATTTCAGTAGCCAATGTTGGTTGATAACCCACCGCACTTGGCATACGGCCAAGCAAGGCAGATACTTCAGAGCCAGCCTGTGTAAAACGGAAGATGTTATCAACAAAGAATAAAATGTCTTTTCCCTTTCCTGTACCATCACCATCACGGAAATATTCTGCAATAGTTAAACCACTCAATGCTACACGGGCACGGGCACCCGGGGGTTCGTTCATTTGTCCGAATACAAAGGTTGCTTTACTTTCTTTCAATCCTTCCATATCCACTTTCGAAAGATCCCATCCTCCTTCTTCCATGCTGTGTTTAAAATTGTCGCCGTATTTCATAATACCAGCCTCAATCATTTCACGCAACAAATCATTTCCTTCACGGGTACGTTCGCCCACACCGGCAAATACTGACAATCCGCCATAACCTTTGGCGATATTGTTAATCAATTCCTGAATCAATACGGTTTTACCTACACCTGCACCACCAAACAAACCAATCTTTCCACCTTTTGCATAAGGCTCAATAAGATCAATTACTTTAATACCTGTAAATAATATTTCGTTTGATGTACTTAAATGTTCAAAAGCAGGGGGTTTTGAGTGAATGGGTCTTCCGCCCACTTTGCTCACTTGCGGCAAACCGTCAATAGCATCCCCTGTTACATTAAATAAGCGGCCATTGATTAATTCTCCGGTAGGCATAATAATATTTTTGCCAGTGTCTGTCACTTCCATTCCACGAACCAAACCTTCCGTTCCGTCCATTGCAATAGTACGCACACTATCTTCTCCGAGATGCTGCTGTACTTCCATTACAAGAATATCTCCGTTGGGTCGCTTTAATTCTAATGCACTGTAAATTTCGGGGAGTGTACCGTTAAACTGAACGTCTACCACGGCACCGATTACCTGTTTAACCTTACCAGTATTGGCCATATTATAATGTGTTTAAAAAGAAGGATTCTATTTTGGCGGCAAAGGTAAGGGCGGAGCAGTAATGTACCAATTAGAAGATTTGAAAAATTTACGATTGGGGAAAATTTGGGGGCTGTGGGTTTTGGTACATTTCTCATCTGCAGTTTGGGCTGTGCATTACAAGTGCCCCTTAGCGGGGCAGCTTTCCATTTCCATCCCGCAGCCTTTGGGCAAAATAGCAGTTTTGAGCAAAGTCAATAAAATTTAATAAGCCTGTACCATGAAATATAAAAACTTTTCAGTCACTTTACCGTTACATACACTATCTCAAAAAAAACATTTATGAAACAGATTTTTAATTCATCATTTTTTTTAGCACTTATTATTCTCTTTACTGCCTGCAATAACGAAACCAAACCATCAGTAAAAGAACAAAAATTAAAAGAAGAAAACATTACCTACACGGGTGATAGTGTTACAATGAATGGTTTTGTAGTGTATGATGAAAACACAGATAGTATCAGGCCGGCGGTTTTAGTTGTGCCTGAATGGTGGGGCTTAAATGAGTATGCAAAAATGCGTGCCACTGAATTAGCTAAGCTCGGCTATATTGCCATGGCTGTAGATATGTATGGCAATGGTAAAACAGCCGACAATCCGGATAGTGCCGGAGCATTGGCAACTCCTTTTTATCAAAACCCGCAAATGGCAAAGGCAAGAATTGATGCAGCCATTGCAAAACTCAAAACCTATACACAAACTGATGCAAACAATATTGCCGCCGTAGGTTATTGCTTTGGCGGCGGTATGCTGCTGAATGTTTCAAGACTTGGTTCCGAATTAAAAGGTATTGTAAGTTTTCACGGAAGTTTGCTTGGCACCCCTTTAAATAAAGACTTACTTAAAACAAAAATTCTGGTTTGCCATGGTGGTGCTGATCCTTTTGTACCGGCAGCAGAAGCAGCTACATTTAAAAAGCAAATGGATTCAGTGGGTGCTTCTTATACATTTAAAGAATATGCAGGTGCTATGCACGCCTTTACAAACCCCAATGCAACAGCTATGGGAGATAAATTTAAAATTCCAATTAAATATGATGCGGCTGCAGATAGTTCAAGCTGGAAGGATATGAAAGAGTTTTTTACTACTGTATTTCAAAAATAAAAGTAAAAAATAAAAGTTTTAAAGCCTTCTGTTTAGAAGGCTTTTTTATTTCTAAATCTTATTAACGAAGTAAAAAGTATATATAAAGATTAAAAGTTACAAACGGTTTTTCGTACAGCTTACTCATTTACTTTTGTGATCAAATGCTCAAACTATATTTAATTGGTCTTTCAATTTTAATTGTTGCCATAATTGCCAATGTTGTGGCATCTACTCTTGGATTACTGAGTTGGTACGATACACTAACTATGTTTGGAAAAGAAGGCCGCTCAGCTTTTAAACAAATAAGAATTATAGACTGGTTATGGTTGATTATTATTTATCCTGTTTTATTAGGTTTGGGTTATAAACTCGGATCATTGATTTTTGAACTCATTGGCAGAATATTAAAATGAAAGCCGATTAACCATCTCATTCACAATTCTTAGATATCAGCTTATCAAATTTCTTTTTCAAAAGACCTCAAACTCACTGTTACAATTTTAATAAAGAAAGCCTGTTTTTCATATTCACTTTCGTTGTATATTACGTTTGTAAAAACCAAATTGCTATGGGTGCTTCCTCCATTATTGTTTTAGTCTTTGCAGCACTTACTTTTTCAAGTATTGCCATCCTTATTGCAAAACTTGTAACGAAAGCTACCAAAAACAAACAGAAAGGCGAGGCGATTGAATGTGGCATTCCTACAGTAGGCCCCAGCTGGATTCAGTTTAATGTGGGCTATTATTTATTTGCACTCATCTTTTTAATTTTTGATGTGGAGCTGCTCTTTTTATTTCCCTGGGCAGTAGTGGTAAAACAAACCGGCTGGTTGGCATTGATTGAAATAGTTATTTTCTTCTTTATCCTGTTCATGGGCTTTTTATACGCTCATAAAAAAGGAGCATTGAAATGGAAATAGACAAAAGTGCAAACAGTAAGAACCACCAACTGTAAAAAATGGCAGAGCAAAAAAATACAACAAAAAATTTTCCGGGAATCGTACACGATACAACCGGCGGTGGAATTGTATTGAGCAAACTCGATGATGTGATCAACTGGGCACGTTCAAACTCTTTATGGCCGCTTACATTTGCCACCAGTTGTTGTGGCATTGAAATGATGTCTGTTGCCGGAGCGAAATACGATTTTTCAAGATTCGGTTTTGAAGTGGCCCGTGCCACACCACGACAAGCAGATGTAATTATTATTGCCGGAACTATAGTTAATAAAATGGCGCCGGTATTAAAAAGATTGTACGATCAAATGGCCGATCCCAAATATGTAATTGCCATGGGCGCCTGTGCCATCAGCGGCGGCCCTTTTTTTTACAACACCTATTCGGTTGTAAAAGGAGCCGATCATGTGATTCCCGTTGATGTGTATGTAGCAGGTTGTCCTCCGAGGCCAGAAGCATTATTGCATGCATTAATTTCATTACAGGAAAAAATAAAAAGCGGACAAACCCGTGAACAAATAAAAACAGGTGCATAATAATTATGACAACTGAGGAATTAAAACTAAAACTAACTGAATTGCATTCTGCTACTGCTTTTGAAGAAAGCGGCGAATGGTTGAATGTACTTGTTGAGCCGGACAGTTGGTTGGAATTTGCTCAACAACTCCGCAAGGAGAATTCTTTATTGTTTGATTTTCTCTTTTGCCTTACCTGTATCGATTGGAAGACACACTTAACAATGGTGTATCATCTTCGCTCCACAACTCATCATCACAATATTGTGGTGAAAGCAAAACTCGACAGAATGAATCCCGAAATAGAAACTGTTTCTGCTATATGGCGTACTGCAGAATTTCATGAACGGGAAGTTTATGAAATGTTTGGTGTGCAATTTTTGAACCATCCCGATTTGCGATTACTCATTTTACCAGATGGATGGGAAGGAAAAAACCCAATGCGTAAAGATTTTGAAGACCCAATTAATATGATCAGACTATAAATTATGTTTGAAGAAGTTGGTACAACATTAGAAGGCGATTTAATTATTAACGTAGGACCACAACATCCTGCCACACATGGTGTATTGCATTTGGTGATTACATTAAATGGAGAAACGATTAAAAAAGTAGAACCGCATCTGGGTTTCATTCATCGTTCTATTGAAAAAATGTGTGAGAGTCTTACCTACCGCCAGTTTATCTATGTTACCAGTCGCATGGATTATCTCTCGGCTCATATCAACAATCATGCATGTGCTTTGTGTGTAGAAAAAGGATTACAATTAGAAATTCCTCCCAGAGCTCAAGTGATTCGTGTATTAATGGATGAGTTAACAAGAATAGCATCTCATGAATTATGGTGGGGAGCAATGGCAATGGATCTCGGCGCTTTTACACCTTTCTTTCATGCGTTTCGTGAACGGGAAAGTATTAACGATATTATGGAAGAAACCTGTGGCGCCAGATTAACCATGAACTATATCGTACCCGGCGGTATAATGCAAGACCTTCATCCCAACTTTCAAAAACGTGTAAAAGAATTCATTCAACTATACAAAAGCAAGATTCATGAATACGATGAACTGGTAACCGGAAATATTATTTTTCAAAATAGAATGAAAGGAATTGGTTACCTCTCTGCAGAAGATGCTATTTCCTATGGATGTAGTGGTCCTGTTGCAAGAGGTAGCGGAGTTAGTTCTGATATCAGAAAACTATATCCGTATGAAATTTATGACAAACTTGATTTTGATGAAATATTAGAAACAGGTTGCGATTCATTTGCACGCTACATGGTACGCATAGGTGAAATGCAACAATCGATTCGAATCATTGAACAGCTGATTGATGCAATTCCTGAAGGCGACTTTCAGGCAAAAACAAAAGCCGTTTTAAAATTACCTAAGGGAGAATTTTACTCAAGAGTTGAAACCGCCCGTGGCGAATTGGGTGTTTATATTGTTAGTGAAGGAGGTACAACTCCTTATCGAATTAAATTTCGTTCACCGGGTTTTTCCAATCTTTCTGCATTGAATCATATGATTAAAGGAGGAAAAATAGGAGACCTCATTGCAGCAATGGGTACTTTGGATTTAGTAATACCGGATATAGACAGATAAATGTATGTGGAGTTTTAAAAGCATAGCAACAAACTTTGATTCCTGGTTAAGTGAGCAGGTGAATCCAACATGGACAATGATCATTGAAATGGTGATTGCCGGCATTGGAGCCATTAGTTTATTTGCCATACTCGGGTTGGTACTTGTACTGATGGAACGCAAAGTTGCTGCATGGATGCAGATTCGTTTAGGCCCGAATCGTGTTGGACCAAAAGGCATGTTGCAGTCACTTGCAGATACAGTAAAATTATTGGTTAAAGAAGGAATAACTCCCGATGGAGCAGATAAATTATTATTTAATGTAGCGCCGTTTATTGCAATGATTGTTGCAATGTTACTGCTAGCACCTCTTGCATTTGCAAGAGATTTTCAAATGTGGGATCTCAACATTGGTGTTTTATATGTAACTGCTGTTTCATCCATTTCTGTAATTGGAATTTTAATGGCAGGATGGGCAAGTAACAATAAATATTCTTTGTTGGGAGCCATGCGAAGTGGAGCACAGATTGTGAGTTATGAATTATCAGCTGGTCTTGCAATACTTGTAATTGTAGTGTTAACGGGTAGCTTACGTTTATCAGATATCATACAGGCACAAGAGAATGGCTGGTGGATATTTAAAGGACATCTTCCAGTTTGGATTGCCTTTGTCATTTTTATTATTGCAGTTACCGCTGAAACAAACCGTGCACCTTTTGATCTGGCTGAAGCAGAAAGTGAATTAACAGCCGGTTTTCATACCGAATATTCAGGAATGAAATTCGCATTATTTTTCCTTGCAGAGTATATAAATGTATTTATTGTATGTGCTATAGGTGCTACTTTATTTTTTGGTGGATGGATGCCATTTCATATCGGCAACTGGGAAAGTTTTAATCGGATCATGGATTATATACCATCAAGCATCTGGTTTTTTGGAAAAACATTCTTCTTAATATTTTTGATCATGTGGTTTCGTTGGACATTTCCAAGATTACGGATTGATCAGTTATTAAATTTAGAATGGAAATATTTATTGCCAATCAGTATGATTAATTTATTACTTGTAACATTGATCGCAATTTTGGGCTGGCATTTTTAATAAAATAATATGTTTATTGTTAATTATATAAAAGAAGTTGTTGGTGCATTAAAATCACTCGCCACCGGCATGAAACGGACGGGCTATTATTTTACCCATCACAAAGAAATTATTACACAACAATATCCTGATAACAGAGATACCTTAGTATTACCGGAACGTTTTAAAGGAGAGGTAGTACTAACGCATGATGAAAATAATGAACATGCCTGCACCGGTTGTACTGCCTGTGAGTTAGCTTGTCCGAATGCTACAATCAAAATCATTACTAAGTTTGACATAGATGAAACAGGGAAAAAGAAAAAGGCGTTAGATACATTTGTGTATCACTTGGAATTATGTACACTGTGTAATCTTTGCATTGTTGCTTGCCCAACCGATGCAATTAAAATGGCACAAACTTTTGAGCACAGTGTTTTTGACAGAAGTAAATTAACCAAAGTATTAAACGCTCCCGATTCAAAAATCAGGGCAGGTGTTGAATAAATAAACAGAATGACAGCATCACAAATTATATTTTACATTTTATCTGCCTTTATCTTAGGCACAGGTATTTTATCTGTTACCAGCAGAAAAATATTCCGTTCTGCAATTTGGCTGTTGTTTTCTTTAATTGGAATTGCAGGTTTATATTTTTGGATGGAAGTTCAATTTATTGCTGCTGCTCAAATTATTGTTTATGTTGGCGGTATTGTAGTGCTGATTATCTTTTCAATTTTTCTTACACAACAATCAGGCAAACAAATGGAAAAAGCGCCCCTGCTGAGAACTGTTGCATCTGCAGCAGCTGTGCTATTGGGATTTGCTTTAACTTTTGTTCTCATTTTTAAACACGGATTTGTAGGTTATAACGGGACATTCTTATCCAATGTTGATCGTATCGGTTCAGCGATGTTAGGTACTGATGAAAATGGATTTGCATTACCTTTTGAATTAGTAAGCATGTTGCTGCTGGCTGCCATGATCGGCTGTATTGTAATTGCCTTAAAAACAAAACCAACTGAAGAATGACAGAGATACACGTGCATCATATTTTATTTGTTAGCACTGCTTTATTCTTCATCGGTATGTATGGATTATTTACCAGAAGAAATTTAATAAGCATGCTCATGGCTATAGAGTTGATGTTAAACAGTGTCAATATCAACTTTGTAGTTTTTAATAAATATATCCATGCAGGAAAGCTGGATGGACTTTTCTTTACCATATTTATTATAACGATAGCTGCGGCAGAAGCAGCTGTAGCTCTTGCCATTATTATTAATTTATACAGAAGTCATAAATCAATTGATGTAGAAGATGCTGCAGAACTGAAATATTAAAAATGAATGATTCATCTTACATATTACTCATTCCACTACTTCCATTAGCGGCATTTCTATTGCTGGGCTTATTTGGGAAAAAACATTTCTCAAAATCAGCAGGGATCATTGCAACACTCATGTTATTTGCAGCAACTGTTCTTTCCTTTTACACAGCGTATCAATATTTTTTTATTACCGGAAAAGTAAATGATATTTATCAGCCTATAACCGCAATTAAATATACTTGGCTCAGTTTTTCTGATGCATTGCAAATTGATATGGGTATCCTCCTCGATCCGATTTCAGTAATGATGCTGGTAGTCATTTGTTTTGTATCATTAATGGTACACATTTTCAGCTTAGGTTATATGAAAGGTGAAGAACGGTTTGCAACGTATTATTCTTTTCTCGGCCTATTTACATTTTCAATGCTGGGCTTAGTAGTTGCCAGTAATATTTTTCAGATGTATATTTTTTGGGAACTAGTTGGTGTATCATCCTTTTTATTAATCGGATATTACTTTCAAAAGCCATCTGCAGTTGCTGCTTCAAAAAAAGCATTCATCGTTACACGCTTTGCCGATCTTGGTTTTTTAATCGGCATTTTAATTATTGGTTTTCAAACCGGCTCTCTTGATTTTACAACCATCATTCAACGTTTAACTGACACGCAATCGTCACAATTCATTATTATTACATCTGCATCATTTCTTGGCATTTCATTTCTCACATGGGCATTAACGTTGATTTTTATTGGCGGTGCTGGTAAGAGTGCTATGTTTCCATTACATATTTGGTTGCCCGATGCCATGGAAGGTCCCACTCCTGTTTCTGCATTAATACATGCAGCTACAATGGTTGTTGCAGGTGTGTTTCTTGTAGCAAGAATGTTTCCTGTGTTTTCAATGGACCCCACCTCTTTGGAAATTGTAACATGGGTAGGTGCATCATCAGCAATTATTGCTGCCATCATTGCCTGTACACAAACTGATATTAAACGGGTACTTGCTTACTCCACTATGAGTCAGATTGGTTTTATGATGTTTTCATTGGGAGTAAGTAACTATGGCGGCGAAAGTGGTCTTGGTTACTCTGCTTCCATGTTTCATTTGTTTACACATGCATTTTTTAAATCACTTTTATTCTTAGGTGCAGGTGCAATCATACATATGGTACATAGTAATGAACTAAAAGATATGGGTGGCTTGAGAAAACAAATGCCCATAACACATCTTACATTTTTAATAGGCTGTCTTGCTATTTCAGGCATTCCCTTTTTTGCCGGCTTCTTCAGCAAAGAAGAAATTTTATTGGCAGCTTACAATGCTAATAAAATAGTATTTGTAGTTGCGCTGCTTACATCTGGTCTGACTGCTTTTTATATGTTCCGATTATACTTTTCAATTTTCTGGAATAAAGAATCTTCCAAACAAACAGATGCACATCATGGTGAAGGATCATTTTCAATGAAGCTACCGCTAGTTATACTGGCAATGTGCAGCATTGCGGCAGGATATATTTCATTTGGACAGTTTGTTACAAGTGATGGCAAATTATTAGAATCGCATTTTCATTTGTTATTTTCCATTGCACCTGTACTTACTGCACTTGCAGGAATAGGTGTTGCAACCTATTTGTTTCTCCGTGAAAATGAATGCCCAGAAAAATATTCAAAACAACTGGGCGGCTTTTATAAATCAGCCTTACATAAGTTCTATATAGATGAGTTGTACCTATTCATTACCAAAAAAATAATTTTCAATTTTATTGCAAAGCCTGCTGCATGGGTTGATAAAAATATTGTTGATGGATTCATGAATGGCATAGCAACTTCAACTGCACAGATTTCAGCTTCTATTAAAAATTTGCAAAGTGGAAAAGTACAGAACTATACATTGTATTTTTTTGGAGGGCTTGTTACCATTACAATCCTTTTAATTTACTTGTGGAAATAAAAATATGAACTTACTGCTGCTTATACTATTACCACTTACTTTTTCACTGGCCTTACTGCTGGTAACAAAACTACATCTTATCCGGGCAATTGCACTAACCGGGGCAGTTGTACAATGGAGCTTAACCATTGCATTGCTTTTTTTCTACTGGCAGCAAAAGAGTACCGGGGTTGATTCTATTATGTATTTTGAAGCTGTTTACCGATGGTATGATGCTTTAGGAATTAATTTTCACATTGGTGTTGATGGCATTTCCATTGCTATGATCTTACTTACTTCTACCGTTGTGCTTGCAGGTGTACTTGTGTCCTGGAAAGAAGAACGGATGACCAAAGAGTTTTTCTTTCTATTATCATTCTTAAGTCTGGGTGCTTATGGTTTCTTTATTTCGCTGGATTTATTTAGCATGTTTTTCTTTTTAGAAGTAGCCGTGATTCCTAAATTTTTACTCATCGGTATTTGGGGAAGTGGTAAAAAAGAATATAGCGCTATGAAACTTGCGTTGATGTTAATGGCAGGTTCAGCATTGGTATTTGTTGGCCTTGCCGGATTGTATTATAACACATCTGTAAATGGAGTTCACAGTTTTGATATGATGGAAATTTCAAAAGCAAGTATTCCTGCGGCTACTCAAAATTTATTTTTTCCATTTGCATTTATAGGCTTTGGAATATTTACTGCACTATTTCCATTTCATACTTGGGTACCAGATGGACATTCATCTGCGCCAACAGCTGCTTCCATGTTTTTAGCAGGTATTAGTATGAAATTGGGTGGTTATGGTTGTTTGCGTGTTGCCACTTGGTTAATGCCCGATGCGGCACAACATTATTCAACCATCATTATTATACTTGCATGTATTGCGATTTTATATGGAGCTTTTGCTACGATGATGCAAACCGATTTAAAATACATCAACGCATATTCATCAGTAAGTCATTGTGGCTTTGTATTACTGGGTATTGGCATGCTAACGAAAACTGCAATTAATGGTGCCGTATTGCAAATGGTGAGTCATGGTTTAATGACGGCCCTTTTCTTTGCTGTAATAGGAATGGTATATGAACGAACGCATACCAGAAAAGTAGCAGAGCTTGGTGGCTTATTAAAAGTGATGCCTTTTATTTCTTCTGTATTTGTAATTGCAGGTTTATGTTCATTAGGCTTGCCCGGCCTGAGTGGTTTTGTTGCTGAGATGACGGTGTTTATGGGAGGCTGGCAAAAAGCAGAATCATTTTACCGCATTGCAACCATTATAGCCTGTGCTTCGATTGTTGTTACAGCAGTTTATATTTTAAGAGTAACAGGCAGTTCTATTATGGGACCACTAAAAAATGAACAGCATCTACAATTAACAGATGCCAAGTGGAATGAACGTACTGCAGCCTTTGTTTTGTTGATTGGTATTATAGCTATGGGTGTTGCTCCTTTTTGGTTGGTAGATTTAATAAACCCTGGAACAGAAATCATTATTCAAAAAATTAGTAGTAACTAAATTATAGAATGGATACAGAATTCTTTTTTTTAATGAAGCATGAATTGATGATTACACTCATCATTTTTATATTGCTGTTTATTAAATTAAGTACAACCGAATGGAAGAATGAAAAACTACTCTCTGTTATAAATATTTTATTAGCCATCAATTTTGTTGTTGGATTCTTTTTGAACAAAGAGGGGACTTTATTTGGCGATATGTTTCGCAACAATGAATTATTAGTATTAGAAAAGAATATACTCAACCTTGGTACACTTTTAATTTCACTCCAATCTTATGAATGGTTAAAAAAACATGAGCATGCCCCTGAATTTTATATGTTGCTGCTTTCATCGTTGCTCGGCATGCACTTTATGATCAGCAGTAACAACCTCTTGCTATTTTATTTATCACTTGAGTTATCAACCATTCCCTTAGCGGCATTGGCAAATTTTGATCTTGATAAGAAACGTTCATCAGAAGCTGCAATGAAAATGATTTTTTCATCAGCCTTTGCATCCTGTCTGCTCTTGCTTGGTATTTCATTTTTATATGGCACAACGGGAAGTTTACATTTTTCTGAAATGATTGTACAACTTTCCGGAAGCCCTCTTCAAATTTTTGCATTTGTTTTGGTAATGGCAGGGTTTGCTTTTAAAATTTCAGCAGTACCATTTCATTTATGGACGGCTGATGTATATGAAGGAAGCCCTGTGGCTGTAACTGCTTTTTTAAGTGTTCTGTCAAAAGGCTCTTTATTGTTTGTATTAGCACCACTGCTCTACAAAACATTTGCACCGCTTCAAACAAGTGTTTATCAATTATTACTCGTGCTGTCTGTTGCCACCATGTTGATTGGAAATTTATTTGCTCTTCGTCAGCAAAACTTAAAACGTTTCCTTGCATTTTCATCCATAGCACAAGTTGGTTTTATATTAATTGGTTTGATGGGTGAATCAGCAACAGGCACTACTTCAGTTGTGTATTTTGTTGTTGTGTATTTATTTTCAAATCTGGCAGCTTTTGGAGTTGTATCAATCATTAGCAGCGCAACCGGTAAAGAAACGGTGAATGATTTAAAAGGGTTTTACAAAACAAACCCTTTGTTAAGCTGGATATTAGCCATTGCTTTATTTTCATTGGCAGGTATTCCACCTACAGCCGGATTTTTTGGTAAATTCTTTTTGTTGCTTGCTGGTGCTGCAAAAGGGAATTATGTATTCATCACCTTTGCAGCATTAAACATGGTTGTTTCACTCTATTATTATTTACGAATTATCAAAACAATGTTTATGGATACAAGCAATGGGCCAATTCAAAAAATAGAGATGAATTCTTATTCAAAAATTGCAGCCATTATTTGTGTAGCCGGTATTGTACTTGCCGGATTATTGAGCGGAGCTTATAATTTTATAAATGATCTTATTCTTTTAAACTAATACAACGAATGGCCATCAATAAAAATCATGAGTTTGAAGATTTGAACGGTGTTAAATGTGCCGTAGTGGAAAAGAATGTAACTAAAGAACGTGTTGCGTTTTTAAAACAGTTATTAGAAATCAATGGCTTTACTGTAATTGCAGTTCCATCACCTCCTCCAAAAACTGCGCCAGCCCCCAAACCTGCAGGTGACGAAGATCTAATTGTTGAAACTTCAATTCCTGCTGCAACAGAAACCTTTACCATTGGTATTACTGATGTAATGTTTAATGCAACCAATGCAATATTCGGCAGGTTATTGAAAACAAACACCGGCCATATTGTAACACTTGATTACTGGCAACAGAAAGAAAGTGTAAGCAGCGATACGATTCCCTATTTTGCAAATGACGAAAACATACAATCATGGAAATAAAATCTTTATTTGACAAACAGGCATATGATGAAATTCTCCAACGTCTTAATAGCTTATCAGCAAATAGTCCACGTCAATGGGGAAAAATGACGGTTGCACAAATGCTTACACATTGCAAAGAAGCCTATAAAGTTCCTCTAACAAGTAAGCCGTTAAAGAAACATCCGCTTTCCATCATTGGTTGGATATTTAAGAAACAATTGTTCAGTGATACGCCTTATAAACAAAATCTTCCTACAGCTCCTAACTTTATTGTAAAGGATGAACGTGATTTTGAAAAAGAAAAAACTGAAATGCTTTCCATTGTTACCGCATTTCATAATAAAGGCGCAGCAGGTATCGGTGATAAAGTACATCCAATGTTTGGAAAGCTTACAGCTGAGCAATGGGGCAAAAGTATGTGGAAACACATGGACCATCATTTGAGACAGTTTGGAGTGTAGAAACCCCTCCGGCCCCCATGAAGGGGGAGTTATCATTGCACAAGGCCAGCTTATTCAACCTTTACTGTAGTTTTTTGTTATTTCTGGTTATTATAAAACAATCAAGTTTTTTATGACCCCAAAACCATTGTCTGAAATTAGTACTGAAGAACTTGTAAAGAATGAAAAGGGAATGAAGATTGCCGTAATTGTATTGGGCGCTTGTGTGTGTTTGATGTTTATCAGCGGGGGTTATTTATTTGCCCAGAAAGGATTTTCTTTTTCAACCATAATGCCTGTTATCTTTTTACCATTGTGGTTTATCAATTACAGGAACTGGAAAAAGATGAAAGATGAACTGGCGAAGAGAAGATAGTCATACGTTGAGCTTAATGACTGCTTTTAAACAATCGCTCCACCATCTTTGCATCGTGTCCATACACATCATTCCTGAAATTCAATTCCCCATTGGCATCTACAAATGCAGTTAAGTAAACAATAAAAACCGGTACCTGGTTTTTCACATTCACGTAATGTTCTTTTCCGGCATTCATGGCTTCTTCAATCGTTTCGGGAGTCCATTCCAGCTCACTTCTTAACAAGAATTCCGCCAGTAGCTTCGGTTGCGATAAACGGATGCAACCATGACTGAATGCCCGCCTGCATTCTTCAAACTTTGATTTAGATGGCGTATCATGCAAATAAATATTGTAACTGTTGGGGAATAAAAATTTCACCAGACCCAGTGAGTTCCAGGGCCCGGGTTTTTGACGAACTGCATTGCCGTTCCACTCCATATGATTGCGTGCAAGATAATTTTTGTTGTGTCGTAATGCAGGCAGAATTTCATTTTGTAAAATACTGGACGGCACATTCCAGTAAGGGCTAAAAACGATATGTTTCAATGACCCCTGGAAGATTACCGTATTATTGGCAGCAGTACCCACAACCACATCCATGCTCCATTTGTAAGTTCCTTTTTCATAGATATGTAAACGATATTCAGGTATGTTTACAAGCAAAAAATCAGTATTGGGTTGTGCCGGCAGCCAGCGTAAACGTTCCATATTGATCAGAATCTGGTTGAGACGTTCTTTTACAGGCCTGTTAAGTTCATTGATAAGAGAAGTGGTGATTATGCCATCTTCCTTTAACCCATAACGGTGCTGAAAATGTTTCACTGCTGTAATTGTTACTTCATCCAGTACGAAGGATGTATCATTTGTTGCTAAATCACCGGTAAGAAATAATCGTTGTTTGATGCGGCCTATTACAGGCGATGTATCATGGAGCTGGTATTTCTTTTTATCTGCTTTGATAGTTTGCCAGCCTCCCTTTTTTTCAATTTCGTAATACTTCACCAGGTAATTCTTCAGCAACTTGTATTGCTGATGTACAGGCTCCAATTCTGACATGTTTTCATTCTTATGTGCCAGCATGGAGTCCAGTAATGCCACAGAATTAATACGCTTCCTTGGAATATACCATTCCAGTTCTTTTGTATTGAGTGCATTCCTTCCAAGGTATTTTCGATAGGCATAACGGAAAAACTGAGCAGTAAGAAAGAGTTCTGTTTTAAATACAATCGAATCTTTGATATTGAATGAATAATTGCCGCCGGTAATAAAATCAAACAAATTAGAAAATACCGGGTTGTAGAGACTACTGTCTTTACTGTAGGAAATATAATCATTGAACAAGTCAAGAAATGTTCCGGCGTTGGTGCTGATACCCTTTGAATTGAACCAGGCATACTGGTAATTCCGGCCATTATAAAAACTCCTGATTCGTTTGGAAAGAGAATCATGAAAAAGTTGCTGCTTAATAAATTGCTCTACGGAGCTGCTGTCAAGAAATACATCGGTAACTGCAATGTTACTATCTATGGAATAATCTCTGGGCACAACTTCGCCATTTGCTTCTTTCACTGCATTGTTACAACTTAGCAGGAATAGGATAAAGGAACTGAAAAATAAAATATGTTTCATTGTTGTTGTCTTTGATGGTAGCGTTTACAAATTAATGAAAGAACGGGCATTTTCTGAAACATAAAAAAGGAACTGCTTTCACAATTCCTTTTTTATGTTTCAGTTAGTAAAAGTTACAGGCCTTTCAACGTTTCCAACCGCTCCCATTTACTTGTCTTCGCATGTTCGGCAGCTTCTAAAAACTGTTCTGCCAGTTCAGGGTCTTTGGCTTTGATGACATTGAAACGATTTTCATGATACATAAATTCACTCAATGGAAGTGATGGTGCTTTACTGTCGATCACAAAACGTTCGCCTTTTGATTTTAATGGATTGTAATGAAACAGTGGCCAGTAACCGCTCTTTACTGCAAAGTCCTGCTCTTCGGCACCATGTGCCATATCAATACCATGTGCAATGCAATGACTGTATGCAATAATCAATGAAGGACCGGGATATGCTTCTGCTTCCAGAATTGTTCTTACAGTATGCATATCATTTCCGCCCAATGCAATTTGTGCAACGTAGGCTGTGCCATGTGCAATGGCTTGCAATGCTAAATCTTTTTTGCCGGCTGTTTTTCCATTAACACTAAACTTGGCGCTGGCGCCGAGCGGTGTTGATTTTGATTTTTGTCCGCCCGTATTACTGTACACTTCAGTATCTAATACTAGAATGTTTACATTTTCTCCAGTTGAAAGTACATGATCCAATCCGCCATAACCAATATCGTAAGCCCAGCCATCACCACCAATAATCCACACAGATTTTTCTGCAAGAAAATCGGCCAAGTGAAATAAATTTAATGCAGCCATTGATTTCATACCACTGAGTTTTTGTTTCAACTCTTTGATCAATTCATGTTTGGTATGAATGTCTGCTTCATTGCTTTCTGTTGTGTTGAATATAGCAGTTGCCAAATCTTCACCAACCTGCGAACGCATTTCATCCAACAGTTGTAATGCCATTTCTTTTTTCTTTTCATTGGCGAGTTTAATACCCAAACCAAATTCTGCATTGTCTTCAAACAAACTGTTTGCCCACGCCGGACCGGTTCCTTCTTTATTCGTACTCCACGGAGTGGATGGAAGATTACCGCCAAAGATGGATGAACATCCTGTTGCATTGGCAACAATCATACGCTCACCAAACAATTGTGTTACAAGTTTTAAGTAAGGAGTTTCGCCACAACCGGCACAGGCACCACTGAATTCAAACAAGGGTTGAAAAAATTGTGAACCTTTCACTGTGTTTTTATTTACTCTTGCTCTGTCAACTTCCGGTATTGAAAGAAAATAATCCCAGTTTATTTTTTCTGCTTCCTGCAGATTTGTTTTATCAATCATGTTGATTGCTTTATGCCCGGCATCTGTTTTGGAAGTGATGGGGCAATACTCCACACACAATGTACAACCGGTACAATCTTCTGTTGATACCTGTAAACTGTAAGCTTCTGTTTCTTTATTCCATTCTTTACCAACAGGATCTACATGTTTAAATGTTGCAGGTGCATCACCCAATAAATTTTTATCAAACACTTTGGCACGTATGGCAGCATGCGGACAAATAATCACACACTTGTTACACTGTGTACATAAATCAGTATCCCATACCGGCACAGCATCTGCAATATTTCGTTTTTCCCATTTGGTTGTGCCGCTGGGATATGTTCCATCAACAGGAAAAGCGCTCACCGGTAATTCGTCACCTTCGCCCGCCATTATTTTAGACAACACATTTTTTACAAAATCAGTTGCATCGTTTGAAACAATTTCACCTAATGGCAAATTGCCTATTTTGTTTTTTGAATAATCGATTTCATACAAATTGGCAAGAGTAGTATCAACCGCATCATAATTCTTCTGTACTACTGCTTCTCCTTTTTTCCAATACGATTCATATATCGCTTCTTTAATTTTAGCAATCGCTTCTTCTCTTGGCAATACATTGCTGATGGCGAAGAAACAGGTTTGTAAAATGGTATTGATCCTTGTGCCCATGCCTGCATCTTTGGCAACTGTGTAGGCATTGATTGCGTAGAATTTTAATTTTTTGTGAACGATCTCTTCCTGAATTTTTTTAGGAAGCTTGCTCCATACTTCTTCCTTTTCATAAGGCGCATTGAGCAAAAAGGTCGCACCTATCTCTGCATCTTTTAAAATATCATACTTGGTTAAATAATTAAAGTGATGACAGGCTACAAAGTTGGCTGATTGAATTAAGTACGTAGAATGGATGGGATTCTCACCAAACCTTAAATGCGATACTGTTAATGAGCCTGACTTTTTACTATCGTATACAAAATATCCCTGCACATGATCATTTGTTTTATCGCCAATGATTTTGATAGAGTTTTTATTGGCACTCACTGTACCATCTGCACCCAAGCCAAAAAATAATCCACGGAATAAATGTTGATCCTCCAGGTTGAAAAACTTGTCATATTCCAAACTGCTGTGGCTTACATCATCATCAATACCAATGGTAAAATGATTTTTGGGTTTATCTTTTTTTAATTCTTTAAACACTGCTTTTGCCATCGCAGGTGTAAACTCTTTACTGCTTAAACCATAGCGACCACCAATTACATGTGCATGATGATTTTCCTGTGCTTCATTCAACGCATTCACCACATTCATGTACAAAGGCTCACCAATTCCTGTTGGTTCTTTGCATCTGTCTAATACAGCAATACTCACTACCGATTTTGGAATAGCTTTTATAAACGCTTCTACATTGAGCGGACGGAACAATCGGATCATCAACATACCTACATGTGCTCCTGTTGCATTTAAATAATCAACGGTTTCTTTTACAGCACCTCCGCCACTGCCCATAATTATAATCAAACGGTCAGGATGTTCATGACCATAATATTCAAACAGGTTATACTTTCTTCCTGTGAGTTTATAAAACGTATCCATCTGCTCTTGTACAATACCCGGCACTTTTTCATAAAAAGGAGTAGAAGCTTCCCGGTTTTGAAAATACACATCGGGGTTTTGTGCCGTTCCTTTAATTACCGGTTTGTTTGGATTCAGTGCACGGTCTCGATGTGCATGAATGGCTTCCATATCCATCAATTGCTCTATTACTTCATCGGGAATCATTTCCACTTCATTCAATTCATGCGAAGTGCGGAAGCCGTCAAAAATATTTAAGAAGGGAACTCTTGCTTTGAGTGTTGCTGCATGTGCAATTAATGCCATGTCCATTACTTCCTGCGGATTGTTGCTGAACAACATGGAGAAACCTGTTGAACGGACCGCCATCACATCACTATGATCACCAAAAATAGAAAGTGCATGTGTTGCTAAACTTCTTGCTGCAATATGAAATACAGTTGGTGTTAACTCACCAGCAATTTTATACATGTTGGGAATCATCAATAACAAACCCTGCGATGCGGTGAATGTACTTGCCAATGCACCTCCCTGCAATGCACCATGAATGGCGCCGGCTGCTCCTGCTTCACTTTGCATTTCAATAATTCTTGGTGTGGTGCCGAAAATATTTTTCATGCCTTTGGCACTCCATTCATCTGCCCACTCACCCATTGCACTCGATGGTGTTATTGGATAAATAGCACATACTTCACTGCACTTATAAGCGATATAAGCCGCAGCTTCATTACCATCCATAACGGTATAGTTGGGCTTCTTTTGATTGGTTGACATAAAGTTCCTCTTTTGTTAAGCTACGAAAGTACCTGAGTGAAAAAGAGGGGGAAATGATTTAGGTCAGCGGAAGGGCTAATTGATATGACGAAGTACAAATAGGCTAAAAATTACTGCATCATCGTCCATAACACCGCCGCAATTAAAGCACCAACAACGGGCCCTGCAACAGGTATCCAACTATAACTCCAGTTACTATCACGCTTTTTACCAAGGGGCAATATAAAATGCATAATACGTGGGGCTAAATCTCTTGCAGGGTTTATGGCATATCCGGAAGGTCCGCCTAAACACAACCCGATACCTAACACCAATAAGGCAACAGGCAATGCATCCAATGCTCCTAAACTGTTTTGCGGTGCAGTAATAAAAAATACGCCCAGCATAAAGGCAAACGTAGCGATGACCTCTGTCAAAAAATTATAGAACGAATGTTTGATGGCCGGTGCATTGCAAAATACAGCCAGCTTGGCTTCGGTATCGTTGGTTTCATCAAAATGCTTTTTGTAAGCCAGCCACATTAATAAACTTCCGGCCATAGCTCCGGCAAACTGTGCAGCTATATAAGAAGGAACGAGCACCCAATCAAATTTATCAGCATAAGCAAGGGCAATAGTTACAGCAGGGTTCAGATGTGCACCACTCACTTTTATACTGCTGTACACCCCTACAAACACTGCAATAGCCCAGCCAAATGCGATTACTATCAGGCCGCTGTTATTTCCTTTTGTTTTGTGGAGTAATACATTTGCCACTACACCATTACCTAATAAAATTAAAAGCATGGTGCCGATAAATTCTGCAAGGAAGGGAGACATGGTATTTTAGATTTTAGATGGAAGATTTTAGATTTGGCAGAGTTCAATGTTTTTTGATTTTTTCTTTTGGTTCTTTTCTTTTGCTTTTTATTATTTGTTATTTGATTCTTGCTTTTTACTTCTTATTCTTTATGATTTCAACAAATATCCTTCTGCCACTTTATAAAAATCTTTCAGCTGCTGTTCTTTCCACACTTCGTCTTTATTCATTTCTTTCATCATAATATCTGCAACCAATGGTGCAGCTTCAATAGCAGCACTGGCATCTAAAAACAAAGCTCTTGTCCTTCTTGCCAATACATCTTCTACCGTCATGGCCATTTCATTACCTACTGCCCACATTACTTCTGCCACAGTATACGTTAATGCAGGATGTATGAGTTGCGAATATCCCTGATGCTGCAAAAAACGAATCGCTGCTGCATCGCTTCCATAATAATGAAGCGGATCTTCATAATCAACTTTCTTCATCCATCCATGCAGCTTCATGGTTTCTGTTTGGCAACGGGTATATGCCAATCCGCCTGCATAATGCGATTTTAAAATTAATTCCTGCGCCATCTTTCTGTAAGTAGTCCACTTGCCCCCGCTGATATTAATCATTCCTCCTTTTGAAATCCAGATGGTATGATCTCTTGGCAGTACTGCCGTTTTCTTTACACCCGGAATTTTTATCAAAGGCCGTAAACCTGCAAACACACTTTTTACATCACTACGCTGCAAACCTGTATGTACATAACGATTGAAATGATTAATTACAAAATCCACTTCTTCTTCTGTTACCAATGGCTCAAGCAAAACCTGCTCCACACCTGTATCAGTAGTTCCTATTAATGCTTTATCATGCCAGGGTACTGCAAACAATACACGGCCATCATCTGTACGTGGAATGAACAATGCCTGCTCACCGGGGAAAAATTTCTTATCCACCACTATATGAATTCCTTGTGATGGAAAAACAGTTTTTGCCAACCCATCATCATCCATTTTCAACACTTCATCTACAAACACACCTGTTGCATTTACAACAATAGTCCCTCTTGCTTCATAAAATTCATTATTCAACTCATCTTTAATAACTACACCTTTTACTTTTTCATTTTCACGAATCAGTTTTACTACTTTACAATGATTGAGCATCGTTGCACTTACATCTACAGCAGTTAGTGCAAGCGTAATGCAAAGACGGGCATCATCAAATTGCCCATCAAAATACGCAACACCGCCACTCAATTTTTTCCCATCCAACCCCTTAATGTATTGCTGTGTTTTTTTAATGGAAAGCATTTCAGATTTACCAATACTTAATTTGCCCGATAAAAAATTATACACTTTCAAACCCAATCCGTAATACAGCGTTTCATACCAACGATAAGAGGGCAATACCAATTTTAATGGATGTGCAATATGCGGAGCATTTTTCAAAAGTAATCCCCGTTCTCTCAAAGCATCTCTTACCAATCGAAAATTTCCCTGTTGCATATAGCGTACTCCGCCATGAATTAATTTAGTAGACCTGCTGGAAGTTCCTTTGCCAAAATCGCTTTGTTCAACTAATAATGTTTTATAACCTCTGGCAGCAGCATCAACAGCAGCACCCAAGCCAGTGGCACCACCGCCAATAATAATAATATCCCAATGGTGAGTTGATTTTAATTGTTGTATTTGTTGAGAACGATTCAATTCAATTTATAATTGATAATGTATAAATAAAAATATTGTGTAAAGTTAAGGCTTGAAGTTCTGCTCATAGCTCATAGCTTTTTCAATAACTCATCGCCGCTTTCACTGCTCTTGCCCATCCGCTTTGTAATGCATCTCTTGTTTCATCATTCATCTGCGGTTCAAACTTTTTATCAGCTTTCCATTGTTGCTGTAATTCATCTACACTGTTCCAGTAACCTGTTGCAAGTCCTGCAAGATACGCAGCACCTAAGGCAGTTGTTTCAGTAATTTGTGGTCGCACAACAATTGTATTTAAAAGATCACTTTGAAATTGCATCAATACATTATTTACAGTAGCACCACCATCTACACGAAGCTCTTTAATCTCAATTCCTGAATCTGCCTCCATTGCTTTTAATACATCTACTGTTTGATAGGCAATACTATCTAATGATGCACGGGCAATATGTGCAGCCGTTGTTCCTCTTGTAATACCCACCATGGTTCCTCTTGTGTGCTGGTTCCAATATGGAGCACCTAAGCCTGCAAAGGCCGGAACAATATATACACCTTCCGTATCTTTTACTTTGGCAGCAAGCTCCTCTACGTCAGCAGAATTTTTTATAATTCCCAATCCATCTCTCAACCATTGTACTACAGCACCGGCAATAAATACACTGCCTTCCAATGCATATTCTGTTTTACCATTTATTTTCCATGCAACCGTCGTTAGCAAATTATTTTTTGAGTGAATAAGTTTCTCTCCTGTATTCATCAGCATAAAACATCCTGTGCCATACGTATTTTTTATCATGCCCTGTTGTGTACATAACTGTCCAAACAATGCACTCTGTTGATCGCCGGCAATACCTGCAATAGGAATATTTTTTGCAGTCAATATATTTTGTGTAGTACCATACACTTCACTGCTGCTTCTTATTTGTGGTAACATATTACCGGGAATAGAAAATATTTTTTCAAGTTCACCATCCCACTGGCAGGTTTGTAAATTCATGAGCATAGTACGGCTTGCATTGCTTACATCTGTTACATGCACTTGACCTTTGGTTAAATTCCAAACAAGCCATGTATCCACAGTACCAAAACAGAGTTCGCCTTTTTCTGCTTTGGCTCTTGCACCATCTACATGGTCTAAAATCCACTTTATTTTTGATGCACTGAAATAAGCATCTACCACAAGTCCTGTTCTTTGCTGAATAAGTATGTGTAAATTTTTTCGTTTCAGCTCGTCACAAAAATCTGCTGTTCTTCTATCCTGCCACACAATGGCATTGTAAATGGGCTTGCCGGTATTTCTATCCCACACAATCGTTGTTTCCCGTTGATTGGTAATACCAATGGCATGAATATTTTCTGCACTCAATCCTGCTTTGGTAATTGCTTCCGCAGCTACACCGAGTTGTGTACTCCAAATTTCTTCTGGATCATGCTCCACCCATCCGGGCTGCGGGAAAATTTGTGTAAATTCTTTTTGTGCTACAGACACAATGTTTCCATCATGATCAAACACAATGGCACGGCAGCTGGTAGTGCCTTGGTCTAAGGCGAGGATGTAACTCTTCATAAGAAACCAAGATACTTAAAAATTGAGTTGCTTGCGATATCCAATTTATGATGCCTTATTATGTGAACCGGAACTGACGTTTTCTTATTTACTCCTAAGCTTTACATTTGCAAAATGTTTTTAACAGAAGTAACTACAACTGAGCACGAAAAAGATTTTATTAAAGTAAATGTGCTCATGAACCGTACTGATCCTAACTATATCCGTCCGCTGGATAAAGATGTACTTCAGGTATTTGATAAAAATAAAAACAAAGCCTACCGTTTTGGTGAAACTATACGCTGGATATTAAAAGATGATCAGGAAAATCTTATTGGCCGCATTGCAGCCTTTGTAAATAATAAATATAAAACTAAAGGCGATGAAGGATCTGTTGGCGGATTTGGTTTTTTTGAATGCATCAACCATCAGCCAACTGCTGATTTTTTATTTGATACAGCAAAAAAATGGTTGCAGGAAAAAGGGATGTATGCAATGGATGGCCCTATCAACTTTGGTGAACGGGACAGATGGTGGGGTTTGCAGGTAGGTGGCTTTCAGCAACCACTTTATTGCATGACTTACAATCCCGTTTATTATCAACAGCTTTTTGAAAACTATGGCCTTCAGGTTTTCTTTAACCAGTATTGCTATGCATTAAAAGTAAAAGATCAGTTGCAGGAAAAATATTATACCCGTCATGCAGAACTGGCAAAAAATCCTGATTACAAAGCAGTGCATATAAAAAAAGACCAGCTTGAAAAATTTGCAAAAGACTTTGTAACAGTTTATAACAAAGCATGGGCAGGCCATGGTGGTTTAAAACAAATGGATGACCGGCAGGTAATTGGTATGTTTAATGCAATGAAACCGGTAATGGATGAACGCATCAGTTGGTTTACCTATTATAAAGATGAACCCATTGCAGTTTGGCTGAACATTGTAGACCTGAACCAATGGTTTAAATATTTGGATGGCCGTTTTGACTGGTGGGGCAAACTAAAATTTTTATGGATAAAACTTACCCGGAAAAATAAAAAGTTCAACGGAATTATTTTTGGTGTTATACCGGAATTTCAGGGGTTGGGTGTAGATAGTTATATGATTATGGAAGCTGCTAAAATAATTCAGGGAAAGCATTTGTATGAAGATTATGAATTGCAGTGGATTGGAGATTTTAACCCCAAGATGATGAATGTAGCTGCCAGCCTCGGAACTGATATTACAAGGCATTTAATTACCTATCGTTTTTTGTTTGATAGGGAGAAAGAATTCAAAAGACACCCAGTGGTGTAAAAAAATTCTTATCATTACTGCTATATGAATACTCCATTATTCAACCAACTACATACCGAAGGACTTCTTTCTGACCACTCATTTGAAAAAATTAAAGAAGCTTCAGGCAAAAAACTTATTTCACTGCACTGGGACATCAGAACACTTTTATACTTAGGCGTACTGTTGTTAAGCGGCGGGCTTGGTATTCTGATTTATAAAAATATTGACAGTATTGGCCATCAGGTTATTTTGGCTTTCATTGCATTGATTTGTGCAGCTTCTTTCTTGTATTGTATAAAAACAAAGCTTCCTTTTGCAGCATCCAAAGTAGAATCGCCCAATGTATATTTTGATTATGTATTGCTGCTTGGCTGCTTAACTTTTGCAAGCTTTATTGCTTATCTGCAGTTTCAATATAATGTATTTGGCACTAAGTATGGGTTGGCTACTTTTTTGCCCATGCTTGTTCTCTTTTTTTCTGCTTACTTTTTTGATCATCTGGGAATACTCAGTTTGGCAATTACCAACTTAGCAGCATGGATTGGCATTACTGTAACTCCATTGAAGTTACTGCGTGCAAATGATTTTAATAGCATCAGCATTATATATTCCGGTTTGTTTCTCGGGGCCTTTCTTATTGCACTAGCTTTTGTTTCTAAATGGAAAGGGGTTAAACCACACTATGAATTCACATACACCAACTTTGGTATACATATTCTTTTTGTTTCCTGTCTTGCTGCAATGTTTCAATTCAACAATCTGTACTTTGTTTGGTTTCTGTTATTGATTGCATTGGCTTATTTTTTCTACAAAAGATCAATGCAGGAAAAATCGTTTTATCTACTTGTTGTTACTACACTCTACTGTTATATCGGAATAAGCTATGTAATTGTAAGACTGCTGGAATCCATTGTAGGAAATGGACTGGGACCTATTTATCTTGACTTACTTTATTTTATTGCATCTGGAATCGGTCTTGTTTTCTTCCTCATCTTTTCAAACAGAAAAATAAAATCGCTATGATTGCCTACAATAAAACATCCCTCCACAATGACCGGATACAGGAGCAATCAACCACTGCTTTTGAAAATGATTTGATCAGCAAAGAGGAATTGCACAATATCAAACTGAAATACCCCGTTCAGTTTTACACGCCAAATCTGTTTATCCGTATTGGCTTATTCATCTTAACCGGGATCGTTGTTTCATTTTCTTTTAGTCTTTTTTCAATCATGTTTATGGTGGGAGGCGAAAATGTATTGAAAGGTCTGCTACTATTTGTGTCATTACTTACATATGCCGCTTTAGAATTTATGGTAAAGAAAAACCATCACTATCAATCGGGAGTTGATGATGCGTTGTTATGGAATTTTGCTGGAATGTTATTTGGGAGTCTTATGCTTATCCTTGATGCGGGTGCGTTAGCGAATTCCATCATTGCTTTCTTCATTTCACTTTATTGTTCCCTTCGTTTTGCAGACAGAATTATGAGTGTAGTTTCGTTTCTTAGCTTCCTTGCCATACTTTTTTTTCTGTTTACTGATCACCTGGGAATATCAAAAGCAATTGTTCCGTTTCTATTGATGGCTGCTTCAGCCGTAGTTTATTTATTGATCAGCAATCTTGAAAAGAAAACAAACCTGAAAAACTATGAGCATTGTTTTACCATAATCAACATTGTAAGTCTGCTTAGTTTTTATGTAGTGAGGGAAGTAAACAATGCAATGTTTTACTTAACCAAAGATGGTTCATTACCTTTTAGCTGGCTGTTCTGGATATTTACCATACTTCTGCCCATTCTTTATATCATCACGGGTATCCAAAAAAAAGATATTATTCTTCTAAGAACGGGAGTTCTCCTCGTTGCTGCTATGATCTTCACCATCCGTTATTATTATTCTCTTGCTCCTATTGAAATTATATTGACAATTGCCGGTGCTGCTTTGCTAGTTATTTCATATGCATTGATCAACAACCTCAAACAACCCAAGTTTGGTTTTACCTATGCAGAACTGAACAAAGAAAACAGAAATGAAAAGACTTTGGTAGAATCGTTGCTCATTGCAGAAACACTGGGTGATCAAGCCAAGCCAACTAATACAACAAAATTTGGCGGTGGCAGTTTTGGTGGAGGTGGGGCTGGAGGAGAGTTTTGATCATCCCTTACTCAAAAAGTGATCCACATCAATCTTCTGTTTGATGCACCTCATAGTATTCCACTTTGAATTGCTGTTGCTTTGAAGAATAAAATGAAAGCCTTCCTATTAATATTACTTGGCTTTGTGGCTGTAACTTGTATTTCCTGTGGTGCCATGATGATGATTGAACCATCGGGAAGTTTATTATTACTCGATCTGCATTGGCTAAAAAACAGTTCCTTTCACAACTTTACGATTCCGGGGTTAATACTTACTGTAACTGGAGTAGTGCATTTCTTTTCCTGGCATTTTATAAAAATGAATAAACCTGTTGGAATGTGGTTGGCTGTTGCTGCAGGTTTGTTAATGATCGGTTATGAAGTGGTTCAAATGATTTTATTACAAATGACTTACTGGCTTCAATACATTTATATCGTGCTTGGATTTTTTATTGTGTTGATGGCATTGCAATTAAAACACAAAGAGCTGATCTGAGTTATAGAAATGAACCAAGGCAAGGAAGAAAAGAATAAAGATTTAGCTTAATTTAAACTATGAATCAACTGCGAACTATCAAAATCATTCACACCGTTGTTTGGATATTTTTTAATGTAGTCATCTTTTATTTACTATATGCAGTCATAGCAAACAGAATTGATTTTCTTGTCTGGTTTGGGTTGGGCTTATTTTTAGCCGAAGGAATTGTTTTGTTGCTCTTTAAAAACATGTGCCCTCTAACTGTAATGGCAAGAAAATATTCTGATTCCCCAAAAAACAATTTTGATATTTATCTGCCGGAGTGGCTTGCAAAATATAACAAACTCATTTATTCAATTATCCTGCTTATTGTAATTGTTATTTTAATTTACCGGCTTCTTACAAACGCATAAGAAGGGCCCTTTAAAATTATGATTATATAAAATGCTTGATGGAACTAAGTATGCTGGTGCTGCTATGAATAAAATAAAAACAGCGTTTATTTCTCCAATTCCAATTTTGAAATTTGTGAAAGAGAGATTTTTTCTTTTTCCTCAAGAATAAGTATAGAGGAATTAATCACTTTATGATTGCGTAAAACTTTACCATCCTTTAAAAATATTTTCACCAATTGATAACCCATTCCGTTTTCTGGCAGAGTAACAAGAAAGTTGATAAACTTTTCTGGCAATATGATTTTTTGTGACTGCATTTTAACGCTCTTGTTCCTGTTTTTTAACAATAACCAAAATTAAAATAACTCAATTTAAATGACATTTTTGAAAAGGGAAACGATGGTTTTATTTTCCTATCGTAACAAAAAATTGAAAAATGACATCATACCAAAAAAAAAGCTACTTTTGTATTAATCCGCTTAAGCGGAGGTGGAGGGCTGTATGGCCCTTGCCCCTGAAAAGGGGTTTTTTCTTTTAGGGTAGTTTCTTAACTCCATACCCGTAAATTTTATCTTTATATCTAAAAAATTTATCAGTAACCAAAATATTTATTAAAGAGTCTGAGAACGTAATTTTTTCATCGTCCATTTTCATCACATTTTTGTAAACATATCGTCTTACAGCATGAGCAAGTAAGTCTGCTATTTGTAAACCAGCGATATTAGCGCCCTTTGACTTCACTTTAAGTTCTTTTGTTGTAATTCTTTCATTTAATTCTTTTGCAGAAAGAAAGTTTGTTCCTTTTTCCATAAGTACTCTGAAAGATTTTTTTAAACGCATATCTTCTTTACCTCCTCTCGATTCAATCATTACATCTCCATGAGACTCGTGGAGACTCAGAAATAATTTATAACGCTCTAACAATATTTCCTGACAATAATGGTATGGATCATATTTCCAGGTTGATGCATAGTTTAGGTTATGTTCTTGTTTGTCAATTACTACACCAATTACCTTATAATCCCATTCAGATAATAGTTTCAGCAATTCATCATTAAACAGTTTCGCTGTTTCCGGATTTGCCAATGAGTGAAAAGGTTTTTTTTTCTGTAACAACTCTTTACGATGGAGAATCACAGGCTCGTCAGGATGAGAACCGAAATATTTTGTTTTCAATGTCTCTAACTGAGGTTGTAAAATATCACTTACATAATCAAGTCTGAAGATTATTCCCGTTAGACACAAAAACCTATGCTCTTCATTCGCAGAGCTTTGAAGATCCGAATTACCAACCTCATCTATATATATTCTGTACTTCATTCTAAAACATATTTAATTTTCTCAACTCGTCTATTTTTTCTTTTTTCCTTTTTTCTCCTTCACAAAAAGCCCAGCTGTATATTTATCATACAACTCAAATAAAAACTCAATGCGTTTTGTTTCGTTTATAAAAGGTTGCGGACAATAACATAAATCAACAGCTTTATCTAATTGCTGATGCGCTTTTACCAATACTGGCGGCATGGTGTTGGGGTCGTATAAATCTGCAAGGCTGCTTTCAGGAAAACTTGCTCTTGCATCTAAAACTTTTTGTGCTGCTTCTTCAACTGCCTGCTTTTGTTTTTCGGTTGGGTTTTCGGGCCAGGGGAAGTTGTTGTAAACAATGTCTTTTGAATAACGGAATCTACTTTCTAATCTTCCGCAAACATGACTAACCCAAGACATGTGCATTTCAGAAGTTAAGACTCCAAAATGAAATACCGAAGCATCTGGAATTGACATACAAGTATCACTTACAATAGATTCTTTTGTAAAGAAGCCCATTGGTATATACTTTCTGTTTTCTGAAGAAACCCTTGGAATTGCAATGGTCGACTCAGGATTGAGTCTGTCTCTAAATAATGAAGGAGTGGTAGCAAATTTTCTTGTGGAAGGAGCAACGCTTGCCTCTCTGAATTCTTTAACCTTCTTAATTCTTTCCAGAACTAGTGGCATCTCCTTTAACTCATTTGGCAATGCTTCAATAAACCATAGGCACCATCTTTTCTCATTATTTAAAAACTCCCTTGCACTAATGAGGGGTTTAATAAATTTTATAGACTTTGGTTCTTTCAATACAAAGTCAATTTTTTCATCATCTGATAAAATAAGATTGCCACCATCTAATGGCATATTCCCAAAACTCATTTTTGGAACAGCACAAATTGGCTCTTGCTTTTTCCCAATAAAAATATCTTTCCCTCCAACTAAGTATGGGTTAATATTTAGAACTTTTATTTCATGAGGCTCCCCTTTAATATTTTCATATTGAAACAATCTTTTTTCATTGGGTTCACTTAAACCGAATCCGATTATCACACAGTAAACTGCTGCTACCCCTTTCGCTTCATTACTCCATTTAAAAGTTTGATGAGCAAAATGAATTTTTATTTTGTAAGTATTTATTAATTCATTCCAAATAACACTCACTTGTTCACCTTGTGAAATAGAGTTGGTAGAAACAAATCCAACTCTTGTATTTTTTCCTTGAATATATTTTGCAGCAAGGTTATACCAGCCAGTTACATAATCAAGAATACCTGCACCATTTACGTCATGATAAAGTTGTTTAATATCATTACGTTGTTCTTCATTCATTAGCTTTGAACCAATAAACGGGGGGTTTCCCAATATATAATCATACTTCGCTTCTCCTTTATCAAAAGGCAAAGGGTCAATCAAACTCTGCCAGTCAATCCGCAAAGCATTGCCTTGTACAATGGTTGCAGCTTTTCTTAATGGCAACCTTGCATAATATTCTCCAAAGGTTTCTGTTACCAGCATATTCATCTGGTGATCCATCAGCCACATAGCAGTTCTTGCAATTTGAGAAGGAAATTCTTCATACTCTATTCCGTAAAACTGATCCACATTGCATTTAACTAAGTAATCGGCATCCATCTTTGCCTCCCGTAACACTTCATCACGGTATCCCTGCAGCTTCAAAAGTTTTTTAATAATTTCTATTTCAAGCAATCGTAATTCACGGTATGCAATAATTAAGAAGTTGCCGCAACCGCAGGCGGGGTCCAAAAAACGTAACGAACTTATTTTGTCATGCAGTTTTTGAAGTTGTACTTTATTATTTTGTATTTTATTAAACTCAGCCCATAACTCACCTAAGAAAAGCGGCTTAATTAATTTTAAAATATTTTTTTCACTGGTATAATGTGCACCAAGGTTTCTTCTTGCTTTTTCATCCATCACACTTTGAAAGAGTGAACCAAATATGGCGGGAGAAATTCTACTCCAGTTAAGCCCGCAACATTCCAATAATATGTTACGCATGCCACTATCAAAACTGGCAAAGGATAAATGCTCTTCAAACAATTTTCCATTTACATACGGAAATGCCGCCAAGGATTCATCGAGGTTATTCAAACGTTTATCATCAGGAGTATTCAGAACCTGGAAGAGTTCTGCAATAGCTCTTGCAAGGTCGCTGCCATCTTCGGCAGTTTTTAATTCTATGTATTCATTAAAAATATCTTTTTCAAAAATATTGCTATCATCAGCAAACAGGCAAAATACCAGGCGTACTAAATACAATTCCAACTGGTGTCCTTCATAACCAATCTCTTTCAGTTTATCATGCAGCTTTCCCATTAGTTCGGCTGCTTCAATATTTACAGGGTCTTGTTCTTTGTAGGTTTTCTTTTCATAACCTGCAATAGAACCAAACAAGGCAACATGATCTTTTAACTGGAGAAGTGTAAACTCATTTTGTGTATTTGTTTCCAAATCATACAAACGGAATTTTTGAAAATCGCAGACAAGAATATAACGTGGCAGTTCTTTTTCTTTGAGACCGGGAAAATAATCTTTAGCTTGTGCAAAAGCTTTATCTAAATCTTTTCCCCGGCTTTTATGTTCAATAAGTATAACGCCTTTCCAGAGCAGGTCAATGAACCCTTGTTTATTATTTAATTTGGTAACAGCTTTTTCAAAGCTTGCAACCCGGTAACGGCTGATGCCGAAAATATTGAAGAAGTCGTCCCAGAAACTTTTTGCTTCAGCATCTTCACTGCTTTCATTTTCCCATTTTTTACTAAAGGTGGCGGCTCTTGATTTTATTTCATTCCAGCTTAATGGCATTGATCTTAGATTATTATTAAAAGTACATGATGTGTAATATTAAAAAATACAATTCGTTCCACATTCTGTGGATTATCTTCATCCGATTAGGATTAGAAAAATTAAAAATCGAAATATCAAATTTGCCGTAATCAAAAATACTGCAAGCCAGTTAGCAAAACCGGGACTTACTTCAGTTTCTAAGTATCTCGTTTTAAATTTGACAGTTTTCTTTTTCTCTATTATCATTTTGATAATTATTAAACTTTTTTTGAAATTTTATGACATCTGACTATGAAAAAATCAAAATTAGAAGGTTCATTAAAATTGAATTGAGGTTACTGTCAACTCTTTTTTAAATAAAGATTGGAGTAAAGAATTACGGCTTCATATCAGCTGATTTGAACTTATTAAGCTGAATGGCTGCGGGATAGAAGCGAAAAGCCCCGACTGTAAGGAGGGCTTGCAGCGAATAGCCCGTACAATTGCTTAATTATGCACAACAGCCGAAAGCCCCAAATATTACTCTCGTTTCTTTCCTTAAATTGCAGCCTTAGTTATGGATAAATTCATTGTATCAGCACGCAAGTACAGGCCACAAACGTTTAATACCGTTGTGGGGCAAAGCCATATTACCACCACTTTAAAAAATGCCATCAGCCATAACCAACTGGCACATGCGTTTTTATTTTGCGGACCAAGAGGCGTGGGCAAAACCACTTGTGCACGAATTTTAGCTAAAACAATCAACTGCGAAAACTTACAACCAAACGGTGAAGCCTGCGATACATGCACAAGCTGCAGAACCTTTAATGAAGGAAGCAGTTTAAATATTCATGAACTGGATGCGGCAAGTAATAACTCTGTAGATGATATCCGTTCGTTGATTGAGCAGGTTCGTTTTGCACCGCAAATGGGCAAGTACAAAGTGTATATTATTGATGAGGTTCACATGCTCAGTTCCAGTGCCTTTAATGCATTTTTAAAAACACTGGAAGAACCACCCTCCTATGCCATTTTTATTCTGGCTACTACGGAGAAGCATAAAATTTTACCTACCATTTTAAGTCGCTGTCAGATTTTTGATTTTAAACGGATCACCATTAATGATACTGTTGAACATCTGGAAGAAATTGTAGGTAAAGAAGAAATCAAAGCAGAAAAAGCAGCACTACAAGTAATTGCCCAAAAAAGTGAAGGTTGTATGCGTGATGCACTGAGCATTATGGATAAAATTGCGAGTTTTACCAATGGGGAAATAACTTATCAAAACACATTGGAGCATTTAAATATTTTAGATGCTGATTATTTTTTTAAGTTACTCGAAGCAATGCAGCAACAGAACTTAACTGATGCCATGTTGTTGTTTGATGACATCAATAAAAAAGGGTTTGAAGGTGATATGGTGGTAAATGCCATGGCAGAGTTTTTCAGAAATCTGCTGGTGTGCAAAGATGAAAAAGTAGCCAACCTGCTGGAAGTGGTTGAAAGTTTTAAAGACAAATATATTTCAGCAGCAAAAAACACATCAGCTTCCTGGATCATCAGTGCCTTAAATGTATTGAACGATGCAGAAATTAATTACAAACAAGCTCGCAACAAACGGCTTCATGTAGAACTTGCACTCATCAAACTTACGTACCTGCAACAGGCATTGGATCTTTCAGCTCCCGATAAAAAAAAAGTAACTGATAAAGCAAAAGCGGTTCAGTTTCGCAGTATTCAACCCATACTACTTGAGCAGGAAAAAATAGCAACAAGTAAGACATCAACACAAAAAGAAAAACCAGAAGCAAAATTAATTATTGAAGAAGCTAAAGAGACGTACTCAGCAACTTCCGGCAGTTTTTCAAACAAGGCCACTACTAAAGTTGACAATACAACTGCACCGCCATCCATAAAAATTTCATCGCTTGCAAAAATTCGTGAGCAGGTGGCAGTTCAAAATAATATAACTGTTGTACAGGCTGAACCAATAGAAGAAGAAAAATTGCAAATTGCCTGGCAGGAGTTTATCCTCAAACTCAAAACGGCTCAAAAACATTCTGTTGTTTCCACTTTAGAAATGATGCAATGCCGTGTAAAAACAACTGAGCTGTTTGAAATCATTTGTTATGGCAATGTGCAACTCGGTTTTTTAAAACAGGAAAAAACGGCACTGCTGGAGCATGTTCAAAATTTCTTTCACAATCCTTCTATTAATATTCATGTGGAATTGGTAGAAGCGCCGGAAGAAGAAAATTCAGCAGAACGTCCGCTATCAAGCAAAGAACAATACTTACGGATGGCGGAAAAATATCCCTTGGTTAAAGACCTAAAAGACCGGCTAGGGATGGAGCTGGATTATTGAATTTTTAGCCGATAGTCGTTAGCCATTAGCCTATAAGCTGCTTTACATGTTTCAAGACTTTTACAGCTCACATCATGCAGGGAAGACTGAATTAAAGACTATAGACTAATCGCTACCGGCTACCGGCTTGCGTTTAACAGAATTGCCTTAATTTCACGCCTCAATACGACTTAAAAAACTTACCAATATGGCCGAAGTTATTAGAATGCCGCTGCTGAGTGATACCATGACCGAAGGAAAAATTGTGAAATGGAACAAGCAGGTGGGCGACAAAGTAAAAAGCGATGATGTGCTGGCAGATGTGGAAACAGATAAAGCTACTATGGAAGTAGTAGGCTATGCCGATGGCACTTTATTATATATTGGTATCCCAGAAGGAAAAGCTGCACAGATTAATGAAATTATTGCCATAGTTGGTAAAGAGGGTGAAGATTATAAAAGCTTATTAGGCGATACTCCTGCTGCAACAACAACTACTCCTGCCACGGAACCTCAAACAACAAACGCAAAACCTGGAACTTCTTCAACTGGTGCAGATGCAGATACTCTTGCAAAAAGTTTAGGCGTTACTGTTATTCGTATGCCTTTGTTAAGTGATACAATGACCGAAGGAAAAATAATTGCATGGAGTAAACAGGTAGGTGATGCCGTAAAAGCAGATGATAGTCTGGCCGATGTAGAAACAGATAAAGCAACGATGGAAGTAGTGCCCTATGTAGATGGTACACTTTTATACACTGGTGTAGAAGCAGGAACGGCAGCTAAAGTAAATGATGTAATAGCAATCATTGGTAAAGCTGGTACTGATATAAGTAGTTTGTTGGGGGCATTGAAGAATACTGCTTCAAGCTCCAAGCCTTCCGCCTCCGTTGAAACTTCGGCAGATAAACAAGCAACAAGTAATACAACTGCAAGTAAAGAACCATCTACTTCCGCTGAAGCTTCGACAGATAAACAAGCTGCAGCTAGTACAGAAAATGGAAGATTAAAAGCATCTCCTCTTGCTAAAAAAATTGCTGCTGAAAAAGGAATTGATTTAAAAGCATTGCATGGCAGTGGTGATGGCGGCAGAATTATAAAAGCTGATGTTGATAGTTACACTCCTGCTGCTAAAACTGCAGAAAGTAAACCATCTATTACTGCTGCTCCCGTAATTGCATTTACTCCCGGTGCAGGTGAAGGATTTACTGATGTGCCTAACAGTATGATGCGTAAAACAATTGCACGCCGTTTGGGAGAAAGCATGTTTACTGCTCCACATTTTTATTTAACCATGGAGTTGAACATGGATAATGCCATGGTTGCCCGTACACAAATGAATGCTGTGAGTCCTGTAAAAATTTCATTCCAGGATATGATGATTAAAGCATGTGCTATGGCTTTAAGAAAACATCCTGCTGTAAATAGTAGTTGGATGGGAGAATTTATCCGCACATACAATCATATACATATAGGTAGTGCAGTAGCAGTTGATCAAGGATTGATTGTTCCGGTATTTAAATTTGCTGATCAAAAAAGTTTAAGCCAGATTGCTGTAGAAGCAAATGGTTTGTATGATAAAGCAAGAAGCGGAAAATTACAACCGCAGGAATTTACAGGCAATACATTTACCATTTCTAATTTGGGTATGATGGAGGTTGAAGAGTTTACAGCCATCATTAATCCGCCCGACAGTTGCATATTAGCTGTAGGAAGAATTAAAGAAATTGTGATTAAAAAAGCTGATGGAAGTTTTGGCACCACCAATGTAATGAAGGTTACGTTGAGTTGTGATCACCGTAGTGTAGATGGCGCCATTGGTGCAAGCTTTTTACAAACACTTAAGAAGTTTATTGAAAATCCGGTGACGATGTTGGTATAAATGATATGAATAAATCACTTTAATCCTGTTGTTCATTCAACAGGATTTTTTTTTGCTTAAAAAATAACCGACCTTGAACATCTTACGTTAAAGATGAGTTCATGATTCTTAAAAGCACCTTACAGTTATTACGTTTTCACTTCTCTATTTTTTTAATGCCTGTGTATTGGTTTGCCATTACGCAATTGGTGCATATCAACTGGTATAATGCTGCACTTGTATTTGCAATACTTCATTTATTAGTTTACCCGGCAAGCAATGGTTACAACAGTTATATGGACAGAGATGAAACCCCCATCGGTGGTTTAAAAAATCCCATGCAGCCCACCAAACAATTATTTTATGTAACAGTGGGTATGGATGTCGCAGCGGTGACAGCATCTTTATTCATTAGTATATATTTTGCTGTTGGCATTTTATTATACATCATGGCATCAAGAGCATACAGCAGCAGACGCATCAGGTTAAAAAAATATCCGTTGCTCGGGTATGCCACCGTTGTAGTTTTTCAGGGAGCAGTAACATTTTGGTTGGTGTATCACGGCAGCAGCGAAGCATTAAGAACATCAGCATCCATAAGCGGTATGATTGCTGCCAGTTTATTAATTGGCGGTTTTTATCCGCTCACTCAAATCTATCAGCACAAAGAAGATAAAGCAGACGGTGTAAAAACTATCAGTTACAAATTAGGCTACAGAGGCACGTTCATTTTCTGTGCTTCGGTGTATTCTTTAGCAATGATGTTTTTAGGTTATACTTTTTTATCATCACTAATGATTACACAATTTTTTGTTTTGCTAATCTTTTTCCTGCCAATTCTCGTTTATTTCTTTTGGTGGGCAGCTAAAGTGTGGAAAGATGAAGCCGCAGCAAACTTTACAAATACTATGCGCATGAATGTATTAGCAAGCACCTGTACCAATCTTGCATTTATAACCGTTGTAATACTAAATCATTTTGAGTAAGATTATTTCCATAGGCACCGCAGTTCCTGCATTTAAACATGCACAGAAAGATATTTTAAACTTTATGCAGCAGGTATATGCTTTGGATGCTGTTGAAAACCGAAAGCTGAAATTTTTGTATGGCCACAGCGGCATTGAAACCAGGTATTCTGCCGTACCGGATTACAGTCAGGAAATGCCGGAGTGGAAATTTTATCCTCACAGCGAAAATTTAGAACCCTTTCCTTCTCTCGAGTTACGGATGCAATGGTATAATAAATATGCTCCTCTCTTATCTGTTGATGCAATAAGAAATTGTGTAGAAGGAAAAATAAGCACCAATGAAATTACACATCTTATTACGGTAAGTTGCACAGGCATGAGTGCACCGGGTTTGGATCTGCATGTTATGGAGTTGCTCGATTTGCCAAAACATACCTACAGAACTTCGATAAATTTTATGGGTTGCTATGCCGCTATTCATGCTTTAAAAATGGCAGATGCTATTTGCAAAACAGAGCAACATGCTAAAGTGATGATTGTTTGTACAGAACTTTGCACACTGCATTTTCAAAAAGACCCAAGTGCTGATAATATTGCTTCTACTTTATTGTTTGGCGATGGAAGTGCTGCTGCATTGGTTGTAAATGATACTCATAAAAAAGAAGGCCTGTATTTAAAAAGTTTTTACAGCGAAATTGTGCCTAAAGGAAAACGGGATATGAGTTGGGAGTTATCTTCAACAGGATTCTTAATGACCTTAAGCGGCTATATTCCTGAATTGATACAGGAAGATTTTGAACCATTGGTACAAAGAGCTTTGCATCATGCAAGTATGAATAAAGAACAGATTGAACATTGGTGCATACATCCCGGCGGCAAAAGAATTGTTGATGCTATTCAAAAAAGCCTGCAATTACAACCTGCCTCTGTTGAAAAAAGTTATGAAGTATTAAACAAATTTGGCAACATGTCTTCGCCCACTGTTTTATTTGTGTTAAAAGAATTATTTGAAAGCCAAAACAAGGGAGAAATTTTTGGAGCAGCATTTGGGCCCGGTTTAACAATGGAAACATTCATAGCTTCTCCAAATGAATAAGTTTTCTAAACGTTCTATTCAAAAAGAGTTGCTCGACAGAGATGATATTCCCTTTGCAGATATTAAACAGAACATGCAGGAACTTGATTTTATTAATACATATCTCGGCGGGCATCAAATAACAATCAAAGGGCTTCTCTCTATTATTAAACTTTCAAATTTTCAACTTGCTAATCAATTAACCATTTGTGAAATTGGTTGTGGTGGTGGTGATAATTTAAGAGTTCTTAGAAACTGGTGTGTTAAAAAAAATATTTCTGTAACACTCATTGGTATTGATTTAAATCCACATTGCATTGAGTATGCAAAATCAAGAAAAGAAAATGATGCCATTGATTTTATAGTTTCAGATTATAAAACAGTTGCTTTTGAAACCAAACCCGATGTAATTTTCTCTTCCCTTTTTTGTCATCACTTTACCAATGAAGAATTGAACGATCAATTTAACTGGATGAACCAAAATTCTAAGCTTGGTTTTTTTATAAACGATTTGCAACGGCATCCTTTAGCATATTACTCTATTAAGTTGTTAACTCAACTTTTCTCAAAATCATATCTAGTAAAGAACGATGCGCCATTAAGTGTATTAAGAGGATTTCATAAAAATGAGTTGAGTTCAATTTTAAATAAATTGTCCAATACTCATTATCAATTAAATTGGAAATGGGCATTTCGCTGGTTACTTATTTTGAAACATGAATACTAAGCCATACGATATTGCAATTATTGGAGGCGGACTTGCTGGCCTTTCGTTGGCAATTCAATCGGCAACTGCTGGTTACAAAACCGTGTTGTTTGAAAAAGAAAAATATCCCTATCATAAAGTTTGTGGTGAATACATCAGTTTAGAAAGCTGGAATTTTATAGAGCGCTTGGGTTTGCCGTTGAGTAAAATGCAATTGCCCATCTTAAAACGATTACATGTTTCAGCCCCTAACGGGAAAGTGTTCGAAACGAATTTGCCACTCGGCGGTTTTGGCATCAGCAGATATACATTAGACAATGAACTCTATAAAATTGCAAAAAAACTTGGCGTAGAAGTTTTGGAAGAAACAAAAGTGACTGATGTTATTTTTCAAAACAACCTATTTCAAATTTCAACTTCTAGCTCCTCACACTCGGGTGGAATTTGGGAAGCGGCTTTAGCTGCTGGATCTTTTGGCAAACGAAGTAATTTAGATGTAAAATGGAATAGAAATTTTGTACAGCAAAAACCAAACAAGCTCAACAACTACATCGGAGTTAAATATCATATCAAAACAAATTATCCAGCCGATTTAATATCACTCCATAACTTTGAAAATGGCTATTGTGGCATTTCACAAATTGAAGAAGATAAATATTGTTTATGCTATTTAACTACTGCTGAAAATTTAAAGAAAAGCAATAACAATATCCAACAGATGGAGCAGGAGGTACTTTATAAAAACCCACATCTCAAAAACATATTTATAAACGCTGAGTTTTTATACAGTGCGCCTGTAACTATCTCTCAAATAAGTTTTGATAAAAAACAGCAAATAGAAAATCATGTACTCATGGTTGGAGATGCAGGGGGAATGATTACTCCGCTTTGCGGCAATGGAATGAGTATGGCCATGCATGCAAGTAAAATTGCATTTGAATGTATGGATCAATATCTGCAAAAGAAAATTACGAGAGTGCAGATGGAGCAACAGTATGAACAAAGATGGAAGCATCACTTTGAAGCGAGGTTACAAACCGGAAGACTTATTCAAAGCTTCTTTGGAAAACCCTGGCTTACCAATCTGTTTGTTCGATCCTTTAAAACATTTCCATTATTGGCTACTCCATTAATTAAACAAACACATGGAAAAGCTTTTTGAAAAATTTATTTTCAAAAATTATTGAAAATTCGAAACAATCGCTATCTTAGGGGCATGAATCTAAGTGAAGCCAAACAACAATTCATAAGTACATGGGGTGCCATGGGTACACATTGGGGTATTAACCGTACTATGGCACAGGTACATGCATTGCTTATGATCAGTCCGGATCCATTAACACAGGATGATGTAATGGCACAGCTCAACATCAGTAGAGGAAATGTAAATATGAACATCCGAGATTTGATTGATTGGGGTTTGGTTGACCGTATAATTATTTCTGGCGAACGCAAAGAATATTTTACTGCAGAGAAAGATATTTGGAAAGTATCTACACAAATTATTAAGGAACGAAAGCGCAGAGAACTTGATCCCATGATGAAATTAATGGAGCAGTTAAGTAAAGTGGATGGCGATAAAAAAGATAAAGAAGTAAAAGCTTTTGTTGATACTGTAACCGGTATTAAGAAATTTGGTGCACACGCCAACAATATGCTGGATGTACTGGTGAAGAGTGATGAGAATTGGTTTTTAAGCACTGCATTAAAACTCTTTAAATAAAAAACTTTTTTCTGAAAAGTAAAGCTGAAAATTTTCAGCTTTTTTAAAACATTTAATTTTCATTATTTTCTGAAATAATAAATACTTACATATATGAAAACGTTTAAACAGTTCGAGTTACTTATTAATGTAGTTTTAATTCTCTCATTTACATGCTATTCAATTTTGTTTGCTACTATGGAGGTATTATTTTTATCTTATTTTATAGTGGGCGGTGTACAGGCAATGGGTATGCTTGTGCACACAGGTAAAAGTTGGTTTACAGCAAGCAGAAGCATCAGGTGGTTTTATCATTGGATTGTGTTGATCTTGCTACTGCTATTCCCCACAGGTTTTTCTTTTTACTTTTTACTTTATACAGCTCCTTTGTTTGCCGTATTTTACACGTACCTCTGCTGGCGGGAATTGGAAACTGTAAAATTGAAAGAGCTGGTACATTTAAAATAAATATTTAAGAAAAATAAAAAATCTGATATTTGCCCTCCAAAAAACCTCAATGAAAAAAATAATTTTCCTATTCTCAGTTCTCTTGTTCTGCATTTCGGTCTCTGCACAAAAAATAAAGGACTTTATGCTTAACAGTTACTTTAAAAAAAGAAATGAACCCAAAGTTCATTACCTATACTCGCAAAGTACAAAAGCAGGATACACTCTTAAGTTACACTGATTATAACAAATCAGGCAAAATCATACAAACAGGTTTTTATACAGATACCAATTTTATAACCCCTGTTGGCCATACCGTGTTTTATATGTATGAAAATAAATTGTATGAAGGCAATTACTTACACGGTAAACCAGCCGGGTACTGGTACTTTTATAATGCATCAGGAAATGTAACCGACTCATTGTTTTATACCTTTAGTGATACAACAAAAAAACCATCTGTGTTTAAAGATGCATTGGCAACAGAAAAATCCATTGCTCTTAAAAATGAACATTTCAAAAAAGATACATCGGCTCCAGCTTTGCAATTAGAAACACCTCCCGGTTTTCCCGGCGGTATGGAAGCATGGAAAAAACATTTACTGAAAAATTTGCATGTGCCTGATTTGGTACTTGAATCAAGCCCTTATTCAAAAGGCACTGTATTTGTACAGTTTGTTGTTTGTAATGATGGTGAGGTTTGCTCTGTGCAAGCAATGAATAGTGTGCATCCGCTAGTAGATTTGCTCGCTGTAAAAGCCATCCGCAAAGGCTCACGCTGGGAGCCTGCTGTACAAAATGGAAGAAATGTAAAAGCATATCAGCGGCAGCCCATTACCTTTATAATAGAATAAAAGAAAAAATGCCAAAGAAAACCCTTGTGCTTGGAGCATCAACAAATCCTGAACGCTACAGTTTTCTTGCGGTGGAAAGATTAACTGCACATCAGCATCCGGTAGTGGCCATTGGCAACAAAGCAGGATCAATTGGAAACACAGAAATTATTACCACACATCCGGAGTTAGAACATATTGATACGGTTACTTTGTATTTAAACCCAACCCATCAAAAAGAATATTACAATTACATTCTTTCATTAAAACCAAAACGTATCATCTTTAATCCCGGTACAGAAAACAAAGAGTTGTTTGACCTTGTTTTGCAAAACAATATTTTCCCCATTGAAGCATGTACATTGGTAATGCTGAGTACGGGGCAGTATTAAAAACCGAAACAACTTCTCCCCCTTCGCTTATCCCCAACTGTTAATAAACACTTAACTGTGCAAACTCAATTTACTGAAAATTAAATCCGTAAATTTAGCAAACCCCTTTTTTATGAAATGGAGACGATTCAATGGAGAACACATTCACCTGCCCATTAAAGAAGAAGTAAAAAAAGCAATCATCCGTGAAACGGGAAAAGGTTTTCGCTTAAAAGTTTGCGTTGGCACCGATAGCCAAGTAAAAGGAAGCGAAACCGAATTTGCTACAGTCATTGTTTTTTTACGTGAAGGTCATGGAGGATTTATGTTCATCCACAACGACAAAACCCGCCAGCGTTATTCTATTAAAGAACGCATGCTGGTAGAGGTAGCCAAAAGCATTGAGATTGCTTATGAACTTTGCGATTTGTTTACCGAGTTTGATGTGGACATGGAAGTACATGCCGACATTAACACGAACCCAAGTTTTAAAAGCAATGAAGCACTGCGAGAAGCAATGGGCTACATTTTAGGAATGGGCTTTGCCTTTAAAGCCAAACCAGAAGCTTTTGCAAGCAGCAGTTGTGCCAACAAAATTGTAAACTAAATTCAGTTTACTGTTCTGTTTCAAACCGTGAGAACCACGGTAAGTAAATCTGACCCCCCAATTTTTTATTGAATACAAAGGGCTGTGGCCGCTACAACTCCGGCAGTTTCAGTTCGCAACCTTGTTTCTCCTAATGCAACCGGTATATAATTATTTGCGAGAGCAAGTTCAATTTCATCTTTTGTAAAATCACCTTCGGGGCCAATAAGAATATTGTACATAGAAAGTCCGGCTTTTATTACTTGTGTAATAGACTGCTTGTTCCCTTCTTCACAATGTGCAATCATCTTCTGCACATCATTGGAGCTTTCAGCTTGAAGAACATATTCCTTAAAGCTGATTGGTTGATGCAGCATCGGCAGCCATGTTTGCTGACTTTGTAACATAGCGCTTACTATAATTCCTTTCATTCTGTCGTAACGAAAATACTGCCGTTCAGTTCGCTCACATAGCAATGGAATAATTTCTGTTATACCTATCTCCGTTGCTTTTTCTAAAAACCATTCAAAGCGGCTTGCATTTTTTACTAATGAAATGGCAACAACTGTTTTCCTGACAGCCAAAGGCTTGCAGCTTGTAGCTTTTACTTTCACCACACAATTCTTTTTATGTGCATCGCTAATTTCAGCGGTTAATAAAATTCCTTTTCCATCTGTTAAGTTAATCTGCTCTCCTTTTTTCATCCGCAACACTTGTATTACATGTTTAGATGTTTCTTCATTTAATGTAATTAAGGAAGTAGAAGAATCGTAAGTGTCAATATAAAAAAAAGGTAGTGCCATAATTAATAAGTTTAAAAAAACCGCTTCGGGTTTTAAGCCAAGACCAAAACGTCTTGAGAATTTAGGGTGTTATTCAAACACAGCAATCATCACACCTTCGCTCGATGGTCTTCTTGGCAGCACCATTGATCTCCCGTTAAAAAAAATTCGCATCATTCCATTTACATCAGCAGGAATTTTTAAATCCATACTTCCTAAAAAAGGTAAGGAACCAAAAGTTTTCATTGGCAATTTACTGCTTGCTCCATCACCATCATCAAAAATAAAAACAGAAATCATGGTTTTAGATGCAGGAGCAATAGTAGCAGTTGAAACAGGTATTGAATCTATTGCCATTGTATCTCTACCAGCAATAAACGCTTGATTTGAAGTAAAAATTACCAGCACTGTTTGCTTGTCATCTTTTGGCAATTGGTTTAACACGCCTGCCATCATGCCTCCATTTGGAAATGCACGGAGATACATATTTTTATTAGTTCTTACCTGTGGTTCAAAAAAATAAAATACTCTTCTCCCTTTTGATGGACGCACTTCAAACTCCATATAGGCTTTGTTTGAAATTTGAAAGGCCCAATTCCCTTCTTTTGAAAAACGCATCCATCCAGCAATAGAATTGTTGGCAGGCTGGTTTTTGTTTTCTATTCGTTTTCCAGTTGCTGGGTTAAAGGCATAGGCAATTACACTATCAAATGATAATGGGTAGTTTTCACCAAGTGTTACTCCTCTTCCAGCAATGGATTTGTAATTTTCTTTTGAGGCAATCACTTTTGAAGCAACAGGTTGTTGATTGTTATTAAAAAATTTGTAGAGGCTCAAAAATGTTTCTTCGCTTGTAGCTACTTGAAAATGATCTGTTGTAGTTTGTTGCACATTTGTTGCACCAGATATTTCCCCTCCGCTTTTGGCAATTAGATCGGCAGTTGAATAAATATTCATAGTAGCTACTTCCGCATTTTGTCCTGCGGCAGTTTTCATTTTGCCGCTACCAATATGAACATAATGTGCAACTTTTGTAGCTCGCAAAGAATCGTTGAGATAAGAATAACAAAGTCCACCGCCTGCGCTATGTCCCACTAAGTCAACCTGTGTTGTATTTGTTTTCTTCAACACTTCATTAATAAAATTATTCAATAAAGAATCTGTTGCTTTACTTCGGCTGATGGTGTTCCAATCAAACACAAACATTCTGTTTTCACAATAGCCATTGCTGCTGAATCGCTGAATTTGCTTGGCCCAGTTATCTCCACTACCAAGAAAACCGTGTACAAAAACGAGTGGGCGTTTGGTGGTATTACAATCTTTATAATTACGCTTTGTTTGTGATAAAGCAACAGTTGAAATAGAAAAAAGAAAAGTTATAAAAAAAAATCTCATAGGGTGAAATTAAATAAATTTGTTTATGCTAAAAGATATAAATAACTGGAATAAAATACCCGTTGATACGTACAAAACTATTCTTGAAGAAGCAAAAGTGAGATACAATGAATTACTCAGTCAATCTGAAAATATTACTGGAAAAGTAATACAAACAATATTAGCTGTTTCAGCTATTGTTGCTTGGTTCACTAAGTATTTATCAGAAAATAAGTTTCAGTATAGATTGGTTATTGCAGTTGTTTTCGTGATTTTTACAATTTCAATTTATTATCGTTTAGTTTCTATTCTTTATCCAAGAAAGACAGTTCTTAGAGGAACATCACCATCGGAGGCATTAGGGAATGAAGTTGATTTAGCTGGAGATATTGATGAAGACAAGTATTCTGAAACGGAAAAAACACTAGTATACTATTACCATCAGGTTTATAGATATAATAGAAGAATTAACACCCTACGTTCATTGTATAATATTAGAGCAAGAAATTATAAAATAAACCTGGTGCTTTGTCTTATACTATTTTTTTACATAATACTAGTAGTCTTATTTACTGGCCTTTAGTATCAAAATCTTCTTGATCTTCACTAGTTCCTTTTGGGCCACTAAGAAAGCATTTGTTTAGTCTCATATTTAAAATTTATTTAAATGTGTGATTCATTACTAGAAAATCTTAAAACGGCGTTTCCTCATCAAAATCCATATCGTTCATTTTGCTTCCTTTTTGTACAAATACTTTCGGGCCATCGTCTGTTGGCACAGGTTTCCAGTTGCCGCCGCCGGGCAATGCACCGCCACCCATATCATTAAAATCATCTTCTACAAACTTTTGTATATGCAGTAAAGCACGGAGCTTGATTGTTTCAAGCGAACCATTTCTGTGTTTTGCAATTCTTATATGTGTTTCGCCTTTGTTGCTTTCGCCAAATTCATTGCTGGTAATATCATAGTATTCCGGACGATATAAAAACATTACCATATCCGCATCCTGCTCAATAGCTCCTGATTCACGGAGATCACTCAACTGCGGCATCTTATTTCCTTCCTTACGTTTTTCCACTTCACGGCTTAACTGAGATAATGCAATAATAGGAATACCCAATTCTTTTGCAAGGCTTTTCAGGTTTCGGGAAATATTGCTGATCTCCTGTTCTCTGTTTGTATTTTTATTGCCACCGGCTCCACTCATTAATTGCAAATAGTCAATAATAATCATACCTACATTATGCTTATTTACCAATCGTCTTGCTTTGGCTCTTAATTCAAAAATATTCAGTGCCGCACTATCATCAATAAACAATGGAGCTTTGGCTAATTTTTCTATTCCGTTTTTATACAATTGCTGCACCTCATGATCTTCTAATTTACCACGGGTAATTTTCTCAAGCATAATTTCACTTTCAGCACTAAGAATACGCTGTACCAATTGCCCGGCACTCATCTCTAAAGAAAAGAAAGCAACAGCAGTAGGTTTGGTAGGATGCAATGCCGCATTGCGTGCAAGGTTTAATGCAAATGCTGTTTTACCAACTGAAGGACGGGCAGCAAGTACAATTAAATCGGTTGGTTGCCAGCCATAAGTAACTCTGTCCATCAATGCAAAACCACTTGGCACACCACTCACATCTTCATCTTTACTTCTTAAATCTTCAATACGCTGAATGGTTTTGATTAACACATTATCAAAGGAATCAAAATTCTTTCGTAGATAATTATTGGTGATTTCAAACAGTTTTGTTTCTGCTTCATCAAGCAAATCAAAAATATCGGTGCTGTCTTCATAAGCATCGCTGATGGTTTCACCATTAATACGAATCAATTCCCTTTGCAAAAATTTTTGAAGAATAATTCTTGCATGTGCTTCAATATTGGCAGTAGAAACAACGGCGTTTGTTAAACGGGTTACATAATATGCACCGCCCACCATTTCTAATTCTTCTTTAAACTTAAGTTCTTCTACCACCGTAAGTAAATCAATGGGTGAGCTTTTTGTAGTAAGCCCCTGCATGGCTGCAAAAATCCGTTGGTGTGCATCTACATAAAAACATTCAGGACGTAAAATTTCACTTACAGTGTCAAATGCACTTTTCTCAAGCATAATAGCACCAAGCACCGCTTCTTCTAATTCCTTTGACTGTGGTGGTATTTTTCCATACACCATTGTTGTAAGATCTAAGGAAGGTTTCCTTCTTGTTTTGCGGTCTTTATTGATGCTTGTTAAATCCATTTTCTTAAAAAATAATGCAGTTTTGTGATTTTGGTTTTACAGCCACCTGCTTTTCCTTTTGCTTTAAAAATCTCATGTTAAGCAATTGTTACGCATTTGTGGGGCGACGAATGTAAATGCAATTAAACGAACTGCAACATGAATTCTATTTCTATTTTTATTCAACCTCTATTCACATCGCTTTTACAGTTATCCACCATATTTGTTGCTTCATTCACAATACAACAGCAGGTTATACTCAAATTAATTTATTTTCCCGCCCTTTCCAAGTTCATTTGCACACAAACTGTGCAGAAAGATTTTACCCTTAATACTTAGATGCTTTGCTAAGATTCCACTATGAGTTTTACGGTAATTTTTTGCCCGGTACCATAAAAATGGACCAAGTACCACAACGTTATCACCTTTAGTTTACCAATACTCGTCTGTTGACTGCTGTTAGCCACACAGGTTTTTGAATGGTTGTAAATCGCTTCCAAAATAGCCTCCCAAAAGATTATCTTTGCCGCTCCAAAAAAAGCATTAGCGTACAACATGACAATCAGTTATCATTGGTTACACGAATACCTCCCCGTAAAAATTGAAGCAGAAAAATTAAGTCGCATCCTTACTTCTATTGGTTTGGAAGTTGAAAGTATGGAGCCTTTTGAAGAAGTGAAAGGCGGATTAAAAGGTTTGGTTATTGGCGAAGTAGTAACCTGCGAAAAACATCCTGATGCTGATAAATTAAAACTCACAACAGTAACTATCGGCTCTGGCGAGCCTTTGCAAATTGTTTGTGGTGCACACAATGTTGCTGTGGGGCAAAAAGTAATTGTTGCTACGGTAGGCACAACTATTTATCCATTGAGTGGCGAACCAATGACAATGAAAAAAGCAAAAATCCGTGGTGTAGAAAGCCAGGGAATGATTTGTGCTGAAGATGAAATTGGAATGGGCAAAAGCCATGATGGTATTTTAATTTTAAAAGAAGATACAGTTGCAGGAAGTTCCGCTGCTGATTATTTTAAACTCAGCTCAGATACCATTTATGAAATTGGGTTAACGCCCAACCGTATGGATGCCATGAGTCATTTGGGCGTGGCAAGAGATGTAATTGCATGGCTTAACTTTCATGAGAAAAAACAATATGCAGTTAAAAGCCCGTTTACAAATGCATTTAAAGCTGATAATAAATCGCTGCCCGTTAAAGTTACTATTGAAAATAAAGAAGCCTGTGAGCGTTATGCAGGTGTAAGTATAAAAGGTGTTACGGTTAAAGAAAGCCCGCTATGGTTACAGCAACGTTTAAAAAGTATTGGTCTGCGGCCTATTAATAATATTGTAGATATTACCAATTTCATTTTGCATGAAACAGGACAGCCTTTACATGCGTTTGATGCCAATGAAATTAAAGGCGGAGAAATTATTGTAAAAAACTGCGAAGAAGGAACTGCATTTATTACGCTTGATGAAAAAGAAAGAAAACTTACTGCTGAAGATTTGATGATTTGCAATACTGAAACACCCATGTGCATCGGTGGTGTATTTGGCGGATTGAAGAGTGGTGTAAAAGAAACAACAACAACTATTTTTTTAGAGAGCGCCTGGTTTAACCCAGTAAGTATTCGTAAAACATCGTTTCGCCATAATCTGCGTACAGATGCGGCTACAAGATTTGAAAAAGGAGTTGATATCAGCAACACTGTAAATGTTTTAAAGAGAGCAGCTTTGCTGATTAAAGAAATTGCAGGTGGAGAAATTGCAAATGATGTGGTTGATGTATATCCTGTTCCCAAACAAAAAGCCGAAGTGGCATTAAAGTGGCACTACCTCAAAAAACTGAGTGGTAAAAATTATCATCCAGATTCGGTTAAGAAAATATTAGAAGCACTGGGTTTTGAAATTATTAAAGAAGGAATTGATGAGTTTAGAGTGGCCGCACCCTTCAGCAAAACAGATATTGAACTGCCTGCTGATATTGTAGAAGAAATTATGCGAATTGATGGATTGGATAATGTAGAGATTCCTACAAACATTACCATTGCCCCTTCTGTAGAAACCAATTATAAAGAAGAAGTACTGAAAGATAAAATAGCCAGCTATTTAACAGGGCTGGGCTTTAATGAAATTTTTACAAACTCTATTGCAAACATTGCTTGGTACAGCGAAGACGTGTTGGCAACCACAGTAAAAATGCTCAACAATTTAAGTGCAGATTTAAATGTAATGCGCCCATCCATGCTTGAAACAGGATTGCAAAGCATTGGCTTTAACATCAACAGAAGAAATTTGAATTTACGTTTGTTTGAATTTGGAAAAATATACAACACAAGCACTGTTGGTGATTACAAAGAAACAGCACATTTAACTTTATATACAACTGGTATCAACCCAAGTTCTTGGAAACAAAAACCTGCCGCCGCCGATTTATACCAGTTAAAAGGATTTACAGAAGCAATTTTTCAGCAGTTGGGTTTAAATGCAACAAGCAATTTACTTGAGCCAAATCACGAGTACAGTTATGGCCTTCAGTACACCGTTAAAAACAAACCTGTTGTATCAGTTGCTGCCATAAATCAACAAAAGCTGAAAGAGTTTGATATTAAACAGCCCGTATTTGTTGCCGATTTTGACTGGAGTACTTTAATTGAACTTGCTTCGAAAGTAAATATCAGTTTTTCTGAAATTGCCAGATTTCCTTCTGTTGAAAGAGATTTAGCTGTTGTGCTTGCAAAAAATACCAGTTATGAACTGGTTGAAAAAACGGTGCTTAATGCCAAAGTAAAAAAGTTGCAACAGGTTTCTTTGTTTGATGTTTTTGAAAGTGAAAAACTGGGTGCAGATAAAAAATCATTGGCACTCAAACTCATTTTTCAGGACAATGAAAAAACATTAACCGACGAGGAAACCGATAAAATGATGCAGCAAATTATTTCGGAACTAGAAACAAAGCTTGCAGCAGAAATAAGGAAATAAGTTTTTTCATTTCCTTATCAAATCATTAGCTTAGTATTACCGATTGCATGAGTTTACTGGAACAACATATTAAAAATTTGCAGCAAAAACTACAGTTGCTGGTAAAAAAACATGTGCAGTTGCAAAAAGAAAACCAGCAACTAAAGCAGGAATTAAATGAATTAAAAGAAAAGCATTCCGATTCAAAACAGGAGCTGGATATTATTGAAATGCAAAATGCAATGCTCAAAGCAAGCCAGCAGCAATTGAGCGATAAAGAGAAAAAAGAACTGGAAAAAAACTTACATCATTTCATAACAGAAATTGACCGCTGCATTTCTGTACTCAGCAGATAAAACCATGGAAGGATTAATACCTGTAAATATTATCATTGGTGATCGCAGCTACCGCATTAAAGTTTCAGCTGAAGATGAAGAACAGGTACGTAAAACTGTAAAAATCATCAACGACAAAATTATTGAGTTTAAAACCAATTTCTCAGGCAAGGATATGCAGGACTATATTGCCATGGTTTTAATTTGGTATGCAACTCAGGTTAGCACCGATGCAACATCTGATGTAAAAAATTCTGATGATTCAGCAAGCATTTCCACCTTGCAAAAAATGGAAACCCAGCTAACACAACTGCTTTCAACGCATCAAGAGTAGAGCTTTGATATATTTCTCCCTTATCCCTTACCCTTTGCTTTCTTAATTTTCGTATTTTCGTCCATTACATTCCCACTATGAACAATTTTGCTGCCATAGAACGGAACATATTGCTATCAGAATCATTAAAATCATTCAAACAAAATGGAACCTACAATTCTATACATAATCATTGGCGTAGCTGCAACCATCCTTGGCGTAGTTGCGGGTAAACTTATTTTTGCTAAAAATACAAAAAAACAAGTAGAAGAAGCTGAACGTCAATCACAAAATATCCTCAAAGAAGCGGAGTTAAGAGCCGAAACTATTAAAAAGGAAAAAGCTCTTGAAGCCAAAGAGAAGTTTGTGCAGATGAAGGGCGATATTGAACGGGAAACTTTAGAGCGCAACAAAAAATTGAGCGAATCTGAAAACCGTGCCCGACAAAAAGAGCAGTCTATCACCCAAAAAGAAAGCAATCTTGAAAAGCAAATCAAGGAAAATGATGCTATAAAAGATAACCTCAACCGCCAAATTGAAGTAGTAAGTCAGAAACGCACAGAGCTTGAAAAACATCAGGAAGAACACATTCGCCGACTTGAAAAAATTTCCGGGCTTACTGCCGATGAAGCCAAAAATCAACTCATTGACAGTTTGAAACAGGAAGCGAACAAACAGGCATTGGGTATTCAGCAAGAAATTATTGAAGATGCCAAGCTCAAAGCAAATAAAGAAGCCCGTAAAATTATCATTCAGTCAATTCAACGTACTGCTGCAGAACAAACCATTGAAAATACGGTTACTGTTTTTCATTTGGAGAGCGATGAAATAAAAGGGCAGATCATTGGTAGAGAAGGCCGCAACATCCGTGCTATTGAAGCACTAACCGGGGTTGATTTAATTGTTGATGATACACCCGAAGCCATTCTTCTTTCTTCCTTTGATCCATTGCGTAGAGAAGTTGCCCGTTTAAGTTTGCAACGTTTAGTTGCCGATGGGCGTATTCATCCTGCACGTATAGAAGAAGTGGTTGAAAAAACCCGTAAGCAACTGGATGAGCAGGTAATGGAAATTGGCGAACGCACCGTAATAGAACTGGGTATTCATGGTATGCATAAAGAGCTCATAAGAATGGTTGGGCGTATGCGTTTCCGTTCATCTTATGGTCAAAACCTGTTGATGCACAGTAGAGAAACAGCCAATCTTTGTGCAATCATGGCATCTGAGCTTGGTATGAATGCAAAACTGGCCAAGAGGGCAGGTTTGTTACATGATATTGGTAAAGTACCCGATGAAGAAACAGAACTGAGCCATGCATTACTTGGAGCAAAGCTGGCTGAAAAATATGGTGAGAATGCTGCCGTAGTAAATGCCATTGGTGCCCATCACGATGAAATGGAAATGCAATATGTCATTTCTCCTATTGTGCAGGCCTGCGATGCCATAAGTGGCGCAAGACCGGGCGCAAGAAGAGAGATTATGCAGCAATATCTCCAGCGAATTAAAGACCTTGAAAGTTTGGCCATGACTTACCCGGGAGTAGAAAAAGCGTACGCAATTCAAGCCGGCCGTGAACTAAGGGTAATTGTAGAGGCAGAAAAAGTAACCGACTCTGAAAGTGATCAACTCAGTTTTGAAATGGCGCAAAAAATTCAAACAGAAATGGTTTATCCCGGTCAAATAAAAGTTACGGTTATAAGAGAAAAACGTGCCGTAAATGTAGCAAGGTAAAAATTCTAAAATTTGAAATTCAAATTCTAACATTTTCCCCCTACCTTTGCCCTCCTAAAAATTAAGAGTTATGAACGCCGCTGTAGCATTTGTACATGAACAATTAACGGTTAAAAATAAATTCCCTTCTTTTAAAGCAGGTGATAATATTACCGTAAACTATAAAATTATTGAAGGTGGTAAAGAGCGTATCCAGAGTTTTCGTGGAGATGTGATTAAACGTCAGGGTCAGGGCGCAACTGTAACATTTACAGTGCGTAAGATTTCTGATAACATTGGTGTAGAACGTACTTTCCCGATCAACTCTCCTAATATTGATACCGTACAGTTAAACAAGGTGGGTAAAGTGAGCCGTGCAAAACTGTTTTACCTGCGTGAAAGAAGCGGTAAGAGAGCCAGAATTAAAGAAAAGCGAGTAAAATAAATAATATTGTAAAGGCAGAAAATAATTTTCTGCCTTTTTTCTTTTATTACCCGGAATTTATTTATACTTTTATCGTTTACATGTAGTTCCTATAAATCCTTTCCCTGTCGAAACTAAGAGTCCATCTCCTATTTTAAATTATCGGTACACTATTTAAAATTAAACTCAAGTTTCGATCATGAAAAAAGTATTATTTGCAGCCGCTTTTATTGCCTTTATTTTAATGTCTTGCAGCCGTGGTCTTTCACCTTATCAGGCAGCTAACGGTAAAGCAGGCAAATGCGGAAAGAATTATATTCGCTAAATCAAACTACTTAAAACTTTACTAAACCTTCCAATGGAAGGTTTTTTTATGCACTTACTCAGGCATTAACCTTTACCTTTGTCTTTAGAAAATTAAAACGTTATGATTTTTCAACCCATTCTTTTAGGTGTACTTGGTACACAGGAAATTATAATTATAGCCATAATTATTTTATTAATGTTTGGCGGTAGAAAAATACCGGAATTAATGCGTGGCTTAGGTAAAGGCATCCGTGAGTTTAACGATGCCAAAAATACAGTTCGCAAAGAAATTGAAGAAACTCCGAACACAACTGATAACAATACTCCGGCCAAGTAATTTTTATTTCATTTATTATTGTTTCCCTTCTTTCCGGAACAGCATAATTGTATCCGTTTACTACCATAGCAAGTTTTCACTCCCATCTGCTGCAACAAAAAACAAGTTGTGAAGAGGTTGTATTATTTTATATCTCTCAAATAAAAAGTCATCAGCACTTAAATGCCCTTGTGCATGTATTTAAAGAAGAAGCATTGCAAAGAGCTAAATTGCTTGATGAAAATCGAAAACAGGGTAAGCCTATAGGCAAACTTCACGGTGTAGTTGTTACTATTAAAGATGTTATTTGCTATCAACAACATCCTGTAAGTGCATCTTCAAAAATACTCAGCGGCTTTAAGAGTTTATTCAATTCAACTGCAGTAGAAAAACTTTTAGCAGCAGATGCCATTATTATTGGCACTAATAACTGCGATGAATTTGCAATGGGCAGCAGTAATGAAAACTCAACTTATGGTGCTGTAAAAAATGTATTAGATGAAAGCCGTGTGCCCGGAGGCTCTTCAGGAGGATCGGCAGTAGCAGTGCAAGCAAATATGTGTATGATTAGTTTGGGAAGCGATACCGGCGGATCAGTGCGTCAACCGGCAGATTTTTGTGGCGTTACAGGTATGAAACCAAGCTATGGAAGAATAAGTAGGCATGGATTAATTGCTTACGGCTCCAGTTTTGATCAAATAGGAATTCTTGCTCATAATGCAGAAGATATAGCGTTGGTGCTCTCTGTAATTAGTGGTGCTGATGATTTTGATAGCACCGTTTCTACTTTACCTGTTCCTGAGTATGAAGCTTTATTAAATCAAACAACATCTAAAAAAACCATTGGCTATTTTAAGCAAACATTATTGCATGATGGATTAGATAAAGAAATAAAAGAAACACACCTTTCATTTATTGAAAAATTAAAAAAAGATGGCTATACAGTAAAAGAACTGGAATTTGATTTGATCGATTATATTGTTCCTGCCTATTATATTCTTACAACTGCTGAGGCAAGCAGCAATCTTTCAAGATACGATGGTGTACGTTACGGTCATCAGGCAATACCTGTACAGGAAGATTTAACAGAATTTTACTCTGCTAACAGATCAACAGGCTTTGGCAAAGAAGTACAACGCAGAATTATGCTCGGCACATTTGTTTTAAGTGCCGGATATTTTGATGCCTACTTTACAAAAGCACAACAGGTGAGGCAAAAATTATATGAACAATGCCTCTTGGTTTTCAGTGATGTAGATGCATTGATCATGCCTGTATCTCCATCTACTGCATTTAAGATTGGCGAAAAAAAGAATGACCCTGTTGAAATGTACCTATCTGATATTTATACTGTGTTTGCAAATTTGGTGGGTATTCCTGCCATTTCCATTCCACTCTTTACACATAGTAATGGACTGCCCTTTGGTATGCAAATCATGACAAAACATTTTGATGAACTATCTTTACTGCGCCTTGCAAACGAATGGATGAAAACATACAGGGCCACACAAACTACATGAAGCATTTTTTCTTTTGCATAGTATTACAGTTTTCATTTATTATTTCCTTTTCGCAGGGCGGTGGCTCTGTTGGTAATGGAAAAATTTCTGATACAACAGTACAGGGAGCAGGTGTAGAAAAATATGGTTTTCAAAATCTGTTTGTAAGCAAAGACTTTAATTCAGGTAAGGGTTATGATGCACAAATTCATCCGCAAGCCTGGGGTTTTATTCAGGATTATTTAGATGGGCATGGTAAGAGCCTTACTAAAATGAAGAGTTGGGGCATTCCCTATTTTACATTAATTGAAAATGTATTAATGCAATATGGATTGCCTGAAGAATTAAAATACCTCGCAGTAATTGAAAGCGGTTTAAATACAAATGCAACAAGCTGGGTAGGCGCTCGTGGCCCGTGGCAGTTTATGCCATACACTGCAAAAGAATACGGTTTGTTTGTTTCAAGCGGAGTAGATGAGCGAACAGATTATTTCAGAAGTACACATGCTGCTGCCAAATATCTTACCTCACTTTATAAAGATTTAAATGATTGGTTGCTTGTTATTGCTGCTTATAATGGCGGGCCCGGCAGAGTGTACAGCGCTATTAAAAAAAGTGGCAGCCGTGATTTTTGGAAACTGCAATACTATTTGCCCGAAGAAAGCCGCACCCATGTTAAAAAGTTTATTGCCACACATTATATAATGGAAGGCAAAGGCGGAATTACCACTGTTGTAAATGATGGAAAGCAACCCAAGCAAAATGAATTTGCTCCCGAGAAAATAGATTCCAATATAGCAGTGCAGGTAATTGCAGGAAAATTCAGTTCAGTAGTGATGGCGAAAAATTTAATTGTGGATCTATTTTATTTTAATCAGCTTAACCCGAAATTTGATGAACTTCTTGCAGGTAACAATACATTTTCATTACGCTTGCCAAAAGATAAAATGCAATTATTCAATTCTAACCGTTACTCTATATTAAGCGAAAGCATTCAACTGCTCATGCGTTTTTATGGCGAAGAAGGAATGAAAGAAATTTATCCTAAAGTTTCTGACCTGCCGGAGGTGAAAAAAAAAGTAGTGAAGAAAAAGAGTTAATGCAATACCTTCTGTATCGCCTCTGCTTTTAACAAGCATTCTTCATATTCTTTTTCTGCATTACTGTAAAATGTAATACCACTGCCTGCTAAATAGGAAAGATAGTTGGTACTTGTATTATAAAGAATACTACGTATCACTACATTAAAATCAAAATCACCATTGGGAGCAATATAACCTACAGCACCGGAAAAAATTCCTCTGTCAGTCTGTTCATACACATCTATCAACTGCATTACTTTTTGTTTAGGCGCACCAGTCATGCTACCCATGGGAAAGGTAGCACGGATAATATCTGTAAATTGTAAATCATCTTTTACTGTGCCGCTAACCGATGAAATCATTTGATGAACCTGCGGAAAAGAATAGATGCCATACAGTTCATCAACCTGAACTGTTCCTTCTTTACAAACTCTGCTGAGATCGTTGCGAACCAAATCTACCACCATTACATTTTCACTTCTGTCTTTTGCACTCTGGTATAATTGTTCTTTCAATACTTCATCAGCAGTTCTATTGTTCAGATCTCTTTTTACCGTTCCTTTTATTGGTTGTGAAAGTAGCTCTGTCCCTTTCCGTCTTAAAAAACGTTCCGGGCTTGCACAAAGCAAATAGCTATTGTCCACTTTATAAAATGCTGCAAAAGGATTGGGTGAAAGTTGTGTGAGTGCCTGATATACTTTTACTGCATTCATCAAAACATCTTCTGCAAAAAACTCCATGCAATAATTGAGTTCATAACAATCGCCACGCAATATATGTTGCTGAATTGTTTTTATTGTATTGATGTATTGTTCTTTACTTACACGTTCCTGAATTGTAATGGAAGATTGTTTGGCTTCAATTACCACCGGTGTTTGTAAAATTTGCTTCCATACTTCTGAATGATCATTTGTAAAAGAACCAATCTTTAGTTCCTGCTCATTTAGCTGAAATACATATTGTGGCACATAAAAGAACAGATCAGAAAAACCAATAACACCGGAATGTGCAGATGTTAGTTGTGCTGTTTCATTTTTTAAGTTATACCCGAGGTGACCAAAGCACCAATCGTTTTGAGCATTTAAAAATTGTTGTAATTCGCTCAAAGCAGTTCCTGCATTTGCTTTTACTGATGCTACAGAACCAAACCCTGCCAGACATTCGTAACTATGGCCTTGTAATTGGTATTGATGGTTATCTAAAAAACAACAAATGTTGAACCGGTTACCCCAGTTCAACATTTGCAGCTTTATTTCTGAAAAATCAGTTACTGAAAAAGTTTGAAAGCTTCTAATCACATCACAATTTAATAATCATCATCGTCTTCGTCAAAATCATCTCCGCCTCCGCCCATATCAAATTCTTTAAAGTCTTCATCTACTTTAAAATCATCTTCCTCATCAGCCTTCTTTTTACCGCCCACTACTGCTTTACCTTTTGATTTTGGAATATCAAATTCTTCAAAGTCAGGATCGTAATCATCATCATCTCCTTTATTCCAATCATCATCTTTTTCCTCCACATCATCATCATCGTCATCAGATGATACTTTTGAAGCAACAACTTTGCCACCTTTTTTTACTACCGGCTCATCATCAAAATCATCATCATCATCATCATCCTGATTTTTTGATTTTAATAAAGGCTTTTTTACTTCCTCCTCATTAGGAGTAATTACTTCGTTTGATTTTTTGCCAGACTTTGCCATAGCTTTAGGATAGTTATAATGTAAAATTTCTACGACTTTTTGAAACCGCCAAATTTTTTTTAATAAATTTTATATTATTCAATTATTACTAAGGATGAATAATCTGATCTCTGCCCGGCCCGTTACTAACGTAAGTTACATTTACTCCCAAATATTCATTAATAAATGCAAGATAATTATTCATTTCTACTGGCAAATCTTCCCATTTGCGGCAATCAGTTACTGATGTACCCCAGCCTGCAAAATTTTTATATACGGGTTGCAATGGATGTTTACTCATTTGAAAAGGAACCTGATTGGTTTCTTTTCCGTTAAACATATAAGCAGTACAAACTTTCAGTTCTTTAAACCCATCCAGTACATCGGCCTTTGTCATTACAATTTGTGTAATGCCGTTAATCATACAGGCATACTTTAATGCTACCAAATCTATCCAGCCACAGCGGCGTGGCCTGCCAGTAGTAGCTCCAAATTCAATTCCAACTTTCCTCAGTTCTTCACCCGTTGCATCAAACAGCTCCGTAGGAAAAGGGCCGCTGCCCACTCTGGTGCAATAAGCTTTAGTAATACCAATTACTTCTCCAATTTTAGTAGGAGCAATACCCAAGCCTGTACTTACACCTGCTGAAATAGTGTTAGATGAAGTTACAAAAGGAAAGGTTCCGAAATCAACATCCAGCATACTTCCCTGTGCACCTTCGGCCAATACTCTTTTTCCTTCTGCTATTTTTTCATTAATGAAATACTCACCGTTTACAATATTGAGTTGTTTTAAAAATTCAATAGCATCAAAAAAATCTTTTTCCCATTCGCTGATGTCTTCTGTAAAATTATAATTGCCGAGCAATTGCAAATGTTTTTCTTTTAGCTTGTTATAGAGCGAAAGAAAATCGGCATCCAATAAATCTCCTACACGCAATGCATTTCTACCCGTTTTATCCATGTACGCAGGGCCAATTCCTTTTAAGGTAGAGCCAATTTTTTCATCGCCTTTTGCAAGCTCGGCCGCTTTGTCTAATGCCCGGTGAGTAGGAATAATGAGATTGGTACGCTCAGCAATAAACAGGTTTTGTTTTACATCTACACCCATTGAAGCTACCTTATCACATTCCCGTTTTAGTGTAACAGCATCCAGCACCACACCATTACCAATAAGGTTTACAATGCCTTTGTGAAAAATACCACTGGGTATTTGATGGAGTACTACTTTCTCGCCATGTACATAGAGTGTATGTCCGGCATTGGGTCCGCCCTGAAAACGGGCAATCACATCATAGTTTGGCGCAAAAAAATCAACAATTTTTCCTTTTCCTTCGTCGCCCCACTGGAGGCCAAGAATAACATCAACCATAAAAATATTTGAGTAAAAATTTGAAGAGGCAAAAGTAAGTGATGCCACCAATTAATATTGAAACTTTTTTATTGACTATTGGTTAATTTATCAACATTATAATTACAATTAACAGGTCAAGAAAATGCACGTGTCCCTTATTTCCTAATCCGAACCTGCATAGCATATTCATAGGTGTCTAATAGTGTGATGCTTATTTTTTCAGCAGTAACAAAATTTAAATAGCTGTATAATTTTTCTTCGGAAAAACGCTGGCTCCAAAAGCCTTCCTTGGTTGCAGTAAAAGAATCGGCAGCATTTGTAATAACAGTCATTCCAATTTTCTTATAGGATACTTCCTGTTTTAAACGGGTAGCTTCATTATCAATATAACAAGCTCCTAAAACAATTTCACCTTTAGGGTTAAGCAAATTGTAAGCGGCTGAAAATATTTTTTCAAATGTGCTGTTCTGATCTAAGTTGAGCCTTTGTTTCGTTTCTTTATATGTTTCAAAAGAAAAACCAGGCGGATAAAAATTACCAGGTGTAAACCATGTGCAAATAATTAAATCGTATTTATTTTCCCATTGCGAAAGATTGGCAGCATCAAAAAAATAAGCACAGGCTTTGGTTTGAAGTTGAAGTTCGTTAATCACTTTGTTTGAAATGTCAACACAAGCCATGGCATTATCAGTACCGTCATACCGTCCAATCTTGCTCCACAATTCAGGCACTCCGCTCAAATGCTTTACAATTCTTGCATTTCCAATACCAATATCAAGAATGGTAATGGGCATTCCTTTTTTAGCTTCTACTTCTGTAATTACTTTTTTTAGTTCTATAAATTCAGCCCATTGCGCCTGTAACAGATACTCGCTTATATATGAAAGATCAAACGAAGTTTGTACCGTATTGTCATTATCATACATTGCCATAAAAACAAATTTACAGTTCAGTAATTTTCTGTGCTACTATTGCCAAAGTATCAAATGCATAAGAATCTCTTGCAATCACTTCTTTAATTTCAAAACCTGAAAGTGAAAGAAAAATTAAAAATTCATCGTTTGTAAATGAACGGATAACAGAATTGTCTTGCCCTAATTCCTTCATCTCTCCACTATCTATTACTTCATAGTAAGTAGAAGCCCAGTTAAATGTAAAACCATCTTGCAGATTTATAGTCCATAAACTTTTACGTTGATAGACTTTATTTTTATGCGATGCTTTGTGAATGATCTCTTCTCCATTTTTTATTCGGGGAATAAATGAGTTGGCATTAATAAAATCAAAGCAAAACATGCCATTCTTTTCTAAATTTTTATTAATTGATTTGAATGTATTCAACACATCTTCATTTGTAAGTAAATAACTAATGGTACGTCCGGTAATGATAGCGGAGGATACTTTTTTAGGTAAAGTAAAATTTCGCATGTCATCTTTATAAAAATATGCACTTGGATGATTTTTTTTAGCTATGCTTAACATATCATCACTTAAATCGAGGCCTGTATATGCAAACCCAGCTGCCAAAAACTGAGGAGCTAAATTTCCTGTGCCACAACCAATTTCAAGAACAGATCTGCAATGATGTTTTACTAATAATTGATGATAGAAGTAAAACTCCTCTTCATAATTGATAAAGCTTTGATACATGGCTGCATATACTTCAGAAAGTTGTGAGTAAAGCTGATTCATGATTGTTTTTAAAAACTATATTGCTTTATAAAAGTACTTACTTGTAATTAATAAAAAAGGGTGTGGAAAAATCCACACCCTTTTAAACAAGGAACCATTTTTAAAACTTAAACACAAAAGATGCCTGAAACAATGTACCCAGTTGGCTAAACTGAGATCCATTGTAACCTAATATGCGGTAGCGCCCGCTGAAAGACAAAAACCCTTCGAGCAATTCTCTATCGGCAGTATTAGCTAATGTAGCTTTTGCTGCAGCATAATCAGGGTCGCTTGTATTACCAGTTAATTCTAATTTCCATTTCGGTAAAACATTAAGAATATTATTAACTGCAATGTTAAAAGACATTTTTTCGTTGAGGCTATACCCAAAGTTTAAGTCTGTAACAACAGCAGTAGAAAACACCTGTTTGATGTTATTCATAATTGATCCGCCATTGTCTAAATCTTGAAACCTTGTGGGCCCAAAAACTGTATTGTTTAAACTAATGCCAAACTTATTAATTGAATAATCGAATCCTAACACAGCTTTGTATTCAGGGCGTCCTTCTGTAATTAAAGATTTGATTTGATTGCTTAAAATAGAAGCCCCAGCTGATTTTATAGCAGCAGGCTCATTTGGGGTACCTACTATTTCATTACTTAAGGTATAGTTACCAGCAAGGTTCACAGCCAATTTACCAGAACCAAGTGCAATGTTTTTATAGTTCAACACTAAATCAATACCCTGTGTTTTAGTTTTTACACCATTAATAAAGAATTGTACACTTGCTAAATCAAAATTACCAGCCCCTACACTGGCACCTTTTAAAATTCTTCCCAGCTCTGTTGTTGGATTTGCCAATAATTTATCGTTGGTGTTAATAGAAGAGCTATAAACAATTCTATCTTTTATGGTGATGTTGTAATAATCAACTGTAATACTCAGGTTTTTTGTTGGGTTTAGTCCAACACCTAATGTAAAGTTGGTAGATTTTTCAGGGGTTAATAAAGGAACACCCAATGCAAATGCCTGTTTGCTTCTATTATTAAATAAACCTGATAATTGAATTGTACCAGCAGCAAAAGATGCTTGTGTAGATTGTGTATAAATTTGATGCAAGGTTGGTGCTCTAAAACCACTTGAAATAGAACCTCTAACTACAGCTTTGCTTCCCGCTACTTTATATCGGCTTGATAATTTCCAAACAAATGCATCGCCAAAATCGCTATACTTTTCACCACGTATTGCGCCATTCAATAAAAAATCTTTGCTAATATCCCAAGTAGCATCTACATAAGCACCTACATTAAAGCGTTTGTTAATTCTTGCATTTTCTGCACGTATGCCGGGGAATGAGTTAGAACCTTCTCCAGAATATGAAGCAGTATCACCAGCAATAATTTCAAAAGTTTCAGATCTTACCTCTGTACCAAATGCTAAACTGAAATTATTAGTTACAGATTTAGAAATATCATAGTTGCCTACAATATGAGAAAACTTAGAACCTCCGGGTTTAAAAGTTGTAGGGCTGGCAGCACCCAAAGTGCGGTTAACAGTATTTTCTACGGTATATAAAATTTGATTTCCGCCAAATGTAACTGCTACATCATGTGTCCAACCGCTTTTTACATTTTTCAATCCCACGGTTGCGTTATAATCAAACAAATCGCCTTCAAAAGTGGGTACATAACCAAGGTATCCTTCATACAAAGGGTCGGTACCGCCTGTATAGTTCGGTGCGCCAGGAATTCTTTTATGCAATAAACCTGCATCTGTTCTCCAATAAGGAGTTCTATAGTTCGCAAAGCTTTTTGCCTTTTTAAATACCATAGCAGCATTACTGTAAAACTGTCCGTTATCTCCAACCTGTAAGCCTAAGTTATAATTAAACTTGCCAGCTTGAATATCCCCAGATCCATTAATATTATTAGCGGTAGGAAAACGATTGAGATATGCATTTATAGCAGCGTCAGCTGATGGAGAACCGCCAAATGTTGCAATTTCAGTTGGCTTGTGAATAATGCCGGAACGTACTGCACTATTTTGCTGACTAAAATCAACGGTGTAGTTTATAAATCCTTTGTCGCCAATATTGGAACCGCTGTTGAATGCTACTCCATAATTTGCACCATCGCCTTTTCCCGTTACACCTCCATTAAAGGTTAAAGAGCTATACTGGTATTTGTCTTTTAAAATAACGTTCATAACACCAGCAATGGCATCGGATCCGTATTGTGCAGAAGCACCATCTCTTAAAATTTCAACCCGCTTTATTGCATCAATAGGAATGCCTGAAAGATCAGCTCCTGTTTCCCCTCTGCCGGGGGCAAACTGTACATACAATAATGAACTGAGATTTTTTCTTTTTCCATTAATCAAAACCAAGGTACGGCTTGGACCAAGGTTTCTGATTTCATAGGGATCTAATAAAGTTGTAGCATCATTTACAGGAGTATTTACAGTGTTAAATGATGGCACACGGTATTGCAACTGCTTATCAAACGTAGTTTGTGCAGTATTTCTTAAATCAGCCGCCGATATAACATCAATTGGTAAAGGTGTACCAACAGAAGTTCTTGGCAAAGAACGGGAACCAACAATAACAACATCTTCTAATCCCTTGGTGTCCTCTGCTAAATCAATATCCAACGTTTTTTGCTCACCTTCTGCCAATTGTACAGCTACTGTTTGTGCAGCAAAACCGGCAAATGAAAACGTAATATTATAGGAACCGGCAGGTAATTTTACAGAATACTTGCCGTCTTCACCACTCAAACCGCCTTTACCAGATGGCTTTGCACTAATGCTTGCACCAGTAAGTGCTGCGCCTTTTCCTTTAATAATTCCTGAAAGTGTTGCCTGTGCAATTAGAAGATTGGGGGCTATTATTCCAATAAGGAATAGCCATAGAAGTGTTGTTACTTTTCTCATATTAAATTGTTTGGGTTATGAATAATTTCTTAAATATCCCACTTTGGAATTGCAACAACAAGAAAAAGCAACAAAAAAAATAATTTTATTTTAACATTTGACATAACCCTTACATGAAGAGCTAAGTCTTTCAACTCACTTCCATATCATATCGCTCCACTGTTTCAATACCTTTCATTTGGAGTAAACGGTTTACTAATTCATCCAACTCATCTTTATCATGTACAAAGAATTTAATATTGCCTTCGAACAAGCCCTCTTTGGCTTCAATGGTAATGGCGCTGATGTTTAATCGAAGTTCACCGCTGATAAGATTGGTAATTTTACTTACTACCCCCACATCATCAACACCAATAATTTTTATACCGGTTAAAAAAGAAATTTCTTTGTTCTTGGCCCATTTTGTTTTTACAACTCGGTGACCAAAATTGGAAAGCAGCCTGGATGCATTGGGGCAATTGGTACGGTGAATGATCAATCCTTTTCCGGTAGAAACAAAACCAAATACATCGTCGCCGGGTATAGGTTTGCAACAGTTGGCCAAAGTATAAACAATTTTATCGCTGCTCTCGCCAAAAATAATCAACTCAGAGTCTTTAGCTGATGGTGCGGCTTTGTTGGGGTCATTCTCTACCTTTAATTCAAGAATTGGCTTTGCAGGTTTGGGTAATTCTAATTTATCGCCATGCAGTGTAAGCTCTTTTATTTCTTTTAAGTCAATTGTTTTGGTTGATATTTTATAAAACAAATCGAGCTGCGAAGGAAGTTTGTAATAGAGTGTAAGCGTTTCTACATTATGCATATCAAAACTTGCACCCAGTTGCTCCAGCTTGCGCTGCAAAATATATTTGCCTTCATCGGCCACTTTTCTTTTTTCTTCTTTAAGAGAATCTTTAATCTTGGTTCTTGCTTTGGCAGTAACAATAAAATTTAACCAATCTTCGCTGGGCCGTTGTTTGCTGCTGGTAATAATTTCAATTTGATCGCCGCTGCGCAACTTATGTGCAATAGGTACCAGCTTATGATTTACTTTGGCTCCGATGCAACGGCTACCAACATCGCTATGCACACTAAATGCAAAATCAAGTGCAGTAGCTCCGAGAGGCAACATTTTTACATCGCCTTTAGGAGTATATACATAAATTTCTTCTGCAAGAAAACTACTTTTAAAGTCCTGCAGAAAATCAATGGAACTGCTGTCCTGTGTGCTGAGTACTTCTCTTATATTATGAAACCATTTATCAAACCGGTCTTCATCTGCATTGCCTCCTTCTTTATATTTCCAGTGTGCTGCCAATCCTTTTTCTGCAATTTCATTCATACGCTTGGTACGAATTTGCACTTCCACCCATTTACCCTGCGGCCCCATTACAGTAGTGTGCAATGCTTCATAGCCATTACTTTTAGGGTTACTCAGCCAGTCACGGAGCCGTTCAGGCGAAGGAGTGTACATATCTGTAACAATAGAATACGCCTTCCAGCAATCTTCTTTTTCTTTTTCCTGTGGTGCATCAATGGTTATACGAATGGCAAATAAATCATACACTTCTTCAAAGCTTACTCCCTTCTTTTTTATTTTGTTGCTGATGGAGTGAATAGACTTTGGCCGGCCATAAATTTCAAAATTGGTAAACCCAGCCTTCTCCATTTTTTCTTTAATGGGCTTAATAAATTCATTGATGTAGCGGGTACGTTCCCGTTTGGTTTCAGAAAGTTTACGGGCAATTTCTTTATAAATATCCGGCTCCAGATATTTCATGGAAAGGTCTTCCATTTCTGTTTTGAGGTTGTACAAACCGAGCCTGTGAGCAAGCGGTGCATATACATAAACCGTTTCGCTGCTGATCTTTAATTGCTTCTCCCGTTTCATACTATCCAGCGTACGCATATTGTGCAAGCGATCAGCAAGTTTAATTAAGATCACTCGGGGATCATCAGTAAGTGTTAGTAAGATTTTTTTAAAGTTCTCTGCCTGTTGTGTAGAGTTGGCATCCACAACGGTTGAAATTTTTGTAAGTCCATCAATAATTCTTGCAATCTCGGTTCCAAACTCACGGGCTACATCTTCTAAGGTTACATCGGTATCTTCTACCGTATCGTGAAGCAAAGCACAAATGGTGGAGCGAACGCCGAGGCCAATTTCTTCTACACAAATTTGTGCAACAGCCAACGGATGTAAAATATAGGGTTCACCACTTTTACGCCGCATGGTTTTGTGTGCATCTGCTGCCATTTCAAAAGCAGTTCGTACTAATTCCTTATCCCCTTTTTTAAGTTTGGTTTTAAGGCTGCGCAATAAACTGCGGTAGTACCGGAGTATCTCCTTTTTTTCCTGTTCCGGATTAAGGGTATAGGTTTGTATTGTGGTAGTTGTGTCCAAAGAACTACGAATTTACGAAAAAGCAATCTTCTGTTGTAATTGAATAACTCAAAGCCCTTACCTTTGCCCCCCGTTTTAAAACAAAGTTCTTTCTGCCTTTGCTAATTTATCCATCGAAACTCTAGCGAAGATGGAGGCTTCGGCGGAAACATCCGGATGTGGTGAAATTGGTAGACACGTCAGACTTAGGATCTGATGCCGCAAGGTGTGGGGGTTCGAGTCCCTCCATCCGGACTATAAGGCCCCTCCAAACCTCCCCAAAAGGGAGGCCTTTTTAACAGCTTGCAGCTCTAAGCTTGCAGCTAAAAGCAGAATTATTATGGCTACAGTTACAAGAGAAAATATCGGTTTGTTAACAGACAAGCTAACCGTAAAAATTACAAAAGAAGATTACTTTCCTACGTTTGAAAAAACATTAAAAACCTACAGCAAGCAGGCCAATATTTCCGGCTTTCGTAAGGGAATGGTACCGGCAGGTATGGTAAAAAAAATGTATGGCCCGGGTTTGTTTGCTGATGAAGTAATTAAAAATATTAAACAGGGGTTAAATGATTATCTGGCAAATGAAAAGCTGGAAATTTTTGCCCAGCCACTTCCACTTCCCAATGCAGATTTTAAACCAATAATGGATGCTCCTGCTGATTATAGTTTTGATTTTGAAATTGGTTTAAAACCTCCGTTTGAAATTAACTTGTCAAAAACGAAAGCTCCTTACTACAAAGTAAAAGCTACTGCCGAAATGATCAATGAAGAAATAGAACGCCTCCAAAATCGTTTGGGCAAAATGACAGAACCCGAAACAGTTACCACCAACGAAAATGTTTTGAACCTGAATTTTGAAGAGTGTGATGCAGCAGGTACAGTAGCAGAAGGTGCTTTAAAAAAGGATAATTCTTTATTAGTAAAATATTTTACAGAAGCTACCAGTAAAAAATTGCAAGGATTAAAAAAAGATGACACCCTTGTTGTTCAACTAAAAGATGCTTTTGAAGAAAAAGAATTAACATGGGTTCTTAGCGATCTTGGTTTAAAAGATGTTGCAGGTGCAGATGAAAAATATTTTAAATTGACCATTACAAAAGTGGGGTTGATTGAAAAGCGTGAACTGAACGAAGAGTTTTTTAAAGAAGCAATGCCCGGCAAGAACATAGAAACCGAAACTGCATTTCTTGCAGAAATAGAAAAAGATATTCAGGCATATTGGGATAAACAAAGCAGTAATCAATTACAGCATCATCTGTACCATGTGTTGTTAGATGGCACAACAATGGAACTGCCGGAAAGCTTTTTGAAAAAATGGCTCACCACACAACCTGATGCTAACAAACAACAAAAATCTCCAGAACAAATTGAAGCAGAGTATCCAACCTTTTTGAATCAATTAAAGTGGACACTCATTAGCGATAAAATTATTGTTGACAATAAAATTGAAGTGGCTCCGGAAGAATTAAAAGAAAGTTTTAAACAGCAAGTAATGGGTTATTTTGGCAATATGAATTTGGCTGATGGCAATATTGAGTGGCTGGATCAATATGTTGAAACACTTATGAAAGATGAGCAGCAGGTAGATGGAACTTACCGCCGCATCTTAACTGAAAAAATATTTAACTGGGCCGAACAGGAAGTAAACAAAGATGAAAAAGTAATCAGTGCAGATGAGTTTATTAAAATGAACGAAGTACATCAACACACGCACCATTAGGATTTCAGATTTTGGATGTACGATTTTAGATTTATTAAATACTACCCCGCTTATAAAACTAAAGCGGGGTTTATTTTTACAATGGAATGATGCTGCCAAATTTTGTAAGCCTAACTAAACTATGACCAATCTGAAATCCCCAATCTAAAATCTAAAATTCTTTTTCTGCCTTATTGTCTCACAATAGTTCATTGCATGGTATTTGAAACCTTATTTCTATTCCAAACCTTTCCCTTAACTTGTAACCGAAAAAATTAACTATGGATTTGAATAAAGAATTTGAAAAATACGCCATTAAAGACAGAGGCATCAGTAGTGGTACATTGCACAATTATCAAACACATTTTAACCCCACCAATCTTACACCCTATATTATTGAAGAGCGTCCCATGAATGTAGCAAGCATGGATGTGTTTTCAAGATTAATGATGGATCGTATCATTTTTATGGGCGAACCCATTAACGATTATGTAGCAAATATTGTAACTGCACAGTTGTTATTTTTAGAAAGCACTGATCGTACCCGTGATATTCAAATGTATATCAACAGTCCGGGGGGAAGCATCTATTCCGGTTTGGGTATTTATGATACCATGCAATACATTACACCTGATATCAGTACCATTACCATTGGTATGGCCGCAAGTATGGGCGCCGTGTTAATGTGTGCAGGTGCTAAAGGAAAACGTACCGCATTGAAACATGCAAGGGTAATGTTACATCAACCTTATGGTGGCGCTGGAGGTCAGGCAACTGATATTTTAATTATGGTAAATGAGGTAAAAAAACTCAAACTTGAGCTGTATGAAATCATTGCTTTTCACAGTGGCCAAACATTTGAAAAAGTAAAAGAAGACAGTGACCGTGATTTCTGGATGACGGCAGCAGAAGCAAAAGCCTATGGGCTGGTTGACGAAGTGCTTGTAATGAATCCACGCAAAACAAAAGATCAATAAAAAAATTATAAACCAGTTGTATAGTATGAATCAACATTATTTAAAATATCCCATTCGTTTAGAAGATGGAGAAGATGAGCCTAAAGAAAATCCATTGGAAAATTTTACTGCGGCAGCCTTTGGACCTTACAATAAAAAGTTTTTAGAGCAACGTAAAATTTTCTTTTGGGGTGTGGTGCATGATAACTCAGCAAAAGAAATTGTAAACAAACTTTTGTATTTAGATGCTGTAAAACCCGGCGAAGAAATTAAACTTTTCATCAACAGCCCCGGCGGAGTAGTAACCAGCGGTATGGTTATTTATGATACTATGAAAATGATCAGTTCACCCGTAAGTACTATTTGTATGGGTATGGCGGCAAGTATGGGTTCTATATTGCTAAGCGGTGGAACTAAAGGCAAGCGTTTTATTTTTCCAAGTGGTGAAGTAATGATTCATCAGCCAAGTATTGGAGGCGCACAGGGCACCAGTGCCGATCTTGAAATTCTTGCCCATCAAATTGAAAAAACAAAACAGTTAGGTGCAAAAATATTAGCGGACAATTGTGGGAAATCCTTAGAACAGGTATTAAAAGATTTTGACCGTGATTACTGGATGAATGCAAATGAGGCTGTAGCTTATGGTATTGTAGATGGTATTTTAGATAAACTCTAAACTTACATTTGTTTATATTTGTAAGGGGTGAAGTTGTAATACTTTTCATCCCTTATTCATTTTACTTGAGCTTTAAAAAGCCTTTCCTATCTTTGACGTCGGGCTGCAAATCATATTGCCCCATTTAAAATCCAGCTAATGGCAAAAAATAACATGCTGCATTGTTCCTTTTGTGGCCGTAACAGAGATGAAGTAAAAATTCTTATTGCCGGACAGGAAGGACATATTTGTGAAAATTGTGTAGAGCACGCACAGGAAATCATTCTGCAGGAATTACAATTAAAAAGCGAAACTTCTGTTTCTAATTTTAAACTCAATGTAAAAAAACCAGTTGAAGTAAAACGGTTTTTAGATGAATACATTATTGGTCAGGACGATGCCAAGAAAGTATTGGCTGTTGCGGTTTACAATCACTACAAACGTTTAAAGCAAAAAACTGAAAGCGATGTAGAAATAGAAAAGAGCAATATTGTAATGGTGGGTGAAACAGGAACAGGAAAAACATTATTGGCAAAAACCATTGCACGCTTATTAAATGTTCCCTTTGCCATTGTAGATGCTACTGTTTTTACCGAAGCAGGTTATGTGGGCGAAGATGTAGAAAGCATTCTTACCCGTTTATTACAGGTTTGTAATTATGATGTGGCTGCTGCTGAAAAAGGAATTGTGTATATAGATGAGATAGATAAAATTGCTCGCAAAGGCGATAACCCTTCTATTACCAGAGATGTAAGTGGTGAAGGTGTGCAACAGGGAATGTTGAAATTGCTGGAAGGTACAGAAGTATTGGTGCCACCACAAGGCGGCAGAAAACATCCTGAGCAAAAACTTATTAAAATAAACACTTCAAACATTCTGTTTATTTGTGGTGGCGCATTTGATGGTATTGATAAAGTTATTGCCCGCCGTGTAAATACAAACGCCATTGGTTTTAATGTAAACAAAGAAGAACAGGAACACATGAAGAAAAATCTGCTGCAATATGTAAATGCACAGGATTTAAAAAGCTTTGGCTTAATACCAGAGTTGCTTGGTCGTTTACCTGTTGTCACTTTTCTTAATCCATTAGACGCTGAAACCTTACGGGAAATATTAATCACACCAAAGAATGCACTCATAAAGCAATACAAAAAATTGTTTGATCTGGAAGGCATTGAACTGATAATAGATGAAGAAGTGTACGACTTTATGGTTGTAAAAGCATTAGAGTATAAATTAGGTGCAAGAGGTTTGCGAAGCATCTGTGAAAGTATTTTAACAGATGCTATGTTTGAACTGCCCGGTACTGATGAAAAGAAATTTCATCTTACATTAGAATATGCAAACCGCAAGTTTGATAAGAGCAAATTAAGTATGCTGAAAGTAGCGTAACTGATTTTAAATTGAATATGTACGATTTTAGATATTGAACCTGTTGAAAAAATCAACAGGTTTTTTTATTACAATATCACCGAATGTATTTTGATAACTTTAAACCTAAAACTTATTTATGCAGGAACTTATCAGCCGTTTAATGGCGCAAGGTTTAACTGAGCAGCAAGCTTATAGTGCAATAGAAGTGATTAAGAATTTTTCAAAAGAGAAATTTCCAATCTTTGGCGGAGCCATTGATAAATTGTTTGATAAGTATAGCCCAAAAGATGAGGAAGATTTTTTGGATTGAGAACAAAAGCTTCATATTGTCAATCAATCTAAGGCAAGAACAGACAACATCAATTACTTCAACACCTCTCTCGCTATTACAATCTTTTGTATTTCACTTGTACCCTCACCTATTGTACAAAGTTTGCTATCTCTATAAAATTTTTCTACAGGAAAATCTTTGGTGTATCCATAGCCGCCAAAAATTTGTACCGCATCATTACTAACTCTTACTGCCACTTCGCTTGCATAATATTTTGCCATGGCTCCGGCTTCTGTAAGTTTTTGTCCCCGGTTTTTTAAATCAGCAGCTTTTAAAATCAATAATTCAGCAGCAGCAATTTCAGTTGCCATATCTGCCAGTTTAAAAGAAATACCTTGAAAACTTGCAATGGGTTTATCAAACTGCTCCCGCTCCTGTGCATATTTTAAAGCAGCTTCATAAGCACCTTTTGCAATACCAAGCGAAAGTGCTGCAATAGAAATTCGTCCGCCATCCAATACTTTTAATGCCTGGCGAAAACCATCTCCCACTTCACCTATACGTTGTGCATCACTAATGCGGCAGTTATCAAAAATCATTTCGGCAGTTTCACTTGCACGCATTCCGAGTTTGTTTTCTTTTTTCCCAGCTTTAAAACCCGGTGTTCCTCTTTCTACAATAAAAGCTGTGGCATTTCCGCTTGCTCTTGGTTCTCCGGTACGGGCAACAACAACGGCCACATCACCACTAATGCCATGTGTTATCCAGCACTTAGTTCCATTCAAAATCCAATCATCCCCTTCTTTAACTGCAGTAGTTTTCATATTGCCAGCATCACTTCCTGTGTTGGGCTCGGTTAATCCCCATGCTCCAATCCATTCCCCACTTGCAAGTTTTGGTAAATATTTTTGCTTCTGCTCTTCATTGCCACAATACAAAATATGCCCTGTACATAAAGAATTATGCGCCGCTAAACTTAACCCAACTGAGCCACAAACTTTTGATACTTCTACAATGGCAGCTACATATTCGTAATAACCAAAGCCACTACCTCCATATTGTTCGGGAACAAAAATGCCCATTAAACCCAGCTTGCCCATTTCCTGCATTACATCTTTAGGGAAATGCTGAGTTTCATCCCACTCCATTACAAAGGGTTTGATATGTTTATTGGTAAAATCCTTGGCCACCTGTGCCACCTGATCAGTTAATTCGTTTGTTTTAAAATTCATTCTTGTAGCTTTAAAATTAGTTGAGCCATGAACTGATCAAATGCAGCACATGACTCAACTCTTGTAATAATTAGCAATCAATCGAAACGGCATAGCAAATATAGCAGATTTGCTAACACGTGTTAGCGGCTGATGGAATATTTATTTTATCACCAGATAAGGAGCCATTTTTTTAAATAGGGAAAGATCAATTGCTCCTATTTTTTGCAAATCATCTACTGATTTAAACTCGCCATGCTGGCTTCTGTATTGCACAATGGCGTTGGCAGCAGCAAATTTTATATAGGGATGCATTTTTAATTCATCAATAGTAGCTGAGTTGATATTTATTTTCAGCACTTCATTTGTACCCAAAACAAGAAATGGTTTTATGGATTGAAAAGTAGAATCGGGCAGGCCAAATGTTTCTGCCACCTGGTCAACCGTGGCAAAACCTCCCAGTTTTGTACGGAAGTTTACAATACGCTTTGCATAAGCTGGGCCAATTCCTTTTAAACTTTTCCAGGCAGATGTATCAGCAGTATTAATATCAATGGGCTTTGGTTTATAGTCAGCTGTCTTGGTTTTGATTTCTGTTGATGTTACAGGTGTTGGAAATGTTTTTGTTTCGGCTGGCTTTGTAGTATTTGCTATTTGTATATAAGGTTTCAGTCGTTCAAAGTCTTTTGGCCACAAACCATAAATGCGGCTAATATCCTCCGGCTTTTTAAAAGCTCCGCCTTTGTTTCTGTAGTTTAAAATTGTTTGGATTGTTTTATCTCTTAACCCCAATTGTTTCCACTGCGCTGCTGTTGCAGTATTCGGATCAAAATAAAACAACCTGCCTTTTGTTTCAGCTTCATTATTTTTAAATGTGTAGCTATTCTTTTTGGGTTCATATAAATCAGCGGTTGATTCATCAGTTGTTTGTTCCTTTTTTGTTTCAATTATTTCTAAAGAAGCCAGTTTGTTTTGTGTAGCCGTATCAACAAGTAGTTTATTGTTCTGCTTCACCAGATAAGGAAACAATGTTGGCAAAAAAGCAAAGAATACAACCAGCACAGCAAGTACAAGTACTGCCCGCAGTTCCTTTTGAGAAAAGGTGAAATACTCTTTGATCCAGTTTTTTTTCATTGCCACACTTAAAAGTAAGCGCAGAAAAATTAAAATCAAATACCACAAAGCGGGTAGTGGAAGGGAAGCACCAAAAAACAAAATCCAACAAATACAGAAATCAAAACTCAAGAACCAAACCATCATACCCCAAATGAATGCCATTTGGCAACTCATTTTCAATAGCATCATGCAAACCAAGCTGGTGGCTGATATGTGTAAAATAAGCTTCGGGTACTTGCAATTCCTGTACTAAATCAATTGCTTCCTGTAGTGTATAGTGAGAAATATGGGGCTCTTTACGAAGTGCGTTTACAACCATTACTTTACTACCTTTTATCTTTTCCTTTTCTTCTGCTTCAATTTTATTAGCATCGGTAATATAAGTAAATGGCCCAAAGCGAAAACCAAAGACAGGCATTTTTAAATGCCACACAAGTATGGGTTGAACTATCAGACCATTAATTGAAAATGCTTCCTGCGTAATGGTATGCAAATTTATTTCTGGCACTCCCGGATACTTTGTATCAGAAAACGCATAATAATAATCACGGCGTAAGGCCTCTTCTGTAAGATAGTTGGCATACACTTCCATTGGTTTTTTGGTGAAGAAGTTAAAGGCTCTTACATCGTCTAAGCCTGCAATATGATCCTTATGTGGATGTGTAAAAATAATGGCATCCACTTTTTTTATACCCAGCCGCAACATTTGATAACGAAAATCGGGTGTTGTATCTACAACAATAGTGGTGTCCTTTGTTTCAACCATAATGCTGCTGCGTAACCGTTTGTCTTTTGTATTGGTTGATGTACAAACTTCGCAATCGCAAGCAATCATTGGTACACCGCTGCTTGTACCTGTGCCGAGGAATGTTATTTTAATTTTTGGATAAGACAAGAAACAAAATTAAAAAGGTGAAGCAGTTTGCTGTTTATTTCTCTGTATTATTTCTATTTTACTGTTTCCTTAGCAGCTACCAATGCCATTACTTCTTCATACAATTTTTGGCTTTCAGCAGTTAACGAATCAAAAGAAACATTCAACGTAGGAATTAAATCTATTACGGTGCTGATGCGACTTTCTAAAACGAGAAATTTATTAAGTACTACTACTTTCCGATCTTCCAGTATGCAATAGCCGCTTTGAAAACTTCCCCGTTCATACCGTACTACATAGCCAGTTTCTTCTAGTATAGCTTCTAATTTATCTAATGTTGTTTGATTGTACTTCATAACACGGCAAATGTAACAAGACTGCTGCTGCTGCTAACTGAAAAATGTATTCATTTTTCCACATATCATACCCCATCTACTTACTCGTCATCCGCACCACAGGAATAATCATTTCCTCCATACTTACACCTCCATGCTGAAATGTATTGCGGTAATAATTTACATAGTAATTGTAATTATTGGGGTAACAGAGATACATATCTTCTCTTGCAAAAATAAAAGATGAATTAATGGTGGGGCTTGGCAAACCTGCTTCTTTGGGATCACGAAAAGCCAGCACTTCTTTTGCATCGTAATTGAGATTGCGGCCATGCTTGTACCGAATGTTGGTGGTGGTTTCTTTATCACCAATTACTTTGGCCGGCTTTTGTACTCTTATGCTTCCATGATCTGTAGCCAAAACAATATTTATTTTTTTATCAGCTATTTTTTTTAATGCTTGATGTAGTGGTGAATGTTCAAACCAACTGGCTGTGATACTACGGTAACTCTTTTCATCATTGGCCAGTTCCTTCAGCACTTCCATTTCAGTTCTTGCATGGCTCAGCATATCTACAAAATTGTACACAATAATATTGATGTCGTTATTCAACAGGTTATGAATATTATTTACCAAATCCTGCCCTGCCTGATGATTGGTTACTTTAGTGAACGAAGTTTTTAAATCCCCTTTGCCCAGCCGTTGCAACTGTGCTTTAAAAAATTCTTCTTCATGCAGGTTTTTACCTCCCTCTTCGTTATCATTTTTCCATTGCTGCGGAAATTTCTTTTCAATATCAATCGGCATCATGCCGCTAAAAATAGCATTGCGGCAGTATTGCGTGGCAGTTGGCAATATGGAATAAAAAGTTTCCTCTTCAGTAATGCGAAAGCTGTCTGCAAAAATGGGCTGAACAGTTTTCCATTGATCAAACCGTAAGTTATCAATCAGTATAAAAAACAAAGGGGTCCCTTTTTCTAAATGCGGTAATACTTTTGTTTGAAGTAAGGTATGGCTCATTACCGGCACTTCTGCTGCTTTAGGTTTTAGCCACTGCGTATAGTTTCGTGAAATATATTTGAAAAATTCATTGTTGGCTTCATCTTTTTGCGATTGCAATATTTCGCTCATCTCCGGGCTGTCGGCCTTACTCATTTCCAGCTCCCAGTAAATTAATTTTTTATAAATATCCATCCATTCATTGTAATTGGGATTACTGTTGAGCGCCATAAATAAATTGCGGAACTGCTGCTGATAAGCTGATGTTGTTTTTTCGCTCACCAACCGTTTGTTATCAATAATCTTTTTTAAACTAAGCAATACCTGGTTAGGATTTACAGGTTTAATAAGGTAGTCGCTTATTTGCGAACCAATGGCATCATCCATTACATTCTCCGTTTCATTTTTTGTAATGAGTACTACAGGTATGGATTGATTTACTTCTTTAATTTTTGCCAGCGTTTCAAGTCCGGTAATGCCGGGCATGCTTTCATCCATCAACACCACATCTACCGGATGTTCTTTTACATAATCAATCGCATCGAACCCATTGGTTAATGTATGTACTTCGTAACCCTTGTTTTCTAAAAACATTTTTTGCGATTGAAGACTTTCAATTTCATCATCTACCCAAAGTATTTTTGCTAAAGACATAGATATTTTTAGATTTGCGATTTTAGATTTTAGATTTTCTTCAAAGTCCACTTTACTTGCAAACTTTGTAAATGTATTGAATTCCTTTCCTTCTGTTACCTTTGAATTTTTAGAGGTTGTATTTTAACAGAACAATAATGAAGTTTAGAAAAATAGTGAACGACCCTGTTTATGGTTTTATTACGTTTGATGATGAGCTGATCTTCCGTATTCTGTCTCACCCATGGTATCAGCGTTTGCGCCGCATTCATCAATTGGCAATGGCTCAATTAGTTTATCCCGGAGCGGTGCACACCAGGTTGCATCACAGCATGGGAGCTTACCATTTAATGTGCCAGGCAATTGTGGAGTTAAGAAGCAAGGGTTTTGAAATTACTGCAGAGGAAGAACAGGGAGCTAAAATTGCAATTCTGCTCCACGATATTGGCCATGGGCCGTTTAGTCACGCATTAGAGCATGTTCTCATTCAGGATGTGCATCACGAAGAAATATCTATCCTCATTTTTGAACACCTCAACAAAGAATATAACGGAGCATTAGAAACAGCATTGGCTATTTTCAATGGCAGCTATCACAAAAAATTTTTACACCAGCTCATCAGCAGCCAGTTAGATGTAGACCGAATGGATTACCTCACCCGTGACAGTTTTTACAGTGGTGTAACAGAAGGAGTAATTGGTTACGACCGTATAATAAAAATGATGACGGTTCACAACAATGAAATTGTAATTGAGGAAAAGGGGATTTATTCCATAGAAAAATTTCTAGTAGCCCGAAGCTTAATGTATTGGCAAACCTATTTGCACAAAACGGTTTTAACATCAGAAAACATGCTGGTTAAAATTTTAGAAAGGGCAAGATTGCTGGCTCAAACAAGTGCAGGTGCATTTTCTGCAAGTACGGTGCTTGATGAGTTTTTAAGAACTACTCATTCAGCAGGCTTTATTAAAAATAACCTAGGTAAGTTTTGTTCTTTAGATGATTATGACGTGTTAAGCTCTATTAAACTATGGTGCTCACATACAGACAAAGTGCTGAGTACACTCAGTTACATGCTCATTAACCGGCAGCTTTTAAAAACCCGTTTTCAGTACCAGCCTTTTTCAGGAGCTATAAAAGAAAAGCTACAGCAGCAAACAGCCGATTGGCTGAATATAAGTTTTGAAGAGGCAGGCTTTCTTGTTTTTGATGGCATTGCAGAAAACAGGATGTACAATAGCGGAAATGAGCAAATAAAAATTCTGTTTAAAGATGGGTCGGTAAAAAATATTTCGGAAGTGGAGCATGGGCTGATTCATGTAGCCGGAAAAGACACTGTTCAAAAGTTTTACATTTGTGCACCAGGAGAAATTCTTAAAAAACAGCCAAGCCTGTCATAAAAGATTGTTTGGCAACGTTATTGGAATTACCTTTAAAAAAATACTAACGGATACATGGAGTTTACGGCTCAACAAATTGCAGCAATTGTTCAGGGAAAGGTAGATGGCAACCCTGCCTTAGCCGTGCATTCTTTTGGTAAGATTGAAGAAGCCGAGCAGGGACAACTTGCTTTTTTGGCAAATCCTAAGTACGAAGAGTTCTTATATCTTACAAAAGCATCCATCGTATTAGTTAATGAAAGTCTTGAATTAAAAGAACCCATCACTGCCACTTTAATTCGTGTTCCCGATGCTTATTCAGCTTTTGCCACTTTGTTACAAGCTTATGAAAAGTTAAAAGCCAGTCAACTCATCGGTATTCAGGAACCTTGCTTTGTTTCAAAATCTGCAAAGCTGGGTGAGCAGGTTTATATTGGAGCTTTTAGTTATGTGGGTGATAATGTAAAAATTGGCAACAATGTAAAAATTTATCCCAATTGTTTTATCGGGAACAATGTGGTGATTGGTAATGATTGTGTTCTCCACCCGGGGGTAAAAGTGTATCATGATTGCCAGCTAAGCAATAGAATTACAATTCACGCAGGAACCGTTGTGGGTGGAGATGGTTTTGGGTTTGCTCCCCAAAACGACGGCACTTATAAAAAAGTTCCGCAGATAGGCAATGTAATTATTGAAGATAATGTAGAGATAGGCAGCAATTCTTCTATTGATCGGGCCACCATTGGCTCTACCATTATTCATGCCGGTGCAAAGCTGGACAATCTTATACAAATTGCTCATAATGTAGAAATAGGCAATCACACAGTTATAGCCGCACAAAGTGGCGTAAGTGGCAGTACAAAAATTGGAAATAAGGTGATGATTGGCGGGCAAGTAGGAATTGTGGGGCATATTACCATTGCCGATGGAAGCCGCATTAATGCACAAAGTGGCGTAAGCAAATCTTTAAAACAACCCAATAGTGTAGTTACCGGATCTCCAGCCTATGACTACACAAGTACACTTCGCAGCCAAGCTGTATTCCGTACTTTACCTGAAATGGAAAAAAGAATTGCAGAGCTTGAACAGCTGATAAAACAATTAATAGCTGAGAAAGAGAGCATTTAACAACCCCTCAACGCATAGCCAACAACTGTTTAGCTCATTTTTAGTACTTTCGCAGCCATGGAAAATGGAAACGGAGTAGGAGGCAGCAATCAACACACACTTGCCGAGATTATTTCTCTATCAGGCGTTGGCATTCATACAGGGCAATCAGTAACAATGAGTTTGGAACCTGCTGAACCAAATACAGGTATTGTTTTTCAGCGAATTGATTTGCCGGGGCAGCCCACAGTAAAAGCCGATGTAGATTTTGTAACCGAAACCAAACGCAGCACCACCCTCTCAAATAACGGAGCTACGGTAAACACCATTGAACATTTACTGGCGGCATTGGTAGGTTGTGAAATTGATAATGTGCTGGTAAAAATTGATAGTGACGAAGTACCCATTCTTGATGGCAGTTCTCAGCTATTTGTAACTTCTCTTTTAAAAGCGGGGCGTAAAAAACAAGATGCCATTAAAACATGGTACACCATTGATCACAATATCTATTTTACTGATGAAGATAAAAAAGTAGAAATGGTGGCCATGCCTGCCAATGATTATCGTATCAACACTTTAATTGATTTTAATTCGCCTGTACTTGGAACACAACATGCTCAGTTAAAAAATGTAAGTGATTTTAATACTGAAATTGCCCCATGCAGAACATTTTCTTTTTTTCATGAGCTGGAGTTTTTGTTAAAGAATGATTTAATAAAAGGCGGCGATTTAAACAATGCCATTGTAGTGGTAGATAAAGAAGTTACTGATGAGCAGTTAGAAACTTTATCTAAAGCATTTGGCAAAGAAAAATTTGCTATTACCAGCGAAGGATATTTAAATAATTTGAAACTGCGTTTCCCAAATGAACCTGCCCGTCATAAATTATTAGATCTTGTCGGCGATCTTGCCTTAGTAGGCATGCCTTTTAAAGCGCATATTATTGCCAACAGGCCCGGCCATGCAAGCAATGTGGAGTTTGCAAAAAAGATTAAGGAGCATATTAAAAAGAACAGATCAAAAATAAATGTTCCGGCTTACTACCCTGAAAAGCCCCCTGTTCATGATGCAGTAGCTATCGAGAAAATATTACCGCATCGCTTTCCTTTTTTATTGGTTGATAAAATTATTGAACTTACCGAAACACATATTTTGGGTGTTAAAAATGTAACCTACAACGAACCGTATTTTCAAGGGCATTTCCCGGGCAACTATGTTATGCCAGGCGTTTTGCAAATTGAAGCTCTTGCACAATGTGGTGGCGTATTGGCCATTCCAAAAAATACAGAAGATAAATACGATACCTACTTTTTAAAAGTTGACAATTGCAAATTCAAACAAAAAGTGGTGCCGGGTGATACCTTAATTTTAAAGATGGAATTAAAAAATCCAATTCGGCGTGGAATTTGCGAAATGAGAGGAACCATATTTGTGGGCAGTAAAATTGTGTGTGAAGCCGATTTGATTGCTCAAATTGTAAAACGACCCAAGCATGATTAGTACACTTGCACACATACATCCCAATGCACAAATAGGAAACAATGTAACTATTGATCCGTTTTCAGTAATTCATGATGATGTGGTAATTGGCGATGGTACACATATTATGAGCAACGTAACCGTTTTCTCCTGCTCACGAATTGGAAAGAATTGTAAAATATTTCCCAGTGCTGTAATTGGCGCTGTGCCACAGGATTTGAAATACCGTGATGAATATACCTTAGCAGAAATTGGCGACAACACTACCATCCGTGAATGTGTAACTATACATAGAGGCACTACTGAAAAAAACACAACCGTTGTTGGTAAAAATTGCCTGCTCATGGCATATGCGCATGTGGCACATGATTGTGTGGTAGGCAACAATGTAATTCTTGCCAATGCAGTGCAGCTTGCCGGGCATGTAACGATAGATGATTATGCAATTATTGGTGGCATGAGTGCTGCCCATCAGTTTACACATATAGGTAGACACACTTATATTGCCGGCATGAGTGCCATACGCAAAGATGTGCCTCCGTTTGTAAAAGCAGCAAGAGACCCTTTGTGCTATGTAGGTATTAATAATGTGGGCTTAAGCCGCCGGGGTTACAATAGAGAAACCATTGAAGAGATTTTTAAAATTTATCATATTCTTTTTGTTGAAAAACATATTGTATCAAAAGCTGTGGAGCTGATTGAAAACATGTTGCCATCTACAGAAACAAGAGATGAAATTTTAGGTTTTATCCGCAAGAGCGATATTGGCATTATTAAACGGCAAGCTCAAAATACAAATGGCGATGATGATATTGCTTTCTGATGCCGGCAAGCGATACAACAGAGAATGGATTTTTCGTCACTTCAATTACGAATTCAAAACTGGTAATGCGTATGCAATCACTGGTAAAAATGGCAGTGGAAAATCTACCCTGCTGCAGGTAATTGGTGGTGCAATTCAACATAGTGAAGGAAGTATTTCTTATACAATTGCTGAAAAAGAAATAGCAATTGAAAATCATCATCAATATCTTACTATTGCCGCTCCTTATTTGGAGTTACCCGATGAAATGACTCTGCTCGAATTTTTGCAGTTTCATCAAAACTTTAAACCCTTTCTGTCTTCAGTAACAATTGATGAGATGATTGCAACAGTTGGTCTAACAGGGGCAAGAAACAAACAAATCAGAAATTTCAGCAGCGGTATGAAACAGCGTGTAAAACTGGCACAAGCTTTTTTTAGTGATGTGCCTGTTGTGTTACTTGATGAACCTTGTACCAATTTAGATGCAGAAGGAATTGCATTGTATCATTCGCTTATAACTAGTTATTGCAGCAACCGCTTGCTCATCATTAGCAGTAACGATGAACAGGAAATACATTTTTGCAAAGTGAGGTTGAGTGTGGGAGATTATAAGTGAATGAGATGGTATGTGGTTGATTGCTGAATTACATTTAAGAAACTCCTATGGAGTTAAATCCACTTTGTTTTTAGTTGTACAAACAAGTTACTTCTCTGTTGCATAACTTAAAAATATATAATAGAGCCCCGAAATTCGGGGCTCTATTGTTTGAAATTTTATTTTTTAATAATCATCTTAATGCTACCGGTTTCTGCACCTACAAAGTACTTAAGGTAATAAACACCTTCACTCAATTTTTCGTCTGTTACCCGCAGGTCAATGATTCCGTTTGTATTTGTTCCCTGCAATTCACGCACAATCTGTCCGAGTGAATTAATTACCTGCACTTTTGCAGGATCCACTTTGTTGGGAGTTTCTATTCTTAACCTGAATACACCAGCATTAGGGTTAGGGTATAATGCCGCTTTTGTAGCTGAAATGTTATTTAATGTTTCCATGATTGGTGTCTGACGGTTTACATTTGGGCAAGCTGTTGGCATTACAACAATAATATTTGATGCGGCAGATGTACCACATACTGATACTGCTTTTACAGAAACATTACCAGTTGCCAAAGTATTAAACCTTAGTGTGATACTTGTTGCAGCGCTTCCTGTAAGTGCACCAGTAACCACTGTGGCATTAGAAGGTTTGCTCCAGATATAACTGGTTATTCCGGTTGTAGGTGGTGTTACTGTATAAGTTACATTGGTTCCTGTACAAACTGAAGGCGAGCCGCTAAGTGTTGGAGCAATTGCTGTTTTACGAATGGTAATAGAACGAGCCGAAGTGCTGGTTTGGCAAAGCCTTACTGATCTTACTGCTACTGTTCCTGCTATATAAGTACCTGAGTAAGTAACTCCAATGCTTAATTCAGTTACACTGGTAGTTATTGTAGTGGTTGGTGTAATGGCTGTACCGTTCACCGAAGTGATGGTAGCACCTGCTCCGGTAACTGTCCATTGGTAACCTGTTGGCAGGTTGCCTGCTGCAGTTGGTGTAACTGTAAATATTGCTTCGGTACCGTTAATGATATTGGTACACACATTGGTAGAAGCTGTTGCTATTGCCAGAGGAGTTGTTGGTAACAATTTCTTCACCGTTAAACTTCTTGCGGCACTTTTTACTGAATCGGCACAGATGCGGAAAGCTTTTACAGATATACTGCCTGTATTAAAGCCCGGCACAAAACTTACATCAATGCTGCTGCCATTTACATTCGCACTGGTGATTGTTGCACCTGTTGGCACTGTCCATAAATAGCCATCTGCATTCGCAACTGGAGCAATGCCATAAGTTACAGTTGAGGAAGAACAGATAGCTTCCAATACTTCTTTACTGGTACTGATAATTCCAGGTGTTGCAGGGGCAATCCTCTTCGCCGTAAATGAACGGAAAGTACTTTGACCGCATCCGTTACTGGCTGCAACTTTTATAGATCCCGTACTGTATGTGGAAGGGAAGGTTATAATAACTGAAGGGTCTGATGTAATTAACGTATCTGTTACGGGAGTTGGGTTAGATGCACTACTTATTGTACAACCCGAACCTAATGGTACCGCCCATTTATAATTTGATGCACCTGTTACAGCAGTAATAGTATAAGTAACTCCTGTAGCCATAGATGTACATATATCTGTTGCATTGGGGCTTTGGGTGATAGCACCTGGTGTGGACGGTCTTCTCGCAGATAACGTAAGTGTTTGGGTTACTGTTACTGCACAGCCTGTTCCGTTACTAATAGTACAAGTATAATCTCCTGCTACACTAATATTTCCGGTACTTGCTGTAGAAGCAGTAAAACCAGATGGACCTGTCCAACTATAGGTAGTAGCAACGCTTGTATTATTGGCACTTGCTGTAAAACTTGTGTTATTAGTTGTGCATATACTGCTTAAACCAGATATAGTGGGTGATGTGGGTGTGGTGCAGGTATTTACACCTCTGCCTGAAACTTTAAATTGAAATTGACCTTCATCGCAATCATTACTTAAAATTCTTACAATGGCATCAATACTACCTGTAATAGTGGGGCTAAACTTTACCGTGAATGTTGCACTTGCTCCAGGTGCTACCGTACCAATTGGCCCTGTTGTAACACTAAACCGGCTTGTATTATTCGTTGGATAATCAAAAGCGTAAACAATGTTTATATCTAAATTTCTTGTTCCGGTATTTGTAATATTAAAAGTTTTGTAAACAGTAGCGTTGATAGGGACTTCTCCAAAATCGGTATTGTTGGCAACAGCAGGTAAATTACCGGCTCCATTAGGTATATCTATTCCATTACCAGCTACTGCAATTTCAGCCTGTATAATAGGACATATAATTGTTGCCTTTATACTAAAAGTATATTCAGGAATTAAATTGTTGTCTGTAGATACAGTAACAACTGCAGGCACTTCTCCAGCAGGGAAAAAGTATATTACTGAAACATCAAAAGTGGCTGTTTCTCCTATGGGAATGATACTGGCTGATAAATTATTTACAAAAAAACCAGGGCTTGAAACTGTTATGTTTGAAATATTTAAAGGGGTTGTGCCAGTGTTACTAATGGTATATGTTTTAAGTCCAGGTTCACCAGATTCTATATCTCCAAAATCTGTGTTGTTTAGTGTTGAAGTAACAATAGCCCCATTTTCTATTAGGTTGTTATTGCCCTTAATGTTCATTAGATTACTCCCGTTTGTTAAAGCAACCAAGCTACCAACTTGGTCGCTACCATTGGCCCCATTAAAAATAACTAAGTCGGCAGAAGTACTTGTAATTGGATCATACTCAAAAATCTTTGATGAAGTTGTGCAGTACAGCTTACCCTCACTTACGATCACTGAGGCAAAATTTGTAGTATTAAATGTAGCTTTATTGGTTATTGTATTGGAAGATGGATCCCATTCGTAGAGTGAACTGCCTGTCATTCCATAGAGTTTATTTCCTAAAACCACTAAAGTACCCATAGGAAACTGATCACCATTACTGCCAAAGCTTTCAATTTTCTTTACAATTGTGTTCGTTTGTGGATCCCATTCAAATAACACACCACTTCCATAGTTACCTCCATAAATAGTTGTACCATAAAATTTTCCATTAAAAAGCACAAGCCCCCCTCGAGGTAAACTACCTGTTGCACTGTTTTCAAAATCTATCTTTTTTACAATTGCATTTGTGGTAGGATCCCATTCAAACAGAGTGCCCTGTGTATTTGTGCCTCCATTATCTGTAAGCAGATAAAACTTTCCATTATACAAACTGAATATGCCGTTTCCTCCGGTGGTATATGCGCCAATGCTGTTACTGAAATTTACTTTATTAGTAATAGTACTTGTTGCCGGATCGTATTCGTAAATATTAGTAGATGTGCTACCATAAAGCTTGTTATTATAACGAGCTAAAGTACCAATTGGCTTTGATAGATAACTTCCGGTATTGTCAAGGCCAAAGTCTGCCTTTTTTGTATAAACACCAGTAAGTGTATCTAATTCAAACAATGCACCAGCGCTAGCGTAATCGCCATTGGATGATACTCCGCCACCAGCTGTTGTTCCATATAATTTTCCTCTTACCTGTAGCAACGAGCCAAAAGGTGAACCTCCTTCTTTTGCATAGCTAAAATCAATTTTAGTAGAGCATGTTGTGGTTGTAGTATCCCATTCAATTATGGCACCTACACCTGACGAAATTCCGCCATAGCTACCGCCACTTCCCCTGCCGCCAAAGTAAGTAAGTGCACAAAATTTGCCATCAATAAGCGTTAATGTGCCTACTATTCTAGTTCCGGTTGTGTTTGGTGAGCCACTAAAATCCATTTTTACCTGAAACGGGTCTATATTAGTTGGATCTGTGTCATACTGAAATATGGTACCTGAATACCGAGTCCCTCCGTAGTATGTACTACCAAAGAGGATTCCCCTGCTTTCGTATAAAGTTCCGACAGGATTATTTCCAGTGGTGCTTTGGTCAAAGTCCTTCAATTTGGCAAAAGGTGTTGGATTATTTTGGTCGAGGTCAAATGAAAATAATACACCATCGTTGTTTGAACCGCCGGCCTCAGTCATTCCATAAAGCTTGTTGTTATAGTGCATAAGAGATAACCGAGAATTTTTCCCATTGAAATCATCGAAATCATGTAACTTAATAAGAGGAGTAGGATTGCTGATATCTGGGTCGCATGAAAAAATTGTTCCGCCATCATTTGTACCTCCAGAAGATGTCATTCCATATAACAGACCATTCAGGCTGAATAATGAGTTTCCAGCCGTTGCATATCCATATGTGTTTGCATCAAGCGATGCAACCTCCCTAAGTGGGTTTGGGATTCCAGGCATTGGATCTATTTCAAAAACCATTGATCTTCCATAAACGGTAATTTGCAGCATCATATAAAGTTTGTCCCCAATAATGGCAGGCTTTCCAGTAGCGGCACTGGTATATGATAAATTGAAAAAAGAATAAACTTCCCTGTAAGGTGATGTGTTGTTTACGTCAGGGTCATATTCAAACATCATTCCGGCATTATTAAATGTGGCACCAGTGCCGCCTCCAGCTGTTACGCCGTAAAGCTTGCCATTCAACAAGGTAACTCCTCCAAATGGTTGCCTTCCATCGGTGCCAGCACCAAAGTCATGTTTCCTTATGCAAGTGTTGGCAGCGGGATCCCACTCAAATAAAACACCTGCATTATAAATACCGCCTTCCGAAGTGACACCATAGTATTTCCCATTTCCTCCGTCTGTAAGTTCACCGTCGGGTCTAAGACCTACAGTGTTGCCATCTACTCGAAAAGAATGGTCTGTTGTGAAAATGTTAGTTCCTTTCTGATAGTGGAAAATTGTTCCAACTCCATCAATGCCGCCTGTACTTGTAAGTCCATATAGTTTGCCCTGGGCATTTGCTGAATAGAAGGCAGTTGCAATTGCAATAACTGTGATTAATAACTTTTTCATAAGTGAAAGTTGTTTGGTATAAGAAATTTATTTTAAAAATGGTTGCAGCAGCACAGGGTATAAAGTTTTTAACAGGTATGGGTGTGTAAAATGTAAAGTGAAAGCAGCAAAGAACATGCAGCCAATTACACTATTTTTTACAGAATCAAAGATGTATGTTTAAGAGAATAATAAAACCTAAGGTTTCTTAGGGGCAGTGTTAAATTATTAACAACCATTCTGCGCCACCGTTTTAAGCACAGAACCGTATTGGCAGATTAAAAATATTTATTTCGGTTCGTATGCTACTAACGAGGCCGTGAAGCGGGGAAAAAAGATAATTTAAGAATGGGCATTTCTTTTTCTTTCCTGATTTTATTGATGACTTCTTTAGTGCTTTTGATAACAGCCTGCATCCTTTCTTTTTTAGGGAGGAGCTTTATTTTTTCATAAGCTTATTCTTTCCAATTCCACACTTCAAGTTGTGCTTTTGATATTTTATGTTCCATAGTCAATTCATTCTAATGGTGTAATAATGCGTATGCTGTTTACATAATTATTGGCAAGGTTTACTAAAATTGCTTTACACCAGCACCTTATATACAAATGTAAACCATACAATTGGATGATTACTGCTTAAACAAATAATTTGTAGTTTTACCTATCAAAAAAATGCAACCAATTCATTCACATATCATTCCGGCAGAAAGCAAAGCATTGGCTGCATTGGTAAAAAAACAGGTACAGCTTGCAGACGGCACTGCTCAGGTTATTTTATTTGGAAGCCGAGCCCGTGGCGATGCTGCTGAGGACAGCGACTGGGATTTTTTAGTACTTACAGAAAAAACAAACACTGATGAATTGGCTAACCAACTAAGAAAAATAATGCTTAGGGAAGTGGAATTGAAACACGATGTAGCCATTTCTTTAATGGTGAAAAACAAATGGGTATGGCAAAGAAATTATGCTGTAACAAATATTTTTGAAAGCATTGCAGAAGAAGGCATAGAACTGTGAAAGAAAAGAAAGACTATATCAATTACAAATTGCAGAAGGCGGCACAGTCACTGAAAGAGGCCAGGCTGCTGATGGAAAACGGCATGAACGACACAGCCCTGAGCCGGTTGTATTATGCCGCATTCTATGCTGTAAACGCCCTGCTTGCTGCAAATGGGTTTAACCCTAAAATACACAGCGGCACCAAGAAAATGTTTAATTAGGAATTCATCCTTACAGGGAAAATTGACAGCAGGTTTTCTGATTTTTATTCTTTTATCATGGCAAAGAGAACCGAGGCTGATTATGATGATTTTGTTTTTATTGACAAAAAACGTCTGCAGCCTTTATTTGCTGAAACGGATGAGTTTGTGTCCATTGTAACAGCAATGGCAATTGCTGCTATCTAAAAAATCTTGCCCCTTCTTTTATATTGATGTATTTAAAGGAATTTTGAAAAGCAGTGTAGTTCCTTCACCAACACTTGTTATCAATTGATAAGTGCCTTTTAAATTGTCAATTCTCTTTTTATAATTCAGCAAACCATTACCATTTTTCTTCACCATATCAGCATCAAAGCCCTTTCCATTATCAGCAATAGAAAACTCTAATTCCTTGCCAACAGTGCATTCAATAATTATTGAACCAGCACCTGAATGTTTGATGGCATTGTTTACCGCTTCCTTCACCAATAAATAAATATTGCGGCATTCTTTCCAGCCGAGTGTGATGGCGGGAATATTTTCCGGCAAATCAAAAGTGAATGCCATACCAGCATTGCTCACCATTTCGCTGCACTGGCTTCTTGTATAATAAATCAGCTCTTCCAGTTGCTGGTTGCCCTGATTGAGCGCCCATATAATTTCATTCATCTTTTCCACCGATTCATCGCTGAGGGAAACTATCTTTTTTATGTTTTCGTCATTGCTGCCGCCATCAATGCTTTGCAGCGAAGAACTGATATACCGGATGCGGCTGAGGCCAGCACCTACATCATCATGCATGTCTGCGGCTATGCGTAACCTTTCTTCTGACAGTGCATTTTGTTTTTCTATGATGGTCTTTTGTTCGGCAATCTTTCTTTTGTTTTTATAATTGCTGTATTGTATAATTCCAATAACGGAAATAGCAAGTATGCCCAATGCCAGTGCGCTGATAATCCACCACTGCTGCTGAGCCTGGATATCTTTTTTCAGCAGCTCCGATTCCTTTTTCTTTGATGCATATTTGGTTTCCAGGTCCTGTGTATTTTCAAGGATTTGCAATGATACCAGCCTGTTCTCAGTTGAATCGGCCTGGGATTTATAGTATTCGCTTTTGGCAAAATCATTTTGAGTAAATTTTATTCTTGAATACAAACGGCATAATCTTATAAATTCCCCTAAGTAGGGGTCTTTTTTGCAGTAGTCAAATCCTGTTTGAACATTTTTTTCTGCTTCCTGCAATTGCCCGTCTGCAATATTTACGAGTGCTGTTACATAGTAAAATGCTTCCAGCATACTAAGGTCATTTATGCTGTTAATCATATTTTTTTCTGCTGCCAATAACCCGTAACTATGATGAAGGGCTGCTTTGTCATTTGTTGCAAAATATATATTGCATAGCCCTATTAATGCAAGGATATATTCATTCTTATTGTTGTCTGCAGCTGCTATTCTTAATTGTTCAGTAAAACACCACGCAGCCTTTTTATAATTGGATTTTGAAGCATAGGCAATGCCTGTATTGTTCAAACATTTTGCCAAGCCCCTTTTAAAATTTGTAATCCTTGCATTTTCAATTCCTTTCTCACCGTAAAAAATTGCTTTATCATATTCCTTCAGGTCGTTGTATATCCAGCTAATATTTTCGTACCTCATATCAGGCGTATTGTCATTGGCGCTGTCGAGGTATGCAAAGGCAAGCAAAGTATATTTTAAAGCTGTTTGGGATTGATTAAGGCCCTGATAATTGATTGCCAAAGCTCTGTACCCTAATGCTGTTGCTTTTTTATCTTTTAACTTGATTGCCAGATCTAACATCTTATTTGCGTAATACAGCCCTTTTTGAAATTCGCATCTGATGTTATAAATTGAAATATAGCCACGGTAGCATTTAAAAAGCTTCTCAGTACAGCCTAATTTATCTATCAGGGATTTACAAATATTCAGGTAGTAAAGGGAAGTATCAGTATTGGTCGTTTCAAAGCTAAATGAAACCTCTAATAATTTATTTACTTTATTGGTATCATCTTTTGCTATTAGTATTTCATTTAATAGCCCGGCGTTTGCCTTTTCCTGCGAAAAAGCAGGCAATGATAATGACAAGAAGAAAGGGAATAAACAGAGCAATATTTTTTTCACAAAAAGCATTTTACGTAGTATTGGGTTTACTTCTCTGGCCTAATTAACTAAGCAAATATTACTATCAAAATTAAATACCAACCTCTGCATATAAATAGGTATTGAAATTGTTAAAAATAAATTGAAATATCCAACATCTTTTATTATAGTAAACAAGGCTGATGCAGTTAATTATTAATGACTGTTAAATTTGTTGATGGCTTCAGTTTTATTGCTCACATGCAGCTTTTCATAAATGTTGTGTATATGCTGCGTTACTGTACCAACAGAGATGAAAAGCTTTGCTGCAATTTCCTTATACAAAAAACCTTTGGACAACAAGTTAAGGATTTCATTTTCCTTTTTCGTAAGATTGCCATGTCCAGATGGCTCTGTTTTTGTAAAATGATTAATCACTTTACGGGCAATGGGTGTACTCATCGGGCTTCCGCCATTATACAATTCTTTAATGGCTTCAATAATTTTTTCGGGAGATGTTTTTTTCAACAAATACCCGCTGGCACCTGCGGCCAATGCATCAAATATTTTTTCATCATTCTCATAAATAGTAAAAATCATAAACTGTGTACCTGGGCAATCATTCTTAATGGTACGGATGCAATCAATCCCATTCATACCGGGCATGTTGATGTCCATGATTACAATTTCGGGCCGTGATTTAATAATTAGTGGCATAGCATCTTCTGCATTGGAAGAGGAGGAGAGGAGCAGCATATCCGGTTCTGCTGTAATAATCCTTTCCAGTGTGCTTCTTATTTCTGGCAAGTCCTCAGCAATGCTTACACTAATCATAATACAAATGTATATAGGTGAGCAAAATTTTTGGTATAACATTTATTAGGGCTTGCATTGCTTCCCACTAAAGTTAACATGGAACAGTTTCGTTTTTGAGCATGTACAGATTCAAATCACCCAACTTGTTATTTCTACCAATAAGATGCTGTTATAAAGTTAAAGTTAATAAGTAATACAGATTGGCTGTATAGCTTGAGGTTTGATATTTTCAATTACCCTCACCCCCTGCTTGCTATCAACAAATTCAAATCAGTGTATTTTAAATCAAAACGTTGGCTTAAATAAAAATTGGTGAGTGATCCTTTAAAGAGATAAATACCATTGCGGATATTAAACTTATGCCAGAGTAATTTATCAAGCCCGCCTTCATCTGCAATTTCAATCAACAAAGGCATTAATACATTACTAATGGCTTGCGATGCTGTTCGTGCAAAACCGCTCGGTATATTAGGCACACAATAATGAATAACACCATGCTTCATAAAAATGGGACTTTCATGACTTGTTACTTCGCTTGTTTCAAAACAACCACCTCTGTCAATACTTACATCCACTACCACACTGCCTGGCCTCATTTGTGTTACCATTTCTTCACTTATAACAACAGGACACCTGGAGCCTCCAATAGAAGATAAGGCACCAACTGCTACATCGCATGTTTTTAATTGCTTAGCCAGAATTTTTGGTTCTATTACAGAAGTCCACATACGGTGACCGATGGCCGTTTGCATGCGTTTGAGTTTGTAAATATTATTATCAAACACTTTAACACTTCCGCCCATTGCCAATGCAGTACGTGCTGCGTATTCGCCTACGATACCTGCACCGATGATTATAACTTTTGTAGGCGGAATACCGGTGATACCTCCCAGCAAAACACCTTTGCCACTGTTAAAACTGCTGAGGTATTGCCCTGCTATTAACATCACTGCACTACCTGCAATTTCGCTCATGCTTCGCACTATGGGATTGTTACCGCTATCATCTTTTAAATTTTCAAATGAAAGAGCTGTGATGCGTTTCTCCATCATGGTTTCTAAAATGCCGGCTTTCATTACAGCGAGGTGAATAGGAGATATGATTGTTTGTCCGGGTTTTAATAAATCAAGTTCTTGTTCACTTACCGGAGCAGATTTTATAAGTATATCGCATTGATACACTTCTTTACGATCATACGCAATCTTTGCACCTGCTTCACTGTAATCTTTATCAGTAAAATGCGAACCTTCACCTGCCAGATATTCAATCATTACACGATGACCATTGCTCACTAACACATTCACAGCATCTGGAGTGAGAGCAATACGGTTTTCCTGAAACATTTGTTCGCGGGGTATACCGATAAAAAGCTGAGCGCCTTTTGTTTTAACATCTAGTTTCTCCTCTAAAGTTTCGTAGCTGAAGGATGCACTCACAATTGGTTTTGATACAGCCATAATTAAATTCGTTGGTTGATTTCTTTTAGGCTTACAAATTACAAAAACTAGTTGGGATAACGAATGGTAATTCTTCTGGTAGCTGAATTAATTGTTTCAACGAAAAGATAAACAGCATCTGTCGGCAGTAATGATGCAATTTTTTCGGGCCATTCTACCAAACAAAGTTCTCCGCTATACAACACATCTTCTACACCTGCCTGTATGGCTTCCTCTTCATCTTTTATGCGGTACAGATCTAAATGATAAATAAGTTGTGCGTTTTTTGTTTTGTATTGATTGATGATGGAAAAAGTGGGGCTGCCAACAGTATCGGTTACCTGCAACACATCACAAAGCGCATGAATAAAAGTTGTTTTGCCTGCGCCCATAGATGCTTCAAAAGCCCACACTTTGTATGCATGCAATTGCTGCAAAAGTTCACTTGCAACTGCATGAATAGCTTCTAAAGTAAATTCTTTTTGCAATTGATTTTGAATGATGGTTGCAAAGATATTGATTGAATGGGAAGCGGTAGTTACGTAATTTTACACTATGGAAACAGTAAATTGGAAAGTAGATGGAATGACCTGTGGCAACTGTGCACTTACCATAAGTAAATACCTTGAAAAAGAAGGACAGAAAAATATATCGGTAAACCCTGTAAGTGGTGAAGTGCTTTTTGATACAGTTGAAGTAAATGCAGTTACTAAAATTGAAAAAGGAATTGAAACACTCGGTTACAAAGTTGTAGAAAAGAATGGTGTATCAACCAGATCAACAGAAAAAAAATCAATCAATAAATATCTGCTCTATGTTTTGATTTGTGCTCCATTTACTTTGGTGTTAATGCTGCACATGGTAGAAAGATGGTGGCATATACATTGGTTGATGAACCCGTGGGTACAACTTGGATTGTGCTTGCCTGTTTACATTATTGGTATGAGTTATTTTGGGCGTAGTGCTATACAAAGCATTCGCAATGGAATGCCCAATATGAATGTATTGGTTGCAGTGGGCGCAACGGCTGCCTTTGTTTACAGTTTGTACGGTACACTCACCGGGCAACATGAGCAATACATGTTTTATGAAACAGCAGCCACCATTATCACTTTAGTTTTTCTGGGAAATTATTTAGAAGATGCATCAGTACAACAAACACAACGTGCATTAAACAGTTTGGCCAAAAGCCAAAAGGTAATGGCAAATATGATTGCCTTTGATAATCAACATCAGGAACAAATTTTTGCTGTAGAAAATACAGTGTTGCATACCGGAGATTTGATTTTAATAAAAAGTGGAGAACAAATTCCCGCAGATTGTAAAATACTTTGGGGTGATGCTACTGTAAACGAAGCCATCATTACCGGCGAAAGTTTACCACTTACAAAAAAACAAAAAGATCTTTTAATTGGCGGAAGTATGCTGGTTGATGGAACAGTAAAAGCACAGGTAACCGCCACTGCAAAAGATTCTGTGCTTGCAAATATTGTAAACCTTGTAAAACAGGCGCAGGGAGAAAAACCACCTGTGCAGCAGATGGCAGATAAAATCAGCGCCATTTTTATTCCCGTTGTTTTGGGTATTGCAGCCGTTACACTTGCGGCTAACTGGGTTATTTTAAAAGAATTTACACCTGCATTAATGCGTTGTATTGCCGTGCTGGTAATTGCATGTCCCTGTGCAATGGGACTTGCAACTCCCGCAGCCATTGCTGTGGGTTTGGGAAGAGCCGCAAAAAATGGCGTACTGTTTCGAAATGCAAAAAGTTTGGAGCTGTTTAAAAATATTACACAGGTAGTGTTTGATAAAACAGGAACATTAACAACAGGAAAATTTGAAATTGATCATTGGGAAATTAAAAATGGAGAATCAGAAGAAACGTTTAAAAGAATTGCATACTCGCTTGAAAAATATTCCAATCACCCTATTGCAAAATGTATTGCTGATGCATGGAAAATAAAAGAGGAGCTACGTTGGGCAAAAATTGAAGAGGTTAAAGGACTTGGCATGAAAGCAATCACAAAAGAAGGCGATGAATATTTAGCTGCATCTTTTAAAGCGGCTGCACATGTAACGGATGATGAAAGTCATAATGTTTATTTATTAAAGAATAACAAACTCATTGGCTGGATTGATGTGAAAGATGAGTTACGGCCCGAAGCCACGAGCATTATCGCTTACTTAAAAAGTAAACACATTAAAACCATTTTGCTGAGTGGTGATCGGAAAGCAAAAAGCGAATCGATTGGTAAACAGCTTGGCATGGATGAAGTGATAGCCGAGCAAACACCCGAACAAAAGTTAGAAACCATTGCTGCATTAACTGCTATAACTCCAACCGCTATGATTGGCGATGGTATTAACGATGCACCTGCATTAGCAAAAGCAACCATTGGCATTTCATTAAGCGAAGCTAGCCAAGTGGCCATGCAAACTGCTGATGTGGTGCTGATGAATCATGGATTAAAAAATTTACCATTATCACTTGGCTTGGGCAAGCATACCTTCCTCACCATTAAGCAAAATCTATTCTGGGCTTTCTTTTACAATATTATCGCTATACCCGTTGCAGCATTTGGTTTACTCACACCAACTTTTGGTGCATTAGTTATGGGACTTAGCGATGTGGTACTGGCAATAAACAGTGTAAGGTTGTTCATTAAGAAAGTAGTGTAACTTCATAATACATCATGCTCAATATCGATTCTATTTTAAAAACCTACTGGGGCCACTCCTCTTTCCGCCCGCTGCAAAAAGAAATCATTCAATCTGTTCTTTCAGGAAAAGATACATTGGCATTATTACCAACAGGTGGTGGCAAAAGTATTTGCTATCAAATTCCTGCGCTGGCAAAAGAAGGAATGTGCATTGTTGTAAGTCCGTTAATAGCATTAATGAAAGATCAGGTGGAAAGCCTGCATAAAAAAAATATATCAGCCGGTGCTATTTATACAGGCATGCCTTTTCCGCAGGTGAAAGATATTTTGCAAATGGCAGTAAACGGCAAGCTGAAATTTTTATATGTTTCACCAGAACGTTTGCAAACAAATTTGTTTTTAGAATATTTGCCCGGCATGAATGTGCAACTCATTGCCGTAGATGAAGCACATTGCATTAGTCAGTGGGGTTATGATTTTCGCCCCTCTTATTTAAAAATTGTAACCTTTAGAAAAGAACTTCCCGGTGTGCCTATACTTGCAGTTACAGCCTCTGCAACACAGTTGGTTCAGGATGATATTTGTAAGCAACTAAAATTCGCAAATCATCATATTTACAAAGGATCTTTTCTTCGTGCAAATGTTTCCTTTAGTGTGTTTAAAGTAGAAAGTAGAATTAATAAAATCATTCAAATACTTAACAACGTTCAAGGCTCAGCTATTGTGTATTGCAAAAGCAGGAGAATGACACAGGAAGTGGCTCAACTGTTACAACTCCAAAACATTGCTGCCAATTACTATCATGCAGGGTTGAGTAATGAAGAACGTAGTGCCCGGCAAGAAGCATGGCTGCACAATAAAACAAGAGTGATTGTTTGTACCAATGCGTTTGGAATGGGTATTGATAAACCTGATGTACGCATAGTTGTGCATCATGATGTGCCGGATTGTTTAGAAAATTATTATCAGGAGGCAGGACGCTGTGGTAGAGACGAAAAAAAATCTTATGCAGTTCTTTTGTATGAAGAAAAAGATTTGATGGAGTTACAAAATTTATCCGCCATTCGTTTTCCTTCCATTGAAGAAGTAAAAAAAGTGTACACCTGCTTAATGAATTATTTGCAAATGCCAAGTAACAGTGGCGAAATGCAATGGATAGAATTTGATTTAACTGATTTTGTAAAAATATTCAAGCTCAATATTCATACAGCCATGTACTCCTTAAAAATGCTGGAGCAGGAAGGATGGATCAGTTATTCAGAGCAGATTTTTTTACCTGCAAAAATTGTATTTACTGCCAGCAAAGAACGTATTGCTGAGTTTGAACAACTGCATCCGCAACTGGAACCGGTACTAAAAGGATTGCTGAGAACCTACGGAGGTATTTTTGATATGGAAAGTTTTATATCAGAAAAACAAATAGCGGCTTTTATTAAAACAGGTGTGGAGCAGGTAAAAGATGCGTTGATACAATTGCATCAACAGGGCATTATACAATATACACCACAAAAAGAAAAACCGCAGTTGCAGTTTTTAGCAAACCGCCCGGCAATAGAAGATTTATTTATCAATCCACAAAACAGGCTAAACAGAAAAGCCCAGTTTGAGTTACGTATAAAAGCCATGGTAAACTATGTAACAGATACAACCATTTGCCGCAGCAAAGTGATAGGGACTTATTTTGGTGATGCTTCTATTACAGACTGTGGTGTGTGTGATGTTTGCTTATGGAAAAAGGGAAATGACATTTCGCCTGCTGAATTTGAAAAAATTTATTTGTACTTACAAACCCAGGCAGGTGCAGCCGGCATGGATGTAAAAGAATTGCTTGCAAAGCTTGGCAGTAAGCAAAAAGAAAAATTTAAAAAAGTAATAGATCATTTGGTGGCAGAGGAAAAATTGAGTTTTACAACCGAAGGAAAGTTAACTTTCAATTAATTCATTTACAAAAACCAACTCACCCACCTTAATTTTAAACGAAGTGGATCATAAAATTGTTCTTTGTCATTTCAAAGACAAGAACAAACAGGTTTATCACCTTATTTTATCCTTATTACGTATATAGTAATTATTCATCATTAAAAACTTTCATTATGGAACAATTTGCAATTCTTGCAAGAGTAGAAGCCAAACCGGGCAAAGAAACTGAAGTACTTGAATTTTTAAAATCAGCATTACCACTGGCAGAAGGAGAAGCCGGCACTGTAAAATGGTATGCCTTGCAGCTCAGCCCTTCTACTTTTGGTATTTTCGACAGTTTTGAAACAGTAGAAGCACGTCAGGCACATTTAAGCGGACCCATTGCCGCCGCTTTAATGGCCAATGCCGATGCCTTACTGGCTTCACCACCTGTAATTGAAATGGTAGAATTATTGGCAGTGAAATAAATGAAACATACCCGGCACTCAATATCTGCCAATAGCAAAAACTTTAGTTCTAAACAGAGCTAAAGTTTTTTTATTTATTCCGGCTGTTGTTAGCGACCCCGCCAATCAAGTATGAGTTATATATGCGAAAGTTTTAAAACTTTCGCATATTTTTAAGTTGTTAGCAATTTTTACAGACATCACAATGAAACTTAGCCTTTATCAAATAGACGCTTTTACAGACAAAACATTTGGCGGGAATCCTGCTTGTGTGGTGCCATTAGACAATTGGTTGGACGATGAAATTTTATTGCAAATTGCAAAAGAAAATGCAGTTGCGGAGACTGCCTTTTTTGTAGACAAAGGAGATAAAATTCATTTACGTTGGTTTACACCTCAAATCGAAATGGACTTATGCGGTCACGCCACCCTTGCTACAGCACATTGCTTAAAAACAATTCTTTCCTACAAAAGTGAAAAAATAGTTTTTGAAACTTTAAGTGGCGACTTAAAAGTTTTAATAGACAAAGGACTTTACATAATGGACTTTCCTTCCAGAATGCCAACATTTGCCGACTTGCCAGAAACTATTGAAGAATCATTAAACATCAAACCGAAAGAAATTTTAAAAGCGAGAGACTACGTTTTAGTGTATGACACAGAAACTGAAATAAAAAACATCAAAATTGACAGACAAATTTTTGACCAAATTAACCTTGACCCAGGTGGAGTAATTGTAACTGCAATTGGCGACAACTGCGATTTTGTTTCAAGATATTTTACTCCACAAGCATCAATTCTAGAAGACCCAGTTACAGGTTCTGCTCATTGCTCATTAATTCCATTTTGGGCGGAAAGACTTAATAAAAAGGCATTAACTGCTTTTCAAGTTTCTGAACGAGTTGGAGAATTATTTTGTGAAGACAAAGGCGACCGTGTAATAATTAGCGGAAAAGCAAAAACGTATTCGATCGGTAATTTGTGGACAGAATAAAACTGCTGCCAACATTAACTGTGTAAAAAACCAAGCAAAAATCTAACTTCTTTTCTCAGCAACGTCTCTCAATACGCAAAGATGAAAGTTAGTAAATAGCTGATGAGGACGTTGCATAATACTTAATTCCCTTAATGATTTAAAATTTGATTGGATTGTATTTGCGAAGGTTTTAAAACTTTCGCTTTTTTAATTAACGTTATCAAAATAAAGCAGTTTAAAAAATTGTTGCAGGAGGTGGGTGTTCAAAACTTTCGCATATTTTTGAGTTGGTGGCAATATTATCAAAACGCTACCGAACGACATTACTGAAGAAACAATGACAGAAATTAAACTTTACAAAAGATCATTAAAAGGACTAAAAATATTTGCTCTGACAATCCCATTTGTTGTAATCGGAATTTGGATGATAAACAAAGAACCAATTGGAACAACTAATTATATAATGGGTTGGCTTTGCACTTGCTTTTTCGGACTTGGCATTCCAGTAGGACTATTTCAAACATTTGACATAAGACCACAAATAATAATTACAGAAAATGGAATTTGGGATAGAACGACAAAACAAGACGAAATCAAGTGGGAACAAATTAAAGGTGCTTATCCATTGGACATTTACAAACAGAAATTTGTGTCTCTTGTTGTTGACGACACATTTGTGTTAAAGAGAAATTTATATAAATGGGCAGCTAGGCTTAACAAAGCAATTGGTGCACAAAAAGTGAATTTGCTAATTAGTCAACTGAAAATTGACGAACAAACAATGACCAAATTTATTAACGAAATTATTGAAACTGAAAAAGAGAATAGGCATAGCATAATCAAAAATTACTTTGACACTTAATCAGCGAATAAAAAATACTGCCACCAACATGGGTATTGCTGCAATTTGAAAATAACCTTTCAACATCTAAATTTTTTTATGAAATTCTTGAGTTATGCTTTTTCAGTCATTCTGCTCCTTAGCAGCTGTAAGACTGCTCAAATAACAGGAAGCACACATCTTCTCTATAGTCATGCTATTGAGGATGCTATGTACCCGGAGGATAAAAAAATTGACACGAATCTTTTAGCGATAACGTCAATAAACCAGAATTTAAAAAGAAAAACTATCAACGATACCCAATATATTTTGGTTGTTTCCTGGAGTGCACAAAAGTTTAAATATCCCGATTCCGGGATGTATAACACTATGACTGAGGAGACATGGGTTACAGTAGTTCCTGAATTATTTCAAACAATGAAAAAAAGTAAAGAGAAGAATATAAATCTTAGGCTGCAACAATTACTTGGCCTGCCACCAACTGAGCCTCCCTATCAGGTATTCATTGAATTTTGGGTAAAGCCGACCGATCTATTCAGACCCTGCCCGGATAAAGAAGTTACAGATAAAACTTGTAATTTATGTTTTTCAAAACAAGACTCTCTTGACAAAAACCATATCCAATGGATAACTAATAAGCGATTGTTCAACTATAATTGTGATGGACTTTATAAACATTATCCCTGGACAGCACTTGGCTATACTTACGACTGGAACCCGAAGAATAAAAGTCACAGGGGGTTATCAGAATTCGTTGTAAACAAGTATAGCATAATTTATGTAAACAGAATTATTAAAACTGACGAGTACTTAAGAGAGAGAGTTGAGAAATAAAAAAACTTAGTACGAACAAAACTGCCGCTAACTTGAACTTTGTCCCGATCACTATCGGGATGGCTTAATAAACAAACATCAGCCAATCTTTATTGGACAGCGGTTTCGGGCAGACAGTTGATTAATTCCCCAACTGCAGCAATACCCAAGCGCTGAGCCGCAATTTCAGAATCAGTGGTGGCAGGAAGAGTTGCATTTAAAACCTCGGACAAGCAAGCTTTTTTCTATTGGGATCTAAATGCTTTTTAATATAAATAAGAGAGATTTCAATGCCCCCTTGCCTTTTAGACGCGGCTGTGAGGCGAGAAGTATTTACATCATAAGTAACACCAAAGCGCAGGTTGCCTGTTTCTAAACCAATGTAAGGAATGATGGCATCATTTAACCGAACCCATATACCACCATACACTTCGGTAGCATTTTCATAATCAGTGTTAACAGCAAGGCCCACTGCTCCGCCGAAAACTGTTTCGCTTGCTCCGGCCTGTTGCTGGTGTAAGGCACTTGTAAAAACAGTAGTACCATCGGCAATAGGAAAATAACCGCCGCCATGTACAGTAAAGCGGGGATTTAAAAGAAAATTTGCTCCCTGAAAACTTACTTTGGGTTTATTAATATGATACACAGAAACACCGAGATAAAAATTATTGTAATCAGTAGTGGCACCGCTGTATAAAAATCCTGCGTTTACATCTATATAGTTGATATTGAGAAACCCGGAATTATTGGCAAAAAAATCGCTGGTAACACCTGTAAAGCCGAGTGCAGTTAACTCATCTTCTAGGTCAAGTTTTGAAACATCCAGTTTCCGTTGTGCATAGGTGGTACTAAAACCTACACCTAATTGATGATACCCGTTTTCATCTAACCCCTTGTGATAGGCCACTGAACCGGATATATAACTGTTCTTCATTACCCCTGCTCCGTTTTCATCATACATACCCATGATACCTACTCCAAACTGATCGTACTCCGGAATACGGTTTGGCAATATTCCAAAATCTAAAGAAGCAGTACCGGTACGAAAGGCAGTATTAATAGTAGGCCACTGATTACGGTAATTAATAGCCAGCCTTGAGGTGCCGTTAAACTTACCCGTAAGTGCAGGATTTAATGTAAGCGGTGAGGCAAAAAATTGTGAGAAATGAGGATCCTGTGTACGGCCGCAAACAGAAATGAGTAAACCGGTAATTATTAAAAAAATACGCATGAAGTTCATTAAAGATAAGACGTTTTTCAAAAGAGCATTGCTGCTTTGGCTGCAATGAGTTTATATTATATGATTTATAACAAACAAGAGCTCAATACCTGCTTTTCACATTTTCTACATCTGCACTTTTGTTCCAAATGCCAAATCACCTGCATCACCCAGCCCCGGCACAATATATCCCTTGGCAGTAAGTTCATCATCAATAGCACCGCACCATATTTTTACTTTGGGTTCGGTACGATGGATGTATTCAATACCCACGGTACAGGCAATGGCACAAACAATATGAATTTCTGATGGCTGTCCTTCATCTCTCAAATACTGCACTGTTTTTACAAGTGAACTGCCTGTTGCCAACATAGGATCAGCAATAATTAAAACACGGTTTTCAAGTGAAGGGCAACTTACATACTCCAGATTTATTTCAAAGGTACCATCACGGCGATGCTTGCGGTAAGCAGAAATAAATGCATTATCTGCCTGATCAAAATAATTCAACAGTCCCTGATGCAAGGGCATGCCGGCTCTTAAAATGGTAGCCAGTACGGGTTGAGATGTAAGCATTTTGCAAACTGAAATTCCCATGGGCGTAGTAATTTCTCTTTCCTCCCACTGCAGTTGTTTGCTTATTTCATAAGCAGTTACTTCACCTATGCGTTCTAAATTTCTGCGGAAACGCATCCTGTCTTTTTGAATGTCAGTATCTCTTAACTCTGCCACCCAGTTGCTCACTAAAGAATGCTGTTCACTTAAATTAATTACCATAGCGATTGTAAATTGAAACGTTGTAAAATAACGGCAAGCGTTACTTTTACAAATCTAATTGGAAATTTGTAAATCCTCAATCAAAATGGTGTATCGGGTAATAGGAATTGTAAACAAAGCTCCCTTTGCCGGAGTGGAACTTGTATTCGCAGAGTTTACTGTAAACGGACAAACATGGAATTATGAAGTAAAGGCTTCAGCTTTTTATGAGTACAGACATGAGTGGAAAACTTCACTAGAAAATGCTGCTGCATTAACTGCTTTTGAATATGTACAATTGCACAGCAGCTATGGAGCTTTGCTTGGCGGCTTTGTAAAACAGTTTATTGAAGAACAGCAGTTAGATTATAAAATTCAATTGATCGGCTCACCGGGTTGCAATGTGCTTTTACCAAAAAATAAAAAAACAGTTCATGCATTGGGAGATGGAGCGGCCATTGCTGCCACAACCGGAATAAATGTGGTTAGTGATTATTTACAAATGGATTTTGCGTTGGGTGGAAACAGTTTATCAATTTCTTCATTTGAAAAAATGATTGCTCTTACAGATGAGTTGTTTGCAAATGCAGTGTCGGCTGCTTTTTTTGCCGTACTCCGGTGGAGAGAAGAAAATAATTTGTTTGCATCAGAAACAGGAGCTTCAAGGGATAGTATTGGAGGCGCAGTTTGGATTGGGCAGGACTGGTGATGCAACGTTTTATAATTTCAGATTGTTAGTTTAAGTATGAACCAAAAACAATTTTTTACAAGCATGCTAATGCTTTTCATTTTTTCTGCTTGCAGCAAATACAAAACGTGCCCTGTTATTTTGGGTGAAGCATTTACAATATCAAATAACAACTCTTCTTGTAATGAAACAAACAACTTCACTATTACTTTTAACAAAGTTGAAAATGATTCCCGATGCCCGACAAATGCTATGTGTATTTGGGAGGGAGTAGCTACCATAAAACTTACGCTAAAAAAAGAGAATATTGAATACCCATTTACACTTCATACACAATCCTTACCACAGTACAACACAGATACAGTAGTTGCAGGTTATAAAATAAAACTAATGGAGTTAAATCCTTATCCCGTGGCACTACAACAAAATGCAAAAGAGTATAAGGCCAAGCTTTTGATTTCGCAATAACAGAATTACAGTTGCATTACAGAACTTATTGTTAGTTCCCTCCATCCTCACTAACTTAGTGAAATTGATTTTTCACAGTTAGAAACCTGAATATGCAAATCCATTCAAAAAGTGCAACTGATCTTACAGGTGAAGAACCCATCACTACAGAATTACAACAAAAATTTAAAACACTTCAGCAGCAGTTACATCATCAGTTTCAAACGGTTTTTCCTGATAAGCTGGCTGCAAAAACTGTAATTGTTGTTCCCAGTTTAACGCTTGATCAGGAAATACTTTCAAAAGTAAAAGGTCATTTTTTTTATGAAGAGCGGCTGCTTTGTTTGCTTATGCTGTTACGTATGCCACGTACTCAAATTATTTATATAACCAGCGTGCCCATTGATCCTGCCATTATTGATTATTATCTGCACTTGCTTCCCGGCATTACCGGTTATCATGCACGGCAGCGGTTAACATTACTGAGTTGTTTTGATTCTTCTTCTACATCACTTACTGAAAAGATATTAAACCGTCCCCGTTTAATGGAGCGGATTAAAAAAAGTATTGCACCCAATTCACCTGCACATATTACCTGCTTTAATGTAACGGAATATGAAAAAGAATTATCAGTAAAATTAGAATTGCCCTTGTACGGCTGCGATTCGGATCTTAATTTTTTAGGAACCAAAAGCGGCAGCAGAAAAATATTTAAAGCCTGCAATGTAGATGTACCCGATGGATTTGAAGATGTAAAAAACAAAGCAGAAGTAATAGAATGTTTAACTGCATTAAAACAAAAATACCCTGCGCTAAAAAAAGCAGTGGTAAAAATGAATGATGGTTTTTCAGGAGAAGGCAATGCGGTTTTTAGTTATGCCGGTGCTCCGCAAGATGGTGATCTAAAACAATGGATTGAAAAACACATCAATGCTCATTTAAAAATTGTGGCTGAAAATTTAAGTGCCGAAACTTTTTTTGAAAAGTTTGAACAGATGGAAGGCATTGTTGAATTATTTGTAGAAGGTGAAATAAAAACTTCACCATCGGTGCAGTGTCGCATTACTCCTTTGGGCACTATTGATATACTTTCAACACATGATCAGGTCTTGGGCGGTGAGGATGGACAAATATTTTTAGGCGCCAGCTTTCCTGCTGATGAAGAATATGCTGTTGCGCTGGGAGAAAGTGGAAAAAAAGTATCAGAAGAATTAAAAAAATATGGAGTGCTTGGGAGGTTTGGTGTTGATTTTATGAGTGTAAAAGAAAACGGTGTTTGGAAACATTTTGCCATTGAAATTAATTTAAGAAAAGGCGGCACCACACATCCATATTTAATGTTACAGTTTTTAACGGATGGTGATTACAATAATGAAGACGGTCATTTTTATATATATGGCCATAAGAAGCGTTACTATTTTGCCACTGACAATTTACAGAGAGATTGTTACAAAGGACTTACTCCGCATGACCTCATTGATATTGCCATGTGCCACGGGCTTCATTACAATGGCGCATCAGAAGAAGGTGTAATGTTTCATTTAATTTCCACTTTATCGCAGTATGGAAAAGTGGGCTTGGTAGCCATTGGAAGCTCGCCGCAAAGAGCAAAAGACTATTACAATAAAGTAGTGGAGGTTTTGAACAGAGAGTGCGGGGCTGAATAATTTTTGCAGTTGCTGGCTCGTCCGCCAATCAACTATAATAAGACGAATTACCTATTGGCGGAGACGCCAACAGAGCAGGGAAAATAAGTAAATTTAAACCCAAGTTGCTCAATATGCTATCCATCACTTACCATCTTATCACACATTACAATGAGCCGAGAATATTAATCTGTTTCGGACATCATCGAGAATGGAACCAACGCATAAAAAAAGTAAGTGGTGCCAAATGGAGCAGTACACACAAAGGGTGGCATATACCAGACACACCCGAAAACAGGAAAAAATGCGGGTTTGCACCTGCCGCCGCAGTTACGATACAAACATCAAAAACAGTAATCCAAAAAATACCACAGGCCGCCACCACCCGCCTCTCTGCAAGCAACAAGGCGCAACTCCTGCTTTACATGGAGCAACTTGCTTTAAAAAAGTACAGCAGCAGCACCCTGCGAACCTATCGCAATGAGTTTATGCAGCTATTACATTTACTTGGTGAAAATAAAGTGCAGGATTTAGCACCCGAACACCTGAAACGCTATATGCTCTACTGTGTGGTAAAACTCGGGCTTAGTGAAAACACCCTGCACAGCCGTTTAAATGCATTAAAATTTTATTTTGAACAGGTACTGAAACGTGAAAAGTTTTTTTGGGAAATACCCCGGCCTAAGAAACCATTGCAACTGCCAAAGCTTTTAAATGAAACAGAACTTGCAAAACTTTTTAATTCCCTGAGCAATAAAAAGCACAAATCCATGCTCTTTACCATTTACAGTGCGGGCTTAAGGGTAAGTGAGTTGGTGAATTTAAAAATTAAAGATATTGACAGCAAGCGCATGCAATTGTTTATTGAGCGGGCCAAAGGCAAAAAAGACCGGTATGTAAACCTAAGCCCCGTGCTTTTAGACATTTTAAGAAACTATGTAAAAAACTATAGCCCCAAACCAAAGGAGTATCTATTTGAAAGTGAGCAAACATTTCAGGCCTATCCTGTACGCACCGTGCAACAGATATTTATGAATGCCAAACTAAAGGCTGGCATTCGAAAAGAAGTGGGGTGCACAGCCTGCGGCATAGCTTTGCCACCCATCTGCTTGATAAAGGAACCGATATTAAATACATTAAAGACCTGCTGGGGCATTTTGATATAAGAACAACAGAACGCTATTTGCATGTAAGTAAAAAGCAATTGGTCAACATCATCAGTCCGTTTGATGATTTAATGAGGACTGAAAAAATAGACTGGTAAACCAGCTGCTGTAGTTAAGAAAAGAAATGAAGTTAAATGCTGTATGTAACTTTGTGGTGAAGCTGTAAATCCAATAAAATGTTGAAAACTGTTTTGGTGGATTGTACTAACAACAATGTAAAATGTATAACACTAAAACGTTGATTTTCATAGCACATAATTTTTGATATGTATCGTCTAATATCATAAATTTACGTGTTGGCTGTAATTTTACAAACACCCTAAAACTTTAAAGATAAATACATGGGACAACTTAGCTTCAACCAATTTCCTAAATGGCTTGAAAAAAATCCAAGCAAACTTTCCGAAATTTATAATGCTGAAAGGCAAGCATTTGCAAAAGCAAATTTCATTGACAGAAAGACACCTCTTGACGTAGCAGTTGTTCAAATGGTTGACCCTGCTGACGCTACGGTTTTACTTGAAACATTTTTAATTGCAATATCAGATGAGCCTATTGACAAAAACCTTCATCACTTTGCAGAGATACATCTGAAAATGGTTAATGAAGCAAAAGGAAATGCCCCAGTTTCTGAACTATTTATACAGGTTGACGAAGAACTAAATACTCTCGACTACTCAATTAAAAATATTCCAACATGATAAATATATATTCATGCGACAATTGATTATTCTTTTAGCATTTGGGTTTTCAAGTTCTATTTCAAATGCTCAATCATCAGTAGTTTATAAACGTAATCCTGCCACAGGTGCATTAGAGGTTTATCAAAGTAGTGGTGGACTTCCTATGGGTTCTCCTATCTACAAGATTAAGAAAAATGTTTACGGTTATTTAGAAATTGAAAATGTTGAAGTGTCAACAGACCCATTTACTCGTAAACCTGACTATGCAGCTTATAATAATTTCAAACCGTATCAACTACCTGCAAAGCAAATTTTTGAAACACTTGAAACTCTTAATAAAAAGAATGAGTATGATTACGTTATTTCAAATCCTACGATAACTAATAATAGCAATTCCCAAATATTGAAAGACGCACAGGCTTTCATTCAAAACCGCTCAAAAATCGCCACAGAATTTTTAAGTTTTTACAATAGCAGTATTGATTTCCCTAAAATAATAATTGATGGTTGGTATGAAGTAACTAAAATCACAAAATTTGTACCTAATGAAGTCGAAAAGCAGGGAGGTTTTTCTGAAAGTAATGATTTTATATCAGGTATTTGTAAAGTAAGCAATAACCGAATTACTGAATATTATGAGAATATCAATGTTTATGATTTAAAGACGGGGTTCGTTTTCAGAAAAGTAAATATTGATGTTATCTCACCAATAAATAATTGTAAAAGTACTTACAGAGAAAAAAACGAAAACGCATATTCCACAATTTATTTTTTAGATAATATTCTTGAAAGCAAGAAGCAAATATTAAATCCTGAATTTTCATTTTACACAATCAATACACCAAACAACTTTAGGAGTAATAATTTAATCTTGAATGTGCAGATTGCCCGAAATTATTCAATGACTATAGAAGATGTGCGTGAATTAAAAGGAGGTTCTTATGTATATACTGCTTATAAGCCAAATCCTGTGACAGGAGAATGCTCGAACACTCAATTAACTTTTGCTTTTAAAAAAACAAATGATAAATTCTCAATAGGAGTTATCCGTTTTGCAGATAAACTTGTTTGGTTACAAAATAACCTTACATTTTTACCTAATAACTGTAATTCGACAACATTGAACGAGAGATAAAGCCAAAACTACAGCCAACAAAAGGTTTTGTGCAATTGGGGCTCGACGTTGGAGCAATCATCGGCAGTGCATATCCAAGCTTCATATTCGGCGGACGTAATTCCGTTTGGCAGTAGTTCTAAACTTTGGCTTTTAGTTATAAATATAGCTTCAGTTCCGGGCGGACAGTTGGTCAATTCCCCAACTGCACAAAGCCTCGAACGTTGGTGGCAATTCTCTGTACCTGAATGAAAGTAACGGCCTTCGAAGTTAATTTTTTGACACCCCTAGCTATATTCAATTAATGAGAAATCAAATAAAAGTTAGAATTGCTTTCATCATTGTAATAGTCGCTTTTGTCGTCTACGGATTTTCAACCTCAAATAGTGGGTTTTTAATTACAATACCATTTTTATTATTTCCTCTAGCTGCAATTGCAGACTTAATTGAATTTCATTGGCGACAGGATAAATCTATTAAATCAAAGAGATTTGATAGCAAAATTAATTTCATAATAGGATACTTGCTCCCTCTTTTGCTTATGGGTTTTATAATCCTATTTCTAAATAATCCTAAATTTTACAATTTTCAAAATTTTGGATATTCTGAAAACAAAGCAATAAACGTTAACATTAGTATTGCAGCTTTTTTGTCAATAGCAGGACAAATCGGAAATCTGATAAGTAGCTTAACATCAAAATTTCTTCGTTTTAGAATCTTGAGTTATATAGGACTTTTTTTTATTTCATATTTAACATGCGGGCTTTGTTTTGCTATTTTATTTGACTTAAATTCTGAAGGATTAAAAAATGTCACTCAAAATAATAAGGCAATAGACGTTATCTATTTCAGCTTTGTAACACTTGCGACAACTGGTTTTGGAGATATATCACCAATTTCAAACGTCACTAAACTACTTGTGATTTTGGAAAATATATTCGGACTATTTTTAACAGCCTATATTGTAACAATGATCTTCAGTTCAACAAGAAAATGAACTGCCACCAACAAAAGGTTTTGTGCAATTGGGGCAAGACGTTGCAGCAATCATCGGCAGTCCTGCTCGTTAGCAGTAATGCGGCAGCTACCCTACAAAAGTTAGCGAATGAAAAATAACTCGACAATTCTTTGTAAATTTGAACACTAATGAAACAAAGAATTTACATAGACACTTCAGTAGTTGGCGGCTACTTTGACGAAGAATTTAACGAAGCCACAACGGCACTTTTTCAACGACTGGAAAACGGAGAAATCATTTTTGTAGTTTCAGACCTGCTTGATCTTGAATTAATAAATGCACCACAAAAGGTTAGAGAACTACTTCACAACTATTCGGCTGACAATTTCTTTCGTGTAGAATTGACTGAAGAAGCAATTAAACTTGCTGACACATACATTTCTGAAAATGTAGTTGGAAAAACAAGTTTAGAAGATTGCAGACACATTGCATTAGCGACAATAAACAAAGTGGACGTTTTAGCAAGTTGGAATTTTAAACATATTGTTAATCTGGACAGAATAAAAGGCTATAATTCGGTAAACCTTAAATCAGGTTATCAAATGATAGAAATTAGAAGTCCTAAAGACCTTGTAAATTATGGAAACGATTAAAAAAGAAAAAACTTTTGACGCAGTAAAAATGATGCGTGACATTAGAGACAAAGTAAGTTCTGAAACACAGAATATGACTTTTGCCGAATTGAAAGAATACATTCAGACCAAAATCAAAGAGAGCAAATTGAAACCCGTTGGACAATGAAGCACTACTGCTAACATAGGAGGGGGTTTGGCAATATGGCGGGCCGACGAATATATCCTCGTCTTTTTGTTTGGGTTTGCTGCAAGCCTGGCCTGACGTTGTATCAATGGTCATTTTATCACTATCAACATCAGCTGGGCAGGACAAGCAGCGCTGGGCTTTTATTTGTTAACTTGTACTTTTATAACTTTATTTAGCAGCGGTTCCGGGCAGGACGAGCAATGAATGCCAGCCCTGCAGCAAGCCCTGCTCGTTGTACGTAATTATTTTGACCGACCGAATCCTAAAATGTAAATAAATGAAAAAGCTTCTTTTGTTATTACTCTTAGCTATTCCCTTTTCAGAATATTCCTATAGCCAGGACATCAAAGGTTTAGACAAAGACCATACTACCGATTGGCGAACTTTAACTGATGATTACATGACATGGTATACCTATACTTATAACAATGTTCATTTGTCTCAGGACTTTATTGGATTAAACGTAGACTCTGCTGTTATTGACAAACCAGCTTTTTTTAATAAATTATTGAGAGACAAAGTATTTGCCTTTAAAATCGGGACAAAGGGAGACAATGATGTTTATAAATTATATCCATTAACTGCAAAAGACGAAAGTATAAAAGCAGTTATTAAAGAAATGGCCTCAACCGAAATACGAAATTTCAAAATGGAAGGCACAGAAATGCCCACATTTACTTTCACAGATATAAGCGGAAATAATTATGACAATTCATCAACAAAAGGGAAGCTAATAGTTTTAAAATGTTGGTTTATACATTGCGTAGCATGTGTACAAGAATTTCCTGACTTAAATAAACTCGTAAATAACTACAAAAACGATGACAACATTTTGTTCATAAGTTTGGCTTCAGACAATAAAGAAGATCTGATAAAGTTTCTAAAAACAAAGAAATTTAAATATGCGGTAGTGCCAGAAATGAAGAATTTCATGAATAACGATTTAAACATTACTCAATATCCAACACATATACTTATTGACAAAACTGGAAAAATTGTAAAAGTTGTAAATAGAATCGAAGATCTTGTTCCATTTCTTGATAAAGCTTACCAATGACTTTAATATAACTACGTACAACAATCGGTTTGGCAAAATGGGGGCAGGCGGAAGCAGTGTCTCAACATTTGTTTTTCAATTAAGCTTCATATCGGGCTGACCGAACAAATATTTAACTAAGTACTAATCATCAACATTTATTTATAAATTTAACTTCGGTTTGCCGGGCTGACGGAACATCTATTCCCCCACTTCGCCAAGCCGTAACGTTAAATGCAATGCAACATAATTCACAGCTCTGTTGGCGACATCGCTGTCCAGCTTTGATCAGCTTTTGCAACAGGTG
>JANNRE010000005.1:0-76874 GCA_031401115.1 Chitinophagaceae bacterium
AAATACCGCCACATCGCCAAGCCGTGTCCGCTGAGCCGCAATTTTCGCCCCCTTTTCTTCAATTTTTTTCCTGAGGTTTATACATATCGTCTTCCCGACAGGGAAGTTTATTGTATCTCACAGATATATCTGCATTTCAAAATAAAAACTATGATTCTAAACGAAGCCAATTTTTATACCTTCTACCAAAAAAAAGCCCTGTTTCATTTTTTAGCTACGGTATATAGGAGGTAAGGCTTCCCCACAGGGAAGTGTACGGGAGCTGAAAATTTAAACTTGTTGTATTGCTCTACGTTTGCAATTTGTAGCAACATTAATTCATCAATGGCGCATCCGGATGCACAAATACACCATCCATATCCGGCTCTCTGTTTTGATTCCATTCAATAATGAAATTGTTCATGCCTTCTCCTACCAGTAAAGTCATGAATCGCTGTTGCGAAAGTTCCAGCAGGGAGAGAAAAAGAAAGATGGCATGTATTTTACTTTCGCAAATGTCAAATAATTTCTCAAAGGCCATTGTTTGTTCTTCCTGTACTTTGGCAAGCATATATGCACGGGTATCTTCCATGGTGTAGTTGTATTGCACAACTGTATGAACAGGTTTGTTTAAACGGTCTGCATTTTTTTTCATTACCCGTTCAAAGGTTTTCATAAGTTTAAACAGGGTAATGGTTTGTATTTCTGTACCCTCTCCTGCTTCTTCACCAATTACAGAAAGTTCTTTGGCAATGTTTCCCCTCTTAACCATAAACATCCGTTGTGCTTCCATCTCTGCCATTTGCAAACTGGCTTCTTTAAAGCGTTTGTATTCCAGAATTTTATCAATCAATTCCTGCCGTGGATCTATTTCATTTCCCTGTGCATCTATTTCTTTGCGGGGCAATAATAATTTTGCTTTAATTCGCATAAGTGTAGAAATGAAGAGGATAAACTCGCTGCTCAGTTCTATATTCAGCTCTTCACTTTTATGAATGAACACAAGAAAATCGTTGATGATTCTTGTAATAGGAATATTATAAATATCCAGTTCGTCCCGCTCTATAAAAAAAAGCAAGAGATCAAAAGGACCTTCAAACTGGGGTAATTTTATTTGATACGATTGCTTTTCCAATATAATTAATTTTAAATCGAGCAAGCCCCGAAACCAGTAGCTACGAGACTTGCAAATGTAGGGGAATCAAATTTTAAAAATTGGCAGAAAAACCCACACCAAATAAGGATTTCCATTGAGTGCCTAATACTCTGCCCGGCCGTTTTGATTCTTCCACATCATGATCATAAATTAAATCAAAGCTTACGGTGGCACTTATGTATTTGTTCACCTTCATTCCTAAAAGATTGGTCCAAAACACATCTATATTCTGCGGATTGTTCCGATAGTTGCTAAATAAATCTAAACGGCTTACTAGGTTGATGTTTTTTGCTAAGTCCTTTTTAAGATTTGCTGTTGCAAAGGCCCCTATTTCACTCACAGAACTTTTTGTTGTATCAGAAAAGCCTAACAGGCTTCTTAATTTTATATTTTTCTTATTTACAATTACCCAGCGGGCTGTAGCCGGAGAAGCGAATACATCAAAAGTTTTGTTAGGCTTATACATTAAACCAGGGGAAAGCAATACATATGCCGGTGCGAAAAGTGAAGAGTTTTTTGTTTTAATATTATTAGCTTCATAAGCAAACCCATCTGTAAACTGTGTTCTCAGGTTTCCTAAAACGGTTACATACCATTTTGGGTTTTTTAGTTGATAGCCATACTTGCTTAAAAAATCAAAACGATCGTCATTTTTTCTTGTTCCCTGGCTGGTGGTGTTTACTGCACCGTACTGCATGTTGAGTGTATTATCCCAAATGTTTCTTTCCTTTTTGTAGTAAGCATAGGTATTAAATAAGCCATTTAAAGAAAATGAAAATTTTTCAGCACCTGCAGCCCAGTTATTACTGCTGCCCTGCGAAAGGTTTAGAGCAAACACTCCACCTTTTGTCCAGCCCTCTTTTTGCTTTTCTTCTTTTTTAATTTCCCGTTTGGTTTCGTTTTTTAAAGATTGCACTTGTTTGTCTTGCGCTGCAACTCTGGTAATAATCAAAAAGACAAATGCAATGAGTGTTATTTTTTTCATGTTTGTTTTTTGGATGTAAAAAAAAAGGCAACAGAACAAGTTCTATTGCCGTAAGATTTTAAGAAAATTATTTTTTCAGCCCGTCTCTGATTTCCATTAACAGTTTATCAGTTGATGATGGCTCAGCAGGAGCAGCAGGTGGTTCGGGTTGTTTTGCTTTGTTTACCGCTTTAATAATTAGAAATAAAACAAAAGCAACAAGTATAAATTTAAGAATGGCTGAAACGAATTTTCCATATTTAACTGCTCCCCAGGTAAGTGCTTCTAAATTTTCTGCATTGGCAGCTTTTAAAGCCGGGGTAAGCAACAAGGGTGTAACTACATCATCTACTAACGATGAAACGATTGCTCCAAATGCAGCACCGATGATAACACCCACTGCAAGATCAATTACATTGCCTTTCATGGCAAACTCTTTAAATTCTTTTAGCATTCCCATAATTGTTGGTTTTTATTGTTTAAAATAGTTGATGAAAAAGTTGTACGATGTGAAGGTTTTCAAATCTTCAAAAAATAAAAAACATGACCAAGTTTATTTTTTCATACCGGGATATTGCATGTTTAAACTCTTAAGTGTTTCGTAAATTTTTTGTGCAATGATATATTCTTTATACCAGTTCTGATCACTTGGTACAATTGTCCAGGGTACTGCATTGCATTTATTAAAACATTCATTGTAATAACCCATATACTTATTCCATAGTTTGGCTTCGGCAAAATCATTTTCATTGTACTTCCACATTTTACGTGGATCATGGGTTCGTTCTTTCAACCGCTCCAATTGTTCTTCAGGCGAAATATGCAGATAAAATTTTAAAATCTTTGTTTTGTTATGCTCTGTAAGTAATTGTTCAAAATCATTGATGGCTTTCATTCGTTTTTGAGCCGTTACTTCATCGCACCAGCCATGTACTCTTGTAATAATCACATCTTCATATTGGCTGCGGTTAAATAGTTTTATCATTCCTTTTTGTGGCGCTTGCTTGTGTATGCGCCACAAAAAATCATGAGATAATTCTTCTGCTGTTGGGGCTTTGTAAGAGGTTACAGAAATACCCAACGGATTGAGTGAACCAAACACATTTTTAATTACGCCGTCTTTTCCACTTCCATCCATACCCTGTACTATTACCAGCAAAGAATATTTTGACTCTGCAATTAAAAGGTTTTGCATTTCATCTAATTCTACTAAAAGCTTATCTGTTTTCAGTTTTGTTTTTTCTTTATTTGCACCCTTTGGCGCTCTTGTACTTATAGCAGATAATTTAATTGTTGCCATTTGCAATTATTGAAATACGAATATAAACAATGCTGTTTGTCCTTTAATTAAATTCTCTCACCTTTACCGCTTCTATGAATTCAAAATTTACAAACTGGGGCTTATTTATTCTGCTGTCATTTATCTGGGGAAGTTCTTTTATACTTATGAAGGAAGGTTTAAAAGAACTCACTGCCTATCAAGTGGCAGCCTTGAGGATGTTGAGTGCAGGGGTTGTATTACTTCCCTTTGCATTAAAAGGTTTTAGAACAGTTGAACGAAAAAGTTTAAAATACATTATGCTCACGGGTTTTATTGGCAGTTTTATACCTGCAATACTGTTTTGCATTGCTCAAACAAAAATTGATAGTGCCCTTGCTGGTATGCTCAATGCGTTAACTCCTTTATTTGTAATTGTGGTAGGCGTTTTGTTTTTTAAGACAAGAACAAATTGGCAAAAAACATTGGGCGTTATTGTTGGTTTTGGTGGTATGATCCTGCTTTTTTTATCACAAAAAAATGCAGAGCACGACAACCATTGGCAATATGCGTTTCTAATTTTACTGGCAACAATCTGTTACGGGTTTAATGTAAATATTCTAAACCGTTATTTAAAGCAGATCAGTTCTATTCAAATTGCAGCCATAGCTTTTGTATCGCTTATTATTCCTTCGGTTATTTTATTATTGGTTGATGGATTCTTAAATCATTCGTTTACTGCATCTGTTTTAAAAGCTACGGGCGCAGGAGCATTGCTTGGAATTTTTGGTACAGCCATCGCTTCCATTTTATTTTATATGCTTATGAAAAGAGCAGGGGCACTGTTTGCATCAATGGTTACCTATGGCATTCCCTTTGTTGCAATGTTCTGGGGAGTGATGGCTGGTGAATCAATAACACCTTTGCAAATACTTGGTTTGCTTATTATTTTATCAGGCGTTTATCTGGCCAATAAGCAATAAAAAAAAGAGGCTCGTATAAAGCCTCCTTTTCATTTCAGTTTTTTTGAATTTACACACTCATAATTTCTTTATCTTTTGCTTCAAGATGTTTATCAATTTGAGCAGTGTATTTATCAGTTAAGCCTTGTATATCTTTTTCAGAGTCTTTTGCAGCATCTTCACTCAAACCATCTTTCTGCAATTTTTTAATGCTTTCAATAGCATCTCTGCGAATATTCCTAATGGCAATTTTTGAGTGCTCACCTTCAGCATTTACTCTTTTTACCAACTCTTTTCTACGCTCTTCAGTTAATGGAGGAAGAAAAAGACGAATGATGGCTCCATCATTTTGAGGTGTTAAACCCATATTTGAATTAATGATGGCACGTTCAATTGGTTGCAGCATGTTTTTTTCCCAAGGTTGAATGGTTATGGTTCTTGCATCTGCTGCAATAATATTTCCTACCTGACTGATAAGTGTGGGTGTTCCATAATAATCTACAACTATTCCATCGAGCATATTTGGGGTTGCTCTTCCTGCTCTTATTTTTACCAATTCAGTTTCCAAATGCTGAATTGCTCTTTGCATATGATCCTCGGCTTCATTAAAAATAGCCAATAGCTGTTGGTGCATAAATTTATTTTTTGAATTGCAAACCTAATAAAATACTTGGTTCGCAGTGATTGTACATTCAAATCAGGGCTATTCTTTTCTTTTACTTGGCAATTTCCTCAGCTTCCTGATTGTTTGATGTACTGGTTTTTAAGGTAATTACCTTGGTTTTCATTTCTAAATTGGAGCCAAATGATGGAAACAGATGCCTGCGTTTTGCTCTATTAGAAAATATAAGCAAACTGATTGTTGAAAATCCTACACTAATAAGACCTGCCAATAGTAGAGTTGTATTAAGGTTACGACCCATGAATGTAACTGCAATAATAATTACATTAAATGCTACTGCTAAAAATGTAACCATGCTGTGGCTCAGCCCTTTTTCTAAAAGCAGATGGTGAATATGATTTCTATCGGGGCTAAACGGTGAGCGACGGGTTAAAATACGATAGGCAAAAATCCGTAGCGTATCAAATAAAGGCACAAAAAGAATAGCAAAACCAATAGCAGGGGCAGATGGCAATAAAAATTTAGCGGCTGGGTTTGTAGCCACCTGTATAAACTTAATCACTAAAATAGCATTTACTAATCCCACCATTAACGAACCGGTATCCCCCATAAAAATGCGTGCCGGAGAAACATTAAAGATGAGAAAAGCCAATAAGCTTCCTGCCATACTAAAACTCATTACTGCAAACACAGGCTCCTGAGCTATAAAAAAGTAAAGGCCAAAAGCAGTTGTAGTAAGAAAGCCCAGCGAACCTGCCAAGCCATCAACACCATCAATTAAATTAAAAGAATTGGTAACAACAATAATGGTAAAAAAAGTAAAGGCTAAACGAAAAATATATGGCATATCATTGATACCTAAAAACCCATGCATGCCATCTATTAAAATACCTCCCTTAAATACTAAAATGGCAGCAGCTACCAACTGACCCAAGAATTTTTTAAGGGGAGTAAGTACAACAATATCATCTTTTATACCTACAAAGAAAATAACCATAAAAGCTGCTGCTAAAAATTGCAACTCTATCCATCCTACAGGAGCTGAAATAAGGAGTGCTAAAATAAAGCCTGCAAAAATTCCAATGCCCCCTAATGAAGGGATGGGATTTAAATGCACTTTACGATCATCGGGTACATCAAACAAATGCTTCATTTCTGCTACCCGGATAATAATGGGAATTGCAGAAAACGTAATTAAAAAAGCAATGACTGAACCGACTAACAGGTGATCCATGGAGTTATGGGTTTAAGTCTATTACGGCAAAGCTAAACATATAAAGCAAAAAACAAAATACAACTATAGGTTTTAGGTAGAATCATTTACACAATTTATATACCATTGATTCCTCTTTTGTTGAAAAAATTTCCTCAACGCACAGGTTTTTTATTTTAGATTTGCGCCAATTTAAAAATTATGCCCCAATTACAGGAAACTGCCCGCCAAATTAGAAGAGATATTGTAAGAATGGTTCATGGATGCCAAAGCGGTCACCCTGGTGGTTCGCTGGGTTGTGTTGAATACTTTACTGCTCTTTACTTTAAAATCATGAAGCATAATCCAGATTTTAAAATGGATGCAACAGATGAGGATGTGTTTATTCTTTCCAATGGGCATATCAGCCCGGTGTTTTACTCCACACTTGCAAGAAGTGGGTATTTTGGGGTAGATGAACTGGCAAGTTTCCGAAAACTAAACTCCCGGCTTCAGGGCCATCCCACTACACATGAACATTTGCCCGGTGTTAGAATTGCTTCCGGTTCTTTAGGACAGGGAATGAGTGTTGCTATTGGAGCGGCTTATGCCAAAAGACTCAACAAAGAAACCAATCTTGTTTTCTCATTACATGGTGATGGTGAATTACAGGAAGGCCAAATTTGGGAAGCGGTAATGTTTGCTGCCCATCATAAATTAGATACACTCATTTCAACCATTGACTGGAATGGCCAGCAAATTGATGGGCCGACAGTCAAAGTAATGAATCTGGGAGATTTGAAAGCAAAGTTTGAAGCATTTGGGTGGGAAACTTTAGTAATTGAAAACGGTAATGATATGGATGAAGTGATTGCCGGGTTAGAAAAGGCTAAAACTTTGGTGGGTAAAGGCAAACCCATTGTGAATTTGATGAAAACTGAAATGGGAAAAGGAATTGACTTTATGGAAGGCAGTCATGAGTGGCATGGCATCGCACCTAATGATGATCAACTTGCCAAAGCATTGGCTCAACTGGGTGAAACAAGTTTGGGTGATTACTAAGAATTGTGTTTGATAATATTTTAAAATCCACTTTTTATAAAAGTGGATTTTTTATTGCGGAGCATTGTAAGCAGAATTTTTTGTAAAACTATTATCGGTTAGGGTTTTTAAAAAATCAAGCAATACAGTTTTATCAGAATTTGAAAGTGCAATTCCGTTGTTAAGTAATGGATCTAATGTAAAACTTGCTTGCACACCTGTTTGATAGTGATCAAATATCTGACTGAATGCAATGAGCCTTCCATCATGCATAAAAGGAAATGTTTTGTATAAATTTCTTAAAGTAGGTACACGAAACTTTAAAGAGTCGTTTCTGTTATTTGTAAAACTCATTCTTCCTTTATCATTCAATATAAGATTAGCAGGTAATCCAATGTTGCGGTAAGAATAATCAGTAAACAGTGGCTCAGCATGGCAGGTATTGCATTTATTTTTAAACACAGTATAGCCAGCCTGTTCATTGGCAGTAAAGCTTGCAAGATTTTGTTTTACTGAATCATATTTTGTTTCAGCACTCACTAAACTGCCGGCAAATTGAGCCAATGCATTCAATAATTTTTCCTGATTTATTTCTTCGCTTCCAAAAGCTGCTTTAAATAAGGGCGGATAAACCGAAGCGCCCTTTAGTTTTGTTACAACCCCATTTAACGTTTCTCCCATCTCTATTCTATTGGTAATATGTGCGGCAAACACATCCTGCAATTTTGTATAACGGCCATCCCAACCAAATGTATTTGCCCATGCCAGATTAAAAAGCGGTGATGCATTGCGGATACCATGTTCACCGCCAATACCATGACTCAGGTCATGATCATAAGTTCCAAAGCCTGCAATTTGCTGATGGCAGGAGGCACAGGCAATGCTTCCATCAATTGATAAACGGGTATCATAAAACAATCGCCTGCCTAGTTGAAAACCTTCAACAGTAAGTTCATTATTTTGAAACAAAACTGGAGTTGGAAACCCTGCCGGAATTTTTAATGCAAATGGAGTGGCTACAAATTGATCTTTGTTTTTACGGCAACCCTGCATCCAAATAAGACTAATTGCAAAAAAAGTTATAACAAATATGATTGATCTCTTTTTCAAATTAAAATGCTCCCGGTTTTACTTTTTGCCTTAATGATTTTTGTACGCTTTCTTTCTTTTTAGACTCTATTCTCCGCTCCCTAGCTGCTTTGGATGGTTTGGTTGCTATTCTTGCTTTTTTAGGAGTAAGTGCAAGCTGCACCAAGTGATTCATCTTTTCAATTACTTCCTGTTTATTAGCCTGCTGGCTTCGGTGAATTTGGCTTTTTACAATCAACACACCTACCTTGTTAATACGGTTGCTGAGTTTAGAGAGCAAGATTTTTTTTTGTTCTTCAGTAAACAGAACAGAAGCTGAAATATTCCAATAACCCATTACCATGGTTTCAACCTTGTTTACATTTTGTCCGCCTGCGCCACCACTTCTTGCCGTTGTAAATTGAAGTTCGTTATTTATTGCTGGTATCATTGTAAACGTTTGAACCCGTATTTTAGAGGTTAAAATTACAGGGAAAGCACAGAACAATGAAAGCAGTAATACAAAGAGTAACACACGCATCAGTAAAAGTTGAAGGAGTTGTTACAGGAAGCATTGGAAAAGGCTTGCTGGTTTTTGTGGGCATTGAAGATGCAGATACTGCAGAAGATATTGAATGGCTCAGCAGCAAAATTGTAAACCTCCGCATTTTTGATGATGACAACGGGGTGATGAATGTATCAGTTAAAGATGCAGATGGGAACATATTATTGATCAGCCAGTTTACTTTACATGCATCTACAAAAAAAGGAAACCGGCCTTCTTACATAAAAGCAAGCAAACCGGAATTTGCCATACCTGTGTATGAACAAATGATTGCACAATTAGAAAAAGACTTTGATAAAAAAATTGAAACCGGAATTTTTGGTGCAGATATGAAAGTGGAATTACTAAATGATGGACCGGTTACAATTATAGTTGATACAAAAAACAGGGAGTAATGGATCATTTTTTAATTACTAATTTATAATTCTTATGGATACAGACTTAACAATAAAACAGGCACAGCAACAAGTAGATGAATGGATTAAAACAATAGGCATTCGCTATTTTAATGAGCTAACCAATCTTGGAATATTAATGGAAGAAGTAGGTGAGCTTTCCCGGATAATGGTACGAAAGTATGGTGAGCAATCGTTGAAACAAAATGAAAACACTAAAGAACTTGGAGATGAAATGGCAGATGTGCTTTGGGTGCTGCTTTGCCTCGCAAACCAAACAGGAGTTGATTTAACGGAAGCACTTCAAAAAAATTTTGAAAAGAAAACAAAAAGAGATAAAGAACGGCATAAGGGAAATGAAAAGCTGAAATGATAATCACTTCTAAACCTTGCAAATGTCATCTCGCTCAAAAACTTATCTTTGCCCACTTTCAAAACAAGCTCATGGCTAACGATAAACTTTTTGCAAACATTATTTCACACGCCAAAGAATACGGCTATATTTTTCAATCATCTGAAATTTATGACGGCCTCAGTGCTGTGTACGATTATGGCCAGTACGGATCTCAACTCAAAAAAAATATCCGTGATGCCTGGTGGAAAAGCATGACCCAGTTGCACGAAAATATTGTGGGTATTGATGCTGCCATATTTATGCATCCCACCACATGGAAGGCAAGCGGACATATAGATAATTTCAGCGACCCGATGATTGACAACAAAGACAGCAATAAGCGTTACCGTGTGGATCATTTAATTGAAAGCCATGCTGAAAATTTACCTTCGGCAGAAGCTGCCGCCTTAATTGCAGAAATGGAGCAATTGCTGGCAGCAGATAATTTTCCCGGCTTAAAGCAATTAATTGAAACCAATAAAATAAAGTGTACTGTTAGTGGCACGGTTAACTGGACGGATGTACGCCAGTTCAACCTCATGTTTAAAACAGAGTTTGGTGCAGTAGCCGGCGATAATGCTGATGATAATGTGGTGTACTTAAGACCGGAAACAGCACAGGGAATTTTTGTAAATTTTTTAAATGTGCAAAAAAGCGGACGAATGAAAATCCCCTTTGGCATTGCACAAACAGGTAAAGCATTTCGAAATGAAATTGTAGCCCGCCAGTTTATTTTTCGTATGCGGGAGTTTGAGCAAATGGAAATGCAGTTCTTTGTTCGCCCAGGTACAGAGCTTGATTGGTATGCAAAATGGAAGGAAGCCAGAATGCAATGGCATAAAGATTTAGGATTGCCTGCTGAGAAACTCCGTTTTCATGATCATATAAAACTGGCACATTATGCTAATGCTGCTGTAGATATAGAGTATGATTTTCCCTTTGGTTGGAAAGAGCTGGAAGGTATTCACTCAAGAACAGACTATGATTTGCGCCGCCATCAGGAGTTCAGCAAAAAGAAAATGCAGTATTTTGATACAGAAATTAATCAGAACTATATTCCTTTTGTTGTAGAAACTTCAGTAGGTTTAGACCGCTTATTTCTTACCATACTCAGCAATGCCTATCATGAAGAAGAAGTGCCCACATCAGAAGAAGGCAAGACAGATATTAGAACTGTTTTAAGAATACCTGTAAAATTATCACCTATAAAATTGGCTATTTTCCCATTAACAAAAAAAGATGGCTTACCAGAAATTGCACGTTCGATCATGCAGGAATGTATGCCACATTTTCAATGTTTTTATGAGGAAAAAGACGCTATTGGTAAACGTTATCGCCGACAGGATGCAATAGGAACACCTTTTTGCGCAACTATTGATCATCAAACAAAAGAAGACAATACTGTAACCATCCGTAATAGGGATACCTTGCAACAAGAACGGCTTAGTTTAGAAGATATTAAAGAATTTGTGCTTACTAAAATTGTTTAATTGGATTAACTGACATTATTTTGTAAAGTTGAATTATACATCTCTATTTATGGGTATATCTAGTATTTGTAAGAATTAAAAACAACACCCAAAATTTCTACTATGATTAAAATAGTGAGTAACCTAACTCTTGAAATGCATATAACTTTTTTTATTGGCTTTGTAATTATTGCTTTGCTAGTTGGTTTTGTTGCAGGCCGTTTACAAGTAGCAAAACTAAAAAGGCGGATGCTTGAAACAGAAGACGAAATGCTACACTCCAATAAAGAGGTACTGAAGTATGCTGAAATTAATAATAAACTTACTGAAGCACTAGAAAAAGCAAAAATTCCATTGCCTTCAATTACAAAACCAAAAGAAGAAGAAAAACTAAGATCCATCCCACTTGGTAAAATTGGATAAATTCATAAATAAACCACTAATACAGAATAGCCTTTTTGAATGAATCAAAAAGGCTATTTCTTTTTACAACAACTACTATGCTAATGGGTAAGTAAGTACAATTTTAAATGATGCCCAGTAAGGAGGCGGCAGACTTTGCTTCATGTAACAAGAAAATATCTGCATCAGGTTGCTGAGCTATTTGCTCATAAATACCTGAGTATTGGCTGGTAATATTTTCAATACTATAACGATAACGCATTTTCCAGCCGTTATTGATAAGTTCTTCACGGTAATCAGCATTTTCAATTACTTGCAAAATACCACGTCGTATGTCGATAACATTATAAGGGTTTACTTTACATGCAGCATCTTCTGCAATTTCATTCATTGGTGAAATGCGGCTTGTAACCAACGGTCTTCCTACAGCACACGCCTCTAAGATTGGCAATCCAAATCCTTCGTAAGTTGAAACAAAAGCAACCATATCACATTCAATATACTGTTGTTTTAATTCATGAAAGGAAAGGTTTACAAAAGATTTATACTGAATTCTGTTTGCCTGCAATATCATTTGGGTTTCTTCATCCAGATTACCTACAATATGCAGCTCACAGTCAATTCCTTTTAAAGCTTCGGCCAAATTGTGAATATTTTTATTACTCTTGGTTCCTATCTGTAAAATTCTTGGTCTGGTACTATTAAACTTTTTTGGCGCAAATTCAAATCTTGGATCAAAAAAATTAGGTACAACTTTTATTTTGTTTGCACCAATACCTGTTAAATTTACAAGTTCCTTTTTTGTCTTTTCACTAATCACAGTTATAGTGTTGGCACGCATCATTGGTAATTGATACCATAAGAACTTAAACATCCAGTATTTTAAATTCCATTTGCTGTAACGTGTAAGGAATACACAGTCATGAATTGTAAGTACAGTATTTCGTTTTTTCATTCCCAAAGCTACATAATGAATGTCTCCGGTTATATGATTGATATCTGATTGCTTTGAGCCTGCTTTTACTGTATTTGCAAAGACATTTCTTATAGAAGGAACCTCAATTTTATTGGAATTGAAATTATTTTTAGCAAGTATTTGTTGATGAATATTGTCGAAGAGTGATTCAATGCTGAATGCATTTAACCTACGTTTGCGGAAGAAGTAAGATACTTCCATAATAATTGGACTTTAGTTTTTCTTAAATAAATGGATGAATCAAAAGTAATAAAAATTATTAAACAAACAACTGAAAATTTACTAACTTATCAGGTCCGTAATTTTACTGCATATACTTCTCGAAAATATTTCATACATAAATACGTCTGTACTTACTAAATAAAATTCAATGGTTTTATTTTTTGTTTCAGGATTGCATTTGCATCTGCACCCAGCCATTTAGTAAGAATTGTACTATACACTTCTCTAAAATCAAGTTGAAATTTTACATCACCATCATCTAAGTTATTTAGGTCGGGTAATGGGTTATACAAACCTTTTTCCTTTAACCCACCACTTACAAAAAACATATTGTTTGCTTTACCATGATCGGTTCCGCCGCTAGCATTTTGTGCAACCCTTCTTCCAAACTCTGAGAAACTGAACAATAACACATCATCAAACCTGTGATTGGCTTTTAAATCTTTTACAAATGCTTTTACAGCATCATTCAACTCTGTAAACAAACGCTTTTGCTGAAACTCCTGATTGATATGTGTATCAAAACTTCCTAAAGAAATATAATATACTTTGGTATTGATTTCACTGAAGATGAGCGATGCAATTGTTTTTAATCCTTTACCAAGTTCAGAATTTGGATAAGCCTCTGATGAAGGATGCAACTTACTTTGCTTAAAAATATAATCGGCACTTGAAATAGTTTCAGCCATTGTTTTGTACAAATATTCAACAGGCTGTTCGTGTTGTTGGCTTGTATGATTAGCTAATAGTTGCTTAAAATATTTTTCCTGACTGGTATTATATAATCTCCGTGGATCTTGTAATGCAAGTCCTTTTATATTTTCACCTTTTAAAGCTAAACTCAACACATCATCAATTTCCAATGCCTGTGTTGGTTTTTCACAACCGTTACATTGTGCATCTAAATATCTGCCTACCCAGCCTGTGTTCCAATAATCTGCACTGCTACTGGCAGTATGCCATATATCCATACTTCGGAAATGGCTTTTATCAGGATTCGGATAACCCACTCCATTATAAATACCAAGGCTACCATCATCATACAATTCTTTAAATGTTGTAAGTGAAGGATGCAGACCTGCTTCTGTTGTTAACTGCAAAGCAGCTTCTTTGGTAATACCCAGCTTGGGTCTGTTTTTATAATACAAATCGTTCCGAAACGGAATTACAGTATTTAAACCATCATTGCCGCCGCTGAGTTGAATGATCACTACAACTTTGTTACCTGCCGGAACAATAGTTTTACTTTCAAATGCCTGCAAAAACTTTGGCATAAAAACAGAAGCGGTTGCAAGTGAACCGATCTGTATAAAATCTTTACGTTTAATAACCATGTTATATTAATTTAAAGAATATGATCTTTTAACACAATTGATATTCAGGTGTACACATTAAATGAATGATTGCCGTTTGTATATATCGTTCCCTGCTTGTGGCATCCATAAATTTTTCTAACACTTCCTTATTTCCTTTTTGTGAATTTACCTGCCATAACAATGCTGTAATTGTTTGCACTAATTGTTCACGGCTTATTTTTTCTAACTGTTTATAGGGCTGTTGCCAATTAATGGTAGTTTCAATTATCCGTCCTGAAACTTTATTATTTTTTGCTGGTTGTTTCTCGTCCTGTATTTTCCCCATTTCCACATCATCATCACTTTTAGCTTTTATGTTAAAGGCTTCTTTTGTTGCAAGGAGTTGAGGTAATCTCATGCGAAACATAAGTGATGAACTGTCAATCCAGTTTTTACCACCCGGCCATCCTGCAACATTGGGCGGATAAAATAAAATTTGGCCTAATATTTTTTGCAGATACAATTGTGATTCTGGCAAAGCAAGTTCCATGGGCAGGGAACGACGTATGCCCGCCATTAATTCAATAGGCGATTTGATTTTACTTCCAATATTCTTATCCTCATAAAACCACTCGGCTGTAAAAATGCTGCGCATTAATGCTGCAATATCATAGCCAGATTTAAAAAATTGATCAGCCAGTTGTTTTACTTTTTGCTCATCTGCGTTTTCATTTACAAAAAAGCGGTAGATTTTTTGAGTAAGAAAGTATGCGGTTTGCTTTTGCTGCAATAAAATATCCAGCACATCATTCCCATCAAAATTTCCTGTTTTACCAAGTACTGTCTTACTGCCATCGTCATGCAGGTTTTCACGAAAGATAAACTCGCCGTTTAATTTAAACTGCCACCCGGTAAAAGCACGGGCAGCTTCCTTAATATCCTTTTCAGTATAGTTACCCCTGCCCATGGTAAAAAGTTCCATTACTTCACGGGCAAAATTTTCATTGGGTTTTTGTTTTCTGTTTTGCTGATTATTAAGAAAAGCAAGCATGGCTGCACTACGGCTCACTTCCTTTAACATCGTACCAAAATTGCCCAATGCATTTTTTCTGATCACATTAATCAATTCCTGTTGGTACAAAGCGTTTAAATTTCGGCAGGCAAAATGCCCATGCCAAAAGAAAGCCATTTTTTCACGAAGCTGCTGTTCACTGTTCACCATCTCATCGAGCCACTCTAAATTTAAATTCCTGATTTCTTCTCTCGATTTTTTCTGCAATTGCTGGCGTTGTTCTTTTGTCATTTCGGTGCGGCGAATACCATCAATTCCATTCATAAGCCCTTCAATAGCATTGTCAACCAGCTTAAAGGGCATCGGTTCTTTACGGGATGCTTTTTCCAAAGCATCATAAAACTTATTAGGAGAGATTTTATCAAGCTGATTCCATTGTTCGGAGGCTGCACCAAAACCTGCACGCCACAATAAGTGTTGATTTTTTAATTGAACAGATGCCGGCATATATAAATATTATATGTTTGAGACAAAAGACGAGCCTGATAGTTTAAGAGTAAACGAAAGAAATGTGAAAATTCTTTTACCTGATTTTAATTTTCTATTTTTATTATGTGAACATAAGGCCATACAAATACATTAGCCCTTTTTTGATTTTTGCTGCTGCATGGTTCGCCTTTCAATATAAAGGTATTGTTACTTTTATTCCGGTGCTGTATGCTTTTGGTTTTATTCCCCTGCTTGAATTATTGATGAAGCCCAAAACTCAAAATCTTTCAGCAGCAGAAGAAGAACTTGCAAAAACAGATAAAACGTATGACTACATTCTTTATGCCATTGTACCATTGCAATACATTTTGCTGATCTCGTTCCTGTTTTCATTTCAGCAGCAAAACCTAACATGGGTTGATATTACAGGCAGAATCCTTACTATGGGCTTATTATGTGGTGTATTTGGTATTAACGCAGCACATGAGCTGGGTCATAGGGTAAATAAGACTGAACAATTTTTTGCTAAATCGCTTTTACTTACATCACAATACATTCATTTTTTTATTGAGCATAACAAAGGGCATCATAAAAATGTGGCTACACAAGAAGATCCTTCCAGTGCAAGAATAAACGAAAGCGTTTTTGCATTTTATCCCCGTACAATCATTTTTAGTTTTATCAGTGCTTGGAAAATTGCCAATGCAGAAATGAATAAAAAAGGAATTTCTGTATTTAGCATTAAGAACGAAATGTTACAGGCACAAATCATTCAGCTTGTATTTGTTGGAATCATTTTTTTGTTTTTGGATGGAAAATTATGTTGTATTATTTGATGGCAGCCTTCATGGGCATCCTATTACTGGAGTGTGTAAATTATATTGAGCATTATGGTTTAAGCCGGGATAAAACTTCAAGCAATAGTTATGAAAGAGCCATGCCACATCATAGCTGGAACAGCAATCATGTTATTGGCCGGTTAATGTTGTTTGAATTAAGCCGCCACAGTGATCATCATTTTATGGCCAGCAGAAAATATCAAGTATTACGGCATCATGATCAATCGCCTCAAATGCCCACCGGCTATCCGGGCATGATGATTTTAGCGCATCTTCCTCCTCTTTGGTTTTGGGTTATGAACAGAAAAATCAGTATGAATAGTAGTTCTACCCGTATAGCTACTATTGAATTTACATAAGCCGGTAAAGTTGTGTATTCTCATTAAGGATGTGAAAAAGAATTTTAAAAAAATCTTTTTCACCCTTACTTATGCTAGCAAAATTTTAATACATTCACTAGTAATTTTTTTTATCTCCAAATCAAACCAATTTAAAATGAAAAGAGTTTCATTAATCGCTGCTGCTCTCTTTGTAATGTTTGCTGCCTGTAATAAAAACAAGAGCAATGAACAGGAAAATATTTTGCAGGAGCCAGAAGTTAACGCAACAACTGCTGCCCGTGCCTGTGCTGCTTATGATGTATTAGAAAGACAACTACAGGAAAATCCTTCACTGCAAAGCAGAATGGATGCCATTGAAGAATTTACTAGCCGCTATACACAAAATCCTTCTGCCTTTAGATTAGTGGGAGATGTGCTGGAGGTACCCGTTGTTGTAAATGTGCTATGGAGAACAGCGGCAGAAAATGTTTCTGATGCACAGGTAGCATCACAAATTGCTGTATTGAACGCTGATTTTGCTGGAACGAATGCTGATGTAAATGCTACATCAACTTATCAAAGTGTAAAAGCAGGCAACACAAAAATCAGGTTTGTACTTGCTGGTACTGTACGTAAACAAACTACTGTTACAGGATGGGGAACTAATGATGCTATGAAAAAATCTTCGCAAGGTGGCATTGATCCTACTTCACCATCTACTACGCTTAATATGTGGGTATGTACAATGACAGGTGGAATTTTAGGCTACGCACAATTTCCCGGTGGCCCTGCAGTTACTGATGGCGTAGTAATTTTAAACAGAGGTTTTGGAACAGTGGGTAGTGCAGCAGCACCTTTTAATAAAGGCCGAACTGCAACTCATGAGGTAGGTCATTATTTTAATCTCCGTCATATCTGGGGTGATAAAAGATGTGGTAATGATCAGGTTGGTGATACACCCTTGCATACAGGCGCTAATTATGGCTGTCCGGCTGCTGGCATTAAAAGCAACTGTTCAGGTAAGCCTGTAATGATGACCATGAATTATATGGATTATACAGATGATGCTTGTATGTACATGTTTTCATTAGGTCAATCATCTCGTATGGCAGCTACTTGGGCTGTAGGTGGACCGAGAGCAAGTTTAAGATAAAGAAGAAATAAAAATAAACATGAGAACAAAAACCCCGATGCGTTTGTATCTGGGTTTTTGTTTTTTTACTGCCTAAGTTTTGTTCTTTTGCCCAATAATCCATCTGGCTCCAATTCCAAAATTTTGTAAGTATCCTAGTCCAAGACTGGAGTTGATTCCAAAACTGTTTGAAGTGTTTTTGGTATTGTTAAATTCATTATTAGTTTGTGTGCGAGTGTATCCTGTACTGATCAAATCTGCAAACCGCAGTTCCAAAAGAAATTTCTGATTCCATTTATAGGCCACACCCGGATAAATTCCTACTGAAACATTGTAATTTTTTTCATTACTAGAGCTGGTGGTTCCCACTTTTTTTTCACCATAGCTAAAACCTAATCTGCCATCACCAAATACAAAAAAGCTTTTACCAAGTGGCTTATATCTTCTAGTAAAAAAACCTGCCCCCACATTATAACTATTCTCTTTGTAATTGCTGCCGGGTTGAGAAGGATTTTCAGAACGGTATTTGCCAAAGCCACCGTTAATAAAAAATCCTTTTAAACTATGTTCCCCAGTTGCAAAACCAAGCTCTGTTGACAAATTAACTAAATTGTTTTTTGTTGTTTGATTGGAGCTTCCTGAAGTTTGTTCAGTAGAATTTGTATTAAACCCCAGTCCCAAACCCAAAACTTTATTACCTTTTGTAAATTGAGCAACTAAGGAAGAAGAAAATAATAAAGCAAATACTAATACATGTAGAATTTTCATTTTCATAAATTTTATTTTTTGTTTCAACAAATATGAAACAGAAAAGAGCAGAGAAATTAATTCTTCTGTTCTTTCACAAAGGTTTATGTTAAGCGAATTGAAAACTAATATTGCAATGCAGCATTATTACAACAAATCAAACCCAGTATAAGGTTTTAATACATCGGGTATTACAATACCCTGTTCTGCTTGATTATTCTCAAGCAATGAGGCAAGTATGCGTGGTAATGCAAGTGAGCTTCCATTTAAGGAATGTAACAATTGTGTTTTTCCGTTCGCATCTTTATAACGAATTTTCATCCGGTTGGTTTGATAGGTTTCAAAATTGCTTACACTGCTGCACTCCAACCATTTTTTTTGTGCAGCACTCCATACTTCAAAATCATAAGTAAGTGCAGATGTAAAGCCCATATCGCCACCGCACAGGCGAAGGATGCGGTATTTTAAGTTGAGTGCCTGCAAAAGTTTTTCAACATGTAAAACCATTTCATCCAGCACCTCATAACTTTTATCAGGATGCGCCAGTTGAATGATCTCCACTTTATCAAATTGATGCACTCTGTTTAATCCACGCACATCAGCACCAAAACTTCCGGCTTCTCTTCTAAAGCAGGGAGTAAAAGCAGTCATCTTAATTGGCAGATCTGTTTCTTTTACAATTTCATCACGATAAATATTGGTAACAGGAACTTCAGCGGTAGGTATCAAATAAAAATTATCAGCCGGCATAAAATACATTTGTCCTTCTTTATCGGGCAATTGACCTGTACCAAATGCACTGGCCTCATTTACCATATAAGGCGGACTGTATTCTGTATATCCTGCTGCGGTATTATAATCTAAAAAATATTGAATTAATGCCCGTTGCAGTTTTGCACCTTTACCTTTATAAACAGGGAAACCACGGCCGGTAAGTTTTACACCTGTTTCAAAATTTATAATATCGTATTTTATAATTAAATCCCAATGCGGCACTGCATCTTCATACAATTCCACTTCTGCACCTGAAACTTTTACTACTTCATTCTCTTCCGGAGTTTTTCCTTTGGGTACAAGTATTGAAGGAAGATTTGGCAAACGAACCAACAACTCATTTTGCTTTGCTTCAATTGTTGTAAGCTGTTCTGCAATCTTCTTTGAGGTTTCTTTATATAAAGCAACTTCCGTTTTCTTTTGCTCAGCAAGTTCCTTTTCGCCTTTGCTCATGAGCATTCCAATTTCTTTAGATGCTGCATTTACTTTAGCTGCCAGTTCATCATTTTCAATTTGCTTTTTTCTGCGCTGTTCATCCAGTTCTATAATTTCATCAACCAAATGCAGATCAGCGAAATTTTTAACGCTTAACCGTTCTATTACTAAATCTCTGTTTTGGCGAATAAAAGCCAGTTGTAACATTGTTCAAAATTTTCGGCAAAGATAACAGCTTGGGTTTAACTCAAATATTTCCCCACAATCGGCACTCTTCTTCCTACTCCAAATGCTTTAGGGCTTATGCGGATGATGGGACAAAATTGATTTCGCTTGTATTCATTTACATTTACCATTTTCAAAACCCTATCAACTAATGCAGCATCAAAACCCAATGCTTTAATTTCAGCAGGCCCTTGCCGGCGCTCAATGTATTGATACAATACTTTATCAAGTATAGAATAATCGGGTAAGGAATCACTATCTTTTTGCCCAGGACGTAATTCTGCACTTGGTGGTTTACTAATAATATTATTAGGAATAATTTCTTTATCCCTGTTAATGTACTTAGCCAATTCATATACTTGAAGTTTATAACAATCGCCAAGCACACCTAAACCACCCGCCATATCACCATACAAAGTTCCATAACCTGTTGCCAGCTCGCTTTTGTTACTTGTGTTTAATAATATATAGCCGAACTTGTTTGCTATTGCCATTAATAAGTTTCCTCTTGTGCGGCTTTGAATATTTTCTTCGGCTAAAGAAAACGGAAGGCCTTTAAAAATAGGTTTGAGTTCATGTAAAAAGGAATCGTAAATATTTTTGATGGGTACAATATCATAAGGATTACCAAGAGTTTTACTTAATTGCTCTGCATCACTTACACTATGTATTGTTGAGTAATGCGATGGCATAAGTATAGCTCTAACATTTTCGCTACCCAAAGCAGTACAGGCAAGTGCCAACGTAACAGCACTATCAATGCCACCGCTACTACCAAGAATTGCTTTAGAAAAATTCATTTTTGTAAAGTAGTCTCTAATACCAAGCACTATGGCATCATGAATTTCTTTTGTACCCAATGTTTCATCTAACTCCAAAGGATTGAATTCTGCATTAGGAATAACAGGCTCCTTAAGTTGAATTGATTGTACAAATGTTCCATCATCTTTTAAATCTACTCCCACTATCTCTTCTTGAAACAAAGATGCTTGATGAATCATGTTTGCATTATTATCAAATACAAGTGAGCCGCCATCAAAAACAATTTCTGTTTGGCTGCCTACACTATTGCAATAAATCATAGGCAGTTTGTATTTCTGCACATTGAGTTTAATGATGGCCTTTCGGTCTTCCACATGTGTATAATCAAAAGGCGAAGCTGAAATATTGAGCATCACATCTGGCTGATGCTTCATTAATTCATCCATTGGGCAGTTTCTGTACAAAGGATTGTTACCAAGATTCCAAATGTCTTCGCAAATAGTAATAGCCAACTTCTTTCCTTTAAATTCAACAATATTCCAATCATAAGCAGGTTCAAAATATCTATACTCATCAAACACATCATAATTGGGCAAGCAGGTTTTATGAATAACTGTTTTTATTTCTTTTTCATATAAAAAAAAAGCTCCGTTATATAAGTCCTTCCCTTCTTTTCTTTTATTACGGTCTGGTGCGCCAACAATTACAGCAATTGTATCGGCATGTTGCTTAATTACATCAATGGCTTTGTATGATTTTTCTATAAAATCATTAAACTCTAAAAAATCTCTCGGGGCATAACCACAAACAGAAAGTTCGCTGAAAAGAATTAGATCGGCATTGGCTGCTTTTGCCTCTTCAATTGCACCAATTATTTTGTGCACATTACTTTCAAAATTGCCAATATGATAATTTTGCTGGGCTAAAAAAATCTTCATGTTACAAATTTCACGAATTTTCCGGTTCTAAACTGAACAACAATTTAATTTCACCATCGTTTTACTCAACATGAAGAAAATCATCTGTCTTTTTATCAGCTATCTGGTTCTCATCTCCTGCAATAATCAAATTAAAAGCCCTGACATATCAAACATTTCTTTAGAGCTTTCATTCAAACGTTTTGAGACAGATTTTTTCAAGATAGACAGTAACAATATTCAACAAAGCTTACTTCAACTTGAAAAAAAATATCCTGACTTTCTTCCACTCTTCATCAGCAATGTACTTGGGCTTGGGCCTTTACTTGATACTAATCAAATTGCCATTGAAGGAACTAAAAGATTTCTTTCTTTGAATAAAAGAATTCATGATACGGCAAATCTTGTTTTTGGCAATATGCCAGATATTAAAAAAGAACTTACGGATGGGTTTAAACATCTCAAATATTATTACCCTGATTATAAAATTCCGGCTGTAATTACAACCATTGGACCCATGGATGGTTTAGCGCCTATGAGTAACCAGATATTAACGCCAAATTATATTGGCAATAATTTTATAGCCTTGAGTTTGCAATTTTATCTCGGCAAAGATTTTGGTATTTACAATGATCCCGGTTATGCTTCATCTGTTGCGCCGCTTTACCGTAGCCGTAAGTTTAGCAAGGAGTATTTAACTGCTGATGTATTTACATTGGTGATTGATGATTTATACCCTGACAGCAGTAACCGTTTGCCACTGATAGAACGATTTATTGAAAAAGGGAAACGATTGCAGGTATTGAAACAATTCTTGCCAAATACTGCGGATACTGTTCTTATTGGCTATACAAAAGCTCAGCTAAACTGGTGTAATGATAATGAACGATCGATTTATAATTTTTTTACGCAGCAAAACTTATTGTACGAAAGAGACTTAGCACTTACACAAAATTTTACAAACGAAGGGCCTTTTACTCAGGGAATGCCTGAAACATCACCTGGAAATATTGGAGCGTATGTGGGCTGGCAAATTGTAAAATCCTATTTAAAAAAGAAAGAAATTGTTACGCCTCAGGATTTAATGAAAACAAGTGCTAAAAGAATATTTGAAACTTCGGCTTATAAACCGAAATAGTACACTAATTATTTTTGAAAGGTGCAATCATTTCAAATTCAGGTATAACAGCTTCAAATTGTTGTTTATTTTTTAAATTTTCCATTAAGTAATACCCCATCATTTTACCCATTTCAGTTTTTAAGTTACAGCCACTAACATATTGGTATTGATCTCCCGGTTGTATTACAGGCATTACACCAACCACACCTTCCCCATCTACATCTTTATATGAACCATTGCTGTCAAAAATATTCCAATGTCTGCGTAATAGTTTAACAGGATAGGTATTACTGTTTTCAATAGTAATACGGTAGGCAAACATATACTCGCCTGTTAACGGGTTACTGTATTCAGGCTGATAATATGTTTCCACAGTTATTTTAACTCCTTGTGAAATTTCTGAAACCATAGTTATCTTGCACTAAAAATAAACAAATTTTAATGCAGAGGGTTGTATAATTATTCAAATACCTTTTTTTATGCCTAAAACAACACACAAATACAGCAATGGAGAAGTTACCATCGTTTGGAAACCAACCAACTGTATTCATTCTACACTTTGCTGGAAAGGTTTGAAAGAAGTTTTTAATCCTGCTGAAAGACCATGGATTAAACCCGAAGGTTCATCTGCAGAAAAAATTATAGAGCAAGTGCGAAAATGCCCAAGCGGTGCTTTGAGTTATTTTATAAATAATGAAGGGAGTTCTAACAAAGAAGTTGTTGCAGAATCTGCTGAAATGATTGCAATTGAGATTTCACCAGACGGACCAATCCTTATAAAATCAGAATGTAAAATTGTTCACAGCGATGGGCATACTGAAATAAAAAAAGGAAGAACAGCTCTTTGCAGATGTGGTAATTCAAGAAACAAGCCGTTTTGTGATGGCAGCCACAAAGAAATTGATTTTGAGGGGTAGCTTTTAATTATCAAACCAGCCCCCAAGGTTTGTTTTACTTATTAGCCAAATGATTGACATGCCAATAAGTAGCACGATGGTACTAATCATTAACACATAAGCACTTCTTTTTTTTCGCTTTTTCACGCTGGAGCCGGAAGCTTGAAACACTAAAAAGATACTCCATAAAAAAAGACCAAAGGTCATAAAGAAAAAAAACTTAAAGAGCTCTAACCGGGCAGTATATAAACCGAGAAGAAAAAAGTACTTCATAGAAATTGGCCATTTGAATTATGAGTGAGTATAATAAAGCTAAAATAATAAACATTCACCAAATAAAGTTTATCGCTTTTTGGTTTTTATATATCCATTCTTAGTTAAGTATTGCATTACTTTATCTCTTTGATCGCCCTGTACAATAATTTCAAAATCTTTTACTGAACCTCCTGTGCCGCAATAATTCCGAAGCTGCTTTCCTAAATGTTCTGCATCTTCAGCAGTACCTGCAAAGCCATCAACTATAGTAACCATTTTTCCGGCTCTGTGTTTGGTTTCAATTTTTACAATTAATTTTTGATCTGCAGGTGATGCAGTTTGCTGAAATTGTTGTTGTTCTTTCTGAAAATTAAAATCAGGATCTGTACTGTAAACAAATCCTCTCAAGTCGGGTTTGCTTTTCTTATTCATCATCATTTTACTTTACTAATGGAAAATTAAATCAGTTTTGCTTTTAAGCTAAGATCTATACTTCTTGCCTGATGAATTAAAGCACCAACGCTTATGTAATCAACGCCTGTGGCAGCATACAATTCAATATTATGAAAATTAATACCACCGCTTGCTTCGGTTTCTACTTTGTTATTAATTAAATCAATCGCTTCTTTTAAAAGTTGCGGTGTAAAATTATCGAGCATAATACGATCAGCCTTTTCTGTTGCTAATACTTTTCCTACATCATCAAGGTTTCTTGTTTCCACCTCAATTTTTAATCCTGGCTTTACAGTTTGTACATAATTCCAGGCCCGGTTAATTGCTGTTTCAATGCTTCCACAATAATCAATATGATTGTCTTTAAGCATGATCATATCATACAATGCATATCTATGATTGCAGCCTCCTCCAATTCGTACAGCTTCTTTTTCGAGCAACCGAAAGTTTGGTGTAGTTTTTCTTGTATCGAGTAATTTTGTTTTGTAGCCTTTTAGTTTTTCTGAGTATTTATGAGTGAGTGTTGCAATTCCGCTCATCCGTTGCATACAGTTTAATACCAGGCGTTCGCATTGTAAAATTGTATGCACCAAAGCTTCTACTTCAAAAGCCAGTTCACCAATCTGCATGGCATCACCATCTTGTTTATGGGCTGTAAATTTTATACCGGGCTGTTGGAATTTAAAAATTTCTTCTGCCACTTTTATTCCGGCAAGTATACCTTCTTCTTTTATTTTTAAAATGGCCCTGCCTTTTGCATCGGGAGTAATTGAACTAAGGGTTGAGTGATCGCCATCACCAATATCTTCCTGTAAAGCTTCACTGATTAAATGCTGCAGCAGTTCATTATAGTTAGAAACCATACCGCAAAACTAATGGTTTGTGGTATTTGATAGAATCAAAAAAATCCGGCAGTTGCCAGATTTTAATTTATCGTTATTTATTTCTTGGGTTCAAATTCAATTCCCTGTATCATTAGTTTTTCTCCTCTTTGCCGCATATAAACAGTAGTTCTAAACTCTCCATTTGAAGTACTTAGTTTGCCAATAATAAAATTAGAAGAAGGGTTGCTGCCACTATGTTGCAATTCAAAATTTTTAACCTTGTTCAAAGTAAAGAAATCTTTTATTACCAACTCTGCCTGTCCTTTGCTGAAGGAATTACTTTTGCCGGGTATGGTTACGTCAACCATCTGGTCAAAATATTTACTTAGTTTATCTACGTTTCCTGTCCGTAACGCATCAACAATCTCATCTTTTTGCTCAAAAGAAAAACTTATTGCTGCCAATAGAAACAGGAAAAAAATAGATGTAAAAAATACTTTCATTTTTATTATTTAAAGTATGTGAGGTACGAAAAACATGCCAAACATACAATGTAAAGACGACGAATCAAATAGAAAGGCTGCGCTGCCGCAGATAAAAGTCTTATCTGCCACAAATGATTTAAATTTGACCCTATGAGTAAAAAAGTGATTTTAGTGATTATGGACGGATGGGGACTTGGCAAAGTAAAGCATGCAGATGCTATACAAAATGCAAATGTTCCTTTTGTAAGTTCATTGTATCAAAAATATCCCAATACAACATTAATAACCTGTGGCGAAGTGGTGGGACTGCCAGATGGGCAAATGGGCAATAGCGAAGTGGGACATTTAAACTTGGGAGCAGGCAGAATTGTGTATCAGGAACTGCAACGCATTCATGTAGCTGTAAAAGATGGAAGCTTTGCAGCTAATGCTGTTTTAAATAACAGTATTGAGTATGCTATTGCAAACAATAAACCTTTGCACCTCATGGGATTGGTTAGTGATGGAGGTGTTCACTCACATACAAGTCATTTAAAAGCAATTACTACTCTTTGTAAAGTAAAAGGTTTTACTAATGTTTTTATTCATGCCTTTACAGATGGCAGAGATACGGATCCTAAAAGCGGCCTTGGATATTTAACTGATTTGCAAAAACATTTAAAACAAACGACCGGAACAATTGCAACAATTACCGGCAGGTATTACGCAATGGACAGAGATAAAAGATGGGAACGTGTAAAGCTGGCTTATGATGCAATAACAAAAGGCACTGCCTTGTTAGCAGATGATGTATTAAAAGCTGTTGAAACATCCTATAGTAATGGAGTTACTGATGAATTCATTAAACCTATTATCAATTCTCAATTACAAAACGCATTTATTAAAGACGGCGATGCTGTGCTTTGTTTTAATTTCCGTACAGACAGATGCAGAGAAATAACACAGGTATTAACACAGGAAGATTTTCCAGAGTTTGGAATGAAAAAACTTTCACTGCATTTTACTACTATGACAGAGTATGACAAAACGTATAAGAATGTGCATGCCATTTTTGAAAATGATAATCTTACAAAAACACTGGGTGAAATTTTAGAAGCAAATGGAAAGAAACAAATTCGTATTGCAGAAACAGAAAAATATCCGCATGTAACTTTCTTTTTCAGCGGAGGACGAGAAGTACCTTTTGAAGGTGAAAAAAGAATTATGATTCCTTCGCCTAAAGTAGCCACTTATGATTTGCAGCCAGAGATGAGTGCTGTTGAACTAACCGATGCCATTATTCCTGAAATTGAAAATGAAACAGCCGATTTTATTTGTTTGAATTATGCTAATACGGATATGGTGGGCCATACCGGAGTTTTTGCTGCTGTGGTGAAAGCTGCTGAAACAGTAGATGCATGTGTAAACCGTATTGTTACCGCAGGTCTATTACATGAGTATACAATAGTGCTTACTGCCGATCATGGCAATGCTGATTATATGATTAATGAAGATGGTTCTCCCAATACTGCACATACTTTAAATCCTGTACCGTTATTTATTATTAGTAATAGTTTTAACGGCAAAGTGAAATCTGGCAAATTGGGTGATATTGCGCCGACTATTTTAACATTGATGAATTTGCCCATTCCAAAAGAAATGACCGGAACAGTTTTAATTGATGCATAAGTTAAAAACATACAGTTCACTTTTTTTATTGCTGCTCGTGGCATTACCGCTTGTGTATATAACTATATTACAGGTGCAGGAACAAATTAACAGACATCAAATGATGGAACGATTAGAAGAGGAGGCTTTGCAAACCATTTCTATTCCCGTACAAAAGCTTATTTGGGTAAAAAGGGGGAAGGAGATTTTAGTTGGTGACAAGAGATTTGATGTGAAAGAAATTATATTTAAAAATAATTTGGCTATTGTAACAGGTTTGTTTGATGAAGAAGAAGAAGCAATCATGAAAAAAATGAACAGGCATCACTCATCTCAACAAATAGCTATGTTTAAAATATGGTTTCCTGTTTTTCAAAATGTACATAGAGAACCAAATACTGTTATACCTGTGAGGTGGTTAAAAAATAAATACCTGATTGATTGTAAACTTACATTGCCAACAACTTTATTACATGTAATTACTCCACCGCCAAAAGCATAATCTTTCTTTTTATTTATTATTTATTGGTAAGCACAGGTTCATTTCAGCTGAGCCGTATGAACAATTGTTCATGCATCTGCAATTTATTTAACGAAACTATTATGAAAAAAATATTTCTTTTTTTAGTATCCCTTAGTTTTTATTCCGCAAACTTTGGACAAACAACATCTCAGCAAGATTCAATTTTTAAAGAGCTGAATGAAGTAATCATAAGCGCCAGTAAATTTCCTGAGAAAAAAATAAACATTGCCCAGAGGATTGATGTAATTACTTCAAAATTTATAGCTACAGTTAATGCTCAAAATACCGGTGATCTACTACTCAATACCGGTAATGTATTTGTTCAAAAAAGTCAGCAGGGTGGCAGCAGCCCAGTGCTACGTGGCTTTGAAGCAAGCAGGGTATTAATAATAGTTGATGGGGTGCGTTTGAACAATTTAATTTACCGTACCGGCCATTTGCAAAATGCAATTACCGTAGATCAAAATATGCTGGAACGTATGGAAGTTTTATATGGCCCTGCTTCTACTTTATATGGAAGTGATGCGCTGGGGGGTGTTGTTCACTTTAGAACAAAAGCACCAAGGCTGGCAGCAAACGAAAAATCGTTTTCGGTTTCAGGAAACAGCTTTGCACGTTACAGTTTTGTAAACAATGAAAAAACGGTACATGCCGATGTAAATTTCGGCTGGAAAAAAATTGCCTGGTTGCAATCTTACACTTTTAGCGATTTCGGAAATGTTACAATGGGTAAAAATTATCCTAACAAATACCCCGATTTTGGAAAAAGAGATTCTTTTATTACCCGTATTAATGGAATTGATTCAGTAGTAAAAAATTCAAATCCAAACGTTCAAAAATTTTCGGGATATAAGCAATGGGATATCCTTCAAAAAATCCTGTTTAAACAGAATGAAAAAATCAGTCATATCTTAAATTTTCAATATTCTAACTCAACTAACATTCCACGTTATGACCGCTTACAGGACAAGCGAAATTTTGGTGGTTCTATTGGCAATACTTTACGCTATGCAGAATGGTATTACGGACCGCAAAAAAAATTAATGACTTCATACGAATTAAGTATTGGCAGTACTGGTTTCTTTGATGCAATTAATATCAACCTCAATTATCAAAACATTGAAGAAAGCAGACAAACAAGGGAATACAGAAGATACGACCGTTTTGACAGCAGAGTAGAAAAAGTAAACGTTTTTGGTTTTGTTGTTGACAGCCGAAAAGTGTGGGGGGGAAATGAATTTACAGTTGGTGTTGACGGACAGTTTAATCATTTAAAATCAACTGCCGGCAGAATCAATATCAACACTGGGGCTGTTACAAAATTAGATACACGCTACCCCAATGGTAAAAATAAAATGAACAGTGCCGGAATTTTTGCCCAGCATCTTTATAAGTTCAAAAACAAAAAACTTGTTTTGAATGATGGTATCCGTCTGCAAACAATTTCCCTGCTTTCAACCATTGCAGACAATACCCTTTTTAATTTACCGTACACAGAAATAACTCAAAACAATTTTACCGTGACGGGTAATATGGGAATCATTTATCTTCCACAACCCGGCACAAAACTTTCTTTAAATTTTGCAACAGGTTTCAGAGCACCGAATGTGGATGATCTGTCAAAAATTTTTGAATCCAGTACAAGTGCCCGGCAGTTGGTTGTACCAAACCCAAACATCAAACCTGAAAAAACATACAGCTTTGATCTTGGCATAAGTGAAAACTTTGGAAAGAATATCCGTATTGAAGCAGGCGGATTCTATACTTTTTTCAGAGATGCATTGGTAAAAGCTCCTTTTCAATTGAATGGCCAGGATTCAATTATTTATGATGGTGTAAAAAGTCAGGTACTGGCCAATGTAAATGCAAACAAAGCATATCTCTACGGACTCTCCGCTGCATTTTATGCAACCATTGCTAATTACTTTACATTAAGTAGCACTATTAACTACACCATTGGCAGATACTTAACTGATGATTCAAAAAACTCTTTGGTTTTTGAAAAACAAGCTGATGGCAGTTACAAACAGGTAAGTAAAAAAGTTTCATCCAAACCATTAGATCATATTCCCCCAATATTTGGAAAAACCAGCATCGGCTATCAAAATAAAAAATTAATGGCTGAAGTATTTGCACTTTATAACGGATGGAAATATTTAGATGAGTTTAATGCAGATGGTGAAGACAATGCTCAGTATGCAACTCCAGATGGCATACCTGCCTGGGCTACATTTAATTTCAGATCCTCATTTTCACTACAAAAAAGTATAACACTACAGTTTGCTATTGAAAATGTATTTGATAAGAACTACCGCAATTTTGCTTCAGGTTTTTCTGCACCTGGCCGCAACTTCGTAATAGCAGTTAGAGCAGGTTTTTAATTTACTAATACACCTGCAAATGAGGTTTCGGTTTTCCTTACAGAATTTTTACAGTAAAGCAGCAGGTTATTGCCATAATTTGTCTAAATTGAGGGTTGCAAACCCATCTGGATGACAGAAGAAGCAATCTTACAAGGATGTATTTTAAATCAACCTGCTGCACAGCAAGAGTTGTACAGCCGCTATAGCCCTAAAATGCTGGCGGTTTGTTATCGCTTTGCCCGCAACAGAGAAGATGCAGAAGACATGTTGCAAGAAGGTTTCATCAGAGTGTTTACCCAGATTCACCAGTTTCAGAAAAAGGGCTCTTTTGAAGGATGGATCAGGCGTATTATTGTTCACACAAGCATCAATCATCTTAAAAAATATAAGAAGTTTAATGATAGTGTAGACATTACGCAGGTTCACACATTAATGGTGAGAGAAGATAGTGTTCCTTCCATTATTCAGGCCAAGCAGGTAATAGAATGTATTAGAAGTTTACCTGTAGGCTACAGAACGGTGTTGAACTTATTTGCCATCGAAGGCTATTCACACCGGGAAATTGCAGGAATGCTGGAAATTGAAGAGAGTACCAGCCGATCGCAATTTACCAGAGCCAAAGCAATGCTTGAGCAGATTTTAGTACAGAAAAAAATCATTCTCCAAACAAAGAAACAAGGTGAATGGGTTGCCGCAGCTCATCCTCGGTTTTAAAAATTCGTACCTACAAAACTAAAAACTGATTATGGAGCGTTACATGTACCAAGATGATTCTTTTGAACGATTGTTGAAACAAAAAGCAGATGAGTACCGTATGTACCCCTCTGATGATTCATGGATTAAGATTCAACAAAAACTTCGAAGCAACAATAGCAATTTTAACTGGAAAGGTGCTGCATTTCTTACAACCATCTTTGTTTCTTTAAGTTTATATGTTTCTATACATCAGGATTATTTAGCAATTTCAAAAAATACTACAGCATCTGCCACTTATGAAAATAAAACAATAATTGTTTCTGTAACTAATGAAGCTGCTCCTCTTTTAAAAGTTAAAAATAATAGAAACATTACAACTGCATTTACAGCAAATCATCAGTCACAGCCTCAAGCGGTTTCTATTGAAACAATAACTGCAAACGAGATAAATACGGTTTCTCCTGTGCCAGATTTCATAAGCAAAGAAGCTACTGATGCAGTTGCAGAAAAAGGAGTAGGTGCTATTGAGCTATTAAAGGTTGATCAATCATACAGACTTTCATCAGTTGTACCGGATGTTACAACCCTTGTTCGTCCACAGCAGCAATCAACAATTACAGCTTTAGAAAATAAAGAATCAATTGTTGTTGATGAAAATAAAACTGATGCAGACTTAAATTATGAAGTAGATGTGCCAGTTACCATTAAATCAAAACCGGTAACACAAATTCAATTTTACGCAACACCATCAGTAAGTTATCGTGTATTGATTTCTGATAACAAATTTACCTTTGGCAATTTGCAGCAGAACGCGGAATCTGCAGTTACACATAATTCATCTGTTGGGTTTGAAGTTGGTGCTGCTATTACGTTCCCAATAACAAACGGCATACAATTCAGAACAGGGTTGCAATTTAACCGTACAAAGTACATTGTTACTGCTTCAAGGTTTGCACAGGAACAAGCTACTGTAACTTTGAACGCAGCTCCAACCACACTCAGAACAACCAATTTACGTACGTCGAACGGATATTTTCCGGAAGATATAGCAAACACTACCTTACAACTATCTATTCCTCTGGGTTTAGAATTTAGATTAGTAGGAACAAAAAAATTATTCTGGTACTTTGGTGCAGGGCTTCAGCCTACTTATCAGCTGAATGCAACTGGTTATCTTATTACCGGAGATCTTAAGAATTATATAAAAGCTCCCGATCTCTTAAGCAAAATGAACCTCAACTCAAGTTTAGAAACATTTTTCCGCTGGGGATATAAGAAATTTGAATTACAAGCAGGTCCTCAGCTTCGCTACCAATTGTTCTCAAATTCAAAAGGAAAATATCCTGTTCAGGAACATTTAGTGGATTATGGATTTAAAATTGGTTTCATCAAAAGTCTTCGCTAAAAAATGTTTCTTAACCTCTAACCTGTTTCTTTTATCAGCAGCAAACATTTCAATAATTTTACCGCATAATGAAAATATTCATGGGCTTATTCCTAATTGTATGCTTTGCAGCTACAAGTTGTAAAAATGCAACAGAGTCAGAAGTTAAAAATTTTATTGATATTTCAGGATATTTAAAAGGACAACTGGCATATTTAGATACAGTACCGTATGCTTTTTTAAAAGTTACATTAAAAGACACTGTATATGCAGACTCCATTTTTCTTACAAAAAAACAAGTGAATGAAATCATCAACTCCTTTTTAGTAAAAGAGTTAGAAAAAAAAGAATTTGAAAAAAGGTTTGATGAAACCACTTTCTTAGATGGAACAATCAACACACTTACTCTTACCTATCAGCCAAAAAATACAAGTGAAATGATTCAAAGAGTGGATGTATATGTAAACCCCGAAACAGAACAGATTTCCAAAATTTATATTGTTCGGGAAAAAGATTTGGTGAGCCAGCAACTTTTGTGGAAACATAACAGCAGTTTTACACTTATAACAACCACCATGGACAAACAAAATAACGAAACAGTAAAAACAGAAAAAGTTATTTGGAACGAATAACAGCATGACGCAAACAGAATTTCAGCAAATAGCAAAATCAATTCCTTTTCAGCCAGGCATTTATAAATACTACGATGCTGATGAAAAATTATTATATGTAGGCAAAGCGAAAAGCTTAAGAAAACGAGTAGCCAGTTATTTTAATAAAACACTCAGCTCTTACAAAACAGCAGAGCTGGTAAGAAGAATCTGTTATATTGATTTTACGATTGTAACATCTGAGCAGGATGCATTCTTTCTTGAAAACTCACTTATAAAACAATTTCAACCGGTTTTTAACATTAATCTTAAAGATGATAAGTCATACCCGTTTATCATTATAAAAAACGAGTCGTTTCCCAGAGTATTTCTTACCCGCCGAAAAATAAAAGATGGTTCTTTATATCTCGGTCCTTTTACTTCAGTTGCCAAAGTAAGAGAACTGATAGAATTCATAAGACAGAATATTCCCTTACGCAATTGCAAGCTCAATTTATCGCCATCAAATATTGAAAATAAAAAATTTAAAGTCTGTCTTGAGTATCATTTAGGCAACTGTAAAGGCCCCTGCGAAGGGTTACAATCAGCAGCAGATTATAACACCAATTTAGACCAGGTAAAAAATCTACTCAACGGAAATTTAAATCCTGTGCTTCAGTATTTAAAAACTGAAATGAAGCAATATGTTGCCGACCTGAAATTTGAAAAAGCAGAAATGATTCGAAAAAAAATGGAGCATCTTGAAAACTATCAATCAAGATCAACCGTAGTAAACCCAAAGCTGGGCAATGCAGATGTGTACACCATCATCCGGCATCAGGATAAAGCCTTTATTAATTATTTAATAGTTGAAAACGGGAATATCATTCAAACAGAAAATTTTGAAATAGAGTGTAAACTCGATGAAACACCACAGGAAGTACTTGAATTTATGATCAGCTTTGTATCTAATAAATTCGAACGTTTTGCAAAAGAGTTGATTCTTCCTTTTGAAATTGAATTGCTTGATGAAAGCATAAAACTCACCATTCCTAAAGCCGGGCCTAAAAAACAATTGCTTGATCTTTCGCAAACAAATACAGATCATTTCTTTAGAGATTATCAGCAAAAACAAGTACTTCATTTAAACAATGCAAATAAACTCACGGCTTCAGAACTTGTAATTGGTTTACAAAAAGACCTTCAGCTAAAAGAATTGCCTGTACATATTGAATGTTTTGACAACTCTAATTTTCAGGGGAGTTATCCCGTATCGGCAATGGTTTGTTTTATAAACGGTGAAGCAAGTAAAAAAGATTATCGCCATTTCAATATTAAAACAGTTACAGGCATCAATGATTTTGCATCAATGAAAGAAGTGGTAATTAGAAGGTACAAGCGTATGCTGGAAGAAAATCAGCCACTGCCGCAACTGGTAGTAATTGATGGTGGTAAAGGACAGCTATCTGCCGCTATGGAAAGCATCAAAGAATTAAAACTTGAAACCAAGCTTACTGTTATAGGCTTAGCAAAAAATATTGAAGAAGTTTTTTTTACAAACGATTCTCAATCTGTAAAGCTTCCCTACGATAGCCCTTCTTTAAAACTATTAAGACGAATAAGAGATGAAGTTCATCGCTTTGGAATTACGTTTCATCGTAACAAACGCAGCAAAGGAACTTTTAAAAATGAATTGGAAAGTATTTCAGGTATTGGGGAGGCAACTATCAACTTATTATTAAAACAATTTCGGTCTGTAGCAAATATTAAAAAAGCTACGGAAAAGGAAATAGCTGAGTTGATCGGTACAAAAAGAGCGGCAATACTTAAACAAAATTTTAGGACATAAAAACAAAAAAATGGGGCCAGGATAGAAATCCAGCCCCGTCTTTAAAATCCAATATCCTATGAAAAACCGAAACGAAGATACAAATAGAAAGTAGAAATGCAATACTACTTAGCGGGTATTTTTAATAAATAAATAATAATTTCATGTTTAATAGATTCTTCATTTTATTTAAACAAAAATATTTTAACTTCTTTTCATTTTTTACTTGCCTATCAAATACTTTAGTTATACCCCGCATAAAAAAACCCCGCCAAGAGGCCGGGGTTTTTTATAAATGATATGCTTTTTTAGTAAGACCAAAGGTCTTGCTCGTAATTAAAAATTTTCTCTTTAATATTATCCCCTTCCAGCAAACGTAAAATCGGGTCTTTAATATAAGAACGAAGCGTTCTATCGTAAGGATTATCAAAGGTTGACTTGGTTACATAGCTGCTGAACATTCTGTTTTCAAACAACTCTTCCCAAGTCATACGGGCACCGTAGTTTTTACCATTAAAGGCTTCGTATTTAGCTAAAATAGGTCGACTGTCAGGATAATAAATCCAAAACATCGGAGCATATATTGGGTTTCCGGGCTCAAGATCACTACCATCGCTTCTTGTTAAACGCTTAATAGGGGCAATACCTAAAATACGTACATGCATTCTTGAAGATTCTTTATCAAACACCCACTCTTCTTTAATACGGAAACGATAAATACTATCAGGATCAATTTCTTTTGCACGAACTTCATAGCGTTCAATATCTCCTGCCATATTATAAACTGGAACTGTATCTAAACCCCCACTAAATGCTTCCATTACTTTTGTTGGTGTTAAAGGAGTAGAGAAACGATCATCAGTAGCATCAAAGGCTGTAAGCTCTCTGTTACGGATTGCTTTTAAAATAATGGCAATAAAACGCTGGTTTCCATTATCCTCATCAGCCGCATAACGAAACGGGAGATTCATTTTTTCACGGGTATCAATTTCTCTCCAAACACGCTGACGATACACCGCATCATCTTCACGAATATGCTCATAAGCCAATGGTTGGCGGTCTTTCACCAAGTTACGTTCAACAGAAGCATCGTTTCTCAACGATGGTTTTATGGAATCCAATGCAGGGTTTCCACTTGAAGGAACAACTACTATTGGAATATTAGCTGCAGGTTTATTTGTGGCCTGTTGCTGGTTATTATTACCATAGCCAGATTGATTACCACCATAACCTGATTGATTATTGGCGGGTTGCTGTTGTGTGGGCGTACCATAGCCTGATGTATTTGTTGTTTTGGTACGTGGTTTCTTAGGCTTAGGTTTTGCTTGTGCACTCACAACAGTACTGCCAAGAACCAAACTTACCACTAAAAGACCAAAGCCAATGTTTTTCATTTTCATAAAACTGTTTTAATATAGTACAAACGAAAGAGTTGGTAATTTTCTTGTGCCACCACCCGGGCCAACAGCTTTAATTTCGTCAATTATTACGGCTGTTCCAGGTCGGCACTTCTGTATCAAATCCTGAACTGATGCAAAAGAGTTTCCAGCTACCCCTGGCCTTACCCCAGGAGCCTCATTAAACCCAGCTCCGGTGCAATACAAAGTATAACCTGTAACGGTAAAGGTTACACCTTCAAATACAAAGTCTTTTAAATCTGCACGAATACCTTGTTGCGCTTTAAACACATTGGACGGCATTCTGCCACCAGTGCTTTGGCCTACCATTGGAGTAGGATCAGGTACATTTTTTACACGAAATGTAAAGCTTGCTGCCTTGCCATCTGCATTTACACTTACTACTGCAGTTCCTGGAGATGATGGGCTGGAAATGTATCTGCCGGGGCCTACTTTTCTCAGGCTTCCGTTATTAATACTTACGCTTACTTTTTCATCACCTACGCTTCCACCTGTTACAGCCAGTTCATTGTCTAAACCAATATAAAGCACTTTTACTTTTTCAGCACTTACAAAAGCACCGGTAGGAGTACCAACGGTATAATCAATTTTAGTTTCTCTTATTTGATCTTTTCCATCCTGATCTTTATAACGAATTACAACAGGAACTGATCCGCCACCTGAGCCTACTGCAGTTTTATAAATTGCAATACCTTGTTCATTTAAAGGAACTGCACGGCCACCAATAGTTATTTGTGGTAAAGCATTTTTACTAAATGCACCAATACCTGCACTGATTTGTAATTCCTGACCGGGAAATAAATAAGTTGAGTTGGCACCTACAATTGGTTCGTAGGTATCAAAGCGAACAACAACTTGTCCTACACGATTATGAAATTCATTTACAATCCGGTTCTCAGAAGTCTTAACGTCGTTTTGAAACTTACTGAGCATAGTCAAAGCAGCAACAGTAGGAGTCATATTAAAGTAGGCAGAAGTCCAGGTAACCTTAGCTAAATGTCCTGCGTTCTGTACTTTGGGAATTTCAAGATTAATTGGCAAAGAAGCAGCAAATTGTTTTCCCACTTCCGGGTCAATTGCAAGTAACTGCTGTTTATATTTTTCTAACGCCTGTCTTAATTTTTCACCTTCGCCCTGCTTATCCATAATACGGGTTGCGATATCTGTATTGTCTTCCTTAAAAGTGGAGTTAGGGTCAGCTGGGTTAAAACCCGCTTCTACTTTTATTTTTGTTTTTAAGGCATCAATATAATCATAAATTCCTTTTGAAAGATTTACTGCATTTTCAGCTTTCGGCATCCACATCAAAGCTTTTTCTCTGGATGTTGGATCAAGCAGCTTATCTTTAAAAGAAGACATGATGGTTTGTGTAGATGCATTTACAACTTTATTGGTTGATGTTAGACTATTATCTACTACTTTAAATGCATTGATAATTTCTGCTGATACATTGAGTGCTAACAAGGCTGTTAACACCAGATACATCAGGTTAATCATCTTCTGCCGGGGCTCTTTAGGTAGTGCCATGTTCTTTGGATTTTGGTTTTAGTTCTGGTTCTGGTTAACTGTTTTGTTCATCTTATCTTCCTTGCATGGCATTAATCATATTGCCATATACATTGTTAAGTGTACCTAAGTTTTTAGCCAATGTAGAGATTTGAGTGTGTGCCGATTTTGCATCTTCTACACTTCCCTGCATGGTTTCAGAAACCTGAACCAAATTACCATAAAACTTATTCAATGTTTTTAAGTGATTATTTGAGTCTTGCAACTCTAATTCATACATGGTATTTAAAGAGCCGAGATTTTTTGTCATAGCCTGTACCTGTGAATGATATTCTTTAGTACTTTCTGCAGCTAAATTAAATCCGCTTACAGAAGCAGTTGCCTGCTGATACGCTTCTTTCATCCCACCTAAAACAGAAGCAGCTTCTTTTGTTTTTGCTGTAAGTTCGCCAGTAGCAGATACTACATCGCCTACATCTTTTATACCACCAACAGTTGCGTTTAATTTTTGGAAATTATCACTCAGGCCACGTAAGCTGGCAGGAGTAATTTCTGCTTCCTGCATCATTTTGTCTAATGAAGCAAGTGCAGGAGTACCTTTTGCTACTTTCACTTCGGGACCATGATCATTTAAACCATAGCCTTGTGATGATAAATAGGCATACACTAAAAAGATACCTGCTTCTGTAAGAAGCCCGATTGTAAGCATCAGATCAGCAAAAGAAAGGTGAAGGATTTTAGCCCATGCGCCAAAGATTACTACTGCTGCGCCGATAGACACAATGATGTTTGAGATTTTTTCGGTTGATTGAGAAACTGCCATAACTGTTGGTTTTAAAATTGGTTAATTCTAAGATTATGCAAAAAAGTAAAAGTGCTCAATGCCCTTATACTTTTTGCTTTGGGTTTATTTTGTTTCGGTAAATAAAATGGTTGTTTGTTTATCCTTTCTTCTTCATGCCTACACCCGGAGCTAAATCAATTACACAACGGAAGCCTACATAAGACTTTGCCGTATCCTGATACTCATAATTACGGGTACTGGTTTGTAAAAAATATCCTACACTCTGCCAGCTTCCGCCTCTGATTACTTTACGCTTCATACGGGGAGGATCGCTGTCTTTTGCATTGTAACGGATATCCGGATTCATATCATGTGCAAAGTTGTAACCGCCTTCATAATAAAGAGAGCTTGTCCACTCGGCTACATTGCCTGCCATATTATACAATCCAAAATCATTTGGCCAGTAAGCATCGGCACGAACGGTATAGAAACCACCATCCTCAGGATAGTTACCACGGCCGGGTTTAAAGTTGGCCATTAAACATCCTTTGCGGTTACGTAAATAATAGTTACCCCATGGAAACATAGATTGTGAACGGCCGCCTCTTGCAGCATACTCCCACTCAGCTTCTGTAGGTAAACGGTAATTTGATTCGTTCGCAAATCCTTTTGTATCATTAAATGAATTCAAATATCTTGAACGCCATGTGCAAAAAGCACTCGCCTGTTTCCAGGTTACACCTACTACCGGATAGTTTTGAAATGCAGGGTGAGCAAAATACCGAACACTCATAGGCTCATTGTAACTATAAGAGAAGTCACGAACCCATACTAATGTATCAGGATAAATTTTTACAGGAGTTCTGATGATAAATTTAGAACGTGGCTCATTTGGCTTGCGGTAAGCTGCTGCCTTATAATCTACATACTCTTCCTGATAAATTAATTTATCGGGGTCAATTTCCATTTTACCCATTATACGATCATCGGGAGCCATCATCATAGCACCGAGTTTCTCATACACGTTCTTTTCTTTCCAAATACCTGCAGCCTTTTTCCAATCAATGCTATTGGTTTTTGGATCAATATAACCCAAGGTTGTTGCGGCAATTGAATCTCTTACATAAAAAGCAAACTGCTTGTATTCACGGTTTGTAATTTCTGTAACATCCATCCAAAATCCACTAATAGACATTTGGCGGTTACGTGCTGTGTAAGAATAGTTCATATCCTCATCGCTGGGACCCATGTGAAAGGTACCCTGAGGGATATGCACCATACCTAAATGTGTGTTGTTGTTGATTTTTGCGCCGTAAGTTGCGCCCACCAATTGACCATTGCTTGCCGTGGTTTTACCTGCTGATTTAGATTTACCACAACTTGTAACAAGTACGGAAAGGGTAGCGATAACGAGGCAACATAATAGTAGTTGGTTCTTCATTGTTAAGATATTTATCTTCGTATAGGAATTGGTAAATGTAGTAAACCTGATTTGGTATTGTTCTACATTATACCGCAATGCTAATATTATTTTTTTAATTATCAAAATGTTTCAATTGCTCTTTTTCGAAAACGCAAGCCTGTAAATTTTATTGTTTAATTCTCATTTTGCCCTAAAATATGCATGAAATCTGAAATTTTTGATACCGGAGCGGTACAAGTATAATTGTTACATAAATAGAAATTAGGGGTTTTCTCTGATGGGGTTTTTCCTTTTAAAATTAGAAAATCATCAGATCCCTGCTCATTACACTGCATAATACTGTTTGGCAGGTACCGTGAAATTACTTGATCTCTTGCGATTTCATACCCATTGCCTACAATAGCTATTTCTAAAAACCCTTTTTTAAGATTGGATAAAAAGCTTGCCCACACTCCAAAAGAAACCGGATACCGTATTACTGCCTGCTGAAGCGAGCCTATCATTTGAATGCTTTGCTGCTGCCATTCCTGCTTATTAAAAATTACTCCCAAATAATGAAGATTGGTTGCCATAACAGAGTTGCCCGATGGGATGGCACCATCATATACTTCTTTTTTTCTAATTACGATGTGCTCAGCAGTAGCAGGTGTATAGTAGAAATAACCTGTTTCAGCTTCTTCAAAAAGTTGAACTGCTGTTTCAGTAAGTTGTTTTGCCTGTAACAGGTAATTTGTATTAGAGGTTATATGTTGTAGCGAAATAAGTGCCTGTATAAGAAATGCATAATCATCTAAAAAAGCATTGTGCTTGGTTTGACCGTTTTTATAAACATGCTGCCAGGTATTTTCTACAGGCTGATAGAAAGACTTTGTAAGAAACTCCATGTTCTGTTTGGCCATCTTACGATATGCTTCAACCCCTGTTGCAGCAAAAGCTTTGCTATAGGCTGTATTCATTAATGCATTCCAGCTTAAAATGATTTTATCATCTAACAAAGGCCGTATTCGTTTATCTCTTTTTTGAAGCAATAAAGAAAGACAGTTTTTCATTTTTAAAAGAAAGGGCTCAAGATCTTCATTTCTTTCCCTGCAAAAATCAGCAGCTTTCATTTTTGTACGCAGTATGTTTACTTCTTCCCAATTCCCTTTTTCTGAAACATCATAATAACTGCAAAACAGCTGGGCATCTTCTTTTAAAATTTCATCTATTTCGCTTTTTTGCCAGGTATAAAACTTGCCTTCTACACCTTCAGTATCTGCATCAAGGGCTGAGTAAAATCCAAATTCAGGAGAAGTCATTTCCCGTTCTACAAATGCAAGTGTATCAGCAATGGTTGTTTTATACAATTCATGCTTTGTTATTTGATACGCTTCGCTAAGAGCTATTACCAGCAAAGCATTATCATACAACATCTTTTCAAAATGCGGCGCCAGCCATTCCGTATCGGTACTATACCTTGCAAAACCTCCACTTGCATGATCATAAATTCCGCCTTCAATCATTTTATCCAGACTTAAACATGCTTGTACTAATGCTTCTTTATTGCCCGTATAATGATAATGCTGCAGCAAGTATCTTGTTATAAATGTTTGTGGAAACTTAGGTGCATTTCCAAAGCCACCCCATTCCTTATCTGCTTGTTTCATTATAGTATCAAACATTTCATCAGATGCATTTGCATCAAATAACTCATCAACAGGTAAAGCAATTTTCAATACCACTTCTGTACCAAACGAATTAGCATTTTGAAGATGAGCTACTAATCCATTTGATTGTTCTTCAATTTCATCTCGCTTGTTTTTAAATGCATCGGCTACGCCGTACAAAACTTCCTTCCAAGAAGCACGGTTGTACATTTTCACAGGAGGGTAATAAGTGCCTCCATAAAAAGGTTTTAAATGTGGAGTTAAAAAAACATTAAGTGGCCAGCCGCCATTACCTGCCATTGCCTGTACAGCATCCATATAAATATGATCCAGATCAGGCCGTTCTTCCCTGTCAATTTTAATATTAATAAAATGGCGGTTCATTATTTCGGCAGTGGCTTCATTTTCAAAACTCTCCCGCTCCATTACATGACACCAATGGCAGGATGAATAACCGATGCTGATTAAAATAGGTTTGTCTTCAGCTTTTGCTTTGCTCAATGCTTCTTCGCCCCATGGATACCAATCAACAGGATTATGTGCATGTTGCAATAAATAGGGACTTGTTTCCTGTGCCAGACGATTGGTGTGTTGCATTAAAATTCTTTATGCAAAGATCACTACACAGCAGCAAACCTGTTAAGAAAAAAACTAATTTGAAATTATTTTTGAAAGCCAGCCAAAAATTTATCCAATGCAGAAACCATACTTGGGCTTTGGGGTTCAGGAGCTTTAATCTGCAATTTTAATCCGGCTTCTTCTGCTGCTTTAAAAGTGTTAGCTCCAAAAGCGCCAATAAAGGTTCCGTTTTGCTTAAACTGGGGAAGGTTTTCAATAAGGCTTCTTACTCCACTGGGAGTAAAAAAACAAATCACATCATAACCGCCAGTAGTAACCAGTTCTTTAATATCGTTACTTACTGTTTTATACAAGATGGGTGTGGCGTACTCACAATGATTATGACGCAACCAACCCATAATTTCATTATCCAGATTTTCGCTGCATGGGTATAAAAACCGTTCGTTGCTCTTATGTTTATTAATTACATCAAACAAGCTTTTATTAGTACCGTCTGCACTATAAAAAACTTTTCGCTTTCTGTACAAAATAAATTTTTGAAGATAAAGAGCCACGGCTTCTGTAATACAAAAATATTTTGTATCCTGCGAAATGGTAATACGCATTTCTTCGCAGGTACGAAAAAAATGATCAATAGCATTGCGGCTTGTAAAGACTACTGCTGAGTAAGAAGGAATATCAATTTTTTGCTTTCTGAATTCTTTTGATGGGATACCCTCAATACGAATAAAGGGTTGAAATGCCATATTGAGGTTATATTTTTTAGCCAAATCGAAATAGGGCGACTTCTCTGAGTCGGGCTTCGGTTGGGTAATTAAAATATTCTGAACTTTGGTAGCAATTGAATCTTTAGGGCCTTTTTTTTCCATACGTCTAAGGAAAATTTTTGCGAAGGTAAGTACAAATGATTAGAAAAAACGAATCAATAGTTTGTAAATGATTAACAATGGAGCAATTTCAATAGCGAGGAAGAAAATTAAAAAATGCAATCTACCCACTTTCACTTCTGATTGAACAGGTTGATAAGCCCTTAAAAACCGATACAGAAACAACCCGACTACTAATACCAATGACAAGGTTACAGCAATATCAACTATTTCAGTTGCAGCAAAAGCAATAAGTATGAGAAAAGGTAATATCGCTACACCGGCTACTTTGTTTATAAGAAAAACAATGAAGGTATACGTTTCAGTAGCTGTGCCAATACTAAATAGCCATCCGCTTATTTTTAAAAACAGATACTTGCCCATATATAAAACCAGCAAGCACAATGCAGCACCAATCGGTATAAGCCAGTTGCTAACTTGTAGTGATGACTCATAGTAAACTGAAAGCAGATAAATGTATGCTCCGAATGAAAAGGCAAAAAAGATATTAAAGAACAAAGATTGTAAACCAGACTGCACCAATTGCTCCCTAATTTGGATTACCCGTAAAGATGTGCGAAAGAAGAATCGAAATAAATCTTTGAAATATCTGGCATAGTTCAAACGAATGAGACCAAAGAAAAATAAAAGTGCCAACATATAATAAAATAACCAATCCTTTCCATTTCTTAGTTTTTGTGACTGTACCAAAAGCTGTGATGACCCTTTAACATTTAAACGCAATAACTTTTTAATGATATAATTGCGACAGGAATCAAGTGAAGGAACAGGAACAATCGTTTGACTTTGTGGTTTTACACTTGAATCCGTTTTAGAAACTATTTGAGCAGTTGCTGCAGAATCCTGAGCAAAAGAATTCAACTGTATCAATCCCAAAAAAAGAAAAAGTAATAAGCGATGCATGAGTGCAGCAAAAATAAGATGATCACAATCTATTTTCTCTAAAAAAAGTTTACATAGCCAAAGTGAATTTTCGCCTGGCGTAAATTCAAGGGCACATCATTTCTTTTTCCTGCTGCAAAAGCCACATTAAAAATACCCGCCTTTGTTTCAAACGCCATTCCAAGCCCGGCTCCTAAAAACTGATTGGTGGTATTAGCAAACTGACTTTTATTTTGCACCCAACCGCCATCTGTAAATGTGTAGAGATAACTGTTAAGCCCAATTAACAAACGATACTCCAATGTTACCACAGCATAAGCCGAAGCAAAAATGCTTTCTTCATCAAAACCACGGAGCATTTTAAAACCTCCTAACTGAAACAGTTCATTGCGAAACAACTGCGGGCTTTGCACCAGTGCAGTTGTAACTGCGGTTTTTAAAACAGTTTGCTTACCTATTTTAAAAAATCTTGCTGCAGTTAACTTTAAGCGAAATGTATACGCTCTTGCTTTTACTGAATCGTAGAGTGATTGATAATTAAAGGATGGGTTGAAGGGATCTTTAATAGATGTAATGCTGCTGTTTGGTTTTATTTTCCGAATACCTGCCGAGCCAATAAACCGAAGATCATATCCTTTGCGTGGATTGAAACGGTAATCGGTATTAAACCATTCATAGTCTATTCCGATATTGGTTGTGGTTTGATCAATTTGATCAGGCAATCTGCGGCTGTTACGAATGCTCAATGTATCAACCAAATCAAGATTGGTAATAAATTGCTGAAGGAATAATTTGCCGCTGCGGTTTCCTCCAAATGAATATTGAACACCAGCCTGCAAAGTGATGTTGAGAAAAGAGGAATCTTTTTTAAATCCATCAAACGAAAAATCAGCACCAAATGCAGAACCAAACAGGAACGGTTGCTGGTAAGCTAACTGCAACCTTGGTGATTTAATTTGTATTTGCTGAAACAAAATACTTAAAGATTCTCCCAGGCCAAACCCATTTTTCAAATTCAAATTAAAATCACCAGTAACCAATAATTTATTACCACCAAGCTGATCATTGGCCGGTAAAAAACCAATGATGCCATTTATTTGACTGCTCTTTTTTTCTTTTAAATACAAATTTAAAATAGAACCTGTGGCCAGTAAATTCATATTCCACATTCTCTCCTCTACTAAATAAGGCAGTTGCAATAAACGTGGACTGATGTTTACTAATTTTTGTTTTTGATAAATAGAGCCATTGGGTATTTCGAGATAGCGTTGAAAAAATTTACTGTTTATTTTCACATCGCCATAAATCCGGATGCTGTCAATTTTATACAAAGGCCCTTTGTTTACTTTTAAAATGGCGCTGATGCCTTCTTCACTCAAATCAAAACTATCCAGATATACATTGGCAAAAGGATAGCCGGTGTTTTCTAATTTAATCAACAATTTTTCCTGTAATTGTTGCAGGCTTTGATAATTGAGTACCTGCTTTGTAAAGTTTTTTTCAATATAACCCGCAGCAGTTAACCATTCCTGTGGTACAGATGATGCATTTAGTTTTGCCCAGCGAAATGTGCGGCCGATGTACACATCAACCTGAGCTGAGGTTGAATCTATTTGCATACTATCAACCGAAGCTGCAATAAATCCTTTTTTTTGTAACAGCCTGGGTATTTGAAAAATATATTCGGCGCAAGCTGTTTTGTTTATAAATACTTCCTGCAAACCCAGTTTCTCCGGCTGTAAAATGGTATCAACAAACTTATAATTAAGCTTATAGTTCGGTTGCGCCTGTAAAGCCATTGTGAGAAGCAATGCAAAGCTGATACTGATGAATTTTACAGAAACAAAAAAGTTTTGGTTCACAAACGGGTAATTTTGTTTTCTAAATTAAGCTTTGGCAGGCATTTATATTCATATACCATTCTGCAGGCAGGCTTGCACCTATTGTAATTTTCATTTCAGTACCAGTCTGCAATACAAAAACGATTTTATTGCGGCTTTATTGAAAGAAATAGAATTACAGAGCGAAAATAATTATTTGCAACAGCAAACTGTTGAAACTATTTACTTTGGTGGAGGAACACCAAGCTTATTAGAAGTTGACGAATTACAATTGATACTTGAAAAACTTAATCAACATTTTGCTGTTTCTTCCACAGCAGAAATAACACTGGAAGCAAACCCCGATGATATTACAGAAGAAAAATTAAAAGGATGGAAACAGGCTGGTATCAACCGACTCAGCATCGGCATTCAATCTTTGTTTGATGAAGATCTGAAATGGATGAACCGTGCCCATAATGCAACTGAAGCAAAAACTGCTATTGAAAAAGCAAGATCAGCTGGCTTTGAAAGTTTTACGGTTGATTTAATTTACGGAACACCCGGCTTAACTGATGAGCATTGGAACTATAATATGAACTGGGTGCTGGAGCAAAACATAACACACCTCTCCTGTTATGCTTTAACTGTAGAACCCAAAACGCTACTTGATAAATTAATACGCACTCACCAAGCAACAGATGTAGATGCATTGCAACAGAGCCGCCAATTTGTACAGTTAATGCATAAAATGGAAGATGCAGGTTTTGAGCATTATGAAATTTCAAATTTTGCAAAGCCCGGACATAGAAGCAAACACAACAGCAGCTACTGGCATGGTACACATTACCTTGGCCTGGGACCATCTGCACATTCTTATAATGGAGTAAGCAGGCAATGGAATGTAAGCAACAATATGCAATACATACAGGCATTGGCCCAAAATAAAATTCCATTTGAAAAAGAAGAACTTACTGCTGCACAACAATTGAATGAATACATTATGACTTCCTTACGATTAATGGAAGGATGTGATTTGAATTTTGTACAACAAAAATTTGGAGCAACTAAAAAAGAATATCTGCAACGGGAAGCAGAACGTTTTATTCACTTAGATTGGATGAAAGAAACAGATGAACATTTAGTTCTTACCAAAGAAGGGAAATTATTTGCAGATAAAATTGCGGGAGAAATGTTTGTTAGTATGTAAATAATTACTCCGAACTTTTTTCCTTTGAAAAAAGATGATGCACTATGACTACTGCCAGCATCATCAATAATAAATAAGGTGCAAAACCAAAAAAATGAAACAGGGATCAGTTTATTTGTATAAAGTTAAAAAAGATTTTAGAGTTTTCTGAGGCAAATAATTTTTACGAAATGGAAATGCATTTAATCGTTTAAAATTAACTGAAATAAACCGATCGCAACCCTTTGTATATTAGCACATATAAATACTTAAATTTGGCCTTACCAAAAACTGATTATAATGAAATCAATTCAGGAGGAAATTAATTTAATAAACGTTTTTAAGCTTCTCATAAAAAATGCGAATCAAAAAATAATCATGTTTGATTTTGATGGCTTTACTAAACTACGAGAAAAAATAATTCAAGAAATATTGGAATCACTCTCAACTAAAAAAGAGTTGCTAAAAGATATTCTAAAACCATCGACATTCGAGTTGATGGCACATAATTTTAGAGAAAATACTCACAGCAATATTTTAAAATACTTATTCTTAAATTCACAACACAACTTTGGCTCCATACTTTTAGGCAATTTTATTGAAAAGAAAATTAAAAATTCTATATTAATTGAATCAATTAATAAAAAAAAATATACTATTGAAAGAGAGAAGCCCGTATCAAATGGAAGAATTGATTTATTTATTATTGATCATGAGAATAAATTTTTAATACTAATTGAAAATAAATTACTGGCCAAAATAGCAACAAAAGATATCAATGAAGTTGAGGCGAAAGACCAATTAGAATTGTATTATAATTATATTACTAAAAAATTTCCTAGCTACCTTAAAACATTTATTCTCCTTTCTTACTATACAATAACCAACTTTCATGATCAATACTACCTTTTTACCTATTTAGAGTTGTATGAAGCAGTAAGAGACTTGATTCAAAATGATACGTCTTTAAAAGAATACCAAAAACTTTTAAGGAATTTACTTTACCCGATTAAAAACAAGGCTGAAATTTTAAATTTTCTAAATAATCATGATGTAGAAAATAAGAATATTTCTATTTCTGATCTCTATTATCTTAAAACTTTGACTAATGAGTATAAAACAAAAAATTGAATTTAATGAACTTGATATTAAATTTCATGAAGAGCTTCCAACAGTTATGGATTTATTGTCAGCATGCACTAACAAAATTATTGATTTATTAACTCCAATACATGACAATCTTGATCATTTCCTAAATGAAATGATTTCAAAAAAAGAAAACTATAAATTAAAAATAATTTTTAAAAATATGATTTCATTCAATAATGAAATCTTTTCTAGTAATAAAGCTACAACATTAAATAAAATACATAACCAATTAGCTATAATAAATCGTTTTCATATACTACACATTGAAAGTAAAGACTGTATAGAAGTTGAATTTGGGCTGTATTATGACCCAAATGATGAAACCTACGACAATACAGAGCCATTCTATCACTTCACAATTTCATATAACCCAAACAAACTTGAAATTAATTTAAAAGACGAAAGTTTTTATAAAAAAATTGAGACCGACTTAAAGGAAAAGTACTTCATTAAAAGTGAATATGTAGGAAAAGACAACATTGACTCAGAAAAAATTCATGAATGGTTTGAAATTATTATCCAAAAATATGAACCAGAACTAATAAACCAAGCATCAAAAGATTTTATGGAAAAAGTATTAGCTCCTATTTTAATGGTTTTGCCTTAATTAAAGTACAGCTTATCGAATATGACTGTATTAATTTAAATAATCACCAGCATCACTTAAAGCATCATTGATTTTATAGTATAATAACTCAGCGTCTAATAATTCATCCAAATCATCAAAGGAGAGATAAATATTCTGACTAGAAGCCTTATGAATAATATTATACTTTAATAAATCCCAATCAATATCTACTGGGTAGTCACAAAATGGGGCGGGTTTGTTTTCCGGGATGTTAATTCCCATTTCATCAAAAAAACATTCCTCAATCTTCAGTATTTTAAAGACTTCTTCATAGGAATATTTTTGCTGCATTTGTTCCGAAATATTATTCCATACTACTTTTACTGCCTCTTCAATTTCGTAATAAAACAAATGATCTTCGCTTTTATTACTATTGTTTTCAAACTCCATAAAAATACGTTTTAACATTTAACATTGTAAGTATTCGTTACAGTCTTTGCTGGTATTAGTTCCCTGCCAACTAACAAATATTTTAGTTTTTCATTGCTGTTCGTGAATTGGAGAAAACGCAAACTTAATGTAAATTTAAAAAATCACTCCACACTTTTCTCCTTTGAAAAAAGATGATGCAATATGCCCACTGCCAACATCAGTAGTAATAAGTAAGGAGCAAAACCATCAAATGAAACGGGCATCACTTTATTTTTTACAAAGATACCATCCTTTAAAAATAGAAGAATCAATTTCTAAAACATTAACAGATGCTAAATCATGGTATCTTCTATTTGCCTAAAGCCTTCAGCAGGAGAAAGGTTCTCCCACAAAATTTTATACACCATTGTGGCAATTGGTATATCAGCTTTAATCCCTTCATTAATTAAATGCACACACCGGCAGGCATTGTAACCTTCTGCTACCATATTCATTTCCAATTGAGCCGCTTTTACACTGTAGCCTTTGCCAATCATGGTTCCAAAACTACGGTTGCGGCTATAAGGTGAATAACAGGTAACCAGCAAATCGCCGAGGTAAACACTGGCGGCATAGTTAGCCGATTTACGCAGCGGATTTTTTTGCAACTGCACACCGGGTATCGGCTCTTTGTGTACACCCACTTCAATATTTCTAATACCTACCTTGCGTAAGAACACCGCCATTTCATCAGCAGCATTTGCAATCAGCACACTTAAAAAATTATCACCATAATCTAATCCATGTGCAATACCACTTGCCAGTGCATAAATATTTTTTAAGATGGCAGCAAACTGCACACCATATACATCGCTGTTTATAACCGTGTTGATATAATGATTCTTGAACTGATCTGCTATCCACTGCGCTGTAAGATCATGCAAACCGGTAAAGGTGAGGTATGATAATTTTTCTGATGCTACTTCTTCGGCATGGCAAGGACCCATGATGGTGTAGTAATCATTGGGATCAAAATCAAACTCCGTTTTTAAATGATCATTGAGCAACACATTTTTAGTGGGCATAATTCCTTTAGTGGCAGAGATGACTTTTTTACCTGTAAAAATATCTTTGGGCAAAGGTTGCAATACCGTTTCTACATAAGCCGATGGTATAGCCAGTACAACATACTCAGCAGCTTTTACAGTTTCTTCTACATCAGTACTAAGTGTAAGTAATTCTGTTTTAAAAGAAGCAGAACGTAAGTAAGCCGGATTGTGCCGGTGTTTTTTTAAATGATCAATAATCGTTTGATGACGCACACACCAGTAAATAGTATGGCCATTATCATTTAAAATTTTTACCAGCGCTGTAGCAAAACTTCCGCTGCCTATAATTGCTATTTTATGTTGTGTGGTTTGTGGCAACTAATTTGATTTAGAAGCAACTAATATACTACTAAGCAGAGTAATAAAAAAAATCCCGGCACATTGGCCGAGATTAAAATTTCTTGTTGAAGCTTATTTTGTTTCGTATACTTTTTCTTTTGCTACTACCAATACTTTCATTCCATCTTTCAACAGTTTACTAATGGTATTGTAAGGTGCACTCACTACCTGGTCGCCTTCTTTTACTCCACTCAGCACTTCGATGTATTCATTATCCTGTATATCTGTACGCACCACAATTTTTTTAACTGTACCATCTGCACCTACAACAAAAACAACTTCCTGCATATCTTCTGCAAGTGTAGCAGTGGTTGTACTTACTTCCTGCCCCTGTGCTTTCTTTTTATCCTGATCTTCTTTTGCTTTTGCTTTTGATTCTTTTTCATTTTTATCACGGGTGGTAATGGCAAGTATAGGAATAGCCAATACATTTTCATGACGCTTGGTCATAATTTCTGCACTGGCACTCATGCCCGGGCGGAAAGGAAGACTGCGTGGTTTTGCAGGATCAAACAAATCAGCATAAGAAGCAGGATCAATTCTTATATACACCTTGTAATTTGTAACATCACCCGTAGCGGCATTTGTAATTTGCTGTGCCGATGTACTGCTGCTGGATATTTGTGTAACTACACCTTTAAACTTACGATCATTGTACGCATCTACTTCCACATACGCACTGTCACCAATATGAACTTTTGGAATATCATTCTCTCCCACATCTACACGAACTTCAATGCGGTTCATATCTGCCACTCTCATAATTTCTGTACCCAAACTAAAACTGTTACCTGCTACACGTTCGCCTTTTTTTACTGCAAGTAAAGAAACAATACCGTCCATGGGAGATATAATAGTAGTGCGGCTTAAATTTTTATTGGCAGCATTTAAATCTGCTTTAGCACTTTGCACTCCGGCTTTTGTACTTTTTGCAGTTTGCTTGGCCGCATTCAAATCTGCTTGTGCAGTTAAGTATTGACTTTCGGCCTGTTCAAATTCTGATTTTGAAATTACTTTATCGTTCAATAATTTTTTCTGCCGGTCATAGTTGAGTTTTGATTGATTCAATCTTGCTTCAAAAGCTGCAATAGATGCTTCTACATTTCCTACCTGAGCTTCCTGCTGATTTACAACTGAAGAAGAACGATCCCTGTTTGAAGTTAATACATCAGCAAACACACGAGCAAGAACCTGACCCTTTTTTACACTGTCACCTTCTAATACATATAGGTCAGTAATTTCGCCGCTCACATCACTACTTACCTTTCGCTCATCTTCAGGATATACTTTGCCGCTGGCACTAACAGTTTCTACAATTGTGCGACGGGTAATTTTTTCCACTGCCACTTTTGTTCCTTCTTCTTTTCCAATTGCCCCTGATTTTTTTAACCCGATTAACACGGCAATAATGACTACTACTGCTCCAATGATCCACCATAATTTCTTATTCATAAAACGATATTATAATTTTCAATTTTAATTTAGAGTATCTGCTTACAATTTTATTCCCTGTCCTTTATAAAACTCCAGCACTTTCATACGAAATACAAAATCAAACTGGTTAGATGTTTTTTCAAGCCTTGCACGGAATAAATTATTTTGATTGGTAATTAAATCAATGGTACGTAACAAACCTGCTTCATATCTTTTGCGTGTAAGTTCATAGGAATATTCAGCCGTTTGAACCGATTTGATGGATGACTGATAACGCTGATAAGCAGCCAATGCACTGTTATATGCATTGTAAATATCCTGCTTTAATGTTTGATTATCTCTTTCTAACTGCAATTGTTGATTTTGAACATTCAGCTTGCTGCGCTGCCAGTTAATTTTTGCAGTACCATTATTAAAGATGGGAATGTTAATGCCAATACCCAGGCTCTGGCGAAACTGAAAATCCAATTGGCGCAACAAATTTGCCTTATCAAAAGTTTGTGGAATGGTTACATTTTGAAATACATTATAAACGGTTCCGCTTGCAGGTACAGTTACATAACCAATGGGCACAGGAACAACCTGTGTACCTTTTGGTAAATTTTTTAACGCACTAGAGTACGAAGTATTGGCATTGCCGAATGCAGATATGGTGGGATACATTCCTGCTTTTGCCACTTGCTGAAACTTGAGCAACGACTCTAACCGGAGCTGATTAATTCTTTGCTGCGGTAAATTTTTAATTGCCAACTGATACACCATATCAGGTTCAGAATCTGAGAAAGATTCAATTGGAATTCGTTCAACCGGTGGGGTATCCAAATCAAGTGGTTGGGCCGGATCATAATTCATCCATACTTTTAAACTGAGCAAATTGGTTTGATATGTAGTAAAAGCTCCAATATAATTATTACTGTCTCTTGCCAGTTGTGCATCCAGTTCCGCAGCATTTAGCTCAGGCAAACTTCCGGCATCAACTAATTTTCTGGTATTGGCAAGCTGTTCTGTTGTTTGGCTAATCTGTACTTTGGTAATATTAACCTGCTCACGGGAAAGTAAAACCTGCAAATAGGCAGCAGCAACGTTTAAAGAAATGTCGTTCTTTAATTTTTCAACACCGGCTACCTGTGCTTTGGTTTCTAATTCGTTTCCTGCAATTTGATTTTTTATAGAAAACCAATTAAACAGGGTTACACCTGTTTGCAAACCAAACTGTGAAAAATAAATTTGATCGTTGGTAAATCCGTTAGTGGCTGGATCAATAGATCGGCCGAATTGAGTACCCGTGCTATTTTGAAAATTTAGTGTGGGCCATCGCTGCAGTTTACTTTGGTCAAAAGTAAGAGCCGAGATTTTAGCCTGCACATCAGCCTGTTTAATATTAATGTTATTACCAAGCGCATACTCCACACATCGGCGGAGATCCCATTTCTCCTGTGCTGAAACACCCTGAACAGAGCAAAGCAGAACGGAAATAAAGGCAGGCAGAAAAATATGTCTTCTCATATATTAAAAATAGTTCTTAAGGGACACGAAAATATTGAATTTTGATTAGCGGCTGACATTATCCTGACAAATCTTCTTGTTTTTTAACGAAATCTACTTTTTGCGGTGCAGCAAAAAGTAAATCACCACAAAAGCTACCAGCACCCCCACACCTGTTATTGCTGCTGATGGATCATCAACAGCAATGCTGGTACCTACAAACAAATAAGCACTCATAAAAATAATAGGTAACACCGGAAACAATTTCATTTTATAAATGCCAGTACCATCTAAATGCTTTGTTTTTTTCCTGAACCAGAAAATAGTAGCACTGCTCAGTACCATTCCAAAACAATCCAGAAAAATGGTGAAGGATAATATTTTTTCAAACTCCTGAGCAAAAAATAAAATAACAATACAAACTGCTGCAAACACCGTTAATGAAAATGTAAGCACACTTGTTTTTTCATTTTGCCTGGCAAATATTTTCGGCAGGCTACCATCTTCACCCATGGCATACATCACCCTTGGATTGCTCATGAGCAAACCATTTACATAAGCCAGTACACCCAAAAATAAAAATGCTGAAAAAACAGTTGCGCCGGTTGTGCCAAAAATTTTATCCATCACCACATACGCAATCTCCCGTTCGCCTTTCATTTGTTCAAAGCCGATTAGTTTGTAATAACTGAGATTCACTAATAGATACAACCCGATGATGATGGCAATGCCTATAAAAATTCCTCTCGGAATATTTTTTGAAGGCTGCTGCACTTCATTTCCAAAGTTGATAGTTTGTTGATAGCCTCCATAAGTAAATGAAACAGCAATCAAACTCACACCCAGGCTTTTTATCCAATCGAAATAATTTGCTGATGTGCTTGCGGCAGGAGTTGCAGTTGATACAGTTGCATATTTATCAGGGAAAAAAAGTGCGGCTATTAATCCTACAATCATCAATATCTTAATGGTCATTAAAATATTTTGTGCGGTAGAACTCATTTTTAATCCACGCAAATTGATAAGGTAAAAAAGAATAATGGCACCACAACTCACCAATGCTTTGTGAATATCAGTAAACTCACCGGGAAATAATTTTAATAAGTAACCACTTCCGATTAATGCCACACCACTTAAGCTTGCAGCATTGCTCACTAATATTAAACAGTTAATGGCAAATGCAATACTTGGGTGATACGCTTTTGCAAACACTTTGTAATAACCTCCGGTTACGGGATAGCGGCTGCCAATTTCAGCATAGGTAAGAGCGCCGCAAAGTGCAACCAGTCCGCCAATGATCCATGCACTGAAATATACCGAAGGTGCAATGGCATCTTTAGCGCTGGTAGCTGCTGTACGAAAGATGCCCATACCAATTACCAGCCCCACCACTATCATGGTAAAAGAAAAAAGATTGAGCTTGTTATTTTTTTCCATGCAATTAAGAATATGAGTTGAAGATAGTTTTTCTTTTGATTTACCGTTATTGTTTCATTAATTATCCAAAGTATTACTTTTGCACCATGAAGAGCCAACTACTAACCCTTATAACAGGAATGTTTTTTTCTGTTTCCTCGTTTGCACAAATTGATACGTCATCAAAAGAATTAAACGAAGTACTTATTAAAGCATTTGAACAAAATCGTAAGCTGATGGATGTGCCTGCGGCTGTAAGTTCTATTTCTCAAAAACAGTTACTTCGCTTTAATAACAGTTCCATAGTACCCGCTTTAAATACACAGCCGGGCGTACGTATGGAAGAAAGAAGCCCTGGAAGTTATCGTTTAAATATTCGTGGTAGCTCATTACGTTCACCATTTGGAGTGAGAAACGTAAAAGTATATTTGAATGATATTCCCTTTACTGAACCCGGCGGTTCAACTTATCTCAATCAACTTTCTTTTTTCAATATTCAATCTGTAGAAGTTTTAAAAGGGCCAAGTGGAAGTTTGTATGGAGCTGGAAGTGGTGGTGCAGTTTTATTAAAAACACATGCACAAAATCAACCTTCTGGTGTGGGTGTTGATTATTCATTTGGCAGTTTTGGTTTGCAAAATATAAATATATATGCAAGAATTGGTGATGGAACTACACAGCAAACTATTGGTTTTACAAAACTGCATAGTGATGGTTATCGCAGTTGGACAAAACTCGACAGAACTGTTTTTAACTGGGATGCAAAAATTGCATTGAATCAAAAACAAAGCATCCGAACATTTTTAATGTATGCTGACTTAGCTTATCAAACTCCCGGCGGATTAACTCCTGCTGAATTTGCAGCCAATCCTAAACAGGCAAGGCCAAGAGTTGGAGCTACACCATCCAGCGAACAGGCAAATGCAGGTGTAAATCAAAAAACATTTTTTGCCGCAGTGAGTCATGAGTTTGTAATAGCATCTCAATTTAAAAATACAACTTCGCTATACGGAGCGTTTTCTCAATTTGCCAATCCTACTGTTCGGAATTTTGAAAGAAGAAGTGAACCACACGCAGGAGGCCGTACTGTATTTTCATTTTCACCCAAAGTAACTATTGGCGAATTAAAATTTATTGCAGGTGCAGAGTTGCAACAGGGCTGGTATAATATACGTGTCTATAAAAATAAAAATGGCTTAAGCGATACCTTGCAAACAGAAGATGAAGTAATTCCGTTTACATGGAATGTGTTTGCACAAGCTGATTGGGCTTTACCACGAAACTGGTTTGTAACAGTTGGTGCAAGTATTAATAAAAGTAGTATTGAAATTACAAGGCTCAATAAATTTCCGTTAAGCCCGCAAAAAAGAACGTATCAAAATGAAATTGCTCCCAGAGTTGCTGTACTGAAAAAGATTACAAAAGAAATGTCAGTTTATGCTTCCGTAGCAAAAGGGTTTTCTCCACCTACATCTGCTGAAGTTCTTCCATCAACTGGTGTAATTACAACAGATCTCAATGCAGAAGAAGGATGGAATTATGAACTGGGCACTAGACTTAATTTACTTAAAGAAAAATTATTTGTTGATGTAAATGGATTTCTCTTTAACCTCAATAATACCATTGTGCAGCGGAGGGATACAGGTGGTGCTGATTTTTTTACAAATGCAGGAAGCACCAGCCAAAAAGGAATTGAAGGGATGATTCATTATAAATTAATTGAGCAAAGAACAAAATTTCTAACACAAGCAAATATTTGGTTCAGCTTCACCTACAATGATTTTACCTATAAAGATTTTAAACAGCTCACCAATGATTTTAGCGGCAAGCAATTACCCAGCGTACCAAAAACAATTATAGCAGCAGGTTTAGATGCCATGATACAACCGGGAGTATATATAAATATTACTTACAACTACAATGAAAAAACTCCCTTGAATGATGCCAATACTTTTTATGGAAGCGACTTTCATTTACTTGCAATAAGACTGGGCTATAAAAAAATATTTATCGGCAAACTGCAAGCTGAACTATTTGTTAGCGGCGAGAATCTTTTTAATGAAACCTATAGTTTAGGCAATGATATTAATGCTGCTGCCAATCGGTTTTATAATGTGGCGGCGGGAAGTAATTATTCGGCAGGAGTGTCCCTCTTTTTTAATTCTAAAAAAAGATAAATACACTGATTAAAATAATTGAACAGATGCTTACTGATCTAAAAGAATCTGTTTTAATCTGTCACATCAGTAATATCTTTGTATCTATTGCTTCACCGGTGGGCAATCCCAACTATTTGTTTTTCCAAAACGATAAATCACCCCCACTGAAACACTATAATATTTATCCTTTAAATTCGGATTAGCAGCTTTACTAAACCCATCTAAGTAATCAGTAAACGCAGTTCGGTAAGAGAGTTCTGCATTCATTACAAACTTTGGAGATATGGCATAACGAATGCCTGCCCCAACAGGAATAACAGGCAATAATCTCGGCGTACCATGTGCAATATCTTCTGCAATTCGTGCAGGTAAATTTTCTTCTAAAATAAAATGAGAGGCATTGAAATTACTCCAGTCAGGACGAATGCGTAAATAACTTAATCCAACTCCACCAAATACATATGGTGAAATTTTAGGCCCCAGTTCTTCCCATCCCCATGGACTCCAAACAAGTTGCGGGCTCAGTTCAATTAATGGCGTACTGAATTTAAAATTTCGTTGCTGCCTGTAAGCAGGTGAATTATATTTTGAATCATCACCTCTTAAAGATGCAATGGATAAGTTCAACCTTACAGCCATGGTTGCATTTATTTTTCGGGAGCCATGCAGAATAATTCCCGGTCGCATTGTTTTTAAAGAACCCAATCTGTAAGGTGTTAAATCGCCTTGATATACAAAAGCACCAACAGCAATTCCTACTTCATACTTTGAAGATTTTTTTTGGGCTTCAGCATCACTTACATTGAAAATAAATAATACACATAAGAAACAAGCAAGGGCACAACTGTTCATAAAAAGTAGTTTATATGAGAAAAATATTCTCAATCCCACAGTAGTTTTTGGAAAATGCGAAAGGATGTTTCTTACAATTGAAAACGGCAGTACTTATTATATAGTATCATTGATCTGTTAAAAACTCTTAAAACAAAGTGCATAAACATTTTAAAGCTGCACAATCTGTTCCCCTACATTTGCAACGTATTTGGTTTCCCGATCTTATGGGTCGGAATTAAAAGGGAATCCGGTGTAATTCCGGAACTATCCCCGTAGCTGTAAAGCCCCTCCTAGCCTCCCCACAGGGGAGGGATAAAAAGGTAACTTCAATCATACCACTGTTTTCAATTAAAGCGGGAAGGTGAAGTGAACGCTGAGTCAGAAGACCTGCCAATTACATCAAACATTTATTTTGCTTTCGGGAGAAAGGCATGAAGTGTAACAGCGCAGGCTTTTATATTTCTAACTCTTTTATTCGGAAGCAGTCACTTTAAAAACTTTTTTCAAAAATGAAAAAGAAAATTTTTATTGTGGCTGCTGTAATCATCAGCAGTTACACAAAAGCGCAACAAGATTCTGTTGCAAAATCTTTAGATGAAATTATTGTTACCGCTAACAGGCTGCAACAAAAACAATCGCAAACTGGTAAAGTGGTTTCTGTTATTAACAAAGAAACATTGGAACGAAGCCAGGGAAAAACGGTTGCACAGGTATTGAATGAACAGGCTGCCATCACCATTAATGGCGCATTGAATAATTTGGGTACAGTGCAAACAACCTTTATGCGTGGAGCCAGTAGCGGACGTACTTTAATTTTATTAGATGGTATGCCTGTGAGCGACCCCTCACAAATTAACAATGAATTTGATTTGAACTTATTGCTCATTAATGATGTGGAGCGAATTGAAATTGCAAGAGGCGCACAAAGCACCTTATATGGAAGTGATGCGGTAGCAGGAGTCATCAACATCATTACCCAAAAACAAAACATCAAAAAACCATTCAATTTAAAATCAACTATTAGTGCAGGCAACCTTTCAACATATCGTGGAAGTGTGCAATTGTATGGTAAAGCACAGAAGTTAAGTTATAATGCTCGGTTTGCAGGTATCAGCTGTAAAGGGTTTTCAACAGCGCAGGATACATTGGGCAACAAAGATTTTGACAGAGATGGTTACCTGGGCACTACCAGCAGTGCACAGGTGCAATATCAATTAAGCGAAGTATTAAGTTTAAAAAGTTTTGTGCAGTACAATCAATACAAAACAGATTTGGATAACCGAATTTTTACAGACGATAAAGACTTCACACAAAAAAGCAATAACCTCAATACAGGAATTGGTTTCAATTTTAAAAATAAATCTGTTGCCTTTACAGGAAATTATATGTACAGCGAAAGCAACCGTAATTTTTTAGACGACAGTACAAGTGTTGGAGGCTTTTCAAAATTTGTGAAGGATGATTACTTCAGTAAGAATCAGTTTGTTGAATTGTATGCAACCGTTACACTTGGTAAAGGTTTTACGTTGTTGCAAGGAGCAGATTTCCGATATAATTCTTTCAACAATCAATTTTTTTCTATCAGTTCCTTTGGCCCATTTAAAAGTAGTATCAATGATACTAGCATCAGCCAGCAAAGCATGTATGCTTCTTTAATATACAATGGATTAGATGAAAAACTAAATATGGAAGTTGGCGGAAGACTGAATGTAAATAGTCGCTTTGGAAGCAATTATACTTATACGTTTAACCCGAGTTATACTTTTTCAAAATCATTACGGGTATTTGGAAGTATTGCCACTGGATTTAAAGCGCCGAGTTTATACCAACTATACTCATTTGCAGGAAACTCTGAATTGAAACCTGAAGAAAGTATAAATTATGAAATCGGTTTACAGCATACTTCAAAAAAAATACGCCAACGTGCTGTATTCTTTTACCGTGAGGTAAAAACAGGTTTAGATTTTGATAATATAAATTTTGTGTATTACAATATTCCCAATCAGATTGTGAGAGGTTTGGAATATGAAGTATCTGTTGCACCTGTAAAAAACTTATCAGTAACAGGAAACTACACATTTTTAGCAGGTAATGAATTTGTACAAAGCCGAATCACAACAAAAGATACTGCGTACGATTATTTACTCCGTAGGCCAGCTCATAATTTTAATTTGAATTTGAATTATAATATTGGTAAGGGATTTTCTGCATCACTAAACAGTAAGTATGTAAGCGAACGTTTTGATGTGGGTGGTTTCAGAAGTGCAGATAAAACACTGAAAGGTTATTTTATATTGAGTGCGTATGCTGAATACAAATGGAAAGAACAGTTCAAGTTTTTTGCAGATGCACAGAATATAGGCAATACAAAATTCTTTGACCTACGTGGCTTTAACAGTATTCCGTTTCTCCTTCAAGCAGGTATTTCAGTAACCTTATAGGTATGAAGCACGAACAAAAAGAATGTCCACGCTGCAAAACATTGTTTGAATGCAAAGTTGGTGATATTGCAAACTGCCAGTGCTATGGAATAGATTTGAATGCGAAAGAAGAAGGTTTGATTCGTTTAAAATATGATGATTGCCTTTGCAGAAATTGTTTGTTGCAACTGAAACAACCTTTGCATTTATTTAAAGAAGAAACAGATTTAAAGAAAAACAGGTAAAGCTTTGCCAAAGTTTTACAATCTGGCAACTAGTAGAATCATCTAAAACTTTGGCAAGGCTTTCAATAAATTTAAATCATGAACTTAAAAGAACAACTACTATATAAAATCAATACTAAAACCAAACCTGTTGGTGCATTGGGGATGCTGGAAGAAGTTGCGTTGAAAGTTGGGTCACTACAAAATACTTTATCGCCTGTAATTACCAATCCGCATATTGTAGTGTTTGCCGGTGATCATGGAATTGCCGCCACAGGAAAAGTAAACCCATATCCTCAAAGTGTTACAGCACAAATGGTTTTGAATTTTGTAAATGGCGGCGCAGCGATTAATGTACTTTGCAGGCAAAATAAAATTGGCTTAACCGTTGTTGATGCAGGTATAAATTTTGATTTTGATAATTCGCTTCCTATTGTTCATGCAAAAATAAAACACGGAACAGCAGATTATAGTACGAACCCAGCAATGCATATTGAAGATGCACTAAAAGCAATTGATAAAGGAAAAGAAATAGTTCAGCAAATTTTTGTGAGTGGATGTAATATAATTGGTTTTGGAGAAATGGGGATTGGCAATACATCATCTGCTTCGCTTATTATGCATCATTACCTTGGTTTACCAATGAAAGATTGTGTGGGCAGAGGAACAGGAGCAAATGATGAACAATTGCATTTAAAAATAAAAACATTGGAAGCAGCAAGTTCTTTTCATGAACTTCATTTGAAAAAAATTACTGCTGTAGATTTAGTAAGTAAAGTAGGTGGCTTTGAAATAGCAATGATGATTGGAGCTTATTTAAAAGCCGCAGAATTAAATATGCTGATTGTTGTGGATGGATTTATTGCAACAGCATCAGTTTTACTTGCAAAAGAAATTGAACTTTCAACTATTAGTAACTGTGTTTTTGCACATTGCAGTGATGAGGCCGGACATAGAAGTATGTTGAATTATATTAACGCAAAACCACTGCTTAATTTAGGTATGCGTTTAGGCGAAGGAACTGGAGCTGCATTGGCAATACCATTGATTCAAAGTTCTGTTGCGTTTTTAAATGAAATGGCAAGTTTTGAAAGTGCAGGTGTAAGTAATAAAGATTAAATGATAAAAGAAATTCAAATATTTTTTGCTGCCCTCATGTTTTACACCCGTATCCCTTGCCCAAAATGGGTTACACATGATGCGGAGTATTTAAACAAAGCAACAAGATATTTTCCATTGATGGGCTGGATAGTTGGAGGTGTCTGTGCTGTAGTATTTTATGGTGCTGAATATTTATTTAATACTCCTATAGCAATTATTATTTCAATGATTACAGGCATTTTTATTACAGGTGCATTTCATGAAGATGGTTTTGCTGATGTGTGTGATGGTTTTGGTGGTGGCCGGACGAAAGAAAAAATTTTAGACATTATGAAAGACAGCCGTGTGGGTGCTTATGGAGCCATCGGTATTATATTATTGTTATTGTTAAAATACATGAGCCTGCTTTCCATAAATGTTTATGACCTGGGTCTTATGTTGATAGCTGCACACAGTTTTTCAAGATTATGTGCTGTGTTTGTTATTTCTACATGCAGGTATGTAAGAGAAAATGAGGATGCTAAAGCTAAACCATTAGCCAAATCAATTACTGTAAAAGAAATCATTCCTGCATTTCTATTTGGAGTAGCGCCACTGTTTTTGTTTCTTACTATAAAAATAGTATTAGTGTTATTGCTACCAATAATAGGTACATTTTATTTGCGTTGGTATTTTCATAAATGGATAGGTGGCTACACAGGCGATTGTTTGGGTGCTACACAACAAGTTACAGAAGTGTTATTTTACATAAGTATAATTGCAATATGGAAATATATTTAATACGGCATACAACACCCGATGTTGTAAAAGGAACTTGTTACGGTCAGGCAGATTTAGATATTGTAGAAAGTTTTTTAGAAGAAGCTTCTCTTATTAAACAGTATTTGCCAAAAGATATTCAGCAGGTATATTGCAGCCCACTACAACGTTGTAAAAAACTGGCTGAACATTTATTTCCAAAGCATACTTTACAAATGCATGATGATTTAAAAGAAATCAGTTGTGGTGAATGGGAGTTAAAACTATGGAATGATATTCCGCAAGAAATCTTAATGCCTTGGATGAATGATTTTGTAAATGTTCGTATTCCTGGTGGAGAAAGTTATCTGGACTTATTTGACAGAACTGTAAAGCGTTTCAACAGTATTACAAATAAAGAACTACCTGCTGCTATTGTTTCGCACGGCGGAGTTATTAGAAGTATTTTATCACACCTTACAAAAACACCGTTGCTGGAGTCATTTAATGAATTTAAATTGAATTATGGATGTGTAATAAGGCTCACTCAGAAAGAAGGCGTCTATCAACATGAAATACTTTCCAATATAGCTTCTACATCAGAACAGCATAAACCAACTCATTTATAAGTAATAAAAAGTATTACCAAAGGTTCTTTTACTTTTGTAAAAACTAAAACTATGGGTTGGGATATTAAAGAACTACTCACACTTTCATTTACACTTTTTGCGGTAATAGATATTGTGGGTGCTGTACCGATGCTGATTTCGCTAAAAGAAAAAATGGGAGGCATTAATTCTGGAAAAGTAACGCTCATTTCCGGATTTTTAATGGTCTTGTTTTTCTTTATTGGCAAACCATTTCTAAATATTTTGGGTGTAGATGTGAAATCGTTTGCAGTAGCCGGATCCATTGTAATTTTTATTCTCGGTCTTGAAATGGTTTTAGGCATTGAAGTTTTTAAAGCTGAGAAAGATGCCAAAGCAGGAACCTTGGTACCTATTGCCTTTCCACTTATTGCAGGTTCTGGAACTCTCACTACCATAATGTCTTTAAAAGCAACTTTTGAACGCAACGATAGAAATGAATGGATGATTTTAGTTGCCATCTTTATCAACCTAATTATTATTTATTTTGTTTTATTATCACTCAATAAAATTCAAAAAGTATTAGGTCCTGCCGGGTTAATTGCGGTACGAAAATTTTTTGGTGTAATATTGCTGGCCATTGCCGTAAAAATATTTGGAAGCAATGTTGGTGGACTAATAAAATAACAAGAAACAAATTCCAAAAAAAATAAATGGCCTCGTAGTACAATGGATAGTATAAGGGCCTCCGAAGCCCCAGATTCAGGTTCGATTCCTGACGAGGCTACAAAAAAACGCCGCTTTTTATTTCAGAAGCGGCGTTTGCATTCTAACTTATAACATTATTGTTGAACAACGATCTTTTCAACTCTGATTACTTTTCCTGCAGCATCTGTTATTCTAATAATATACAATCCATTCACCATCCCTTTTACATCTACTCTTGTTGCAGTACTATTTGTAATAACACGTTTTATTATTCTGCCATTCAAATCAATTAATTCAGCAGTTCTTCCAGCTTCTGCTTTGTAATTATAAATTACAAAATAACTGGTAGCAGGGTTGGGATAAATTTCAATGGTTTTATCCTTTTTATTTTCCTGCACATCTGTTTGTGTAATTATTTGCGGATAGGCTCTTCCACCAACAGGAGGTTGATATGTAAATTCAAGAATACTGCCTGGATTTGCAGGAGTTGAAGTTACACCGCCAGTTGGCCCGGAAGTTGAACCACTTGAATCACATGCAACATAAATTTTCAAACCATCGGGAGATACCATTACATCTCTAAATCGTCCCATTCCCTGGAAATAATGAATGGTATCTGATATAATATTTTGCCCATCATTACTCAACTTAAATCTTGTTACTGCACCACGTTTTAATTGTGCAATCAATAAAGAATTTTGCCAACCCGGTATGGCACTGCTTCCATAAAATTCTGTACCTGATGGTGCTGTAGAAGGCCATGTACTATTATTCGTTCCTTCGGCCGGTGGTGTTGCAACAGGAAACAATGAACGAATTGGCTCTTTTGCATTCAGATTTGTACAATTGGTTTGTTCATTTATGATTGTAAATCCCCCTGTAGTGCGTCCGTTATAATTGTTATCGCAAAATCCAATAACATTAGGCCATCCGTAGTTTCGACCATTTTCAATAATGTTCACTTCATCATCACTAAACGGACCATGCTCAGTGCTAAATAAAATATTTACTCCATTTACATTACCCCATACCAATCCCTGTGGATTCCTGTGACCAAATGTATATACAGGTGTTGGTAAGCCAAGATTGGTAAACGGATTATCAATTGGAATCCATGAACCCACTTCCGATTCTGTATTGAGACGCAATATCTTTCCTTCGAATATATTTAAATTCTGTGCATTATTGATACGGCTGATATTATCAAACTGGCCTGCTCCCATATCTCCAACTGTATAATACAATTTCAAATCAGGACCTATTGCAAGCCTTCCTGAATTATGATCATTGCTTCCGGGAATATTTTCGAGAATCGTTACCGGAGTTTCAAGTTGTTGTGTGCTTGAATTATAAGTATAACGTACAATTCTGGTTTTACGAAGTGTTAAACTGGTTGATTCATATGTATATGCAATGTAAAGAAATGGTTTTCCAGTCAGCAATTGGGGATGAACTGCCAATCCAAATAATCCATCCTGTCCACCTGTACGTGCCATGGCGGCGCCCAATGTAAGTACTGTTGTTTCTACTCTTGTAACAGGGTTTACAAAATTAACAGTACCGGCAAAACGTTCAATAAACCAAATATTATTATCTGGCCCGTAAACAAGATCATGCGGCATCCGTTGGTTGGTGAGAATGGTACGCATGGTAAATGTTTCAGTTCCTGAGTTAGGTAACAGCGTTGTTACATTCAATCCATTACTGAATACACTCTCATTTCCTGCTGCGTCTTTTGCTTTGGTAGTAAAGGTATAAGTAGTTCCCGGTGTTAATCCTGTAACTGTATAAGAAGTGTTTGCAATATTTGAAGTGTTTACTTTTACACCATTCCTGTACACATCATATCCTGTTACACCTGTATTATCTGTTGATGCACTCCATGTGAGTATAAAAGTTGTTAGGCCAATATTGGATGATGTAAGGTTTGATGGTGCAGTTGGCGCCTGCGTATCCGGAGCAGCAGTTGTAACATTCAGTATACTACTATTAGCGGAAAGATTACCTGCAGCATCCCTTGCCACAACATAATAGCTGTACTGCGTAGCCGCTGTTAACCCTGTTACATTAAATGAAGTGCTGGTAATATTGGCTGTATTCACTTTGATACCGTTTTGAAATACATCGTATCCGGTAACAGCTATATTATCTGTTGCTGCTGTCCAGTTCAAAGTAAAGGAAGCTTGTGTAATGTTCACCGCATTCAGGTTTGTTGAAGCAACCGGCGCCTGTGTATCAGGTAAAGAAGTTCTTAATTGAATTCCGGGAATCACTTCACTGGGAGCAGTTGTACTTTGACCTGGTTTTGCCCAACCTACCGCCATATTATCGCCACCAGTTCCATCTTTCATAATAGCTTCCACAAAATACAATTGCCCGGAGTTAAGTGTAATAGCTGCTGATTTTTGAGTAGCATATTTATTCCATTGTCTTGAACTTGTATATCCATTATGAAAAGCAATTCGAACACGATTAGCAGAACTGCTGGTGGTACTCAACCAAAGTTCTGTGTTATCATCGGCTGCAATCCAAAAAGTATAAGCACCAGTTGTGGGCGGACAGATAAATCCCCAAACACGCATACCATAATTATCTGCTGCATTACTTGGTATTTCGAATAAAGATAAAGTTCCAGAAGTACTGGGGTTGTTAGGATAGTTGATATTAGATGTTAAACTGGCAACAGTTGTTCCTGTTATATTATTCCAGCGTTGGAAATTAATAGAACCAGCTCCACTACAGGAAACAGGAGCAGCTGTAGTTGTAATGTTCAGCACATTACTGTTAGCAGATATATTACCTGACGCATCTTTTGCATTTACATAAAACTGGTAAACTGTAGAGGGTGTTAAGCCTGTAACATTAAATGTTAGTGCTGTTATAAGATTGCTGTTTATTTTTACTCCATTACGGAAAACATCATATCCGGTAACGCTTACATTATCAGTTGATGCTGCCCAATTAAGTGTTACAGATGTTGATGCAAGATTGGTTGCTGTTAGATTAGAAGGTGCAGAGGGTGCTATAATATCAGGAGTTGTAAGATTTACTGTATTACTATTTGCGGAAACATTGCCGGAAACATCCAATGCACGAACATAAAAATTGTAAATAGTAGCGCTAATCAATCCCGTAACATTATAATTTGTAGAGATAATTAGAGATGTGTTTAATTTGATCCCATTCTGGTAAATATCATATCCTGTTACTCCCACATTATCTGTTGATGCCGTCCAGTTAAGTGTTACCGAAGTTGCAGTAAGGTTTGAAGATGTTAAAGCAGAGGGTGCTGTCGGCACCTGTGTATCAGGAGTTGTTACTGTAACAATATTGCTGCCTGCAGACAGATTGCCGGCTGCATCTCTTGCAATTACATGATAACTGTAAGTAGTTAATGCCACCAATCCAGTAGCACTATAGCTTGTAGCTGTTACAGGTGATGTATTTATTTTTATGCCATTCTGAAATATATCATACCCTGTTACAGCAATATTATCGCTCGAAGCAGTCCAGTTTAAATTCACAGATGTTTGTGTAAGATTAGATGATGAAAGATTCGTTGGCGCAGTTGGTGCTTCAATATCAGGTTCCAGAAGTGTTGTTGCATTAACTATATTACTATTAGCCGAAGTATTGCCTGCTGCATCATTTGCATTTACATAAAACTGATAAGCTGTTGCTGCAATTAATCCTGTAACATTAAATGTAGTGGTTGTAATAAGTGAGGTATTAATTTTAATTCCATTCTGGTAAATATTATACCCGGTTACTCCCACATTATCAGTTGATGTTGTCCAGTTAAGCGTTACAGATGTTTGTGTGAGATTAGATGATGAAAGATTCGTTGGCGCAGAAGGTGCCTGTGTGTCTGGCGTTGTTATATTTAAAATATTACTGTTGGCTGATGTATTATTGGCCGCATCTCTTGCATTTACATAAAATTGGTACGCAGTAGCAACTGTTAGACCTGTTACATTAAATGTATTGGTTGTAATAAGTGAGGTATTTATTTTAATCCCGTTCTGGTAAATATCATATCCAGTTACACCTACATTATCAGTTGATGCTGTCCAGTTAAGTGTTACAGATGTTTGTGTAAGGTTGGCAGAAATAAGACTCACAGGTGCAGTTGGTGGCTGGGTATCTGGTATATCTTGTAAAATAAGATCACCAAAGTTTCTAGGGTAGCGCCAGTTATCATTATCACCCGCCCACATTCGCTGGCTTTCACGTGCAGCTCCATTATCATCATCATCGTTGGCAATATCAAATCCAATAATTAACCCTGCATTTGGATTTGTAATTCCAATATTACTCCATGGTATTGCAACTTCTAAAGTATAACCACCGGTTATGGCTGCCCATGCGTGTAATACTCCTGTTGTTTTGTTTGCTTTTTCCCAAATAGTAGTGCTGTTCCATTCTTTCATAAACTGTCGGTCATTAATACCATAAGTTGTACCGCCGTTATTATCAGCATCAATATAAATTTCAAATGCATCATCATCCCATGCATTTGTTGATTCATTAAATAAATTTCCATCTGTAACCCGCATTCCCACATATAAGTAGGTACTGTTCCATGTTACAGAAAAGGTTGTGCCTGTGTTATTGGGGGTTCCAACAATTGTTTTTGCAACATTTGTGAAAGTTTGATAAGCCGCTTCGTTGAGGTTTCCGTTAATTGTAATTGTTGCAGAAGTTTTAACTGCGTTTACTAAAGGGGTTTGGGCATTTGTAAACTTCACAGAAAAAACAGCTACAAAGAGTAGAATTTTCTTCATGACTACTAAGTTTTGATGGTTTCACAAAAAAGGTGCAGTTCCGGCTTTTAAGTTGAATGTAAAAAAAATACTGCTATTCGCACAAACTATTTTTATGTTTTTTGTTTTTGTTTACCCATACTTTACAAGTTTTTTCTACGTTTTAAAATATAACTTAAACAAAATAACCACTAACTACTACAATGAAAAAAGCTTTCCTTCTTCTATTGCTACCACTTTGTAGCTCATCACAAAACCTTCATTTGGGCTTTCGTTTTGGTCTTGCAAATTATCAGGGCGATTTACAGGAACGCCGTTTTACATTTAGCCAGGCAAAGTTGATGGGTAGTTTTGGTGCTCGGTATGATTTGAGTGAACACCTTACAGCAAGAGGTTTTCTAAGCTATGGTTCCATTAAAGCTGCAGACGCTGAAAATAAAAGTACTTCGCTTCAACAACGTAACCTCAGTTTTGAAACGAAATTAAAAGAATTGGAGTTGAGTATGCAATACAATCTATTTAGTTTAAACGATAAATGGTGGACTCCGTATGCATTTGCAGGGGTTGCAGTTTTTAATTTTAAACCGTTTGCAAATGACCCGTCAGGAAATAAAACTTTTTTACAACCACTAAGTACAGAAGGACAGGAGTTTATTACCGGTAAAGAAAATTACAAACGTACTTCAATGGCCATACCTTTTGGTATAGGTGCTGAATATGCTTTGAATGAAGATATGCGTGTAGGGTTGGAAATTGGTTACAGAAGAATATTTACTGATTATATTGATGATGTGAGTACTACTTATGTTGATGCTGCACAATTATTGGCAGCAAGAGGGCCACTTGCAGTTCAGATGGCGTACAGGGGAAATGGCGCTTATCCTGCGGCTGGTTCTTTGCGAGGAAATGTAAAAAATAAAGATGGTTATTATTTTGTACAGCTTACGTTTATCATCCGCCCATTTGTTGATTGGTACAAACGAACTTCAGGTATATCATCTTTCAAAAAACAAAAACGGGTAGGTTGTCCGGGATCAAGAGGAATGTAAAGTAGGTATTTTAATACCACCGTAAGAATTTGCTTACAATTAAATCAAACACTTCAATTAAGATCAATATAATAATTACCCACTCTAATCTTGTATCTTCTCTGTGCTGTAACAAATCTGTAAAGAGTGTAACATTATCCTGCACAATTTTTAACCGGTAATCCACATCTCGGTATCTGGAGCGGATATCAAATAATTTTTTGGTGCTGTTATCAATTTGTTCCAGATATTCATTATCCCACACAATATCTGGGGCATCAAATACATACAAATTATCAATGATACTGTGTTTTACATTTAATGTGCGGCCAATAAACCGTAAGAGCTTTTTCTTGGATGCACTTACTCTTCCTGTTTGCTCCAGTTCATCAATAAATTTTTTAGAGCTGCTTAAAATATCAAAGCTTAATGATTCATAATAGTCTAGTGTTACAGACTGCCCAATATTAAGCATAATTACACGTATGGCTTCATCAGATACGGAAGGGATCGTAAGTCTGTCGCCTTGCACAGACAATTCAGCATCTTTTTTTACCTCCACAACCAACTGCTCTTTAAAATCAGTTGTAACTGAAGCAGTGGCATACTCTTTAAAAAACTTCATGTATTCGCTCTGCTGTAAAGAAGAAATATTGCAAAATACAATTACGCCATAATTGAGCAGGTACATGTATTGCTCATGCTCAAATTTGTAAAAAACTTCGGAACTGTTTACATACACAGGTTGCCTGTTAAACTCAGCACGTATTTTTTTTAAATTAAAATCCTCCGCCAGTTGATACGCTTCTATTTGCATAAAGTGTAAAGTACAAAATTATATTGGTAGGGAAAAAGGCAGTTGCGACCCTGATATTTGAATTGATTTTAAACCCTGTTTCTCATTTTTTCAAATACGGCAACATTCATCAGCACAAGCAGCATACCATAAAAAATATCCTCTACAGGAATATTGTGCACAGGCCAAGGTAAAAAAGAAAATATTCTGATACCCAGGTTTTCTGCATCATTATACTGCACTACGGGTATGGCTGTTAAAAACCCATTCACTATTAAAAAGGGAATTACAATAACTAAATAAGAGATAAGAAAAGAAGATGCATCAAAACCTTTGAACCATTTTTTAAAACTCAACAACAGCAAAATAAATACTGCATTAAACAGGCAGGTATAAAATGTATACTCCTTTCCGTAATTGAGAATTGCAGCAGTAAAAAAAGCAACACACATTATTGCAAGCACATTCTTTCCCCATGTTTTGCTTCTTATTTTGGGGAAGTATTTACGGATACACTCATAAACGAATACACAACAATAAGGAACAATAAAAAAGAACAATACTTCTTCAATGGGTAATGTACTCAATTTTAAACCCACAGTATGTTCACTGCTAAAACTCCAAACACCGTTTCTGGTTTTAAGCTCATCCCACACTAAAAAAAACAAAGCAGGAAATAGGATTGCAGGAAATAAGTACTTCCATTTTTTATAATAGGCCACTTTCTTATCAAAACTCAAAGCCAGCGGCCCTGCAAGAGAAGCAGCCAGAATTATAAAATAAGTGTAGTGAGGATTCAAATGCAGTTATTTTATGTTGGGGTTCAGTTGTTTTTCCTTTCGCACTTTATCCCAATATTGTTTTGCCACATATAGCATTCCAAAACTTTCACCATCCTCTTTTCCTAAATGGCGGTGATGCATTTTATGTGCCCAGCGAATAGTGCGTACGTAGGTACTGTTCCATCTGCTGAAAATTTTAAACCGCTGGTGAATGATGATGTCATGTACAATAAAATAAGCAAACCCATACATTGCAATGCCTGCTCCAATGCTAACTACCCAGTAGGTGCTGTTCATTAATCCAAGCATAATACAGAGCCAGCTTGGTATTGCAAATATGAGGAAGAAGGCATCGTTCTTTTCAAAAAAATTTCCATGTGGCTGATGATGATCTTTGTGCAGGTACCATAAAAATCCATGCATTACAAATTTATGTGTAAGCCAGGTAATGCCTTCCATTAGAAAAAAAACAATGAATGCCAAAGCGATATAAAATACTAAGCTCATAAAAAAGTTCTGAGTATTAAAAAAAATAATAGCTGAATTAACAACAAATGTAAAGCGAAATGGTTGTTCTTTTTAAAGGGCAGTAACCGGAAAATAACCAGCAGCAGGCAACTCACTAAAAACCAGCATAAATAATTAAACACAGGAATTGTTCCATCACCCATCCATTTCCAAAAAAATAGTTTAACTGCTACAGGCTCCATTACCCAATCAAAAAAAACAGCCAGCAAAGCACCATCCAAAATAATTGCAACAAATCCAACATCATTTCTAAATGGCATATCTGTGTTCTTTACTTTGTTCCATAAATGATTCAACACAAGTTGCACACTTACTCCGCTGCAATACATAATGATAAACCAATTTACTCCTATAATGATGGGAATATTTTTAAGCTTTGTACCCAGCACTACTCCATATTCATAACTGCCAAACAACACACCATAATTAACTCCGAGATACTCTACCAGAAAACCAACTGTATAACAAATAAGTACAAACAAAAAGAACGACCGGTTTTTTTCTTCCTGTGTCCAGATTAATAACCCGGCAGATAGCAATAAGTTTAAAGGTGTAAGAGATGCAAAGAATGCAGTATTAAAAAACAACATACCAATCAGCCCAACTGTATGAAACAGGATGGCAATTGCTACTGCTATTCTTTGCCTGCCATGGAAAGGAGAATTCATCAATGCTTACTCTTTATAAAATCATTCGCAATAAGTGTACTTACTATTTCTGCACTTTTAAAACATAAAGGAATTCCCCCGCCGGGGTGTACACTGCCTCCGCAAAAGTACAAGCCTTGAGCAGCTTTGGTAAAATTTGGATGTCTAAAAAAAGCCGACATTTTACCATTACTGCTTGTTCCATACAAAGCTCCTAAGTAAGAACTCGTTCTGCCCTCAATAGTAATTGGGTCAAGCGTTTCTTCTGTTTCAATAGCACTGGCTATATCTGTATTTAATAATTTAGAAAGTTTGTTGATGATCTGCTGCTTCAATTTTACTTTTTCCTCTTCCCAATTCTGAGAAGTATTTGCAGGCGCATTTACAAGAACAAACCAATTTTCTTTTCCATCAGGTGAATGCTCAGCTTCCATTTTGGAAGTAATGTTTACGTATACTGTAGGATCATGGTACAAACGCTTATGCTTAAAAATATGGTTAAATTCCGTTTCGTAATTTTTTGAAAAGAAAATATTATGCAATTCTAACTCCGGAAACTTTCTATTCATTCCCCAATAAAAAATTACACCACTGCAACTTCTTTCTTGCTTTAGCAAACACTTTGCTTTAGTTTCATTTTGCAATAATTGTTTATAAGTAAAATAAACGTCTGCATTACTTACCACCACATCAGCCATTACATTTTCATTATCTGTAACGATTCCCTTCACTTTATTCTGGTGCTCAATAATTCGTTGCACCGGGCTGTTAAAATGAAACTGTACATTTTTTTTCTTTGCCAGATTATAAAGTGCATTTGTAATACTGATCATTCCGCCTTTTGGGTAAAACGTTCCTTGGTTTAATTCTAAGTGAGGAATTAAACTCATGATACCGGGTGTTTGATAAGGATTACTTCCGTTGTAAGTGGCAAACCTGTTAAACAATTGTATTGCTTCTTGTGATTGAAATTGTGTTTTGTTATAGTTATTTAAACTGGAAAACAAATAAGGAAGTTTAATCTTAAACAGAGCTTTAATAATTGAAGGCTGCAGCCAGATTTTCCTTTTGTGCAATGAGTTGTTTAAAAAAACAGTTCCGATAGTTTGATAAAGTTGTTCGCTTTTGTGGAGATATGTTTTTAAGCTTCCGTTACTTTCGCCCAGCTTTTGAGTTAACTCACCTTCAAATAATTCTTTATCAGCAAATGCATTTATAATTTTTCCATTTTCATAAAAATAGCGGCAGGTAATTGGTACAGAGCTGCTTTGAAAATATTCGGCAATATCTTCACCTGCATCAGCAAACAATGCTTCTAAATTTTGAGGCTGCGTATATAAAGATGGCCCGGCATCAAAACGAAAACCATCTTTTTCAATCAGAGACAGCTTTCCTCCGGGATAATTATTTTTTTCATAAACATGTACATCAAACCCTTGTAATGAAAGCCTTATAGCACAGGCCATTCCTGCAACCCCGCTGCCAACTACAATTGCTTTAGGCTGATACATTTACTAAATTATTTTTTTTCATCCAATTAAAAAGCAAAGGAAATGCAATTTTAAACCATTCTGTATAATGATTTGGAGTTTGTATAAGATCATTGTTAAGCTCACTCATTGTTTTAAATGCAATCGCTTTTACTTCATCAGGATTAATTGCTATATCGCCATCATATATACCAACAAATACATGATCAAACTCATGTTCAGTTAACCCGTTATCAAAGTTTGCTTTGTAAGTAAAATGAAATGCCTTTGTAAGAGAAGTTGTAAAGCCAAGCTCTTCCTGTAATCTTCTCTGTGCAGCTTTTTCTGTTTCTTCATTGGGAAAGGGGTGGCTGCAACAGGCATTTGTCCATAAACCCGGGCTATGATATTTACTCATTGCTCTTTGCTGAAGCAACATAAGTCCATTACTATTAAAAATAAAAATACTAAAAGCACGGTGTAACAAAGCCTGCTCATGGGCAGCCATCTTTTCCATTGTACCAATGGGCATATCTTCTTCATTTACCAAAATCACTTCCTGCATACTGTAAAAATAAGATTACCTGGCTACTAAGGTTACATGATGTTTAGCTGATTGCGAACACCTGCCCGTACTAAAATCATGGCTTTTGTATAATTAGGAATACGTACCCGTTCATTAAGGATGGTTACGGGTTTTAGCTTCTTAATTTTCTTAAAGAGAGAGAGATAATATTTGTAAGCCACATACACGCCAAATCTTGCTTTACCGGGCAATTGTAAAATTCCAACATAAGCATGTTCAAAATCTTTTTGAATATCATCTTCAATCTGCTGCTTCTGCTGATAAGTAAAATTTGAAAAGTCCAGCCCCGGAAAGTAGGTTCGGTTCAGGCTTGAATAATCAGCTTTTAGATCTCGCAAAAAATTTACTTTTTGAAATGCAGCACCCAATGATTGAGCATGAGGTTTTAATTGTTTATACTTATTTAAATCTCCTTCTAAAAATACATACAAACACATTAAACCCACCACTTCTGCACTACCATAAATGTATGCTCCATATGAATTATTATTATGATTCGTACGATCTAAATCCATTTCCATGCTGTTAAAAAAAGCTTCTATAAGATCATAATCTATTTTATATGCGTTTACAGTAAGTTGAAAACTGTTGAGAATGGGATTTAAACTTATACCACGGCTTATTGATTCATAGGTGTCTTTTTTAAATTCAGAAAGTAGGGCCATTTTATCATAATTGTGGAACGTATCCACAATTTCATCAGCAAAGCGTACAAAACCATAGATATTATGAATGGGCTGGCGCAACTCATCGTTCAGCAATCTTATGGCCGAAGAAAAAGAAGTACTGTACCGCTCTGTAGTAATGCGGCTGCACATCTGGCTTACATCATGAAATAATTGCATCATCAATTTATCGCTTATCTATATTAAATTCTTTTACTACCAGTTTTGCTACCACTTCACCACTTATTAATGCAGGTGGTACCCCAGGACCCGGAACCGTTAATTGACCTGTATAGTACAAGTTAACTAGTTTTTTACTTTTACAAGATGGTTTTAAAATAGCTGTTTGCATTAAAGTATTTGCCAAACCATACGCATTTCCTTTAAACGCATTGTACTCCTCCTTAAAATCTGCTACTGAATACGATTTATTAAAAATAATGTGTTCTGTAATAAGTTGGCCTGTCTTTTCTTCAAAACGTGTAACAATTTTTTGAAAGTATTGTTCTCTCAATTCCTCTGTATCTTCCTGCAAATTTGCTGCCACTGGAATGAGGAAGAACATGTTTTCACAACCTTCAGGAGCTCCTGAAGCATCTGTACTTGTGGTAATACTTACATAAAACAACGGATCGGCCGGCCATTGGGGATTGGTATAAATTTCTTCGCCATGCTTTTTAAAATCGGAATCAAAAAACAGGGTGTGATGAGGAACGTCGTTTAGCTTTTTGTTCAGCCCCACATAATACAGCAAACAGGAAGGCGCCATAACCCTTTTTTCCCAATAAGCATCGCTGTAAGTTCTATATTCTGGCGCAAGCAATTTTGTTTCTGTATGATGATAGTCTGCACTGCTGATTACAACATCAGCTTCAATCATTTGCCCATTTGCAATTACTCCGGTAGCTTTTTTGTTTTGAACAACTATTTGCTCAACATTTTGATTAAACTGAAAATCTACTCCCTGTTCCTTAGCCAATTCATACATTCCGTTTACAATACTGTACATGCCACCTTTAGGAAACCAGGTACCCAATTTTACATCAGCAAAATTCATAAGGCTGTAAAGAGCCGGAATATTTTGTGGTAACGCACCTAAAAACAATACCGGAAATTCCATCAATTCAACAAGACGTTCATCTTTAAAAAACTTTCTTACATGTTTGCTTATGGAAGTAAACACATCCAGTCTCAACAAACCTTTTACTAAATCAAGATCAAAAAACTCGGTAAGTGACTGGCTTGGTTTAAATACAAGCTTCTTAACACCAACTTCATACTTATAAGCAGCTTCTTTCATAAACATATCTAACTGCTTACCACTGCCAGTTTCAATTTGTTCAAATGCTTGCTTCAATGCTTCATAATCTGCGGGCACATCAAGCATTGAATCTTTAAAATAAACTCTATATGATGGATCAAGCCTTTGAAGCTCATAGTAATCGGAAACCTGTTTATTAAATTGTGCAAAGTATCGTTCAAATACATCGGGCATCCAATACCAGCTTGGTCCCATATCAAACGTAAAACCTTGAGCAACAAATTTTCTTGCACGACCGCCCGGCATAGAATGTTTTTCTAAAACCGAAACGTCCCACCCTTCTTTTGCTAGAAAAGATGCGGAAGCAAGACCAGAAAATCCACTTCCAATAACAATTGCTCTTGGCACTTATGAATAAAATTTAATTGCGTGATAGTTGTTCTTTCAGCAATTTACGGGCAAAATGAATACGACTCTTAATAGTTCCTAAAGGTTCATTTAAAGCATGAGCAATTTCATGATACTTAAATCCTTCGAAATAGAGCGTAAAGGGGTTTTTGAAAATTTCTGGCAAGTTAGAAACTGCGTTTTGAATTTCTTTAAGCTTCAGATTTCCTTCGGCCTGATTAGCAACTGTTGTTTGCTGATAATCTATGAAAAAGTCATTTGCCGTTGAATCAAAGATGGTATTTTGTTTCACCTTACGACGATAGTTATTTATAAAAATATTACGCATGATGGTGTACAACCATGCTTTTACATTGGTGCCTACATTGTATTTTTCCTTGTTAGCAAGTGCTCTGAACAATGTTTCTTGTAACAGATCCTTTGCGGTTTCATTGTCTCGGGTTAATGTA
>JANNRE010000006.1:0-21832 GCA_031401115.1 Chitinophagaceae bacterium
CTAAAATAATCAGTAAGCAATTTCCGAATATTCATGTACTGGTTTTAACCATGTATGAAGACGAACGCTTTGTTACACATCTGATGGAAAATGGTGCCAATGGTTATTTATTAAAAAGCTCCGATCCTGCCGAAATTAAAAAAGCAATTCTCGAAGTATCTGCCAAAGGATACTACCTTAATAATTTTGTAAACCGTATTCTGCTTAAAAAATCACATACAAAATTAAAAGCCATCCCTTCGCTTAACAGTGAAATTCAAATTAACGACAAAGAGAAACAGGTAATTCGCTTGTTATGCATGGAGTACACAGCTCAGGAAATTGCAAAAGAAATGGAAATAAGCCCAAGAACAGTTGAAGCAATTAAAGACCGGTTAATGGAACGATTTGGTGTAAAAAACTCTGTGGGTCTTGTGTTTTTTGCAATGAAGAATTCGTTGATTGACTAAGCAAGTTCTTTTGCTATATGATCGTACTCTAAAGCTTCTTTTAAAAACGGTTGCATAAATTTTGAAAGTTTGGGATTAATCTCTCCAAGTGAAGCTAAATCATTTACCCCCATTTCATACGCTTTTAAAATTGCCTCTTTATTGTTACCCAATTCTATAATTGTATTCTCATCTCCATCCCTTCTATCTTCTTCAAGGTCTTTAAAATCATCAAGTAAAAGAATGGGTCTTGCCAGGCTATACCAATAAGGTAAAAACTTTTCTACCCACTCATCAGTTATATCAAGATCAACCAATGTAAACAAAAAGCTATCGCTTCTTGCCAGCGACTTATTGGTTTGTTCAAATTGAAAATACGTAGGTATTTGCCCATTAAAAACAGAAAACAGATCAGATGCTAAATGCTGTTGTTTTATTTTTTCATTTAAAAGTTCTTCACATGCAAGAATAAATTGTTTTAAACTGTATTCTTTATTTTCATACCGCTTTAATTTGTCAAAGCCCTGCTCCATTATTCTAACATGTTCATCATTTAAAAGCAACTCCTTTGAAATACCCAGCTTAAACATTAAATCAAATGAAAGCGGAATAGTTAAAAAACCAAACCCAGCGGAGATGTAAATGCGTTTTGTACCCCAAAAAAGGTTATTCGCAGGAATGGGTCTGTTATTAGCAAAATAGTCTGCTATTTCACTATCTATTCCCAGCCTGTCTTGCAGTATCCTTGATGTTATTACCATTCAGAAGTTTTTGGGTAGTATCTGTATTTAATTCAAGAGATTGTTTGTTGCTTATTGCTGCCAGTGAATCTGTAATTGGCTTTAACAAATCAGGGTGGCCCAAATAAAAATTATAGCTTTTATAAAACTGATCTTTTGAAATTTTATGGTTTGTAAAAATCTGTTGAAACTTAGATTTATTGTTATCAGATAGATTAAAGGATGTATCTCTCAAACTTAACTCATTATTTACACCATCTGCTATAAACATTTCCATCATTATATTTTGCATTTTTTCAGGCTGAATGATATTTTTAGGTACATCTTTTTTATTAATGCAAGCTGATAGGAATAAGATAGAAATCAAATAAATGAAACTCCTCATTTCAACTCTTGTTTGTATTTGTTTGAATTTGTTACATCCAGCTTACTTACTATTTCCAGGGCTTTCAATTTATCTTGTGGAGGAGCTTTTTTAAAAATTCCTATCAATTCATCTGCTTTGCCAAGCATAAAAAACTGTACCACCATTAAGTTGGGGGTTTCTCTATTTAAATTATCAAGGTAAATTAATGCATTTAATATCTCTGCCCTTGCTTCAGTTTCATTTTCGTACATTCTGTCTAAACCCTGCCTGTAATACGTAAAATACACATCATGAATAATTGCATATCGGTTATTAATTAAATTATCTGTAAGCCAATATCTGTTGCGATTATTATTTTCAAAAGATTTCCACCCTGCAATCTTTGAACCCTCCGGTGCATTGTTTACAATGTTCAGAGCTTTTTGAAAATACGGGTCGCCTCCTCTGGGCGAAAAACTATCATAATCAAACCCGATAATTAAATAAACATAATAGGCAATTATTGAAGAAAGATTTGATGCCAATGGATCATTACCCCCCACTCTGTTTTCGTTAAATTCTATTGGCTGCGATTCAGCATATTTAAAGTCAACACTTTGATCCTGAAAATTAATAATGGGTGATACGTAAGCAGAATGATATACCGGCCTGGCAACTTGAACAGTTAAGGTGCCGCTATATGTATTAAGCTCCGTATTTTTTGTAAGGTTGATTAAAAACTGGCAATTAATTTTTTCATTCGGCTTAAAATTATCATCTGTCCATTTTCTTTTATTAATAAAATTGATAAGTGCGGCTTCAAGTGTTCTAAAAATTTTTCGGTCAACAGTACTTGGCAATTGGTTGTCAATAATTTTAACTCTGCTATTCAATTCCTGAGCACACAAGCAATTGTTAAAAGAAATCGCAAATAAAAGAACAAAAATGAACCTACTCATGCGTACATGTTTTTATTACATCAGCAATATCTTTAGCTACTTCCATTTTACTTTTAAGTATAAATTCAAATTCTTTCCCCTCTTTATGAAAAATTGTTACCTGATTTGTATCAACTCCAAACCCCGTCCCTTTATTGTTTAAAGAATTCATTACTATTAAATCTGCATTTTTGGCTTTTAATTTACCCAAGGCATATTCCCGTTCGTTATTTGTTTCTAAGGCAAAGCCTACTAAAAATTGTTTTTCAGTTTTAACACTACCAAGATGGCCTAATATATCTTTTGTTTTTTTTAGTTCAATCGTAAACGTTAAATCGTTCTTTTTTATCTTTTGATGGGATGCTGTTACCGGTGTATAGTCTGCAACCGCAGCAGACATGATGGCAATATCACTTGCAGGAAATTCAACCACACAAGCATTATACATTTCTTCAGCACTCGTAACCTGTACAGTTTTATAAATACTTGAAGAAATGTTTTGTTTTGTGGGGCCAATAACCAATGTTACGCTTGCCCCTCTGTTTGTAAACTCTTCTGCCAAAGCAATACCCATTTTTCCTGAAGAATGATTTCCGATATATCGAACAGGGTCAATACGTTCATAAGTTGGGCCTGCAGTAATTAAAATGTTTTTGCCTGCAAAATCTTTAATCGTACCCGTTACAGTAAAGAACTCAATAATAAATTTTAAAATAGCTTCTGGTTCAGCCATTCTTCCCTCACCTATTAAACCACTTGCTAACTCTCCGTTTTCTACCGGAATAATTTTATTGTTTGCCACAATAAGCTTTGCAATATTTTCTTTTGTTGTGCTGTGTTTCCACATATCTTCATCCATTGCCGGGGCAACTACTACCGGACAAACTGCAGAAAGATATACCGCCATTAACAAATTATCACAGAACCCATGAGCAAGTTTTGCCAGCGTATTACAACTTAATGGTGCTATTACCATTAAATCTGCCCACCTGCCAAGTTCTACATGATTTGCCCAGCTGCTTTCAGTTGAAAGATCAATAAAAACAGGATTTTTTGAAAGAGTAGAAAGAACAAGGGGCGATGCAAATTCTTTTGCTGCCGGCGTCATTACCACTTTTACATTGGCACCCGCTTTTATTAAGAACCGAACTAATGTAATTGTTTTGTACGCTGCAATGCTTCCTGATATGCCTATGATAATATTTTTACCTTGTAACATGTGTATGTAAAATAACAAAAAACAAGAAAAGATGAAATAATTATGGCGGCCAAAATATCTGACCGCCATGAATATAAGCTAAACATTTCCTTTACGAAAAAAGATCATTCTCAGCTCTTCTGTAATATATTTTATCTTCTGCAAATTCCTGTGTTGCTAAAATAGCAGGATTTGGCATACGCTCATATGCCTTTGAAATTTCAATTTGCTCTTTGTTTTCATGTATTTCTTCCAAGCTATCCGTATGGCTTGCAAATTCTTCCAGTTTATTATGCAACTCTTCTTTTAAAGAGATATTAATTTGATTGGCTCTTTTGGCTACAATAGCAATAGACTCATACAAATTACCAGTCTTAGCTTTTATATCTGCCAGGTTTTTAGTTTCAACTACATTGCTTGTATTAGCACTAATTTTTCTTATCAGTTTGCTCATTGTTTATATTTTTTAAACTGTTTTTTGAAAGATTAAAATATTTTACTGCCTCTTTACTTAAGTTACTTTCAGGGAAGCGATCCACAAAATCATAATACTCTTCCACCACTTTTTCATGACGCTCTTTTTGCTTTGCCTCAATACTTAAATTTGCATATTGATAATATGCTTTTATGATCATGAGCTTATACTCATCAGTTCGCTTCGATTCGGGATAATGATTCAATAGATTGGTAAAGGAAATAGCTGCCGCCCTGTAAGCACTGATATTAAAATACAATTCTGCACCTTTGTATTCTTTCATTTCCAGCTTTTCGTAACACAACTCTATTATTTTTTTTGCTTCATCTACTTTTGCCGACTCAGGATAATTGTTTATGTGGGCCTGCATAAACCCAATTGTTTTTTCTGTGGGTATTTGATCTAGATCTACCTTGGGAGACTGCTTATAAAAACAATAGGCGTGCATAAAATCAGCCTCTGAAGCCCTTGTGCTTTTAGGAAACACGTCTAAAAAACCTTTAAACAAATTTTCGGCACTTAAATAATCCTTGAGGTAATACGCACAATACGCATATTTGTAATAGAGATCTTCAAACCTCGGATCACTTCTTAATACCGGAAACAAATCCTCATATAAAACCTGCGCCTTACTGTATTTCTTATTTGCAAAATACTGCTCAGCCATCCTTAATTTATATTCTATATCCTTACTCTTAAGAATTTTTGAAACGCTGTTCCTGTTACAGGATGCAAGGATAAATAATACACTAACCAATAAAATTAAATAAGTTCTAATCTTCATAAAAGCGAGCAAAGTTAAGAGTTTCGGGCAAATTAAACCCAACCATTTTAAAACATACCCTTCTTGCGGTTAATCTTTTCCTAAAGAAAAAGCCCTCCAGATAAGGAGGGCTTTACTATAAGGAATTATAATTCTTATTTCTGTTCTGCACGTAATTCAACAACGGATGGATCGCCTTCGCTGCAATCATATTGAGCAGTTACACGGTCTGCACTGATACCTTGAGTTTCAACAAGGTATTTAACAATCGCATCTACACGCTTTTGTCCTAATGCCTGACCTGATTTACTCTTAGCTGCACTTCCGCAAACAATGAGTTTGCATTCTGGGTTGCCACGTAAGTTTGTAGCTACGCTACCAATAAGTGCTTTTGCCTCAGCAGAAAGTACTGTCGTACTACCTGCAAAATTAATACTTGGCAAATCAACTAAGTTACACTTAGGAGGCTCAAACCTTGGAGTTTTGCAACACTCAGGTTCTGGGCATTTGCCTACACCATCAGCATCAACTGGCTGGCACTGAGTTGGAGTAATTAACTCTTTATCCTTACAATCAGGAACACCATCTCCATCAGTATCACGGCTTACGCCATGTGTATCAACTGGGCATCCTGCAGGAGTGTTAGGCTCGTTATCAAACTGATCTGTTACACCGTCGCCATCTGCATCATCCAAAACAGGCTTAGGTAATTTCATATGGCGTGGAGCATTTAACTCATTGTACGCATAATCCAATGGGTTTAACCACCAAAGAGGCTCAACTGATTTTGCACCCAAGCTATAGTTTAAACTTACGTTTGTGTAATGCCAAACATCAAAATCTCTTGTAAGTGTTGCATCACCTACAGATGACTCCTGCCAACGCTGACCATCTAATAAGTCATCATTTGTCCAGGTTACAACTTCTTCAATACCCAAACTGAAACGCTTGCCTAGTTTAAAGGCAACACCAAATCCAGCATTTAAGATAGGCTTAAATGTCATATCAAATAACTTGGGGCGACGCAATTCCTGACCATCACTTTTACTCTCGTATACACGATCCATACCTGCACGTAAATCTCTTAAAATTTTATTTCTGTTTTTGTAATTTCCAGTTTCATATGCATTGTAAACGGAGCGAAAGAATGCATTGTATGGCAACCCGTTTGCATCAAACGCATCGGTTTTTGATTCGTAAACCATACCTCCAATACCACCTAAACCATAAATTAAAAAACTGGATTTTGCCTTGTGAAAACGTACATTATTTAAGGTAATAATACCCTGCAATGATAATTGGTGTGTGGTAGTTTTATAATTGTAATAAACAGGATCGCCAGTAAATTGACCCACTGGATAAGGGAGAAATAAATTAGTACTCTGTAATTGACGCAAATTTCCACTGTTAGGAGGGCTTTGAGTATTTATTGGTGCAATGTAATTATTTTTCCAAGTAGCATTTTTACCATAATTAAAAGCAGGCAACCAGTTCATTCCTTTTGCAATACCGCCAGAATAAGCAAGGCGGGCAGAAAAAACATAACCCATCGCTTTGCGAACATGCGCCCCCCAACCAATATTAGGGATACGGGTACTTACGTCGCCACTGATCATTACATTACCAACACTGATTCCTATCTCCCACTGATTACGTGGTTTTGCAGGAAAAGGATATTGATTTTGTAAAAATTCGCTGTGCTGGGATTGACTTTTCTTAGGAATAATTGAAGAATCCTTCCAGTCATAACTCTGTGCAGAGAGGTTAGTAATTAAAAAACATAGTGCTCCCAGTAAGAGAGTGTACTTTTTGCTTGCCATAGTTGTTGTATTAAATTTCGTAAAATCCTGATGATTATTGCAAAAATATAGATCAGATGTTAAAAAGCCAATTTTTTTATGCTTATTTAAATCTTTTCAATTCAGTTTGAGACAATATTTGATATAAATAAGATGCCTCGGCACAGAATAAATTAAAAATTCTTTATTGTAACGTAAATTGCCAGCTCATGAACTCCATCGAGCCTATTCAATTTTTGATAAAGGAAGAACTTCACGCCTTTGAAGATAAATTCAGGCAGGCTGTAAAAAGCAGAGTGTCTTTACTGGATCGTATAATGCAATACATTGTAAAACGTAAAGGGAAACAAATGCGCCCGATGTTTGTTTTTCTCAGTGCAAAACTATTTGGTGCAATAAATGAAAATACCCATAGAGCGGCTGCCTTGGTTGAGCTACTCCATACAGCCACTTTGGTTCATGACGATGTGGTAGATGAGTCTTTTGAACGAAGGGGTTTTTTTTCAATCAACGCTCTTTGGAAAAACAAAGTAGCTGTTTTAGTGGGGGACTATTTACTTTCAAAGGGGTTGTTGCTTTCCTTAAAAAACAATGATTTTGATGTGTTGAAAATACTTTCCCAAGCAGTTGAACAAATGAGTGAAGGCGAATTACTTCAAATTGAGAAGGCGAGAAACCTTAACCTTAACGAAGATGTTTATTTTGAAATCATAAAAAACAAAACAGCTTCTTTATTGGCTTCAGCGTGCAGTGCCGGAGCTTGGACTACAACAAAAGATGCTGTTATAACCGAAAGAATGAGATTGTTTGGCGAAAAGGCCGGGCTAGCCTTTCAAATAAAAGATGATTTGTTTGACTATGGAAGCGAAACAATTGGAAAACCAACAGGTAACGACATCAAAGAAAAAAAATTAACACTTCCATTAATTTATACTTTAAACAAAGTGTCTGCCGGTAAAAAAAGAGAATTGATTTACATCATCAAAAACAAGAACAAAAACAAAGAGCAAGTACAACAAGTGATAGATGAAGTTATAACTACAGGGGGCATTGCTTATGCTACAGAAAAAATGATGCTGTTTCGAGATGAAGCAATTGAAATACTCTATGAGTTCCCTGATACAGGAATAAGAAAAGGCTTAGAACAACTGGTACGTTATACAACCGATCGGAAATATTAACACTGATGCAAAAAAGATGGACCATACTAGAAGCAAAAGAAGACCAAATACACCAACTTCAAAATGTGTTAAAAATACATGCGGCACTTTGCAAAATTTTATTGCAAAGAGGCATCAACAGTTTTGAACAAGCCAAATTCTATTTCAGGCCTCAACTGAAAGATTTACATGACGTCTGGTTGATGAAAGACATGCAAAAAGCCGTTAAGCGCATCTTACTTGCTATCACCCAAAATGAAAAAATTCTCGTGTATGGTGATTATGATGTTGACGGCACTACCAGTGTAGCATGTATGTATCAGTTTCTTTCTTCACTCACAAAACCAACCTTCATTGATTATTATATTCCGCACAGATACCGTGAAGGATATGGCATTTCAAAACAAGGAATTGAGTTTGCTGCCGCCAATCATTTTACACTAATTATTTCGCTCGACTGTGGAATCAAATCAACTGACTTAATACAATACGCAAGAGAATTGGGTATTGATTTTATAGTATGCGACCATCATTTACCAGACGCAATACTTCCTCCCGCTGTGGCCATTCTTAATCCCAAACAAGTGGATTGTAACTATCCTTATAAAGAATTATGTGGCTGTGGTGTAGGCCTTAAATTAATTACCGCATTGGCAATAACCTTACAATTGCCAACTGAAAGTATTTATAAATATCTCGATCTTGTTGCTACAGCTATTGCTGCCGATATTGTACCAATCACCGGCGAAAATAGAATCCTCGCTTACTATGGCATGCAAAGAGTCAATGCAAATCCCAGCAATGGAATAAAAGCACTTAAGTTTTTAAGCGGGCATCAAAAAGAATTACACATTACCAATTTGGTTTTTTTAATTGCTCCGAGAGTAAATGCAGCCGGGCGAATGGACGATGCAAAAAAAGCAGTGCAAATGTTTATTGCTCCCAACTATGAAGAAGCATTGAGCTTTGCAGAAATGCTGCATTCTGATAATGACGAACGTAAAGAAGCAGATGCCTCTATTACAGAAGAAGCATTGGCCATGATAAATAATGATAAACATCTGAAACATAAAAAAACGACTGTGGTTTATCAACCTCACTGGCACAAGGGAGTTGTGGGCATTGTAGCATCACGGTTAACAGAACATTTTTACAGACCTACTGTTGTTTTAACCAAGAGCGGCGATTATGTAGCAGGAAGTGCAAGAAGTGTCACAGGTTTTAATTTATACGAGGCCATTCATGCATGTAAAGAATATTTATTAGGCTATGGCGGGCATTTTGCCGCAGCAGGGTTAACCTTATTGCCTGAAAATGTAGCTTCTTTTTCAAATGCATTTGAACAAATTGTTTCCAAGCAAATTACTGATGAGCAACTGATACCCGAAATAAAAATAGATGCCGAAATTTCTTTTACTGATATTCAACCACCCTTTTATAATATACTTCAACAGATGGAACCCTATGGCCCGGAAAACATGCGGCCGGTTTTTATTACCAAAAATGTTACAGATACCGGTTTTAGTAAAATTGTAAAAGAACAGCACCTGAGGTTAGTGGTGAAACATTTTGAAACCATACTTACCGGAATATTTTTTCGTGCTGCCCATTATTTGCCCATTGTGCAACAAGGGAAATTTGATATTGTATATTCCATTGACGAAAACGATTTTAACGGATCTGTAAGTTTGCAATTAAAGGTGATTGATATAAGACCTTCAACAAACTGATTGTTAATAAAAATTTCACCTTAAACCCAACCAAGTAGCCTTACTAAAACTAACTTCGCAGAATCAAAAAGAGTTCTTATATGAAAAAATTTTACTTTACAATCGTTAGCATCTTATTGGCAAATTCTGTTGTTAAAGCACAAATCTATCATAGCCTTGCTGGCGGCTCTTTTCTTCAAAACTGGACTAACATTTCATTAATTACCACCAATGATAATTGGTCAAATGTTCCGTCAATAATAGGTTACCGGGGTGATGATCTTGTAACAACAAACGGAGTAGATCCGCAAACAATAGTTGCTCCGGGTTTTGCAACTCCAATAAATGTAATCGCAAATCAAACCACACCCGATGCACTCTCGAGTGGTGGTATTGCTGAATTTGAAATTACAAATCCCAGCATTGCAGTAAATGGTTCAAATACTGCTGATGCCCCGTTTATTGTTTTTTTTATTAATACAACCACTGTTACAGGTGTTAGAGTGAGATATAATTTAAGAGATTTAGATGGTTCAGCAGATAATTCAGTACAACCAATAGCATTGCAATACAGAATTGGAAATACAGGCGATTTTGTAAACGTTCCTTCCGCTTTTGTAGCAGATGCTTCAACTGGCCCAAGCCAAGCAACACTGGTAACTGCTGTAGATGTGATTCTTCCCACAGCTTGTGATAACCAAACTGAAGTTCAAATACGGGTCATTACAGCAAATGCATCAGGTAATGATGAGTGGATTGGAATTGATGATATACAAATCACCCCGAATCTTATCGCCCCTGTTTCAAACATCATACGTGATCCAAACTATATCCGTATTTCAGGCAATCCTTCTTCAGAAATAAATATTCAGTTTAACCGTACAATTGCTTCTGAAGTATAACTGCTTTTTTTTAACGCAGATGGCCAAATGATTTTACAAAAAAGGCTTGCCAATGTTTTACAAGGACAGATGGAAAGGATTTCACTTGTACCTTTTCCCAAAGGGATGTATCTGATAAGTATTAAAAGCAAGGATGGGATTTTTTCAACCAAGCTTGTAAACTAATAGTAAACTGCAAATACTTATTGCTTTCTAAATCAGATAGATGATTCAACCTGTGTTTCGTTTATTTGGTTTTGATCTTTCAATTTTCCTTTCAAAAATTAACCTTACTCATTCTTTGGCTTGCTTAGCCAATCCCCTTACCTTTGCCCCCCCAAATCTGTATTGGTCAGATTCCCCTACTTAATAGTCGGGGTCCAATGGGTAAACCCAATTATTAATTTTAAAATCACACAAGTAATGAAACATTACGAAATGATGGTGATTTTCACCCCGGTGCTTTCGGACGATGAGTTCAAAGCAGCTCAAAAGCGCTACGCCGACTTAGTTGCAAAACATGGTGGCGAAATTGTGCATAGCAACCCCTGGGGTTTAAAATCACTTGCCTACCCCATCCAGAAAAAAACAACTGGTATTTACTGGGTAGTAGAATACACAGCCCCTTCGGATTTCAACACAACGTTGAACATTCAAATTCATCGTGACGAGCAAATTCTCCGTCACATGTACACTGCACTCGACAAAAACGCCGTTGAGTACAATTTCAAAAAGAGAACCGGCGGGTTTTCTACTAAAGAAAAAGTGGAGGCTTAAATATCATGGCAAAAAATGAAATCAAGTATTTAACGGCCATCAAAACTGATAAGCCAAAAAAGAAATACTGTCGCTTTAAACGTTACGGAATTAAGTATGTTGATTACAAAGATGTAGAGTTCCTGAAAAAATTTATTAACGAGCAGGGCAAATTATTACCCCGCCGTTTAAGTGGCAACTCACTCAAGTATCAGCGTAAAGTAACGGATGCTGTAAAAAAAGCACGCCAAATGGCATTGCTTCCTTACGTAGCAGATTTAATGAAATAAGAAAACAGATTTTAGTAGTAACCTTTCCCTAACCCCCGAAAATATTTCGGGGAGACAGTTAAAACAACTGGGTTTCGGAAACTAAAAACAACACAATGGATATTATTTTAATTCAGGATGTAAACACGCTTGGCAGCAAGCATGAAGTTGTAAAAGTTAAGAATGGCTATGCCCGTAACTTTTTAATTCCTCAAAAAGTAGCAATTGAAGCATCTCCTTCTAATTTAAAACAACTTGCAGAACGTTTAAAAGTTCAGAGCAAGAAAGAATCGGCTATGCTTGCAGAAATTAAATCTGTAATTGCCAAGCTTACTGAAGCTCCTGTAAAACTGGAAGCAAAAACAGGAACAAGCGGTAAAATTTTCGGAAGCATTACTACTGTGATGGTAGCCCGTGCTATTCGTGAACAAAAAGGTTATGAAATTGACCGCCGCAAAATTCATTTAATTGATGATGTAAAAGAACTCGGCACTTACAAAGCGAAAATTGATTTTGCAAATGGTAATGAAGCTGAAATTGAACTGGAAGTGGTAGCAGAAGCTTAAACAAAAAGTTTGAAATAAATATAAGCCCTCCGATTTTTCGGGGGGCTTTTTTGTTTTGCTTTAGTATTCAATTAAAAATGATTGTATTTTTAGTGTAATTAGAAATGAACGTCTATGGCCTTTTCAAGAATTATTGCCGGGGTTATGAAATGGGGATTGTGGGGAGCAAAATTTGATACCCAAGCTTATGAAGAAATGATAAAAGATTGTTTGGCGTTGGGTGTTACCACTTTTGACCATGCTGATATTTATGGCGATTGTACTACGGAAGAAGAGTTTGGCAAAGTGTTGAAGCAAGAGCCATCACTAAGACAGCAAATGCAACTGATTACAAAATGCGGCATCAGAAGACCTTGTGTAAACCGTCCGGATTATAAAATTAAATCCTACGATTCTTCTTTTGAACATATTGTACAATCAGTTGAAACATCACTCAAAAATTTAAGTACCGATTATATAGATGCCCTGCTCATCCATCGCCCAGATGTGCTGATGAATCCAGATGAAATTGCAAAAGCATTTACGCATTTAAAACAACAGGGAAAAGTATTGCATTTTGGTTTTTCTAATTTTTTACCTGCTCAAGTTGATTTGCTCAACAGCCGATACCCAATGGAAATAAATCAGGTGCAATGCTCGGTGCTGCACCTTCATTCTTTTGTTGATGGAACTTTGGATCAATGTCAGCAACATAAAATGATTCCCATGGCCTGGAGCCCACTGGGGGGAGGAAATATTTTTGCAGAAACTGATGATGAACGGATAAAACGAATACTAGCAGTTGCCCAATTACTGGCAGAAAAATACAACAGCACACCGGATATTATTTTACTGAGTTGGTTATTGCAGCATCCATCTGGCATTATACCCGTACTTGGTACTTCAAAAGCAGTAAGAGTGAAAGCTGCGGTAGAAGCGTTGGAAATAAATTTAGAGAGGGAAGAATGGTATATGCTTTGGCGTGCCAGTACCGGAAAAGAAGTGGCATAATGCATGTAGCAGTTCTAAGTGTTTTCTTTTCCCGGCGAATGTTTGCAATTTATGCAGCTTATTGCTAAATTACTTCTCTAAACCAATTGTCATGAACAGGATTTTTACAATCTCACTTTTAGTTTTTGTATTCATTTTTTCGGCCTGCAAGTTAAAACGTCCCTCTTTAACCTCCACTTTTCCGGGAACAGTTTCACCTTCCATTGCATGCCCGGGACAAAATATAACGATCACATGGGATGTATCTTCCATTAACGAAGATTGTGCAAGCGACCCGGCAACTTGTAAAAGAGACCCCATAACAATTGAAGCAAGTGCAACAGGTGGTATGAGTTTTAAACAATCTCCCGCAGCAATCAGCGGTTCTTACAGTGGTGTGGCTACAGGAACAGAAGATATTCTTGTAAGCATTCATGCAAAAGATAAAGATCAGGATTTGGGAACAAGCACTGCCAAGGTGAATATTTTATCGCCGGGCGAGACTTTACCCTTTGATGCAAGCTTCGAAGGTTTTTGTGATGGCGAAAAAGCAGGCTGGCGTGAAATGAAAGTAAATTTTGGCGAAAGCACTTTATCAAATCTCATTGCTATTAAAAAAATTAAGAATACCAATAGCGTAGCAGTGGAGTATTTGGTGTATTATGAAAACGGCACCTATGCAACTGTTAGTTTAAATGCATCACAAACCAGCTCAGATTTTACAAGTCGCATTTCAAAAATTACAGCAAAGACAAAAGGAACTGAAAGCTTGGGTGCAAATTGTGCAAGTGGTAAAACCCCGTCTTCAATTACGCTTACAGTTTATTATGGGTGTTTGTAAATGCCTATTCTGTTGTTGTTGAAAGAGCTTGAAACAAATTATGCTATACATTGCATGAAATCCATCAATAGATATGTTAAGATCAGTTTGTTTAGGTTTGATTGTTGTATTTGCATTAACCCCAAATTTTAGCCACGGACAGAATAAAGTTTATTTAGGACTTCAATACGGGCATTCTTGGCTTACGTATAACTATAAAGACTATGGCTCAGGATTTATCAATAAGTCACGGGCTAATAATAAATTTACAATTGGTGCTAAACTAAAGTATCTAAGGCCAAATGAAAAGTTGTTTTACGAAACTGGTATTGGGTATTGTGAATTTCAGCAGTACTATTCTTTAAGAAATTATTTGAGTGCATGGGAAGAACGTTATCCCGTAATAACTGTTCCTTTAAGAGCTGGGCTTAATGTTTACAATCCAAACTCAAAGATTTCTTTTTCAATTGCTGGCGGTGTTTCCTTAAATTTTCTACCAGAGCAATACCAAGGAGAGTATAGTCTTGTTTTTTTTAAATCAAGTAGTCCAGGAATTATTGATTCAATTACAAGAGGAAATATTATTCGGGATTTCGGAGGATTTTTTCCCCTGCTGAATCTTTCAGCAGCAGGCTCCTATAAAATTGGAAACAAACTAAAAGCTGAAGTAAGTTTTGAAATTTCAAAAGGGTTTTACAAAATAACAGAATACGAAGCTTTTTATAATGATGGAAGCGGCTTTAATGATCAACGGGCAAACCAATGGGGAAAGGGTGATAATTATTCTTTGCGCTTTGCTTTGTTGTATGACTTGTACAGAAAAAGTAAAAAGAAGTAATTGAATTTGATTAGGAATTATTGAAACAGGTTGTACCTCAGTATGCAATACATGGCATGAAACCCATCCGCCCACTTTATTTTTTTGCCATCGGCATAAGTGCGGCCATAGTATGAAATACCTATTTCATAAATGCGGATATTATTTATTTTTGAAATTTTTGCAGTCACCTCGGGTTCAAAGCCAAATTGTTTTTCCTTTAGATGGATGCCTTTCAAGATATCAGCCGTGAATAATTTATAACAGGTTTCCATATCTGTAAGATTCAGATTGGTAAACATGTTTGAAAGAAACGTAAGAAATTTATTTCCGATGCTGTGCCAGAAAAATAAAATGCGGTGTGCATTGCCGCCCATAAAACGGGAGCCATACACAACATCAGCAAAACCATCAAGCACAGGTTTAAGTAACAGATTAAATTCGGCAGGATCATATTCCAAATCAGCATCTTGAATAATTATAAAATCACCAGTGGCATTTTTAATACCGCTATGGATAGAGGCACCTTTCCCTTTATTTGTTTCGTGTTCTACAAAAACAATTTCAGATGAAGTAGTTTGATTCATGAACAGCAACACTTTTTCTTTTGTACCATCCGTACTGCCATCATCTACTACAATTAATTCTTTAAGTAAACCACCAGCCAATTCAACAGCAAGCACTTTTTGCAAAACCTGTACAATGGTTGAAGCTTCATTATAAGCAGGGACAATTACAGAAAGTTTTTGTTGATGTTGCATCCTTTTAAAATCTATCAGGGTGCAATGTTACTGAATGATTGCCGGAAAACTTGCGTTCTTAAATTTCTGATTGTATTCTTCAATCAATTTTTTTAAATCAACATCCATCACTGTTTTGTATTTATTCCACTCTGCTTCCAGATCATTTAAACGCATGATCATACCATTTGTAATTCGTGGATCATGTGCATCGGCCAGTCCTTTTAAATTAAAGAACTCCGCATTGAGTTTGCTTGGCCAGTTAATAACATCCTGCCCGTTTTTCTGGCGGCTTTCAATTAAGTTCGCTTCCCACTCATTAATTTTTTTTATTAGCGCTGTTCCTGCATCCATCAAATCCTTACTTTCTTTTTTCTCCTTCAGCACTTCATTATAATGTTCAATTTGCTTTTTTATTTTTCGCATATTGTTAATGGCTGTATGAATAGCGTTGAGATCAGTTGCTACACGCTGTAAAAACTGTTGCTGCGTTGCCCAATCCTGATCTGTTACATTCAGGCCGGGATCTTTTATTACTGTAAAAGAAGTTTCAGTTTGCATACCCTTATAACTTAGTACTGCATTGTAATTGCCGGGAGCTAAGCGATAGCCGCTATAATCACCGTAAGTATATGCATTCAAATCAGGTGAAATATTTTCACCTCTGAAGTTCCATGCAAAACGATTCATTCCTTCTTCTGCTGTTAATACAACAGGTGCAGGCGGACCGCCGGGATAAGATTTGAAGCTGAGATTCCGTTTATTCGTATAGCTTCTAATTACCGAGCCATCTGCTTTTTTTATTTCAAGTGTTACGGTATTTGTATCGGGCTTTGATGGTAAATAATAATCAAACATTACACCTTCCACAGGGTTTCTTCCAAACGTATTACCGGGATCAAGGCCAGGAATACTTGCAGCACCACTGTAACGTACTGTTGCTTTAGGTGCAATAATTTTCAATTGCTTATTTGCAAGTAAGGCTGCTGCATTTTGCAGTGGACTGATATCATCTAATATCCAAAAGGCACGACCGGCAGTAGCGGCAACCAGGTCATTATCTTTTATTGCCAAATCCGTTACCAATACAACAGGCAAATTCAATTGTAACTTATTCCATTGCTCACCACCATTGTAAGAAATATAAAAACCTCGTTCGCTACCGGCATATAATAAATTTTTTACCTTTCTGTCTTCTCTTATTACTCTTACAAAATCATCGGCATCAATACCTGAATTTATTTTACTCCATGTTTTGCCGTAGTCCGTTGTTTTATAAGTGTAAGATGCGTAATCATTAAACTTATAACGTGTAGCACTAATATAAGCAGTTGCTTTATCGTGTGGAGAAAGCTCAATGGAATGTATCATGCTTTCTTGTAAGTCTGCAGGAGTAACATTCGTCCAATTACCACCGCCATTCATAGTTACAAAAACAAAACCGCAATCACTACCTGTCCAGATTACACCTTTTTCTAAAGAGGATTCAATAATGTAGTTGAGTGTATTATAATTTTCACCACCGGCACCTTCGTTTGTCATCGGGCCACCGCCTACACCTTGTTTGCTTTTTTCATTTCTTGTAAGATCAGGGCTGATAGTTTCCCAGTTTAATCCGCCATTGGTAGTTTTTAAAACTACATTGCCGCAATGATAAATTGTTTTGGGGTCGTGTGGTGAAGCAAGTATCGGTGCATTCCAGTTAAAGCGATACTTCATATCCTTGGGTTCAATAGCAAGATTTAAAGATGGATACGCCTGAATGTCTTTTGATTCCATTGTTTTTGTGTCCAACACTTCAATATAACCCTGATAACATCCACCATAAAGCAATTGCGGATTGTTAGGATCAAAAGCTACTGTTGCGCTTTCACAACCTGGGCCAAATGTCCAGTCTTTATCTGTAATACCAAATCCATTGGTACGGCTTTGAATCATAACGGAAGTATTATCCTGCTGCCCGCCATACACCCAATATGGAAAACGATTGTCAACATTTACTCTGTAAAACTGTGCAGTAGGTTGATTCATGATGCTGCTCCATGTTCTGCAATTGGTAAATGTTATTTCACCGCCACCATCATCTGCAAGCGCCATGTTTTCTGAATTGTTTGGATTGATCCAAAGATCATGTGTATCTCCATGCCCCACTCTTACATTACTGAAAGTTCTTCCGCCATCAATGGAACGCATCATAGGTGCATTTAAAACATACACTAAATTTTCATTTTTTGCATCGGCAAAAACTTCCATATAATACCAGCTGCGTGATGTAATGTTTTGATCATTACTCAGCAGGTTCCATTTTTTTCCTCCATCATCACTTCTGTACAAACCTGCTTTTGATTTTTCTGCTTCTACAATTGCAAAAATTTTATTTGGGTTGGCTCTTGAAACAGTAACACCAATCTTTCCCATTTCAGTTGGAAGTCCATCCATTGCTTTGTTCCATGTTTCACCACCATCCGTTGATTTGTAAACAGCACATCCATTACCTCCACTTACAACTTTCCATGGCAAACGTTGATGCTGCCATGTAGCAGCAAATAAAACTCTTGGGTTGGTCATGTCAATTGACAAACTGCTGATGCCAGTACTATCATTTACAAATAAAACTTTGCGCCAGGTAGTGCCGCCATCTGTACTTTTATAAACACCACGGTCATTGTTAGGCCCATGTACCGTTCCCTGAGCACCTACATAAACTACATCAGGGTTATCAGGATGAATCAACACATCAGAAATATGGCGTGTGTTTGTTAAGCCAATATTCTTCCATGTTTTACCACCATCAGTACTTTTATAAACACCATCGCCATAACTTGTCATTACACCACGTACTGCATGCTCACCAGTGCCTACATAAATTACATTCGGATCGCTTTCACTAACAGCAATATCACCAATAGAACCTACTTTAAAAAAACCATCACTAATGTTTTGCCAGTTTTGTCCGCCATCTTCTGTTTTCCAAACACCACCACCGGTATAACCTACATAATACAATTTATCATTTCCTTTTACTCCGCTGATTGCATTGGCTCTGCCACCACGAAATGGGCCGATGTTTCTCCACTTGAGACTTTTAAAAACATCATCATACTTTACAGCAGATGAAGTTACAGGAGCAGTTGGTTTTTGTTTTTGTGCAAGCAGTTGATTGCTGATAAAACATACAGCCAGTAAAAGCAAGAGTTTCTTGTTCATATAACAGTTCGTTTTGGTTTGAAGGAAAGTAGGAAATAAATGTAAGGCTAAAATAAGAAGCAAACAAATCAACCCTTAACAGTAGAATTTTTTCCAAATAAATATTGCCCTAATAAAAAACAACAGAGCAATACAGCTATGCTTATATAGCCCAGCCAATTATAATAAAGAATTTTTCCATCAACACCTTTCATAACTACATAACCCGAAATAAAAGAAGCTGCTGCAGTGCCCAACTGTTGCACACTGCTGTTAAAACTCATAAAACTTCCACGCTGCTGCTGATCTACCACATTACTAACCATGGCCTGTGCTGCAACTGCTCTTCCGGTAGCAAGAGAAAACCAAATACCAAACAAAATCAATACTATAGAAAAATGAATGGGAGGTAAATTAGTAATGAGCCAAACAAACAAGAACGACAACAAAATCGAAACTGAAAACACTTTCAGCTTTCCATACGTATCAGCTACTTTTCCTAAAATATTGGCGCTCACAAAAGCCGCAATACCTCCCACCAAATAAATCATGGGAGTAATGGATTTAGGGTAGCCATTATTAAATTCCATGTAAGGATTAATAAACGGAATGATCATAAAATGACCCATCATCATGAGTGCAGAAAATAATAAAGCAAGTCTTTGCGTGGGACTTTTCACCACATTTGTAAGTACATCTATTTTTCGCTCATTGGTTTGTTTTGCAATATGATCCGTCATTGCAGGAATAAATTTTACAATAAATGGAATTACAAATAAACCCAAGGCACCTACTAAAAGAAAAGGAGCATGCCAACTGAATAGATTTGAAAGATATAATGCAAACGGAACACCGATTGTTGAAGAAATAGCAAAGGCACTCATAATAGCGCCCATGGCCGCACCTCTGCGTTCATACGGAATTAAATCTGCAACAATGGATAATACCTGGGCACCAATCAAGCCTCCAAACAATCCTGCCAATATTCTTGCTGCCAATAACAATTCATAAGAGGGCGCAAAACCACAAGCAAATGTGCCTATTAAAAATCCGAAGTAGGCAAACAATAAAACTTTTTTACGGTCAAATTGATTAACAAAAAATGCGGCTGCAAAACCGGAGATGCCCGCAGTAAGCGTATAAGCTCCCACTAAAAAACTAAACTGTTTTGGACTGATGTTGAAATACGGCATCAGGTAATTTCCCAATGGCATTAGAATCATAAAGTCAAGAATATGCGTAAAGTTGAGAGCTGCCAGTAAAAAGATGATAATGCGTTCGTTTCTGTTCATTCTATTTTGTTCCGTATTGTTTCAAAGCCATTTCTGCTAATTCATATCCAATTTCATTTACTCTGAATCCCTTATCGCCCAGCATATAAATACCCAATGAAAGATTTGATAAAAATACAACTGTAATATCTTCTTCAGGAAAAAAGAGCAGCACTGTTCCGGTGTGGCCGCTGTGAGAAATACAACGCTTACCACCCACTTCTTTTACAAACCATCCCAATCCCATTTTTGAATCGCCGCTTCTTGGCCCTGCCTGCTCACCATTATTGAGCTGAGTTATGGTAAACATTTGCTGCAGCAAATCATTTGTAATGAGCTTACCACTGAGCAAAGCTTTTACAAATAAAGAAAGATCCTGTGTAGTGGAACTGATGCCTCCAAACCCGTTTGCATCCAAAGCCTGTAATGTTGTTTCCAGACTAAAGCGAACCCATGCACCTTTTCGTTTGGTATAACCCTGTGCACGGTTTAAAACAATTGAATCGCCATTTAAAAAATAAGAATGCTTCATTCCTGTTTTTTCAAAAATGTTTGTGCTGATGTATTGCTGATACGTTTGCCCTGTTACTTTTTCAATGATGGCTGCCTGCAAAAAGAAACCCGCATTGCTGTATAAATATTTCTCACCCGGTTTGTTTTCAGGTTTCAGCTTAAACAAATCAGTAAGCTGCTCTTTAACAGTATAACGCAGTACCGATGGCCCATACAATTTAGTATATACAAAATGATCTGATGGAATACCTGAAGTATGACTCATGAGTTGCTTTACAGTAATGGTTCTGTACTTTTCTGTTACCGCATCGCCCAAATAAGAATACACAGTTGAGTCCAGCACAATTTTTCCACCCTGTACCAGTTGCATAATAGCAATAGCCGTGATGGGTTTGCTTATGGAAGCCAGTTCATAAACCGTTTGTTGTTTGGCAGGTGTTTGCTGTTCAAGATTTGCAAAACCATAGCCAGCTTCTTTCATTACTTTTCCATTTTTTATAATCAGAAAAGAAGCCCCCGGCACACTGTCTGTTTTTAAAAGAGTTTTGATATACGTATCAAATGCATCCTGCTTTTGAGCTGTTGCTGCTGTACTAAATAAAAAGAGACAAGCAAGGAGGAGATAAGGTTTTTTCATTCGTACTATTTTAAGCTAAAAATAAGACAGGAATGTTATGAGCGAAATAAAAATTTTTTTTGTGGCTGCGCCTCTTCTAATTAAACAATTTTATGCTGTTATCAAAATGCGGGAGGTGGTAAATACATATCCGCCTTTCAAATTGATCCGGGCATTTTTTGATTGAATGTTAATTTACTCTTTAGCGAGTTTTATAAACAAAAAAGCCCCGACAAAAATGTCAGGGCTATAATAAATATGGCAGCTACCTACTCTCCCGCATTTTTGTGCAGTACCATCGGCCATGAGGGGCTTAACTTCTCTGTTCGGTATGGGAAGAGGTGAACACCCTCGGCAAAACCACCATAAACTCTTAGCACTTCTTAATCTTCCGAAAGTGTCGGAATTAGGAGAGGCTTAATAAGATCATATTGGGAAAAGTTGTAATTGCTAGAAGCAATTTAAAAAAATTAAAGCTTACGGGCAATTAGTACTACTCGACTTTACTGTTACCAGTTGTACATCTGTAGCCTATCAACGTCATAGTCTTTGACAGCCCTTAAAAGTAAACTCATCTTAAGGAAGGTTTCACGCTTAGATGCTTTCAGCGTTTATCCTGGCCACACGTAGCTACTCTGCATTGCACCTGGCGGCACAACAGATACACCAGCGGTGTGTACGACCCGGTCCTCTCGTACTAAGGTCATGTCCTCTCAATTTACTAGCGCCCACCACAGATAGGGACCGAACTGTCTTGCGACGTTCTGAACCCAGTTCACGTGCCACTTTAATCGGCGAACAGCCGAACCCTTGGGACCTTCTCCAGCCCCAGGATGTGACGAACCGACATCGAGGTGCCAAACCTCCCCGTC
>JANNRE010000007.1:0-41063 GCA_031401115.1 Chitinophagaceae bacterium
TTGAAATGCTGCCATAAAACCTATAACAGACCAAACAAAGGGAATGATAAGAATTGTAATTGGACATTTTTTAGCAGTCATTAATAATAACCCGAAAGTGAAAATGGTTGTTGGACAAGGCAAACCAAAGGTTGGCGAAGAAGGGTAGGTGTGACCAAAAAAATATCCAGCAAAAGGGTAAATAACCAAAGCAAATAAAACCAATATTAATCCTGTAATTCCGTATTTATCTTTTTTAAATTGAAAGGATAATTTATTTTTGAAAATGCCATAAATTAAAAACAAAATTCCTTGAATAATAAATAATGCACCAAATAAATAGGCAGCTTTATTTATTATTGTAAAAAAAATTATGTGATAAACAACTCCCATCCACAACCATATAACTGAAAGTATAATACTGATTATTTTATCAGATTTTAGATTGGGCTTAATTACAAAATAAATTGCAATAGTACTTAATAAGTAAAGAACAATCTGCATCGGGAAAACAGATTGATTATAGTTTTTAAAAACTTGTAAGAACTGTTCCAATGTAAATGGTGGCTTCATATTTTACTTTGAAAAAGTATTAGATTTTCTTCAAATTTTATTCAGTTGTTTTTCCGTCAAATTCTTGCCCATTGTCATCTGCTTCTTTTTTTGTACTTCTTATTAAACCATCTTTATGATTAGGAGGAGCGTAAATTGTGTATATTTTTAATGCTACTTTATCATCTGTATTGATAATATTGTGTTTTGCTCCTGCAGGCACAATTATTACATCACCATCAGTTACATTATAATCATTACCATCAATAATGCATTTGCCATTTCCACTTTCAAAACGGAAAAATTGGTCAATTTCAGTATGAACTTCTTCTCCAATATCTTCACCTACTTGTAGGCTCATCAATACCAATTGTAGATATTTTGAAGTATATAATACTTTTCTAAAATTTTCATTTTCAATGGTATTTTGTTCAATATTTGTTTTGTAACCTTTCATAATTTTATTTTAAATTGCTTTGATTGAATAAATATTTATAAATTTTATTTTTGATTTTCTCCTAACACCTTAGCTCCTTCCAGCCACTTTTTTCGTTTGGCTTCGTCCGAAGATTTTACAGGCGAAAAGACACTGATTTTAACAGGTTTTACACCGCAAAATTCTAACACTCCAATTCGCATTGCATTGTGGCCTGCGCTTTTATTCATGAGCCAATAATACCATTTTGGAGTGTCCATTGTTACAATTAGCCTTGCGGTTTTCCCTTTCAATAGCTTGTCCCAAAACGGTCCCTTTTCTTGATACTTAAAAGCAAAATTTGGAACAAATGCCCTGTCGAAAAACCCTTTAAGCAAGGCAGGATAGGTACTCCACCAATTAGGATAAACAAATACCAAATGATTGGCTTCCAGTATGTCCTTTTGTGCCTCAATCAAATCAGGCTCCAACACAGATATTTTTCTGTAGCCGTAGGTTAGGATTGGATTAAACTGTAAATCAATCAGGTTAATCACTTTACAGGTGGCTCCTGATTTTTCTGCGCCATTTTTATAGCTTGCTGCTAAAGCAAAACAAAAACTTTCTTTATCGGGATGGCCGTTGATGATGAGAACTTTTTTCATTTTTGAGGTGTTTTACCATTCATTAAGTTGCCGCCCAAACCTGTAAGCCAAAGCATAATCGGATAGGCTACCCATCTTTCTATACCACCAATACCAATAGATGATAGAAGCAAACCCGATGCAAACACAGCCATAAACCAGGTAATCATTGCTACTGAACCAAACAAAATTGAAATGTATTTAAAAGGCAGTGTAACCACTTTAAAAGAAGTTATTGCACAAAATCCTCCAGATAAAAAAGTGAGCATAGCTGCCATGCTATGATAGGGTGTAACATTTCCAGGGAATATTCCTACACCAACCAATCCCAAACCAAACAGTATAACAGGAATAGTAAACAATAATTTTTTAAAATATGGATGCTGATAAAATGAGGCAACTAAAACCAGCAGACCTGCCGCCAGCATAATGGTATTAAAAATAGTTGAAGATGGTTTATAGCTTATACTGTTTGGCTGTCGTGTAGCACCCAGGTCACTTATTTCATTTTTAAAAGTGCTGTAACCATCTGGATAAAATGCTTCGGCAGTAATGATGCCCATTAACACGATTGCCCCGGCAAGGAAATATAGTAAACCTGAAAGTTTTAATGTGTTCATTTTTTTCTATTTTTTAATTCATCCGCTTCACTCAATGCTATAGCAATGGCTTGTTTTGGATTGGTAACAATGGTTTCCGTTTTGCCGGAATGCAATTCACCATCTTTAAATTCATGCATTACTTCGGCAACTTTTTTTTGAGGTGGAGTAAGTTTTTTCTTTTTCATAATTTAATTCTTGAATTCTGTTACATTGTATTCAATACTTTTTAAGTAAAATTTTCCATACACAAATTCCCCATCAGGATAATGCCAAACGGCTTCACCATATTTCCAAATATTGATTCCATATATTTCAGCGTAATCTTTTACAGGTGTTGAAAAACGATACCGCTTCAGATCAATGGCAGAGCGGTCGTCTGAAGTAAAATTTACCAGTTCCCCTTGCTCATTAAAATAAAGTGTGGCCGTAATTTTATAAGCTCCATTAGTGAATGTAGCTTTAGTAGATAAGCTGTCAATTGCTGTCCACTCAATTCTTTTATCAATTAGAGTAGCAGGAGCCATGAGGCACATATCATTAAATACCGTAACAGTTTCAGCTTTGTTCATTATTTCGCCCTTTATATTTACTACATTTATTAATCCAAATAATTTTATTTGCATAGTGGCAGTAACATTTTGGTAGCAATGATAACCTGGAACTGAAATACCAAACTTTTTACCCTTCATAAAAAATAGGCGTGTAGGATTCTCAAAGAAATTATATTGTACAGAAGTAAATTTGAAGAAATCCTTTCCCTTATCCCTCATTTCACCATCAAATACTACTTTCATATTTTTTACTTTCGGTTTATTTACAACAGCACAATAATGCATGTATTTTTGAACAGGAAGCGGTAGGGATTGAATGTCTGCCTCGGTTAATAAATCAGTTTGAATGTTTTTTGTTGAAAGCAGGTGCGTTTTTACATCTTTGCTAAAAGTTGATTCAAACCGCTGACTGCTCCAGGTAGCAAATGCTACCAATAGCATCATTATATTGGCAATAGTTCCAAACTTTGCATCTTTCCAAACAGTAATAATGAGTATTTGTGAAATGACGGCAGCAACAGCAGCAACGTAAGGCCAGCTTTCTTTTTTAAGTAAGAATAAAACTATTGCTGCTAAAAAAAGTATTGAAGTTAATAACCAAAAAGTACCATTGGTTTTTGAAATATCTTTTGTTATCTGCGTTATGTTGCTATAGTTATATGCTTTTGCAAAACCCATGAAATGAATGAGCCCGTGAACGAAAAGGATAAAAGCAAACATATATTTGAGCATCAGATTAATTTTTATAGTTTAATCATTTACGGATAAAGGATTCAACCTGCCTCCTTAATGATACGGGTGCAGGATATTCTTTTAAATACCCTGTGCGTAAAATAAACTGTACCGGATCACTTATTCCAATAGACTGATTGAGTTGCTGACTGGTTACAACTTCTTCCAGTATCTGCGTCATTGGATGAATAGCTATGTTTTTTTCCCTAACTTTTAAAAATAAGCGTTGCATACGTTTACCGGTTTCAATAAGCGTAGCTGTTAAATTATCTTTGCTGGTAATTAATAACCAACCGGCAGATTGTGCTACTTGTTTTTTTACTTTATCAATGCTTTGCTCCCGGAAACTTTTTTTCAATACATCCTCTTTTTCATAAAAATTTCGCATCACCCAGCCCGGTATTCCTTCTATTTCCATACCAGCCATTGTTAGCCCATCACTATATTTTTCGGCATCTTTACCCGAAAATCGAATCCAGTGAGCCAATTCTTTTTGTGCATCATCCCTGTATGCCTGTACCCGGTTGGCTTCTATCGTTTGTTCATTCAGCCAATTATGTTCTTTTGTTGTATTGGGAATAAAATGAAAGAAATCTCTTTCATTATCTACTAAAAAGCTGATGTCTTCTTTCTTTAACCCATCATTGAGATAGTTTGACCTTACAGTTCTGCGTTGTTTTATTTTTGTAATATCATACGCAGGTAAATTAGTTTGTTTGTAAAGTTTTATCTCTATTACATTTTCATCCTGGTTGGTTGATGCCAGCAAATTAAACTGGCAGTTATAACTTTTATTGGCAGCAGCATATTCCAGATTTTGACAAAAAGCACCTAACGACAGAATAGTTTCCCTTTGTGTGGGGTCAACGGCTGGTAACCATTTGCTTTTATCATTAGCAATTATCCAGTGGTAAGGTTCAAGATATTTTACCATCCATGGTTGTGTATTATGGCCACTTGGTGCAAGGGAAGCTAAGTACAAAATTGCCCGTTCATCCTCTTTAAGGAGACTGTTGTCGGATAAGTTGTTTTTAATATCTGCCCTAACGAAATTACTTTTGTCGCTTGATAAGTAATATACTCCGCCTGCTGTAATAATAGTACCTCCTGCAATAGCGATGAAATTTCTTCTGTTCATGATTGCTTTATAATTGCAGCAACGTTACTGCAATACAAGGTCGTCTTTTGCTTTAACTGTATTTTACACACTTAAAAGCAAAAGTTACATGATTCACACATTTGAAAAACTGATTTCCATTTATGCAGCATGTTGCTGCATAATTTCTATAAGCTGGTTGGCAGATACAACACCTGATTGACGCCATTTTATTTGTCCGTTTTTAAATAGAATAAGTGTAGGTACACCCTGAATTTGATAGGCAGATGCTGTTTGTGGACTTTTATCAATGTCTATTTTTAAAATGGTTAATTTATCACCGATTTTTCTTTTCAGTTCTTCCAAAATAGGTTTCATTGTTTTACAGGGGCCGCACCATTCTGCAAAAAAATCTACTAAAGTTGGCTTATCGTTTTTTATAATATCTGAAAATTTATTTACCATAGGTTTTCTTTTATTGGTTATAATTTTAAGTTTTTATAGCACTTCCCCGCTTTCTCCATTTTACTATTTCATACCAGATAGCACTCAAAAAACCGATACTTACGCTTATTAATAATTGTAGTAAATCTAGCTGCTCAAATTTAAAAAAATTACTTAGCGGTTTTATAAAAAGTAGTAAGGCAGTAATCAATATAGTTATACTTATAATTAACAAAACCAAATTATTTTTATACTTCAGTGTTGTAAAAATGGAATAATAAAAAGAACGATTAACTAGGGTTAAAAAAATATTGGCAGCTATCAAGGTGGTAAATACCATTGTTCGGGTATGTGCTTCATTGAAATCCTGTTGCACTGCATATTGATAACAAAGCAAAGTGCCAGCTGTAATCATCAACCCTTGGAGTATGCTGGTAGTAAGTTCCTTTAAATTAAAAAAAGTATTTGTAAATGGCCGTGGTTTTTGCTGCATGGTATTTTTCTCCATGGGTTCATTTTCGTAAATGATAGAACAGGTAGGCCCCATAATTAATTCTAAAAAGATAATGTGCACCGGCGAAAAAATATTAGGATACATCCAGCCTAATGCCAATGGAATAAACACCGTAAGTATAATAGGGATGTGTATGGAAATAATATATTGAATAGCTTTTTTTAAGTTACTGTAAATTTTTCTTCCCATAGCTACAGCATCTACCATTTTGGATAAATCATCATCTACTAAAATTAAAGATGCTGCTTGTTTGGCTATCTCTGTACCTTTTTTGCCCATGGCAATTCCTATATGAGCGGCTTTTAGTGCAGGGCCATCATTAACACCATCACCTGTCATAGCTACAATTTCGTTATTGGCTTTTAAAGCATTGATGATTCTTAGTTTCGCATCGGGAAACATCCGGGTAAATATGTTAATGTTGGCAACTGTACTTTTTAATGCTGTATCGTTTAGTTTCATCAGTTCATCGCCTGTAATACTTTTTTCGTATCCGCTAAATCCAATCTGTTTTGCAATAGCTGATGTAGTTGCAGCATTATCACCAGTTATAATTTTTACCCTAATACCGGCTGTATAAAAATCAGTTAAAACTTTTCCAATATTTTCTTTTGGGGGATCATAAAAAGCAACGATGCCTTTAAATGTAAATTGAAATTCCTGTTGTTTAGCAGGGAAATTAGTGCTGCTAAAAACAGCTTCGCCTACCGCTAATACACGGTAGCCATCTGTTGTTATCATTTCAATAGCATCTTGTATTTGTTGTTTTTCAATAGCAGTTAATTTTGCAATATTCATGATTGCTTCTGGGGCACCTTTTGCTGCTATAATTCTTTTGCCCAAATCATTTTCAAAAATATGCGTCATCATAGGCGGCTTGCCCTCAATCGGATATTCATGAATCATTTTAAAATGTGGCCGCTCATCAATCACATTTTCTTTTTTGTATGCATTGTGTAAAGCAATTTCCATTGGGTCAAAAGGAATAGGCTCACTGGCAAACATAGCCAGTCTTATGAGTTGTTTTTCGTCTTCGGTTATTATATCTTCAGTATTAGAAATTTTGTTTGATTTCAACAAATATAATTTTGCTAAACTCATTTTGTTTTCAGTAATCGTTCCAGTTTTATCAGTACAAATTACAGTGGCGCTACCCAGTGTTTCAACTGTTTTCATTTGCTTTACCACAATACCTAGCTTCATCAGCCTCCATGCACCCAATGCCATAAAAGTGGTGAAGGCAACAGGAATTTCTTCCGGTAAAATACTCATGGCAAGGGTAAGTGCTTTCAATAAACTATCCAGTATATTGTACGATTGAAAATAGTTGACTGCCCAAACAATTAAAAAAATAATGGTACCTGCCACCACCATCTTCTTAACAAAATTATTTATCTGTAATTCCAGCGGTGTTTTTTCTTCTTTAATTCCTTCAAGGCTTTTACCAATTTTGCCTAATTTGGTTTGGTTACCAATGGCAGTAACGGTTGCAATGGCCAAACCACTTACTACTGTTGTACCGAGATATATAATGTTATCAGTTGTTGTTTTATTTTTTTCAACAGCAAAAGATTCGCCGGTGAGTATGGATTCATTTACAGAAAAATCGTTAGAGTGAATAATGATTCCATCTGCTGCAATTGAAGTGCCTTCTTCTACCATCATGCTGTCTCCAACAACCAATTCTTCACTTACTATTTCTGTAACTTCTCCATTTCTTATTACTTTACAATGTGGCTGTGAAAGGATTTTTAATTTTTCCAAAGCGTTTCTGCTTCTTGAATCTTGGTATAATGAAATGGCAGAAACTAATACAATTGCAACCACCATAAATATTCCATCACCCGCATCTCCACTTATGAAATAAATAGTAGCAGCCACTAACAGTAAAATAAGCATCGGCTCTTTTGCTAAACTTTTCAATGCGTCATAAAACCCATTCTCCTTTTTATAACTTAATTGATTGTGTCCATATTCTTCTCTTGCAGCAAGTATCTGCTTGTTATCTAACCCTTTTATATTGAAATTATTTACAGACATTTTTATTATGAGTTTTGTCGGGCAATTTATAAAAAGGCATTTGATTGGTTCATACACAGCTTATTTATTGGTATATGAAATAGTGGGAATATCTATTTTCTATTTATTACATTATATTTTTTGAAAGCTACTTTTAATAGGGAGCTTAACCATCTAAATGTGTGAATGATACAACTCATTTAAATTATTGTATAACACTCTCCTGCATAAAAGAGGCCAACTTGTTACTTAATCAATTACTTAATAAAAAAAACAATGAAAACATATAAATTATTTGAAGAAGCAAAGTTAGGTTCAGAAACTTTACTCAATCGGATTGTAATGGCTCCTATGACGAGGTGCAGAGCAATAGGCAATATACCCAATGAACTGATGGCAAAATATTATAAACAGCGTTCACATGCAGGGTTAATAATAACTGAAGGTACAGCACCATCTGCTAATGGACTGGGTTATGCACGGATTCCCGGCATTTTTAATAAGGAACAAATAGAAGGGTGGAAGAAAGTAACCAATGCTGTACATGAAAATGGCGGAAGAATATTTGTTCAGTTAATGCACTGTGGAAGAATAAGCCATGCACTAAATATGGCAGAGGGTACAGAAATAGTAGCGCCTTCTGCAATAAAAGCTGCCGGACAAATGTGGACAGATGCCAAACAGCTACAAGATTTTCCAATACCAAAAGAAATGACAGCAGAAGACATTGTCACCACAAAAAATGAATTTGTATTGGCTTCAAAAAATGCTATGGAAGCAAGGTTTGATGGTGTAGAACTGCATGGTGCTAATGGTTATTTATTAGAAGAGTTTCTTTCGCCTGTTAGCAATAATCGAAATGATATTTATGGTGGAACTATTGAAAACCGATGCAGATTTGTTTTAGAAGTTGTAACAGCAGTTGCCAATACTATTGGCAAAGAAAAAACAGGTATTCGGTTATCTCCTTACGGTGTTGCAAGTGATATGCTGCATTATCCAGAAATTAATGATACGTACGATTACCTCAGCAAACAATTAAGCAATATAGGTATTGCCCATATTCATCTTGTTGATCATTCTGCTATGGGTGCACCAGTTGTACCGCTCGAAATAAAAAAATTGATACGGAAGAATTTTAAAAATGCCATTATCCTTTGCGGAGGGTATGATAAAGAAAAAGCGGAAACAGATATAGAAAGTGGCTTAGCTGATTTGATAGCTTTTGGAAGGCCGTTTATTTATAACCCCGATTTAGTGGAACGAATGGCCAATGACTGGCCGTTATTTCAAGATATGAACATGGATTTATTTTATACTGCAGATGAAAAGGGATATACAGATTATCCAACTCATAAAAGTGAACTAGAGTTGGTATGACAATTTATTTGCAAACAGTCTGGCTTTTTTTATTGGCAATACCTATTGCCTGTATTGCATGGACAGTAATTAATGAAGAAGTATTTAAAGAGCCAAGGGATTATTGTGTAAAGAGAAGTAAGACAGGAAAAACTATATGGGTGAGAAAGTTTTTTTACCTATTTACTTGTGAGTATTGTTTTAGCCATTATGTAACTCTGCTATTTCTTTTTTTAACACAGTATAAATTATTGCTGTCTGATTGGCGAGGTTACATTATTGCCGGTTTTTCTTTAGTATGGGTGGCTAATGTTTACATGAGTGTATTTGCTTACATTCGACAGGATATAAAAAAGGAAAAAAAAGAAATTGAATGTATGGAAGAGGAACGTAATAATAAAATTGGTGAATAATATAATAGTATGATACACCACACTTTAAAAATACTTTCGCTGTTATTGTTTTTTGCTTCCTGCAAAAGCAAACAAGAAAAATTAAAACCCACAGAAGAAAAAATAACTGAATCTGTATATGCTTCCGGCATTATAATAAGTAATAATCAATACAAAGTATTTTCAACAGTAAATGGGGTAATTGCAACAATAGTAGTGAAGGAAGGCGATGTAGTAAAAAAAGGTGATGCCATAATAAGACTGGTAAATACTAACGCACAACTAATTACAGAAAATGCAGCATTGTCTGCTAACTATAGTGCTGCAACTAACAATGCTGAAAAGCTAAATGAATTACAGATTGCTACAAACCTTACTAAAGCAAAAATGAATGAAGATGCACTGTTGCAGCAACGGCAGCAAAACCTATGGAATGACAGTATTGGCAGTAAATATGAATTAGAGCAACGACAGCTTGCCTATAAAAGTTCAGTTACTGCATACCAATCGGCTCAGCTTCGTTATACACAATTACAAAAGCAAATCAGTTTTCAGGCAAATCAATCTCAAACTAATTTACAAATAGCTTCCACAATAAAAAATGACTACATCATTAAAGCAGATGTTGATGGTAAAGTGTATAATATAATAATGAAACAGGGAGAGATGGTAAATACAATGAGCCCAGTTGCAATAATTGGTGATGCCAATAATTTTATGATGGAACTACAAGTAGATGAATTTGATATTAACAGAATAAAAATAGGGCAAAAAATTATACTTAGCATGGATAGTTACAAGGGGCAAGTTTTTGAAGCTTCTGTAACCAAAATAAATCCAATAATGAATGACAAGTCAAAATCATTTACTGTAGAATCAGTATTTATAAAACAGCCAGCTACATTATACCCTAACCTTACTTGCGAAGCAAATATTATAATACAGCAAAAAGAATTAGCCATCACTATACCAAGAAATTATTTGTTAACAGGCGATTCTGTATGGATTGAAAAGGATAAAAAGCGAAAAGTAATTATTGGACTAAAAGACTATCAAAAAGTAGAAATCATTAGTGGAATAACCACTAATGACTTTATTTATAAGCCTGCTTTATGAATATTAAACTCATAAGCAGTATAGCTAAGTCATTATTAATCGCAAGATGGAAACAAACACTTGTAGCCGCTGTGGGTGTAACTTTCAGCATTACCATGTTTATTGCGTTGCTCAGTTTTATGGCTGGCCTTAATGATTTATTGGATGGTATAATGCTAAACCGAACAGCACATATAAGGCTGTACAACGAAATACAACCTAATAAAAACCAACCAATAAACAAAATGGGTGACAACACAAATCAATACAACTTTATACGGTCTGTAAAATCGGGCAACGCACGGCAACAAATTTATAATAGTGCAGCTATAATGCAAACGTTACAAAAAGATAGCAGGGTATTGGGCATAGCTCCTAAATTAATAACGCCTATATTTTTTAATAATACAGCTATTGATATTGCAGGGATAGTAAATGGGATTACTATACAAAGCGAAGGCAAATTATTTTATTTTAATGATTACATGATTGAAGGCGAGTCATCAGATGTTGACAAAATAAGCAACAGTATTATTTTAGGAAAAGGGTTGGCAGATAAGCTTTCAGCCAATGTTGGTGATAGAGTGCAGGTGTCTACTATCACTGGGGAAATATTTCAGCTTAAAGTAATTGGATTATACAAAACAGGTGTACAGGATATTGATAAAACACAGAGCTATGCGTCCATTTCAACGGTGCAAAAATTAATGGGTAAGCCAAATACATTTATTACAGATATTCAAATAAAGCTAAAAGATATAACCATGGCACCAACAATAGCAAAAGAATATGCAAGGCTTTTTGATATTGATGCGTTAGATGTGCAAACAGCCAATGCACAATTTGAAACGGGTAGCTCTGTTCGTACGCTTATTTCTTATGCAGTAGGTGTTGTATTATTAATAGTGGCAGGGTTTGGTATTTACAATATTTTAAACATGATGATTTATGAAAAAATGGACACCATTGCCATTTTAAAAGCAACAGGTTTTTCTGGAAAAGATGTAAAAAATATTTTTTTAGTAATTGCAACTAGTATAGGTTTTTTTGGAGGTTTATTAGGTTTGTTATTGGGGTTAGGGTTATCCGCAGGCATTGACCAAATTCCCTTTACCAGCGACGCATTACCTAAAATAAAAACGTATCCAATCAATTACAATCCTGTGTTTTATTTAATAGGTTCAGTATTTTCTTTAATCACTACTTTTTTTGCCGGTTGGTTTCCTGCAAATAAAGCAAGTAAGATTGACCCTGTAATAATAATAAGAGGAAAATGAAATGAGCGAAACAATTTTAGAAGCAAGAAAAATTAATAAAGAATTTGATGATCCTGTAAAAGTAAAAGTGCTTACAGATATTAATTTTTCTATTGCCAAAGGTGAGTTTGTAGCACTTACTGGAAAATCTGGTTGTGGTAAATCTACCTTGTTATATATTTTGTCAACGATGGATACGGATTACGAAGGCGATTTATTGATTGATGATATTTCAATGGTAAAGAAAAAAGAAGGGGAGCTGGCAAGGGTTCGCAACGAAAAAATTGGCTTTGTATTCCAGTTTCATTATTTGCTGGATGAATTTACAGTTCTAAAAAATGTAATGCTGCCCGGGTTAAAGCTGGCTGAGTTTTCAGAAAACGAAGTGGAAGCAAAGGCTATGGACAAATTAAAAATATTAGATATTGATAAACTGGCCACAAAAAAAGCCAATCAACTATCTGGTGGAGAAAAACAACGGGTGGCTATTGCAAGAGCTTTAATAAACGATCCCGATATTATTATGGGTGATGAACCCACTGGTAATTTAGATAAAAAAAACAGTGATATTGTTTTTGACTTATTTAAAAAATTAGCAGAAGAACTAAAGCAAACTTTATTAATTGTAACCCACGACCAAACTTTTGCAGACCGTACACACAGAATTATAAATATGGAAGATGGGAAAATAATTAGTAGTAAAATGTAATGTGAAAGAACTTAAAAAAAATACTATCAAAGCACTCATTAAACCAAGAGTTGTATCTTCTAACAAAGGTGATTACGGGCATGCTTTTATTATAGCAGGCAATACCGGTAAGATGGGTTCAGCAGTAATAGCAGCAAAAGCTTGCTTACGAGCAGGTTGCGGTTTACTTACTGTAAGTGTACCCCACGATGAGCAATTTATTTTGCAAACTACTATTCCCGAAGCGATGTTGACAGTTAGAGAAAATGATGAAGATAATTTTATCAAATTTTCAGCGGCAGGTATTGGCCCTGGCATTGGTATAACAAAAGATTCAACACAAATTCTCACTTACCTACTTGCGGAGTTTAATAAACCAATTGTATTGGATGCTGATGCACTTACTATTATTGCGGCTGATAAAAAATTAGCCGCTAAAATTCCATCTAATACAATACTGACACCACATCCTAAAGAATTCGATCGTCTCTTTGGCATTCATAATACTATTGAACACCGAATTAAGAGCGCAATGAATAAAGCAAAAGAATATAATGTGGTAATTGTATTAAAGGGGCATAGAACTCTTGTTACAAACGGGTTACAATCTTTTATAAATACTACCGGTAATGCAGGACTTGCAAAAGCTGGCAGTGGAGATGCACTTACGGGTATGATTACTTCTTTTTTGGCACAGGGATATCCAGCTTTTGAAGCTGCGCAAATTGCAGTTTACCTACATGGTTTTGCAGCAGATATTGCATTGAAAGATCAAAGTATGGAAAGTATGCTTGTGACAGATGTAATTGAATGCTTGGGTAAAGCATTTAAAGTTATAATGAAATAAAAAACGAAATGGAATTTATTGACTACTATAAAATTTTGGAGATTGATAAAACAGCCACTGAAGCTGATATTAAAAAAGCATATCGGAAGTTAGCAAGGAAGTTGCATCCCGACCTTAACCCAAATGATAAAGAAGCACATAAAAAATTTCAGGCAATCAATGAAGCAAATGAAGTATTGAGCGACCCTGAAAAAAGGAAAAAATATGATCTGTATGGAAAAGACTGGCAACATGCAGACCAGTTTGAGCAGCAGCGACAACAACGAACATCTAATCAAGGTGGGCAGCAATTTTCAGGAAATGATGAAGGTGATTTCTCCAGTTTTTTTGAGTCAATGTTTGGCGGAGGCCAACGAGGCAGTCAAACAAAATATAGAGGACAGGATTATAATGCAGCCCTTACACTTAGCTTACTTGATGCTATGCAAACACATCAGCAAACACTTACAGTTAACGGAAAAAATATTCGCATTACTATACCTGCTGGTATTGAAAATGGGCAAGTTATAAAATTAAAAGGATATGGTGCGCCGGGTGTAAATGGAGGGCCAGATGGGGATTTGTATATCACTTTTATTATTTCAGTAAATCCTGATTTTAAAAGGCTGGGCAACGACCTATATACCAAAGCAACTATTGATTTATACACAGCTTTGCTGGGTGGAGAAATAACAATTAATACATTGAAAGGGAAAGTAAAACTAAAAGTAAACCCAGAAACACAGTACGGCACTAAGATACGATTGAAGGGAAAAGGCTTCCCCGTTTATAAAAAAGAAGGCGAAGCTGGCGATTTGTATGTTACGTATGAAATTAAATTGCCTGCTAATCTTACAGAAAAGCAAAAATTATTATTTACTGAATTATCTACTTTAAAATAAATTTTATGGAAACAGAACAAATGATACCAGCCAGTGAATTTTGTATGTACCACAATATTGAGTTGTCATTTATTTATTCTTTAAATGAATCGGGACTGATAGATATTACCAATATTGAAGAAAATATATTTGTGTCAGTAAGCCAGCTTAAGCATTTGGAAACGTTGATGCGTTTAAAAGAAGAAATGGACATTAACATCGAAGGTATTGAAACGATCACCTATTTATTGCAGCGTATGAATGATATGCAGCATCATATTTTACAGCTTACTAATAAACTGGCTTTTTATGAAAATGAGTAAGTATTTTTTATTGGTTACTGATAAATATATTTTCTGTTATTTTATAATATGTGAATGATACAATTCTTTAAGTAATTGTATAACACTTTAAAATAATTTAAAGCTCAATTTTAGATGTAAAGAATGAAATTCTAAAAATTATGAAAACAACAAATGAAATTAGTAAGGATATTATAGCAACAACATTGGGGATACAAGAGGATTATCCAGAGTTATCAAAATTTATTATTGAAATGCCTGTTACAATTCCGAATGCGGCCAACCCGGAAATAACTGCTGATAATTTAAAAGACTACAGCGAATCATTAAATGCATTGGTAACTAAATATTGTAAGGGTAAAAATCAATGAAAATGAAATACATATGTATCAAAGTGAATTATGCACTTGTTCAAATGATATAACTGAAGCGTAGTAATAAAAAATCAATATCCATCAATTTATAAAACAAGTATTTACAATTAAATTAAGGTAAATAGAAAATAGCAAATTAGATATTGAAAACAAAGATGACAGAGATGGTTATCCTTTTTATCCTGTGAGCGAAGATATTTATAACAAATCTCTGCTAGAAGAAAGTATAAATCCAGAAGAAACCCTAAAGCTGAAAGGTCTCAATGAATATGATCAATTAATAGGCTCTAACGAAAAGGATTTTGTTGAAGATGAATCTGGCAGCGATTTAGACGTGCCAGGAACTGAACTGGATGATGAAGATGAAGCAATTGGAAACGAAGATGAAGAAAACAACTATTACAGTTTAGGTGGCGATAACCACAATGATTTGGATGAAGACAAGGAGTAAACATTAAAAAATAGTTTAATTGCACTACACTATACCCCCTGTTGAAAAAATAGTAGTAGAACTTAGTTTTTATTTACCGAGAATAAAGATGTAGCTCATTCAAATCAATGAAAAACTTTAACCTGCCACCATTTCTTTTGCTGTAAGCAAGCTTGCTTCAGTAAAGTTTTCACCGCTTAACATTTGAGCAATGGTTTCTAGTTGTTCCTCTTTCTTTAATAATTTAATTCTGGTTTTAATGCCTGTTTTGTCTTCAGTTTTATACACGTAATAATGTGCAGTTGCTTTTGCAGCTATTTGAGGTAAGTGTGTAATGGTAATTACTTGATGATTTCCCGAAAGCTCTTTAAGCAAAATACCTACTTGTTTAGCAGCTTCTCCACTAATACCCGTGTCAATTTCATCAAACACCATAGTGGGCAACTGTACTTTTGAAGCTACTAACGATTTTATGCAAAGCATCAATCGGCTTAACTCACCACCACTTGCTACTTTAGAAATCAGTTCAAAGCGATTGCTTTTATTGGCATCAAATAAAAAGTTGATTTCGTTTTTTCCAAATGCGTTCAGTTCTGATTCTATAAGTTCAATTTTTAACCTTGCATTCGGCATCCCCACTTTTTGCAACAGATCATTAATCTTTTTTGAAAACGGTCCGGCTTCTTTTTCTCTTTTTAAATGAATTATTTTGGCTTCTTTTTCTAATTGCAGTTTCAAATTCGTCAATTCTTTTTCTTTTGTAGCAATTTCTTCATCAAGATTAAAAACAAATTGCAGTTTATCAGAAAGTTCCTTTTGAATAAATAGCAAAGCATCGGTACCTTTTACGCCGTGTTTTTTTTGTAACTTATAGCCCATCTCAATACGGTTGTTCATCTGCTGAAGTCTTTGTTCATCTACTGTAATGCTATTTTGTAAATGATCTAATTCGGCAGCAATATCTGCCAGCTCAATTTGGGTAGATTGTAAACGGTCTGTTATTGTAGAAAAATCTGCATTTAAATCCTTATAGTGCAATAATTTTTGTAACAAAGATTTCAATTGTTGAACAACAGGAGCATCTCCTTCTTTTAATAACACTACAGCATCTGATAACACAGAAGCAATAGCTCCTGAGTTGTTCAGCAGTTTTAACTCCAGCTCAATTTGTTCTAATTCGTTTTCTTTAAAAGATGCATCGTTTAATTCATCATATAAAAATTGGTGGTATTCTTTTTCTCTTTGAGCAGTAAGTTGCTGCTCTTTTAAGTGTTGAATTTCTTTTTTCTGTATGGCAAATTGCTGATAGAGCTGGTAGTAATTTTCGGTTTCTTTTAAACAACCGGCCATTGCATCTAACACTTCTCTTTGAAAATAGGCTTCACCTAATTCTAATGTATCAAATTGCTGATGCAGATCTACAAGCTGAGATGTAAGCTCTTTTAACTGTGTAAGTGTTACAGGCGTATCATTAATAAATACTCTGGATTTTCCTGCATTATTTATTTCTCTACGCAGAATTAAATCCTCTTGTTCATCTATTTCCTGATCTTGTAGCCATGCTTTCAACTTTTCATTTGGGCTATCAAACAAAACTTCTACAATACATTTTTTTTCTTTGTTCTGTAAAACGGAGCTGTCGGCTCTTTTACCAAGTACCAACCCCAGTGCACCAAGCAAAATAGATTTACCTGCGCCTGTTTCTCCGGTAATAATATTTAACTCCGGTTCAAACACAACATTCAGTTCATCAATAATGGCAAAATTTTGTATGGAGAGTTCTTTCAGCATTGGGTTTCAAAACTAATTCAAATGCAAATATCAACAGCACACAAATAAGCACAATAAAAAAAGGCACTTAAAATGAAAGTGCCTTTATACATAATATGCAGAGTTATTAAATTTCTACTGAATCATTCAAATCAGAATCAACAAGTATGCGCCCGCAGTTTTCGCAAATAATGATTTTTTTACGCTGGCGAATTTCACTTTGACGCTGAGGGGGAATAGTATTGAAACATCCTCCGCAACTATCACGGTCAATAGGTACTACTGCCAAACCATTTCTGTAGCTGGAGCGAATGCGCTCATAGCTGGTTATTAAGCGATCTTCAACTGTTTCTCTTGCTTTAGCTACATCTTTTCTAAAATGAGTTTCTTCTTTTTCAGTTTCAGAAACTATTTTATCAAGCTCGCCTTTCTTATGTTCTAAATTCTTTTCTTTAACGCCAATTGCTTTTTGTGCTTTGTCTAACACGCCACTTTTCTCAAGCAACTCTTCGTTTGCATCTTTAATATGCTTTTCTGCAAGCTTTACTTCAAGCCCTTGCATTTCAATTTCTTTATTCACCGCTTCAAATTCACGGTTGTTCTTCACATTCTCACTTTGCTTTTCGTATTTCTTAAGCAAAGCCTGTGCTTCCTTAATAACTTCTTTTCTGGTTTCAATAAATTCCTGAATGCCATTAATTTCTTCTTCAATACGGTTCTTGCGTGCATTCAACCCCTCAATTTCATCTTCTAGGTCTTTTACTTCCATCGGCAATTCACCTTTTAAAATATGAATTTCATCCAACTTGCTTTCAATCTTCTGCAGGTTGATGAGCCCTTTCAATTTTTCTTCAACAGAATACTCTTTAGTTGCAGCCATATTTGTTTGTTGTTTTTATTTTTTTGCCATTCCTATTCTAACTATAATAATTAACAGGATTGGTTTTTACTTCAGTTTTAAGGAGGGCAAAGGTAGGGAATTTTGTCTTCAGGTAATCAGCAATTAGATCAATAGTAAACTGTTCGCTTTCCCAATGTCCAATATCTGCCAACAGCATTTTACCTTCCGCATCAAAAAATTCATGATATTTTAAGTCGGCAGTCACAAATATATCTGCTCCTGCAGCCAAAGCCTTGTTAATTAAAAAGCTTCCTGCTCCCCCGCAAACTGCAATTTTTTGAATCGGCTTTCCCAGCAATGCTGTGTGCCGAATGATTTGTAAGCCAAACTGTTTTTTTAAAAGTTCAAGAAAAGCTATTTCATTTATAGGTTCGGCTAACTCACCAATCATTCCTGAGCCAACTGACTGAAATTCATTACTCAATTGTACAATATCATAAGCCACTTCCTCATAAGGGTGTGCTGTTTTCATGGCATTTATTATAGATGCCTCTAACCAGTTTGGAAAAATCACTTCTAATTTCAACTCATTTTCAGTATGTCTATGTCCTATAGTTCCTAAAAAAGGGGTTGCACCTTGTTCAGGTTTAAAACTTCCTTCTCCTTGGTTTGTAAAACTGCATTCGCTGTAATTTCCAATATGCCCGGCCCCCGCATTAAAAATGGCATTTCGTACAGCCTCAATATGTGAGTAAGGTACAAATGCATACAGCTTTTTAAACATTAAAGATTTTGGTTGAAGCACTGTGCAATTAAGTAGCCCACTTCTTTTAGCTATTTCAGCATTAACCCCTGTAGCTATATTATCAAGATTGGTATGGATGGCATAAACAGCAATATCGTTTTTAATGGCACAAATGATTGCTCTTTCAACATAAGTTTTACCGGTAATTTTTTTTAATCCCTTAAAAAGTATGGGGTGGTGGGCAATAATAAGATTACAGCCTTTACCCTTGGCTTCGTTAATTACCTCTTCTGTAATATCAAGGCTTATTAAAATGCTGCTGCATTCCCAATATGGTGAGCCGACAAGTAATCCGCAATTATCATAAGGCTCTTGTAACACGGGCGAGGCCCAGTTTTCTAAAACCCTAATTATTTCTTCGATTTGCATCCAATAAATATATGATAATTAAAATGCAGGCGTTAATAAGACCACAGATAACAGTAAAGAAGAGATATAAAAAATAGATGCTAACACTTAGAGCCTTCCTATTTACTGAAACAAGTTGTATTTTTAATGTTGATAAAATAATTCTATGAAACAAATTCTTTTCATTGCCCTCACCACTTTACTTCTTACCGGCTGTAAGAAAATTATTAAACAAACTCAGGAACAAATAGCTGAAAGTCTCATTTTAAAAGCAATGACGGATGGTACTTGGCAGGTATCAGCTTACAATGATGGTACAGAGTATAAACCTGAGTTTGACAGCTATGAATTTAAGTTTTATAAAAATAATAATGTTGATGCTATAAAAAATTCTTCAACTGAAATCACTGGAACCTGGCGAGAAGATGTTACCAACTTAACCATTACTTCACAATTTGCAGCTACAGCAAACCCCACACTTCAACGGTTAAATGGTGTTTGGAAAATGAAAGACAGTAACTGGACTTGGGTAAAAGCAACTCAAACCATTAACGGCAAACTCACTACACTTGAATTACGAAAGAAATAAATTTGCATACTATTAGCAGTAATGAGAAAGCCTTCTTTTTTGAAGGCTTTCTTCTTTATGAATGGGTATGATGAATTTGTTTGGATGCCTGCAGCTTAACTGCATCTTGTTTTCAAAGCTCAAAAACAATTTTTTAAAAAAATTGTTACATAATCCTAGTTTTAATATCTGAAGTATACATTTCAAAATTTTAAACCAATAAAAATTAATTATGAGCCTTGAGCCAGGACAGCAAGCCCCCAATTTTTCTTTGTACGACAGTGATCGGAACAAAGTTTCCCTAAGTGATTACAAAGGGAGGAATGTATTGATTCTTTTCTTCCCTCAGGCTTTTACTGGTACTTGTACCAGCGAGCTTTGCAGTATAAGAGATGATATTGCAAGGTACAGCCTTGCTAATGCAGAGGTGTTAGCCATTTCTGTTGATTCAACCGCCACCCTCCACAAATTCAAAGAGATGGAGGGGTACAACTTCAAATTGTTGAGTGATTTTAATAAAGAAGTATCCCGTTCTTACGGCTCTATTTACGAAGTATGGTTTTCAGAAATGAAGGGAGTATCCAAACGAAGTGCTTTTGTTATAGATAAGGAAGGTGTGGTGAAATATGCTGAAGTTCTGGAAAATGCCGATGACCTTCCCAATTTTGAATCTATCAATCAAATTCTAGCCGGGTTAAACTGATTTGTTAAGGATTTACTCTTAAAAATACAGGAAACCTTTGTGCCCTGACTTTTGTTTTTAAGATTTTGTGTGCAAAAAGCTTGTATATTGCACGTAATAAATTTAGATTTGCTACGTTGAAACGAATTTTATTTATATTATCCATCTTCCTTTTAACCACTTCTGCGGCGTTGGCTCAAACCGCCCGTACCTCAAGTGTTGCAAATAATGGAGTTAAAGCAGTTCGTTTCTATCCTAATCCTGCCACAAGTTTTATTACTTTCGAATTTCAGTCCTCTGTTAACCTTTCTAACTATAATTTCAGAATTTATAATTTTATAGGCAAGAAGATTGTTGAAATCAATAATGTTACTCCACGAACCATCGTTAATTTAAACGAATATTTCAGAGGGGTTTACATTTTTCAATTATCAGATCGTAAAGGTCAAATTATTGAAAGCGGTAAGTTTCAGGTTGTAAAGTAAACCTCATCTTTCTTCCATTTATTTATTTCTCACAGCACTTGAACAATCAAGAACTTTAGGTAATGGGTATTTTCCCATCCCCAAATAATTGGGTGATCGGAGCTTTGGGTTTGAAATGTAACCTGCCTCAATTGTCTTCTTGCATCTTTAGCTGCGGCTTGAATAATGTCTAAAAATAGATTTGGCTGAACCAGATTAGTGCAGGAAGATGTAACTAAAAAACCTCCCGGCTTTATCAGCTTCATGCCACGTAAATTAATTTCTTTATAGCCTGTAATTGCTTTTTCAATCGTTGCTCTGGATTTGGTAAAACTTGGAGGATCCAGCATTACCACATCATACTGTCTTTTTTCTTTCACCCATGTTTTTAAAACATCAAATGCATTTACACATTCAAAAGTGCATTTATCTGCCACTCCATTTAGCTCAGCATTTTTATTACACATTTCAATGGCAGTTTCGCTGATGTCTAAACCGTGTACTGATTTTGCTCCATATTTTGCCGCATGAACTTCAAATGTTCCGGTATAAGTAAATGCACCCAGGACTTCTGCATCTTTTACAATATGTTCAATAGCCCGGCGGTTATCCTGTTGATCAAGAAAGTACCCTGTCTTTTGCCCATTAGCAATATCTATATAAAATTGAAAACCGTTTTCTTTAATGATGATATTGGTATCAAAAGGCTCACTTAAAAAACCTTTCTTCTGTTCCATCCCTTCAAGCTCACGAACAGGAACATCATTGCGTTCATAAATTCCTTTAGGATTAAAAATTTGATTGATGGTTTTTACAATAGTATCCTTCCACTTATCAATACCAATTGCCAGTGTTTGAATTACAAAATAATCATTGAATTTATCAATGATCAATTGAGAAATACCATCTGCCTCACCAAAAATGAGCCGGCAGTTTTCTGTATAACCTGTCTGTTTCCGATAGTTCCATGCCTCAGTTAATTTTCTTAAAAAAAACTCCTCATTAATCTGTTCGTTTTTATCTCTTGTTAAAATACGAACCTGAATCTGCGATTGAGGATTAAAATAACCTCTGCCTAAAAATTTATCATCATGCAGGTGTACATCTACAATATCTCCTGCAGCGGCTTTGCCGGTTATTTTATTTACTTCATTTCCAAATACCCACGGGTGGCCATTAAATACACGGGGAGAAATTTTTCTGTTGAGGGTAACTTTTGTCATAGCGGTCAAAGGTATTTGTTAAATTTGAAGAATTACCCAACTTACTCAAACAGAAGCCACGCAATAAAAAGTAACTCATATGAAACCAGTCATTTCAATTTTCTTATTTATCAGCATCGCTTTTTTGGTAAACTGTAATTCTGCAAAAAAATTAAACGGAACTTTTAAAGCAAAATTGGTAGCCTCTCTTTGCAGCCAACATATTGTAGAAATACAGGATAGCAGCTTTTACACACTGGGAATAGATTGGAAAGAATACAAACATGTATTTGCCGTAAATAATCACTGCGATTTTATAAAAACCCCACTGAAAGTGGGTGATATTTTTACCTGTAAGATTATGAAAGCAGCAATACAGGAAAACTGTATAAGCTGTGAGGCTTTTATGGAAACCCCAGAATTAAAAAGGAATATCGAGGTGGTTCAATAACTCATCTTTAATCAAAATCACAATTTGACGGATATTATTTCTTTACTCGTCATTCTTGCAGAACCAGACAAAGCCCTGTTGAATTTATTGGCAACAGTCCTGAGTTCTAAGACAATTTGTCCCTCAAATTTCTATTGGCAACATTATTGACAACCTTACCTTTGCGCACAATTTTATAATTCTATGGAACAAAAAGAAACAGAAATGACGGAACAACAACAAGATACTTTTGAAACTGGTGGAATGGATTTAAATACCGATGAAACCATGGCAGGAACTTCTCACTTAAACCAGCAGGTGGAAGAAGAAAGTTTAATGGAAAAATTAAACGAGCAATTAGAAGAAGAAAAAAATAAATATCTCTATCTGGTAGCTGAGTTCGACACTTTTCGCCGCCGCATGGCAAAGGAAAGAGTGGAGCTTATTCAAACCGCAAGTAAGGATGTAATTATTTCTTTGCTTGAAGTACTGGACGATGCTGAGCGTGCTGAAACAGAACTTACCAAAACATTAGAAGCAAAAGAACTGGAAGGTGTAAAACTTGTGTTTCATAAAATGAGGGCCGTATTGCAAAGCCGTGGCTTAAAAGCTATGGAAGCAAAAGGAAGTGAGTTTGATGCAGATAAACACGAAGCCATTACTGAAATTCCTGCACCCACTGAAGATATGATAGGCAAAGTAGTAGATGAAATTGAAAAAGGATATTTACTAAGCGATAAAATTATTCGTTTTGCAAAAGTGGTAGTGGGTAAGTAAAGCCACAAGCCGCAAGCCATTAGCTGCAAGCTGGTTTGCGTTTTACTTTCAGCTTGCAGCTTAAAGCTTATAGCTATTTATGTCTTCAAAAAGAGATTTTTACGAAATATTAGGAGTTACCAAATCTGCAAGTGCAGACGAAATTAAAAAAGCGTACCGCAAGGTAGCTATGCAATTTCACCCCGACCGTAATCCTGGAAATAAAGAAGCCGAAGAAAAATTTAAAGAAGCTGCCGAGGCGTATGAAATTTTAAGTGATGCCGATAAAAAATCGCAATATGATCGTTACGGACATGCAGGTGTAAGTGGAAACGGCCGTGGTGGATTTGGCGGCGGTGGCCAAGGTGGTGGAATGAATATGGAAGATATCTTCAGCCAGTTTGGAGATGTATTTGGCGATGACGTTTTTGGAAACTTTTTCGGAGGCCAGCGCAGAGGTGGGGGTGGAGGCGGAAGGGCAAGAGGTGTAAGAGGCAGCAATTTGAGGGTAAGAATAAAACTCAACTATGAAGAAATTGCAAAGGGAGCCAACAAAACCATCAAAGTAAAAAAACATGTAGGCTGTACCAGTTGCGGCGGTAGTGGTGCAAAAGATAAAAGCAGTGTGCAAACCTGTGGCACTTGTGGTGGCAGTGGTCAGGTACGCAGAGTTCAAAATACATTTCTTGGCCAAATGCAAACAGTTACTACCTGTCCTGCATGTAGTGGTGAAGGAACAACTATTGCCAATAAATGCACAACATGTAAAGGCGAAGGAAGAGTATATGGTGAAGAAAATATTACTATCGATATTCCCGCAGGTGTACAGGAAGGCATGCAGTTAAATGTAACTGGCAAAGGGAACATTGGCGAACGTGGTGGCCCTCCCGGTGACTTAATTGTTTTAATAGAAGAAGAAGCACATGAGCAGTTGCACAGAGATGGATTGAATGTTGCGTTTGATTTGCATATTTCTTTTACCGATGCAGTATTTGGAACTCAAATTGAAGTGCCCACCATTGATGGAAGAGCAAAAATTAAAATTCCCCCCGGCACACAAAGTGGAAAAATTTTTAGATTAAAAGGTAAAGGATTTCCTGCGGTGCAGAGTTATGAAAAAGGCGATCAGCTCATTTATGTAAATGTGTGGACGCCGCAACACATAAGCAGCGAAGAAAAAGCAATGCTGGAAAAAATGCAAAGCAGTGCAAATTTTCAACCTAAGCCCGATAAAAGCGATAAAGGATTTTTTGAAAGGGTGAAGGAGATGTTCTCATAATTGATAATTGAATAATCGAAAATGGAGAACAGGCGAAAGCTTGTTCTCTATTTTTGTTTCAAGTGGAAAGATTTGGATTAATAATTTGAGGGGTTGAAAATTTTCCATTAATAAATTGTCAATTTTCAATTCTTCTTTTTTCCTATTTTTATCCCTTTCTAACCCAAACCTTCCTGTTTAATAATGAAAGAAAAATCAGTGTACGCCATTCCCGCCCGTTTTCGTAAAATCGAAAACCTTCACATTTTACTCTGGTTAATAAAAGACATGTGCTGGGCGCTCAATTTTAAATGGATGGCGGTTATTATGATTGTTCCCACACTGGCAGTAGCACTTCTCATAACGGTTCAAACCAAAAAAATGCGCAGTGAACTCTTTCACAACCTCGCTATTTTATTCTGGATAACAGCAAACTGTACGTGGATGATTGGTGAGTTTTTTGGATGGGATGAAAATTTGTATGGCACACTTGGCCTTCGTCAGTTTGCAGTAATACCATTTGGTATCGGCCTTTCAATTATTGCCTACCATTACCTCAGCAATTTATGGCGCAATAAAAATGAAATGATTTATGTGCAGAGCGAAGAAGGTGGCGACAGTAATGCCGCAATTGCAAATATGCAGCAGGATGTAAATAAAGCCGCTTCTTCCAAATAGTCATTCCTTCTCAAACATTATCTTTGAGGCCGACAGAAGTTGAAGGTTGATGAAGTTGATGATGTAAACCCTTTTTCAACTCTGTCAACTTTAATAACTTTTTACTATGTACAGAACACATACCTGTGGTCAATTAAGAATTAGCGACATCAATAAAGAAGTAACCCTTGCCGGATGGGTGCAAACAGTTAGAAAGTTTGGCAGCATCACTTTTGTTGATCTCAGAGATCGCTACGGTATTACCCAATTATTATTTGGTGAAGAATTAAATAAGGAATTGGATGAAAATTCTTTGGGTCGTGAATTTGTAGTGCAGGTAACAGGAACTGTAAATGAGCGCAGTAATAAAAATCAAAATATAGCAACAGGCGATATTGAACTGTTGGTCAATCAATTTAAAATTCTCAACAAATCTGCTGTTCCCCCTTTTACCATTCAAGATGATACTGATGGTGGTGATGATATAAGAATGAAATATCGTTTTCTTGATTTGCGTCGTAATGCAGTAAAAAGAAATTTAGAATTGCGTTATGCTGTAAACCGAAGTGCAAGAAATTATCTGCATGAAAATAATTTCATGGATATTGAAACACCCTTCTTAATTAAATCAACTCCTGAAGGTGCAAGAGATTTTGTGGTGCCAAGCCGCATGAATGCAGGACAGTTTTATGCATTGCCGCAAAGTCCGCAAACATTTAAGCAATTGTTGATGGTGAGTGGTTACGACCGTTACTATCAAATTGTAAAATGTTTCAGAGATGAAGATTTAAGAGCAGACAGGCAGCCTGAGTTTACACAGATAGATTGTGAAATGGCTTTTGTGGAGCAGGAAGATATTCTCAACATGTTTGAAGGTTTGGTGAAACGCATTTTTAAAGATGTAAAAGAAATTGATTATACAGAAAAAATTGAACGCACTACCTGGGAAGAAGCCATGTGGCAATACGGAAATGATAAACCTGATATTCGTTTTGATATGCAGTTGTGTAATTTGAAATTTCCTGCACATACATTTCCATCAAAAGAAAATATTTCATCATTAATTGCCGGCGACTTTCCTGTTTTTAACGACGCTGAAACTGTTGTGGCAATTGCAGTACCGGGTTGTAGTGAATACAGTCGCAAACAAACAGATGAATTAACAGAATGGGTAAAACGTCCGCAAATAGGAATGAAAGGTTTGGCATTTATCAAATGCAATAAAGACGGAACTTTTAAAAGCAGTATTGATAAGTTTTATACAGAAGAACAATTAAAAGCAATTGCAATTGCTGCTAACGCAAAAGCAGGCGATTTAATTTTAATACTCGCAGGTGCTGAAGAAAGAACAAGAAAGGCTACAAGTGATTTGAGAATGTATATGGCGGATAAACTTGGCTTACGCAAAGCAGATGATTTTAAATTGTTATGGGTTTTAGATTTTCCATTGTTTGAATATGATGAAGAAGGAAACCGCTGGGTAGCAAGGCATCATCCGTTTACAAGTCCTAAGCCTACGCAGATTGAAACGATGATCAATAATAATCCACAAATTGAAAATGCGGCCGAGTATTTAAAACATCCGTATGCAAGTATTAAGGCAAATGCTTATGATATGGTGTTGAACGGAAATGAAATTGGCGGCGGTTCTATTCGTATTCATCAACGGGAGCTTCAGGAAAAAATGTTTGCTGCACTCGGCATGGATGCAGAAGAACAACAACATAAGTTTGGATTTTTATTGGGAGCTTTTGAATATGGTGCGCCTCCGCATGGAGGTATTGCTTTTGGCTTCGATCGTTTGTGTGCTATCCTTGGCGGCAGTGAAAGCATCCGTGATTTTATTGCCTTTCCAAAAAACAACAGCGGAAGAGATGTAATGTTAGATGCACCAAGTACCATTGATGCAAAACAGTTTGAAGAGTTACAGATAAAATTGGATTTGAAATAAAATGAAAACACTAACTCTCTACCGCATCTTCTCCTACATCCTAATCATCATTGCTTTGTTCCTAGGCTTAGCAGTTGTGCTTGCTTTATTTCTTGCATTGGCTAATCCTGCATTACTGCTCAATGTGTTTGTAGCAGCGGCAGTAGTTATGTACAGCATCAGCAGTTTTTTGTTTCTCATAAACGGAATTGATGCTAAGAAAAATCAAAAAACCGGCATGAAAGATTTTATAAGAGTGAACGCTTATGTAGCCATAGTGTTTGCCGTGATGAATATTTTTCAGGCTTCAACTGTAATTATGGACCCTTCAGTTTTAAATGAAGCCATTGCAAAAATGCCCAACCTTACAAGCACCCAACAAAAATTGCCTATTGGCCTAATCTTAAAAGTTATGAAGGCAGTTATGTGGTTTTTGCTTTTGTATAGTATTGTATTACTGGTGCATATTCAATTAAGTTTTCGTTATTTAAAACAATTTGAACATTTATTCACTGTCGCCAATAAAGAGTAATGAAATCGGGTTTTTTAACACAATCAGGTTCTCTTTTTTTCGTTTCTTTAAATAAAATTAGAACTATGCAAAAACTGCTTCTTACAATATTTGTCATTTTTATTTTTACAGCCTGTAAGAAAAAAGATAGAACACCCACTCCTGTTTCTATAACTGCTCAAACAATTCTCAATGCAAGCTATGGTAAAGATGCAAGAAACATCATGGATGTTTATCTTCCTGCAAACCGAACAGAAATTAGCACACCCGTTCTCATTATGATTCATGGTGGAGGTTGGAGCAGTGGTGATAAAGTTGACTTTGCTCCTTTTGTTGATACTATGAAACGCAGATTTCCTAACTATGCCGTTTTCAATATTATGTATCGTTTGGCAGGTAATGGTTCCAATTTATTTCCTGCTCAGGAACTGGATGTTAAAAAATGCATCGAGTTTATTTACAGCAAACGAAGTGAGTATAAGATTTCAGATAAATTTGTAATTGCAGGAGCAAGTGCAGGCGGCCACCTTGCATTACTTCATTCTTACAAATACACATCGCCTGTAAAAATAAAAGCGGCTATTGATTTCTTTGGCCCTACTGAGTTAACTCAGTACTACAATAATCCACCTAACGCATTAGTGCCGTTATTACTGCTGAATGTTACAGGTGCAATACCTTCAACAAATTCTGTACTATATAATCAATCATCACCATTTACTTATGCCATTGCCGGAAGTACACCCACATTAATTTTACAAGGTGGTAATGATCCTTTAGTACCTGCGTGGCAATCAACCATCTTACGAGATAAATTAATTGCAAATGGTGTACCCAATCAATATGTATTTTATCCTTCTGGTGGTCATGGGGATTGGGATGCCGCTACTTATTTTGATGCGTTTACAAAGATCGAAGCGTTTATAAAAACTTATAATCCTTAGTTCCTCAAATTTGTAACTTGCTGCCATGCAGCATACAGTTCCCTTAGCAGAACGGTTACGTCCCACATCTATTAACGATCTTGTTGGTCAGTATCATTTATCGGGGCAGGGGAGTATTCTTCAAAAAGCAATTGCAAGTGGCACTATTCCCAGCATGATTTTATGGGGGCCACCTGGAGTTGGTAAAACAACTATTGCCAATATTATTGCACATTCCATTCCATCAACATATTATCAACTAAGTGCAATAAGCAGCGGTGTAAAAGAAGTGAGAGATGTAATTGAAAAAGCAAAAGAACAGTCAAAAGTAATTTTGTTTATTGATGAAATTCATCGGTTCAATAAAGGCCAGCAAGATGCATTATTGGGTGCAGTTGAAAAAGGGATCATCACATTAATTGGTGCTACAACAGAAAACCCTTCGTTTGAAGTGAATAGCGCCTTGCTCAGCCGGTGCCAGGTATTTGTATTAAAAGCATTGGAGGAAAAAGATTTATTACAGTTGCTCTATAAAGCCATTAAGGAAGATGAGTATTTAAAAAAGAAAAAAATTGAATTAAAAGAAAGCGAAGCAATCATAAGATTAAGCGGAGGTGATGCAAGGAAACTTTTAAACGTTTTGGAAATTGTTACAGATGCATCATCTGACAAAACAATTTTAGTGACTGATGAATTGGTAATGCAAACCATTCAACAAAAAATGGCGCTGTATGATAAAAGCGGAGAGCAGCATTACGATATTATTTCAGCATTTATAAAATCAATAAGAGGCAGCGATCCCAATGCTGCAGTATATTGGTTAGCCAGAATGATTGAAGGTGGTGAAGATGTAAAATTTATTGCAAGAAGATTATTGATACTTGCAAGTGAAGATATTGGTAATGCAAATCCCAACGCATTGGTTCTTGCCAACGCAACATTTGAAGCAGTAAACAAAATCGGTTATCCTGAATCTCAATTAATTTTATCACAGTGTACAATTTATCTTGCATCAAGTGCAAAAAGCAATTCAGCAACAGCAGCAATTGGTGCAGCTTTAAGTGCTGTAAAGCAGGAGGGTGATCTTTCTGTGCCGCTTCATCTGCGTAATGCACCAACCAAACTCATGAAAGACTTGGGATACAAAGAAGGCTATCAATATGCACATAATTATGAAAACAATTTTTCTGTTCAGGAATTTTTGCCAGATAAAATAAAAGGCACAGCTTTTTATAACCCGGGTAAAAATGCAAGAGAAGAAGAACTCCGTAAATTTTTAAAGCAACTTTGGAAAGAAAAATATAATTACTGAAACTATGTTACTCGATTGGCAGTTAAAAAAATTCGAAGACCTCATTCCGCATGAATTGTATGCAATCATGCAATTAAGAAATGAAGTATTTGTAGTGGAGCAAAATTGTTTGTATCAGGATGCAGATAATAAGGATCAGGTTTCCTGGCATTTAATGGGTACAAACAAGGGGCAGCAGTTGATGGCCTACTCCCGTTTAATACCGGCGGGTATTGCTTTTACAGAACCTTCAATTGGGCGTGTGGTAACACATGCCGATATAAGAAAGGCAGGGGCAGGAAAAGAGTTAATGAATGAAGCACTTAAATATTGTAAGCTATTATTTAATGATGCACCCATTCGCATTGGGGCTCAATTGTATTTGCTGCAATTTTACCAATCTTTTGACTTTGAACAGATGAGTGATGTATATTTAGAAGACGGAATTGAACATATTGAGATGCTCTTATTTATCAAAACGAAAGAGTAATTTTACCAAGCCTAAACGTACAACTGCATGAAACCTACGCATGTATTAGTAAGAACCCTTAGAAAAGCGGAAAATATTTTGACCATCAAAATATCTTTTCTAATATTGTTCTGTAATATCCTAACAAGTATTTTGAAAAACCAAAGCGGCAAATCCATGAAGAATCGTGTTGTTATCTTAATCTTTTACACAGCTTCCATCTTATTTATTGGGCAGCAGCATACGCAGGCACAAATAGGTTTTTCGGCAGCAAACTCCCGTTTAGAAATTGGATTGAACGTTGGCCCCATGAATTTTCTTGGTGACTTGGGTGGCAACCGTGGTAAAGGGACCTTAGGACCTAAGGATAATAATATTCCTGTTACCAATATGATTGGTGGAATTTCAGCATCCTATTATCCGTCTGAATGGCTTGGTTTTCGTGCAGCAGTTAATATAGGATCTATGCAGGGAGATGACCGTTTAATACGTCAAAAACAGGCAGCCGATACCTATGAAGGTGCAAGAAAATTTCGCAACTTAACATTTCAATCTCCTTTATACGAAGCCTATGTAGGAGTAGAGATATACCCCACCGCATTTGTGAGTTTAAAAAACGACTGGGGCTTACCTCGTTTTCGCCCTTATTTAATTGGAGGCGTAGGTGTTTTTAAATTTAATCCCCAAGGTCTTTATACGGATCCTACAGGTAAAGAAGCATGGATTGATTTGAAACCTCTGCATTTAGAAGGGCAAGGTTTTGCAGAAACTGGAATTCCTGAATATAGTTTAATGACTTATTGCATACCAGTTGGAATAGGTATTAAATATGATATTACAGAGCGGCTGACTTTTGGTATTGAATTAATACATAGAATGACAGGAAGTGATTATGTTGATGATGTAAGTAATAAATTCATTGACCCGGTTTTGTTTGATAAATATTTAACTCCTGGCCAGGCTGCTATTGCAAAAGTAATGGCAAACCCAAGTTCTTTCTATCCATCTACTGTTCCGGGATATACGCCGTACAGAATTGGGAAAAAACGAGGAAATCCAGAAAGAAATGATTCTTATTTTTCAAGTACCTTTCGTTTAACATGGAAGATTGGTGATGTATATGCAGATTGGTTTAGAAATAAAAACTCAATGAAATGCCCACAATATTTTTAAAATAGATTATCCTTTTTTTATCCCTAATAATCCAAAACCCTACACATGAAAATTCAAATTCAAAAGGCAAGTCCTGCTGCCGTAACATGGCTATTCCGTATAGCTCTTGTTTTCCTCTACGTTTTATTTTTTGTAGTGAAAAAGAAATTGTATTTATAAAATCATTCAAGGTATAATATGAATTAAACGTTAATCCGAACCCTTTTTTTCCAATCCTGTGAAAAAATACAAAGAGAACTTGTGATTAATATTTCTTTACATGATATACCTTGTTTTTCTTGGTCCGTACTCTAATAAAATACCCCCCCCCCATTGTTTGGGGGTTTTTTTAGTTAAGTAGATATCACTCATCTTCAAACTCATCTTTTTGAAAAGTAGAAATCCAATCAATAAAAAAGTTGACAAAACTGATTAATCTCTTGCCTTATTAACATATCATGATCTTCCTCAATAGAATGTTCTGTAACAAATGTGAAGGTATCCGATTTTATCAACTGCGCATTCTTTCATGTGATGTATGGGTTTTACATACGTACCAAATACATATTATCGCTTTCTGAGTTTTTTATTTTTACAGCTATTTCATAAGCATCACTCATCAACATATTTTTTGGATTGCTTACACATTATCAGATGTAAAACTATCAGCACTGGTATCAGTGTTGATGCTATTTATTGCAGCCGATAGTAAAACCATCATCAATATGCCGGTTGGGTGTCCCGCTTAAATGATTAAACCTCATAAGATCAATTTAACTCACTTATCAAAAATTGTGCGGTATAACTTTTTTTGCATTTTAGCATTTCTTCCGGTGTTCCTTCAAACAAAATTTCGCCGCCGCCATCGCCACCTTCGGGCCCAAGATCAATAATATGATCGGCTACTTTTATTACGTCCATATTATGTTCAATTACCAAAACGCTGTTGCCTCTATCTGTTAATTTATTCAACACATCTAATAAAAGCTGAACATCCTGAAAGTGCAAGCCAGTCGTTGGCTCATCTAAAATATAAAATGTTTTGCCTGTGTCTTTTTTTGCAAGTTCGGTAGAAAGTTTTACACGTTGCGCTTCACCACCACTTAAGGTAACCGCACTTTGGCCAAGTGTTATGTAGCCAAGCCCCACATCTTCTAATACTTTTATTTTACGATAGATATAAGGCACAGGTTTAAAAAATTCAACCGCTTCTTCTACTGTCATATTCAACACATCAGAAATGGATTTTCCTTTATATCTTATTTCTAATGTTTCTCTGTTATACCGTTTGCCATTGCATTTTTCACAATGCACATAAACATCAGGTAAAAAATTCATTTCAATTACACGCATACCGCCGCCTTCACACACATCACATCGGCCTGTTTTTACATTAAAGGAAAAACGCCCGGCATTGTAACCTCTTATTTTTGCTTCAGGTACTGCAGCATATAAAGTTCTAATCTCAGTAAAGAAACCGCAATAAGTTGCAGGATTGCTTCTAGGTGTTCGTCCTATGGGGCTTTGATCTATTTCAATTACTTTATCAATATACTCTAATCCTTTAATGCTTTTGTAAGGCATAGGATTGGTTTTTGAATCATAGCAATGCTTACTCAGGATAGGATAAAGTGTTTCATTAATCAATGTACTTTTTCCACTTCCGCTTACGCCAGTAACAACTAAAAGTTTACCCAGCGGAAGTTTGATACTTACATTTTGAAGATTATTACCTGTAGCACCTTTTAATTCCATTACATTTCCATTTCCTTTTCTCCTCTCGGCAGGAATTGCAATTGATTTTACTCCGTTTAAATAATTGGCAGTATCGCTGTTTGAAGCTAATACTTCTTTGGGTGTGCCTGCTGCTACTATCATACCACCATGTTTACCGGCTTTAGGTCCTACATCAATTAAATGATCCGCCGCCAGCATAATGTCTTTATCATGCTCCACCACCAAAACGCTATTGCCCACGTCTCTTAAATTTTTAAGGGCATCAATTAAGCGGTGATTATCTCTTTGATGCAAACCAATACTCGGCTCATCTAAAATATAAGTGATGCCCTGCAGTTGTGAACCGATTTGTGTGGCTAATCTTATTCGCTGACTTTCACCACCACTTAATGTTCTGCTGGAACGATTGAGAGTGAGATACGTTAAACCTACATTCAACAAAAACTGTAATCGCTCCCTTATTTCTTTCAGCACATCTTTAGCAATGGTTGCCTGTTTATTGCTGATTCGGAGTTCTAAACCATCAAACCATGCAGCCAAATTATCTAAATTCATTTCGCTGATCTCTGCAATATTTCGGTCGTTAATTTTAAACCAAAGACTTTCTTTTTTTAATCTTGCACCATTGCAACTAGCGCATTCTTTCAGCGTCATATATTTTTGAACCCATTCCCGTAAACCTTCTGTACTGTGTGCTGATGCAAACCATCGCTTTAACATTGGAATAATTCCTTCATAGCTGCCGGTGTATTCATGTGGTATCGTTTCATCATCCACATCCACATCTAAAGACGGATTGATATTCTTGTCGCCAAACAATAACAAATCCAGTTGCTCTTTTTTTAATTCTTTTACCGGAACGTCTAATTTTATTTTATTTTTTTTAGCAAACGCAACTACTTGATTATATACACTGGCTTCCCGTTCTTCGCCTAATGGTGTAATGCCACCTTCTTTTACACTCAACGAAGTATCGGGTAACACCAGTTCAATATCAATTGTAAACACATTGCCCAAGCCTTTACAGGTAGGACAGGCCCCATAAGGTGAGTTAAATGAAAATGCATTAGGCGATGGTTCTTCATAACTTAATCCTGTGTCTTCGCACATGAGTTGTTTGGAAAAGACTACAACACCCCCGCCTACTTCGAGTGGATGAGAAAAATTGTCCTCATCTTCAAATAGATTCTTTTTATTTACCGTTTTTGTTTTTTGATTTTTTAATTTTGGTTCTTCCTTTTCTGCTGCCACCATCATCAAATCTTTTCCCAGCTTCAACGTTTGCTGCACGCTTTGGCTGATACGCACACGAAAATCATCACTCACTTTCAAACGATCCACCACCACTTCAATATCATGTATCTTATAACGATCTACCTGCATCTTGGGAGTTAAATCCATTATCTCACCATCTACCCTAACTTTTAAAAATCCTTTCTTTCTTATTTCTTCAAACAGCTCACGGTAATGACCTTTGCGGCCACGAACAAGTGGAGCTAGCAATGAAATTTTTTGTTCATCAAATCGTTTGAAAATATTATCTACAATTTCTTCTTCACTCCACTTCACCATTTTTTTGCCTGTGTTGTAAGAATAGGCTTCTGCAGTTCTTGCATATAACAAGCGAAGAAAGTCATACACTTCGGTTATGGTTCCCACAGTTGAACGTGGATTTTTATTGGTTGTTTTTTGTTCTATAGAAATAACAGGTGATAAACCAGTAATCTTATCTACATCAGGCCGCTCCATATCACCTACGAATTGGCGGGCATAAGCGCCAAAAGTTTCCATATAGCGGCGCTGACCTTCAGCATAAATGGTATCAAATGCAAGCGATGATTTACCGCTGCCGCTGATGCCGGTTATAACTACCAACTTGTTTTTGGGAATGTTAACATCAATGTTTTTTAAGTTATGAACCCTGGCACCTGAGACTTCAATTTGATCTTTTACCGTTTCTTCCATAAATCCGCCGTTTCTATTTTAATATATCGTTCGCAAATTTACAGTGATTAGGCGGTAAACTTCTTTGCCCCTTTTTATTACTATAAGCCTATCTTTTTGTTTAATCTTGATTTAAGAAAAAGAGTTTAATACTTAACAGTTAGGTTGGCCCAATGTTAAGTTTGTGTTACTGGGGAAAAATAATTGCTTAAAACTGGAATTCGATTAAAACTTCACTATAACTTAACATTCCCCAACCAAAATTGGATAAAACTTACGATTATGAACTTAGCTGTTTACAACCCCGTTCCCATGGTTTTAAATGACGGAGAATATGAATACAAATTTACCCTGAAAGTGAACCCTGCAACCGATAGCTTTCGATTAGTGAGTACAGACATAAGAAGAAGTATTTTTATTGGTAGGCGAATGTTTAATAAATTATTTCAATTAATCCGTAATGAATACGGTCATACACTAGGAAGAATACAATACGACGATACCCAAATGTTGAAGGGGTCTGCCTCCACTGATATGCATGATCAATTTCGTTTTGAAATTCTTGAAGGCAATGATGTACAAGTGGTTATTGAAGATGAACAAAACCCGGGACATAAAGTAAAAGCTACCCTCATTAATCATTTTCAGAATAAAAAAGAAAAGGAAATTCAACTCACTACTTTAATACCTTCGGTTTTAGCAGCACTTATTTTTTCAAAAGAGTCGAGAATAGTGGCTTAAATATAATCAGCCGAAAAAAGTTTTTTTGTTTATACAAATCGTTTGCACTTACATTTGTACCAGTTCTTTTATTACTTATCAAGAAAGGCAGAGGGTAATGGCCCAATGAAGCCTTAGCAACCCATACAGTTTCTCAGTTGTATGAAGGTGCTAATTCCAATCTCATGTAACAAGTGAGAGTAGATAAGTCAGAGTAAGCTTTCACATTTTTCTTCTCAATAGTAAGCCCATCTGATTTGTTATCAGATGGGCTTTTTCTTTTACTGTAACTTTTCTTGGTTTTTTTAACTGTTGATTGCAAACCGAAACCTCAAGAGCAAATGGCTATTGAGTATAGGTTTAGCATTCATCTTTTCTTTTATAATAATAATTTAATTATGAATTTTGCTAACACATGTTCAGTTTTGTTTAACTCAAATTTTACAAATAAAATTTTGAGTGCATGGTTAAAGCCTACTACATTTGTAGGATTCAAAAAAATAAAATGTATCAATTCATGCAACACTACAACCCTCTAAGCAGCATTGCGTGTTGTTGTTGCATAATTCAATTTATGCCGTAAGGCATACTTACATTTCTCACACCTCTTTCTACAAGAGTATACAATGCTTACTCGTTTTTTAATTTTATAAATCATTAAATCTTTTATTATGAGCAACAATCTTCACTTCGAAACTTTACAGTTACATGCTGGTCAGCAAATTGACCCTACTACCAAAGCACGTGCGGTGCCTATTTATCAAACAACATCTTATGGCTTTGATAATAGTGAACATGCTGCCAATCTTTTCGGATTAAGAGCCTTTGGAAATATTTACACCCGTATTATGAACCCTACTACCGATGTGTTTGAACAACGCATGGCTGCATTAGAAGGGGGGGTAGCAGCATTAGCCGTAGGTAGCGGACAAGCATCACAATTTCTGGCACTCAATAATATTTTGCAGGCCGGCGATAATTTTGTTACCACTACTTATTTATACGGCGGTACTTACAATCAGTTTAAAGTTGCCTTTAAGCGTTTGGGTGTAGAAGCCCGTTTTGCGGATGGTGATGATGCAGAAAGTTTTGTAAAACATATTGACAAAAATACCAAAGCCATTTATTTAGAAACCATTGGCAACCCCCGTTTAAATATTCCCGATTTTAAAAAGTTTGCTGACTTAGCAAAAGAATATGATTTGCCATTGATTGTTGATAATACATTTGGTGCAGGTGGTTATTTGTTTCGCCCAATTGAGCATGGTGCAAATATTGTTGTAGAAAGTGCTACAAAATGGATTGGAGGTCATGGTACAACTATTGGCGGAGCAATTGTAGATGGAGGTAATTACAATTGGGGCAACGGAAAATTTCCACAGTTTACCGAGCCAAGTGAAGGATATCATGGTTTGAAATTCTGGGATGTATTTGGCGAAGGCAATCCGCTGGGTTTACCAAACATTGCATTCATTATTCGTGCTAGGGTAGAAGGTCTGCGTGATTTTGGAAGTGCACAAAGCCCTTTCAACTCATTCTTACTGTTGCAGGGTTTAGAAACATTATCGCTGAGAGTGCAAAGACATGTTGACAATGCACAGAATTTAGCAGAATGGCTGGAGCAACATCCATCAGTTGAATATGTACTGTACCCAGGCTTAAAAAGTAATCCCTATCATGAACTTGCAAAACAATATCTAACCAATGGTTACGGAGGTGTGCTTCAAGTAGCAATTAAAGGTGGTAAAGAAAATGCGGCTACGTTTATTAATTCTCTAAAACTCATCAGTCATCTTGCCAATGTGGGTGATGCTAAAACCTTAGCCATTCATCCTGCAAGTACAACCCATGAACAATTAAGCGAAGCAGAACAAATAGCAAGCGGTGTTGCTCCTAATCTTGTTCGTATAAGTGTAGGTATTGAACATATCGATGATATTAAAGCAGATCTGGAACAGGCATTTGAAAAAGTGTTTGCAAAAGAATTAGTTGGATAAAATTTGTTGACCAACGCAGGTATCATTTTGGTACTTGCGTTGTGTCACTCACTTAAACGTTCTGTTCTTTATTGAACGAAAATGGATTTCACAACGACATTTGTAAATGGCAACACAAATATTTTCGTATAATAAACCCTTTCGACAGGAAAGTGGAGCATTGCTCAATGAATATCATTTGGCTTATACAACTATTGGTGAGCTCAATGAAAACAAAGACAATGTAATTTGGATTTTTCATGCACTCACGGCTAATAGTAATGCAGAGGAATGGTGGCCCGGTTTGGTGGGCAAGGGAAAACTATTTGATCCTGCAAAATATTTTATTGTTTGTGTAAACATGCCAGGCAGTGCATATGGAAGTACTTCACCATTGGATATAAATCCATTAACCAATGAACCTTTTTATCATGCGTTTCCATGGTTTACTTGTAGAGATATGATTCGTGCTTATCAACCATTACGAGAAGCATTGGGTATACGAAAAATATTCATTGGTATTGGCGGAAGCATGGGAGGGCAGCAATTATTAGAGTGGGCTATTGAAGAACCATTTTTGTTTGAACATATTATTCCTATTGCTACAAATGCTTATCATAGTGCATGGGGTATTGCATTCAATGCATCGCAACGTATGGCAATAGAAGCAGACCCCACATGGAAAAATAAAAGCAATGATGCAGGTGTAGAGGGTTTGAAAGTAGCAAGAAGTATAGCATTGTTAAGTTATAGACATTATGAAGCTTATGGCATCAGCCAAATTGAAGACAGCAATGAAATAACGGATGATTTTAAAAGTGAATCTTATCAACGTTACCAAGGGGAAAAGTTGGCGATGCGTTTTAATGCATTCAGTTATTATTTTTTAAGTAGGGGAATGGATTCGCACAATGTTGGAAGAGGCAGGCAATCTATTGAATTATCCCTGAAAGAAATTACTGCAAAAACTTTGGTGATTGGTATTAGTAATGATGTGCTCTTTCCATTAGAAGAACAACGCTTTTTAGCAAGCGCTATCAATGGAGCTGCTTTTAAAGCTATTGATTCTTTTTATGGGCATGATGGTTTTTTATTAGAGTACGAACCTATTACACAATCTATTCTTACATTTTTAAAACAGCATTCAAAAGAAGAGTCTAAAAAAACTTATAATTAAATAATTATGTCATCGCATAAGCAACTAACAATTGGATTGTTTGGATTTGGTGTGGTAGGAGAAGGGTTGTATAAAATTTTACAGCAAACACCATCACTCAATGCAAGTATTAAAAAAGTTTGTATCAAGAACCCAACTAAAAAGAGGGATGCACCTGCTGAATTATTTACAACTTATAAAAACATAATTCTCAATGACCCTGAAATAAATTTGATTGTGGAAGTAATTAATGAAAGCAACCCAGCTTTTGAAATTGTTTCTACCGCATTGAGAAATGGAAAAGATGTGGTGAGTGCCAGTAAGAAAATGCTGGCGGAGTATTTACCGCAGTTATTGGAATTGCAAAAGCAAACAGGCCGTTCCTTATTGTATGAAGCATCAGCCTGTGCTTCTATTCCTGTTATCAGAAATCTGGAAGAGTATTATGATAATGATTTGCTCCATTCAGTAAAAGGAATTGTAAATGGCAGCACTAATTATATTCTCACCAAAATGTTTGAAGAGCAGTTGGATTTTAAACAGGCTTTATTACAAGCTCAGCAACTTGGCTTTGCAGAAGCAGACCCCACACTGGATGTGGATGGATGGGATGCTGTACATAAATGGGTGATTTTATTATTGCATGCGTATGGTATTGTTGCAAGTGTGGACGAAGTGTTGTTTAGTGGTATTCAAAATATACAAGGTGCTGATGCTGTAGTTGGAAGAGAAAAGAATTTAGAAATACGTTTAGTGGCACAGGCTAAAAAATTACAAAACGGAAAAGTGGCTTCATTTGTATTGCCTCAGTTTGTAAAGTTAGACGACCATTTAAGTTTTGTAAAAAATGAATACAATGGATTTGTAGTAACGAGTTCGTTTGCTGATAAACAGTTTTTTTATGGCAAAGGTGTCGGTTCATTTCCAACTGCATCTGCTGTGCTGAGTGATATATCTGCATTGCGATATCATTATAAATACGAGTATAAGAAATTATATCATCATTTACCTGCCGAACTCACTAATGATTTTTATTTAAAAGTATATGTGAGTTTTGACGATTGGAATTATATTCCTCGAGAACGTTTTGAGTGGATTGAAGAATGGCATGCAGAAGACGACCGCAAGTATCTCGTTGGTGTGCTGCACGCCAAAGAACTCATTGAAAACGACTGGTGGAAAAAGCATAATCTATCTTTGATACTGAAGCCAGATGCCATTATTGAAGATATTGAAATAAGAAATTTGAAGAAGAAAAGTTTGGAACTTGCTGGTGTTGGATTTAACTAAGCTATTAATCTTTTATTTGAATGAGTGAACAAAAACAATTGGATGAATTAAAGCAATTGCTTGGAAAAGATTTGAAATCTGATTTGCAGATATTGAGCAATTATTTTTCAAGCGATGTGATATTTTCAACAAGCTTTAGTGAAGAAGATCAGATAATTGCTCATCAAATATTTTCTAATAATTTAGATATCAAAGTATTTACACTGGATACAGGTCGTTTGTTTACAGAAACCTATTCTGTTTGGAGCCGCACTACAGAAAAGTATCAAAAACCCATTCATACATTTTATCCTGATGCAACTGCATTGCAACAGTTTGTTACGGAGAAAGGTCCTAACAGTTTTTATGAATCTGTTGATAACCGCAAGCAGTGCTGCCATATACGAAAAGTAGAACCTTTACAACGTGCATTGCTTGGAAATAAACTTTGGATTACCGGTATCCGTGCAGAACATTCTGCAAACAGGAATGATATGCAGCAATTAGAATGGGATGAAGCGAACAATATTTTTAAATATCATCCTTTGTTGTATTGGAGCACAAATGAAGTGAAGCAATTTATTCAGCAACATCAAATACCTTACAATTCACTGTATGATAAAGGTTTTGTAAGTATCGGTTGTTCCCCCTGCACCCGTGCTATTAACCCAGGCGAAGATTTTCGTGCCGGCCGCTGGTGGTGGGAAAATAACTCGAAAAAGGAATGCGGGCTGCATACGCATCAGGAGTAGTCAGTATTCAGTGTTCAGTCGCAGTAGGCAATGTCATTAGTTTCACGTCATTGGTGGACATTTGTTGTTTCCAGCACTGAAAGTGCGAAATATAATAGCCCAGGACAAAGTGACGAAGGAACGTCGCCCTGGGTAATCAAAGCAAGTTTATTAATCCGTCCGTGAATGAATTAAAACAAAGTATTAAACGTCTTTCGGACGGAATGGAGACGAACTAAAAAGAGTGACCAATTTTTTATTTGCTAATGATTTCTCGTCCGAATGGTGTCAGCGCCAGCGAAACCAATTTGAAATGCTGTTT
>JANNRE010000008.1:0-143370 GCA_031401115.1 Chitinophagaceae bacterium
TGAAAAAGGGCCAAATAGTTTTTACGAATCGGTAAGTAATAGAAAGGAATGTTGTTCTATAAGAAAAGTAGAGCCCTTACAACGCGCTCTTAAAGGAAAAAAAATATGGATAACAGGAATAAGAGCCTCGCATGCTCCCAATAGAAAAGATATGGCCATGGTGGAATGGGATGATACCAATACAGTGATAAAATTTCATCCTTTGCTTCATTGGAAAACAAGTGACGTAACCGATTTTATTAATTCCAATGGAATTCCCTATAACCCACTTCATGATAAAGGGTTTGTAAGCATCGGTTGCGCACCCTGCACCCGCGCGATACGCGAAGGTGAAGACTTTCGTGCCGGCCGCTGGTGGTGGGAAGATGCCAGCAAGAAAGAATGCGGATTACACATGCATACAGAAACAATCCCTTCAGCCGTTGCAAAAACTGAAGGCGGTTAAAAATTTAAGCCAGCGTAATTATTTCAGTCATCGTCGGGGTTTCAAACTATCAAACAAGTGTTAGGCTTTTTTCCTGTTTCTTTGCAGCTAAAGCCTACTTGTCAAGTGGACTAAAGAATAAACTATGAGTTACCGTTTAAATTATCTCCAGGAATTAGAAGCAGAAAGTATTTATATTTTTCGTGAAGTGGCGGCGCAGTTTGAACGTCCTGCAATTTTATTCAGTGGAGGAAAAGATTCCATCACTTTAGTACAATTGGCAAAGAAAGCATTTGCTCCGGGCAAGTTTCCCTTTCCATTGGTGCATATTGATACGGGTCACAATTTTCAGGAAGCATTGGATTACCGTGATTGGCTCGCAAAAGAAATAGGTGCTGAATTGATTGTTCGTAAGGTAGAAGATACCATCAATGCAAAAAATTTAACTGAGCCTAAAGGAAAATTCGCCAGCCGTAACTGGTTACAAACGCATACGCTGTTAGATACGATTGAAGAATTTAAATTTGATGTATGTATAGGCGGTGCAAGGCGTGATGAAGAAAAAGCAAGAGCCAAAGAACGCATCTTTTCTGTAAGAAATGATTTTGGTGAATGGGATCCCAAATTACAGCGGCCTGAATTATGGAATATTTTTAATGGAAAAATTCACAAGGGAGAAAACGTTCGTGTATTCCCCATCAGCAACTGGACGGAGCTGGATGTTTGGAATTATATCAAAGAAGAAAATGTTTCATTGCCTTCTATTTATTTTTCACATGAACGTGAAGTATTGATTCATGAAGGACAGTTGATTGCTATTTCCCCTTTTATTACTATTGATGCTGATGATGTAATCAAAACAATGCAAGTTCGTTATCGTACAGTTGGTGATATGACTTGTACAGCAGCCGTTGAAAGCAACGCAACCACCTTAGATGAAGTAGTGAATGAAATAAAAGCAACACGTATCAGTGAACGTGGTGAAACAAGAATTGATGATAGAGTTACTGAAGCAGCAATGGAGGACAGGAAGAAGGGCGGGTATTTTTAAACAGAAACAACATTCAATATGGATTTATTACGTTTTATAACTGCAGGAAGTGTAGATGATGGCAAGAGCACATTAATTGGTCGTTTGTTATACGACAGTAAAAGTATTTTGGCCGATCAATTGGAAGCAATTGAACGCAGCACAAAAAATAAAGCCAATGGTGAAATTGATTTGGCATTGCTCACTGATGGCCTGCGTGCTGAACGTGAACAAGGAATTACAATTGATGTAGCGTATCGTTATTTTTCAACACCTAATCGAAAATTTATTATTGCCGATGCGCCCGGTCATGTACAATATACTCGTAATATGATTACGGGTGCAAGCAATGCAAGTTTAATTATTGTATTAGTAGATGCACGGCATGGAGTGGTGGAGCAAACAAGAAGACATTCTATTATTGCATCGCTGTTAAAAATTCCGCATGTGGTGGTGGCGATTAACAAAATGGATTTGGTAAATTTTTCAGAAGATGTTTACAACAACATCGTTATAGATTACTCCAATGTAGCTAAGCAATTGGGTTTGAATGATGTTACTTATATTCCCATGAGCGCATTGCAGGGTGATAATATTGTTGACAGAAGTGAACATACTCCGTGGTACGATGGGAAATCATTATTGCAATTTCTGGAAGAGATTGAATTGGATAATGATGTAAACTTAACGGATGCAAGGTTCCAGGTACAGTTTGTGATTCGTCCGCAAACAGAAGAACTGCATGATTATCGTGGCTATGCAGGAAAAATAGCAAGTGGCATTTATAAAAAAGGTGACGCTGTAACGGTATTGCCACAAAACATTCAAACAACCATCTCTCAAATTGAAATAGCAGGTAAAGAAGTGGAAGAAGCATTTGCGCCGCAGGCCGTTGTATTGCATTTAGCGGATGATATTGATGTAGGCCGTGGCGATTCTATCGTGAAAACAAATGACTTACCACAAACTGCAAGTGAACTGGAAGTATTACTGTGTTGGTTAGATGATAAACCATTACAGGCAGGAAATAAATATTTGCTGCAACATAACAGCAGAACAGTGAGAGCAGTTGTAAGAAACATCGAATTCAAATTAGATGTAAACAGTTTGCAGCAACAACCAGTTGAGGGAACTGTAAAATTGAATGAAGTGGTGAAAGCAACAATCAAGACTTCTGCACCTCTTGCTTATGATTCATTTGACAAATTAAGTACCAACGGCTGTGCTATACTTATTGATGAAACAGGTAATAGTACCGTAGCAGCAGTATTAATTCAATCATGAAAATTTGTATTATTCTTTTATTGCTGTTGGGTGTGCTTGTTGCAGAAGCGCAACAACGAACTGAGAGCATCTGGCAAACAGTACAATTGCCTGTTAAGCTTTCATCAAAACTTTCTTTGCATAATGATGCTGGTTACCGCACATTGGGCATTAGTTTATTGCCCAGGCAATTTTTGTTTCGCACAGGAATGCGTTATCATTTCAGCAAACAAACAGATGCAGCAGCTGGTGTAGCTTTATTTTTCACCAAAACTTCATTGAATAAAGAGGAACATGAGTTTGGAACAGAATTTCGTTTGTGGCAGGAAGTGCAGCAGCAAATAAAACTGATGAAGCACACCAATCTTCTACTGCGGTTGAGAACTGAGCAACGTTTTTTTGAACAAACCAGTATTCGTAACAGTTTTGAAACATACCGTTTTCGTTATCGTGGCACAGTTCAGTAGCAGTTAAATGAAAAATTACAATTACAGGCAGGCTTTGAGTACATGCATCAACTGGAAGATGGAGCCAACCTTTTTAATCAGTACCGCATTCAACCTTCATTGCTTTGGAAAATAAACAACCAATTGCAATTACAAATCATGTATATGATTATTAAATCACCTAATGAAGTGCAACGAGCTTTATGGATGAGTTGGATTTATAATTTATAATGATGCAAACTGAAATAAAAGAAAAAAAACAGGTGTCTACTGAATTAAAAATTTCAGCAATACAACCTACAAAGAAATCTTCTGTTACAGATGATTACCTGCGCCAACTGAGAACGGAGCGTCAATGGAAAAACATTGCTACTATTTGTTTGGTAACATTCAGTTTGCTACTCATTGGTTTTTTTGTTTATGAATATATACCATTGAGTGAAACTTATAAAACAATGAAAGACTGGTATGGTTTGCTCGATAAAAACTTTCACTGGTTTATGCTGGCAGGTTTTTTAGCACAGCTTGTTGATGGTGCATTGGGGATGGGTTATGGTGTTACCAGTTCTGCTGTTTTGTTATCTACAGGTATTAGTCCTGCTGCAATCAGCGGCAGCGTACATACATCTGAAGTATTTGCAAGTGCTGCAAGCGGTTATAGTCATTATAAGTTTGGAAACGTAAATAAAAAATTATTCAAAGCATTGGTAATACCCGGTGTTATTGGAGCTGCTTTTGGTGCCTTTTTTTTAGTTTTTATTGGTGAGGAGTATGGAAAATTAATACGCCCCGCAGTGGCCATTTATACTTTATTACTTGGTATCAAGTTTATAATTAATGCGTTTCGTGAAATGAAACCTCAGAAAAAGTTTAAACATTACCGTGTGCTGGCCGCCTTTGGTGGTTTTTTTGATTCATTTGGCGGTGGCGGTTGGGGGCCAATCGTAACTTCTACATTAATCAATAATGGCCGCAGTCATAAATATGTTGTAGGATCGGTAAGCTTAACCGAATTTTTTATAACACTAGCAAGTGCTTTTACGTTCTTCACATTAATTGGCGTAAGCCACTTGCAGATTATTATTGCCTTAATGCTGGGAAGTTTTATTGCCGCTCCACTAGCTGCAAAACTTACAGGTAAACTTCCCAAAAAAACGGCATACCTGCTTTTGGGAGTACTTGTTATTGTCTGGAGCGGTAAAATCCTGATCAAATTATTATAAGTGCAAGCGTATCTTTGAAAAGTTTGTAATAAAAATTACAACAATCTTATAATGAAATTTCTATTGTTCTCAGTTTTCTTTTTAATAACTAAGGAGTGTTTGGCACAATCAAAACAAATTGTTGAAGAAGAGCAAATTTGGTTGGGCTATTTTAATCAAACCCGTTTTTCAAAAAAATGGGGTATGTGGACTGATATTAATGTACGTACTAAAGAAAATTTGGTTCAAGATTTTTCACTGGCTATGATTCGTACAGGGTTGACTTATTATTTGAATGATGATACGAAGCTTACTGCAGGTTATGCATACATTAACTTTTTCCCATCAGACAATCATAAAAATATTTCACAACCGGAGCACAGGCCATGGCAACAAATTCAATGGCATACCAAATACCCAAAGCTCAAACTGATGCAATGGCTAAGGCTCGAGGAACGTTTTCGGCGTAAAATAAAAAATGATGATGAACTAGCGGAGGGATATAATTTCAATTGGAGAGTACGGTATAATATTCTGTCACAGTTCCCATTAAGCAAAAAACGATTTGAGTCGGGAACTTTTTCATTTGTACTGGCGGATGAATTACATATCAATATGGGCAAACAAATTATTTACAACTATTTTGATCAGAACCGTTTTTTCGCAGGCTTTCACTATCATGTAAACAAACATGATAACCTGCAGTTTGGTTATATGAATGTATTTCAGCAGTTAGCATCAGGTAATAATTTCAGGAGTTTTCATACAGCAAGGATTTTTTATTTTCACAATCTCAATATTCAAACAAAGAAATAAGCACACTTACTGCTTTATCTACAAAAGGGTAATCGTCTTATCTTTACAGAATGGCACTTATTACAGCTACAAATACGCATGGTGATTATGGTTTAACACTCACTGATGCTACGGGCAATACAATGATGATTGATATACCTGTTGATCAGGGAGGTACAAGTAAAGGTATGCGGCCTATGCAAACTGTTTTAGCAGCTTTGATTGGTTGCAGCAGTGTAGATGTGGTGAGTATTTTAAAAAAACAGCGCCAGGAATTCACATCTTTTAAAATGGAAGCAGATGGTAATAGAGAAGAAGGTAAAGAACCATCGCTTTGGCAAAATATTCAATTAACTTTTTTACTTGAAGGAACTCTTGATGCAGGAAAAGCTTTCCGTGCAGCAGAATTATCTATCAACAAATATTGCTCTGTTGCTGAAACTCTAAGAAAGGCAGGAGCAATTATTACTTTTACCGTTATTATTAACGGAGAACAATATAAATCTGAATAAGCAAGATGGCCAAGCATCCGCAAACAAAAGCTATTCGTACACAAACAAAACGTACGGAGCAGAAAGAGCATAGCACTCCTTTGTTTCTCACCAGCAGTTTTGTTTATGATACTGCAGAAGATATGGCAGCAGCGTTTAGTGATGATAGTTTGGATGTAAATATTTATTCAAGGTTCAGTAACCCCACAGTTGATGAATTTATTTCTAAAATGTGCGAACTGGAAGAAGCAGAAGATGGTATTGCCACCGGCACAGGAATGGCCGCTATCTTTTCAACCTTTATGACCTTTCTAAGTAAAGGGGATCATATCATTTCTGCATCGGCAGTGTTTGGAAGTACACATACCATTCTCACCAAGTATTTGCCCAAGTGGGGTTTTGAAAGTTCATATTTTGATATGAATGCACCGCAAACCATTGAAGCACTTATTAAACCAAATACAAAATTGTTGTATGTAGAAACTCCTTCAAACCCGGGTTTGGATATTATTGATATGGAATATGTTTCTGCTGTATGCAAAAAGCATAATATTTTATTTGTAGTTGATAATTGTTTTGCAACACCAGCCGTACAACAACCTATAAAATTTGGTGCAGATTTAGTTTTACATTCTGCCACCAAGTTTATTGATGGGCAGGGAAGAGTATTGGGCGGTGTTGTGGTTGGTAAAAAAGAATTGATTCATGAGTTGTATTTATTTGTGCGTAACACCGGGCCTTCCTTAAGCCCGTTTAACGCATGGGTGTTGAGCAAAAGTTTGGAAACACTTTTTTTAAGAATGGATAAACACGCAGAAACGGCTATGCAGCTGGCGCTGCATTTTCAAAATCATAAAAAACTCAATTGGGTAAGATATCCATTTTTGGAAACACATCCTCAATATGCTATTGCCAAAAAACAAATGAGTAATGGTGGTGGTATTGTAACTTTTGAATTGAAGGGAGGTATTGAAGCCGGAAGAATATTTCTCAACGCATTGCAACTGCTGAGCATGACAAATAATTTAGGCGACAGCAGATCCATTGCTTCGCACCCTGCATCCACTACGCATTCAAAACTTTCAGTTGATGAAAAAAAAGCTGTTGGAATAACAGATGGTCTTGTAAGAATTTCTGTGGGGCTGGAACATGCAGATGATATTATTGCAGATATTGAACAGGCTTTGCAACAATGTTGAGTAGAGTTTTGTTGCAGTACTTGTAGTTATATAAATAATAAACAGACACAAAAAACCCCGGAATAAACCGGGGTTGAGATATAACCTGATAAAACCAAAACTATCTTGTGGATACTGCTTCTTCAGCACCCTTAACTTTTTTGAGCAATAGAATATAGCCGCAACAATCTTTTTTGCCTTTGTTTACCTGTACTGGTTTTATCATATGCCATTCAGAAACTCTTGGCTGATAGCCGTAGCTGATAATATTTCCTTCGCCAAAACTGAATAATTTTTTATAGTACACTTGTTTCTCATCATAATCGTACATACGAACCTCAGAAAACTTACTGCTGGGATCGCCCACAAAAACAATATGATACCATGCACCTTGCGTCATAGGAACAAGTACTGGCATTTCATATTCGCTTTCCATAGTCATACTCGCTTCTTTTAAAACGATAAAACCGTTTTGTTCAAAAGCTTTCTTTAAACTGTCAACCTGTAAAGTAATGGATTGATTGGTGCAACTCTTTTGGCGAATTACGTTCTGAGATTTTGCAACACTAACTGCAAACAATAAGAATAGTGCAAGAAGGTTCTTCATTGCGGTACGGATTAAATTAAAATTCAGCCTCAAGGGCAAACTGGTTGGGTACGATTTCGCATACAAAGTACATCTTCTTGTGTGGTATAATAATTTTTGGTTCACAATCTCAATAATATAGGTATGAACCCTTAACCGGGTTGTTGGTTTACCTTGAAAGATAGCAACTATTATGCCTCAACCATCATTCTAAATGTTTGTAAGTATAAAATGAGCTGGCCTGGGCGGTGCAGGTAAGTACCAAATCATTAATACAAACATGGGCAGGAAGAGTAGTGGTATAATAAAGTACTTCGGCTACGTCTTTGGGTGTTAAAGCCTTATAGCCTTCATAAACTGATGCTGCTATTTTCTCATCACCCTTAAAACGAACTGTTGAAAATTCAGTTTCGGCAGCACCGGGGTGAATGGCCGTTACTTTTATTTGATGCTGAAGTAAATCTATACGCATGGCTTTACTTATACTGTCCACCGCAGCTTTGCTGGCACAATACACATTGCCCTTTTCATATACTTCTTTTGCAGCAGTGGAGCCGATGTTGATAATATGACCTTGCTTGCGACTGATCATAAATGGCAGAACTGCCCGACTCACATATAACAAGCCCTTCACATTCGTATTGAGCATGGTTTCCCAATCATCCATATCTGCTTCATTAAAATAGTCACGGCCAAGTGCAAGGCCTGCATTGTTTATAAGCACATCTATGTTTTGCCATTCTTTAGGCAATGCGTTAATAGACGCAAATACGTCTTCTTTATTTTGAACATCAAATGCAAGAAGTTGAACTTTTGTGTTATGTAGCTCATGCAATTCTTTTTTTAATTCTTCCAGGCGATCGGCTCTGCGGCCATTTAATATCAATTGATGTCCATTAGCTGCAAACAGTTGGGCACATGCTTTTCCAAAACCTGATGTAGCGCCTGTAATAAAAACAATTTTTTCCATGTGTGAATGTAAGCAGAAACCTGATTGATAAAAAAGGCGTTGCAAAATTTATGAGGATGATTTTGCCATATTGTTAGCTGCTACTCTTTGCGGCAAACAAGCAATTGCAGGACGATAAATCTATGGTAAACTTCCCTGTGGGGAAGCCTGACATCCTATATACCGTAGCTAAAAAATGAAACAGGACTTTTTTGGGTAAGAGGCAAGCAAATTGACTTAGTATAGAATCATAGTTTTTATTTTGAAATACAGATGTTGCTATCAATGCAATAAACTTCCCTGTAGGGAAGACGATATGTATAAACCTCAGGAAAAAAACTGAAGACAAGGGGTGTGAAAATTGCTGCTCAGCGTTCGAGGCTTGCCGCAGGGCTGGAGTTGTTGCTGTGTCCGCCCGGCAACTGAAGCCGATTGAAAAACTGAAGTTGAAGTTAACAACTAAAAGCCAAATAGAATTCGGTCAAGCCCGATATTAGCTGATAGTAAAATAAAATGCCCATTGCTCCAATGTCCTGCCAGCCTTGCAGCAAACCCCCTTAGCGGCTGTTATTTTTTGTCAACCACTTTATGGCTGATTTAATTTTCTCGTCATTTATAAGGTTTTCAAAATTATCACCATGATAAACTACAATGTCAGGATTTACGGTAGATTTGTAAATGGTCATTTTCCTATCCGCCACGAAGTTGGTTGCAAAATTTAACGTCAAATTTGGTGCAAATTGAAAATACCCGTTTGATGTTGTGTATCCGTCAGCAGTAGGCTCACCAACAAAGATTGTATTTTGACGTTTTTTAAAGGCAATTGCTGTCATGCTACCAGAACTTTTTGTTACAGGTCCTATTAAAACAACAACTGGTATAGTCTTTAATTTTGAGTTTAGTTTTGATTTGATTTCAGTAGTTTGATAACCGCCAATGATAAAATTTCCATTTTTAATTTCCCAAACTCTTGTAGTGTCTCCATTAATGTCAGTCTCATATCCGATGGTATTATTACCCAATAGTAAACTTAGTCCCGAAAGCATAGGGTAAATATTCCCACCACCGTTTAAACGAAGGTCTAGGATAAAGCCTTTTGCTTTATTAAATGCAGGTTTGCTTACGCTGTCATATAATGACTTTGCATAGTTGTTTATTAGTATTTTGTCAAAAACCTGAAATGAAGGAACTCTGATGTATGCGATTTTATTAGGTAAGAATTCTGTGTGAATTTGATTGGTCAATGCATTGGCTTTGTCATTTAAAGGTTTAAGCCAAGCTAATGTTGTGTCGTCAAAGTTGGGGTAGTGTCCGTAATATTTATTGTTTATATAGATTTGCGAATGAACATCATTTAAACTTTCCAACACTATAACAAAACATTTCATTGTGTCATTAAGCGATGTTGCATTTTTAATTTTCTTATTAAACGTATCGTCAATTGGTTTCCAGTCAACCGTATTGCGTAAAATTGAATTTGATTTAATAAATGTGTATAAACTGTCCACCGAGCCAGGGAATTGTCCAAATGAAACAGAAGTTAGTCCTATCAGAAGTAATATTAATATTGTTCTTTTCATTATGAGGGTCTTTATAATAGCCGCTAATACAAATATATATGATGTTACACGTCACTCTGAAAAAAAAGGAAGTTGAAAATCAATGATTTAACATTCAACTTTTTGTATTGTTGTTAGTACAATACGTTTTACCAATTTCTAGTTTAGCTTACTAAAAAATCAGAAAAGAGGCAGCTTTAGTTTTCCAGATTTTGTTTAGCTATCAGCAGCTTTTCAGTCAATACAGTTTAAAACCAGCATTTTCCTACTCAGGCTTTAGGCAAGAGGACATTTTTTAACTTTTTCCCACATACCCACCCCCAAGGGTGGGGGTACCTACCCCAAAAGCTAAGCTGGCTCAGGTTTGAACTGAACCAGCGAAGGTTTTACCCAAACTGACTAAGGTTTGAACACAACTGGTTTAGGTCTGAACCGAACGGGCTAAGCTCTCACCCAAACCAGCAAAGGTTTTACCTAAGCCAACTCAGATTTGAACCGAACCAACTCAGGTTTGAACCAAACTAACTAGGGTAAAAACCAAACCGGTTCAGCCTGTGGCCAAACCGGTTGTGGTAAAAGGTAAAACAGTTCTGTTAAGGGGTGGGTGGTGTGGGTTCAGGGGTGGGTATATTCGGCCCCTGATTGGCAAAACGCTACTTTAAGGCATTGCTGCTGCTGTTTTATCCCACCAATAGGTAATTCGTTTTAACATACTTGATTGGCGGGGACGCTAACAACAGCGAAAAGACCTGTACAGTGCTTTCTTTATTAAAATTACCGTATCAATTGCACAGTTCCTTTTTTAATAATTGTTTTACCGGTAAAGTCAGTGCCTCTCACCATCCACACAAATGTATCAGGTGCTTGTGGCAATCCTTTGTAAGTTCCATCCCATCCTTTTTGCAAAATAGTGGTGGAGAATAATTCATTGCCATAACGGTTATACACTCTAAAATAATCAAGCTTGGTAATACCTACTGCAATGGGTGTAAACACATCGTTCAACCGGTTACCATCTGGTGTAAATGCAGTGGGCACAAAAATTTCAGGGCCTGTTTTAAATATGCGGATGTTAATTGTATCTAAACCAAAACAACCTTCGGGTGTATTGGCTTTTAAAAAGTAAGTAAATTTTTCCCGGCTTGCATCAAAAATGGCAATAGGGTTTCCTACATCATTCGCATTCAAAAATGCCGGTGGAGACCATTCATAAAACGTAGCACCTCTTCCTTCCAATTGCAGCGGCTGACCTACCACTACTGCGGTATCATTTCCTGCAAATGCATTTACTTTTGGTACTACTCTTACAAATACGGTATCAAATGCCGGCTTGGGGCAACCCAGTGTATCTGTACCACGCAAAATAAAATTGGTGCTGTTTATTGGAAACGCTTTTGTATTTACAGATGCAGATGCACTTAAAAAACGGGCAGGGCTCCATAGCCAACTGCTTGCGGTGCCGCTTGCACTAAGCAAAGTTGTATCTCTAAAACAGATTGCCCCATCAGGCCCTGCATTTACAACAGGGTAGGGAACTGTACGAACATTTACCGTAGTGCTGTTACTGCATTTTCCTATAGTGGCAACAACGGTAAATAATGTTGATGCTTGTACAGGTGTTGCTAAGCCATTTTTATTTTTTGGGTCAGCAAATAAATTGGGAGGGCTCCAGCTATAATACAAACCATCACTGTTTGGCCGCAGTGTTACGGCATCGCCACGGCAAATGGTGGTATCTTTCATTGGTAAGATGGTTACAAAATCTTTTACATCCACAACTACTGAATCGGTATTAAAACAACCCGGCGCTAAGGTTAGTGTTACATAATATTTTGTTCTTACATCAGGGCTCACCAGTGGATTTGCATTGTTTACACTGCTGATATTATAATTGGGAGTCCACACAAAACTTCCCTGCCCCAGCGCATTTAGCTGCAGGGTATCAACAGAGCAGATTAATGTATCGTTTGTTAATTGAAGAGGCGGTTTGTCACTGATTGTTACTACATGCGAAATAGTATCTAAACAACCTTTGCTGCTCCCGGCCTGAAGCAGTACTCTGTAATTTCCATTTTGGGGATAGGTATACAATGGGTTTCTTAATTTGGAAGTATCATTGGTGAGCGATGTTACACCAAAATCCCAGCTCCAAAAGTTGGGTGTGCCAAAAGCAGTTGTGGTGGCATCTCTGAATTGGATGGGTACATTTTTGCATCCGTTGTAATATTCAAACTCAGGAACGAAACCGGGGTACACATAAATATCAGAGAAGGAAGTATCGGTACAAACTTCACCACGATTTACAATTAAACGTATGGTATAAACCCCTGTATCTGTATAAGGAAATGTAGGCGATGCCTGATCCGAAGTGTCGCTTAAAATGCCCGGCACACCAAAATCCCAGGACCAGCTTCTTACTTCGTTGCTGTTTGTAAGATTTGAAAATGTATAAACAAACCCATCGCAGGTTCTGTTGTCAAGAGGAAGTTCTGCATCAGCAAAATCACAATCAGAAATCCGTATCACAAAATCTTTGCGGTGTTCTGAAATAATTTTACCGTTACGCCACTCAGTAATACAAACATTTACTACAAAAAACGAAACTCCACCAGGATTTATTAAACCTGCAGGAGCAATACCACTTATAACCCCATTTCTTACGTTAAGACTTACACCGCTGCCCAAAGGACTTCCACCACTATAGTCATTTGTATAATTAATTGAAGTGTATGGCGGAGGATCGGGTGCCCTTATAGCTGAATTTAGTATGCCTGGGGTGGCGTAGGCATCACAAAAATTATAACTTAAAGAATCTCCATCAGGATCTATTGCAGAAAAAGGTAATTGAAATCTTTTGTTCTTGCAAACAAGTACTGTATCTTTTACTTCAAACTCAGGGCTGGAATTATGTCCTGTAAGTAATTGTAATGTTCCCGGAATATTTGTTGTATAGGTAGCACCCTGTTGTGTACCTGCTCCATTGGTTAAACCATTAATTCTACAACAGGTTTGAAATGACAAGGTATATCCATTCGCATTATCTGGAAGTTCAACAGTGGTTGTATACAAACCTACCTGATAACACACAGGTGGTGCCATTACAATACATGGGCTCGGACTTAATAAAGTTATAGTTTCTAAACTCGTTCGGTTTACCCGTATATCACTAATAAAACTTGCATTGCTGCCATTTATAAAAACTCCAATTGAAACTATTTCTGGTATTTGAGCAACATTTCCTGAATTACCAATAGGAGCACAATCACGAAACAGACGCAGGGTTACCGAAAATATTTTACTGTTAGGTGTTGAACCCGGACCTATATAGCGGTAATACATTTCTCCACCGGAGATATGCGCTGCCTGCAGCAACTGCATACTTAGTGTTAAGCAAAATATGGAGAGGAGTATTTTCTTCATTTCTTAAACAGATAGAGCATTTTAATTTCGTATTTGTTGCACCAGCAGCAAAAATTCTTCCAAAGTTTTATTGAGTGTTTCTGTTGCCTCCCACATGCCCATGTGTGCAATGGCTTGCTCCACATGTACTTTACAAATAGCTGGTAAAGCTGTTTGTTGTAATGCATCAGCAGGGTTCACTGCTTTATCTTCTGCACCTATAAAATAGAAAACAGGAATCTTTGTTTCTTTTAAAGCAGTTGTGCGGTCGGGCCGTTCAATCATTGCTTTTGTGTAAGCAATCAATACTTCTTTTGAAAATTGTTTTCCATCTTCAATTAACTCAGCTACCTGTAGCGGATGATTTTGCTTAAATGCATCGGCAAATAAATTAGGGATGGTTGTTTTTATAAATTCGTATGCGGTATTTTGTTTGATGAAGTCAATGCTTTTAGTTCTTGCTGTTTTTTTTTCTTCACTATCAGCATAAGCAGTAGAATGAATAAGAGCAAATCCATTTAAAAGACTTGGATATTTTTCTGCGAAAGCTAATGTAATATAACCACCCATTGAATGGCCAATGATGGTACAACTTGTAATTGCTTCTTTATCTAAAATGAATTTCAGATCATCAGCCATCTGCTCAATTGATGCTGGCATTTCCATTGCAGATGAATGACCTGTTCCCCTTAAATCAGGAATCAGTAGTTGATGATTTGTTTGGAGAAATTCTTTTTGCCTGTTCCAGATTGTACTGTCCTCAGCAAAACCGTGAACTAATAATACAGGGTTGCCTGTGCCTGTAATTGTATAGCGAAGTGCAGGAATAAACATAGTGCTGAAAGTTACTGATTTTCCTATGCCGCTTTTTGTTTTGTACAAGACAATTGAAAAGAAAAATGTTGAACGGGTAGAATATACTGCCGAACCGGATAATATTAACTTTTAGTGAACTTTTAGAGTGTTCGTCTTTGCGAGCCAAATCAGGAACTTGCTTAATTGAAGTGTTATAATGGCGAAGCAATCTAGGTTAAAAGATTGTATTCGCCTGTTCGTTTAGATTGCTTCGGCGAATAAGTTTTTTTAGTGGGAAGACTTTTTTACGCCTCGCAATGACGGTTTAATTTTGGTTGATTGATTAGATTTTTTTGATCATTCTAATTTAACTATACAATTATCTTTTAGTGAACTTTTTTGCAACTGCAAAAACCAGAAACAGTAAACAAATTGCCAGAGCCGCTTTGCTGATGAGATCACCAAAACGCACAAAGAATGTTTGAGTATTGTTGATGGGCACATTCATTTTTATAGCCGCTTCTTTCGCCCATGGTTGTGGCTGATATACATTTCCTATTGGATCAATAAAACAACTGATGCCTGTATTAGCACTACGTACTACCCATTTTCTTGTTTCAATGGCACGGAGTTTTGCATAAAGCTGATGATGTTTGTGGCCGGGCGTATTGCCCCACCATGCATCGTTTGTAATGATGGCAATGATGTTTGCTCCATTAGAAATATAGTTGCTCATGTATTCACCATAAATACTTTCATAACAAATGGAAGGTGCAATAGTATAGTTGTGTTTTGTTTGCACAGGTGTACGATTTTTCTGTCCTGCATATCCAGCACCTGTGCCACCAAATTTTTCAAACACAGGTGCAAGGAATAATAAAAAGCGGGGCAATGTTTCTACGCCTGGTACGAGCATTGATTTATGATAATAACTTAATGCGCCACTGCTATCCATTAACACACTTCCATTATATACTTCGAAGAAGTTTGAAGTGCCATCAATAGGTCTTGCAACATTTGAAATTTTTTCATTAAACAAACGATAACTTTCTATACCTGTAAATAAATTAAGATTCGGATGCCGTTGTAAAAAGGCAAAGAGAGGCAATAGAAAAAAATTATTTTTTAAATTCATTTCATCAAAACCATTGCCGCTGTACACTGCAGTTTCGGGCCACACAAGTAAAGTGGTATTGCTGTCAATTTTTGATTCGCTTATTCGGATGAGTTTTTGCAGTTGTGCATCAAATGTTCCGGTGGCAACTTTTTCGTATGGGTCAATGTTTGGCTGAACGATAACAATGTTTGATAACAAAGCATTCGGATTTGAAATTTCCGAATCGGGGCCGCTGTTTATTATTCTGCCAGAAATAATCAACGGTATAATAATCAGAAGGAAAACGGAAATAGATTTTAACCATCGCTTTCCTGTAGTTATTGGTTCAGTTCTTAAAAAGAGCTTATATAAAAAAACATTCACCAGTAAGATCCACAAAGTTCCACCGCTTGTTCCTGTATATTCATACCACTGCACCCATTCTGTTTTTCCGGCAAACACATTTCCGAGAGTGAGCCATGGCCAGCTAAGCCCCCAATCCTGTAAATGCAGATATTCAAAACTCATCCAAAAAATAATAATGGAACTATAACCTATGACTGAACCAAATCTTTTGTTCATATACCTGAAACCCATCCACGGAATACACATAAACAAACTGTTTACAAAAATGGCCAGCGATGCACCCAGCATAGTTGAGTTCCATATCCACCAGGTGGTAGTGATATTCCATACAAACATTGCCAGATAAATGAAACCAAAAAATTTTAGTCTTGAAAAATTCTTTTGCTCTAAAATAAATAAGGGAATGAATGCAAAAAAGATAGCCACTGTAAAACTGAGCATGGGCCATGCAAAGAATAATAAAATCCCTGAGAGGAGTGAAAGGAAAAGTGGTTGAAATTTATTCAATGCAATTGTTTTTGTAAAAATAGGGTGTTGATTTTATTTTTATTCTGGCAACTTAATTATCCCCTCCCAGACAAAAATTATCTCGAATAATTCGGACTCTCTTTAGTTATAATTACATCATGTGCATGGCTTTCATTCATACCCGCATTGGTAATTTTTACAAACTGCGCTTTTTGTAAATCTTTAATATTTTTAGCACCGCAATATCCCATACCTGCACGCAGGCCACCCGTGTATTGATGAACAATTTCACTTACGTTTCCTTTAAATGGTACACGGCCTTCAATACCTTCTGGTACTAATTTTTTTATTCCATCTTCTGCATCCTGAAAATAACGGTCGCCGCTACCTTGCTGCATAGCGCCAATAGAACCCATGCCACGGTATTGTTTAAACTTGCGGCCTTCATAAATAATTGTTTCTCCGGGGCTTTCTTCTGTTCCTGCAAACACGCTGCCCATCATTACGGCATTTGCACCTGCTGCCAATGCTTTTACCAGATCACCTGTGTAACGAATACCACCATCTGCTATTACAGGGACCCCTTTTGCTTTTAATGCATTGGCAGCTTCAATAATTGCGGTGAGTTGTGGTACACCTGTACCTGCCACAATTCTTGTAGTACAAATAGAACCCGGGCCAATACCAATTTTTACTGCATCTGCACCAGCATCTGCCAATGCTTTTGCTCCTGCACCTGTTCCTGCATTACCTGCTATTACCTGTAGCTTTTTAAAATTTTTTTTCAAAAGTTTGAGTGAATCAATCACTCCTTTGCTGTGGCCATGTGCACTATCGAGTGTTACAATATCTACACCTACATGTTGCAATGCCGATGCTCGTTCTAACATGTCAGAAGTAATTCCTAAAGCAGCTCCAACAATCAATCTCCCAAAATTATCTTTTACTGCACTTGGGTGACTTTGTACTTGTAAAATATCACGGTAAGTAATTAAGCCTATGAGTGTGCCATCTTTTTTTACAACGGGAAGTTTTTCAATTTTATGATGACTGAGAATGGTTTGTGCTTTTTTTAAATCAGTTCCTTCCGGTGCAGTAATAAGATTAGCTGAAGTCATTACTTCGCTCACCTTTTTTTTATTGTTCGTTTCAAATCTTAAATCACGGTTGGTTAAAATGCCTACGAGTTTATTACTGTTATCAACAATAGGAATGCCACCGATTTTATTTTCTTTCATCAACTTTAATGCATCCCCAATGGTTGCATTTATATGAAGTGTGATAGGGTCAATAATCAATCCGCTTTCACTTCGTTTCACTTTACGCACTTGAGCTGCCTGCTCTTCAATGCTCATATTTTTATGTAAGATGCCAAGGCCTCCTTCTCTTGCCAATGCGATTGCAAGGCCGGCTTCTGTAACAGTATCCATTGCTGCACTAAGCATGGGAATGTGCAGGGTTAATGACTTTGTAAGTTGGGTGCTGATGTTGGTTTCTCTTGGTAACACTTCGCTGTAAGCCGGCATAAGCAATACATCATCAAATGTAAAACCTTCGCCAAAAAATTTATTGAGAATTGCTTGCTGAGATGGAGATTTTCTTGTTGCCATGTCTAAAGGTAAGGTGAGGGATATATATCTTCCAAATGCCTATGATTACACACAGGTTTTTAGTAGTAATTCTTTTATCTCCGCCCAACTTTTTGTAAATGGTGGAATACCTTCAATTTCAGGATCATCTTCCGCATCTGTAAAATAAGAAATACTCCGCCATAAAAAGTACAACTGGTTTGCACTGTATTTTTTTTCAAACCAAGTTAACATCGTTTGCCAGCTATTGAATTGAAGTAATGAATAGATATCAAAGAAATCTTTTTTCTTTCCTCTGCCGCATACCGTGTGCATTTTCATTGCAGCAATATCTTTTATGGAGTAATATAAAACGCCATTATTATTTTGGAAAGGTTCAATTAAAGGAGCTGGTTCGTTTACAAAATCACATTTAATGTGATTAATGTAGCAAAATAACATTCTGCTGTTGTTACCCACATACTCAAACTGAATATTTGGGTTGCTTGCTAAAATAATTTCTAATTCTTTTACATTAAAAGTAGTGAGCGAAAATAAATCAAGATCAATTGATCTTCTATGACCAATTTGTAATGCTAATGAAGTGCCTCCGGCTAAAGCAAAATGTTCCTGTATAAACGTAATTTCAAACAGTTGTTGCAGGAGCTTATATGTTGCTTCTTCAACTGTAGTAAGATGGAGCATATATTTCAGTTACAGGAATATTAAAATAAATGCTGCAAAAATTTCTTGTTTTTGCATCTATAACTTTACTCTTTTTTAACAGGTCTTGAATATCATTAGAGGAGTATATTTTTTGAAGCATGTAGAAATCACTTAAAAAGCCTCTTGATAACACACGTTCAATTACAAAATTTTTATGTTTTTGCAATTCAATTGTTGCTAATGAAGCATCCCAAAAAAGATTTTGTGAAAACGGGAATTGGCTGCTATTTATTTTTTTGTTAAGGGCAACTGTATCAATAAAATTAAAGTAGCTGTTCATTTAATTGAGTTGAAGTGTAAAGATAGTTCTTCTTAAGAGTTTTATGCAAGGCCGTACATTTTCCCCGGTAAACTTTGCACCAATCCCTGCAATTCCAAGGTCAGCAAAACAGATGCAATAATGCTGCTGTTTAAATTACAGTTTATTGTAAGGTCATCAATTGATACAGTTTCTTTTTGTTTCAGAAGTTCAACAATTATTTTTTCTTCATCAGAAAGTGTAATGAAAATTTCTTTTTGTCTGCTGGTTTGTTTTGCTGTTTTCTTTTCTTCCCAGCCCATTTGTTCTGCAATGTCATTTCCATTTCTAATGAGTACGGCTTTGTTACTTTGAATTAAAGAATTGCATCCTTCACTTTTAGTATCGGTTGCTTTGCCAGGTACTGCAAACACATCTTTATTATAATTGTTAGCAAGGTTTGCAGTAATCATGCTCCCCCCTTTAATGCCTGTTTCAATTACAATTGTTGCATCGCACATGCCTGCTACAATTCTGTTACGGGTAGGAAAATTATGCTTATCAGGTTTTGTTTCTTTTCGAAATTCTGTTAACAATCCTCCGCCTGCTGCAAGCATTTCTTTAGCCAGCGCTGCATGCTGAGATGGATACATTTTATCAAGGCCATGTGCCAACACACCAACTGTTGCAAGGTTTTTTTTGATGGAAGATTTATGTGCAATAGCATCAATACCATACGCAAGTCCGCTTACTACAAGTGGTTGATACAATGCTACATCATTCAATATGGTTTCGGTCATTTGTTTTCCATACTCACTGTTGGTTCTGGTGCCAATGATGGAAATGATTTTTGAAGCATTGAGATTTGCAGTTCCTTTATAAAATAAAAGTGTGGGAGGATCGTAGCAATTCAATAACCGTTTCGGATAATGTTCATCTTTTAAGAAAAGTGGAGTGATGTTGTATTTTTCAATAAACCTTACTTCATCTTCCTGTTCTTTAAATTCATGAAATGCTTTGATACTGTTTGCTCTTACTGTACCGATGCCTTCTATTTTTTCGAGAGTAGTTTTTTTCGCTTTAAAAATATCTTCGGCAGTTTCAAAAAGCTCCGTAAGAATTTTTGCATGAACACAACCAATGTTGGAAATTTGGGTTAATGAAAGTTGATATAGCAGATCGGTAGTCATGCAAGTACAAAAAAATAAGAAATAAATGTTTGTCTGAAAATACATTATTTACGCAACACCTTCAATTCTGTTCTTCTGTTTTTTGAACGGCTTTCTTCAGTTGTATTTTCTGCAATGGGTTTTGTTTCGCCGAAACCTTTTGCGGTTAAGCGGTTGGCAGCAACGCCTTTACTTAAAAAATAATTGATCACAGCTTTCGCTCTGTTATTTGAAAGCAAAAGATTATCAGTCGGTTTGCCCACATTATCTGTATGTCCGCTTATTTCAATAGTAATTGTTGGGTTGTCTTTTAACAGTTGAATTACTTTATCTAATTCACTTAAAGATTCTGTTTTCAGTTCTGCTTTTTTTGTATCAAAGAAAATGTTTTTTAAAACAATGCTTGCATTGATTTCAATAGGAGTTAAAGGAATGTTGATAGTATAGGCAGTATCATTTCCGGTTAGACTAAGTGAAAAATTTTCTGAATAAAATAAATATCCTTTTCTGTTTACATTAAATGCATAATTTTTTCCAACAGGAATTGTAACTAGGTAATTTCCTTCTTCATCTGTTTGTATTTTGCTTATCGTTTGTGCAGTACCTAAATCAATTAATTCTACTGAAGATGGCAGGCCAAGCTTTGTTTTTTTATCAAACACATTTCCTTTTACCCAAAGCGTTTTTAATGCACGGTTCTGTTGTGGTAATTCAAAGGTGTACAGATCAAGACTTCCCCTGCTGTCAGTTCTATTACTAGCGTAAAATGCAGTTCTACCATTGCTGGCAATAATTAAACTGTTTTCTTCATCAATTGTATTAATGGGGTAGCCAAGGTTTTGCGGTTTGCTCCAGCTGCCATCAGCTTGTTTCCTTACAAAAAACAAATCAAAATCTCCATAGCCTGGGTGACCCTTGCTGCTAAAGTAGAGTGTTTGATTATCGGCATGTATAAACGGGCAACTTTCATCTGCACCTGTATTAATGCCTGCACCTAAATTAAAAGGTTTTCCCCAGGTTCCGTTTGGTTGTAAATAGCTTACATAAATATCACTTCCGCCTAAACTGGTTGGGTCTCGGGCAACAAAGTATAATGTTTTTTTATCGGGAGATAAACTGGGTTGACTTTCCCAAAACTCAGTATTGATATTTTGCCCAATATTGATTCGTTCGCTCCACCCGTTTTTTGTTATTTGAGAAAAATAAATATCACAACTGCCCTCGCCTTCGGGCATATTGCATCCTGTAAATACCAGGAGCTTTCCATCCTGCGAAACTGTTTGTGCTCCTTCATTATCACTGGTATTCAAATTGCCGGGCAATAGAACTGCTTTGCTCCAAATTCCATTTTTCTTTTCGCTGATGTAAAAATCTTCCTGACCAATTTGCCTTGTAAGCACAAGTGTATTGGCATCAATAGTAATAGCAGGAAAATACTCCGGATGTTTTGAGTTGATGCTGTCGCCCAAATTTTCAGGAGCAAATGTATAACTGCTGTTTGCATTTGTTTTTTTGTAATCTATTGCAAACTGATAACATTGTTTTCTATAGTTGGCTGATCTTACAAGCCGTTCATTTAAGTTTGGTTTCAATAAAAATTCTATAATTGCTTTTAAAGCATCTTCAAAATTTCCATTACCTGCTAAAGCAATAGAATAAGGTAATAAAAAATTGCTGGTATAAACTGTATCCATCGCCATTGTTTTTGCATACAGTTCAACAGCTTGTTTGTATTGTCTTGTTTCTGAAAGTACACCGGCCTTACTTAACCAGGCATCTAAAAACTTTCCATCTGTGGCAATACATTCATCTAATAAAAAAAGAGCCCGTTTGTAATTTTTATTTTTCGCTTCGCTTAAAGCATCGGCATATTTATAACCCAGCTTTACATTAACCGTTGCAGGATTATACCATTGAGCTTTGGTATTAAATGAGAGAACGAGGAGAAAGATTGTAAACAGCTTTTTCAGGTCTATGGATTTCATTTCTAAAAGTAAAGAAAAATTATACAGTGCTGTTGTTACGGAACGTTAATGTACTTATGAATTTGCAAACTTAGTTCCCACTGGGGGTTTTGTTTGATGTATTCAATGATGAGTGGTGTTACCTGTGCTGCTTTGTCCCACTCCGGTTGTAAATACAATTTACATGCAGCAGAAACCTGTGCTGCATATTGTTCGGCCCATTCAAAATCACTTTTGTTAAACACTACTACTTTTAATTCATGGGCAAATGGAACAACAGTTGACAGCGGTGCTTTAAATTTTTTGGGTGAGAAACAAATCCAATCCCAATTTCCGCTTAAGGGATGTGCTCCTGAAGTTTCAATATTGGTTTCAAAGCCGGCTGCATGTAATGAGCTGGTAAGTTGAGTAAGATCATGCATCAATGGTTCTCCACCTGTTACAACTGCAATAGTTTTTTTGTTTGGGTTTCTTAGCTCATGGCTCGTGGCTTCTTTAGCTTTCTCAACAATTTCATCAATACTAAACTTAAGATGTTTTTCAGCATCCCAGCTGTCTTTTACATCGCACCACACACAGCCCACATCGCATCCTGCCAAACGAATAAAGTAGGCAGCTTTACCCTGATGAAAGCCTTCACCCTGTAAGGTGTAAAAGGATTCCATTACAGGTAATTTTTGTTGTTCAGATGTTTCGATGTTCATTATAAAATTGTCAACTGTGTTTTTGTAAATACGCATTGTATGTATTCATAAGCAAACCTGCAATGGTCATCGGTCCTACACCACCAGGCACTGGAGTAATAAAGTTGCACTTGGTTGCTACTTCATCAAACTTTACATCGCCTTTTAAACGAAAGCCCGATTTTTTTGAAGCATCTGCCACTCTTGTTATGCCCACATCAATTACCACTGCTCCATTCTTCACCATATCGGCTGTTACAAATTCGGGTTTGCCAAGTGCTGCAACAATAATATCTGCCTGCAAACAAAGTTCTTTTAAATTAGCAGTAGCAGAGTGGCAAAGTGTAACGGTACAATTGCCGGGGTAAGTATTACGGCTTAATAAAATACTCATGGGTGTTCCTACAATATGGCTTCGCCCGATTACCACTGCATGTTTTCCTTTTGTTTCAACATGGTAATGTTTTAGTAAAAGTAAAATGCCAAAGGGTGTTGCTGGTATAAAACTTGGAGTGCCGCTTACCATATTACCTACACTCACCGGATGAAAGCCATCTACATCTTTCAACGGATTGATTGTTTGAATTACTTTATGTTCAGAAATATGTTTGGGCAAAGGAAGTTGAACCAAAATACCATCCACATCAATTTGGTTATTGAGCAGTTCAATTTCTTTTAATAATTCTGCTTCTGAAATATCAGCAGAAAAACGTTTTAGTGTAGATTCAAAACCAATTTCATCGCAGGTTTTTACTTTTGATGCAACATAGGTTTCACTTGCACCATCAGTACCTACCAAGATTGCTGCTAAATGCGGACGGGGTTTTCCTGCGTTAATCAGTAGAGTTGTTTTTTGGCGGAGGTCTTCTTTAATTGCTTGTGCTGCCAGCTTGCCGTCTAGTAATTGCATTTTGCAAAAGTAAAGTTCTAAAGGGTTGGTTGTATTTGATTACATAAATTTAAATAGGCGGATGTAATTTTAAACGCTTTATCACTTATGTTTACCTTATAAAATTAAACTGCTTGAAACGATTTTTATTATTTGTTTCAGTTTTGTTTACTGCAAACTTAACTGCACAAACTGTTCGCCAACCACTAGCAAGCATTTACCCTGCCATAGGTGCCTACAGTAAAAATTATGCTGATCCGTTTTCAATGATCATTAATCCGGCTGCACTTGCAAATTTGAAACAGTCAGGCGCAGGTGTTTATGGCGAACGTCGGTTTTTATTAAGTAACTTAAATCAATACACAGCTACTATTGGCCTGCCAACTGCATCCGGCAATTTTGGATTGCAGGCCGATTATTTTGGTTACAGTAAGTATAACGAAACACAAATCGGTTTTGGCTATGGCAGATCAGTAGGAACAAAAGTGGATGTAGGCGTAAAATTTAATTATTACAGTTTACAAATACCTTCTTATGCGGCTTCCTCTACTTTTCATTTTGAAGCAGGAGTAGTAATGCATTTGAGTGAGAAATTACACGCTGGCTTTAGTGTGTTTAATCCTGTTGGGGGATCGTTAAGTAAAGAAACAGATGAAAAAATTGCTTCCGTGTTCAGGGGAGGATTTGGTTATGAAGCATCTGATAAATTTTTTATTACAGCAGAAATTATTAAAGAGGAAAATAAGAATGTGGGTGTAAATGCTGCTTTTCAATATGCATTTGTAAAACAATTATTAGTTCGGGCAGGTATCAATACTTCAAATGAACAACCATTCCTGGGTGTGGGATTAAACCTGGGTCAATTGCGGGTTGATTTTGCAAGCAAATGGCATCCACAGTTAGGAATTTCACCTGCCGTTATGCTTTTGTTCAATTTTAAAAAGAAAGAAAGCGATCAGGAGTGAAGCAACTACTTTTTATATTCGTTACAGTACTTTGCAGTTTCAAAAGTATAGCTCAGGAAAATCCTGTGGTAGAACAGCAGATTGAAAACATAACCGAAGCTGATGAAAGTGAAACCGAAGATGATTCCTATGCACAGGCATTACAACATTATATACGAAACAAACTCAATCTCAATATTGCTACACAGGTAGAGTTAAAAGAATTTCCTTTTTTATCACCCATACATACTGGTAATTTTTTAAATCACCGCCGGCTTTTTGGCAGGCTGTTAAGTATATATGAATTGCAGGCCGTACCCGGGTGGGATGTAGATGTTATTCAAAAATTTTTACCTTTTGTTACTGTTGGTACAGCATTGCCATTAAAAGATGATTTTAGAATTCGCTTTAATGAAGGTGAGCAAACAATTCTTTCACGTGCTACTTATGTTTTTGAAAAGTCTGAAGGATTTAAACGAAAAGAAGATACTACTGCAACAAGTTTTTATCCCGGTAGCAGAGAGCGATTATTGGTTCGTTATAAGTATCAGTACAGAAATTTATTACAATATGGATTTACTGCTGAGAAGGATGCCGGTGAGCAGTGGTTTAAGGGTGCACAAAAGAATGGATTTGATTTTTACTCTGCTCATTTGTTTGCAAGAAATATCGGAATCATCAAAACAATTGCATTGGGGGATTTTACTGTGAATATGGGGCAGGGGTTGATGCAATGGCAATCGCTTGCATTTCGTAAAAGTGCCGATGTATTAAGTATTAAAAGACAGGCAGCCATACTTCGGCCATATAACTCAACAAGCGAATATTTTTTTAACAGAGGTGCAGGCATTACCTTAGAAAAAAATAATTTTCAACTAACAGCTTTTGCTTCTTTTCGTAAAGTTGATGGCAATCTGGTTGTAGATACTTTGTTGTCAGAAGATTTTTTTTCTTCTATTCTAACTTCAGGTTTGCACAGAACAAAAAATGAGCAGGCTGATAAAAATCAGTTGCAGATGAATTCTTATGGCGGCAACCTGAGCTACAATACTACAAATGCTCATATCGGTTTTAATGCTGTTCATTTCAGTTTTGATAAACCGTTGAATAAAGACAGTGTTCCCTACAACAATTTTGCTTTTAGAGGTACACAGCTTACAAATTTCAGTTTCGACTGGAGTTATACCTGGCGAAACCTGCATTGGTTTGGAGAACTTGCAAATCATGCTTCAAAAAACTTTGCTGCATTAAGCGGCTTATTAGTGAGTGTTGATCCGAGGGTTGATTTATCTTTTTTATACAGAAACATCCAACCGGCTTATCCAACCATTTTTGGCAATGCGTTTATTGAAAGCACTCTTCCATCTAATGAAAAAGGAATGTTTGCCGGAGTTTCTATCAAACCCACAGCAAAATGGAGGCTTGATGCTTATGCCGATTTATTTCGCTTTCCATGGCTCAGGTTTCGTGTTGATGCTCCGGCAAGCGGGAAAGATTTTTTGGTTCAGCTTACACACAAACCCAATAAGCAATTTGAAATTTATACCCGTTACCGCCAGGAAACAAGACCATTAAATTTTAATCCTGATGGTGATTTAACTACAGCAATGGTAAACCAGGTTCCAAGAAAAAACTGGCGTGTACAGTTGCAGTACAAAGTGAGCCCTGTAATAACGCTGCGACAACGGATGGACGCCATGTGGTATGATAAAGGAGGCCCTTTAGAAAGCAATGGATTCCTTGCTTTTTTTGATGTTTTTTATAAACCCATGTTGAAACCTTTCTCAGCAAATATCCGCTTGCAATATTTTGAAACAGATAATTTTGATAGTAGGATTTACGCTTACGAAAGCGATGTTCTTTACGGGTTTTCTATCCCTGCCTTTTTTAATAAAGGCTACCGCTATTATATGAATCTAAACTATGATGTTTCCAAAAAACTCTCTCTTTGGCTCAGGCTGGCACAGTTGGTTTATAAAAATCAAAGTACAGTAGGTTCGGGTTTGGATGAAATTGATGGAAACCAACGAACCGAAGCAAGGGTGCAAATCCTGTGGAAATTTTAATTTTTACCATTTTCTTTACGTATGCAGCATTCAACCACAGATGAATGTCATGATTTGGTTATGGGTAAATAAGATTTTTTAACATTTTTTTGTCATTAAATCAGATGCCCTATATTTGAGCTTACAATTTAAATCTATCAACATGAGAAAAAAGCTATTATTCTTAGCTGGGATGCTGACGCTATGTGTGCAATTAGCATTTGCCCAGACTGTAGAAGTGTCCGGAAAAGTAACGGACGACAAAGGAAATCCATTACAAGGAGTATCTGTAATTGAAAGAGGTGCAAAAAGTGGTACAACAACAGGAGCAAGTGGTACTTTTAGTCTCTCCGTGAAAAAAGGGGCTAATCTAGAAATTTCTTTTATTGGTTTTGAAACAAAAACCATTGCAGTAGGGGCCGGAGGCAATATAAACGTTAAGCTTTCTCTTTCAGACAACGCTTTAAACGAAGTTGTTGTGACTGGTGTTGGTACTGCAACAACTAAAAGAAAACTTGCTATTGATGTCGGCACTTTAAATTCAAAAGATGTAGCTAAAAGTGCTATTGCAAGTGTTGAACAGGCACTACAGGGTAAAATTGCAGGTGCTAGTGTTCAATTTACAAGTGGTTTGCCAGGCTCTTCAGCTCAAATCGTATTAAGAGGAATTAATGATTTGGGAGCTTCGTCACCAATGATTTTAGTTGATGGTGTTGAAGTAAATGGTGGCTTAACAGGTCTTGATCTTTCAACTGTAGAAAGAATTGAGGTAGTGAAAGGTGCTGCTGGGGGAACTTTATATGGAGCACAAGGTGCAAGTGGCGTAATTCAAATATTTACAAAAAAAGGAGCACGTGGAAGAAAACCTCAGATTGACATTCGTTCTCAATTAAGTTTTGATCAAATTATTCGTCAAAATGATATTACAAATAATTTCCACCATTTTGGAACAGATGCTAGTGGCTTTATAACAAGGAGTGGTGTAAGAATTGCTGCTGATGTTAATGGTAAATGGCCAGATCCGGTTTTCAGTACTGCAGGTTTAACTGGTTCAGCATTAGCAAATGTTAAAAATGATAAGCCTTATCAGGAACAAACGTATGATCATATTTCTGCAGCATACAGAACTGCGCTTACACACAATACTTCATTAAATATTTCAGGTGGAAGTGAAAAAGCCGATTATGCTTTTGGTGTTTCCTATTTGAACCAAGAAAACGTGTTGTATAATGGGTTTAAACGAATAAATATTACTTCAAACCTTGGCTTTGAATTATTTAAAGGACTTACTGTACGTTCTATTACTCAATTTGTAAATACCAATGAAGATTTGCTAAGTGGTGCTGGAAGGTTTAACCTTGCAAATTCTTGGCAATTTGTGAATTTCAATTTCAGAGGACCTGAAGGTTATCTTGTTGTAAGACCAAAACAAGAAAACCAGTTAAACCCTCTTTCTGAAAGAGAGTGGCGTAATAGAAGTCAAAAACAAAATCGTATCATTCAAAGTGCGAATGTAAATTATAAGTTTCCCAAATATTTGGAGCTTGATTACAAATATGGTATTGAAATCTGGAATACAGATCTAAACGATTATTATTTAAATCAGCGTAAAGCACCTCAGGTTAGTGAAGCATTCTGGGGCGGCACTCCCGATGGATCAATCACTAGCAGATATAATAAATTTACATATCAAAACTCAGTTGCTTCAGCGTTCCTTCGTTTTGATTTTGCCGATGACTTCAATTTAAATATTCCATTAAAATCAACTACACAGGCTAGTTATGATTGGAGAAATTCACAAAATCGTCAATATTTTGCGAGAGGAGCCAACTTGCCTTCCTATCCACCATATAATATTAACGTAGCCCAAAATAAAGATGCTGGAAGCTATGATGATGAGTTCACTACATTTGGTTTTCTTATCAATCAAACATTTGATTTTGGTAATCTGTTTGGTGTAAGTGGTGGTATCCGTTCAGATTATTCTTCTGAGTTCGGTGCGGGCTCACAAGCGTTTACATTTCCTCGTGTTACAGCTTATTTTCACCCTTCAGAATTACTTAAGCTAAATTGGTTAACGGACTGGAAAGTTCGTGGTGCTTATGGCGAAGCAGGTATTCAACCCGGTCGTTATGCCCGTCAAGTAATTTTGGATGCTGGTACTGTTGGTACAGGAGGTGTTGGCTTAAGCGTTCCATCTCAGGCAAGAAATCCATTATTGAAAGTTCAAAGATCCAAGGAACTTGAAGTAGGAACTGATGTAATCTTTAAAACTAGTAAAGGCCCATGGTTGAGCCGTGTTGTTTTCTCAGGAACTTACTGGAAAAGAACGTCTGAAGATATCATACAACCTGCAGATGTACCACCTTCAACTGGTTTCCAAAATACAATTGATAACCTGGCAACTTTAACCAGCAAAGGTGTTGATCTTTCTGTTGACGTTGATGTAGCCCAAATGAAAAATTTTGTTTGGAATTTTGGTGCACGACTTGGTGCTTTTGAAGTAAATGTTGATAAAATTTCAAACGGAAAAGAAATTGTAACAGGTTTCTTTGGTTTAAGAGAAGGTCAGGGTTTAGGTATTTTTAATGCTATGTATCCTTTAACAAGTCTTGATGCTGTAAGGCCTGATGGAACACCGTATATAGCAGGTGCAGACAAACAGTTTTACGAAGTTGTTAATAATACGCTTGTTGATAAAAGAACAAACAGAGTCGTAATGTCTGATCCAAGTGACACTAAGGTTGTTGGTAATGCATTCCCAAAATTCAATGCATCATTTATCAATACTTTGAGTTATAAAAACATCACACTTGCATTTCAAATTGATTGGAGACAAGGCAATGAAATTTATAACATTACCAGACAGTGGATGTATAGAGACAGATTGCATGCTGATTTTGATAAGCCAGTTACAATTAATGGTCAATCTGGTGCTTTTGTAGAGTATTACAATAGTCTCTATAACAATGTAAGCCCAAGTAGTTGGTTCATTGAAAATGGCTCCTATGTTCGTTTGCGTGATTTATCGCTCACTTACACTTTAGGGTCTAAAAATTTAGCGAAGGTTAAATTTCTCCGTGCTGCATCTGTTACTTTTGCAGGCAGAAATCTTTTAACGATTACAAAATATTCGGGGCTTGATCCAGAAAGTACCAACACTAATGATGCACAAGGAAATGCAGCAACTGGTTTAGGTGTTATTAATGGAGTAGATTATTTTGGAGTTCCTAATCTTCGTTCATATCAAATAAGCATCAGTTTGGGATTCTAAACCTTTTAAATTATTATTATGCGTACTAAAATATTAATTATATCATTTTTTACAGTACTACTTATTAGTTCATGTAAAAAAGAAAGTTTGCAGCTAATTAACCCTAATCAACCCACGCCAGCACTTTCTCTTAAATCTGAAGCGGGTATTACTAATTTTGCATTGGGTATTATCAACCGTCAGTTGGGAAACGTTGTAAATGCAGGAGTTGTTAATCTAAAAGCTGTTGCTGATGCACATCACAGTATTATGGGAGATGAACTGTTTTCTCCTTATGGTAACTGGGGTATGCGTTGGAGTAATCAAGTTTTCAAGGTAACATTGCCTAACGGTACTGTTGTTACTAACCCTTTTGGAGTAACCCAAAAAGAATCTATTCAAGGGTTTAATAGCCGTCAGGCTGGAGACAGAAATGTATTTCAATACGAGTGGGCATTCTGTTACTTTTACATCTCGCAGGCTAACATATTACTTGCTTCTCTTGATGCCCCGGATTTAGCTCTTTCTGGAGATGCAGCAACAAAAAAAGGCCTACTTAAAGCTTGGGCTTTGTGGTGGAAAGGTTTTGCTTATTCAAGACTAGGTTCAATTTACATTGCCGGTGTAATAAATGATAGAACAGATGGAACATCCAGTAGCAATTATGTAACAAGTGCTGCAATAATTACTGAAGCAAATAAAAATTTAGATGCTGCTTCAACTATATTAGCAGGCCTAACTGCTAATGCTGATTATACCAGTCTTCTTACTGCAATTACACCTTCTTATAATATTCCTACTGATGTTATAACTCCTGCAATGTGGGTTAGGCAAATCAATACCATGAAAGCAAGGAATTTGTTAGTGAATAAAAAAGTTGCAGTTATGACTGCTTCTGACTGGGGACAAATCATTACTCTAACTAACGCTGGATTGCAATCTGGAGATAAAGTTTTCCGTCAAGGTATGACTGTTGATGGTCTAAATGATGTTGTGGGTGGCTTCTATCATCCTTATGTTTTCATTGGAACATTTACAGAGTTCCTTTTTCCTAGTGAGCGTTTAATTCAAGAGTACAAATCAGGTGATAATCGTTTAGCAAGGAATTTTTATTTGAATCCGGATCCTTACCCTGCCAACATAAGAAGCCGTGGTTTGCAATTTGGAACCAGATGGGCAGTTGTAAATGTTGAAGACGGTGGTGAATTTGGAACTAATCAAAATGAAGGGTCAGTTTCAGTTGCTGGTACGTATGAAGAAAATGCACTTATGCGAGCTGAAGCTTTAATTCGTACAGGACAGATAGAACCAGGATTACAAATAGTTGATCAAGTCAGGACATTTCAAAATGCTGGTATTGCTGCAGTTGCAGGAACTGGGTTAAATCAGTCACAAGCAATTGAAGAGTTACTTAGGGAAAGACGTGTGAGTCTCTTTTTGCGTGGTCTTGCATTTTATGATGCACGCAGATTTGGGATAACGGCACCTCTTTCGCTTGGGGGTGGGCGTTCAAATGCTGTAGTATACTTGCCTGCATCATTTAATGGAGGCACAAGTGATGATGTAAGAAATTGCTTTATGGAATATAATTACATGGATTATTTTGATGTTCCATTAAATGAAGTTGACTTTAATGTGCCAGGACCTGGTTCAGCTCCAATTAAGAATTAATTTTACAATTTGCTAAGAAATAAAATCCCGGTTTTAATAACCGGGATTTTGTTTTAAACTAATTCATTTTGATCACTTAATTTTACTGCTCATTCATATTTTACTATGCCTGCATTAGAAAACCGTCAGTTTATAGAAATAGAAAAGCCAATAAAGGATTTGGCCGATGAATTAAAAGAGATTAAACAAAGGGCTGAAAAAAATCCAAAGGTTGATTATGCACAAACCATTCAACAATTAGAGCAGCATATTTTTGAAAAAAGAAATGAGTTAACGCAGCATCTTACCAGTTGGCAAAAAGTGCAACTCAGTCGCCACCCTGACAGACCTTATACCTTAAAGTACATTGCTAAAATGTGTACCAATTTTGTAGAACTGTATGGCGACAGAGGTGTAAAAGATGATAAGGCAATGGTAGGAGGTTTTGCTCAGTTGGATGGTGAAACAGTAATGGTAATTGGTCAGCAAAAAGGAATCAATACCAAAATGCGTCAGCTCAGGAATTTTGGTATGGCTAATCCGGAAGGTTACAGAAAAGCATTACGGCTGATGAAGCTTGCCGAAAAATTTAATAAACCCATCATTACTTTAATTGATACACCGGGTGCTTATCCCGGACTTGAAGCAGAAGAGAGAGGACAAGGCGAAGCCATTGCCAGAAATATTTATGAAATGATGCGTTGTAAAGTGCCCATCATTTGTGTAATTATTGGCGAAGGTGCAAGTGGCGGCGCATTAGGAATAGGAGTAGGCGATAAAGTATTAATGCTGGAGAATACCTGGTACACTGTTATATCACCCGAGAGTTGCAGTTCTATTTTATGGCGTAGCTGGGATAAAAAAGAAGTAGCAGCAGATCAATTAAAACTAACTCCGGAATACATGAAGGAGTTTGGCCTGGTTGATGAAATTGTGCAGGAACCGGCTGGCGGTGCACATTGGGATTACGATGAAGCAGCAAGCATGTTAAAAAAACAACTAATCCCGATTTTAAAAGAATTAAAATCTTTAACTCCTGAGCAAAGAATTAACAACAGAATTGAGAAATACAGTAAGATGGGTTTTTGGGATGAACTATAATTTATTTCCGATTTAAATATGTCTTTACAAAGAAAACTTCGTGGTACAGGTGTTGCATTGGTTACACCATTTCAGGCAAATGGTTCAATTGATTTTGAATCTTTAGGTAAAGTAATCAATCATGTAATCAGCAATGGTTGTGAGTATGTAGTTACTTTAGGCACCACCGGCGAAACTCCTGTTTTAAGTAAAGAAGAAAAAATTGAACTCATTGAGTTTACTTATTCAGTTGTTGACAGCAGAGTGCCGGTTGTAGTTGGCATTGGAGGGAATGATACCAATGCGCTGGTTAAAGATTTGCATTCCTTTCCACTTGAAAAAGCTACTGCCATTTTAAGTGCAGGGCCTTATTACAGTAAACCATCTCAGGAAGGAATTTTTAAGCATTATAAAGCTTTGGCTAAAGAAACTTCCAGACCAATTATTCTTTATAATGTTCCCGGAAGAACAGGAAAAAGTATTGATGCAAGTACTACGCTAAGATTAGCAAATGAAGTTGAAAATATTGCAGGAATAAAAGAAGCCAGTGGCGATTTTGCACTTTGCTTGAACATACTTAAAGACAAACCAAAAGATTTTTTAGTTGTAAGTGGAGATGATATGCTGGCCATGGCTCAAATTGCCTGTGGTATGGAAGGAGTAATAAGTGTGGCTGCAAATTGTTTGCCTGCTTCATTTAGTGAAATGGTGCGGTTGTCTTTAAAATGTGATTTTGCTAATGCTAAAACCATCAACGACTCAATGCTGCAAGCCTACGAACTTTTGTTTTGTGAAAATAATCCTGCAGGTGTAAAGGCTTTTTTAGTGGAGATGGGGATTATACAAAATAATCTCAGGTTGCCACTTGTACCTTTATCAGCAGAGGTTCATCAAAAAGTAAAAAACTATTTGCACGCATCAAGGTAATTTGCTTCCAGTAATAAAAAAAACGTACTTGATAAATAAATTCCTAATAGCTTCTCTACTCTTTCTGGTTTTTTCTCATGCAATTTCTGCGCAAAAAACACTACGCATTGAATTATCGGCAAGACCTGTTTCTCATAATGAAGATTCGCTTTTTTTAGTAGGCTCTTTCAACGGATGGAATCCGGGTTTGCCTTTATATAAGTTCAGAAAAGATACAAACGGAAAAGAGTTTGTTGAATTGAAAGGAGTTCCTAAAGGAATTATTGAATACAAAATCACCAGAGGTAACTGGAACAAAGTGGAGTGCAAGACCAATGGAACTCCTATGCTGAACCGTATTTTAAAACTTGTAAATGATACACTTGTTCAGGCAAATGTAGAAGGATGGGTAGATGATTTTCCTGCCAGACCTCCTGTTTCTACCAAATCAAAACAGGTGTTTGTAATTGATACTGCTTTTTTTATTCCTCAATTAAACAGAAGCAGAAGAATCTGGATTTATTTGCCCGAAGACTATGCATTGAGTAAAAAAAGATTTCCTGTTTTATACTTACACGATGGGCAAAATTTATTTGATGTACTTACTGCTCCGTTTGGCGAATGGGGTGTAGATGAAATGATGGATTCAATCAGGGTTGCAAAGCAAAGCATTATAGTGGGAATAGATCATGGAGGTAACACAAGGCTTACAGAATACAATCCATTTAATTCCCGTTTTGGAAAGGGTGAAGGAGATGCCTATGTAGATTTTTTAGTAAATACTCTGAAGCCTTATATCGATTCGGTTTACAAAACAAAATCAGCAAAAGAAAATACGATGATTGCCGGCAGTTCAATGGGCGGATTGATTTCAATGTATGCAGCATTAAAGCATACTGAAACATTTGGAGCAGCAGGAATTTTTTCTCCGGCGTTTTGGATTGCTCCCGAGTTGCTGAATTATATTCAAAAGTCAAAACCTTCCGCACACTCAGCTTTCTATTTTGTTTGCGGCGAGCTTGAATCTGAAAAAATGGTAAGCGATATGCTGGCTGTTTACAACGAAGTAAAACAAACGGGTAACAAAAAATTATTTTTTAAAACAGTAACTGATGGCCGGCATCATGAAAGTTTTTGGCAAAAAGAAATCTACGATTGTTATTGGTGGTTGTTAAAAAATCAAACCAAATAAGTAACGCCTTCTTTTGCTAAATCTGTATTTGCAAATACTTCCCTTGCTTCTTTTTCAAACGGATCAATATCATCAAACTTAGCAGAAAAATGGCCAATCAACAATCGTTGAACATTTGCCAGTTGTGCAATTGTTGCAGCTTCTGTGGAAGTTGAATGAAAACGCTCCTTTGCTTTTTCATGTAAGCTATGAGGATAAGTGGCTTCATGATAAAGTAAATGTACATTGCTTACAGCTTCGGCTACACTTCTGTTAAAAATAGTATCGGCAGCAAATGCATAAGAGCGTGGTTCAGAATTTTCTGTTGTTACTTCAATATTTTGTATTACTGATCCTCCGCTGCTAATAAAATCTTCACCTTTTTGCAAATTTCGGAAAAAAGAAAATGGGATAGAATGCTCTAATGCTCTTTCCACTACTACTTTCCTTGCATTCTTTTTTTCTCTTACAATAAAACCACGGCATTCAATACGATGCAATGTTGAAAAACATTCTACTGTATAATGTTTTGTATCTAATACCAACCCGTCTTTTTCAATAGCATGAAATGTAAAGTGGTAAGGGAGTTTTGTTTCTGAACATTTAAACTGCAAATCAAGTATATCTTTTAATAGTGGCGGGCCATATACATGCAATGGTTGTATGCGGCTTAGCAAAGCAAAACTGTTGAGTAGTCCTATTAAACCAAAATAATGATCTCCATGTAAGTGCGAAATAAAAATATGATTGATACGGCTACGTTTTATACGGTAGTTAATGATTTGTATTTGAGTTCCCTCACCACAATCAAATAACAGCAAATCATCATCGGTAGTAATAATTTGTGCAGTTGGGTGTCTCCCGTGTGCGGGAATTGCAGAGTTATTTCCAAGTATTGTAACCGCAAGCATTCTTTTTTGCTAAATTTTTGGAAATATAAAACATTTTACTATTTTTACAGCACAGTAATGACTAATTATAAATTCATACTGTTATCGTAAGTCAATCATCCTTCTTTAAGCCTCCTCCTTTATCTTTTGTGCAAGTTTGTTTTTCTTAGTATAAGAATTTCCTTATTCCTATTTAAATCTGCCGGATTAGTTTTTTACTAATCATTCCAATCTCCTTAAGTAATCCTTTTTTCCGAAGAGACAGCCAACTAAATTAATTTCTTACTCTAAAAACTAGTAACATGAAAAAAGTTTACTTATCCGTACTTGCTTTAGTCAATTTTATTGTAGCTGTTGCTCAGCCTACAATACCGGCTAATCCTGCAACCTGTAACTCTTCCAATTGTACATCTTTAATCAGCGGCACACCATGGGATGTTTGTTCTCCCGGTTCTACAACTTTTGTTTCAAACATGTCCACAAACCCTACATTGGCTTCTGGCTCAGCTCTTTCTGCCGGAGCTGTATATCGTTTTCCAGCCATTGGATCTGTAGGTGCTGTTACAATTAATGCCACTATAACCGTGGATGTTCTTTCCAATGCAAACTTGGTTTCTATTGATGACAATACTGCCAGTGCAATAGATCAAGCAGGTAATTCTGTGGTTACTAATTTTTCTCCAAGAATTCAGCCAAACGCAGTTTTAAACGCTGCAACAAGAGGCTATGTACAATTTACAATTCGTTTTTACAATGCTGCCTTAGGTAATGGATATGCTACATTATTTAGTTTGGCAAGTCCCACATTTGTACATTATGATAATGATGGGAATGGAAATACAGCCAATTGGTTTAGGGAAACCGGTGTTACACAACGACTTTCTCCTTCAAACCCTTTTGTTTTAGCAGCAGGTGGGGGTACCAGTGAACTTGTTGCTTACAATTATTCCCAGGGTGCAGATGCATGGACTGGTTTTGCAGGTTCGGTTTGTGAGCGTACCAATATTTCTAAATGTGCCGAAGTAGCAGGAGCTTACAGGTTTAATACAAATTTAAATACCATTACATTTCGGTTAGGATATGATTATAGAGGTGGTAACGGAGGGGGGCAGCCAACCCGTCAGTATGCAACACGCTTTACCTGTTTTGGCCCCTCACAAGGCACATTACCATTATCTGTAACACAATTTGCCATTTCTCATAAGTTAGGTAAGGCTACACTTTATTGGACTTCTGTTGACGAACAAAAATTTAAAAACTTTGTTGTTGAAAGAAGTACCAATGCAAGAGATTTTATACCTGTTTCTACTGTTGCAGCAAGAGGTGCCGGAAGAGCCAGCACTGATTATCAATTTATTGATGATGTAGAATTGATTGCAAGCACTACAATTTATTACAGGTTAAAAATGGTTGATGAAGATGGGAAATATATTTATAGTACTATTGTTTCATTACGAAAAGGTTTACTTGGCAATAAATTGAATATTAGCCCGAATCCAGCAAATAATAATGCAGTAATAAGATTTAAAGCTGAAAGAAGCGGTAGTGCTGATATTTTTATTGCTGATATTACAGGCCGTATTGTCTTTCAGAAGAAAACTCAATTTATGGCTGGCGACAATAACATTTTAATTCCTGAAATTGTAAGTCTCGTTGAAGGGATATATTCAATAAAACTAGTTTATGGAGGCGAAACCATAAACGATCGTTTAGTTATTAAAAGATAAGTAAATCTGAAAAACCAAATATTTTGAAAACCTAAAACCCTGGCTTAGTGCCGGGGTTTTTATTCATCAAAGAGTTCCCGTTCAATTTCTTCCATCTGAACTATGTCCCAAGCTTCACTTTCAGTTAGTGTTACATTCATCAACTCCAGCATTTCTTTAGTATCAAACCAATTCTCCAAAGCGGGATGTAAACTACAAATTACAAATGAGACTTTTTGGTCGTAAAATTTTTGCTGACAAGTTAAGAGCAATTCCGCTACCTCATTTGCCACCCCATTAACCTCAGCCATATTCAAAATAACATTCTTTACCTCCTTTTCAAGACAGGAAAGCAACAAATCGTTCAATTCCTCTGTCATATTTACAGAAATCGTGTGTTCCTGTGGTGTAATCACATGAAATCTTTCCTTGGTATCAATTTTGACTATCATAAGCTTGTTAACAGAAGTGTGTAACTTACACAAAAGTTCTCTCAAAAATATTCCTTATAATTGTAAAAACCGAATATCCACTATGGATCATAATTTTTCAGCACAAGTAAAAGAGATCATTTCATTTAGCCGTGAAGAAGCCTTACGATTAGGAAATGATTTTATAGGAACCGAACACCTGGTTTTAGGAATGATACGTGAGGGTGAAAATACAGCAGTTAAAATTTTAAAAAACCTAAGCGTTGATTTATATGAGTTACGAAAGGAAATAGAACTGGCAGTAAAAGATAAAACCGGTAAAAACATTGCAAACATTAACAGCTTGCCGCTTACAAGGCAAGCAGAGAAAGTAATTCGGGTTACTGTACTTGAAGCGAAGGCATTAAAAAGCCCGCAGGTGGAAACAGAACATCTCATGCTTTCCATTCTTAAAAACAAAGAAAATATTGCTACCCAAATTCTCAATCAGTTTGAAATTGATTACGATATTTTCAGAAATGAATTGGGTATGGTAAAATCAAATGAGCCAAGAGCCGAGTATGATGATCCCGGCGAAGATGATTTTGATGAAGAAAAATCAAAGTATTCACAATCAAAATCAAAACAGGCAGCGGGTGCAAAAAGTAAAACACCTGTGCTTGATAATTTTGGAAGAGACATCACCAGATTGGCAGAAAGCGGAACACTGGATCCAATTGTAGGGCGTGATGAAGAAATAGAACGGGTTTCTCAAATTCTTTCCCGACGTAAAAAAAACAATCCTATTTTAATTGGAGAACCGGGTGTAGGTAAAACGGCCATTGTAGAAGGGCTTGCATTGCGAATTGTTCAAAGAAAAGTATCAAGGGTTTTGTATGATAAGAGAGTGGTTTCATTAGATCTGGCTGCTTTAGTAGCAGGTACTAAATACCGTGGCCAGTTTGAAGAGCGTATGAAAGCCATCATGAATGAATTGGAAAAAAACAGAGATGTGATTTTGTTCATTGATGAAATCCATACAATAGTTGGTGCAGGTGGTGCCAGTGGTTCGCTGGATGCATCAAATATTTTTAAACCGGCTTTGGCAAGAGGTGAGTTACAATGTATCGGTGCTTCTACCTTAGATGAATATCGCATGCATATTGAAAAAGATGGTGCTTTGGATCGCAGGTTTCAAAAAGTATTGGTAGAACCACCAAGTGTTGATGAAACCATACAGATACTAATCAACATTAAAAGTAAATACGAAGAATATCACAATGTGTCTTATGCTGAAGATGCAATTGATGCCTGTGTAAAACTCAGTGACAGATATATTACTGATCGGTTATTGCCCGACAAAGCCATTGATGTAATGGATGAAGTAGGTGCAAGAGTGCATCTGAAAAATATCAATGTTCCAAAAGAAATTTTGGAACTTGAAAAAAAGATAGAAGATATTAAACTTGAAAAAAATAAAGTGGTAAAAAGCCAGCGTTTTGAAGAAGCTGCAGCTTTAAGGGATAATGAAAAACGTTTGGGCGAAGAATTAGAAAAAGCAAAAGCTAAGTGGGAAGAAGACAGTAAGCACATGCGTTATCCTATTAGTGAAGATGCCATTGCTGAAGTGGTAAGTATGATGACGGGTATTCCAGTGAAAAGAATGGTACAGGCTGAGACTGATAAACTTCGCCGCATGGCTGAGGATTTGCAAGGTGCAGTTATTGGCCAGGAAGATGCTATTAGCAAAGTGGTTAAATCAATTCAAAGAAACAGGGTAGGTTTAAAGGATCCTAAAAAACCAATTGGCACATTTATTTTCTTAGGCCCAACTGGTGTAGGTAAAACAGAGTTGGCAAGAGCTCTTGCCCGGTATATGTTTGATAGTGATGATGCACTCATTCGAATTGATATGAGTGAGTACATGGAAAAATTTACTGTAAGTCGTTTAATTGGAGCGCCTCCTGGATACGTTGGTTACGAAGAAGGCGGGCAGCTTACTGAAAGGGTTCGCCGCAAGCCATATTCTGTTGTGTTGTTAGATGAAATTGAAAAAGCGCATCCGGATATTTACAATATTTTATTACAGGTGTTGGATGATGGACAATTAACAGATGGGCTGGGTAGAAAAGTTGATTTTAAAAATAGTCTCATTATTATGACATCAAACATCGGTGTTCGTCAACTAAAAGATTTTGGCGAGGGTGTAGGTTTTGCAACTGCTACAAGAATGGAAAATTCTGAGGAAAACAACAAAGCTGTTATTGAAAAAGCGCTTAAGAAAACCTTTTCGCCTGAGTTTCTAAACAGAATTGATGATGTAATGATCTTTAATGCCCTTACAAGAGATAACATCTTTCAAATTATTGACATATTAATGAAAGGTGTGCTGGTTCGCTTAAAAGCATTAGGTTTTTCATTAGAATTAACGCCAGAGGCAAAAGATTTTATTGCTGAGAAAGGATATGATGTTCAGTTTGGAGCAAGGCCCTTGCACAGAGCTATTCAAAAATATCTGGAAGATCCATTAGCTGAAGAGATATTGAAGATGAGCATTAAGGAAGGCGATGTATTAATTGCTGAGTTAGATAAGGAGAATCAGGTAATTAAATTTTCATATAAAGAGAAAGCTAAAAAATCGCAAAAATCAGAAGCTTAATTCATATCATAATAAAAATAAAACACCCTGCTTTGGCGGGGTGTTTTATTTTTGCTGATAATAAAGCATGTTATGCTTAAAAAAATTATTATAGCTATTGATGGTTACTCTTCTTGTGGTAAGAGCACATTGGCTAAACAACTGGCCAAAGAATTAAACTATACATATATTGATAGCGGAGCAATGTACCGGGCCATTACTTTGTTTTTTTTGAGAAATCATATTGATTGGACGAACGCTGATGATGTAACATCAGGTTTGGAAAATATAGTTTTGGAGTTTATTACAAACCCTGTGAACGGAGAAACAGAAATTTATTTGAATGAAGAGAATGTAGAGTTTGTTATTAGAGATTTAGTAGTGGCAGAAAAAGTAAGTGAGATCGCTGCTATTAAAGAAGTAAGAGCTTATGCGGTAAAACAGCAAAAGCTTATGGGTAAAAAAAAAGGTATCGTAATGGATGGTAGAGATATTGGCACAACTGTTTTTCCAGAGGCAGAGTTGAAAATATTTATGACAGCTGATAATGCGGTACGTGTAGAGCGGAGGTTTAAAGAAATGTTTGCCAAAAACCCGAATATCAGTATTGAAGAAGTAAAGTCTAATCTTGAATTGAGAGATTATATTGATTCTCATAGGGAAGTAAGCCCCTTAAAAAAAGCAAATGATGCAGTAGAAATAGACAATACTGATCTTACACAGGAGGAGCAACTTAATAAAGCAGTTAATTTGGTGAAACAGCTTTTACCCAAAGCTTAAAATAGGGAAAGTATTAGCCTATTTCAAAAACCTGTATTTGCTTCATTTAAAGTACAATTACCCGAGATACTGTCCAACATTCTGTAGTAGCAATAATTAATTTTAAAACTGTTTTGAATGCTTTTGGCGTATTAATAAAAATAACAAGCAAGCATATAAAGAATATAATAAAGCATAAAATCTTTGGTACAGGAAAAAAACAGATAAAAGCAAAAAAGAAAGGAACCTTCGCTAGGGGTTTCTTGTTTAAGAAAAATATAAGTAGTTTTTTATTATTAAGTGAGCATTAATATTTTTCTTTCAAAACTTTCCATTGATTTAATAAGCCTGTTAGGTTACATATCCTATCAATTACTGCTTCAACTTGCGAATCTGGGCAAGATGCCCCACTTGTTATTAATATTTTTAAGGGAGATTTTTTTGGTAAGAAATTTAAACTGGTAATTAGTTCTTTGCTATGAAAGTTAAAATACAAAACTTCTGATGCTGATAAAATATTTTTCTCATCATTAATAAAGTATGTAGGCATCTTTTCTTCACACAACTCTACAAGATGCGTAGTATTGGAGCTGTTGTAGCCACCAACTACAATTGCAAGATCAGCTTCTGTTTCAAGCATGCCCTTTACTGCATTTTGATTCTCATTGGTCGCATAACATAAGGTATCTCTTGTATCAGCAAACCGTTCGGCAAGGGATGCATCATTCAATTTATTGTGATCTTTTACAAGCTGCTTTAAATAATCAGCAATCTCCTCTGTATCGCTGGCCAGTTGAGTGGTTTGATTTACTACTCCAAAACGTTGCAGGTCTTTAGTAATATCAAAATCATCAGAATATCTTCCAATGAATTCTTTATAAAAAGATGCAGCTTCTTTTTCTCCTGTAATGTATTTGCCAAGCTCAATAGTTTCCTTCATATCATTTACAATAACAGCAGGTGCATTTTTACTGGCATGTGAAAAAGTGGCACGGGTTTCTTCATGGTTGTGTTTTCCATGAATTACGATGGAATAACCTTTTGTTGCAATTTGTTCGCTTCTGTTCCAAACTTTTTCTACAAAGGGGCAGGTAGTATTGTATTTTTCTGTTTGAATACCTTTTTGCTGTAACATTTTTTCTATCTCCAATGTAGTTCCAAAAGCAGGAATAATTACAACATCATCTTTGCTTATTTCTTCAAAAGGAATTAACTGTTTACCATAGGTGTCTTGTAAAAATTGCACACCTCTACTTATGAGCTGTTCATTTACCATAGGGTTATGAATCATTTCGCTTAACAGAAAAATTCGTTTACCGGGGTTTTCATCAATTGTTGTAAACGCAATTTCAATTGCATTTTCTACTCCGTAACAAAATCCAAAATGACGGGCTAAATAAATCTGCACCTTACCCAGATCCAGTAAAGTAGGAGTGAAATCTTTCTTTAGTTTATCTTCTTGCCTGCGTTTATTTTTTATTGCTGAGATGAAACTACTACGGTAAATAAGGGGAACATCAAACTGCTTCATAATATGGTAACAAACAACAAAGATAAAGAGTTTGAAAGTGGAAAAATATTATCGGCTAAGTGCGTATTGGTTCGTATAATTGAGCGTAATTAAAATGATTATGCTTTCTACCAAGGTTAAACACGAATGGAAACATTCAACAAATATTTATGAAGTAAACCTCAGGCAGTATACTAAAGAAGGAACTTTTAAAGCATTTGCTCAGCACCTTCCCAGGTTAAAAGATATGGGTGTTGAAGTAATTTGGTTTATGCCCATTACACCCATCTCTATAAAAAACAGAAAAGGAACTTTGGGCAGTTACTATGCATGCTCAAGTTATGTAACAACAAACGATGAGTTTGGAACAGTCGAAGAATTTAAATCGCTTGTTCAGCAAATTCATCAGTTGGGAATGAAAGTAATTATTGATTGGGTGGCCAATCATACAGGATGGGATCATGAATGGACAGTTTCTCATCCTGAATATTTTTCAAAAAACAACGATGGAAGTTTTAAACCACCTGTCGAAAATTGGGAAGACGTAATTCATCTCAATTTTTCAAATGGGCAGATGCGTGATGCAATGATTGATGCCATGAAATTCTGGGTGGAAGAATGTAATATTGATGGCTTTCGATGTGATATGGCCATGCTGGTGCCTCTTGATTTTTGGATGCAGGCCAGAAAAGAATTAGACGCTGTAAAAAATTTGTTTTGGTTAGGTGAATTTGATCAGTGGAATGATGAGCAGTATGCACAAGCATTTGATGTAAGTTACAGCTGGCACTGGATGCATATTTCTGAGGAGTTTTATAAAAAAAAATTAAAACAGTTTGTATTAGATCATGCATTGGATGGATATAAACTAAAACGACCTTTTGGTCATATGCGTTCTTTCTTTACCAGCAATCATGATGAAAATAGTTGGAGCGGATCGGAGTATGAGAAATATGGAGAAATGGCAATTCCTTTTGCAGTTTTTTCTTGTATGTGGGATGGTATTCCACTCATTTACAGCGGGCAGGAAATTCCTAATAAAAAGCGGTTGCAGTTTTTTGATAAAGATGAATTGAAATGGAGTAAAGAGCCGAAGCTGCATCAGTTTTATAAAACACTTTTAAACTTTCGCAAACAACATCCGGCATTACAAGCCGGAACAAGAAATGTAATTACATGGAAAATTGCTACAACGGCAATGGAAGATTTGTTTTCATTTGTAAGAAAAGCAAATGACAGGGAAGTAGTTGTTATTTTAAATCTTACTGATAAAAAAATAAAATTCCATATTACAGATACGAGATTAAGAGGCGTGTTTACAGATGTGTTTACAGACAAGGAGCATTATTCAAATGAAGAATTTATTATGAAACCCTGGGGCTATCTCATTATTCATAAATAAAAATAGGGAGTTTTTACTCCCTCTTTTATTTGATAACAATCAATCTAACTATATTAAGGCTCGTTGCCATTTAACTCGTTAATTGCATATTGATAAACGCCTTCGTAACCAGGATAAATACCTTCAATTAAAATGCTGTTACCGGCACTTTCAATAGCACGTTTTAATTCATCTACAGATTTTATTGGCTTGCCACCCGCTTTAATAATAATGAATCCCTTTTTCAAAGTTGTTTGATCAGCAATTAATCCCTCACTAATTGAATTAATTACTACACCTCCCTCTACACCATACTCCTTTGCTTTTTTTGTATCCAGAGTTTCAAATTCAGCACCGAGTTTATCAAGTACTGATGTTTTTACAATTTCTAAATTACCTGCTCCATTTTTTAAAGTAAGGTTAACGGTGTTTTCTTTTCCATCCCGTAAATAGGTTACTGCAAGCTTTTGACCGGGGCGGTAACTTGCAACTGCACCTGTTAACTCTGTCCAAGTTGAAACTGTTTTGCTATCAAGCTTAATAATCTTGTCTCCCTTTTTCAAACCAGCTTCTTGTGCGGCACTGTTCGGAAGAATTTCTCCTATCTCAACTCCATCACCATCTTTTGTTTGTGAATCAACTCCTTCGTCGGTATTCAGCGCTGGTCTAATCCCCAAGTAAGCCCTTTGAACTGTTCCGAATTTTATTAAATCATCCACTACTTTTTTTACAATGTTTACAGGAATAGCATAAGAATATCCTGCATAAGAACCGGTTGGAGACGCTATGGCAGCATTAATACCAATTAATTGTCCGCTGGTGTTTACCAAAGCTCCACCACTGTTACCTTGATTTACAGCAGCATCAGTTTGTATAAAACTTTCAACTGTATTGGATCCGGGTTTTGCTTTACGTTGATTTACTCCCAGATAACGGAACTTGGCACTGATAATACCAGCGGTAACTGTTGTTTCTAAGGTAAGCGGATACCCAACTGCTAATACCCACTGACCGATTTTTACTTCATCGCTATTGCCATACAACATATAGGGGTAACCGGTACCTTCAATCTTTACTACTGCTAAATCTGTATTGGCATCTGTTGCAATTACTTTTGCTTTTACTTGTTTTTTATTGCTGAGTGTAACCGTTACTTCATCGGCACCATCTACTACATGGTTGTTTGTTACAATGTATCCATCGCCTGAAATAAATACACCACTGCCACTTGCCATTTGTGGACGGCTTGAATTAGGGCCTCCAAAAAAATCATTAAAAAAATCATCACCAAACATATCACCAAAAGGATTGCGTCTTTTTTGTGTATTGTTTGTTTGAGTGGGGTTTGTTTTTGTTTTAATATGAACTACTGCCGGAATAGAACTTGTAGCAGCACTTTCAAAATCAACAGGGCCGGGTGTACCACCTCCGTCAAACAACCCTGCATAATTTGCAGGCACTTGCGATTGACTGTTTGTTACTGATTGATTTTGATTAAAAAACTTTGCGTACAGAAAAACACTTGATAAAGCGGTTACTGCACTAATGAGTACTGTAATTAAAATGTGTTGTGATTTCATATTCATATTTTTTTATCTGTATGGGCATACATCAAAGCTCATGCCTTTCTATTGTAAAATAACAAAGCTGTCATCATTTCATAACTACCCGTGACCCACATTTAACAAACAGTTATGAAGGGTTTCGTAGTTCCGGATAAAATTACAAAAGTTCTTTAACCCAAAGTATAGAAGAGCAGAAGATTTATGCAATCAGATTTAAAAAAAATCCCGCCAAAAAATGACGGGATTATAAATAAGCAATTGGTTTGATTATGGAAAAATGCCCAGCTCAGCATAGCTGTTGGCCACTTTATTTATTGCTACTACATAAGCTGCAGTTCGCATATCAGGTATAGTAGGGTTTTGATTCCAGCATGCCATTACTTCATTAACGGCTGTAATCATGGTTTCTTCCAAGCCACTATAAACTAAATCTACTTCATCGGGGCCATGCATAATTGCTGAACGCATAGTTTCATTTACTTTTTTTCCTGTAAGCTCTTCTACCTGCCCAAGCATATTTGCATTTTGATTTTCAGTAAAACGTTTTTCTAAACGTCCGTAGCGAACATGACTTAAGTTTTTCAACCATTCGAAATAAGAAACGGTAACACCACCTGCATTTAAAAACATATCGGGCACCACTAACACACCACGCTTTGCAAATTGTTCATCAGCTTCAGGAGTTAAAGGTCCGTTTGCTGCTTCACCAATAATTTTTGCTTTTACGCTTGGAGCATTTTGGCCATTAATTACATTTTCAAGTGCTGCAGGTATTAAAATATCACACTCTAATTCCAATGCGTCATTTGTATGTGCTAAAGTAGTAGCACCGGGGAAATTAATTATTGAACCTGTTTTATTTCTAAAAGCTATCAGTTCATCTTCATGCAATCCATCTTCATTATACAATGCCCCATCATGTTCTGAAATGGCAATTACTTTCGCTCCATTTTCTCTAAAAAACTTTGCTGTGTGATAACCTACATTACCAATACCTTGCACTACCACTCTTTTTCCTTCTACACCTATGGTTAAACCAAGCTTGCTCATTACATCGGGCATATTACAAACTTCACGAATGCCATAAAATACTCCCAACCCCGTTGCTTCTCTTCTGCCACGAACACCACCTTGTGTAATAGGTTTTCCTGTTACACATCCTGCACCATCAATTTCGCCTGGGCGTAAAGATTGATATGTGTCCACTATCCAGGCCATTTCCCGTTCACCGGTTCCGTAATCTGGGGCAGGCACATCTATACCGGGGCCAATAAAATTTTTCTTTACTAATTCAGAGGTGTACCTGCGGGTAATCTTTTCTAATTCGTACACACTGTAGTTGCGGGGATTAATTTTAATACCACCTTTTCCTCCACCAAAGGGTACATTTACAATGGCACATTTGTAAGTCATTAAAGAAGCAAGTGCCATTACTTCATCCTGATTCACTTCATCGCTGAAACGAATACCACCTTTACATGGTGATTTGTGATGAGAATGCTGTACACGATACGCTTCAATAACTTCAATGCTTCCATCATCTCTTTTAACGGGGAAACGCATTTGATAAACACTGTTGCATTGCTTAATTTGCTCAAGAATGCCTTTGTCCCATTTGGTAAATGCAGCAGCTTTATCAAAGCTTTGTTCTACAGCACCAAAAAAACTGTAATTAGTTGTTGACATACAATCGTTGTTTTAATTTTTAATATAGCAAGAGAATTAATCTTTGTTTTGTTGTTCCATTTTTGAAAGTCTTCTGTCAATTCTTATTACATAAGCAATCAGTCCAAGCAAAATAACTAAACATACAGCTACAACCACATAAATTTTACCGTTACTGCGCATTACATCAGCCATTTCCGGATTATTTGTTTGTGCCAATGCAAGTTGAGCTATGGCCACAATCACAGTAAACAATAACGCTATCTTTTTTAAACTGTTCCTCATTGTAATAGTGGTTTATCTTTTAATAACTGAGCTCTTATTTTTAATGTTGTAATCCAAACTCCCAATAAAGTCCAGCCAATTACTGCCGGATAAAATACCATTCGCAGTCGGCTGTCAATATCTTTAAAATTCAAGGCAGGGTTTCCGCTATCGCTGCCGGGTGCACCTGGGTGTAAACTGCCTACTAATCTTGGTATGATCCAAATGGTGGGAAACAACATGACAAATGCAAAAATATTATACACCGCACTTACTCTTGCCCGTTTATCAATATCAGTAAAACTTCCACGCAAAACAAAGTAAGCACAGTAAATGAGAATGGCAATACCTGCTCCTAAAAGCTTTGGCTCTTTTAAAATATTACTGATGCTTTGCCCTTGATCTGTAACCCAAGTGTAGCTTGCCCAAATAACGCCTGTGGCATAGCCAAGCAACCCAAGAAAAGTAGCAGTACCTGCAAAGGAGGATGCAAAAATATCATTGCGGTATTTTTGTGTACTTAAATATTTAATACTGTATACAACACTTACTCCAAATAAAATCATCATGGCAAACCACATGCACACATGAAAATATAAATTGCGGATAGATTCATTAAGAATAAACAAACGGGGAACATCCATTAAAAAACCACCGACAATGGTATAGATTAATAAAATTACTGCTGTTATCTTCCACCAGGATTTGTGCATACACTCTAAAATTCTGAAAGAGCAGGAATGAAATTTAAATCATTCATTTACTCTTTGTTTTGAAGTGACGCAAAGATACAGGGATTGCCTATAAACAAAAATGAATAGGTAGTGAAATTTAGTTTTTTCAATATTGAGCATGTTCTAATAATTGAGCAACGATAAAAAGATAGGGCTGAGTAGAGGAAAATTTCCCCTTAGGAATGGGGGCTTTAATCTTTCCATAAAAAAGGAAACAAAATCATACACATCACTATTACCAGAACATCTAATGCTCCAAGCAATAAAATCATTTGCATAATTGCCCCTTCTTTAAAAATTTCACCAAAAGCCTGTTTGGAAATGCGAACCAATAATAAAAGCTGGGGAATGATTACAGGAAAGCCCATAATTACCATAATAGCTGCATTTTGATTAGCACTGGAAGCAATAGCTGCCAGCAACGTAAAAACCAAACTAATGCTGATGCCGCCTAAACAAGTGAGCCCAATAAATGAAATGGCATTGTTAAAAGGTGAGCCAAGAAAAAAACTAAAGGTAAGCAGGCTAAGTAAACTCATAACCAGCATCAACAAAATATTGTACAAGAGTTTGGCTATTATAAAATGACGGGCGCTTGCAATGGAATAATAGTATAACATTTTGCCCCGGCTCTCCTGTAAAAAACTTTTGGCTACTGCATTTATGCTGATGAAAAGCAGGTTGATCCAGAACAAAGCATTCCATGCAGCAGCTTCCGGTTCATTCATGGCCAGAAACAAAACATAAATGGTACAGGCGATGTATAAAACTATTCCATAAAAAGTGTACTGTTGCCTCAGTTCGAGCAATAGGTCTTTTTTAAAAAGGGCTAATATTTTTTGTGAGGACGACAAAGTTTTTCTTTTGATTTATTTGTTATGATAACAATACCTGCACCTCGGCTCATACACATCTTTCTCTCCCAGCAATACCTGTGCTCCCTGCTGCGATCTTCGGTAAGAGTAGTTGGCAATATTGCCACACACCACGCAAATAGCATGCAGTTTGGTAATATAATCTGCTACAGCAAGTAAGTTGGGCATTTGACCAAAAGGCTGTTTCTTAAAATCCATATCCAGCCCGGCTACAATAACCCTGATGCCCCGCAGTGCAAGTTGTTCGCACACTTCTGTAATGCCGGCATCAAAAAATTGTGCTTCGTCAATTCCTACCACATCTACTTCCTGAGCAAGCAGTAAAATTTTTAAAGAACTTTCTATGGGAGTAGATTGAATTGCATTTTCATCATGACTTACAATTTTTACCTCGTCATAACGGGTATCAACTGCCGGTTTAAAAATTTCAACTTTTAAATTGGCAATACGTGCCCGCTTTAACCTGCGGATCAGCTCTTCAGTTTTACCACTAAACATGGAGCCGCAGATCACTTCTACCCATCCTCTTTTATCACCTCTTAAATTTGGTTCTATAAACATTTAGTAAACTTTTGTGGCAAACAGTTTGTAACTTACCTGCCAAATTCCAATACCGCCAAAAGTAAGGACTATTCATGGAACGTATTGCTTCACTTATTGAACAATTACAACAGGCAGTTACAAACAATGCCTCAGCTTCTCAATTGTTGGTACTTACCAATATGCTGCAGGCAGAACTGGAACAGGCAGAGCAAAAAAGGAATCCATCACTAAGCACACAAAAAGTATCTGTAGTATTTCCGTCTGCAAGAACTAATGCCGGAAGTTTTCAAAAACCTATTGAAAAAGTAATACAACAAACAGAAATAATTTTAGAAGCCCCTCCTGAGAAAACAATAGAAGTTTTGCATGTAAATGAAGACGAAGTAGAAGCTGAACTGGAAGAAATAAGATTGAAAGCCGAATTTGCCAAAAAAAATGAAGCTAGGCAAGTACAGCACAAGCCTGTTTTGTTATTTGATGAGGAGCCTGAAATTCCTACACTTATCCATCAGCCCAATTACAAAAATGTTACAGAAGTAAGGCCATCAAAAGAAGTAAACGAAGCTGTTACTGCAAACGGATCATCATTAAACGAAAAATTGAAACAAGGAACATTAGAAATAGCTGATAAACTAACCGAAAAAACTGTAGTAAAAGATCTTAAAAAAGCTATTGGCATTAATGATAGGTTTGTATTTATTAATGAATTGTTTAGAGGCGATGAAATCATGTATGAACGCAGTATAAAAACCATTAATGGATTTTCAATTTATGCCGAAGCACAATACTGGATAGAACGGGAATTAAAAGTAAAAATCGGGTGGGATGATTCTAAAATTTCCACAAAGGAATTTTACTCCTTAGTGAAAAGACGATTCTCCTGAAGCCATTTTAAAATAACATCAGTAGCCCCACCGTTTTCCAAAACATAAGCAGCAGCAACTTTTCCGGATTCAATTTTATCTATTGAACGTATTGTTTCTTTTAAAGTTGTTTGCGTTTCAATTGTAAAAAGGCCGCCATTTTTTTTCAACTCAACTGCTTCTCTAAATTTTTCAATAACAGGTCCGGTAATAACAGCTTTGCCAAAAACGGCAGCTTCCAATACATTATGTATACCGCTTTTAGTAAAACCGCCACCTACGTAGCAGATATTTGCATATTTATATAGCCGGCTGAGATAACCAATATTGTCGATAATTAAACAGTTGCAATTTTCTTCAACTTTCACACCCTTCAGCAGGTCGGAATAACAAATTGAAAAAGGGAATTGGTTTTTTAAATTAGAAATATTTACAGCTTTTATTTCATGCGGGGCAATTATAAGTCTTTGGTTATTCCAATGGTCGTTGATCAAATTAGCAAGTAACCGTTCATCATCTGGCCAAGTACTACCAGCAACAATTATAAACCGGTCTATACAAAATGAATCAATAAAATCCACCGGCTTCCATTCCTGAGCAGTTTTTAATACACTATCGAATCTTGTATCACCTGCTACTGTTACTTTATTTTGCAGGCCAATTTTTGCAAGCAATTGTTTTGATGTTTCATCCTGTACAAACAGGTGTGAAAAGTTTTGAAGCATCGTTTTGTAAAAACCTCCCCACCATCTAAAAAAGGGTTGCGAAAACCGAAAAATGCCAGATACTAAAATCGTTGCAACCTGCCGTTGTTTTAATTCATTTAAATAATAATGCCAAAACTCATACTTCACAAAAATTACAAGTTGAGGTTTTACTAAATCAAGAAATGATTTTGCATTGGCAGCGGAGTCTAAAGGCAGGTACAGTATATAATCTGCTCCTTCATAATTTTTTCTAATTTCATAGCCAGATGGGGAAAAAAAAGTGATGAGTAATTTGATTTTTGGGTTTTGATTTTTGATTTTTTCTAAGATTGGCCTTCCCTGTTCAAATTCACCCAGGCTGGCACAATGCATCCACACTACAAATTCATTTGGTTTAATGAGCCAGTTTTGTTTTAACTGTTGATGCCAGTTTTTTCTGCCATTAATCCATTTTTGGGCTTTAGGATTCCAATTGGCTGCAATGAAAATGCCTGTTTTGTAAACAGCTTTCAATATGTTATAAAAAATAATCACCGGGTTGCAAGATAAATGGAATGTGTACAACAAATTACATCTTAATAAGCTGCTGTCCATATTACCCTTCCAGTAATTTTAAAACGGCTTTTTTACCGTACTTTCGCCGCAATTTTAAACATGTACTATGAAGCCTTTGCAGATGGTGGATTTAAAAACGCAGTATCTCAATATAAAGGAGGAAGTAGATGCGGCGGTATTAGGTGTACTGGAGAGTTCAGCTTTTATTAATGGAAAGCCGGTGCAGGATTTTACAACTAATCTCACTAATTATCTAGGAGTAAAACATGTTATACCCTGCGCCAATGGTACAGATGCCTTGCAAATTGCCATGATGGCACTTGATTTGCAACCGGGCGATGAAGTAATTACTCCCTCATTTACATATATCGCCACAACAGAAGTGGTGGCTCTGTTACGGTTAAAACCGGTTTTTGTAGAAGTAGACGCTAACACGTTTTGTATTAATCCGGAAGCAATACGAAAAGCAATTACTCCAAAAACAAAGGCCATTGTTCCCGTACATTTATATGGCCATGTTTGTAATATGGAAGCAATTATGCTAATTGCAAAAGAGCATAATTTATTTGTAATAGAAGATAATGCACAGGCAATTGGCGCCGATTATATATATGCCAATGGTTCAAAAAATAAAGCCGGTTCTATTGGAACTATAGGATGTACTTCTTTCTTCCCTTCTAAAAACTTAGGATGTTATGGCGATGGCGGCGCTATTTTTACCAATGATGATATGCTTGCCGATAAGCTGAAAATGATTGCCAATCATGGGCAAAAAGTTCGTTATTATCATGAAATGGTGGGATGTAATTCAAGACTGGATACCATACAGGCAGCCGTATTGAATATTAAACTTAAAAAGCTGGATGAATATATTGCTGCCAGAAGAAAAGCCGCTGACTATTATGATGCTGCTTTTGCAAGTCACAAAAATATAACAACGCCCTATCGTGCCGCTTACAGTACTCATGTATTTCATCAGTATACTTTAACGCTTGATGGGTTTGAAAATGTAGCCGAAGTGAGAAATGGGTTGAATAGTTTTTTAGCAGAACATGCAGTACCATCCATGATTTATTATCCGGTGCCGGCACACAAACAAAAAATGTTTGAAGCATTTGGCGGCGGAGAATATAACCTAGAAATAACAGACTGGTTAACCGAACGGGTTATTTCTTTGCCGATGCATACAGAACTGGAAGAAGAGCAATTACTCTTTATTACAGGCAAAGTTTTAGAATATTTAAATAAAAATAAATAATAGCAACAAATGAAGATTGCAGTTGTAGGAACAGGATATGTAGGATTGGTAACAGGTACTTGTTTTGCCGAAACAGGAAATCAGGTAATCTGTATAGATATTGATAAAGCAAAAGTTGATAAATTATCAAATGGGCAAATTACCATTTATGAGCCCGGGCTTGAAAAAATATTTTTAAGAAATTTAAAAGAAGGACGCCTGCATTTTACCACCACCCTTGCAGATGGTATAAAGGATGCTGCAATTATTTTTCTTGCATTACCTACTCCGCCAGGTGAAGATGGAAGTGCAGATTTGAAATATATTTTGGGTGTAGCAGATGATCTCGGGAAAATTCTTACAGAGTTTAAAGTAATTGTTGATAAAAGCACTGTACCAGTGGGTACTGCTGATAAAGTACATGCAGCAATTGCCAAAAATTATAAAGGTGAGTTTGCAGTTGTAAGCAACCCTGAATTTTTAAGAGAAGGCGTAGCTGTAGATGATTTTATGAAACCCGATAGAGTAGTGGTAGGTACAAGTAATGAACGTGCAAAAAAAGTAATGACAGATTTATACGCACCATTTGTAAGAAGTGGCAACCCTGTAATTTTTATGGATGAAAAAAGTGCAGAACTTACAAAGTATGCAGCCAATTCATTTCTTGCAGTAAAAATTTCTTTTATGAATGAAATTGCAAGGCTCTGCGAAAAAGTAGGTGCTGATGTGGATATGGTGCGTAAAGGTATTGGCAGCGATGAACGTATTGGGAAACGTTTTTTATTTCCTGGTATTGGATATGGTGGAAGCTGTTTTCCTAAAGATGTACAGGCAATTGTAAAATCGGCCAGGGATGTGGACTATGATTTTGAAATATTAAATGCAGTAATGAAAGTAAATGAGGAGCAGAAATTATTCCTGATTCCAAAAATAAAAGCATACTTCAACAATGATATAAAAGGAAGGCATTTTGCGATGTGGGGTTTGTCTTTTAAACCCAATACAGATGACATTCGTGAAGCACCTGCTTTGTATATGATTAATGAATTGCTTAAAGCAGGGGCAACTGTTACTGCCTTTGATCCAGAAGGAATGCACAATGTTCAAACACAAACAGAAGAAGGAAAGCAAATTCAGTTTGCCACTAACCAGTACGAGGCTTTACAAAATGCTGATGCTTTAATCATTGCAACAGAGTGGAGCGAATTTAGAACACCGGAGTTTGAAAAAATGAGTTCTGTTTTAAAGAACAAAGTGATTTTTGATGGCAGAAATGTGTACGACAGAGAGCAAATGAAAGAACTGGGTTTTCATTATGAAAGTGTGGGAAGAGCAATGGTTTAATCACAAACTGATAGATATTAAAATATAACTATGGAACGGAAAAGAATATTAATTACTGGTGCTGCAGGTTTTTTAGGTTCGCATTTAAGTGACAGGGCAATTAAAGACGGCTATCATGTAATTGCAATGGATAATTTAATTACCGGCGATTTGAAAAATATTGAACATCTTTTTAAGCTGGAACAGTTTGAGTTTTATCATCATGATATTACCAAGTTCATTCACATTCCCGGGAAGCTGGATTATATCTTACATTTTGCTTCGCCAGCAAGCCCAATAGACTATTTAAAAATTCCTATTCAAACATTAAAGGTAGGTGCACACGGTACACACAATTGTTTAGGATTAGCAAAAGCAAAGGGTGCAAGAATATTAGTTGCCTCAACTTCAGAAGTGTATGGCGATCCATTAGTGCACCCCCAAACAGAAGAGTACTGGGGCAATGTAAATCCTGTGGGGCCACGTGGTGTATATGATGAAGCAAAACGTTTTATGGAAAGTATTACCATGGCTTACAATCGCTTTCATGGCGTTGAAACAAGAATCATACGCATTTTTAATACCTATGGCCCACGTATGCGGTTGAATGATGGTAGAGCATTACCTGCATTTATTGGTCAGGCATTGCGTGGTGAAGATTTAACTGTTTTTGGTGATGGCAGCCAAACAAGAAGTTTTTGTTATGTAGCAGATTTAGTAGAAGGTATTTATCGGTTGCTTATGAGTGATTATGATATGCCTGTAAATATTGGCAACCCTTCTGAAATTTCATTGATAGATTTTGCGGAAGAAATAATTAAATTAACAGGCACAATGCAAAAAATTATTTACAAACCATTGCCGGTAGATGATCCGAAACAACGAAAACCGGATATTACAAAAGCAAAAGAGATCCTTGGGTGGGAACCAAAGGTTGAGAGAAGTGAAGGACTGAAAATTACGTATGAGTATTTTAAAAACCTTCCGCAGGATGAATGGGCAAAGTTGCCGAAAGAGTTTGTGAGCAGGATGTAATTAACTGGCATTGCTGTGCAGGGAAAATCTACAATCAAAATTCTGAAATCAAAAATCATTCATGTATCAATCATTAATTAATAAGGAAAAGAAAATTGCTGTAGTGGGTTTAGGTTATGTGGGTTTGCCATTAGCATTAGAACTAGCTGCACACATGCAGGTAATAGGTTTTGATATAAACAGCAAGCGAATTGCTATGATGCAGCGAAATGAAGACCCAAGCAAAGAAGTAGATGCAGAAATGTTTGCTGGGCGGGATATTATTTATACCGACGATGTAAATCTATTGAAAGAGGCTTCGTTTTTTATAGTTACTGTTCCAACGCCTGTAGATGATTATAAAGTTCCTGATCTTACACCTTTGCAAAAAGCAAGTGAAACAGTTGGTAAAGTATTAAAAAAAGGCGATTATGTTATTTATGAAAGTACAACATATCCCGGGTGTACCGAAGAAGATTGTATGCCTTTGTTAGAACAGTTTAGCGGTTTGAAAGGAAAGGTTGATTTTAAAATTGGCTATTCACCGGAGCGGATTAACCCGGGAGATAAGCATCACACACTAAGCAACACAACTAAAATTGTTTCAGGCTGCGATGCAGAATCTTTGGAAGTTATTGCAAGTGTTTATGAAAGTGTTGTAAAAGTGGGAGTACATAAAGCACCAAATATTAAAGTGGCCGAAGCTGCCAAGATTATTGAAAATGCACAACGGGATTTGAATATTTCTTTAATGAATGAACTCTCAATGATATTTGATCGTGTTGGCATTAATACATTTGATGTGGTAGAAGCTGCTGGTACCAAATGGAATTTTCATAAGTATACACCCGGCTTGGTTGGTGGGCATTGCATAGGCGTTGATCCATACTATTTAACATACAAAGCACAACAGCTTGGGTATAATTCAAAAGTAATTGCAAGCGGACGTTTTGTAAATGATGAAATGCCAAGGTATGTTGCCAAGAAGATTATTCAACATATAATTAAAAATGCACCCAATGCTGCTACTGCAAAAGTGTTAGTGCTTGGTGCCACATTTAAAGAAGATGTAAGTGATATACGCAATTCAAAAGTTGCTGATATGGTGAAGGAATTATTAGAATATAATGTAGCAGTTGATTTTGTGGACCCACATGCTGATGCAGCAGATGTAAAGCATGAATACGGTTTAAACATTGCCCCTGTCATTGAAATGGGATATGATGCAATTGTACTGGCTGTAGCACATCAGGACTATAAACATTTTACAGAGGATTATTTCTTATCCATATCAAATGAGCATGCAATGTTTGCAGATTTGAAAGGAATTTATCGAAATAAAATATCCAAATTAAAATACTGGAGCTTATAATGAACAAGTTTGATAAAACAATATTGGTAACAGGTGGCGCAGGCTTTATAGGAAGCCATGTAGTTCGATTGTTTGTAAATAAATACACCAACTATAAAATTATAAATGGTGATGCTTTAACTTATGCAGGTAATCTTGAAAATTTAAAAGACCTGGAGGATAAAACAAATTATGAATTTGCAAAGTTTGATATTACAGATGAAACAGGAGTGGAAGTTTTGTTTAATAAATATCAATTTGATGCTGTTATTCATTTAGCAGCAGAGAGCCATGTTGACCGTTCTATACTCGATCCCCTGTCATTTGTAAAAACAAATGTATTGGGGACAGCTATCCTGTTAAATGCATGTCGTAAGCATTGGGCAAATAATTTGGAAGGGAAATTGTTTTATCATGTTTCAACGGATGAAGTGTATGGTTCCTTAGGTGCAGATGGTTTTTTTACAGAACAAACTCCTTACGATCCGCATAGTCCTTACTCTGCATCCAAAGCAGCATCTGATCATTTTGTAATGGCTTATCATGATACCTATAATTTACCTGTGGTAATGAGTAACTGCAGTAACAATTATGGTTCGCATCATTTTCCTGAGAAGCTGATTCCTTTAATGATCAACAATATTAAAAACAACAAACCTTTGCCTGTATATGGTAAAGGAGAAAATGTAAGAGACTGGTTGTTTGTGGAAGATCATGCAAGAGCAATTGATACTATTTTTCATAATGGAAAAATTGGCGAGAGCTATAACGTAGGCGGCTTAAATGAATGGAAAAATATTGATCTGGTACATTTGCTTTGCAGTATCATGGATAAAAAATTAAAGAGATCACCAGGAGAAAGTGCAAAACTGATCACTTATGTAAAAGACAGGGCAGGTCATGATCTGCGTTATGCAATTGATGCAACCAAGCTCAATAAAGAATTAGGATGGAGCCCATCTTTGCAATTTGAAGAGGGACTGGAAAAAACTGTAGACTGGTATCTGGCAAATGAAGAATGGATCAATCATGTAACAAGTGGTGACTATAAGAACTATTATGATGTACAGTATGAAAAGAGGTAGAAGAATGAATTGTCTACATGTATAAAATCTGCAATTGTAAATAATAAATCTAAAATTCCCCATGCCTTTCATCAAAACAGCTTTCCCCGGCTTAATAATCTTTGAACCAAAAGTTTTTGGCGATGAGCGGGGATATTTTTTTGAATCATACAATCATCAGTTATTTGTGAATGAAGGGCTGGAGTATAACTGGGTGCAGGACAATCAATCAAGTTCTGTATATGGAGTAATACGTGGATTACATTTTCAAAAAGGAAACTATGCTCAAACAAAATTGGTTCGTTGTTTAAATGGTTCTATTTTAGATGTGGTGGTTGATTTAAGAAAAGCTTCTCCAACTTTTCAACAGGTATTTGCAATTGAACTAACATCTGAAAAGAAAAACGCTTTGCTTGTGCCAAAAGGATTTGCTCACGGATTTTCTGTGTTGAGTAATTATGCCGTAGTGTTATATAAATGTGATGAACTTTATAACAAAGAACATGAAGCTGGGTTACTGTATAATGATCCTGTGTTAAAAATTGATTGGATGATCCCAGAGGATAAAGCAATCGTTTCTGAGAAAGATAAAACACATCCACTGTTCAGCCATCTTACAGAAGATTTTTTTTTATAACTGTACAAAATGAATAAACCCTCCATATTAGTTACGGGTTGCAATGGCCAGCTTGGAAAAGAGTTGCAGACCATAGCTGATCAATACCCACAGTTTCATTTTGCATTTGCATCAAGGGAAGATTTAAAGTTGCATCACTACGGTTTGGTAGAAAACTTTTTCATTGGCTCGCAACCACAGTACTGTATTAACTGTGCCGCATATACCGCTGTAGATAAAGCAGAAGGCGAAAAGGAGTTAGCCATGTTAGTGAATGGGGAAGCTGTAGGTAATTTAGCAGCCATTTGCAAAAAATATCATACTAAGCTCATTCATATCTCAACAGATTATGTGTTTGATGGTGAAAGTGAAGCTCCGTATAAAGAAGAAGAGGCAACAAACCCCATTAATACTTATGGTAAATCAAAACTGCTTGGCGAGCAATTGTGTATGAAGGAAAATGCAGAAAGCATTATCATAAGAACCTCCTGGGTATATTCTTCCTTCGGAAATAATTTTGTAAAAACGATGATGCGTTTGATGAGTGAACGAAGTGAAATAAATGTAGTGAGCGATCAAATTGGTTCACCTACTTACGCAGCAGATTTAGCAACCGCTATTCTTAATATTCTGTCATCAGGAAAATGGGAGTCTGGTATTTATCATTACAGTAACGAAGGAAAGATAAGCTGGTATGAATTTGCAATTGCAATAAAAGAATTAATTGGCAGTAGCTGTAAAGTAAATGCAATTGCAACAGCACAATACCCCACAGCAGCCAAACGTCCCCATTATTCATTATTGAATAAGGATAAAATCAAAACTGTCTTTCAAATACAAATACGTGATTGGAAAGACAGTTTGGAAAAATGTTTGGAAGTACTACTTAGAAACTCTTCTTAAAAAAGCCACTCATTTGAGTGGCTTTTTTTGTTGACCTAAGTAGATTCCTCGTCTAAGCGAATCATTCGGGAAGGGAACCCAGAGAAGATTGTAACGGAATGCCTGGTTCGCCAACGGTGAAAATAGAATAAAAATTTACAACTTACTCGTTTAGCAATTATCCCTTTTATTATCAAGATGCTTGTTGCTATTGTAACTACTTAATGGGCTGTACTTACCAAAGATCGATTTTGGAAAATGTTTCATTGCGGCAGAACGGATTGGCAATCCATTTAGCAAGTATTTTTCTTTTGAGATCGTTTTTTCAGAAAACTATTTTTTAATTATCAGAATTTAAAAGAAATTCTTTTGTTAGCCGGTTCAATCACATGTAGATTTTAATTGTTTTTCCATAAAAACTTTAGTCTGTCCATTACCATTTTTGCCATTTCAATGCCCGCCGCTTTCTTTTGTTCATCGCTCACATCGGGAAACTGCCCTTTAAAATTAATATCAAGAATATATTTGCCTAAGTGAAATTTAAGACCGCATACATCTTTACCAGAAAAGAAACCGGTGTCCTGCAAAACAATTACAATTGCAGGTGCTTCTTCCCATAAATCCTTACTTGCCTGGTAAGCATTTCTATAACTGGCCAGAGCATTTTTACTGCTTTCCAAATCCGTTAACTCAATAGAAACTCCGGCTTCCTCATCTTCATTTTTAAAAATATACCTGCAGCCTGTTTTTATACCAGCAGTTGGCCATGCTTCCGCACTTTTAAATGGAATTGTAAATGGGGCTTTGGAAGCCACTTCTGTACCCGGCATTACTTCACACATTACAAAACTATTTTGTAACGGTACTTTAGTGGCTAAAGATTTGGGCTTGGATTTAGGTTGAGAGAAGCTATTAACTGTAATCAGCAGCAATAAAAACAGCAGCGTAAATAATTTGGTTGAAAGGTTCTTGAACCTTGTGCTGATTGAAAAATTTAATTTCTTCATTTTATTTTTATAGTTACGTTTTTTAAATTATTTATCAATCAATAGCTTCAATTTTTCTATAGGAAAGTTTTCTTCCATTTCTTTTGCAAATTTAAGGCTTGGCGGGTCCTGGCCCCACTTCCAGTACAATACAATAAACTGTGGTACATATCGGGGCAATGCCATATTAAAGTATTTGGCAGAAAAGTTGATCAGCTTTATACCAGACTGCCCTTGTTTAGCAAAGTAACCTTTAAATTCAATGCTCGTTGCAACAATAGCTTGCTGGCTAAGTGTTTCAGAAGTGGCAGTATCTAAGTATTCTTTTATTGGCTTCATTTTATCGTTGTATATTTTTTCTATTGCTGCAATTTGTTGCTGCAGGTTGTTATCCTGAAAATTCTTTATCTGCAGCTCTAATTTTTCTACGATACTTTTTTTTTGTTCCTGCGTAAGGGCATTGCTGGCCTGCATGTTGGCTATATTTTCTTTCATCTTTTGTACATAGCTATAGTTACCTTCCAGTTGTTCTTTCTTACTTTTTAGCAGCCAATTCTTATAGCCTGTTAAGTATTGCTTTTGAGTAAGAATATGCCATGGCATTTGGCCGCTATGACCAATTACCACAGCCCTGTCGGTTGGCAACCCTGCTTCCTCTGTTCGTTTAGGTTCATATAGTGTGAGTCCTTTCCATTTACCAATTGAATCTGGCAGTTGATAAATTGAGATCAGTTTGCCATTACCGTTAATATCCCATTGGAAAACCTTTTCGCAAAAAATACCATAACTATTAAAATCAATATGCACAATTGAAGAAGCTTCTTCTCCCAATAAAATTTTATTTGCGTTCGTGTTGCAACTATATGTAAATACAGGACAACGAAAGGATGCAGGAACCGGGCCATTGGCAACAAAAGAATTACCACGAATGGAGCCATACCATACCGGTTCAAAACCGCCCAAATCTGGTAATGCTTCTTTTAAGATGGGCAATACCTTTTCTATACGGCCAAGCAACAAGTTGTACTGATTAGCAGGAAAAGCTTTGTCTGGGAATATGATATCATTGCCGGAAGAACTCTTTTTCCAGCTCCCCTTTTTCTTAAATAATTCTTCTACTCCACCACATACCTCCGACTGTAGAACATAATATCGTTGGAGGTTCTCTTTGTTATGCGAAACCTGTGCAATACAATTATTACAAATCAGTAAAAGCATCCCAAAATAAAATAGTTTTTTCATGTGTTACTTTTGAGGATATACTTTTACATTTTTATTTAATGGCTTTTCTTGTGGAGATAATATATTTTTTAAAGGCCCTTCATTGAATGTCCAACCGGAGTTAATGCCCAGCCTTGATTCAAACCCTACTTTTTGCTCCGCTAATTTTTTTGTAAAGCCCAGTCTTTCTCCAGCTTCAAAATTTACCCCGGCAGAAGCGCTTGCACTGTTAACGATACCACCATCTGTTAAGGCACCTGTTTTATCAATAGTTAAATAGGCCGACATACTTATACCTGCCTCAGCCCCTGCACCTATTCCTGCAAAACTTTCACCCACACCAGCATATAAACCCACACCGAGGCTCAGTGTTGTTTGGCGTGTAGTAAAATTCCTTTCAATCTTACCTATCAATCCTTCACCACCTTCAATAGAAAAGGTTTCGCAGTTCAGTGTCATTTTGCCAACAAGAAATTTCATATGAAATTCAATATCGCAATCGTACGTTTTAAGGATTGAATCTGTTGTATTATGGGTAGTTTCTTTTTCAGTTTTGCAGGGTTCAAGAATGGTTGTGTTGGCAATTTCTGCTATAGCACTCAGGTACATACCCGCCGATTTATAAAAACGCAGATAGGCTTCATCTGTACTACTGGCAGCTAACGGTTCCCAGTACAATAAATCCTCCAGATACTTTCTTTGAAAAGCCATGTTTTTATTTTGCCAATCCATATTCAGGTTTACAAACAGCGCAAGGTATTTATTTCTTAATGCGTTTACTTTAATGCAGTAGCTGGGGTCAGTACAGCAGGAAACATCCCCTTCGCCACAACAGTTATCATCATCCTTTTCAAAAGATTTTTTTAGTGCTTCGTATTCTGCTTCATATTGTTTATAAAGGCTGTTGTATAGCTGCCGGTTTTGTGTATTAAATTTTTGTACTTCCAGTAGTTCTTCAATGTATTCATTGGTTGTTTCTGCCGCTACAATACCTGCCATTACTTGAAAGGGACGTACCACCGGTTGTTTATTCTTGATTTTATCCAACACTTGTTTATTGTACAGTTCCGGCGAAAATGCAGACAGGTTCTTTTCTCTTTGTTTCCTTAATGCATCCATTTTCTCTATAGCGTTGTTTATCATTTTTATAAAAGCTTCCTGTTCTGCTTTTACTGATTCGGCTTCATCTACATTTGTACACAGCCTTGGCAAAGTGTATTTATATTGATTAAAATATTCAGGGAATCTTATTTTGGAGTTAATCAGTTTTTTTATTTTGTAACTGTTCTTATCATTTTTATCAATTGACCGTAAGCCCTGGTAAGCAGTTGTACTAAAGCCACCACGAATAGCATTTTCAAAATACGTCTTCGCTTTAGCTTTATTTCCTCTTGCCAATTCAATTAGCCCGGCAGTGTTATTTGCTTCCGGGTGCTCTGGCGAAAGACGCACACAAGTATTCAAATACATCATGGCAGAGTCTATCATGCCCAACGCACAATAAGCCTGTGCAATATTGTTGATGGCAATACCATTTTTTGGATCGTTTTCTATGGTGGTTCTTAAAATCGGAATAGCTTTATCGCTCAGGCCACTCATATCTAAAATAGCGCCTGCATTGGTAAGCAAAAGCCCATCATTTGGTTTGCTGATAGCGGCTTCGGTAATAAGTAATACTGCTTCTGCATATTTACTATTTTGAAAAGCAAACCATGCGGCGGCTTCTATTTTTAAAGGATCGTTACCCAATTCATTAGCAATGGCTTTGGCATTGCTTACCATACCAGGAGGTAATTTTTTACTCAACTGATTATGAAGATCTTTAATATAGATAGCCAGTTCAGGTAATGAAAGTGTTTTTTTTGGTAAGGCGTTTATTTTTATAATATTAGGTTTGGGTAGCTGCATATTAGTAATTGGTGAACCCGAAGAACCTATCTGTGGTTGATTTGAAGGCTGTTTTACATTTCCGTTTTTCAATATATTGTTTATAGAATCGGCTTTTTTTTGTATCATCTGCATCTGGGCTTTCAGTTGCTCCAGTCTTTGTTCTTCCGTTTGGCAAATGGCGGAAAGGGTACTAAAAAAAATAAGGTAGAAGCTTACAATAATATTTTTCATTCATCAATGTTTAAACGGAATAACTATCAAATCAAAATCAAACAATTAGTCTATACCAAAAGTGTATACAAAGACTTTTACATTTTTAATACTGGTAACATCTCCTTCTTCTGGAGATCCCCCTCCTAAAAATGCATACTCGCCTTTTTCCAGTTTATTTTTTGGTAAAATTTGTGTAAGACCCTTTTTTAATTGCTTGCTGCTGGTGGTAACTCTGGTATCGGTGTTTTTACCACCAGAAGAAACCGCATTGGATAATAAACTCAATGGGTTAAAACCAGGCTTATAGTCGCCTTGAACAGCAACCCTCCCTCCACCAATTACATTTAGTTTATACAACAAAATAAACTGGCTTGCATCGAATGCAATCGTTCCGGTATCCATTGAAAACATTCCAGTTCCCTGCTCCAATACAAAAATGGCACTATCGGCATTTATGCGTAAAGGCGATCTCTCCCCTTCAATTTCAACTGTGAAACTAACACCCGCAAAACCGCCCAATTTCTTTTTTCGCTTAGAAACTGCGATTGTTTTATTAAGACTAGACTGTGTATCAGTGGACGGATGATACAATTTAATTTCATTGGTAGGAGCGTTGCCTATACTGGAAATATCCTGCCCTTTTGTGGTAACAGAGAAAAAAATACAACTCAATAGCATTAAATTTTTCATTGCTTTACATTTTGATATTAATAAATTTATTTTTACTTCAATTATTATCTACTGGTTTTATATTTACAGCAATTGGTTAAGGCCAGCTTTTGTTGCCCAATTATCTTTTAATTCATTTCCCTCGATACAATTATTGCATGCAACCCCATTTTAAAGCCAGCCATCACAGGATATTATAATGCCATTATTATATTACACGCTACTTTTATGATGACTATTTTTTTAATAAAATATTTTCGCCAATTTGTACAGAACTATTGGTTGCAGCATCCCATGTTACAAATGGGAATGAAGCACGGCCTCTTCCATCATCATATATCAGATTGATCGTAAAATTATTGATCGTATATTTTCCCCTGCCCGGGGTTTTAAACATCTCATCGTAACTTTTTACATAATATAAAGCGGTATTATCTTCAAAGCGGCCGTCTTTGTAAAAGGTAATGGTGGGCTCATGACCAAATGCACTTACTGCAGTGGGTGATTTATCTGCCGAATAAACACCCGATAAAGTAAGTCCGTCAACAGTATGCATTTTTGTATACGCATTATCGTTGTAAATAACTTTAGGTGGCTGGTAGGTAAAGCCCAGTTTGCGAGGCTGGTTATATTTATCAAAAATAACGGTACCTGTTCTTAAATCATAGTCTCCCCAATAACCGGCATTCATTTCCATATCTACGTCACGGTCAAAATTATTGAAGCCATTTTTTGGCAATTTATTAGCGCTCTTTAATTTTCCATCGTTGTAAACAATTAAGAATGAAATATTTTTAGCAATGCCACCGCTCATGCGCATACCCGATTGCAGACCTGTATAAATTCCCTGTATGCCATTCCCTTTTAGCGTATAATTTCCGGTTGCTACTTCCGGCAGGTTTTTAAATTTTAATTTTGCCCAGAATGGTTTTATTTCACCATTAACAGTGATGTCAAAATCATTGATATTGTTGGCAAGTACAATCACTGTTTCGGTACGGTCTTTTACTTTTGCCACCCACAAATGAGCATAGAGGGGCATCTCATTTCCCTTTATAATATTAGCTCCTCCTCTAATAATATCATATCCTTTAATAGATTTTTCTTTGATGAGGTATGGCTCTTCGTATTTTGTATAACTACCCAAATACTTTTGCCAGGTATTATTAAAATCCGTTTCAATATTTCCGCTTGATATACTGCCTTTAATAATGGCAATGTTTACCCACCGTTCTGGATCGTTGTATCTTGGAGGCAACATCAAAACATAATTCTCTCCATCAGCCTCCAGTTTCCACCCTGTTGGTACGGTAAACATCATATTTCCACAGGTAATTACAGATGTATTATTCACATCTATGTTTTGGCTAAATAAAACTTTACAACAAACTAAAAATAAAAGACTCAAAAAAATATTCTTCATGTTTGATGATTTAAAAATTCCAACCTGCAAAAATCTGCAACACATTGTTTCTAAGATTTGCACCAGAAGCATTGGGTATATAAGCTGGTAAACCGATGTTAGCAGACTGTTCTTTATTTGCGTTAGCCAGGCTAATGTTTAATCTTGCTCCAATTAACAAACCTTTTATGGGGTGAATTTCCACACCACCTGCAAAACCATAATCAAATTTATTATAGAAGTCGGCTACATTATTATACGGATTATTGGCGCCATTGTTTACGGTACTGTCTGCTTTGGCATTTATTAAAAACGCAAGTTGAGCTCCCAATTGCAATTGTACAAATTTGGTTATGTTGAGAGTGGTTAACTGTGGTAATAAAATATAATCCAGGTTTACAGATCCCGTGGTGTTTGCTTTTGCAAAATCGTACCCCTGTTTGGAATAGATCAATTCTGTTCGGTAGCCAAGTCCCTTTTGAGTGCTGCTGCCTGGTGCATAAAACCCACCAATATGAAAGCCACTGATATTAGCAGTGTTTACTGATGTAGTGCCTGTAACTTTTGCAAAGTTATAACCCGCCTTTAGCCCAATGCCTATGGGTTCCGATTTGCTTTTTTGTGCTTCTGTACTCAGGCCTACAGTGATAAAAAGAATAATTGAGAATAGTACTTTTGTCATAAAATGATTTTTTAAATTAATAGATAATAGAAGACCCACTTTTGTTAAATATTAATACTGGTTATAATACCTCTGGATTTACATTATGAATAACAATTGTAAAATTGTATTTTCTCCGGTTTAGTAACAATCCCGTTAAATCAGGAAAATGCTATCCCAATAAACTGGGATTTTTAAAAACCGCTTGGAATTGTGGATACGGAAGGGGTAAATTTGAAATCAGCAAAACCCATTAATGGTTCAACTTATGAAAAGATACTTTACCTGTTACATTTTTGCTTTTTTAATAAACAGCATAAGTATCTCCCCGATTATTGCACAGGTTCGTGTAGCGGACAGTCTTAAAAAAATTTTATCGGGTGAACGAAATGATTCCTTAAAAATTATATTATTACGAGATATTGGTTATGCGTATGAACAGACCAACCCAATTGAAAGCAGTAACTATTATTTGCAAGCCATTACACTCTCTAAAAAAATCAATAATAGCTATCAATATCTGGCAGCCTTGAATGATTACGGCAACCTGTATATTACAAGTGGGAAATATGATTCTGCCGAAATTATTTTTAAAGACATATTTACCAAAACCAATACACAAACAAGCTATAAATTAAAGGGCAGTGTACTGGCCAACCTTGGTAATATCTATAAAAATAAAAATAAATACATATTGGCTCAGGAGCAATACATGAAAGCGATTGCATTATTTGAGAAGAATAAAGATACCCCAAGGCTTACCCGTTTATACGGGAATATGAATATTATTTTTTTTGATTTGAGGCAAGATAAACAGGCTATTGAGTACGCAGAAAAAATGTACAGCCTTGCAAAAAAAAATAATAACAAAGAAGATATTGTAACCGCACTGGTAAATCTATCGAATAGTTATAACCGAATGAACGAACATCCCAAGGCTATTGCTTTACTAAAAGAATCATTGCCGTTAGCAATTGAATTGGATAACACCTATTTTCTTTGTAATATTTATTACAACCTCGGTGCAAATGAAATTGAGATTAAAAAATATGATGCTGCTATTTCATATCTAAATAAAGCTGCTGTGTTTGCAGGAACGATGAGCAATACTGCTGAGCTTGGAGCTGTTTTAACTCAAACAGGCAGGGCGTATAGCAGTAAAGGCAATTATTCTAGTGCACTAAATTTTTACAATGGAGCGGAGCCTCTTGTACTAAAAGCAAACAGAAAAAATGAGATCAACGAACTTTATTTAAATATTGCTGAAACAGAAAAGCTTGCGGGAAATTTTACCAGGGCATATGCATATTTGTATAAATATGCCCAGTTAAAAGATACCATTTATGATGATGCTACTTCTGCAAAAATTGCTGAGCTGGAAATCAACTATCAAACAGCAAAAAAAGAAAAAGATATTTTACAATTGCAGCAGGAATCAAAAAATAAAACAGATAGCATTCAAAAAACGAAAACCCTTTCTTTCATTTTACTGGGGTCTTTCATAACACTGCTACTGATTAGTTTTTTATCTTACCGTACTTACAAACAAAAACAATTGCTGCAGCAGCAGCAGATTAAACAATTACAAAATGAAAAACTACTGCTTGCCTCTGAGTCTATTTTAAAAGGCCAGGAAGACGAACGAAGCCGTTTGGCGCAGGACCTGCATGATGGCCTCGGTGGTATGTTAAGTGGTGTTAAACTAACATTAAGTGCTATGAAAGGAAACATTATTCTCTCCGAAGAAAGTGCCCGTTTATTTACAAAAGCTTTTGAACAGTTAGACAGTTCTATTGGAGAAATGCGCCGTGTTGCACACAATATGATGCCAGAAGCATTGGTTAAACTGGGCTTGCAACAGGCTCTTCAAGATTATTGTGATGGTATTAATGAAGTAAAACAATTAAACGTAACCTGCGAATTTCATGGTTTGGAAAACCGTTTAGACAATAGTACTGAAATAATTGTCTATCGCATTGTGCAGGAACTGCTCAATAATATTGTTAAACATGCCAATGCCAGCAATGTATTGGTTCAGGTTATAAAAAAAGATAATGAGCTGAATATAACGGTTGAAGATAATGGCACTGGTTTTATTAAAGAAGAAACATTTATTAAAGAAGGAGCAGGGCTAAGAAATATTCAATCCAGAGTAGATTATTTAAAAGGTGAATTGGATATTAAATCAACTCCCGGAAAAGGAACATCGGTATATATTAATTGTACTATTTAAAACAGCAGGATGGAAAAAATAAATATTTTGATTGTTGATGACCACCCAATGGTACTGGAAGGCTTGAAATCATTACTTTCCGGACTCAATTATGTGCATATGGCCGGTATTGCGTCCAACGCTTTTGAGGCGATGGATATTATTAAAAATACAGCAGTAGAAGTTGCCATTGTTGATATTAACCTGCCTGACATCAATGGTATTGAGCTTACAAAAAAAATTAAAACAGAGTACCCGGCTATTAAAATACTTGCTATGAGTACATTTAAAGAACGTAGTTATATTTCTCAAATGATACAAAACGGTGCTTCGGGGTATTTGGTAAAAAGTGCTTCTAAGGAAGAAATTGAAGAAGCCATACTTGCCGCTTATGAAGGCAAACTCTATTTAAGTATGGATATTAATAATGTTGATGTAAATACCGCATTACATACACAGCTTCCTGCAATAAGCACAAGAGAAAAGGAAGTATTGGTGCTGATTGCTGAAGGGTTAACAAATCAGCAGATCGCAGCTAAATTATTCATCAGCTTACATACGGTAGATTCTCATCGTAAAAATTTGCTTATAAAATTTGAAGCAAATAATACCGCCACTTTAATTAAGCTGGCGGTGAAATACAATATTGTTTGATTGACTTAATACTTTAGCTGTTAAATCTATAACTTAATAAACTCCACTCTTCTGTTATTGGCTTTGCCTGCTGCGCTTGTGTTTGGCTCTAGCGGTTTGCTTTCACCCAGCCCATTGGTCTGCATTCTGCCAACTTCAATACCAAAATCTACTACAAGTATTTTTTTAACAGCTTCAGCTCTTTTTTTGGATAAGGTCAAATTAGCTGACTCATCGCCATCGCTGTCTGTATGACCAACAATTGTTAACTTAACGGTTGCGTTTTCCGTTAATACAACAGCAATTTCTTTTAATGCCCCATAACTCTGCGGATTTATTTTATCGCTGCCCGATTCAAATAAAATACCGTGACTTACAAACTTTCCTTCCGTAATTAGTTTATTCCTTGTATCTGCATCACCTACTGCTAAACGCAAATTCGTAAGGTACAACATGTCATCATTATTAGCATAAGCATAGCTGGGGGAGAAAATAATTCTGTTAATGGAACTGGTCATTACTTTTGGTAAATCAATAATTTTTTCTTGGTTGATATACATTCTTATTCTCGTTTTTTGTTTCCAAATGGACACATGAATAATATTATTTGTGTTTGTAAAATTGTTCTGTTTATTCGTGTATGTTTGTAGTTCACTCCCGTTCTCAAAAGTTTTGTAATAATAAGAACCGTTATCATTGCTTGGGTGAATTCTTATAGAAATACCATTGGAGCTATTTGAATACCTAAACCTGTCCCCTGAATTTCTGATAACAGTTTTCATTTCTTCGTCGTTAGCAGCTTTTATAAAGCTTACTTCAAACCATGCAGAGCCCGTATTATAATTACCACTTGCCGCCACATCGTATTCTAATGTAAAATTATCAGGCAGATTGTTTATATATTCCGGATAGAATATACCGGGTTTTGTGAGCGCAAGCCATTTACCCATTTGTCCATCAATTGTTTTTACTTCGCCGCTAGAAGTGGTATTCCATTTATCAGGAAAGTCTCCCATTGCATCCTGGCTAAAATCTTCAAAAGCAATAATTTTTTCACCTGGCACAAAATCAAATTTACTGTTAGCTTTTATTGAAGTACCTGTTTGGGAAGGATTAGTTTGGCTATTAACTGTGGACTTTTCCTGGCCGCTTTTGGTTTCTGTATCTGTAGTATTTCCGTTTTGTCCAGTTATAATAGTGTCCGTTTTATTGATAGTCTTGTCTTTATCTACTTTTTGATCAATTTTTTGGTTCACTTTATTTTTCGCACTTTGTTTTGCTCTGTTTAAAACACCGAGTTGTGCATTCGTGGTTTGCACAAACATCATTAGTAAAAAAAAGTAAGTTAACTTGATCATGTTAAATGGTTTTAAATCAAAACTATCAAATCATCTATACGCTACAATCCCAAGAAACAGGGATTTTACAAAAAGTAAAAAAGGGGAGTTCTATATCGCTAAAAGAAAATCTATGTGTACTTTTTAACACTGCAATTTTTAAAACAACAATCGAATTTAAATTTAATTTAGGGGAAGTAAACTGCAACCGCAGTTTCTTGGTATGATCTTTCGATTTTAATGTGGCCGGCGAACCACTTAAGGTGGTGGAAATAGCTATACAGGATTGGGAAGATCTTATAATTATCAGGGAGCGTTTCTTTGCCTTATTTTTTTTTGTTGGCCTACCTGGATTCGAACCAAGACAAACAGAACCAAAATCTGTCGTACTACCATTATACTATAGGCCAATCTCCCTTTCGGGTTCTCCAACGAAGCATTTGCGTAGTTGGGGGGTGCGAAAATAAGACAATCAGCAATTTAAGCCAAAAGGATTTTTTATATCTGACTTTCCCTATTCTTTAGCTCTTTAATCTTATCCAAAGCCCCGGCAACTACATCGCACATAATAGTATAAAGTGCTCCCAGCCTTGGGTGAGCATAAATATATTCTAATGCTTCATTTTCATTTGCAATTTTAATTACAGGAATAGTGGTGCTTACACTCCTTATACCTTCTTCTAACAAGCTCATAATTTCATCGGCAGTTCTGCCTCTTAAATTTTTATCGCATCTAATAATGATTTCATCAAAATGCTTAGCAGAGATTTCACCCAGTTCACGAATGTCTTCATCTCTTCTATCTCCCGTTCCGCTTATAACTCCTATTCTAGCAGAGTAATCAAGTTTGCCAACAAAATCGCAAAGCAATTTTAAACCATGCGGATTGTGAGCAAAATCGGCCAGCATAGTAAAATGTTTAAAGTGGAAAAAATTTAATCTTCCCGGTGTTAAACTTTCACTTGGTATAAATGTTTGCAAGCCAGTTCTTATATCTTCAATTGTAATATCACGAAAAAGATAAGCAGCAAGCACAGCAGGTAAACAGTTGTTGATATTGTGTACCGCTTTTGCTTCGTACGTAAGCGGAATATCTTTTGCAGGAAGCACTCTAATTTTCCAATTGCCTTTCATGATAGTTACAAATCCGTTTTCATAAACACAGCTTAATCCATGCGCAGCAGCATGTTCCTTTATTCGTGGATTATTTTCATCCATGCTGAATAAGGCGACATTGCATTTTAAATCATGTTTCATTTTATACACTCTGTCATCATCAGCATTCAGCACAGCATAACCATGCGGGAAAACAGTTTCAGGTACAACCGCTTTTACTTTTGCCATTGCTTCAACTGTGTTAATACCTCCAAGGCCAATATGATCTGCCGCAACATTGGTTACAATTGCTACTTCACAATTTTGAAAAGCCAATCCGTTTTTTAATATACCACCTCTTGCACATTCCAATACTGCAAAATCAACTGTAGGATCTTTTAATACAAAAGTTGATGATACAGGCCCTGTACAATCGCCTTTCATCATCAGTTGATTTTGAATGTACACACCATCGCTTGTGGTGTAGCCTACTTTCTTACCAGCACTTTTTGCTATATGGGCAGTAAGTCGTGTAGTAGTTGTTTTGCCATTTGTACCTGTAATAGCAATGATAGGAATACGGCCTGCACTTCCTTTCGGAAATAGCATATCAACAACAGGCTCTGCCACATTTCTTGGCAATCCTTCTGATGGATCTATGTGCATCCGAAAACCTGGAGCAGCATTTACTTCTAAAATAGCGCCTCCATTTTCTGATACGGGAGTTCTTAAATCAACAGCCATTACATCCACACCACAAATATCCAAACCTATAATTTTTGCTATACGTTCAAACATAAAAATATTGGCAGGGTGTACTTCGTCAGTTACATCCGTACTTGTACCACCTGTTGAAAGATTAGCAGTTGGTTTTACTAAAACACGTTCGCCTTTTTTAGGAACCGTTTCTAAAGTAATGTGTGCATCATCCAGCATTTTTTGTGTAAACTGATCAATGGTAATTTGTGTTAATACTTTTTCATGTCCAAAACCACGGCGTGGATCTTTATTAGTTTCATCTATCAACCATTGAATGCTGTGTTCGCCATCCCCCACAACACTTGCAGGTGTGCGGAGTGCAGCACAAATAAATTTATTGTTGATTACCAGGCAACGAAAATCAAAACCTGTAATAAACTTTTCTACAATTACATTTCGTCCATACACTTTTGCAGCTTCCAATGCTACTATTGCCTGCTCCCAAGTGGTAATGTTGGTAGTGTTTCCTTTTCCATGATTTCCATCAATTGGTTTTATTACTAATGGATAACCATATTTTTCAATGGCATCTTTCAATCCTTCTTCAGTTCTAACTACCGTTCCTCTTGGCACGGGAATTTCAGCTGCTTCTAATAAGAGTTTTGTTTCTTCTTTATCGCAGGCAATATCTACGGCTATGTTACTTGTGGTAGATGCAATGGTTGCCCGAATTCTTTTTTGATTTACACCATATCCAAGCTGTACCAAACTATGTTTGTTTAAACGTATAAATGGAATTCCTCTTTTTGCAGCTTCTTCCACTATACACCCTGTAGATGGTCCCACACGTGTATCTTCTCTTATTTCTCTTAATTTTTGAATATCATCTGCCAGATCGTATGTACTGTCATCTATTAAAGATTCGGCAACTCTTACTGCAGCTTTTGCTGCAAATACACCAGCATCTTCTTCCATATAACTAAACACCACATAGTACACACCTTCTTTTTCACCTTCAGGGGTTCTTGTTCTTCCAAAACCGGTTTCCATTCCTGCAAGTGTTTGCATTTCTAAAGCAATATGTTCTATTACATGACCCATCCATGTTCCTTCTTTTACCCGTTCAAAAAAACCGCCGGGTTTTCCTACGCTGCATCTATGGCTATACATGCTGGGAAACATTTTTTCCAAACGTTCCAGAAAGCCATCAATAGTATTTGTTGGTCGTTGTTCAAGCTCTTCCAAATCTAATTTCATTTGAATGAGTTTATTACGGCGAACACTCCAATAATTTGGGCCACGCAAGATTTTAATTTCAAGAATCTTCATAAAAAAATGTTAGACGTGGAAGATAGTTTTTTTCTAAATACGCCGTAGCATTAGCAAAGCAGTATTTTTATTTAGCCAACACGTGTGCAAGAATGAGCTGTGTTTGTGTCACTCACTTGTACGTTCCTGCATGTTTGAGAAATTTTACTCTTTTGTAAGTTTATCCAAACAACTGTGCAATTCATTTCCCTTATTTTTGTATGTAAACAAATAATACTTCCATTGCAATATCCCAAGGGAAAGCTCATCGCTATAGGCGGTGCAGAAGATAAAGGAACCGATCAGGAAAGCGGTGAAATAAACCGTAACAATCTCAATTTTTTTGAACTTGGCATTCTTCGCAGAGTTGTAGAAGAAGCGGGTGGTGTAGATGCCCATATTGAAGTAATTACAACAGCCTCTACCATTCCCTACGAAGTGGGGGATAATTACATGAATGCTTTTGGAAGAATTGGTTGTACTAATATTGGTGTAATGCATATTCGTAACAGGCAGGACACAACAAACGCTGAATATTTAGACCGAATAAAAAACTGTGATGCAGTGATGTTTTCCGGAGGCAATCAACTTCGCCTAAGCGTTACTGATGGTGGAACAGAATTTCTATCCATACTCAAAAAACGTTATCAACATGAAGAAGCATTTGTAATTGCCGGCACATCAGCAGGCGCAATGGCTATGAGTAAAACCATGATTTATGAAGGAAATGCAGCCCGTGCTTATTTAAAAGGCGAAGTAAAAATTACAACAGGATTAGGCTTTATTGATAGCGTAATTATTGATAGTCATTTTGAAAAGCGTGGACGCTTTGTTCGCTTAACACAGGCAGTTGCAAATAATCCATCATGTATAGGAATTGGTTTAGGAGAAGATACAGGTATGCTCATTACAGAAGGAAATAAGATGGAAGCGATTGGAAGTGGCTTAGTTATTATTATTGATGGTCATGATATGCTGCATTGCAATATTGCTGATATACCGGATGGCAATCCGATCAGTATTGAAAACTTAAAAGTTCATTTGTGCGAAAAAGGAAATGGGTATCTGGTTAAAGAGCGAATGTTTTTAATGGAAGCAAGGGAAGGAGCGGTGATAGTAAAAAGGGTAGATGTGGAGTAGGAGGCATCAAAACTTTTAATTATACCACTGCAACCAAGTAATAATTTTTCTTTCCCTTCTGCACTAATAAATATTTATTGTGCAACAGCATTGATGCATCAAGCTTAATGTCTATACTTTCTACTTTTTTTCTGTTGATGCTTATACCACCACCTTGTATATTTTTTCTTGCTTCTCCTTTGCTTGGAAAAATAGAAGTGTCTGCAAGAAAAGAAACTATATCAATACCTTCTTTTATTTTATCTAATGAGAAATTAATTTTCAAAACACCTTCCATACTTTCCAAATCTTCAATATTTAAACTTTCTGCTGGTGCAGTTTGATTTGAAAATAATTTTTCAGTGGTATTAATCGCTTCTTTCAATGCTTCATAACCATGAATAAACGTTGTTACTTCTTCAGCTAATCTTTTTTGTAGCATACGTTTAGCAGCATCTGCTTTATGAGCATCAATCAAACCAAAAACTTCTTCCTTGCTCAGTAACGTAAAAATTTTAATCCACTTTATTGCATCTTCATCACTTGCATTTAACCAAAATTGATAAAATTGATAAGGAGATGTTTTTTCAGCGTCTAACCACACATTTCCTTTTTCTGTTTTACCAAACTTACCACCATCAGCTTTTGTAATAAGCGGACAAGTAAATGCAAATGCTTCACCACCTGCTTTTTTTCGGATAAGTTCTGTGCCTGTTACTATATTTCCCCACTGATCACTGCCGCCCATTTGCAATTTGCAGTTTTTATTTTCATACAGCCATAAAAAATCATAGCCCTGCACCAACTGATATGTAAACTCAGTAAAACTCATTCCCGTTTCTCCATCTAATCGTTTCTTTACACTGTCTTTACTCATCATATAATTCACGGTAATATGTTTGCCCACATCTCTAATGAATGTAAGGAAGCTCATAGTTTTAAACCAATCGTAGTTGTTTACAATTTCTGCAGCATTTGGTTTAGATGATTCAAAATCAAGGTATTTTTCAAGCTGTGCTTTTACACCTTTTAAATTTTTTTGGAGTACTTCTTCGCTCAATAAATTACGCTCTTCACTTTTTCCGCTTGGGTCGCCTACCATACCAGTAGCGCCGCCAACCAATGCAAAAGGTTTGTGCCCCGCTTTTTGTAAATGAACTAATAGGAGTATAGGTACCAGGCTGCCAATATGAAGCGAATCTGCTGTAGGATCAAATCCAATATATGCAGAAGTAAGCTCTTTTTTCAGTTGTTCCTCTGTTCCCGGCATTATGTCTTGAATCATTCCCCGCCAGCTTAATTCTTCTATTAAATTCATATTGTGTTTAAGATTTTGGGCAAAAGTAATGCAGAGAGCTTGATGTTTTAGAAAAGTACACAATAATGATTGTAAATCAACGTTTGCCATAACAAATAGGGACTCTATACAGAGGTTGAATTAAGCCAAAATAATGTTTACATTTGTATGGCTAATGCAGCATTTATTATGTTAAGAGCATCTATAAACCAAATTCTTTATCTGAAAACTAACTGGATGAATACCCGATCCACACTACTATTTGTAGCTATTTTGATGTCACTTTGCACATCATCTCAAATACGAATTTACTCTAACGAATTTTTAAATATTGGTGCAGGTGCCCGTGGTTTATCAATGGGTGGGGCACAGGTAGCATCGGTAAGTGACGCTACTGCCGGCTATTGGAACCCTGCTGGTTTAACTTCAGTTAAGGACAATCCTTCACTTTCTCTAATGCATGCAGAATATTTTGCAGGCATAGGTAAATATGACTTTGGAAGCCTTGCAATTCCTGTAGCAAATAATAAACGAACTATTGGATTTTCAGTGCTTCGTTTTGCTGTTGATGATATTCCTAATACACTTTATTTAATTGAACCAGATGGCAGTGTAAATTATGCAAACATTACAAGCTTCAGCAGTGCTGATTGGGCATTTTTACTTTCAGTAGCGCAAACAGTAAAACAAACAGAAAATAAAACGATAAGTGTGGGTATGAATGCAAAGGTAATTCGCCGTGTTGTGGGCAGTTTTGCTAATGCGTGGGGTTTTGGTTTAGATGCAGGTGTTCAAATGAAAGGAAAGAACTGGGCTTTTGGTGTTACTGCAAAAGATATAACCACCACCTTCAACACATGGAGTTTTAGTTTTACTGAAAGAGAGAAAGAAGTTTTATTTCTTACCAATAATGAAATCCCCATACGTTCAACAGAGCTAACAGCTCCACGCTTAATTGTAGGCGGTGCATACGATTTTAAACTGGGAAAAGGAATTAAACTTAAAGCAGAAGCAAATATTGATTTTACCTTTGATGGAAAACGAAATACGCTCTTAAGTTCTGATGCGATAAATGGAGATCCAAGGCTAGGTGCTGAATTGAATATTAAAGAAGTGTTTTTTGTAAGAGGTGGTATTTACAATTTTCAAAAAACATTTGCAGATGGCGATACATTAAACCTTAAAAAAGTATGGATCTATCAACCGGCAGCCGGGGCAGGTTTTAAGCTGGGCAATTCCTTTTATATTGATTATGCATTTACCAATTTGGCCAATCAATCAAATCCGTTATACACACATATAGTTTCATTACGTCTTGACCTTATTAATGCCAAACGACAAAAAGAAACCAAATGAAAACCATGAAGAAAATTATATTCTTTACCTCTTTGCTTCTCTTAATATGCAACAGCTTAAGTGCCCAGTCTTATATGAACGAGTGGGTTGATTTTAATAAAACATACTACCGGTTTAAAGTGGGTGCTACAGGTGTTTACCGCATTACACAAGCCGAACTTGTTACAATGGGTATTGGCTCTGCCGATGCAGCACATTTGCAACTGTGGAGGCAAGGACAGCAAGTTCCTATCTTTACTTCATCACCATCTGGAACACTTCCATCAAATGGGTTTATAGAATTTTGGGGTGAGTCAAGTGATGGCGAATGGGAAAAAAGACTTTATCTGGAGCCGGATAAGCAAATCAATCCTACACGCAGTTTATTTACTGATACTGTTGCTTATTTTCTAACTATTAATTCAGCAGGGGGTAACCGAAGACTGGTTCAAACCAATAACGATCTCAGTTCTCCTTTACCGGCAGAACCTTACTTTATCCATAAAGCAAGAGTTGGTTTTGCAAACCTTTATAATCCGGGTTTTGCCGCTGTAGTGGGAGATAACGTGTATTCTTCATCTTATGATCTTGGAGAAGGGTATACAAGTCCTGATATACGTCCGGCCAATCCTTTAATTGTAACCTTAACTAATTTATTCATTGCCCCCGGCGGGCCAGATGCAAGTTTTTATTATACAGCTGCTGGCCGTGCGTTAAATACCAGGGCTGCAAGGGTTTCAATTAACGGCACTCAAGTGGCTGAAAAGGAAATGAATTATTTTAATATTGCAAAAGATAATTCTGCAACCAATATTCCGCTTTCACTTCTCATTTCAAATACGGCCAATATTGAATTTAGAAATACATCACCCGAACCTACTGATAGAATGGTAATGGGTATGTATGAATTAAATTATCCCAGGCAATTTAATTTTGGAGGGGTAAGCCGATTTGATTTTGAACTGCCAGCCAGTGCGGCAGGAAATAATTTAGTTATTACTAATTTTAATGCAGGTAGCTCTGCTCCGGTTTTATATGATGTTACCAATGGGTTGCGTATTACAGCCGAAGTATTAGGTGGCAATCAATTCAGGGTTGTATTACCGCCATCTTCTACTGCAAGAAAATTAATTTTTACAAGTATAGAGGCAGGAGTAATAAAAAATGCAACTGGTTTTTCTACTAGAAATTTTATTGATTATTCCAATATATCCAATCAAGCAGATTATTTGATTATTTCAAACCCACTTATTTATTTTGATCAAAACGGAATAAATCAGGTAGAACAATACAGGCTTTACAGAAGTAGTGCAGATGGAGGAAGCTTTAATACAAAAATTTACGATATCAATCAGATTATTGACCAGTTTGGATGGGGTATTAAAAACAATGCTCTTTCTATCAGAAATTTTCTTAGGTATGCAAGAAGTAATTTTACTCAATACCCTAAAAATGTTTTGTTAATCGGTAAAGGTATTGCACCCCATACAAACAGAACTGTTGAATTCTGGAACAATAACCAAAAGCTAAATTTAATTCCTACATGGGGTGTTCCTTCTTCAGACGGCACATTGGCAGCAGATGAAGGAAACATTGTTCCTAAAATTCCAATTGGAAGGCTTAATGTTGTTAAGGCTACAGAAGTAGGAGAATACCTTGATAAGCTAAAACAATACGAATCCTTACAGCGGAATTTTTCTTGTACTATCAAAGATGAATTATGGAAAAAAAGTGTAATTCATATAGGGGGTGCTAATGATTATCTTGGTGAGCAAATCCTTTATTTCCTCAACAGATACCGAACAACAATTCAAGATACACTCGTAGGGGCATCAGTTACAACTTTGCAAAAATCTTCGCTAACAAATATTCAAACACTGGCTGGTGAAACTGTAAATAAACTATTTAATCAAGGATTTTCTTTGTTAACATATTTTGGTCACTCATCTCCCAATACATTGGAGTTCAATCTTGATAATCCGGCTAATTATCCGGCTACTGGCAAGTTTCCGATATTTCTGGTAAACGGATGTAATGCAGGTAATCTTTTTCTTGCAGATTCCTTACGTTTTAGTGGTAGCTATACTTTATCAGAAAAATATTTATTTTCTGCCCCGGGTAAAGGATCCATTGCTTTTATTGCAAGTACCCATTTAGGTATTGTAAATTATTTAAACTTATTTACTGAGCAGTTTTACAATCAAATAACTGAAACCTCTTATGGAAAATCCATAGGGTATATGATGATGAATGTTGCTGATTCTTTAATTCAGAGATATTCTATATATGATTTTTATGTTCGTATGCATGTAGAAGAAATTGCATTGCATGGTGATCCGGCAATTACTTTTTATAACAGACCCAAGCCCGATTATGCCATTGAACAATCATCAATTCAGATAAGCCCGGAATTTATTTCAATAGCTGAAGATAAATTTAAGGTAAATATTAATTTGGTAAATATTGGTAGGGCCACTACAGATTCTGTACGTGTGGAAGTAAAACGAAGCTTTCCAAATGGTACAGTGCAAGCAATTTATAATCAAAAGTTACGCTATATTCCCTATTCCGATTCATTGTTATTTGAGCTTTCAATTAACGCTTTAACTGATAAGGGGCTTAATAAAATTATTGTAACAATTGACCCAGATAATGAACTGGATGAAATGTGTGAGACAAACAATACAGTTACAAAAGAGTTTTTCATTTTTGAAGATGAGATCAGGCCTACCTATCCCTACAATTACGGAATTGTAAATAAGCAAAACCTTAGCTATTACGCATCAACAGCAAATCCATTTGGCAGCTTACGCAAATACTATTTTGAAATTGATACAACTCAGAAATTTAATTCTACAAGTAAAAAAATTGATTCAGTATCATCTGTAGGTGGTTCTATTGAATTTAAACCATCGGCAGTAACCTTTACTAATAACACAGTTTATTACTGGCGGGTAGGTATGAAGCCAGACGCTGCAACACAAATTGTTTGGAATAGCAGTAGCTTTCTTTACCGAACTGTGGCTGATACTGGTTTCAACCAATCACATTACTATCAGTATTTAGATAATAAGTTTACAGATATTGTAATTGACAGCACTACCAAAACTTTTGAGTACCGAAATGTGGTTCGCAAATTGTTAATTAAAACGGGACTTTTCCCATATTTTAATTCAAATTCAAATAATGTTTTTCTCGATCTTCAAGCCGTGGATAAATGGAGATGTTTCTTCAATGTATTTTCAATTTATGTATTTGAACCCAAAACTTTAAAATCAAAGGTAAACCGACTTGTAGGGTCTGAGGGCGTAGGCAGGAGTTTGCCTCCTACCTGTTTAAGTGCCACACGAAAGTTTTTTGAATTCTCAATGGAAAACCCTGATTATCGTAACCGTGCAAGATTGTTTTTGGAAGATTCTATTCCCGATGGTTCAATCGTAATGATTCTTAATCAGGGAACGGGTGTAGGGGCAGGGTTTGTAAATCCAAATACAGCTTTTATAAAAGACTGGATGAATGATACCTTAGTTTACGGAACAAATAAAAGCATTTACCACACGTTTATAAATAACGGGTTAACAGACATAAATAAGTTTGATAAAAACTTACCGTTTGCGTTTGTATACGAAAAAGGCAATTCAAATTTTGTGCGCCAGTTTATTGGAGAAAACGAATCAGATTATATTGATGTAGTAGTGGATTTACCGGCGCAGTTAACAAGCGGTTTTGTAGAATCTCCATGGATGGGTCCATCAAAAAATTGGAAAAATTTTACATGGGATGGTTTTTTCCCCGGAGGGCAAGCAGTAAGCGATTCAGTATATTTTGAACTATATGGAAAAACAGCAAACAATAATGAGTTTAAACTTGCTACAGTGAGAAATGCAAAAGATACTTCACTCGCATTTATTAATGCTCAGGCATATCCGTATTTAAAAATGAAAATGTATAATTCAGATGCAGTTGGGTTAACACCATTCCAATTGCAATACTGGAGATTATCTGGAAGCAGTTTACCCGAGGGTGCTGTAGCTCCAAATATCAAATTCACATTCAGAGATACTTTGGAATTAGGTGAGCCGCAAAATTTTGCTATGGTATTCCGAAATATTAGTGAAGCAGCATTTGACAGTTTAAAGTTAAAAATGATTGTAACTGACAGAAACAATGTACCAAGAGAAATTCTGTTACCTAAGAAGAAACCTTTATTGGCAGGCGACTCAATAGTTGTGTCTTATACCATTGATACAAAAGATTTGGAAGGCTTGAACAATTTGTATGTGATGATTAATCCGGAAAATGATCAACCCGAGCAATTTTTGTTCAATAATTTTATTTACCGCAATTTCTTTGTTAAGGCAGATAAGTACAACCCGTGGATGGATGTAACATTTGATGGAACACATATTTTAAATGGAGATATTGTATCTTCAAAACCACATATACTTATTAAGCTTAAAGACGACAGTAGATACATGGCTTTGAATGATACAGCAGGACTAAGAATTAAAGTTCGTTATCCTGATAAAAGTGAAAAAGAATTTAAATTAGGTAGTGACACTGCCCGGTTTACACCCGCCAATTTGAATAATAGAGAAAATACTGCAACCGTAGATTTATTTCCTTTCCTAAAAGACGATGGTACTTATGAACTTTTTGTTTCTGGAACTGATCGCAGCGGAAATAAAGCCGGAGAATTGGAATATAATGTGGCTTTTGAAGTACTTAACAAACCAATGATTTCAAATCTCCTCAATTACCCCAATCCATTTACAACATCAACAGCATTTGTATTTACGCTTACGGGATCAGTAATTCCTCAGAATATGCGAATTCAAATATTAACAGTAACAGGCAAAGTTGTAAGAGAAATTACAAAAGAAGAATTAGGTCCTATACGTATTGGTAGAAATATTACTGAATTTAAGTGGGATGGTACAGATCAGTTTGGAAATAAACTAGGTAATGGCATTTATCTCTATCGTGTGCTTACTAATCTCAATGGGCAAGCATTGGATCAATACAAAGCAAAAGGCGACAGAACAGATCAGTTCTTTAATAAAGGGTATGGAAAAATGTATTTGATGAGATAATTTTACAATTGAATAAATAAGCAAAGGCCGGAAGTTTACTTCCGGCCTTTGTATGTAACAATAGTCTTTGAGTTTATTTTGAGCGAAAGCACTATGGCTTGTAAAATAAATTTTATAAACTTAATTCCGTAATTCCATTCGGTAATTAATTGCAGTCTTTTCTTGTTCAATAATGTCTTTAATAATGTATTGCGGGGCTTTGTTTGCCTTTTGCAAATCAGCTATTCTTACCTTTCGGTACTTACTTTGAATCATTAATTGTATTCCCCCAAGAAAAAAAACAGATAATAAGATAATTACTAAGTTATTTACAGGTTGGCTGTTAACGGTCATCTTATGAATTACATCAAAACTCTTTACTAATGAAAAAACTGTAATGGCTACCCCTGTTACGAACAGGGATTTAGATGCTTCAGGCTTGAATTGAAACCAAGCCATTTTTGTTTGATTGATTAAATGACTGAGTGAATATAATTTGGTTTTCTTACTGCACTTGGCACAATCAAAATTTATTGTGGTTGATTTATATCCCGCCCAGTTAAAAAAATTACTGAGCAGTAAATTATTTTCTTTTACCTGATGAATTCCCTCTGTTACAGAAATATTAAAAGCTCTGAAAGCAGTTAAATCATTTTTATTTCTATCAGGAGCAACTCTATTTAAAAAGCGATAATAAAGATCAAGGAGCTTACGCTGTATTAAAAATGTTTTCGCTTGTGTGGTGGAAACTGCATTTACAATTTCATACCCATCATTAATTTTTGAAAGCATTTGCGGTATAAGCAAAGGAGGGTGTTTTAAATCACCATTCATAATAACAATAGTACCTGCATTAGCAAAATCAAGGCCGGCAGATATTGCATTTACTTGTCCAAAATTTTTTGTAAGTGAAATACATTTTATCCGGTCATCACGCAAGATCAATTCTTCAATCTCGTCAACTGTTGCATCAGTACTTCCATCATCTATCCATAGTAATTCAAAGTCAAAAGCGAGATGCTTTTTTAACTCATAATAAAAGGGCAGAACAATATCTGCTTCATTAAATACAGGTACAATTATGGTAATCTGCTGCATTGGTTTTTCATTAAAGTATTAGCTGTGCTATCGGTTCTTTACATTTTCTTAATGCAAGGTATACAGCTTTGTGTTAACGAAACAGGGGGCTTCTGTGCGATTTTTGCCAGAGTAATTTTACGAGTAAGTAAGTACTTGTTGGCTTCGTAGAACATACTTGCCAATGATGTCAAACTCAATATTTGCTTTTGAGCCGGGTATTAATTCCTTAATGGTTGTATGACTATACGTGTACGGTATTACGGCCACTTTGAACATATTTCTGTCAATGTCAAAAATGGTTAAGCTTATTCCATTTAAAGCAATGGAACCTTTCTCTACAATTAACGACTCAAACATACGGGTTGATTCAAACTGAAACTGATAAACCCAACTGCCTCCCACTTCTGTTTTGCTCATGCATTCTGCAGTAGTATCAATATGCCCCTGAACCAAATGACCATCCATACGGGCAGATAATTGTATGCACCTCTCTAAGTTTATCTCTTTTCCTTTCTGCCAACTGTTCAGTGTAGTTTTCATAAGGGTCTCTTCTATTGCAGTAACTTTATGCAGGTTGCCATTAATTTCTTCAACAGTTAGGCAAACGCCATCATGAGATACGCTTTGGTCAATTTTTAATTCATTCGAAATGGCCGATTCTATCCAAAATGATTTGTTTGAACCGCTTTGCCAGCTATCTTTTACCACACCTGTGGTTTCAATAATTCCTGTAAACATATCATGCAAATTAATCAAGGATTTTTAAAACTTTGAATTGTGTTTTGCAGATTGGGATCTGCAGCTTATATTTGCGCCTCAAAACCATAAAGAGGGTATATATGTTAATTATTGATTCAAAAGATTGCGAAAACATTGATAAGGCATTAAAGAAGTATAAAAAGAAGTTTGAAAAAAGCAAAACTCTTCTTCAGTTGCGTGAGCGTCAGGCGTTCATTAAACCATCTGTTCGCAGAAGAGGCGAAGTGCTGAAAGCAATTTACAAGCAGCAGATTGCAAGCGGTGCTATTGAAATTAAATAAGCAGTTCCTGTACAATAATTGGATAGCCGTAGGGTTTTAGTAACTTTACGGCTATCTCTATTATATGCCTCATGAAGCAACCAATATCTATTCCTCTTTTCTTGAATATATAAAATTTGAGAAAAGGTATTCGCTCAATACAAGCAAGGCCTATTCTGATGACCTTGAACTTTTTTTTCAGTTTATCAATCATACCTACGACACACCTCAGTTAAAAGATATTTCAGCATCTTTTATCAGAACCTGGCTGGCATATCAAAAAGATCAGGGCGTTTCAGCCAAAACTATCAACAGAAGAATTTCTACATTAAAGTCTTTTTTCAAATTTCACCTTAAAACCGGTTTAATTGATGTTTCGCCAACAACAGTAATCGTTTCCCCCAAAGCGAGCAAAAGACTTCCGGTTTTTGTTGAACAAAAAAATCTGTCAGACCTTTTTGATTACATTGAGTTTCCTGATACATGGGATGGTAAAATGAACAGGGTAATGATTGTATTGTTTTACAGCTCCGGTATCCGGTTGAGTGAGCTGATAGGGTTAAAAGAAAGTCAAATTGATTTTAGTAATAATAATTTAAAGATTTTGGGTAAGGGAAACAAAGAAAGATTAATACCCATGAGCGAGACTTTGAAATCTGTTTTAAAAGGATATTTGGCAGATAAGAGGGAAAAATTTACAGAAAATAATATAATCACTTTGTTAGTAAATGAAAAGGGGAGTGTATTGCAACCACGGTATGTTCAAATACAAATAAAGAAGTATTTGTCACTGGTTTCCACAGTAGATAAAAAAAGCCCTCATGTATTGCGCCACAGCTTTGCCACACATTTAATGAATAATGGCGCAGATTTAAATGCAGTAAAAGAGTTGCTTGGGCACAGCAGCCTGGCAGCAACTCAAATTTACACACACAATACTATTGAAAAATTAAAAGACATTCACAAAAAAGCACATCCTAAAGGTTAATAAATTCTTTTTTTCTAAATCAATCCTATTATAGTTAGATCAACCTACCTTTTATGCTGTACAGAAGGTTAAAAATTGCTCTTGTATCAAGAATTATTTTGAAAGTTACTTATTGCTTAGTAACTTGAAACGAAGAAAAAAGCTACCAGCTTTGTTGGGCTTTTTCTTAGTTCTTTCACATTATTTTTCACACGTATTAAAAATGGTATGCTATGACCGTAAACATCCAAACTGTACATTTTGACGCCGATGCAAAATTGATTGATTACGTAAAACAGCGTGTACAAAAACTCTTCAGCTTTCACGACAGAATTATGAAAGTAGATGTATACCTGAAACTGGACAACGTAGTGCACAACATTAAAGACAAGGTGGCCGAAATTAAAGTACATGTACCCCGTCAGCAATTATTTGTAAAACAATCGTCAAAGTCTTTTGAACAGTCGTTTGACGAAGCACTTGACGCACTCATTTCACAACTAAAAAGAAAAAAAGAAAAGCAATATCAGCTTTGAAAATTTAGAAATCCCTTTGGCTTGCCAAAGGGATTTTTTGTTCTCATGTATTTCTCATGTATTGAACCTTGATTTTTTCCTTTTTAAAAATTTTTCCATTTCATGTTTTCCGTTACCTTTGCCTTCCCAAAAAAGGGGGTGCATAGGTATGTACTGTAAATAAGTTCTTTGCTGATGAGGAATGTGGAGGTTTATTATGCCGAGGTAGCTCAGTTGGTAGAGCAGCTGATTTGTAATCAGCAGGTCGTGGGTTCGACTCCCTTCCTCGGCTCTGTTGAGTATAAATAATAATGGGTAGATGGCCGAGTGGTTAAAGGCGACAGACTGTAAATCTGTTCTCTTCGGAGTACGTAGGTTCGAACCCTACTCTGCCCACAAAGCATCATTGGCAAATTTGATGATGATGCTAATTGAAAAAGTTCTTTTACATAAGCTGAGTCTGCATTAGCACACTTGCTAATCAGCACATCAGTAAATTAACTGCGGGAGTAGCTCATTTGGTAGAGCGATAGCCTTCCAAGCTATAGGTGGCCAGTTCGAGCCTGGTCTCCCGCTCATTTGATGTTCTGAGTTTGAAGTTCGGAGTTTAAATAACGAACTCATAACTGAAATGGATGAACTCACAAACTGAACTAGCCGTTGTAGCTCAGGGGTAGAGCACTTCCTTGGTAGGGAAGAGGTCGTGAGTTCGATTCTCACTAACGGCTCAGTTAAAATGAAATTGTAAGTTCATATTTGCTGAGCAGAAAATTAAAAGATGCAGTGTGCGACGCAACAGAAGCTACATAGTAGTAATGGTGCTGATAACATAAGATAGTTTAACAATTTTTGTAAACACAATTTAAAAACAACTAAGATGTCTAAAGAGACCTTTAAGCGGGAAAAACCGCACGTAAATATTGGTACTATTGGTCACGTAGATCATGGTAAAACCACTTTAACTGCGGCCATTACATCTATACTTTCTAAAAAAGGTATGGGTAATGTTGCAAAAAAGTATGATGAAATTGATGGTGCCCCCGAAGAAAGAGAGCGTGGTATTACCATTAATACAGCACACGTTGAATATCAAACAGCGAACCGCCACTACGCACACGTAGATTGTCCAGGTCACGCAGATTATGTAAAAAATATGATTACGGGTGCTGCCCAAATGGACGGTGCTATATTAGTAGTAGCCGCAACTGATGGTCCTATGCCACAAACCAGAGAGCATATCTTATTGGCTCGTCAGGTAGGCGTACCAAGCATGGTTGTGTTTATGAATAAAGTTGACTTAGTTGAAGATGCTGAGTTATTGGAACTGGTTGAAATGGAAATTCGTGAATTGTTAACTAAGAACGGTTTTGATGGAGACAACACTCCAATCATTCAAGGTTCTGCAACAGGTGCTTTGGCAGAAGATCCGAAGTGGGTGGCTAAAGTAGAAGAATTAATGGATGCGGTTGATAGCTTTATTCCATTGCCTCCCCGCCCAATTGATCAACCATTCTTAATGAGTGTGGAAGATGTATTCTCAATTACCGGTCGTGGTACTGTTGCTACTGGTCGTATTGAGCGTGGTATTGTTAAAGTAGGTGAAGCAGTTGAAATTGTTGGTTTAATGGAGTCTCCGTTAAGCTCTACAGTAACAGGTGTGGAAATGTTTAAGAAGTTATTAGATCAGGGACAAGCCGGTGATAACGCAGGTTTATTATTACGTGGTATTGAAAAGAAAGATATCCGTCGTGGTATGGTAATCTGTGCTCCAAAAACGATCACTCCCCATACTGAGTTTAAAGGTGAAGTTTATGTATTGAGCAAAGATGAAGGTGGCCGTCATACTCCATTCTTCCAAAAATATCGTCCTCAATTTTACTTCCGTACAACTGACGTAACAGGTGAGGTAGAATTACCTGCTGGAACTGAAATGGTGATGCCTGGTGATAATACAAGTCTTACTGTAAAATTGATTCAACCAATTGCAATGGAAAAAGGTTTGAAGTTTGCCATTCGTGAAGGTGGACGTACAGTAGGTGCCGGTCAGGTTACAGAGATTTTAAAATAAGATGAACTATCTTTAATATCACAATTAGCTAATTAGTCCCGATGTTTCGGGGCTAATTAGCTGATTGATTTTTACGGGCATGGTGCAACGGTAGCATACGGGTCTCCAAAACCTTTGATCTGGGTTCGAATCCTAGTGCCCGTGCTTATAATTAGTTGAACGTTTAAAAGTGGTAATTAAACTATTATTTTAAATCCTAAATTTTAATTTATGAGTAAAGTAACATCATACATCAGTGACTCTTATCATGAGTTACTCGAGAAAGTAACCTGGCCAACATGGGCACAACTGCAGCAATCAACAATGATTGTGTTAATTGCAACTTTAATTATTACTGCAATTGTTTGGGTAATGGATTTAGGTATTGCCAGTTTATTACAATTAGTTTATTCTTTATTTAAATAATTTTTTTGAGGATGAGTACAGAAGCAGGAAATACAGAAACCGGTACAATTACAGAAACCAGTAAGTGGTATGTACTCCGTGTGGTGAGTGGTAAAGAAAAAAAGGTTAAAGAATATCTCGACAAAGAAATTTCCCGCAGCGGATGGGATAAAATAGTTAAGCAGGTTTTTTTACCTGTTGAAAAAGTATATAAAGTTGCCAATGGTAAAAAAGTAGTGAGAGAGCGTAACTTTTATCCCGGCTATGTAATGATTGAAGTAGAAGGTGGTAAAATGAGCGATGAAATTAGAGAAACCATCAATGCTACAAATAATGTTATTCATTTTCTGGGGAAAGAACATCCCATTGCCTTGCGTAAAGTAGAAGTAAACAAAATGCTTGGTAAAGTAGATGAGATGGCAGATGCAAGTGGTATGACCATGAGTGAACCGTTTATTATTGGTGAAACCATTAAAATTATTGATGGGCCGTTTAACGACTTTAATGGAACTGTTGAAGAAGTGAATGATGAAAAGAAAAAATTAAGAGTAAGTGTAAAAATATTTGGCCGTGCTACTCCTGTTGAATTGAATTATATGCAGGTGGAGAAGCTGGGATAAGATGTAAATTGATTTATTAAAAAACTAAGCCCCGATTAATTCGGGGCTTAGTTTTTTAAACAACTTTGAATGCAGTAAAGTAAAAATTATTTGCAGCGCCTATTAATTGGAGTTGGATATTCGGGAAAGCATGTTGAAATTCATTGAACGCTTTAAACTCCTGTGTTGGAACTGAGAATTCATCAAAGAAAATAACATCATCTTTTTTTAAGTAAGGCGAAATTGAAGCCAATACAAAAAGTGTAGCAGAATAAAGGTCTGCATCAAGCATAATTACTTTTCTTTTGTTATCCTGAAATGTTTTTAGAAATGGCGGTAAAGTTTGTTGAAATAAGCCTTGTAAAAAATTACCTCGTAAATCATTTATTTCTGGTACTTGATTGTTAGTATTAAACATTCCCTTTTTATAAACTCCAAAATCTTCAGGGAGTCCGGTAAATGTATCAAACCCCCAAAAACAACTCTTCTCGTTTTTGTTGACGTTTAAGAACCAACGAAATGATTGACCGCCAGCAACACCAAATTCTAAATAATTTATTTGCTCATGTAAGAGATTTTCATTTTCTAATACTTTTTGGTATAGAGGGTATCTTTTTTCATAATCCCATTTCGAAGGGAAATCATTTAAGGCAATTTTTTTATTTTTTGTGATCCATGTGGAGAGTTTTGTTAAGTAGTATAGGTTCGAAAGAATTACTGAAAAAAAATTGAAAATCCTATGCAATTGTAGAGTTATGAAAATAATTTTAATGTATCTGATAAAGAAAAGTTTCATAAAAAAAGTAGTGATTGGTTTTGCTGTTTTTTTTATTTAGTAGCATTTGTAACCTTAACGAGGGCAAATGTAATTTATCTGACAAGTCTTGAAGTATAAAATGTTAACCTTTACGAAAATTCTGCCAATGAAACTTACTATTTTCTTATTGAGCAAAGCAGGGATAGTGCTGCTATTATTCAATGCCTGTAATAAAAAAGCAGAGGAACAAAAAGAAAGTTTTTCAGAAGCAAGATATTCTATTGAGGTAACAGGGAGATGGGCTTTGCCAGACTTTACTGTTCCTCCGGGAGTGCATTTTACAAGCTTTGCCGGAATGGTTCATAATGCAAATTCAGCTTTGTGGCAGGAAAATAAATTAGCAAGCCCCGGTGTAGAAAATGTGGCAGAAATAGGAAGTGCTGCTGCAATACTTTTAGAAATAGACTCGATGCTACAAAAAAAAGAGGGGTTGGCATTAATATTTTTTACTCCGCCCGGAGCTACTGCTTCTAAAAAGTCAAGTTTTTATTGCAACAGCAATTACTCTAATATCAGCTTTATTTCCATGATTGCCCCCAGCCCCGATTGGTTTATTGGCCTTAGTAATTTTAATCTATACAAAAACCAACAATGGGTGGCAGATACTACAGTAAAACTTTTTGTATATGATGCAGGTACAGAAGATGGAGACGTGTTTGGTTATGGCAGCCCTGCAACAGTGCCTCAGAAAACAATTCAACTATTACCAGCTTCCAAGGCAACTGTGCTTGCAAACGGAAATTCAGAATTAAAACATATTGCAACTGTGCGGTTCATAAAATTGTAGTTCTAACATAGTGATGCATCATAAAATAAAACCCATCGCATACAGGATGGGTTTTGTTTTATATCTCTTTAAATTTATTTAAGCATTATCCGTAGCCGGAGTTTCAGTAACCACAACTTCTTGTACCGGAAGCTCAGCTTGAACTGGCGCAGGAGTAGCTACAGGCTTAGCTTTTACAACCGGAGCACTTACTTTTTTGGCTTTAGCTGGTGCTGCTTTTTTCTTTTGAACTACTGGTTTTTTTACCGCTACTTTTTTTGATACAGCTTTTATAGGCGCAGCTTTCTTTTTTGCTGCCACTTTTTTCTTTGCTGCTTTTTTAACCGCTTTTTTTACAGGCGCTTTTTTAGCAACCACTTTTTTCTTTGCAGCCTTCTTTTTAGCAGGAGCTTTTTTTGCAGCTTTCTTTTTTGCAACTGGTTTTTTTACAACCTTCTTTACCGCTTTTTTAGCGGCTTTTTTCTTTGCCTTTGCCATAACTAGAATTTTTTTGATGTTTATTAGTAATTATGCTGAAAAATTAAAGTAAAAAATTCAGCTTATAATCAATGAATTGATTTTTTTTAACCAAACCTGAAAATTTTTCTTACCGCAATGCAGGGGGAACAGCTAAAAATACTTCCTCAAATGCTTTGCTCATAAGCATTGCAGCCTTACCTTTGCCATCCCAAAAAGTTCTTTGCAGCCTTCCTTCGCTAAAGCTTCGGCAGGCAATTGAATTTATTTGTTTGGGAGTCCCGATTGGTATCGGGACGCTATCACCAAAAAAACGTTTACAATGGCAAAAGAAATCTCAGGATTTGTTAAGCTACAGGTAAAAGGCGGACAGGCAAATCCTGCGCCACCGGTAGGTCCAGCCCTTGGCTCAAAGGGTCTTAATATTATGGAGTTCTGCAAACAGTTTAATGCAAGAACTCAGGATAAAATGGGTAAAGTTGTACCTGTTTTAATTACTGTTTACTCTGACAAGTCGTTCGACTTTGTTATTAAAACCGCCCCCGCATCTGTACAGTTATTAGAAGCTGCTAAAATTGCAAAAGGTTCTAAAGAACCTAACCGTGCAAAAATTGGCAAAGTAACCTGGGCGCAGGTTGAAGAAATTGCAAAAGACAAAATGCCCGATCTTAATTGTTTTACTCTCAACAGTGCTATGAGCATGGTTGCAGGTACAGCACGTAGTTTGGGTTTAACTGTTGATGGTAAAGCCCCTTGGGAAAACTAAATTATTCACCTCAAAAATTTTTGAAACATGTCTCTTACTAAAAAAAGAAAAGTGGCTCAAGCAAAGGTGGATAACAATAAAGTTTATTCCCTCAAAGATGCTTCTACACTTGTAAAAGAAATTAATTGCACCAAGTTCGACAGCTCTGTAGATGTGCATATCCGTTTAGGAGTTGATCCTAAAAAAGCTGATCAGGCAATCCGTGGCACCGTTACACTTCCACACGGTACCGGTAAAACAAAACGTGTATTGGTACTTTGCACTCCCGATAAAGAAGCAGATGCAAGAGCAGCAGGTGCTGATTACGTAGGTCTTGATGAATACATTACTAAAATTGAAGGTGGCTGGACAGATGTAGATGTTATTGTTGCCACACCATCTGTAATGCCTAAAATTGGTAAGCTGGGTAAAGTATTAGGCCCACGTAACTTAATGCCGAATCCTAAAACAGGTACAGTAACAAACGATGTTGCCGCTGCTGTTAATGAAGTAAAGGGTGGTAAAATTGCGTTTAAAGTTGATAAAGCAGGAATCATTCATGCTTCTATTGGCCGTGTAAGTTTTGCCCCTGAAAAACTTGCTGAAAATACAACTGAGTTTTTAAACGCTATTGTAAAAGCAAAACCTTCTACCGCAAAAGGTACTTACTTAAAAAGCATTTTTATGGCAAGTACTATGAGCCCCGGTATTTCTGTTGACACTAAATCATTCATGAACTAATCCCTCAGGATTATAAAAAAAATATCATGACTAAAGAACAAAAAAACGAAGTGATTGAAGTGCTGAAAGGCAAATTCACTCAATACAATAATTTTTATATTACTGATACTGAATCATTATCTGTTGCACAGGTGGGTAAACTCCGCCGTGCATGTTTCGACAAAAATGTGGAAATGAGAGTGGCAAAAAACACACTCATTAAAAAAGCATTGGAATCTTTGGATGCTGAGCGTTACACAGGTGTTTATGAATCATTAAACAATGTAACGGCTTTGATGTTTTCTGAAAATCCAAAAGAGCCGGCAATGATCATCACATCTTTCCGCAAGGCAAGCAATGGTGAAAGACCGGTATTGAAAGCTGCATTTATTAATGGAGATATTTACAGTGGCGATAATCAATTAAAAGCGCTTACACAAATCAAAACAAAGAACGAATTGATTGGCGAAGTAATTGGACTGTTACAATCTCCTGCAAAACGTGTTATTGCTGCATTGCTGCATAATGCTGAAACAAAAGGTGAAGCTATAGTAGCGGAGTAATCAGAACAATGAGCAAATTAGCTGATATGCTAATGTGCTGATAAAAATAAAAGCCCAGGCCTGAGGGTTGAAATCAAAGGCAAATTTTTTTAATCACTCCGCCGGAGTATAAAACAATGAAGGCGGAAAAAATTTAAACAAAATGGCAGACGTAAAAGCATTAGCCGAATCATTAGTAGGCTTAACAGTAAAAGAAGTACAGGAATTAGCAGATGTTTTAAAAACAGAGTACGGCATTGAACCCGCTGCTGCTACAGTTGTAGCTGCTGCCGGTGGTGATGGTGGTGCTGCTGTAGTTGAAGAAAAAACATCGTTCAACGTAATCTTAAAAGCAGCCGGAGCATCTAAATTAAACGTAGTTAAGATTGTAAAAGATCTTACAGGTTTAGGTTTGAAGGAAGCAAAAGACTTAGTTGATACAGCTCCAAAGCCGGTTAAAGAAGGCGTTTCAAAAGTTGAGGCTGATGAAATTGCTAACAAGCTGAAAGAAGCTGGTGCTGATGTAGAAATTGCGTAAGTGAACCTTTGTACAGAAGTTATTAAACCCCGTCTTAACAACGGGGTTTTTCTTTGGTAATGTAAAGCGCAAGTACTATTTTTATTTTTTCCAATTCTATGTAAGGCATATACTTTTGGTCTGTACTCAGTATTCAAACCCACATTATAAACCAACAGTTATGCTGCGTACTGCTTATTTGCTTTTAAGCTTTTTACTTATTACCGTTCTTTGTTTTTCTCAGCAAAAACTTGCTATCAATGGTTCCTCAACTGCCGCTTGTGCCGGATCGAGCAACAATAATTTTTGCTGGGTTAAGTTACTCACAGATTATTATGTATCAATTGCACAGCCGGTAACTCTTTTAAATACGGCTGCCTTTGGTGAGAATATTTATCAGTGTATGCCTACAGGTTATGTACCACCTTCGGGCAGACCCACTCCCAACACCATTAATAATATTACCAATTCATTAAACTGGAATCCCAATGTTGTTCTTATCAATTATCCCAGCAATTGGTATGATGTGTGGTCAGTAACAGAAATAATGGCTTGTTACAGAAGAATCAGGCGTGAAGTGCAGATGGCAGGGAAACTACTTTTTGTAACAACCACCCAACCAAGAACCGGCTTTACTGCTTCTGGCAGGGCAAGGCTAAAAGAAATTAAAGACAGTATCTTAGATCAGTTTGGGAATTATGCTATTAATTTTTGGGATGGGATTGCTAACCCTGTTGATAACACAATACTGCCTGCATACCGTTATTGTTGTGATGATGTTCATTTAAATGATGTAGGGCATGCCATATTGTTTGAACGGGTAAGAAATAAGAATATTTTTTCTGCCGGTGCCCCCCTTTCTTTACAAAGTGCCACACTTTCTGCAAAAGCTATGAATGGGGTAGTAAGGTTGCAGGCAAAAGTGCTGGGTACAGATCTGCTTGAAATAGAATTGCAGAAAAGCAATAACAGTTCTGTTTTTTCTAAAGTAGAAACAATACAAGCTGCTCAACAACAGGATGTGACTTATGATTTTGAAGATAAAACTCCTTTTACTGGTACAAATTATTACCGACTAAAAATAACGGAAAAGGGTGGAAGAGTTTTGTATTCTAAAATTACAACTGTTGTAATCAATAAAGATGATTTGATTATTGATAAATTGTTTATAAACGGGGCTGGGTTACAGGTATATCTTCAGGATTACAATCATGTAACTAACTACAGTTACAAAGTGATGGTTACTGATGCTACAGGCCGTTTAGTTCAAACTAAGCAATTCCTTATTACTCCTGTTACGCCAGTTCAATTTAGCATACCGCTCAGTAATTTTAAAGCAGGAGTTTATATTTTAACTATACATGGTCAGAAGGGAGAAACAGTAACAGCAAGGTTTATCATTCCATTTTAATAAAGAAATGAGTCACCGTTCTCAGAAAATTATTGTGGCTGTGCTTTATATCTACACAAATGTTAGGGAAACCTTTTTACTGTAGCTATTTTTCTTTGCCTGTAAACGGCAATATTTGTTTTACACAACAATAAACTTATCTTCAACATCAGTTACAACTATTTAAAACTCCTGAGCAAAGTTGAAAAACTGATATTAACATGAAGATTACCTAAGTAACACATTTCAAATATTTTTTTAAACCTTGGTTTGTTGCAGGAATTTTTCTTTCATGTACAAGCTCCTCCTCAAAGTGCAAAAACCCTTCAATCAAATTTTGTTCCGTTGGCATGGTTTCCCTACCTTTGCCCTCCTAAATTTAGGCTGAATAGCAAATTGGCGCCAACTTACAGTCATAAATAACTGAAAATCAATCTACTTGTCTCTAATAAGGACAAGCAGCTATTCTTGTGCTCAAACTTAAAAACCGGTTAGAAACGTATGTCTTTATCAAGAGTTGCAGCAAACAAAAGAATCAATTTCGGAAAAGTGAAAAATATTGCAGACATTCCAGATCTGCTCGAAATTCAGATTCAGTCATTTAAAGATTATTTTCAATTAGAAACTACACCAGACAAGCGTAACAACGAGGGTCTGTTTAAAGTGTTTAAGGAAAACTTTCCTATTACGGATACCCGTAACATTTTTGTGCTGGAGTTTCTTGATTATTTTATTGATCCACCCCGATATTCAATTGATGAATGTATGGAGCGTGGTCTTACGTACGCTGTTCCTCTTAAGGCTAAACTCAGGTTGAGCTGTAATGATGAAGAGCATGTGGATTTCCAAACCATTGTTCAGGATGTATTCTTAGGAAACATTCCTTACATGACTCCCCGTGGTACTTTTGTAGTAAATGGTGCTGAGCGTGTAGTAGTATCTCAATTACATCGTTCACCGGGTGTATTCTTTGGTCAATCTATTCATCCAAACGGAACAAAGATTTATTCAGCAAGAGTAATTCCATTTAAAGGAGCATGGATGGAATTTGCAACAGACATTAACAATGTAATGTATGCATACATTGATCGCAAGAAAAAATTCCCTGTTACAACTTTGTTACGTTCTATCGGCTTTGAAACAGATAAAGACATTTTGGAATTATTTGGAATGGCCGATGAAGTAAAAACTGATAAAAAATCATTAGATAAATTTGAAGGCAAGCGTCTTGCTGCCCGTGTACTTCGTAGCTGGGTTGAAGATTTTGTAGATGAAGATACAGGTGAGGTGGTAAGTATTGAACGTAATGAAGTGGTGCTAGAAAGAGATTCCATTTTAGATGCTGAAGCAATTGAAATGATCAGCGAAATGGATATCAAAAGCATTTTCATTCAAAAAGAAGAAGTGAGTGGTGATTTTGCCATCATCTATAATACATTAAATAAAGATACCTCTAACAGTGAGTTAGAAGCTGTGCAGCATATCTATCGTCAACTGCGTGGTGCTGATGCACCCGATAACGAAACTGCCCGTGGAATTATTGATAAATTATTCTTTAGTGATAAGCGTTATGATCTTGGTGAAGTGGGTCGTTATAAAATCAACCGTAAGCTACATCATACATCTCCTGTTGCTAAAAAAGTTTTAACAAAGGATGACATTATTGCCATCATCAAATACCTGGTAAAACTTACCAACGCAAAAGCTGATATTGATGATATTGATCACTTAAGCAATCGTAGAGTTCGTACAGTTGGTGAGCAATTGTATGCACAGTTTGGTGTTGGTTTGGCTCGTATGGCTCGTACCATTCGTGAAAGAATGAACGTAAGAGACAATGAGGTGTTTACTCCGGTTGATTTGATTAATGCAAGAACATTATCTTCTGTTATCAATTCATTTTTTGGTACATCACAGTTATCTCAATTCTTAGATCAAACAAATCCGCTTTCTGAAATTACACATAAGCGTCGTATTTCCGCACTCGGGCCAGGTGGTTTGAGCAGAGAGAGAGCAGGCTTTGAAGTCCGTGACGTTCACTATTCTCACTACGGCCGTTTGTGTACCATTGAAACTCCGGAAGGGCCAAACATTGGTTTGATTTCTACACTTTGTGTACACGCCAAAGTAAATGATATGGGCTTTATTGAAACGCCATATCGTAAAGTAAATGATGGAAAAGTGAATTTGAAATCACTTACTTATTTAAGTGCAGAAGAAGAAGATACAGCAAAAATTGCGCAGGTAAATATTGCTGTAGATGAAAAGGGAAATATTATAGAAGATAAAGTTCGCTCAAGAGAAAGTGGAGATTTTCCGATTCTTGAAAAGAGTGAGGTAGAATATATGGACGTAGCTCCAAATCAAATTGTTGGGTTGAGTGCATCGTTAATTCCATTCTTAGAGCATGATGATGCTAACCGTGCATTAATGGGAAGTAACATGCAACGTCAGGCAGTTCCATTATTACGACCGCAAGTGCCAATTGTTGGCACAGGTTTGGAAGCAATGGCTGCAAAAGATTCACGTATTCAGTTAACATCAGAAGGAAATGGTGTAGTTGAATATGTTGATGCCAATGAAATTCATGTGCGTTACAACCGTAACGAAGAGCAGAAGATGGTAAGTTTTGAAGAAGACTTGATTGTATATAAACTCACTAAGTTTATAAAAACAAACCAAAGTACTTGTATCAACTTAAAACCATGTGTTACTAAAGGACAGGCTGTAAAGCTGGGCGATTTCTTAACAGAAGGATATGCAGTAAAAGATGGTGAACTCGCATTGGGGCGTAATTTGAAAGTGGCATTTATGCCATGGAAAGGTTACAACTTTGAAGATGCTATTGTTATCAGTGAAAAGATTGTAAAAGAAGATTTGTTTACTTCTATCCATGTTGATGAGTTTGAGCTGGAAGTGCGTGATACAAAATTGGGTGAAGAGGAATTAACTCCGGATATCCCGAATGTAAGTGAAGAAGCCACTAAAGATTTGGACCAAAATGGTATCATCCGAATTGGTGCTGCCATCAAAGAAGGCGATATTTTAATTGGAAAGATTACACCTAAAGGTGAAAGCGATCCTACTCCTGAAGAAAAATTATTGCGTGCCATCTTTGGTGATAAAGCAGGCGATGCAAAAGATGCTTCATTAAAAGCACCAAGCGGAACAGAAGGTGTGGTGATTGATAAAAAATTATTTCAGCGTGCCAAGAAAGATAAGAACGGAAAGATCCGTGAAAAAGCATTGCTTGAAAAAATTGAAAAAATTCACGACAAAAACCTTACTGATTTGTTAGAGGTTTTATTAGTGAAACTTCAATCAATCCTGAAAGAGAAATCTTCCATTGGTGTTAGCAATAATTTTGGAGAAGTATTAATTGGCAAAGGTGCCAAGTTCAATCCAAAAAATCTGGCTGGTATTGATTTCCAGAATGTAAATCCGCTTGGCTGGACAGGTGATGCACATATTGATGAATTGATTAATCAGTTATTACACAATTACAATATTAAGTACAACGAAGAATTAGGAAGATACAAGCGAGAAAAATTCAATATCAGTATTGGTGATGAGTTACCGGCTGGTGTATTAAAACTTGCTAAAGTGTATCTCGCTGTAAAGCGTAAACTGAAAGTGGGTGATAAAATGGCCGGACGCCATGGTAACAAAGGTATTGTAGCCAAAATTGTTCGTGCAGAAGATATGCCGTTCCTTGAAGATGGAACTCCGGTAGATATTGTACTGAATCCATTGGGTGTACCAAGCCGTATGAACCTTGGGCAGATTTATGAAACAGTACTCGGATGGGCAGGTGAAAAACTGGGTGTGAAATTCGCTACACCAATTTTTGATGGTGCTACAGTAGAAGAAATTGCAGGACATATTGCCGATGCCGGATTACCTAAGTTTGGCCACACTTATTTATATGATGGAGAAACAGGTGAACGCTTCCACCAGAAAGCAACTGTTGGTATCATTTATATGATCAAACTGCACCACATGGTTGATGATAAAATGCATGCACGTTCAATAGGACCGTATAGTTTAATTACGCAACAACCATTGGGTGGTAAAGCACAGTTTGGTGGTCAGCGTTTTGGAGAAATGGAAGTATGGGCATTGGAAGCGTATGGTGCATCAAACATTTTGCAGGAATTATTAACGCTGAAGTCGGATGACATCATGGGTCGTGCAAAAACCTATGAAGCCATTGTAAAAGGCGACAACGTTCCAAGACCCGGTGTTCCTGAATCGTTTAATGTATTGGTTCATGAATTAAGAGGCTTAGGATTGGATTTGAAGTTTGAAGAATAATCAAGAAGCAACAAGCTGCAAGCTATAAGCTGCAAGCTTTTTTGAAACATAATTAAGAATGTAAACAGTTTAGCAAAGAGATCATCGCTCGAAGCTAAAAGCTAAAAGCTCAAATTAATATGTCATTTAAAAAAGACAATCGCCAGAGACCAGTTTTTTCAAAAATTACCATTGGGCTTGCATCTCCTGATACTATTCTGGAACGCAGCTTTGGTGAAGTGTTGAAGCCTGAAACCATCAACTACCGTACTTACAAACCTGAACGTGATGGTTTGTTTTGCGAACGTATTTTTGGACCGGTAAAAGATTACGAATGTGCCTGCGGAAAGTACAAGCGTATCCGTTATAAGGGTATTGTGTGTGACAGATGTGGTGTAGAAGTAACTGAGAAAAAAGTTCGTAGAGAAAGAATGGGTCATATTAAGTTGGTTGTTCCTGTAGTACATATTTGGTATTTTAAATCACTTCCCAATAAGATTGGTTATTTACTTGGAATGAGCTCTAAAAAATTAGAGACGATAGTTTATTATGAGCGTTATGCCGTAATACAACCGGGTGTAAAAGAAAATTTAGTAAAGGGTGATTTGTTAACTGAAGAAGAGTATTTAGATTTATTAGATACATTACCAAAAGACAATCAGTATCTGCCCGATGAAGATCCTCAGAAATTCATTGCTAAAATGGGTGCTGAAGCTGTACATGATTTGTTACAGCGTATTGAACTGGATCAATTGAGTTATGATTTGCGTAACGCTGCAGCTACAGAAACATCGCAACAACGTAAAGCAGATGCTTTAAAACGCTTAAGTGTTGTAGAATCGTTCCGTGATGCAAATACACATATTAATAACCGCCCCGAGTGGATGGTTATGCAATATATTCCCGTAATACCTCCGGAACTTCGTCCATTAGTTCCATTAGATGGTGGCCGTTTTGCATCATCTGATTTAAATGATTTGTATCGCCGTGTAATTATCCGTAACAACCGTTTAAAACGTTTGCTGGAAATTAAAGCACCGGAAGTAATCTTACGTAATGAAAAACGTATGTTACAGGAAGCCATTGACAGTTTGTTTGATAACTCAAGAAAGTCAAACGCTGTTAAAGCCGAAGGTGGCCGTGCATTAAAATCGTTGAGCGATGTACTGAAAGGCAAGCAAGGTCGTTTCCGTCAGAACTTATTGGGTAAGCGTGTTGACTATTCCGGTCGTTCGGTAATTGTAGTAGGACCAGAATTGAAATTGCACGAGTGTGGGTTACCAAAAGATATGGCGGCAGAATTGTTTAAGCCATTCATCATTCGCAAATTAATTGAAAGAGGTATTGTAAAAACAGTAAAGAGTGCAAGAAAATTAGTAGATAAAAAAGAAGCTATTGTTTGGGATATTCTTGAAAATATTTTGAAAGGACATCCCATTATGTTGAACCGTGCTCCTACACTTCACCGTTTGTCAATACAAGCGTTTCAACCAAAGTTGATTGAAGGTAAAGCCATTCAATTGCACCCATTGGTAACATCTGCATTCAACGCCGATTTCGATGGTGATCAGATGGCAGTACACGTACCATTGAGCAATGCAGCGGTACTAGAAGCACAATTGTTGATGCTTGCGTCTCACAACATATTAAACCCACAGAACGGTACACCAATCACCCTTCCATCCCAGGACATGGTACTTGGCTTGTATTATATTTCTAAAGGAAAGAAAACAATCGGTACTGAAATTGTAAAAGGTGAAGGCAAAGCATTTTACTCAGCTGAGGAAGTGATTATTGCTTATAATGAAGGAAAAGTAGATTTACATGCAACAATTAGAGTAAGAGTAAATGTTCGTGAAAACGATCAACTGGTTTATAAGTTAACTGATACAACAGTTGGCCGTATATTGTTTAACCAACACGTTCCTAAAGAAGTTGGATTTATCAATGCCATCCTTACAAAAAAGAACCTGCGTGAAATCATTGGTGATATTATTGAAATTACCAATGTTCCTAAAACAGCGAAGTTCTTAGATGATATTAAACAACTTGGTTTCCGTATGGCATTTCAGGGTGGGTTATCCTTTAACATCAATGATTTATTGGTTCCTGAAATAAAAGAACAATTGGTTGAGTCAGCACAAGTAGAAGTAAATGAAGTGTGGGATAACTATAACATGGGTTTAATTACCAACAATGAACGTTATAATCAGATCATTGATATTTGGAGCCGTGTAGATACACGTGTAACTGAAACATTGATTCGTGAAATGGCAATTGATAAGCAGGGCTTCAACTCTGTGTATATGATGCTTGATAGCGGAGCCCGTGGTAGTAAGCAACAGGTAAAGCAATTGGCAGGTATCAGAGGTTTGATGGCAAAGCCAAGAAAATCAGGAAGCACAGGAAGTGAGATTATTGAAAACCCTGTACTTTCTAACTTTAAAGATGGCCTGAGTGTATTGGATTATTTTATTTCTACACACGGCGCCCGTAAAGGTTTGGCCGATACGGCATTAAAAACTGCTGATGCCGGTTACTTAACACGTAGATTGGTAGATGTGGCGCAGGATGTAGTAATTAACGATGAAGATTGCGGAACATTAAGAGGTATTGCCACAAGCGCTTTGAAAGATAATGAAGATGTAATTGAACCATTGAGCGATCGTATTGCAGGACGTACTTCTTTACACGATGTGTATGATGTAGTATCGGATACTCTTTTAGTTGCAGCAGGCAATCAAATTTCTCCTGCTATTGCAGACAAAATAGAAGAAGCAGGAATTGAAACTGTTGAAATACGTTCTGTATTAACCTGCGAAAGCAAGCGTGGTGTGTGTGTGAAGTGTTATGGTAAAAACCTAGCATCAGGTTCTATTGCACAAAAAGGTGATGCAGTAGGAATTATTGCAGCACAATCCATTGGTGAACCGGGTACACAGTTAACACTCCGTACTTTCCACGTAGGTGGTGTGGCAGGATCTGCATCAGTTGAATCTTCATTGCCGGCTAAGTTTGATGGTACTGTTCAGTTTGATGGATTGCGTACTGTAACTGCCTTAAACAATGAAGGAAACAAAGTACAGGTTGTAATTGGCCGTACCGGTGAAGCAAGAATTATGGATGTGAAAAACGATCGAATCTTAATTACAAATAACATTCCTTATGGTGCTACACTTTCTGTAAAAGAAGGACAGCAGGTTAAGAAAGGCGATGCACTTTGTACTTGGGATCCGTTTAACAATGTAGTAGTAGCAGAAATAGCAGGTACTATTAAGTTTGAAAATATTTTAGAAGGGATTACTTTCCGTGAACAGGCAGATGAACAAACAGGTCACCGTGAAAAAGTTGTTATTGAAACAAAAGATAAAACTAAAATTCCTGCACTTGTGGTAGAAGGAACAAAGGATGTAAAATCTTACAACCTTCCTATCGGTTCTCACATTGTAATGGAAGAAGGTGATGCAGTAACTGCAGGACAGGTGCTTGTAAAAATTCCAAGGGTGCTTGGAAAGCTGAGAGATATTACCGGAGGTCTTCCACGTGTTACTGAATTGTTTGAAGCAAGAAACCCCGGCAACCCTGCTGTTGTTTCTGAAATAGATGGTGTGGTTACATTTGGTTCTATTAAGCGTGGTAACAGAGAAATCATTGTTACAAGTAAAGATGAGGTTACAAAAAAATACCTTGTTCCTTTAACACGTCAGATTCTTGCACAGGAAGGGGATTTTGTAAAAGCAGGTTCTTCTTTAAGTGATGGGCAAACAGCTCCTGCAGATATTCTTACTATTAAAGGTCCGTTTGCAGTACAAGAATATGTGGTAAATGAAATTCAGGAAGTTTATCGCTTACAAGGTGTAAAAATTAATGATAAGCACATAGAAGTTATCGTTCGTCAAATGATGAAGAAAGTTGAAATCATTGATGCAGGTGATACCAAATTCTTAGAAGAAGATTTAGCTGATCGTTTTGAATTTATTGAAGAGAACGATCGTATTTACGATAAGAAGGTAATTACTGATCCGGGTGATAACACCAAATTCCGTCCGGGACAAATTATTTCTCTCCGTGATGTGCGTGAAGAAAACAGCATCCTCCGCCGTGCCGATAAAAAGTTAATTGAAGTGAGAGATGCACATCCTGCTACTGCACAACCGGTATTGCTTGGTATTACCAAAGCATCATTGGGTGTACAAAGCTGGATCTCTGCTGCCTCTTTCCAGGAAACAACTAAGGTATTGAGCACTGCAGCAATAGAAGGTAAAACAGATTACTTACTTGGCTTGAAAGAGAATGTTATTACAGGTCACGCCATACCAGCAGGTACAGGCTTGCGTGAATTTGAAAACATGATTGTAGGAAGCAAAGAAGAATATGAATTATTGCTTACAAGTAAAGAAGCAATGAGTTTTGATGACGAAGAATAAGTAACGATTGTTTGATATTAGTAAAGCCCCGCAACTGCGGGGCTTTTTTAGTTTTTAACACATGTGAAAAAGTATTGCTCCCCGTTTAGTTCAGATGAAATAGCTTGGTGCAAAACTACGCATGAGAAAGCAGCAATTATTGATTCTGTTCAGTTTGTTTTTTTTATCAAACTCATTACAAGCACAGATAAAAGGTTTTACAACTATTGGAGAAAAAGGAATTACTGTATCAGTTAAAGATATCATTGATCAATCAAAAATTGATGATGCAAAGCCAAGAAAACTTGTGGTGCAAAAAGAACACGAGCTAAAACGAAAGCCACAACAAAATCCTGAAGCTCTTATGATTTCGAGGTGGCCGGAAATAAGTGAGCCACAAACTTTACAAACAGAAGCAATCAATGCTACGCAAACCATCCACTCTAATTTTTTGGGCGTTACTTTAAGTGAAGGATCGGCCATCCCTCCTGATAGTCAGGGTGACGTTGGTCCATCGCAAATATGTGTTATTTCAAATGGCAGGGTAAAATTTTATCCAAAAAATACGGTTTGTGCTGCGGCTCAAACAACCACAACGGGTCCATCAACTACAGCTTTGGCTTCTCCCACTGTAAATGTAAGTTTAAACACATTTTTTAATTCCGTTCGTAATGCAATTGGTACATCTGATCCTCATGTGCGTTACGACCGGTTTACCCAGCGATGGTTTATTGTTTGCATCAATACTGCAGCAGCATCTAACCGTTGTTTAATTGCAGTAAGTAATGGCCCAACAATTACAGGTGTTGCAAGTTTTACGTTTTATCAATTTGTATTTGATGCTTTAGCCGGCGCACCTGCGGCTCCATATACGGGAGGATTTTTTGATTACCCCACATTAGGACTAGATGCAAACGCCCTTTATGTAGGAGGTGTAATGTTTGGAAATACGGGATCTTATGTTGGTGCCACTTTTTTTGTAATAAATAAAAATTCAATTGTTACAGGCGGGCCAATGGTTACTACTGCATTTCACTTAATAGGTACTGCTTCGGCAGGTATTGCCATTCCGCAAGGTGTACAAAATGATGATCCGGCAATAGCAGATGGGTATTTTATCGGAATCGATCAGGCTTTTTTTAGCCGATTAGTAATTCATAGAATTTCTACACCGGGCGGAACACCCACTGCCTCACCTGCAATTAATCTAAATGTACCGGCAACAACATTTCCCATTGCTCAACTGGGGCAGGGAGTACCTGTTACGGGGATGGATGCCTTAGATGATAGATTGTTTGCTGCTATGCTCAAAAGAAATAAGATTACAGGACTAAGTACCTTATGGACGGCACATAATATAGAAGTAAATACAAGTGGTGTAGGCGCAGCAGGTGGAGGAAGAAATGCAAGCCGATGGTATGAAATTGGTGTGGTTGGTGCGCTTCCTAATTTAATACAATCAGGTACTTTATTTGATAATGCTGCCAGCAACCCAATAAGTTATTGGATTCCCGGTATTGCTATGAGCGGGCAAGGCCATGCTGTAATTGGCGCAAGTACCGCCGCCACTAATCAATTTCCTAATTGTGGAGTTGCCGGCCGCTACAGAACAGATGCATCAGCCACCTTGCAACCTTTTGTAAGTGCTACAGCAGCAGCAAGCAATTATAATCAAACCGGTACACCTGAACGGTGGGGAGATTATTCTCAAACAGTTGTAGACCCCGATAATGATATGACCATGTGGACTTTTCAGGAATATGTAAATGGCACAAATAGCTGGGGTTTGCGAGTAATACAATTGGCAGCACCACCTCCCGCTACACCAAGCTTGGCATCGGCAATAGGTTGCGGAACTCCTTCAGGTCTTAACAGAGTAAGCAATGTCACTATCAATGGAAATTCTTCAAATAACTCAGAGTTTTTTGATCCGGGAGCTGATGCCGGGGGCCCCGGTTTTGCTAGCAGGCTTGCGCTATCATCTACAGGAAGTGTAACGGTTAGTAATTTAGTTTTTGTGAGTCCTACACAATTTACTGCAACCATTACCTGGCCTGCTGCAATTGGAGGAAGTGCTCAAACCTTTACTGTTACAAATCCTGATTGTCAAACTATAACCTTAAATTATTCTTTGCCCGTTGGCTGTGTTTCTTTACCTGTTCGTTATGTTTCTATAAAGGGGAAAGATATTGGTAGAAGAATATTGTTAAGCTGGCAAACTTCTTATGAAGAAAACAATGCTTATTTTGAAGTTGAGAAAAAAGGAACCGACGGTAAGTTTTATCCAATACAAGTGGTACAGGCAAAGGGAAATACAAATGGTGATTCCTATGAAATGATTGATGCAAAACCTGATGGTGAAAACTATTACAGATTAAAACAGGTAAATAAAGATTTTACGTTTCATTATTCTGATATTGTTTTAGTTAGGATTGCAACTAGCGGAAAATTAAATTTATATCCAAATCCTGCGCAAAGCACAGTTATTGTAGAAGCTCCTGTAGATTTTATGGGAGGGCAAATGCGGATCATTAGTATTTCGGGTGTAACAGTAATAAGTTCTTCAGTTAAAGAATTATTTCAGCAGGTAAATGTTAGTGCTCTTAAGGCAGGAACTTATATTGTAGAAATTCAATCACCCAAAGGTGTAAAACAAAGAACGAAGCTTACAATAGAGAAATACGAACCTTGATGATAGGAAAGCTTCACTGCCAGTGCAGCTTTCTTTTTGATGTTAACGCAATCTTAAAATTATTTTCAATTTTTTTGATCGTAGCTTATTCCATTACTTTGCCCACTATGAAAGGATTTCAATCAATTTTATTATACATAGTGTCTGCTGCGGTTGCGGTTTTATTTGTGTTGCATTTTACAGCTAAACCCACAGCAAAAAAGCAGGATACAAAAGCAACAAAAGACCCCGCAGATTCATTATTACATATACGGGTAGCTTACGTTGATTTAGATAGTATTCAAAAACATTATGAGTTTTTTAAACTCAAAAATGCACAAATTGAAAATGAAAAACAGCGTATAGATAATCAAATACAGGCAGAGCTGAATAAACTTGAAAAAGACAGGATTGCATTTTTAAAAAAGGGGCAGGCCATTACACAACAGGAAGCTGAAGCGTTTCAGCAAGAATATCAAACTCGCTATCAGCAAATTGGGCAGCGTCAACAAAATTTACAAAGCCAGCATTTAGATAATCAGGCAAAGGCTATTGATGAAATACAAAAACGAATTACTGATTATTTGAAAGAGTATAATAAAAATAGCAGCCGCTACCAGTTTATTTTTTCAACACAGGAAGGCAACCCCACACTTTATTATAAAGACACTGCATTTAATATTACAGAGGAAGTAGTAAAAGGATTAAACGAAGCATATAAAAAAACGAAGCAGTAATTTCTTTTTGTGAATTTGCAGGTGCAGAAAATCATCTTTTCTATTTAAGCTTAATGCTTATCTTCCCTTTCATTTTACTGAAACGAAATTTGCTATATGTCACAAACTGAATTTAAACCATCTCTTAGTTTATTTGATGCCACTATGATTGTAGCCGGGTCTATGATCGGCTCGGGCATTTTTATTGTTAGTGCAGATATTACCAGAAATGTTGGAAGCGCCGGATGGCTCATTGCTGTTTGGCTCATAACCGGATTTATGACATTGGTTGCTGCTATGAGTTATGGTGAGTTAAGTGCTATGTATCCTAAAGCAGGCGGACAGTATGTGTACTTAAAAGAAGCATACAATAAACTCTTTGGCTTTTTATACGGATGGAGTTTTTTTACTGTAATACAAACAGCAACCATTGCTGCAGTAGGTGTGGCGTTTTCAAAATTCACCGGTTATTTTATTCCGGCACTTGATATTAAAGATGAAAATATTTTATTTCAAATAGGCTTTTTAAAATTATACCCAGCACAAATTGTTTCCATACTTGTAATTGTATTGCTTACCTATATCAATACAAAAGGAGTACAAGGAGGAAAGAAAATTCAAACAGTATTTACCGTTACAAAATTAGTTTCTCTTTTTGGTTTAATAGTATTCGGTTTATTACTTGCTGCCAAAGCAGAAATATGGAATGCAAACTGGAGCAATGCATGGGATATGAAACATCTTTCTGATGGTGGCGCTATTGCAGGTGTGGCTGGCACTGCTATTTTAGGAGCCATTGCAGCATCTATGGTAGGATCAATTTTCAGCAGCGATGCATGGAATAACGTAACATTTATTGCAGGCGAAATAAAAAATCCAAAACGAAATATTGGTTTGAGTCTGTTCCTGGGAACCTTGATTGTAACCTTAATTTATGTTGCTGCCAATATCATGTACATAAGCGTATTGCCCATTAATGATATTGCTTTTGCAAAACAGGATCGGGTAGCAGTAGCAGCAGCCAATGAAATTTTTGGCAACATCGGCACGTATGTTATTGCTGTTATGATTATGATTTCAACTTTTGGGTGTATTAATGGTTTGGTACTTGCAGGTGCAAGAGTGTATTATACCATGGCTCAGGACGGATTGTTTTTTAAACAGGCGGGAGCTTTAAATAAAAATGCTGTGCCGCAATGGGCATTATGGGCACAATGTTTTTGGGCGGGTGTATTATGTTTAAGCGGGCAGTATGGCGATTTGCTGGATATGGTTTCATTTGTAGTAGTTATTTTTTATGTACTAACCATTGCCGGTATTTTTATTCTCAGAAATAAACGGCCGGATATTGAACGTCCTTATAAAGCATTTGGTTACCCTGTATTGCCAATAATTTATATGTTGATGGGGCTTGCGTTTTGTATTTTATTAATTATTTATAAACCCGGATTTACCTGGCCGGGGTTAATTATTGTTTTGCTTGGCATACCTGTTTATTATATTGCTGTAGCAAGCCAAAAGAAATCTGCATAAAATGAGTGCTATTAATTTTGATTCGCTGTTTAATCAATTTTTAAATGTAAAAGTGGGTGTTATTGGTGATGTAATGCTCGATACCTATATATGGGGGCAGGTAGATCGTATTTCGCCGGAAGCACCCGTACCAATTGTTGCACTTCATCATAAAGAATACAGAATTGGTGGAGCAGGCAATGTGGCACTGAATATTGCTTCCTTAGGTGCTAAGGTTTCTATGCTGAGTGTTATAGGAACTGATGAAGAAGGCAATACGTTGAAAAAATTACTCAGTGAACAAAATATTCAAACTGATTTTTTGTTAAACAGTGCAAAGCGAATTACCACCAGCAAAACAAGAGTCATCAGCCGCAATCAGCAAATGATGAGGTTAGATCATGAAACAACTATTGATCTTGGGTATGAAGATGAGAACAGACTCGTACTTGCATTGCAAACATTTATTGCACAGGAAAAACCTGATGTACTCATTTTTGAAGATTATAACAAAGGTGTTTTAACAGGACTTGTAATTCAAAAAGCAATTGACTTGTGCAGGCATCATCGTATTATAACCACTGTTGATCCAAAACGGAAAAACTTTTTCAGTTATAAGGGAGTTGATATTTTTAAACCCAATCTAAAGGAAGTAAAAGAAGCATTGAATTTATTGATTGAAGAGATAACTACTGAAAAGCTGCAAAACATCCATGCTGAATTACATCAGCAACTTGGGCATCACATCTCGTTCATTACACTTTCCGAAAATGGAGTGTTTTATCAAAAAGAAAATGAAAGCGGCATTGTTCCTACGCATATAAGAAATATTGCTGATGTAAGTGGTGCAGGTGATACGGTTATCGCAGTTGCATCGCTTGTATATGCAGCTACAAAAAATGTACACTTAATGGCAGAGGTCGCAAATATTGCAGGAGGACTTGTGTGCGAGGAAGTTGGTACTGCGGCCATTGACAAAGAAAAATTGCTTAAGGAATGCAAACTGCTGCTTAACTAAAATGCCAATGAATAAATTTTCAATTGCAGTGCATGGTGGTGCCGGTACAATTTTAAAAAATAGTATTACACAAGAGCAGGAAGCTGCCTATTTGTATGCACTGAATGATGCTTTGCTTATAAGTTATTCTTTACTTGAAAATGGTGGCGCTGCATTAGATGCTGTAGCGGCTGCAGTTGTTTCATTGGAGAATTGCATTTTGTTCAATGCTGGTAGAGGTTCTGTATTTACAAAAACGGGAACGCATGAAATGGATGCGGCTATAATGAATGGTGCCACTATGCAGGCAGGAGCAGTAGCAGGTGTAAGCAATGTAAAAAACCCTGTGGAGCTTGCATTAAAAATTATGCAGGAAAGTGAACATGTACTGTTAAGTGGTGATGGAGCTTTACAATTTGCAAAAGAAAAGGGGTTGCAAATTGAAGAAGACGCTTATTTTTTTTCGCAGTTCCGGTACGATCAATGGCAGCAGATAAAGAATGAAGATATTGTAGCATTGGATCATAATATTCAAACAGAGAAGAAATTTGGAACAGTAGGAGCAGTTGCATGCGATATGTTTGGCAATATTGCTGCCGCAACAAGTACAGGTGGTATGACGAATAAGAATTACAATCGTATTGGAGATACACCCATTATTGGTGCAGGAACGTATGCTAATAAGAATACTTGTGCTGTTTCCTGCACTGGTCATGGTGAGTTATTTATAAAAGCTGTAGCGGCTTATGATGTAAGTTGTTTAATGGAGTACAAAGGATTAACATTGCAGCAAGCAATGGAAACTGTTACACTTGACAAACTGGTAAAAATAAATGGGGGGGGTGGAATGATTGGTGTTGATGCCAATGCAAATGTGGCAATGGTATTTAACAGTGAAGGTATGTACCGTGGTATGCAAAGCAGTAACGGACAAAAAGAGGTGTCAATTTATAGTTAATCACAAAATTTGTTTTTGAACATATGGATAAATATGTAGTTATTGTGGCCGGAGGATCTGGTAAACGAATGGGTACTCTTTTACCGAAACAATTTTTATTGGTTAATGGTAAGCCTGTTTTGTATTACACCATTGCAGCTTTTATAAAAGCGTTTGATGATATAAAAATTATTCTTGTGCTGCCTTTAGAACATCTTGAACTGGGTAAAGAAATTATTGACGGTTATTTTGATGCAAGAAAAATACAGATTGTACAAGGCGGCGAAACAAGATTTTATTCTGTAGCTAACGGGTTGCAATTAATTACAGATGAGAGTATTATTTTTGTACATGATGGGGTACGCTGCTTGGTTACGGCAGATTTAATTGAACGTTGTTACTTTACGGCATTAGAAACAGGAAGCGCTATTCCTGTAATAGATTGTAAGGATAGTGTAAGATTAGTTACAGACGAGAATAATGAACCGATGGATCGTACTAAGTTAAAGTTGGTACAAACACCACAAACTTTTCATAGTAAAATTTTATTGCCTGCATTTGGTATTGATTATAAAGAACGATTTACAGATGAAGCAACCGTAGTAGAAGCATATGGTTTAAAAGTTACATTGATAAAGGGTGAAGACACCAATATTAAAATTACCAATCCGCTTGATTTGGTTATTGCCGAAATGATTTTGAATAAAAATTAATCCTTCATCCATTTCAAAATCCCCGGCAGTTTATTCATTCTAATTGCAGGATATTTTTCTTCTGTTCCTCCATAACTGCTGTAGAAAAATGCAAGATTCCGAATATCGCTTCCTTCAAAATCCAATAAAGAATTTTCTGCTGCATGTAAGTGAATAAACCGATCAATTAAATAATGCGATGCCCCTAATGTTTTTCCGTTTGGGTGATTACCAACTAAAATATAATACCATCGCTTATGTGAAAAAAGAAATACGGCTGATGCAAGTAATTCATCATGTAAATAAATGCCCAAGGTTTCTGCACAGTTCATCTCTTTTGCTTTTGCAAATACAGATTTGAAATTTTCAAAGTCGGCAGTACTTATGTTCGAAATGCTCTGCATTGTTTTGGAAGCAAGCATCATGATTTCAGTTACATCAATATCATGCTTTATTTTGAGTTTGCTTTCTGCTGCCTTTTTAATATTGCGTTTTAAATTGCTTCTGTACTTAGATGAAATAGTTTCATAGCTATTTTGCAAACTCAAAATATAGTTCGTTCTTTCAACAAGTGGATATTCTGAAATAGAGAACAGGTTTTTATGATTTAAAGAAAAATCCCAATATTTAAATTTTGCGGGGATGGCATTTAGAAATTCAACCACAAGTTCTTTAGTGATTTCTTTTTTTGAAAAAACTCCCAGCGATGCACACAAATGCGGCTGATGTAAATAATAAACTCCATACTTTTTATTCCATGTAAGCGGCATCACTGTTTCGTAATCATTCAATACAAGTGCATCCCAATTGTTACTTATAGCATCTAAGTACCAACTGTAAGCATACACTAAACCATTAACTGCGGAACTGATACAGGCATTCCATTTTGTTTTATCAATATCCTTCTGTAATATGTAAGTGAGGGGTAACATTAAAAAGGAAGACGGCGATCAAACAATTTTAAACTTGCATTCTGTATGTTTATACTAAACGTAATGTTTTTTGAAAACCTCTTTTCAGAAATATAAGAAAGAAAATAATCTTTAAAAACTTTACTATATAAAACAGGTACATATACGTTTACTGTATTTTTAAATAACGAAAGTTGCAACCCCGCATCATATACAATTCTGCTGGTGGTTGCATCTTTTTGCCAGGCTTCTGCATAAGTGCCAATATCAACAAATAGTTTTAATGGAATTTTTACCGGTAAAATATTTAAGATGTTTATTGCATCTGGTATATCTGTTGTAAAATTAATGGCTGTAAGCCAGTTGTCTGTTTTGCCAATTTTATCTGCAAGCAAATCTGTTCTTACTTTAAAAAAACCATCACGCATCATTATTTGTTGGCTGGCAAAACCTTCAAATTCATTACGGCCTGCAAAATAATTACTGTAAGTATAATCTTCATAACCATTTGCTCCCGTTAAATTAAAATGGTAGGCATCTGTCTGTATGCGTTTGGTAAGTGTAATATTTCCCAAATAAAAAAGTTTGCCTGCAAACACTCTTACATTGCCTCCAAGTTTTGAGTTGTAATTAAAATAATAATTTCCTGTAAAAGCAAGTCGTACAAAATCTTTTGTTTGCTCAGCAATTAACTCAGCATTGTATGGATATAAAACTCTTGAATCGTTTACAACAAAACGAAGTTGATTTAAGTATCTGCCGCTTGTTTCTTTTTTGATTGTTGTAAAACGATTGCCATTGGGAAAAGTGTCTGATCTAAAGCGTAAGCCATCTTCACTAAATAAAAAAGTTTTCCATTGTATAAAACGTTCTCTGCTGCTAAGTGCATTACTTTCTTTCAATACGAGTTTTAAGGAAGGAGCTAATTTTCTAAAACCTGTTGTGTAAGTAAAATTTGCAGTATCAGTAAAATCATTGGTTGTAAACTTCATGCCACTCAAGGCAGCGGTAATGCGTTGAAAGTTTTTAGACGGATAAAAGGTATAAGCAAAACGGCTGATGCCGTTCCATTCTTTACTTTTAAACCCATACATGGGTGCTATTAAAAATTGAAAACGGGAAGGTGGCAGTGTATAATTAGTTATACCAACCCCTAACATAAAACCATCATACATATTATAACCGGGAACTGGAGCAATAACAATAGCTCTTATACTGTCATTGCCAGCACCTGCTAAAAAATTTATTTTTGTTTCCTTTTTTGTTGGGTTAAAAAGCGATCCTTTTTTATTTAGTTTGCTAAACTCTGCATCTAGGTTTATTCCAGAAGATTGTTCTAATGTATTTTTTAAATCCTGTGGTGAGGGATGTTTCATTTTCCATTGTGTAAAATATTGTTGCATAGCCGCATCAAAGCCCTTTTTTCCTATCTTCTTTTCAAGCAAATCCATAAATGCTGCTCCTTTTGAATAGGCAATTAAACCATAGTTAATTTCTGTTAGGCTATCACTTGGTGTATTTATTGGTTGATCAATTTTCCATTGCTCATAACTGGTTATAAATGTTTTATCGTTTACAATATCTTTTTCTTCATGTTTATAATTGGAGGTAAAGCGGCTTGCTTCTTTTTTAAAGCGATTATCGTAGTAAGAATTAATGCCTTCATCCATCCACGGATATTTCCGTTCATTACTTCCAATCATTGCTTGAAACCAATTATGCCCCACTTCGTGCTCCAAAACACTTTCCAAAGATTGTTCTGTTTTCATTGGGGAAATGCTGGTGATACAAGGATATTCCATACCTCCCGCAAACCCCATTTCAGCTTCTACGCCAGCAACTGTATTATAAGGATATTCACCAATTTGATTACTACGAAAACGTACTGCATCTTTTATCATTGCTGCGCTTTTTGCCCATACAGCTTTTGAGTTAGGATAAAATGCGGTATAAACATCTACAACTCTTCCAGCAGACATTTGTAATGTATCATACTGAACTAAATAATTTTTATCAGCAAACCATGCAAAGTCCGTAATGTTATTTTGATTATAAACCAAGGTTTTTAATTCTGGAGAAGAAGGAATAGATATAGGTTTTATTTTTTGTGGAAGCGTACCAGGTTTTGGTTTTGCAACAACTGCTTTTTGTTTTTCAGGCATTGAAGTTCTTTGTTTCAACCATTTTTTTTCATCATCGTTCTGCAAATCTCCACTGCTTAGCACAACATAGTTTTTAGGCAGAGTAATTTTTACATCATAGTTTCCAAAATTATTATAGAATTCTCCCTGATCTAAGTAGGGCATTTCATGCCACCCATTTTTATCATACACTGCTGGCTTGGGATACCATTGTGTTATTTGGTAAGATTGTCCGTTATGCCCACCTCTTGAAAAATTCTTTGGCAGTTGTATATGAAAAGGAGTTGTAATAATGATACTTACTCCTGGTGCTAATGGTTGGGGTAGTACTATTTTTATAATATCTATATGCTGAGGATGATCTTCAGTTTTTGCTCTTGCATCATTTACTCTAAAATCAAGTCGGTTAATATATCCTCTGTCTTCTTTGTTTGAAAAATAAAAATCTGTTCTGCCGTTAATTAATAATTGATCGCTGAATGCAGTTTTATCTGTTCGGTATGCATTGGGCCAAATATGAAACCAAATGAATTGGAGTGTATCTGGTGAATTATTGATATATTCTACTTTTGCAAAACCATCTAACGTATGTTCTACATCATTTAATTGTACATCCATTTTAAAATTCACCTGTTGCTGCCAATAGGTTTGCTGTGCAGTGCAACAAAGAATAGATAAGAGTAAAGCGAGACAGGCTATGTATTTCACTCAAAGGTTTTTTCAAAAATAAACTCTAATTGCATAGTTTGTATCAGGTTCATCAATTTTATCTCCACACATCACTTATTGCCCTTTCCCCATAAATATTAAACGCATAGTATGTATGATAATTTTAAAATCAATTGCTAAGGAAATATTTTCAATGTAAATCAAATCGTACTTGCTTCGTTCAATCATCTCCTGAACGTTTTGTGCATAGCCAAATTTTACCATTCCCCAGGATGTGAGCCCCGGTTTTACTTTTAATAAATAGCGGTAGTAGGGTGCTTCTTTTACAATTTGATCAATATAATATTTCCGTTCGGGCCTGGGGCCCACTAAACTCATTTCTCCTTTTATTATATTCCAGAATTGTGGCAGCTCATCTAATCTCCACTTACGCATTGTTTTCCCCCATTTTGTAATACGCAAATCATTTTCTGATGAAAGTAAGGGTTCCTCTTTTTCTGAATCCATAAACATAGAACGAAACTTATAAATATAAAACGGCTTTCCTTTTAATCCAATTCGCTCCTGTGAATAGAATACTGAGCCGGGTGAAGAAAGTCTTACACGTAAGGCTGTAATAATTAACATTGGTGAAAATAGTATGAGTGCCAGTAAAGAAACAACAACATCAATCAGGCGTTTGATGTTTTGTTGCCATTCACTCATCATGCCGTTGTGCAGTTCAATGAGCATGGCACCCATTACATTGGTTGTTTTTACTGATCCAGAAAGTATGTCAATAGTATTAGGAAGAAGTTTAATTTCTACATCTAACTCACTCAGCATATTTAAAGATTCTTGAAGCGAAGCTTGATCTTTTTCTTCGGTAGCAATAATTACCTGTTCAATTTTATGATCTTTTACTATGGAAGTAATATTGCTGATGCTACCTAGTGAATGAAGATGTTTATGCATTCCATTGTTGCTTGCTATAGATGTAGAAACATAGCCGCAAAAAAAATAACCTAAAGCTTCTTTTGCTTCTTTAATTGTTTTGTACAATTGTATGGCTCTGTTTTCAGATCCTATGATGAGTGTATTTATTTTTACTTCACCTTTTTTAAACTGCATTTTTATTTTTGATAGAATAATCCACCGCATAATCCAGGTAATACCAAACTGTAAAGCAAAAAGCAAACTAAACTCTAAATAATAATTTTTATAAGAAGTAATTTTATCATCGAGCAGCAAAGCAAAAAACAAAACAATGCAACCTAATAAGCAACAAAAGAAAGTGGCTGTAAGTTCCTGTAATCTTGATTTTTTATAGAGGTTTCTATAACTACCGAATAAGTGATAAAGTACAACCCAGCAAATAGGAATAAAAAAAACGCCAATAAAAAATTTGTAGTCAAATGATTGAGCAAACAATGTATCCGTTTCTCCCAGCAACAATCTTCTTTGTAAATAAAAAAAACCCCAACTGATTATAGCAGCCAGCCAATCGGCAAATAAATACCAGGTAATATGTATTCTTGATTGTTGCGGCATGTATTACACAGATGTGCTTCTTTGAATTTTCTGAAGTATCTGGTGGGCTACATCCATTGCTCTCATGCCGTCAACCTCTGAAACAGGTACTGGTTTGTTTTGAAGAATGGCATCCCGAAACTGTTCCAGTTCCAGCTTAATTGCATTAACATCTTTAATAGCCGGGTTTGAAACGGAAATGGTTTTTTTGCCATTCTTTGTTTCTATATCAAATGTAAACTCTTCTTTCTCGCTGTTAGATTTCATTTTAATGATCTCCGCTTTCTTTTCAAGAAAATCAATTCCAATATATGCATCACGCTGAAACAAACGGATCTTCCTCATTTTTTTCATGCTGATGCGGCTGCTGGTAAGGTTGGCCACACATCCATTATCAAACTCAATACGAACGTTGGCAATATCCGGTGTTTCAGTCATAACCGCTACTCCGTTTGCATGAACACTTTTTACATCACTCTTTACCAAACTTAAAATTATATCAATATCATGAATCATTAAATCAAGTATCACACTTACTTCTGTACCACGTGGATTAAATTGTGACAGGCGATGCACTTCAATAAACATAGGATTCAACTCCATGTTTTTTACTGCGAGATATGCTGGATTAAATCGTTCCACATGCCCCACTTGAAATTTAATGTTCGCTTCTTTTACAAGTTTTACCAGTTCATTTGCTTCATCCATACTGTTGCACATCGGTTTTTCTACAAATACATGCTTGCCCATGCGAACAGCCATTTTACAAAGCTCATAGTGGAAGGTTGTGGGTGCTACAATATCTGCGGCATCACAAATAGCCATTAAATCTTCCGCATTCAAAAAACGCTTGATTTGATATTTTTCAATAATTGCTTTTGATGTTCGTTCGTTGGGATCGTAAAAACCAACAATATCAACACCCTCTATTTCTTTCCAGTTATTGAGATGAAATTTACCCAAATGGCCAGCGCCAAATAAACCTACTTTAAGCATTTGATTGTTTTATAAGAGCAGCAAAGATAATTAAGCTTTCATGTGCTGAAAGTAATGGAAAGATTTGTATAAAAACCATTAAAAAGTTTTGTTGCTCGAAAATGAAAAACCCTATCTTTGCCGTCCTGAAAAATGAAATAGGATCAATAGCTGGTTTAGAGTAATGGCTTGGGTAGTTGGATCGGTAGTTCAGCTGGTTAGAATGCCGCCCTGTCACGGCGGAGGTCGCGGGTTCGAATCCCGTCCGGTCCGCAAAGAGTCTTGCAATTTGCAGGGCTCTTTTGTTTTATGTCTATTTACTTTTATTTTGCTCAAAGTGAATTTACCTTTTTTATTGTTTTCATGATCTTGATTTAGTTGATTAAGGGCCTGATGTAAAAGAAAATGACCGTCGTATTCAGGTTGTGACAGTTTATTTAAAACAAAAAACGAAAGCGCTGTAAATTTTTTTTAGGGTACTGTAAATTTGTTTTATGCGCATATTGGTGGTATGGGTAATTTTGCAAGAGCATTGTTTACAGCTGATTATATTTTACAAAAAAATCTTAGCTAGAAAAATAAGAACCCATCGTTATGCTTCTTTCGACATTGGAAAAGGAAAGGAATTTGAAGAAGGCAAGTTATCGTTTGCAGATTTAAGAGCCTTTGCAATTGAAAAAGGTGAGCCTGCAGTAATGAGCGGCAAACAGGGGTTATTGAAAAAATTATAAATCATTTTATTTGATAAGTGTAAAAACATCGGTGCAGCCATTTGGTATTTACCATGGCAAAGAGGTAAATAAATATATCATAACCGAAACTGGCGGCATTCAGGTTAGTGTAATAAATTATGGTGCTGCAGTATCAGGTATAATCGTTCCTGATAAAAAAGGTGAGCCTGCCAATATCATATTATCTTTTGATTCGCTTGATGGGTACATAAACGATACGAAATTTTATATAGGTAGTATTTGCGGCCGCTATGCTAATCGTATTAACAATGCAGCATTCCGTATTAATGGCTGCACTTATAAACTCACAAAAAATTCGGGCAGCCATATTTTGCATAGTGGTAATAATGGGTTTAATAAGATGTTTTGGGAAGCCGCACTTTTGCCCGAAGGCAATGGCGTAAGTTTTTCCTGTACCAGTGCAGATAACCAAGATGGGTTTCCCGGCAATGTAACTGCAACTGTTACTTACAAAATAAAAAACCATGCATTGCATATTTTATTCCATGCAGCAACAGATAAAGCAACACCGGTAAATATTACCAGTCACTGTTATTTTAACCTTTCTGGTAGTGCTGAAAAAGATATTATGCAGCACGAATTACAATTGCTGGCAGATAAATATGTAACCGTAAATGAAGAATTGATTCCAACCGGTGAACTAAAAAACGTAACAGATACCGTGCTTGACTTTCGTGAACTTAGAAATTTAAAAATGGCTTTAAATGAGATGCAAGTTTATGATTATACCTGGGTAATTAATGAAGCCGTCAACAGACTTAAAAAAGCAGCCATATTAAAACACGGGCAAAGCGGTAGAGAAATGACTGTTTTTACATCTCAGCCGGGTATTCATTTTTATAGTGGTAATTTTTTAACAGGTAGCCATCAAAAATGTGAAGGACTTTGTCTGGAAGCTCAGCATTTTCCTGATAGTCCCAATCATCCTTCTTTTCCCAATACAATTCTGCAACCCGGAGAAGAGTATGTTTATGAAACAGTGTATAGTTTTGAAAATTGCTTTAATTAAAGAAAACTAATTATTTGTACTTTATTGGCTCTGTTGATTGGATTTTTGTTATTCTTTGCCTGAATCTAATTTCAAGGTAAATAGAAGATAAAGTAAAGTTCATTAAAGCGGGGTTCGAGCTTAGTCGCCCGGATTGGAAATGAATTGTTGTCACTTGCATTTAATTTACAATTGTTCCATATCGTATCTTCACCGCTCAATTTTTATTTATGGACGAACAACAAATGAATCCCCAAAACCAGCTTAATATTGAAATTACTGAAGAAGTGGCCGAAGGTGAATATGCCAATCTTGCAATTATTACTCACAGCCATGCAGAGTTTGTAATTGATTTTGTAAATGTAATGCCTGGCACACCCAAGAGTAAAGTGAAATCAAGAATCATTTTTACACCACAGCATGCCAAACGTTTTATGAAAGCACTAACTGAAAATATTCAGCGTTTTGAACAGGCCAATGGTTCTATCCGTGATTTGGAAGATATTCAAATACCTATGAATTTCGGTGGGCCAACAGCGCAAGCTTAAATCAGTTATTGCGCTATTTGATATACCAGCAATGGATTTCCATAGCATCGTCACTTGCGTCGCAATCCTTTTATCGCATCTGCAAATGGCATCGGTGAGCTTCATTTCAAATCATCATAATTAATCGCATAATTGTTCATGGAGCAAATATTTTCTTACCATCATCTTTACAACTTCACAAAAAATATTTTCTTAGCTATTTGCTGTAGTGATAAAGATGCAACCATTGCAACTACTGCTTTGCTTACTGCTGATGTTCGTGGTATTGATAGCCATGGTGTGGCAAGATTAAGCGGCTATGTTCGTTTATGGCAAGCTAAACGGATTAATACAACACCTAACATTCATATCATTCATGAATCGCCTTCCACCGCAGTTGTTGACGGTGATAGTGGTCTTGGTTTAGTAGTAGCACCTTTTGCTATGCAAATAGCTATTGAAAAGGCAAAGCAATGTGGTACAGGATGGGTGAGTGTACAAAACAGTAATCATTTTGGTATTGCAGGTTATCATGCAATGATGGCACTTGAACACGATATGATTGGTATTGCCATGACCAATGCCAGCGCTTTAGTTGCTCCCACTTTTTCAAAAGAAAGAATGCTGGGTACAAACCCAATTGCAGTGGCTGTACCTGCGGGTAAGGAAGAATCTTTTGTTGCAGATTTTGCAACTACTACTGCTGCTAATGGAAAGCTTGAACTACTGCAAAGAAAAAACAGCAATGCTCCGCAAGGATGGATACAAGATGCAGATGGTAACTCTACAACTGATGCACATGCTTTAAAAAACAAAGGCGCATTATTGCCACTAGGAAGTGATCGGGAGCATGGCAGTCATAAAGGTTATGCACTGGGAAGTATTGTAGATATTTTTTCTGCTGTATTAAGTGGTGCAAATTATGGCCCTTGGGCAAACCCATTTCCTGCTTATGTTCCCATGCCTCTCAATCAACCGGGAAAAGGATTGGGGCATTTTTTAGGAGCTATGCGTATTGATGCGTTTCGTAAAGCAGATGATTTTAAAAAAGATATGGATCAGTGGTTGCATCGTTTTAGAAATGCAACGCCTATTAATGAAAATGAAAAAGTAATGGTACCCGGAGATATTGAGCGGTTGTTTGAAAAAGAACGAATGCAAAATGGAATTCCCATTGTACATTCTGTTGTGGAAGATTTGACAGAATTGGGACAGAAGTTCAATATCAATCTTTAAATTCGCATTCATGTATTAACGTAACTCATTCAGAGTTACGTTTACGAGTGCTTGTTTATAGAAAAAATGTTACACTTCGGCTTTTAAAGGCTTTTCAACTTTAATAAGACGGTGGGGGAAAGATGAACAAAGATTCATTTGTACAAGTGTGCGCCCCGTCTTCGCTAAAAAGCTACGAACGGGCAGGCGCAACAGAGGCAACATAGTAGTATTATTGATGATAACATAAAAGAAAATAAGAATTATGAAAGTGATGAAATTTGGCGGTACATCAGTGGGCAAACCAGAACGCATGCATGATGTAGCAAAGCTGATTACCCGTGATGAAGAAAGCAAAATTGTTGTGTTGAGTGCTTTAAGCGGCACCACCAATTCACTTGTAGAAATTGGAGCATCATTGGCAAACAATGAAAAAGCAACTGCAAAAAGTCAGATTGATAAACTAGAAATGCATTATCACAATTTCATTGGTGAGTTGTTGCGTACAAAAGAAGCTCAGGATAAATGCCGTGCTATTATTGCCGAGCACTTTGAGTTTTTAAATATCATTTTAAAAATTTCTTTTAATGAAGCTTTAAACAAAGATATTCTTGCTCAGGGCGAATTGATGAGTACAAAAATGTTCAGTTGTTATTTGGAAGAAGCGGGTATTGATCATTTGTTATTACCTGCGCTGGATTTTATGACCATTGACAGTCATGAAGAACCACAGATAGGAAGTATAAAAGTAAAATTGAGTCAGCTTCTGAAACAGCACAAAGAAAAAACTATTTTTATAACACAAGGATACATCAGCCGAAATGCAAGAGGAGAAGTTGATAATTTAAAAAGGGGTGGGAGTGATTATAGTGCATCGCTCATTGCAGCAGCTATTAAAGCAACGGTATGCGAAATCTGGACAGATATTGATGGCATGCATAACAACGATCCACGTATTGTAAAGAAAACAGTTGCCATTGAACAAATGAGTTTTGATGAAGCTGCTGAGCTTGCTTACTTCGGTGCAAAAATTTTGCACCCTGCATCTATATGGCCAGCTCAGCATTATAATATTCCTGTACGGCTTTTAAATACAATGCAGCCCGAAGCAAAAGGAACTCTAATTACTGAAGAAGCAGGAAGCGTAGGCGTAAAAGCGGTAGCAGCAAAAGATGGTATTACTGCCATTAAAATTAAAAGCAGCCGTATGTTATTAGCGTATGGTTTTTTAAGAAAAGTATTTGAAGTGTTTGAGAAATACAGAACTTCTATTGATATGATTACAACTTCTGAAGTAGCGGTATCAGTTACGATTGACAACAACGAACACTTAACAGAAATTGTAAAAGAGTTAGAAGCTTTTGGTACAGTAGAAGCAGATTTAAATATGGCTATTGTTTCTATTGTGGGCAATGAAATTGCAAAAACAGATCATATACTTACAAAACTTTTTAATTGTTTGGATGCAATTCCTGTACGTATGGTAAGTTATGGCGGCAGTCCTCACAATGTTTCGTTACTGGTACCATCTGCAAACAAAGTGCAAACCTTACAGGTTTTGAATAAAGGGATTTTTGGATTAGAATGATGGAATAAAAAAAAGCTCAGTTTTGCTGAGCATTTTTTTTATAAATTTTTATAATTAATAACTTCTTGGCCGGTAACCGCCTCCGCCGCCTCCTCCACTATATCCGCCACCGCTATTTCCTCCGCCTCCATAACCACCACCACCGCCGGGCTTACGGAAACCACCGCCTCCACCACTACCACCGCCGCCAGATCTGTCTTCAGCTTGTTTTACTACTAATGGTTTTCTACTTCTTCCAAGTTGTATATCGTTCAAATGTTCAATGGCATCTTTTCCATCCTGATCTTCTTTCATGGTTACAAAACCAAAGCCACGGCTTTTGCCTGTTTCTCTATCCATAGAAACTTTAGCAGAAACAACCGCACCAAATTTTTCAAAAATTTCTTCTAATTCAGCATCATCAAGATCATAGGGGAGGCCGGCTACAAATAAATTCATTGGTTGTATTTTTTGTAAATCTAAGGAACTATCCGTTTACTGCATACAATTCCAGGATGAATTCATGTATTTCTAAAAAATCAGCCGTTTTTCATATCCCGGTAATAGTAAATTTTACATCCTTCCTCCTTTGCTTTTGCAGCATTTATCATTGCAGCAGCAACATCAGTTGCTTCAATCGGTTTGTAGTTAGAAGGGATGAGAAAGGAGAAAATGTTTGATATTGTTTTTGCAATCAGTTCTCCCATTCTTTTTTCTTTTCTGTTGCCCAGTAAAAAGGAAGGACGAAAAATATGAAAACCTGTAAAATGAAATGTACCAATTACTTCTTCCACTTCACCTTTTAAACGGGAATAAAAAATACGTGCCTTTGAATTTGCTCCCATTGCTGATACCAACATATACTGCTTAAAACCTGCTTCGCTTCCAAACCTTGCTGCATTAACAGGAATATCAAAATCGATTTTTCTGTATTCAGCTTCATCACCTTTTACATTAGCCTTAGTTGTACCAATGCAGCAGAAAATACAATCGCCTTTGGCCAGTTTGTTTTTGTAATCATCATAGTTTGCAAAGTTTACAATCTGCTGTTCCAGTTTAGGATGTTGCAGAGGTAATGCTCTTCTAACCAATACTCTTACGGTTGCAAAAGTATCTTCAGTCAATAGCTGTTGTACTACATGCGAACCAACTAAACCGGATGCTCCGAGAACTACTGCTGTTTGTGAACTCATAATTTGTTTATATTGTAACCAAATGCAAGTTCACCAAAATACTTCACTAAAGCAATACAATACATTTGGTATAAATGTAATAGCGAGATTTTTTTCTGCATTTACAAATGCTGATGAATTAGCAGAAGTTCTTGAACTATCTGGTATCAACAACCGGCTTATATTAGGTGGTGGCAGTAATTTATTATTTACCAAAAATGTTGATGGCCTTGTATTAAAAACTGAAATTGGGGGAATAGAAATTGTAAAGGAAGATGATGCATTTGTTTTTGTAAAAGCTGGTGCAGGGGTTAACTGGCATCAATTGGTAATGTATTCTGTTGAGCAGAATTTTGGAGGGGTTGAGAACTTAAGTTTAATACCTGGTAATGTAGGTGCAAGCCCTATACAGAATATTGGGGCTTATGGTGTGGAAACAAAAGATGTGTTTTTTGAATTAGAAGCCTATCATATTGTAGAAAAACGTGTTATAAAATTTACAAATACCGATTGTGAATTTGGTTACCGTGAAAGTGTATTTATACGAAAATTAAAAAATCAGTTTGTAATTTTAAACGTAACATTTCAATTAAGAAAGCATCCAATATTTACTACCAGCTATGGAGCAATCAATCAGGAGTTGGAAAAAATGGGAGTAACAAATTTAAGTGTACAAACTATTTCACAGGCAGTAATTAATATCCGCTCTTCTAAATTGCCCGACCCTAAAGTAATTGGCAATGCCGGAAGTTTTTTTAAAAACCCATCTGTAAGCGCTGAAAAATATGATGAGTTGAAAAATAAATTCCCAGCTATTGTTGGGTATTCTAATGTTGATGGAACTATGAAACTGGCAGCAGGTTGGTTAATTGAGCAATGTGGATGGAAGGGTTACAGAAAAGGCGATGCCGGATGTTATGAAAAGCAGGCATTGGTTTTAGTGAATTATGCAAATGCAACAGGCAAAGAAATTTATGATTTAAGCGAAGAAATTTTGCAAACTGTACAACAAAAATTTGGGGTAGTACTGGAGAGAGAAGTGAATATTGTTTGATCTCCATTTCGTCCTGAGGAACGAGGGATCTGTTCATCTTTTGTATAAGTGCCGAGCAAATCCTTCGTTCCTCAAGACGACACCCAGCTCATAACCAACTCTTTTAGAAACCGATACTTAATCGTTAACAACACTTCTTCAAATTTCTGAAACTGGCAAATAAGTTTTCCTTCTTCATTAGTGCCTTCTATGTTTTTTATTTGCAAATGTTCTCTGAAATCTATACCACCATCACCATGCCATTTAAACATTGCTTCTTTGGCACTCCACAATAAAGTGGCCAGTTGCATTAGTTGATGAGTACTCATCTGCTCGTCTAAAAACATTTTTTCTTCTGCATTCAAAAACTTGTGGCTTATGCGAAATATTTTATCAGTAGGTATTTCAATATCAATGCCCACTCTTTGGCTGGAGCTTACAATTGCGGCTGCATAATTACCACAGTGAGAAATGGAGAAATGATATTTTTCATCTGGCAGAAATGGTTTTCTGGTGTCAGCAATTAAAATTTCTTCCAGTGGAAAATCTTCAAACAAACTGGGTAGTAAATAGCGGCCAGCAAAATGCTGCAGTCTTTTGTGTGGATGCGTTACATCTCTCTTTAACGGAACCCGTTGCAAAAAGAAATCTTCCGTTTCTTCAATATGCCACAAGCCAAGTTTTGTGTTGCTGTTGATAGTATGTTGATAAACCAGTGACAAAATTCCGTATAAGATTTTAGATTGCACACTTTAAATGAACCTTACAAAACTAAAGAGAACTGTATGATTTTATCAGATAAAAGAATTTTAGAAGAAATTGAAAAAGGAACCATTAAACTAGTGCCTTATGATCGGGAATGTCTCGGAAGTAATTCTTATGATGTGCATTTAGGAAGTACGCTTGCAACTTACACAGAGCATTTAATTGATGCCAAAAAGCATAACCAGATTGAATGTTTTGAAATTCCAGAGGAAGGTTTTGTTTTATATCCGCATATTTTTTACCTAGGTGTTACATTAGAATATACTGAAACCCATGCCCATGTTCCTTTCTTAGAAGGCAAATCCTCAACCGGCCGTTTGGGAATTGATATTCATGCCACAGCAGGTAAAGGCGATGTAGGATTTTGTGGTAACTGGACTTTGGAAATTTCAGTAAAGCAACCGGTAAAAGTTTACAAAGGAATGCCTATTGGTCAATTGATTTATTTTCCTGTGGATGGTGAAATTTTAGTGAAGTACAACCAAAAAGCAAATGCAAAATATGCCGGACAGCCAAACAAACCTGTGGAGAGTATGATGTGGAAGAATAAGTTTTAATAGATATATGTGGCTTAGCTGCAAAGCTACTTGCTTATAAATTTTTAAACTTCTTCCTGTACGCAACCAGCCACCCCGTTACTTCATTATAACTGCCAATCCCATTTCTCTGTCTGTTATTACGGAGATAGAAATCATAAAAAGCATCTGTCCAGTTTTGTAAAAAGGTGCGATGTTTTATTGCAAACTCCCTGTAAGTTCTAATATCTCTTTTTACACCTTCGCTTACATTTTTTCCAATTTCTTTGGCAGCAGTTGAATCAACGGTTCTTAAGTTACTCCATGAGTATAAAAAAATATCCAAGTAAGCTGAGTATTGCATTAAGGTATCAGTAGAATTTGTAGCAGCAAGAAACCCAACAAAATTTGCTTCGCTTTCACTAGCATATCCTATTTGGTGCGACATTTCATGACTGGTAACAAATGGCTGTACAAAATTTGGGATCTGCGTATTTACTTGTGCTTCTCCGGTAAACGGATTGTAATAGCCCTGAAACCCAATATAGTTTCCTGCTTTTCCGAACAAAGATGGTTTCAAAGAAGAATTGCGGTACTTGATAAAAGAGAAATTGCGCTCCAAGTTTTTATAACCTTCGTAAGATGAGCGAAACATTCGTTCTCTACTCATGATGGTATCTTTTTTTGCAAGACAAATTTCTTTTGAGCTGTTTAGTTTTACCAATAGTGCTTCATTCAATTCAATCAATTCCTGTTTTTCAAACTTTGTATTTTTTAAATCAAGCTGATGTTCAATTCCTTTGCGGTAATAATTTAAGCCCCAGAACATATAGAAATATACATACACAATTAATAAAATGATTCCTGCTGCCGTTAATGGCGAAAGCTTTTTTGCCCAGCTATCTTTTTTATGAAACAACCGTACAACAAACTTGCTTATTTGCCATAATACACTCACAATTACCAGTAAATAAATAATGTCTCCAATGCTAAAAGGAATCCAGCCAAAAATAAAACGAAGTGCTTTTGATAAATATGGAAAAAAACCTGTAGCATAATTTCTTTCAATCCACTCATGATTATCTGAAATAAAAAAGATAAACAGGGCGAGGATTGAAAAACTGGTAATTAAAGAAATGCGTATGAGTTTGCCGTAGGTCATCGAGTTCAAAATTAAGGAGGGAATTTTAAGTTCTCTGTTTTGAGTTCTAAGTTTGAGGTTTTGTGCTGTTTTTTTATCAGTTCCCAGTAGCCCCGACCGAAGCGGAAAACGGCCCGCCAGTATTTTGCGGGGCAGTTGCAGCAAAGGGGGGAAACGGAAGTCCAACATGGGAAAAGGTATTTCTGCTCCTAAATATCTTCTGTAAAGCTTTGGCTTGAATGGGTTTTTCGGCTACCTTTGCAAACTCTTTAAAAAAGCCAATATGGCAAGCCGCCGGGAATTTGAAATAGCATTTGTGGGATTAAAACCCGGTAGTCATGAGTTTCATTATGAACTTGATGACAGGTTTTTTGAAGAATTTGGACCGCAGGACTTTGAAAACTGCAAATCTCAAGTAAAACTGGTGCTGGAAAAAAACAGCGGCTTTTTGATGCTGAAATTTGAGGTGGGAGGAAGTTTAGAAGTAGTTTGTGACCGGTGTGGAAACAATTTACCTCTTGAACTCTGGGACGAATTTGAGATGCTGGTAAAAATGACTGATGAGCCTGAGAAGATGAATGATGAGGAAGAAAGTCCGGATGTGTTTTATATTTCACGTACTGAAAGTCATTTGAACGTTAAAAACTGGGTTTATGAATTTGTAAATCTCAGTATTCCCATGCACAAAATGTGTAAAGAAAGTGATATGGGTGGGCCAAACTGTAATAAAGAGGTATTGGCAAGGTTAGAAAAATTGAACCCGCAGCCTGCATCAGAAAATAAAAAAATCTGGAAAGATTTAGATAAATTTAGAAACGAGTAAAATAAAAAGATATGCCAAATCCAAAACGTCGTCATTCGCAGCAACGCAGTGCCAAGCGCCGTACACATTACAAGGCTGTTAAAGTAACTCTTAGCAAAGATACTGAAACAGGCGATATGCATGTACGTCACCGTGCTCATGTAACTGAAGGCAAATTATATTACAAAGGAAAGTTAGTAGCAGAAAAAGCTCCTGCTAAAGCGTAAGCCTTAATTAACTATTTTTACCTGCATGGTCATAGGTATTGACATGATGGGTGGAGACTACGCCCCTCAGCAAACGCTGTTGGGCGTTGATTTGTTTTTGGGCGAACCCCAGCCAAATATTAAACTCCTGCTCATTGGCGATGAAGCCATTCTTAAGAAGCATTATGTTTCTGTTCCTGCAAATGTTTCATTTGTGCATGCTCCTGAAATGATAGATATGCAGGAGAGTCCTACAAGAGCTTTAAGAGAAAAGCCCAACTCCTCTATGAATGTGGGCTTTCAATTATTAGCTAATGGAAAAATTGATGCCTTTATAAGTGCCGGTAATACTGGCGTAATGATGGTGGGTGTTTTTTATACCATTAAAGCAATTGAAGGAGTGTTACGTCCTACAATCTCCACTGTTATTCCAAAAGTTCAAGGCGGCTATGGTTTGTTGCTAGATGTAGGATTACAGGCAGATTGTAAACCTGAAAACCTTTTGCAGAATGCAATTCTCGGAAGCATCTATGCTCACAACATATTGGAGATTGAAAACCCAACTGTAGGACTAATCAATATTGGCGAAGAAGAAGGAAAAGGAAATTTGCTTTCGCAAGCTGCATTTAAATTACTCAAAGAAAATGAGAGCATCAATTTTATTGGCAATATTGAAGGAAGAGATTTGCTTACAGGCAAAGCCGATGTAATGGTATGTGATGGATTTACAGGCAATGTAATTTTAAAACTCGGCGAATCTATTTTTGATATTGCCAAAAGCAGAAACTTAGCCGAAGACGATTATTTTCAACGCTTCAATTTTGAAACCTATGGCGGCACACCAATACTTGGTGTAGATAAGCCGGTAATTGTAGGCCATGGAATTTCAACAGCCATTGCTTTTAAGAATATGATTTTACTGGGGGTGAAAATGATTGAAACCAAACTGCTGGAAAAGATGAAGGAAAAGTTTGTAACGGAGTAGCATTAACCGCAGATAAAGGTTCACTTAAATTATTTGTATATGCATCAAAGGCGTTTAATTTTTTGTTGTCTTCTTATCACTCAGTATTGTTTTTCACAAAAACAATTACCTGCCGACACCCCCTCTGTTTTTATGCCCGGTATTGTTTCTGATGAATTTGGTAACAGAGATATGGCCATCTCTCCAGCGGGAGATGAAATGTTCTACACTTTACAATATGGCGGCGGAAGAATTTGCAGTGTAATTATGTGTTGCAAAAAAATAAATGGCAAATGGACTAAGCCTCAGGTAGCAAGTTTTAGCGGACAGTATAATGATTTGGAACCCGCATTTTCACCAGATGGTTCAAAACTATACTTTGCATCTGTGCGTCCAATAAGCGGAATCTCAGCAAAAGATCATGATTTGTGGTTTGTAACAAAGCAAAACGGAGTGTGGGCAAACCCGGTAAATATGGGCGCACCCGTAAACAGCAGTAAAGATGAATTTTATCCATCTATAGCCAAAAGCGGAACAATTTATTTTACAAGGGAAATGGATGGAAAAGATGAAGACATTGTAATGTGCCGCTTTGTAAATAATGCATATGATACAGCAGTAAGTCTACCCAACGCTATTAATAATATGGGTGCAGAGTTTAATGCTTTTGTAGATGCTGATGAGCAGTTTGTAATTTTTACAGCTTACAAACGAAAAGAAAATTTTGGATCTGGAGATTTGTATATCAGCAAAAAAGATAACAATGGCATTTGGAAAGAAGCCATCAACCTAGGTAATAAAGTAAATGGGCAAGGATTAACCTATTGTCCATTTGTTACACCTGATAAAAAGCAGTTCTTTTTTGTGAGCAGCCGTGGAGGGTTTAGAAGTCCGTTTAAAAAGCAACAACGTATTGAAGAGTTAAAAAAACAAATGCATAGTCCTTTAAACGGCTGGGATAATATTTATTGGATGACCACTGAAACGATTTTGAAATAAAAAAACGTTAAGCATTTGAAAAATGGGTTTAAAGAAAAAAGCCCTCTGATTATCAGGGGGCTTTTGTTAACTTTTCAGTTATTGGTGGTGATCCCGCTGGGACTCGAACCCAGGACCCATACATTAAAAGTGTATTGCTCTACCAACTGAGCTACAGAATCATCAAAAACGTTTCCGTTTTTTTGGAGTGCAAAAATAGGGTAATTACATTTTGCACCCAAGTTTTCAAAAAAATACTTTACACATTCATTTGGCCTGATATGTGGATATGAGTCCAGCAAACTTACTTTTGCAAAAGAAAAACTATAACCAATGAATTTTTTACATAACAAAGTAGTTGTAATTACCGGAGGTAGCGATGGTATTGGTAAAGCATTAGTAGAACTTGCGTTGAATGCTGGAGCTAAAGTAGCAACCTGTGGCCGCAATCATGATAAACTCTATCAACTGCAAACATCGTTCCCCGGCAAGCCGTTACATATTGAAGTGGCAGATGTAAGTAAGGAGGCCGATTGCAAACATTTTATTGAAGCAAGTATAAAATACTTTGGCGAAATTGATATCCTCATCAATAATGCCGGCATATCAATGCGGGCTTTGTTGCAGGATGCTGATGTAGATGTAATACGAAAGGTGATGGATATTAATTTCTTTGGAACGGTATATTGCACAAAGTACGCATTGGATTCTGTTATCAAAACAAAAGGAACAATTGTTGGCGTTTCATCTGTTGCAGGTTACAGAGGTTTGCCCGGGCGTACTGGATACAATGCATCAAAATTTGCCATGCAGGGTTTTTTAGAATCTTTACGAACAGAATTGCTTCACAAAGGAGTAAATGTAATGTGGGTTTGCCCGGGCTTTACAGCTTCTAACATCCGTAATGCAGCTTTAACTAAAGATGGAAAAAGTCAGGGCTTTACAACTTTAGATGAAGGATCGCTTATGACGGCGGAAGAATGTGCTGCTATCACCTTTCAGGCCATTGAAAAAAGAAAGCGTTCATTGATTTATTCGTTTGCCGATAAGCGAACTGTTTTTCTGCAAAAGTTTTTTCCAAAGTTTACAGATAAGTTAGTGTATAAATTTTTTTATAAAAACGGAGAGTTAGTAAAATAAGGAATGTTTGTGGTTTTGTATTTTGTGTAAATTGTTGCAATAAAATGAATTCTGCTTTCCCGTAATGGTTTATTATGTTTGTAATTCTTAATTTCTAATTTTTATTTTTCTTCAGTAATGCCTTTACTAACCCTTACATCCGATATTGGAAAGCAGGATTATCTTGCAGGTGCAGTAAAAGGAGCATTACTCTCAATTGATTCCACTTTTCAACTGATTGATATAACCCATGAACTGTTGCCTTTTAATGATCCGCAAACCGCTTATGTAGTTCGCAATGCCATCAAACAATTTCCTGCGGGCAGTTTTCATATTGTTATTGCTAATTTGTTTCAGTTTGTACCTGAACATTTGCTTATGGTAAAACACAATGACCAATATTTATGCCTGGCAGATAATGGCCTCATCACCATGATACTTGAAGAAACACCCACAGAAGTTGTTGCACTTGCATTAGATAAATCAGTACCCCGAAACACCCTGCATTGTGCTGAAGTCTTTGGCAAAGCCATTCAGCAAATCAGCGCAGGAAAAAAGCTAGCCGAAGTTGGTGATGCTTCTGTTTCTATTCAGGTGCGTAATCCGCTGAGAGCCTTAACAACCGGTCAATACATTGAAGGGCAAATCATTTTTATTGATCATTTTGAAAATGTAATTGTAAATATTACCCATGATGAATTTGAAACTCAACGCAAGGGAAGGCGTTTTAAAATTGTATTTAAGCGGGATGAAGTAATTGATAAGTTAAGTGAAACCTATGCCGATGCCGGCGAAGGTGAAAAGCTTGCACTCTTTAATGCCGCAGGTTATTTGGAAATTGCCATTAACAAAGGAAATGCAGCCGGTTTATTCGGGCTGCAGGGCTTTTCTGAAAACAGCATCAGCCAATATGCACAAAGCAGGCTGTTTTATCAAACAGTTAGGGTTTATTTTGAATAATAGAAAGCCTGTTAAAACAAAAAGGAAACGCATCGTTTCTACCTCCATCTCCTTATTTTTGCCTGCCCGCTTTAAAAAATCGCATCAACCAAAAAGAATATAGCTATGAATTTTAAAAAGGTGAATAACATTACAGGATGGATTGTAGGTCTTTTCTCCTGTGCCATTTACGTTATAACTATGGAACCCACCGGAAGTTTGTGGGATACAGGTGAGTTTATTTCCAGTGCATACAAATTGCAAATACCACATCCACCAGGAGCCCCTTTGTTTATCTTACTCGGCCGTTTGTTTACTTTGTTTACTCCGGGAGACGCTGCTATAGGTGTAAACTTATTATCTGCTTTGAGTAGCGGGTTTACAATCATGTTTTTATTTTGGACCATTACACATTTTGGCCGCCGCTTATTTTATAAGGCACAGGATGAGTTAACGGGTACTCCATTATTTAATGTAATGGCTGCTGGTGTAATAGGTTCTTTAGCTTATACGTTCAGCGATTCTTTTTGGTTTAGTGCGGTGGAAGGTGAAGTATATGCACTTTCTTCTTTTTTTACTGCTTTGGTTTTCTGGATGATTTTAAAATGGGATCATGAAGATGAAAGAGCAGGTGATGATGATTTAAAACGTACACATGCCGAGCGCTGGATTATACTCATCTTTTTTATGATGGGTTTAAGCATCGGCGTTCACTTATTAAACTTATTAACCATTCCTGCAATTGTGATGGTGTATTATTTCCGCCGTTATAAACCTACATGGAAGGGGGGCACCATTGCATTTTTATTGGGATGTATTATTACAGTAATTGTTCAAAAAGCAGTAATTCAATGGAGCATTGCAAGTGCAGGCTGGTTCGATCGTTTGTTTGTAAACAGTTTTAGTCTTCCTTTCTTTAGCGGATTCCTTTTCTTCTTTGTGTTAATGGGTGTACTCATTTGGCTTGGTTTAAAATGGGCCAACAACAATCATAGCCGTTTTATCAGACTTGGATTGTGGTGTTTTGCATTTATGATGATTGGATACTCTACGTACATGACCACCATGATCCGCTCCAATGCAAATCCATCGGTTGATATGAATGATGTAAACAACCCATTGGCTTTAGTAAGTTACTTAAGCCGTGAGCAATATGGAGAAGTTCCATTAATAAAAGGTCAAATGTTTACAGCCGATGCAGATTATGAAGAGGTAGGTGATGTTTATCAACGTGTAGGAGATAAGTACGAAATTGTTGGAAAGAAAAGAAAGGCTGTTTATCCTGAAGAACAAACTATGGTTTTCCCCCGTGTGTGGGATGCAAGTAATGATCAGGGACATGCAGATTATTATGCAAGTTTTTTAGGTATACAAAAAGTACAGGATAGGCAAACAGGGAAAGTTTCTTTTGAACGTGATCCTGATATGGCTGATAATATTAAATTTTTCTTTGGCTATCAGTTAAACATTATGTACTGGCGTTATTTTATGTGGAATTTTAGTGGCAAGCAAAATGATGTACAGGGTGTGGGTGAAGTTAGAAACGGAAACTGGATTACAGGTATTTCTTTTCTTGATAATTTCCGTCTGGGCAAACAGGAATTAATGCCTGATAGTTTAAAAAATAATAAAGCAAACAACAAACTTTTTTTACTTCCTTTTATTTTGGGTGTACTTGGGTTTGCGTATCAATATTACAAAAACCGCAAAGATTGGTTGGTATCTTTACTCTTATTCATCATTACAGGTCTGGCAATTGTTGTGTATTTAAATCAAGCAGGGCCACAACCAAGAGAGCGTGACTATGCGTATGTAGGGAGTTTTTATGCATTTGCAATATGGATCGGTTTGGGGTATTTTCAGGTAAAAGACTGGATTGGAAAATTAATGAAAGGCGCTACTGCTTCTTATGCTGCTGCTGTTTTATGTTTTGTAGCAGTACCTGTATTAATGGCTTCGCAGGAGTGGGATGATCATGATCGTAGCAAAAAAACATTAGCTCCCGATTTAGCAAGCAACTATTTAGAAAGTTGTGCACCTAATGCTATTGTATTTACCGTTGGTGATAACGATACCTATCCTTTATGGTATGCACAAGAAGTAAAAGGGATTCGCCCGGATATTAGAGTTGTAAACACAAGTTTGCTTGGTACCGATTGGTATATTAATCAATTAAGGTATAAAGTAAATGAAAGTGATCCGTTTGATGTTATCTGGAATGAAGAACAGATTGCAGGTGATAAACGAAACATTGCCTATTATATTCCCGTTTCTGAAACTGATACTGCGTATTATGATTTATACACCATGATGAAAGATCAGGTAGGCAGTGATGATCCTGCAAAAATGTACCGTGCACAGAATGATGAAATGCTGAATTACTTTCCGTCTCGTAAAGTATTTGTACCGGTTGATAAAGCAGCAGTATTACAAAACGGAACGGTTACAGCTACAGACAGTGTGGTGTCACAAATAAAATTTGAAATACCCAAGCAGTATTTATTTAAAAATGATCTGGCAATTATGAACATCATTGCTGCTAATAAATGGAAGCGCCCTATTTATTTTACACAGCCATATAGTTTAGGCTTTGATGATTATTTGCGTCAGGATGGATTAACATTCAGATTAGTGCCTGTTGCCAATGCAAGAGGAACCATCAACTTAGATTGGATGCACAAAAATGTTATGACCAAGTTTAAATATGGTGGTGCAAACAAAAGCGGAAGTGTATATTATGATGAAGAAAATCGCCGCCACATGGTAAACATCCGTAATGCACATACACTACTTGCCATGAATTTTATTTCTCTGGGAAAATTAGACAGTGCAAAAAAAGTATTGCAGCGTGCCGATCAAATGATGCCGGATAGAAACATGCCTTATGCAATGGCCAGCCGTTACGGAAATGATCATAATGAAAAGAGCATGTATTTCGGTATGGCTGCATTGCAGGCAGGAGATACGGAACTTGGCAAACGAATTTTGGAAAAAGTTAAAAAAGATTGTCAGCAGCAGGTTGCATATTATGAATCATTAACTGAAAATCAAATTGGACAGGCACAAGGGTATGAATTTGAAAAAGCAAAAGAAATGATTACCAGTGTAGATGCTATATTGAAACAATACGGAGGCGCAGCAGCACCTTTAAAAGATACAATCAAAAGCCCCGAGCAAAGTCCGGTAATTAAGAATAGCCCTGATAGTCAGAAATAAATAAGGATAGAATATTTAAATAATCTGCCATACTTGAAAAGTATGGCAGATTTGTTTGTACTGGTATTTATTTTGAAGTATTTGTTTTGTATTCCTTTTCCAGATTTTGCACAATGGCTAAAATATACCGTATCACTTTTGTGCTTTGAAGCTCCTGTTGTTTTTCCTGCCTGCGATACATACCCGTACTTGCCAGTGTTACTTTTGGAAAATTAACTACATCAGAAATATTATTGCTTAAAACAGGGGTTATGGTTGTTTTTGCATTGGGAATATAAACCCAGCCTATAGGAATAAAAAAATTACTTGCAATTAAATAAGCTGCCGTTCCCACACCTGCAGCGGTAACTGCAGCAGCCACATTGCTTTGCTTGCGGCTCACAAATTTCGATTTTAAAAATTGCACTGTACAGTTTGCCTGCTGTTTGTTTTCATTAAATGTAAGTTTAAACGGATGCTGCTCTGTGTTATAAACTTCAATTAATTTTTTCAGCTTTTGCTCCAGCAATAAACGGTACTCAAATTGCTGAACTAACTTTACATCAAGTTGTATATTGAGCGTATCAAAACGGGCGGTTTCTTTTAACAAAAATCTTGGACTGCCGCATGAGCAAAAGAGTACTAACAAAAGAATTGGTGAGAAAAGTGAAAGAAATAGTTTTTTCATACAGGAGTTCTTACCGCCAAATTAAACAATCTGTAAGCCTGAAAAAAATATTTTCAACCTTTCTGTCATTAATGTGTTAATTGATTCTGAAATTCGTACTGATTTCTAAAAAACAGCTACCTTGAATTGTTGTATATGATCGGGCACTTCTTTTCAAAATATGATCCTTCTCAAAATAACAAATCGAAGTTTGAACAACTGCTCGATTTGTTCAGCCAGTTGCTTACTTATACCAGTGGCGATGTAAGCGAAGCATTGGACTGGATGAACCAATTAGACAGGCAATACAAACTCACCAATGATGAGTATGGGATGGGCGACTTTATTGATGAGTTAAAAGAGAAAGGCTACTTAGATGAAAACCCTGTTACTGGAAATTTCAACATCACATCAAAAACTGAACAGGGTATTCGTAAACGTTCATTAGAAGAAATTTTCGGTAAGCTTAAAAAAACAAGGCAGGGACAGCATCATACATTTAAACCGGGTGGTGGCGATGAAATAAATCCGGAAACAAGACCCTTTCAATTTGGTGACACTTTAGAACAAATTGATTTTACCAACTCCATCCGAAATGCACAAATCAATCATGGCATTGAAAGTTTTCAGATGGGGGAGGATGATTTAGAAATCAGAGAAACAGACTTCAAAACACAAACTTCTACTGTGTTAATGATTGATATTTCTCATTCCATGATTCTTTATGGTGAAGACCGAATTACACCTGCTAAAAAAGTAGCAATGGCCTTGAGTGAATTAATTACAACACGCTATCCAAAAGATACACTTGATATTGTAACGTTTGGAAATGATGCTACACCTATTGAAATAAAAGATCTTCCATATTTGCAAGTAGGGCCTTATCATACAAATACAGTTGCGGGGTTAGAGCTGGCAATGGAAACACTGCGACGTAGAAAAAACCCTAACAAACAGATTTTTATGATTACTGATGGAAAACCTACCTGTTTAAAAATAGGTAAGAAGTATTATAAAAACAGTTTTGGACTCGACAGGAAAATTACAAGCCGCTGTCTAAATCTTGCAGCACAGTGTAAAAAATTGAAAATACCCATCACTACTTTTATGATTGCTACCGATCCTTACTTACAAAGTTTTGTACAGGAGTTTACAGAAACCAACAATGGAAAAGCATTCTTTGCATCTTTAGATAAGTTAGGAGCATTCTTATTTAAAGATTTTGAAAGTGGAAAACGAAAAACGGTGTATTAGTTTTGCCGGGAAGACGGAAAGGCGAAAAAAACTATTGTTATGTATATACTAGCAGAGCATGAAGAGTATTTATGTAAAGAAATTGTAGACTGTGCTTTTAAAGTTCATAAAGAGTTAGGACCCGGATTGCTTGAAAAGATTTATGAAGCCTGTTTCTGTTATGAGTTGAAGAAGAAAGGTATTCGTTTTCAAAGGCAGGTTGATCTTCCAGTTTATTATGATGGACTTTTTTTTGATGAAGGACTACGAATGGATGTTTTTGTTGATGAAACAATTATCTGCGAACTAAAAGCCGTCGATAATGTAAATAAGGTTTGGGAAGCCCAAATACTAAGTCATTTACGGATGACGAAATTGCATGTTGGCTTTTTAATAAATTTCAATGTAGCTCTGATTAAAGACGGAATCAGACGCTATTGTTTAGAATAATTAAATCGGGAACTTTCCGTCTTCCCGTCTTACCGGCAATGATAAAAATTAAAACCTTAGGCGAACTTAAAAAGAGCGGCTATCAATCAAAAAGCATCAAAGAAGAAGTAAGACAAAATCTGATTGCCAAACTTCAGCAAAAAGAAAATGTATTTCATGGCATACTTGGCTATGAAGATTCTGTAATCCCAGATGTGGAAAGAGCATTGCTTTCCCGTCATAACATTTTGTTTTTGGGTTTGCGTGGACAAGCAAAAACCAGAATGGCAAGATTAATGACAGAGTTATTAGATGAATACATTCCTGTTGTGGCGGGCAGTGAAGTAAATGATGATCCCTTCAATCCCATCTCTCATTATGCAAAAGAAAAAATTGCAACAGAAGGTGATGCTACAGCAATTGAATGGGTGCATCAAGCGCAACGTTACGGAGAAAAATTAGCAACACCCGATGTGAGCGTAGCAGACTTAATTGGAGATATTGATCCTATAAAAGCTGCTAATTTAAAATTGAGCTTTGCAGATGAACGTGTAATTCATTACGGCATCATTCCACGCAGTAACAGGTGCATTTTTGTAATTAATGAAATTCCTGATTTACAGGCACGCATACAGGTATCGCTGTTTAATATTCTGGAAGAAGGCGATGTGCAGATACGTGGTTTTAAATTAAGATTACCACTTGATATTTTATTTGTGTTTACTGCAAACCCAGAAGACTATACCAATAGAGGTTCTATTGTAACGCCATTGAAAGATAGAATTGAAAGCCAGATACTCACACACTATCCTAAAACAATTGAAGTTGGTTTAGCAATTACTGAGCAGGAAGCGCAAGTGCATCCTGAGCAGATTAAAAGAGTAGAAGTAAGTGATTTAATAAAACGATTAATTGAGCAAGTGGCTTTTGAAGCAAGAAGCAGTGAGTTTGTAGATAAGAAGAGTGGAGTAAGTGCGAGGCTCACCATTGCTGCTTATGAAAATGTAGTGAGTACTGCAGAGTTAAGAGCAATTCAAAACAAAGAAAAAACAACTCAGGTTTGGGTAAATGATTTGGTAGGAATTATTCCTTCTATTACAGGAAAAATTGAACTGGTGTATGAAGGCGAACAGGAAGGCCCTTATCAGGTAGCATTTAATTTATTAAACAAAGCCATACGTACTCAGTTTTTACAATATTTTCCAAACCCTGAACAAACAAAAAAGCGAAAGCAGGAAACAGCAAACGAAAATCCTTACAAGTCAGTTACGAGTTGGTTTGACAAGGGAAATACAATCAGCTTGTTAATGAATTTAAAAGATGAAGAAAAAATACAGGCATTGTATAAAGTAGATGGGTTATATCCTTTGGTAAAAAAATATTTTAAGAGCGCCAATGAAAAGCAATCAGCTTTGTTGATGGAGTTTGTGCTGCATGGTTTAGCTTCTTACTCACTCATAAGCAAACAAATTGTTGAAGGCAGGGTGGAGTTTAAAGATTTAATGGGCAGCATTATAAACTTAGATGCTTCAAGGGGAGGAGATGAAGATGATTTTGACGGAGAAGACTTTACTTAGTGTAATTATTCTTCAGTTATTAAATCACTATCGCCGAGCAAATTAATATCTACATCATTGCCTGCAATACCTTCAACACTTCCACGGATGTGAGCAGCGTTTAATAAAACTTTCTCTAATTGTTTTTCCCTTTGCTTCCATAACTTTTCCATAGCATCTCTTTCTTTTTGAATAGAAAGTTTCATGCTCATGAACCCTTCACGAATGGCTTTCCATTGTTCAGAAAATTCGGTACTCGTTAAATAATCATAGAGCATGTGCATTTTATCGCCTTTGTTTTCCTGCCCTTTGGTTGCCTGTGCAATACGCAGAATACTATCTCTTAAAACCTGTGTTAATGCTTTTGCTTCAGAAAAATTACATACCCATACTCCATCTTTTTGCCCAAAGCGGTCCAAGTCTTTAGGAAGTGCCTGAGATACAATTACAGCTACATCAGCCTGTGTATTTCTTAAATCAGTTTTTAATTTTTCAATCCATTCATTTGAAAAATCTTTAGTGCGTTTGCTTTCAAAAATAATTTTACCGCACTCTTGTCCAAATTGATTGCGAACAATTAAAATACAGTCAGCTCCTTTAACTCCTTTGCCTACTTCTGTTACAGTATCGTAAGGAAAAGATTGTCTTAATAAATCTTCTAATAATAATTCCTGTGCTTCACCTTGGCTTTGCATACTTCCCTGCTCAGCTTTTCTTACCATTTCATCTGCCAGTTTTTTCTGCCGTTCAAATTTTTCTTCAAGCTCTTTAAACTTCAGTTGATACTCTGTTTCCTTTAAAGATATTTTTTCAATTTCTTCTTTTCGTATAATTTCAGAAAGCTTACTTCTTTCTTCCAGAAGCATCTTTTGTAATTGTAAGTCCAGACCCTGTTCTTTTGAAAGCAAAAGCTGTTCTTTCTTTAAAAATTCAAGTTCTTTTCTGCGAGCTTCTTTTAATTTTTCTTCATTGTCTTTACTGCTTTGTTCAGCAATTCGGAGTTTGTTTTCAAAATCAGATGAAATGGATTTGCGGAGAAGTTCTTCCGTTTCTTTTTGTGTTTTGTTCTTTTCTTCCTGCAACTGCAGATCAAATTTTTGTTGCTGTTGTTTTTGCCAGTCGCTCATTTTGGAGCGAAGTTCTTTCTGTACTTCTTCACGAATGCTATCCGTAGGTTCAAATTCATGGCCACAATTGGGGCATTTTATTTCGGTAGCCATAGCTTTTATTTTTTACAAGTTTACGAAAATATATCTTAGAGCGGTTGCGAGGAAGCATGCATCCTTGTAGTTGCCATATACATTGCAATATCTGCCACCGTTTTTAAAATGAGAAAAACAACCGTAACACTCATATCTAAAATATTAGGCAACAAAATCATTAAATGCATGGGTACAATCCGGAGATAGGGTGTGAAGAATATTTTCCCTACATTTTCTTTTTGAGCAACGGAAATATTTTTTCTTCTGAGAAGCTGAATAGTGCTTTCTATTAAGAAAACACAAGCTGTAATTAAGATCATTTTAGTATTAGCTCCTTTTGTAAAACTCACCAGTAAAAAAATGGCGTACACAAAATGAAAAAGCCCGTAGTGTAACAGAAAGAAAAAAGCAGCACATCCCATACTGTTTTTAGATATGGGTTGTTTATTAATTGACAAACTTTTTTCATCTGGATTTTTAATACGAAGCAACTGAATAAAAGTAAACAGCCCAATAAGAACACTCTGAAACCAGTAAATCCAAACAATGGTATTAAACTCACCCGGAGTTTGCAGATAATAATAAATGAGCCAACTGTTAATAAGTAACAGAAACCAAAACCCCGGATCAGAAAATACTTGCCTGGACAATTGTGAAAATTTGTTACAATATAATTATTGCAATTGAAATAGCAGCTTATTCTAATAAATTAATGACACTGAATTTTCTCTGTACCGGTTTGTGAAAAAGCGGGGCTTATATAAGGAATATCTAAACTTAAGCCACGTAGGATTAGCAGCAGGGCAACTGTAATAATAACAAACGGAGTTAGCCTTTTCATTTTATTTCTTACAACTAAGCTGATTTTTGTACCCATTACTGTAAGTAACAGCATAGCGGGAATTGTTGCAAAACCAAACGAAGCCATGAATAAGGTACTTGTTACTTCGTTGCCCAAAACCAAAGCGCTGCTGATAGCTACATAAACCAAACCGCAGGGCAGCAGGCCATTGGCCATACCTATTAACAAGTAACCTGCATAATTTTTTTCGTTTAATAAATTTGAAATAAGGTATTGAAGTTTATATGTAATATTCCGATACCAATTTGGCTGATAGTTTTTCTTTCCTACAAAATAGAGAATAGTAAAAAAAAGCAGAGTACTACCAATGATGATTGAAAACATTTGTTCCCAACCAGCAATAAAAAATCCTTTTCCTATTACCCCCATTACAAGTCCTAGTAAAGAATAGGTAAGAACACGGCCAAAATTATAGATAATGGCTGCTATTATTTTTTTTGCACCACTTAAATGATGCACTGGCAATGCTAAAGCAAGAGGCCCACACATACCTACACAATGTAAGCTACCAAAAGCACCTAGCGTAAAACCTGCTATTAAAACAGACGTAATCATTTTTTTGTAAAGTATTGTTCATTATAATAATTACCATCTGCTGTTTGCCAGCTTATTTTTACTGTATAATTTCCGGAAGGAATTTTAGTTTCTTCAATTGTTTGCATACAAATTTCATTCAGTGCAATTGCGATTTTCTTATCTTTTGAATTGTCATAACTGCAATAAAAATAAATAGCACCCTTTGCAGTTTTGTTTTTCATTTCCATGGGAAACTGAAATTGTAATTGTCCATCGCTCTGTAAAATACTTACCTGAGTACTGAGCTTATTTGCATTTGCGGTACCATCAATCACCTGCTGATATTTTAATTCATCATTATAATACTCTTTGCTTACCAATTGATAATCTGTTCGAATACTTTTATATACCAGAATAAACATTAATGTTCCAAACAGGATAAAAACGATGATAAGTTTATGTCCCCAGTTAAGTGTCATATTCATTTATTTTATTCATTTGTATAAACAGGCCCCAGAAAGTTAGTAGTGAGATCTGATATTTTTTTAGTTCCTTCATACAGGCCAAGTTTTACTACTGTTTTTCTATTAGTAATATTTTTGTTGGGTAGTGTTACAAAAAATTCACCGGCGCCTTGTCCTTCTTTTTCAACTTTAATTATACTGCCAATTACAGTAACACTTCCTGATACTTGTTCCAGTTTAACTGTTAATGGAATATTACGCATTGTTTTATTTACAACTTTAATATTGTATAGGTTTGATACGCTGTCTTTTCCAACTTCCTGAAATAACATGCCTGGTGTACGCATTACAGTAGCTTTTACATCCTTCAAAGAAAAGATCAGTGTAGTTAGAAGCCCAAGTAACAGAATCAGTAATAACGTATACATCTTCATTCGGCTTGTATATCTCACTTTTTCACCTTTTGCAATATTATTTTCACTTGCATAGCGGATCAATCCTTTTTTTAACCCCACATTTTCCATCATGTGATCGCATGCATCTATACAGGCTGTGCAGTTTACACACTCCATTTGTGTGCCATTGCGAATGTCAATTCCTGTGGGGCAAACTTTTACACATTGATGGCAATCAATACAATCACCTGCAGTTCGTTCTTTATTCTTGTGAAATTTTGCCCTTGTTTCTCCACGTTTGTAATCATAAGCTACAACCATTGAGTTTTTATCAAGCAGTACACTTTGCAGTCTTCCATAAGGGCAAACAACCGTACATGCCTGCTCTCGGAAAAAAGCATACACAGCATAAAATACATATGTAAATACAAATATCCCGGCAAGTGTACCAATGTTTTCAGTGGGATGTGTCATCATTTTCCACAACTCTTCTGTTCCTAAAATGTAAGCAAGAAAAAAGTTAGCAATGATGAAGGAAAGAATATAAAAGACAAAATGTTTCAGCCCTTTACGTACTATTTTATTGGTGGTCCATTCAGATTTTGCAAGTAACTTCTGCTGTGGTGCATCACCTTCAATTAAATACTCTACTCTACGAAAAAGCATTTCCATAAAATTTGTTTGCGGGCAAACCCATCCACAAAACAATCTTCCAAATGCTGCTGTAAAAAGAACAATAAAAACAACAAACGTAACCATTGTAATACCGAAAATGAAAAAATCCTGTGGCCAGAATACTTTGCCAAGAATAATAAATTTTGCTTTGGGTATATTAAACAGAAACAGAGGTCTGCCATTTACATAAATAAAAGGCAACGCAACAAATAAAGCAAAAAAAGCAAGGCTTACTATAGTGCGTGCATTATAAAATTTGCCTTTTGGTTTTTGTGCAAAAATCCAGTTTCGTTTTCCGTGTGCATCAACAGTTGCAATTCGGTCTCTGAATGATTCAATAGATTCCTGATTTGTATTTTTTTTATCTTCTGTCACTATTGATTTTTTATAAGACCGGATATTGCTTTGTTTACAGGTGCTGCTG
>JANNRE010000009.1:0-7895 GCA_031401115.1 Chitinophagaceae bacterium
GATACTCTCCACATCAATCCCGTTCATTCGGGATTTTTAGTTTATGCAATTTTTTGTTTATATAATCTATTCTCCATCGTTGGATCAATACTATGTTGGTCAAACAGAAAATATTGCTGAGCGATTGTACCGGCATAATAACTCTGGAAGCAAGTCAACCAATAAGGCAAACCAATGGCATGTCCTGTTCATCCTCGTACAAAGATTTTTTACAAAGCCTAAGTTGTTTGTATTGAAATAGCAACTTCTATTTTAATTTTTTGTTACCAATTACATACCAGCGCAATACTACTTATTTAAGCTACTTGCTGGTTTATGAGAATAGATACATTTGCCGCCTACTGCCAATTAAAGAACTATTTATGGTTTTATTTTTTTGTATAAGCTTGAGAAAAGCAGCTTCTGTTTTAATTTGTTTTTTGTTCATGTCAACAAGTTTGTTGGCACAAAATGCACGGTTCTCTCAAATTAGTTCAGCCCCTATACTATTAAACCCGGGATTAACAGGAAGAATTGATGGTGGAGTTGAATTTACTGCATTATCAAGCTGGCAAAAGTCTCAGTTTACAACTATTTCTCATCAATATTTTCATATTCAAGGCAAAACCGATTTCAAAAAAAGAGTTGAAAATATTCCTGTTATAGTTGATTCTGTCACCCATAAAAACATAAAGAAACCTAAGAAAAGTAATTCTTATTGGGGCTGGGGACTCAATTATTATCAGTATGGTAATGATTTAACAGGTATTGCAGACAATTCAACCCCACTGAGCGCATATTTTATTTCAGCTTCTGTTGCCAAGCATTATTTTTTTAATGGAAATGAAAAACATTATATGGGTTTTGGGTTATCTGTTACATATGCTTCCGGAAAAGTAGAAGAACAAAAGGGATTTTTAAATGATAAAGAGATTTCGGGTGGGGCTTTTCGTTACCGACCCACATTTGCAAACACAGCTTCGTCACAAAAACAATATATTGATTGGAATCTGGGAGGTTACTATGGATTTAGACAGGCAAATTTTTATTATGAAGTGGGTGCTTCCATGGCTCACTTATTTTATCCAAGAAACGATATTCTTGATGATTTAGAAACCAAACTCAGGCACAGGGCTGCTTTGCATTCTGTTTTTGGAATCAAACTTTCTAAAAAGGTAGACATTATACAAAAAAATGTTTTTTGGAGCGAAGGTTTATATTTCCGTAGCCGTGCTGTTGATACCACACAAATTATTGCAGTTTGGTCTGGAGTTGAATTCAGACAAAGAAACATTTCTGATTCCAATAAAATTTCATTTGAAGGGGGGCTTTATACAAGATCTTTTAAAACGGTGCTTCCTTTTGCAACAGTTTATTTAGGTAATGCTTTCAGAGTTAGACTTAGCCATGAATTTCCTATCAACTCCCCTCAATTTAAAGCATACACTGCCGAACGTACTGAGCTTTCACTCACTTATACAATCGGCAGGAAAATTATGCAGCAAAAAGAAGTTCGGGATAAATATTTGCGTTGGTAATATTTTTTTCTTTCCTTTTTTATAATTGCATTTTCTTTTGTAAAAATATTCATGTTTCTTCCTCTTAATAATTTGATAATACAAACTCACGCAATACTACTTAAATAAGTGTTTCTGACTATTCAAATTTCGTCTTATTTCACACCGTATTAACTACCACATGCACAACAAGCAAATTCTCTCAGTTTTATTTACTCTATTAGCTTCCTTATCTGCTTTTTCGCAATCAGGAAAAATTACAGGAAAGTTAGTGAATGGTAGTACTGGTGATGTGTTGATTGGGGCCTCAATTTTGCTGAATGGTTCAACACGGGGAACTACTACAGATCAAAACGGAACTTATTCCTTCTCAAACCTCAAACCCGGTACTTATTCCATCACCTGTTCTTATGTAGGGTTAGAAAAAAAGACCGTTGAGGCAATTGTTGTAAAAGCAAATGAAGTAACCACACAGGATGTAGTATTATCTGTGGCCGCCAGTACTGAAATCATTATCCGTTCAAACAGAATTAATAAAGACAATACCAGTGCCCTGCTGCTTACCCAAAAAAACAGCCCCAATTTTAGCGATGGTATTTCTGCCGAAGCCATCCGCCGTACACCCGACAGAAGCACCAGCGATGTATTAAAAAGAATCAGTGGTGCTGCCATACAGGATGATAAGTTTGCCATCATCAGAGGTATTAACGACCGGTACAATGCTGCCTTTATTAACGGTGCTCCTTTACCCAGTTCAGAAAGTGATAAAAAATCGTTTGCCTTCGACATTTTTCCATCAAACATTCTCGACAATCTGGTTATTCTCAAAACTGCAACACCTGATCAAACAGCCGAGTTTGGCGGTGGTATTATTAACATTACTACCAAGAGTATTCCTGATAAGGATTTCCAAACCATTTCTTTTGGTCTGGGTTTTAATACCAACTCTACTTTTAAAACTCAGAAATATTATAAGCACGGCCGTTGGGATTTTTTGGGCTTAGATGATGGTGGCAGAGAGCTTCCTTTTAATTTCCCTAACAAAGAGCAGTATAAGAGTTTAACCTTTGATGAAAAAGGAAAATTTGGAAAAGCGTTGGGTGTTTATGATTGGAAATTATATTCCGGCTTTACAACTCCTAATATCAGTTTTCAATATGCTACCGGTATAACAATGCAGAAAAAGGGGAAAGACTTTTTTGGCGGCATATTGTCTATAACCTACAACAGATCTTACGATTCGTATGCCGGACAAAGAAATACCTGGGAGGCAACTGTAAACAGCCCGATCCCAAGCATACAGATAGGAAACTACAAAGACAGGGTTTATACTCAGGAAACACTGTTGGGCGTACTCGCCAATTTTTCTTTTAAATTAAATAATTTCAATACTGTAAGCTTTAAAAATCTGCTCAGTATTAATTCTGATGATAGAGTTGTATTAAGAGAAGGATGGAGCGACTTTCAGGCAAATGATATTTACGACCGCAATACAGCATATTGGTTCACCAGTAATTTTATAGTAAACTCACAAGTTACCGGTGAGCATTTTATAAAAGCGGCCAAACTAAAAGTTAACTGGATAGGTTCCTACTCTAATATTAAGAGAAATATACCCAATCTACGCAGAATGCAGTACAGGGGCTCATTAGCAACAGGTGAGTATTTTGCTAATATTGACCAAGGTATTTCTGCAATAACCGAAGGTGCAGGTATTCATTTCTTTTCAAAAAATGGAGAAATATTGTATTCGGGCAAAGTAGATATTTCCCGTGCTTTTTCAATTGGAAAATTGATTAAGCATGAAATTAAAACCGGACTGAACTATCAAAACCGTGACAGAGATTTTGATGCACGCACTCTACAGGTTCTACGTTACCAAATACCGAATACGAATTCCTTTGATCCATCAATTTTAAAATTACCGGTTGAAGATATTTTTGATAAAACAAATTTTGGAAAATTAGGAAGAGGCAAAACAGGTTTTTTAATTGAGGATGGAAGCCAGGCAAGAGATGGCTACAACGGAGTATCTACCACACTTGCTTTTTATGGTATGATGGATACAAGAGTGGGAAAATTTGCAAGATTTATTTATGGTGCAAGGCTTGAAGATTTTAAACAAACACTTACATCACTTGGTGCTGGCTTTAACGACACCGTTAAGGTATTTAACAATCAGTACCGTTTTTTCCCTTCAGTAAGTGGAGTTTTTTCGCTCACTAAAAAAATAAACCTGCGCTTAGCCTATTCTGAAACGGTAAACAGGCCAGAGTTTAGAGAGCTTGCTCCTTTTGTGTTTTACGATATTGCACAAAACCTCAGTATCAGCGGAAACCCATTACTAAAAAACAGTTTAATATACAATACAGATTTTCGGCTTGAATTTTATCCCGGCCGTTCTCAATTGGTTTCATTTTCAGTATTTAATAAAGAGTTTAAATACCCTATTGAAATATTCATCATACCTGCCACTACCAATTTTGCCACTTATGATTTTGTAGAAAATGCAAACGTAAGGGGGGCAGAATTTGAATTTCGTACAATCATCGGCCCCATATTTAATATTGATAAAGGACCACTCAGTAACCTTACCCTCTTTTCTAATTTAGCCATCATAAAATCTGAAGTGAGTTTACTGGGAGGTACAGTGGCTAACGCTAAAAGAAGATTGCAGGGCCAATCACCATATATTATAAATGGTGGGTTAACTTATCTCGATGCAGACAAAGGCTATTCCTTTAATTTAATTGCAAACAGGGTTGGGCCAAGGATTCTGGCATTGGGTGGAAACGGAACCCCTGATTATTTTGAAAATGCAAGAACGGTGGTGGATTTTCAGGCCGCCTGTACACTAAAAAAGAACCTGGAACTGAAGCTGAATGTAAGGGATTTGCTGGCACAGCAACTGGTGTTTTTTCAGGATTTCAACGCCAATAATAAATATGAACCGGATGTGGATTTGATTTTTGGTGCTCGCAATTTCGGACGGGTATTTTCTCTAAACATTTCTTATAAATTTTAAATTTTAAACAACAAAAAAAAACAAGTTATGAAACACAAACTGCTTCTGGCTATTTTGTTTTTCCTGAGTGCACACGTCACGCAGGCACAAAACAAGTACATTCAGCAAGTGCCTTACAAAGGTGCTTTTGCGCCGGCTCCTGCCTCTCCATGGACAACAGGCTGGACTAATTTTAACCTACAAAGTGGTCCTAACACTAGTCTTACAGGTAGTATCACAAATGATTATCCTAATGCAAATGTAATTTATGATGGATCAACGGGAGACACCATTAAAGTAAACACTTTATGGACAAGTAACAATGTGTACCTTTTAAAAGGAACCATTTATGTAAAAGACGGAGCTATTCTTACTATTGAAGCGGGAACTATTATCCGTGGTTCTGAGTTAGTTGCAAACTCTTCGTTGATTGTAACAAGAGGTTCTAAGGTTATTGCTGAAGGTACTGCTTCAAGACCCATCGTATTTACCAGTAACAAACCCTACAACGTGCGTGCCAGAGGTAACTGGGGTGGCATTATCATATTAGGTAGAGCTACCAATAATATCAGTGCAAGTGCAGGTGGTACTACCGGCACAGGAACTGCAGGTTTAATGCAGATTGAAGGTTTGCCTACAATAGCTCTTAACAGACATGGTAACGGAGATCTTGGTGCACCACCTCCAGGTACTTCTTATGATGATGATAATTCAGGTGTATTAAAATTTGTACGTATTGAGTACACTGGTTTTGTATTTAGTCCAAACAACGAAATCAATGGTCTTACCATGGGTTCTGTGGGTAGAGGAACTGTTATTGATTATGTACAGGTTTCAAATGGTGATGATGATTCTTTTGAATGGTTTGGTGGTACAGTAAATTGCAGCCATTTAGTTTCTTTTCAAACAAGAGATGATGATTTTGATGCCGATTATGGATACAGCGGTTCTAACCAGTTTGGTTTAACTGTAAGAGATCCACAATTAGGAGATGGTTCAAGATCTTCAGGTTTTGAAATTGATAATGAAGCAAGTGGTAACACCCGTAACCCGGCATTCACTCCTCCTACAAATCCTACTTTTTCAAACTTTACGCAAATAGGACCTTGGAGAGATAATGCAGTATCAGGTGCTATTTCAATTGATCCCAATCACCGTTCTGCCGGTCATATCCGCAGAAACAATCAGGCTGATATTTCTAATACTATTTTCATAGGTTGGAATACAGGTTTATGGATCAGTGATTCAGTTACCTATGAAAGAAATCTAGAATCAAATTTAAGGATCAATAAAAACGTATTAGCAGGAACAAATTACCAGCCATTAAGTGGAGTAAGTATTGATTACCGTGGTGGTAACGTTACAAACGCTCCGAGAAATGCGTATGATTCTACAGGATTTACAGGTGTTAATACCGGTAACGGTTTCCGTTGGGCCGGTTCATTTAACACAGTAGGCGCAAAAGGAACTGACAGTACATGGTTTGGTTTAAATGTAAAGAACGATACTGTAAACAGCCGTTATGGATTGTTAGTAAATGCTACTACTGCTTCATTTACTGCTGCAGATTATCGTCCGCTTGCAATCACACCTACTAAGCTATTAAATCCCGATTATTCAACTGCTTCATTTGAAGCTGCAAGAAATTGCGTTGGTTTTACTCCTACAGTTGGTAGTATTACCGGCCCTGCTTCTGTTGCTCCTACAGGTGGTGTTGGTTTAGTTTATTCAGTTGCTTCGGTAAGTGCCGGTACTTATCAGTGGGCTGTTCCAAGAGGCTTTACTATTACTGCCGGTCAGGGAACAACTTCTATTACTGTATCTGCAATTGCAGGCGCTACAGGTCTTATTACAGTAGTACCCGGTACGTTTTGTGAGGCTGCAAGTGCTTTCTCTTATGGTAATATTTCTTCATTCAATGTAGTTTCGGGTAATCTTAATCCTCCTGCAGCACCAAGTACATTGTTGTTGAATTATGCAAATGTTTGTCACATTATTGTGCCAAATGTAGGCGCACTTGCTGGTGCTACAGTTGCAAGAGTTACTTCTACTACTCCTGCTAATACTGCTTCTTTTGTATGGACATTGCCTGTGGGTGTTGTTCCTGTTGCAAACGAATCAATTGTAGCCGGTGGTACTATTGAAACAATAACTCCGTTCTTGGATGTTAAATTTTTAAATACCGTAGTAGCCAGTTCATTAATCAGCGTAAGATCAAAATCTGCAAGCGGTATTACAAGTATAGCTGCTAAAACAGTAAAAGTTCCGTTTAAAGTACCTGCAGCTGGAGTTATCAGATCATATAATGGAAATGATATTGCACCAATCATTAATGCATGTCCATTCTATACAGATGTAAATGATCCTGAGTCTGATATTGTTCAATACACAGTTCGTCAGGATAGTATTGCTACAGGTTATACATGGACTGTTTCTAATGCTGCTACCATGATTATTGTAGGTTCTCCTAACGATACCATTGTATCAGTTAGGTTTACTAACCTCTTTACATTTGGTGTACTTACTATTACCAAAACTTCAGGATGTGGAGCATCAAGCAAAACACTTACCATTAAGAAACTTGCTGCAGCTAAGCCGGGTGCGTTACGTACATTTAGAAACGGTACTACACTTATAGCACCATATGTAAATGTGTGTGATGTGGTAGGATCAGCAACAGAGTTTGTACGTTATCAGTTACCATCAGTACCTGCCTTCTCTTCAAGCTATATCTGGAGTGTATTAAACGGAGGCCCTGCGGGATCAATGACAATTATTGCAGGTGGTGGAGCTCTTGATAATTTTGTTGATGTTCGTTACGGAGCAGGATTCACATTTGGTTCTGTACGTGTACAATCAGTAAACTCTTGCAGTGTAAGTGCAACTACAATACTTACTGTAAAAGCTACTATTCCTATTTTCCCTCCATTAACAACAATTACCGGAGCATCAACAACAGGTTTACTTTGTGGTGCTACGAATGTAATCTTAAGTACATCAGTAGCTGCTACAGATAGTACAACCAATGATTATGTATGGACCTTGCCTACAGGTGTAACACCTAATGCAAGTATTCCAACAACATTAGTTGGCTCTGTATTAGGTGGAACACAGTATTCTACTGCATCTAATTCAATTGCTATAGATTGGAACAGCACAAAAGCTGGAAAGATTGTAGTAGCAGGCCGTTCATTCTGCGGAGTAGGAAAAGCAATTTCATTAACCTTAGTAGCTACTCCTGCCAAGCCTGGAGTTATTACTGAAGTACAGAATTGTCCTTCACAGTTTAACTATACTTATACAATTGCTTCAATTCCTGGAGCCGTAACCTATACATGGAAAGTTCCTGTAGGAGTAACAATTGTATCAGGTCAGGGAACAACAACATTGAATGT
>JANNRE010000010.1:0-1828 GCA_031401115.1 Chitinophagaceae bacterium
AATGAATAGATTCATTTTATTTTAAACAAACTTTATTTTAATATCAGTATATTGGAAAACACGAATCAGTTTTTGCCAATAATAAATTATTGTAGCTGTAGTGATGCTCCGGAAAAGCTCAGTAGTATTTATACAGTACAAGATTCTGTGTTAATTCCCAATTGATTTAGTTTTTATATTTTTGTTTTTTAGGCGGCTTAAGCCAGCCTGTTTAGGGAGTAGTCTTGGCTGCTCTCTAATTTTTTAAAGTATTCTTTGTCGTAAACAGTTTTACTTTTATAAATAATAAAAATCATTTCCAGTAATTTTCGCTGTATTGCTACTGCTGCTTTCATTTTAATTCCATGCTTTGCTACCAATCTCGAAAAGATGGCTTTAAATCTTTCATCATGTCGGATGGCTGCTAATGCTGGCATATACATTGCTTTTCTCAAGTATTTATTACCTCTTTTAGATATTCTGGCTTTCCCTTTTACCGAAGTACCAGATTGTTTTTCTTTCACATCCAACCCTGCATAGCTGGTTAATTGGCGTTTATTCCGGATTAATTCAAAGCCATTGGTTTCTCCCAATACTGTTACCGCAGTCAACAAGCCTACGCCAGATATGGAACAAATGCTTTGTATTGACTCTTTCAATTCAACAGGTGCTGTTTTAATTAATTCAATAATCTCAGTTTTTATTTCCAGTTCCTGTCTGCTAAAAAACAGTATCTGCTTTTTTATTCTATTCACACTGTTTTGAAGTGGCTCTGCTTCTGCTAACTCTGCATGCAGCTGATTTTTAGCCACGGTTCTGGCTGCTATCAATTGTTCCCGTTCACGGGTTAATTGTCTCAGCTTTTTAAAAAGCTCATTCGGCTTTGTCCAGTTTTCCAGCTTTCTTTCCAATCCAAACAGTGCGATAGCTTCACAAGCTGTTTTGTCCGTTACTGTTTTTACATTTAACGTTCTTGCATAGTTGCTGATCTTGCTGGGCAATATGATGCTTACTTCCTGCTTTTGTCCATGGAGATAATAAGCCAGCGACTCATGATAGACACCTGTGGCCTCCATTACATATCTGACTGGCACACAACTATCCGATAGCTTAATAACCCACTTTGCACACTCTGCAAACCCTTTTGCAGTATTAGCAAATATTTTAGAGCCATACAATTCCGGTGTCCAGTCATCATACATTCTTCCCAGACAAACAACTAATTCTTTTTGAGCTACATCAATACCTAAAACCTGTTTAACAATCTTTTTCATACTAATAAATTATACTGAATATGAAAAGTGAAAATCTCCCTTCGTTTTGTCTCCTGGCTGGATATTCTGGATATAAAGCATTGCCTTATTCCTTACATTCTGTTCAAACTCGAAGAGATAAAAAAGGGTAAGGTCATATCTTGTACTCAACATACCTGTAGGTTGTTTATGTGCGAAACAACTCTCACCCCTTTTCACTTCCCAAAAATCAAATCTATCGGTATCTTAACTTCTTATCAAAGAACTATTTTTTGATTTTTTACAAACATAGGAGTGTGCGACGCAAGGGACGCTGATAGTAGTAATGCAGCTATGTAAACAAATAATTTCATCTAATTTCACGATATTCAGGCAGTTAGAACCCATCAAAACTCTCTTGAATTGACTGCCCTTTTCTTGCTGTAAACTCCTATCTTTGCCGCCCCAAATCTGTGTTCGCAGATTCTTCCCGCACAATGCAGGATGTCCAATGGGATAAACCGAATTTAAAAAAAGTAAAAACATCTACATGAACAATTACGAATTGATGGTGATTTTTACCCCGGTTCTCAGCGATGGTGAATTCAAAGCGGAAC
>JANNRE010000011.1:0-224764 GCA_031401115.1 Chitinophagaceae bacterium
TTCGCTATTCGGCTTCAGTTCCAGCCGACGAATAACACCGAGCAATAGAATAAACAATGAACTTTTATTTATAAATTTAGAAGCGGTTAAGGGCTGACGATTTTCAAATACCGCCACATCGCCAAGCCGTGTCCGCTGAGCTGCAATTTTTACAACTCTTTCTCTTCAGTTTTTTCCTGAGGTTTATACATATCGTCTTCCCGACAGGGAAGGTTATTGAATTGATAGCAATATCTGTATTTCAAATAAAAACCTTGATTCTAAACAATGCCAATTTTTATACCTGTTACCAAAACAAACCCTTGTTTTATTTTTTAGCTTCAGTTTATAAGAGGGCTGTCTTCCCGACAGGGAAGGTTAAGGGACTGAAATTTAAAATTGTGGAAATCCTAAAGATAAAAGGTTGATTGGCAACGACGCCAACAACAGCAGCTAATTTTCTTATCCACTCAAACCACTCAAAGAATTTCCGCTTTTTCGAAGCAACCTTATGCCAGATGAATTAACTTGAACATCCAAATTACTTTGTATGAGAAAAAATAAAACTCCCTTTCATTTATTGCTATTGGTCTTTATTACATTCATTTCACTTACTTCTGCAGCACAAGGAACATTGCTGCTTCGGCAACCTTCCGTAAGCAAACAACACATTGTATTTGTTCATGGCGATGATCTTTGGGTAGTATCTAAAGAAGGAGGTGATGCAAGAAGATTAACAACTGCCGTTGGTGCAGAAAACAATCCACGCATCAGTGCCGATGGAAAATGGGTAGCTTTTACTGGGCAATACGATGGTAACACCGATGTGTATCTTGTATCCATTGATGGTGGCGACCCAAAGCGTCTTACCTGGCACCCAACACCAGATCTTGTACAAGGCTGGACACAAGACGGCAGCAAGATTATTTTCACTTCCGACAGAATGGGTTATCCAACTGCCAATACAAAATTTTATACTGTTGCAACAACTGGTGGCACACCCGAGCCAATGATTTTACCGTTTGGTTTTGTTGGCAGCATGAGCGATGATGGCAGTATGATGGCTTATCAACCTTATCGTTTTTGGGATCCTGAATGGAGAAATTATCGTGGCGGACAGGCACAACCCATTTGGATCTTCAATATGAAAACACATGAAACTACAAAAACGATTCAAGGTGATAAAGAACGACACACGGCACCTGCCTGGGACAATGGTATTTTATATTTTCTATCTGAACAGGATTATGCAAACAATGTATGGATGTACAATCCAAAAACAAAAACACAAAAGCAACTCACCTTTCATAAAGATTATGATGTAAAAAATTTATCAGCAAGCAATGGTGTACTTGTTTACGAACAAGGTGCACGGTTGCATAGTCTTGATATTGCAACAGGTAAAACAAAACCGTTAACCATCAACGCAAACGGCGATCTCAACTGGGGCCGTGCAAGATGGAATAACATTTCAGGCGCATCACTCACCAATGCAAGTCTTTCACCTACCGGCAAGAGAGCGTTGTTTGAACATCGAGGTGAAATTTTTTCTGTACCAAAAGAAAATGGTGATTGGAGAAATATTTCCCGCTCTACGAGTGCTGCTGACCGTTATCCTGCATGGTCGGCTGATGGGCAAAAGATTGCCTGGTTTTCCGATGCCAGTGGTGAGTATCAATTAATGGTAGCAAGTCAGGATGGATTGGGAACTCCCAAAGCATATCCTATCCCCAATAAAAAATTCTATTACTATCCATCATGGTCGCCCGATGGAAAATTCATTGCCTTTACTGATACTGATTACAATCTCTGGAACATGGATCTTGCCAGTGGTAAAGCTGTATTGGTAGCAACAGACAGGCTTGCACATCCTAACAGAACATTACAGCCTGTATGGAGTCCCGATAGTAAATGGATTGCTTATGTACAGATTATGGAGAACCAATTTAAAGCTGTAAAAGTGTATAATGTTGATGATGATAAAAGTACTTCCATCACAGATGGGTTGAGTGATGCTATCAGTCCGCAATGGGATGAAAGTGGAAAATATTTATACTTTCTTGCAAGTACTGATTATGGGTTAAGCACCGGTTGGTTAGATATGAGCAGTTATAATTCTCCTGTTACACGTGCATTGTACATGGCTGTTCTTTCAAAAGAAACGACCAATCCATTTGAACCTAAAAGTGATGAAGAGCCAACAAAACCCGGTGAAGAAAAACCTGTGCTTACAACTAAGATTACAGGCGACACTGTAAAACCTGTTGTAACAAAACCAAGCGGCGTAAGAGTGAAGATTGATTTTGATGGTATTGATCAACGCATTATTTCTGTAAATATTCCTGCTCGTGATTATCAAAGTTTAGTAGCGGGGCCAGATGGACATGTGTTTATTGCTGAAGCAATTGAAAACGAAAGCGGTCTTTTGCTGCATCGTTATAGTATCAAGGATCGCAAAGCAATTGAATTCTTAAGAGGTATTTCATTTGCATCTTCCAGCTACGACAGAAAAAATCTTTTGTACAATAGTGGTCCATCCTGGTTTATTGTAAATGCTGTTGCAGGCTCTCCAAGACCGGGTGATGGCAGATTGCAAACAGATGGCATGAGAGTGTATGTAGAACCTTCAAAAGAAGCGGAACAAATATTTAAAGAAGGCTGGCGTTACCAACGTGATTTTTTGTATGTAAATAATACACACGGTGCCCCGTGGAATAAAGTGTATGACTGGTATCAACCATGGTTGAAGCATGTAAAGCATCGTTCTGATTTGAATTACATCATTGATATTCTTGGTGGAGAAATTGCAGTAGGACATTCCTACACTTCTGGTGGTGATTTTCCACAAGTACCAACAATTCCTGTTGGACTACTCGGTGCTAACTACGTAGCCGAAAACGGTTTCTTTAAGATCACAAAAATATTTACCGGCGAAAACTGGAACCCGGAATTGCGTTCGCCTTTAAGTGGTCCCGGCATCAACTTAAAGGAAGGGGAATATTTAGTTGAAGTAGATGGACGACCGTTAACTACTGATATGAATTTGTATAGTTTGTTTGAAGGCACTGCTAACAGACAAATTAAAATTCGTGTTAACAACAAACCATCATTAGAAGGAGCAAGATCAATAATTGTTGTGCCCGTTGCAAGTGAAGCCGGTTTACGATCAAGAGCGTGGGTAGAAAGTAACAGAAAAAAAGTAAATGAATTATCGGGGGGTAAACTTGCTTATGTGTATGTTCCTAACACCGGTAATCCGGGTTACACTTCTTTTAACCGTTATTATTTTGCACAACAGGATAAACAGGGAGCAGTAATTGATGAACGGAATAACGGCGGCGGATCTGCAGCCGATTATATGGTAGATGTAATGGGCAGGAAATTGTTGGGCTACTTCAACAACCGTGTAGAAGGAAACAAAGTATCTACTACACCCATGGCTGGCATCTGGGGGCCCAAGGTGATGATCATTAATGAAAATGCAGGATCGGGTGGTGATTTGTTGCCTTATATGTTTCGAAAAAATAAGATCGGTCCGCTAGTGGGCACACGCACATGGGGTGGATTAGTTGGCACATGGGATACGCCTCCTTTTATTGATGGCGGAAGAATGGTAGCACCTCGTGGTGGCTTTTTTGATACCGATGGTAAATGGGCGGTAGAAGGAGAAGGCATTGCTCCCGACATTGAAGTGTTCTATGATCCGAAAACAATCATAGAAGGAAAAGATCCTCAACTTGAACGGGCTGTGCAAGAAGCATTGAAATTATTGAAGACAGAAGGAATACAGTTAAAAAAAGAACCTGCAGCCCCCATACGTTATAAGCGACCTTCATAGTTTTCATATAGCATTGATAAAAAATCCACTCATATCCGGGTGGATTTTTTTTACATTACAACTTTTCCCTTTTAAGTTGGTTAAGCACTATTAATTATCAAAGAAACACATGGCGTTAAATAACTATTTTGAAAATCTTTACCAAAAGTTGCTTTCAGATAAAACCCAAAAAAGAAGCGAACGTATTATTTTGGTAATAGCCATTGCAAGTTTCCTAATTCACTTAATCATTATATATCTCGTAGATTTTGGTATAATTTACTTGAGTAAACCTTCAGACCTGCTTAAAAATCCTATTGCCGCTATTTATACTCCTTTTTCATTCATACTTGTTTATGAAGTTTACCTGTTAATATATTATCTCCCAAAATCCTTCACTACGTATATCGGCAAACAATATGAAATTATTTCACTCATCATTATCCGGCGGCTATTTAAAGACCTTTCTAATTTATCGCTTTCATCTGATTGGTTCAAAATAAAAGATGATTTACAGTTTACATATGATTTGATTGCTTCAGTATTGTTATTTTTTTTGATTTATCAATTTTATATACAAAGTAAAAAGAGATTCACAATTGATGCAAATGATGAAATCAAAGCAAAAGGCCTTGAAAGTTTTATAAAGATGAAAAAAGTACTGGCAGCATCTTTAGTGCCTGTAATTATTTTTGTTGCTATTTATTCCTTCATCAGCTGGTTTTTGGTTGCTATTAATGCAGGTATAGAAACTGATGTATCCTTTAAAAACATAAATAATATTTTCTTTGAACAGTTTTTTACTATTTTAATTATTGTGGATGTTATTTTATTATTGTTTTCCTTTTTTCATACGGATGAATTTCATAAGGTTATTAGAAACTCGGGCTTTATTATTTCTACAATCTTAATAAGAATATCCTTTTCTGTAACCGGATTACTAAATACAGTGCTGATTATTTCGGCCATAATTTTTGGACTATTAATCCTCATTATACATAATAAATTTGAAGAGCATATTGAATTGGGAAAAAAGGGTCTATAACCATTTAAAATAATTCATACTATCATTTTTTTGAAGGGTTATTATATATTGATCAAATAAAGAAATAGAAAGACTAAACATAAGTCTAATTAAATGAAGGCAGATGCGAAAACACAAATGTGTTTGGTAGAAGTATACAAAATTATAAAGCTGCAAAAAGTGTGTAGGCTATTAAGGTACATGGGGTTACTAAACAATTCTATACCTTTGCCCATCTGTAAAATGAGCAGATAGCTTTCTTTTTTCTCTTCAAATGCAAAACTTAAAAAGTCATATTTTTTCTCAGCGTTATTTTTTTATAAGCTTGCTACTGCTGCTTGTTTCTGGAGCATTGCTTTGTATCGTTTACAGCAAAGCAGATTTGTTTGTTGCTGCTAACTTTTTTCACAGCTTATTTTTAGATCAGTTTTTTATGGCGTTCACCTTTTTGGGAGATGGTTTATTTATACTTCTGCTGGCCTTTTTATTTCTTGCCCTAGGTCAGAGGGGGTTGTGTATTCAAACAATTGTTTCGTTTCTTTTTTCCGGCCTGCTGGTTCAAATCATCAAGAGGCTATTGCCTCTTCCCCGGCCAAAAGCATTTTTTCAGCAAGGAGCCTATCCTTATTTTTTTGAAGGTGTTACCCATTCAGGAATCAATTCTTTTCCATCGGGTCACACGGCGTCTGCATTTGCACTTATTACCCTGCTTGTTTTTTATACCCGTAATCCGTTGCTTTGTTTTTTATTTTTATTGTATGCGCTTGTTATAGCCTATTCAAGAATTTATTTAGGTCAGCATTTTATAAATGATGTGGTTGGCGGAGCTGCTACAGGAATTGTTTCGGCATTGGCTACTGTTTTTTTTCTGCCCAAACTAACCGGTCTGAAACGGAAACCTTTTTTCCAATTAAAACAATCGTTATGACTATGAATAATGAAACGGCTGTGCTTCCTAAACCGGGATCAAAAACAAAAAATATTCTCAAACTGCTTTTAAAAATTTTAGTTACCGCAGTTTGTCTTTTCTATGTATCAAGGAAAGTGGATTTAGAAAAAACCTCAGTTATTTTAAAATCAGTAAACATGCTGTGGTTGCTCTTGGCTTTGATTTCTTTTATTGTTTCAAAAATGCTGGCTTCTGTACGGCTGAATATTTATTTCAGAAATATTGATATCCGCCTTCCTGAACTTAAAAATTTAAAACTGTACTGGCTGGGAATGTTTTACAATTTATTCCTCCCCGGTTCTATTGGAGGAGATGCATATAAAGTAATACGGCTTACGAGAGAATACAAGCAACCTTACCGTTTAACAACTTCAGCGGTATTGTTAGATCGTATCAGCGGGCTGGCGGCACTTTGTTTTTTTGCCGCTCTTTCCTGGGTGGTAGTTTTTAAAGGTGGTTATTACAGCACTCTTGTAATGACGGGCGCCGTTGTGGGCATTCCTGTTTACTACTTTGTTGTAAAAAAATGGTTTGCAAAATTTTTACCCGGTTTCTGGAGCACTTTGGGCTGGGGTTTTGCAGTTCAGTTTTTACAGGTTGCGTGTATGTGGTGTATACTGCAGGCATTGAGTATTACAGCAGGTACAAATGAATATGTATTGATCTTTTTAATTTCATCTGTATTTGCCGTATTGCCTTTTACCATTGGCGGGCTGGGTGCCCGTGAAGTGATTTTTGTTTGGGGCGCTTCGCTGTTTGTATTGGATAATACTATTTCTGTTACAGCAAGTTTGCTTTTTTATATTGTTACTGTTGGTGCTTCTTTGTTTGGCTTGCCATTCATTTTTATTGATCCTCTGCCACCAAATGAAAATACTGGTGACGCTGTAAGTACAGTTAAGTAAATTGTTCTCTGTTTAAATCATAAGTTGAAATGAAACAAATTTTTACTTTAGAAGGAAAATGGATTTTAATAGCAGCCGCTATCATATTATTTGCCGGGCTTGGCCGCAGCGATATTTATATTTTAGATGAAGCCCGCAACGCCCAGTGCGGCCGTGAAATGTGGCAGAAAAACGAATGGATTGTTCCTACATTCAATAATGAACTGCGTCCGCAAAAACCACCGCTTCACTATTATTTTATGAAAGCAGCTTACTGTATGTTTTCGCCTACGGCTTTTGCTGCCCGTTTTTTTTCTGCATTTATGGGTTTGGCCTTGTTGGTCTTTTTATGGTGGCGTGTAAAAAAGCATTTTGATGAACGAACTGCATTTTGGACAGTGGCAACACTCACCGCATCAGTACATTTTATTTTTGAATTTCGCCTGGCCGTTCCCGATCCTTATCTCATTGCTTTTATTACAGCAGGTGTTTTTCTTTTTTATGAATATGCGCAAAGCCGTAAGTTATTCTGGCTAATTCTTTCAGGTATCAGTGCCGCATTTGCCATTCTTTCAAAAGGGCCGGTTGCTCTGGCTTTGCCGGCATTTGCAATTATTGGCTGGGCTGTAAGTACCAAACAATGGAAATTATTGTTTCATTGGCATTTGCTGGTGTACGCAATTATTATTTTAGCTGTTGCAGCACCGTGGTTTTATTGGGTACATATTGCCACAAACGGAGCGTTTACAAATGAGTTTTTTTTAACCCATAATATCAATCGCTTTAAAGAACCTATGGAGGGGCATGGCGGACTTTTTATTATTGTACCGCTGGTTGTTGTGCTTGGGATGTTGCCCTTGGTTTGGTTTGCCTTTCGTAATTTAAAAAAACTGAGGAGCAATGATACCAATGGTTTGCTTCAGCTTTGTGTATGGGTGGTTTTTGTATTTGTTGTGTTCTTCAGCATTTCAGGAACCAAGTTGCCAAACTATGCCATGCCCTGTTATCCATTTCTTGCACTGCTTGCCGGGTATGGAATCAGTTCGTTTATACAATCACAAAAAAATGTACAGCGTAGCTGGTTTTTAACTTTGATTATTTTAAATCTCCTGCTTTGTGTGGGTGCGTTTATTGGCTTGGGTTTAGAAAAAGAGGTGGCTCATTTAAAATATGCAGGCATTGTTTTTTTAATTCCGGTAGTTGGTTTGGTTTGGGGCTGGATGAGGTATAAAACCGACGCAGCCCAAATAACACTCGTAAAAGTATTGGGAGCCTATTTGGTTTTTCTTTTAGTTGCAAATGTTTGGATCTATCCTGCGGTTTACGTTCAGAACCCTGTAACGCAAACAAAGGATTTATTACCTCTAGATGAAACAATCTATGCTTACAAAATTTATAACCCTGCTTATAACTTTTATTTAAACAAGCCTGTAAAACAGTGGGAAACTATTTCCGATTTTAAAGACAGTTTGCCAACAGGAAAAACAGTTTATATTATTTCACGGCAAGAGTTTGCAAAAGATTTTGAAGGCTTGCCTGTAAAAATCATTGCCACAAAAAAAGATATTTTTGAAAACCCCACTACCGTTATAATGAAATGGGAGAATTAGAGCTTGTGCTACAGTAAAGAATCTGTATAGCTTTTGTACATAACCATACAGATCCTTCGCTTTGCTCAGGATGACAAAAACTTATTCTTCCCCTGCCACAGCTGGTACATTCATGTTACTGCCAAAGAACAAGGCATTCAAAAAAATCTTATTGGTGCCATACCATGTTCCTCTAAAGTTGGGATCATCACTAAACAGAATTACCCTTCCGCTTCCTTCTGCACCTACTAAAATGGCAGCACTGTTTTTTACTTTCTTTAATGTGGTGGGATGAATGTAACCGCCAATCAGCGGATCGTTTGAGTATTGGGCAACGGAACTGTATGGATTTGAACTTGGTACTAAAAATGTTAATCCGTTTCTGTACCAGGAAACTGTTTTGTTTGTAAACCCAAACCCAATTGGATGTGTAGTATCTACATCCACTTTAAAAATAGAACCGCCCATTGCTTTTGCTCCTTCAATATAAACAGCATTATCAAAGTGTTGCCTTACTGGAGTTGTCTTACTGCTGTCAGCAGGTAATAATTTTTCCTTTGTAAACCCATTGCGTATGGCCCACTCACTTCCGCTTTTAATTGTAATGAGAGTTCCGCCATTTTGCACCCATGCTTTTATTTTATCGCTTACTGTTTTATCAATTAAACCATAATTACCACCTACCATAATGAGTGTGTTATAGCGGTTGAAACTGGCTCTGCCTAAATTTAAAATATCAATTTTACTGATGGGCATTTGCAAACGCTGATCCAGCAAGTGCCAAATTTCCCCAGCTTCAGTTGCAGCTACGCCAGTACCAATAATCATGGCTGCTTCTGGCTTTTGTAAAGTTCTAACGTAAGGACTGCCCATATCAATTCCCCCTGAACTAAAACCAGTGTTGATGGAATAGATTTTTATTCCTGTTGCTTTTGATACGGCAGAAATAAGTTGGTATAAAGAATCAACAGAAATGCGCTGCTGATTTACAGGCAAAACAATTGTGCCATAGCCAAATGATTTTTGTTGTTGATTAATGGATGCTGTAAATGGGCGAAACGCTGATTGCACAATGACTCCACTTTTTTGCAAATGATAAATTGCCTTGTGCATATTGTAATCTGTAGCTTCAAACAAATAAGCATAGTTGCTTTTTTCAACAGTTGGTTCTAATGCTGCCATTGAAGTGATGCGGTTCGTTTTGTTCATCGGTGTTTTTAATTCAGCATAAGGAAGATTATACGCATGTATTAAACTCCATGTTGATGCGTCATAGAAAGAACTATCTCTATACGTTATTGCTTTTTCAAAAACAGAACGTACCATAATGTAGTTGTCTTGCTCTGTAGGTACATAAAAAGTTTTACCTGATTCAAATGTTTTACCCTCGGCATACATTGTATTGCTAACTGCATACACTTCTATTTCATGCAGCAGCAGCATATCAACAAACGCTTTTGTTCTTGTAAAATCCTTTACATCTCCAAAAACATACCCTTTAATTAATGATGAAGCGGCTTGTGATTGAGAAACACGATAAAATTCTTTCCGCATTTTCAGCAGTTGAGTTTTTTCTGCAAGTGATGCTCTTATGGTGGTAAGCGATGCTGTAAATTGATTGCGTATAGTAAATGCAAAAGTCATGGGAATGGTATTTGTTTCCTGCACATGTCCTCTGCTGCTTGCCTGCTCAAATAAAAAACCTGCACCTCCATAAAAATTAATATAGCTGCTGCCATAACCGGGATATAATTTATCGTAGGATTCTTTAGTGTAGTACATAGATCCGATTGCATCGGTCGCTTTACTAAAATATCCTGCATACAAAGGATAAATGGTCTTGTATAAAAAGTCTGGTACTACAGGATTGTTACTTGCATCTTCTCCTGGGTCAAAATAAAACGTGGAGTTGGTTCCCATTTCATGATGATCTGTTTGCGCATAAGGTCTCCATTGATGAAAGAAGTTAATGCGGCTTCTGGTTTCAGGAAAAGTGCCAAGAAACCAATCTCTATTTAAATCAAACCAGTAATGATTAAAACGGCCGCCCGGCCAAATTTCTGTATGCTCTCTATCTAAAGGATCGGCAACAGGTGGTTCCGCTTTATGCATATTTGCCCAATGAGAATGTCTGTCTCTACCATCAGGATTAATAACAGGATCCATTAAAATTACCATATCATTCATCCATTTGTTTGCTTCATCGGTTTGCGATGCTACAATAAAATATGCGGTAAGCATAGCAGCTTCGCTGCTGCTCGGTTCATTGCCGTGCACATTATAGCCGAGATGAATTACTAAAGGAATATTTTCTGTGCTTCCGGTTTTTTGTCCGGCAAGATGTGCTTTGCGTATCTCCTCAAGTTTTGCTTGATTTTGTGGTGAAGTAAAAACGGCTGTGATTTGCTCCCGTTTTTCAAATGTTTTTCCAATGACCTGCATGGTCATACGGTCGCTTAAGCGATCAAGCTCACGGAAATATTCTACAATTTTATCGTGACGTGTATGTTGGGTTCCTACGGCATAGCCAAGAAATTGTTCAGGCGTGGGAATGGCCGAATTAAAGTTGTTGCTGTTTGGATAGAAATAAGTTTGCTGGGCAAACACTGTTGATGTAACAAAACAGAAAATGATGAAAATAAGTGAACGCAGCATGGTTTGGTAGTTTAGTGTTTAAAGCTAAGGATTTTCTGTTTTGAAAAATAAGAGTTGGCAATCTGTCACTCCATGCAACGCTGGTACTTTGTTTGCAATCTATTTTACTTTACAAAATCAAAACAGAAATGAACAAACAACAATCTTCTCTTCTTTTTTGTGTGCTGATGGATGCAGTAGGTTATGCAACTTATACTATTCCTTTTTTGGGCGAGTTTGGCGATCTTATTTGGGCACCTATTTCAGCCATTCTCTTCTTTAAAACATTTGGCGGTTGGAAAGGCGCTTTTGGCGGAGTATTTAATTTTGTTGAGGAGCTTCTGCCATGGACAGATTTTGTTCCCAGTTTTACACTCATGTGGGCATGGCAAAACTTTGGCGTAAGAAAAAACACAGCTATTGTTTTGAAGTAGGTCTTATCTCTTCATCTTTTTCTTTGTCGTACACCCGTACATAAACCGCCCATTGAAAATTGATGTATTCTGCCACCAAATCAACCACTAAGTTTTTGTATTCATCTGTGGCTTTATTTACTACAAATTGATTGCTCCACAATCGCAATTCTGCTGATGGGCTGCTGTACGGGCTCACCGCCACAAGGTTATTAGCAGATGTTTTGCCAATTAATGATTTGCCGGAAATATCATTATAATATAATTTGTATTGCCGCTTTAGTTCATCAAGATTTTCGGTTTCAAACAGTTTGCATTCCCAAACCCAGCTTGTGTAGCTTCGGTTTGAATAGTCAATCACTTTTGTTTCTAATGAATTTTTTACATTTACCTCAGAAACATATTCCATATTCTCCACAACCTCACTTACAGGTTTACCTTTAATGGTTTTAAAATAATTCGGAAAATCTTTGATTACTTCCTCCAGTTGAGGCTTGATGGAAGTGTAAGGTGGTTTTTGTTGAGCAATAGCTGAGAGGTGTAAAAAACAAATTGTTATGAGTAAAAACACTTTTTGCTTCATGAATTTTGGATTTGCCTGCAAAATAAAATAAGTTTTTGGTATTTGTATCTCCACAAGAAAAGTTTTTACGGAAGTAATAGTAAAATCCACAAACAAAAAAGAACATGCTTTTACTCTTGTATTTGACTTTTATGCTTTTTATCTTTATTTAATAAATCCAATTTTATGAAAACAACAATCCGTAAAAGTTCTGTGGTTTTACATTCGTTTAAGATGATTGTTCATTTGCTGGTTGAATCATTTGAATCACAACAGACAAAACAGTTTAGAAGGCTAAAGAGTTTTATCTCAGAATAAATGATGCAGACTTAAGATGAGGAAACAAGTGTAGGTTTGCTTGATTTTTCGTTTCAAAATTTTTGAAACACTTTACTCATCTCATTTACAATTTCATCATTACTTAAATTGCCAATGCTTCCTTCGTGTGTGTGATGTAATTGCTGCAGGCTATAACTAAACGCACCTTTATTAATTTCGTTACCCACTTCCTGATACGCTTGCCTGAATGGAACTCCTTTGTTTACCAGTTCATTTACGGCTTCCACACTAAAGAGGTATTTATATTTTTCATCGACCAATATCTTTTTTTTAATGCTGATGTTATTTAACATGAGTTGCATCATTTGCAAACAGGCTTTCAATTCTTCTATGGCAGGAAATAAAATTTCTTTAGTGAGCTGCAAATCTCTGTGGTAACCGCTTGGCAAATTATTAATGAGCAACGTTATTTCATTAGGGACAGATTGAATGCGGTTGCATTTAGCTCTTATCAATTCAAACACGTCGGGATTTTTTTTGTGCGGCATAATACTGCTGCCTGTTGTTAATTCATCAGGAAAAGAAATAAAACCAAAGTTTTGGTTCATATACAAGCAACAGTCCATACTCAATTTGCTAAGTGTTGCAGCAACAGTACTTAAGCCAATAGCAGTAAATTTTTCTGCTTTGCCTCTTGTCATTTGTGCATAAACAGAATTCCAGTTCAATGTTTCAAAGTTGAGTAGTTCAGTTGTACGTTTTCTGTTTAACGGAAATGATGAACCATAACCTGCACCGCTGCCCAATGGATTTTTGTTGGCTACATGATATGCAGCTGCCAGCATTTCTAAATCATCTACCAAACTTTCTGCATAAGCACCCAGCCATAACCCTGCTGATGAAGGCATGGCAATTTGCAAATGGGTATAACCGGGAATAAGTTTGTCCTTATGCTCTTCGCTTTTACTGATGAGTAAATCAAAAAGGGTTTTTACTTCGATTTTGATATTGATAATTTCTGCACGGAGGTATAATTTAATATCAACGGCCACCTGATCGTTTCTGCTGCGGCCGCTGTGGATTTTTTTTCCTGCATCCCCAATTTTTTGAGTTAGCAACATTTCCACTTGTGAGTGTACATCTTCTATTCCTTCATCAATAATGAAGTTGCCTTTTTCAATTGTTTCCAAAATTTCGTTCAGTCCAGTTACTGCAAGCGTTACTTCTTCTTTTGTCATTAAGCCAACTTCGCCCAGCATGGTTACGTGAGCAATGGAGCCCTGCACATCATATTTGGCAAGGAGTACATCAAATTCTTTATCACGTCCTACTGTAAAATTTTCTACTAAGGACGATATTGAAGAGTTCTCTTTTTGCCAAAGTTTCATAATAAATATTTTACATGCTGAGACGCAGAGGACACAACAATGTTATAATAAAATTTTATTCAGCAGTTGAATATAAAGTTCAATTCCTTCTTTTATTTCATCGAGATAAATATACTCATCTGCCGTATGACTTCTTGCACTGTCGCCGGGACCCATTTTTAAAGTTGGGAATGGCATTAATGCTTTATCACTCGTGGTGGGCGAACCATAATAAGTTCTTCCTAATTCAGCTCCTGATTTTACCAGGAGATGATCTAATGCAATCAATGTTGATTTCATTCTGGTGGTTCTTGGTTGAAACTCGCTTTTTAAATTTTGTTTGAGTGTTTGCAGAATTTCATCAAACGTATATAATTCATTTACTCTTACATCTATTACAAATTTGCATTGCGCCGGCACAACATTATGCTGCGTATTTTCAGTTTCAATGATGGTTACCGTCATTTTTGAATCACCTAAAAATGGACTTACTTTATCAAAATGAAAATTTCGTATCCAGTTCATATCATCTACAGCTTTGTATAATGCATTCTCTCCTTCGTTGCGTGCCGCATGTCCGGCTTTACCATTTGCAGTGCAATCAATCACCATCAAGCCTCTTTCTGCTACTGCCATTTGCATTTGTGTGGGTTCACCCACAATACCAAACTCAATATTTCCGAGATCGGGTAATATGAGTTCAATACCATTTACACCACTGATTTCTTCTTCGGCGCTGGCAGCAAATACAATATTGTGCGAAAGATTTTCTTTTTCATAAAAATATAAAAACGTTGCAATGAGCGAAACCAAACAGCCACCTGCATCATTACTTCCGAGACCAAATAATTTATTATCACTTTCAATTGGCAGAAACGGGTCAAGCGTATATCCTTTATTTGGTTTTACTGTATCATGATGTGAGTTTAATAAAACAGACTGCTTTGATTCACTGTAATATTTGTTTACTGCAAAAATGTTATTGCCCACTCTGCTTGCTTCGATTCCTTTTACTGCAAAATATTTTCCGATGATAGCAGCTGTATCACTTTCCTCTTTACTAAAAGAAGGCGTAGCAATGAGTTGTTTTAATAACTCAACTACTTCTGTATATAATATGTTTATCTGCTCATTCATTTACAATAGATGTTCCTTTTGTTCTATTAATTAATTGCTCTAACTCTTCTGCTTTGCCAATAATCACTTTATTTACACCTCCTTTTAAAGCAACAAAAGTGTTGTCAATTTTTGGAATCATGCCTTCGAAGATTTTGCCTTCTACTTTTAATTGTTCATAAGAAGATGCATTTATTTTTTCTATGACTGATGTTTCATCATTCACATCAAGCAATACGCCGCTTTTTTCAAAAGAATAAATTAAATCTACCTCATATAAGGCACTCATTGCCTTTGCAACTTCCTGTGCAATGGTATCAGCATTTGTATTGAGGAGCTGTCCTTTGCCATCATGTGTAATGGGAGCAATTACAATAGCATCATTTCGTTGCAGAAGTACATCTGCTAATTCTATGTTTACTTTATCAACATCTCCCACATAACCAAAATCAATTTCCGATTTTCGTTTATGTGCCAGTATTAAATTACCATCTGCACCGCTTAGTCCAATAGCATTGCAACTGAACGATTGCAATTGTGCCACAATATTTTTATTGATGTATCCAGCATACACCATCGTTACAATCTTGAGTGTTTCTGCATCTGTAATTCTTCTTCCATCAATCATTTGTTGTTGCACACCCATTGCTTCGGCCATTCTTGTTGCCAACTTTCCACCTCCATGCACCAGTATCTTCTTCCCTTCAACTTGAGAAAATGATTTTAAGAACGATGAAAGCTTTATTTCATCATCAATAATATTTCCGCCAATTTTTATAACATATAGTTTATCCATTGCTTCTTAAAATTTCAGAAAGAACAGCTTGCGCTGCCCAAACTCTGTTGCTTGCCTGTTGCGTAACAATGCTGTTTATGCTATCTAATGCTTCATCACTCAGTTCAACATTTCTACGTACCGGTAAGCAGTGCATCAATTTTGCATGATTGGTGAGTTTCAATTTTTCTTCTGTTAGCATCCATCTTGGATCATTGCAATAAATTCTACCGTAATCATTATAGGTACTCCAGTTTTTTACATATACAAAATCTGCCTCTTTTAATGCTTCATCTTGATTGTGTGTGATGGTTGCACCTTTTGTAAATTCTTCATCCAGTTCATAATCTTCCGGATGAGTAATTACAAACTCAGCCTTGTTCCATTCATTCATCCACTGAGAAAAACTGTTGGCCACACATTGAGGCAGCGCTTTTACATGTGGAGCCCATGTTAAAACAACTTTAGGTTTTCTTTTTTCTTTGAATATTTCTGCAATTGTAATTATATCTGTTAATGATTGTAACGGATGCAAAGTTGAACTTTCTAAACTCACAACAGGCACGCCTGCATACTTAATAATTTGTTTGATGTAGAGTTCGCTATAATCATCTGCCTTATTTTGTAAAGATGGAAATGTTCTTATCGCCAGTACATCAAAATAATTTCCAAGAATTGGTGCCGCATCTTTTACATGCTCCACCGTTGTACCGCTCATGATGGCCTCTTCCTCAAACTCCCAGCTCCAGCCTTCGCTTCCTACATTAAATACAATGGGCTGCATACCTAAATTTTCTGCAGCTATTTGTGTACTTAATCTTGTACGCAAGCTGGGGTTTAAAAAAATTAAGCCCATGCGTTTACCTACGCCCAATGCTTTATCAACAAAAGGATTTGCTTTGTACGCTAATGCTTTTTGAACAAGTGCGTCTATATTATTAACATCATGTACAGAGATAAACTGCTTCATTTAAATTGCTTAAGCTGTTATAGTTTCAATTTCTTCTTTCAAACACTCGATAAACATTTCCGCATCTTTTTTCTTTAACCCCAAACTTGGAAGCAAACGAATCACATTTGGTTTTGCCTCTCCGGTAAATATTTTTTGATTGATGAGTAAATTCTTCTTCAGGTCTTTCAACGAATCGGGTACTTCAAACCCAATCATCAATCCTCTTCCTCTTACATTTTCAATTCCTTCTATTTGCTCTAATTGTTCTTTTAAATACTTGCCCATCATTACTGCGTTGCCCATGAGTTTTTCTTCTTCCATTACTTCCAGTACGGCTAACGCTGCTGCGCAGGCTAAATGATTGCCGCCAAACGTAGTTCCTAATTGAAAGTGTTTGGGTTTGATGTGCGGCGCAATCATTATTCCGCCGATTGGAAATCCATTCCCCATGCCCTTTGCCATTGAATAAATATCTGCATTTACTCCTGCAAAATCATGTGCAAAGAATTTTCCAGTTCTTCCGTAGCCGCATTGTACACTGTCGGCAATATAAACTGCGCCATGCTCATCGCACAAACTGCGGATGAGTTTAAGAAAAGAATTATCAGCAACATTAATTCCACCAACGCCTTGTATTCCTTCAATAATTACAGATGAAATTTCGTTGCCGTGTTTATCAAATTCATTTTGTAATGCAGCTACATCATTGAATGGTAGAAAGGTAACATTCTCAGTTTCGTTAACAGGGGCAATGTAATTTTTATTATCCGTAGCACTTACAGCTAATGATGTTCTTCCGTGAAATGCTTTGCTAAATGAAATTATTTTTTTTCTTCCGTTGTGAAAGCTTGCCAGCTTCAATGCATTCTCATTTGCTTCTGCTCCACTGTTGCATAAGAAAAGTTGATAGTCTTCTTTGCCGCTTATTTTTCCCAGTTTATTTGCCAGCTGCTGCTGAATAGGAATTTTAATAGAGTTGGAATAAAACGCAATCTGGTGCAGTTGCTCTTCAATTCTTTTTACCCAATGCGGATGTGTATGACCAATACTGATTACAGCATGACCGCCATACATATCTAAATACTGATCACCTTTATCGTCCCACACATAGCTGCCTTTTGCTTTTACGATGGTGATGTTGTTAAGTGGATATACGTCAAAAAGATTCATAAGTGGCCTCCCCAAACCCCTCCCGAGAAGGGGCTTTAGTTGTTTAATTTTTAAGTTCACTATAAAATAGCAAAGTCTCAGTCCTCCCTCTTTGGGGGGTTAGAGAGGGCTGCCTTTCAATTTTAATCCCGTTGTTTCATCCAGCCCAAATAACAAATTCATATTCTGCACAGCTTGCCCGCTTGCACCTTTTAATAAATTATCAGTGATAGAATGAACTACTAACTGATTGCCTTCTTTTTCTAATTGAATGATGCACTTATTTGTATTCACAACTTGTTTTAAAAAAATGGGTTCTTTTGAAACATGTGTAAACGGATGATCTTTATAAAACGCTTCATACAATTCATATAACTCATCCAAACTTTTTGTGCATTTCAATTGTGAACTGATGAAGATACCCCTAGTAAAATCACCACGCCAGGGAACAAAGTTCACAGTAATCTCACTATCAGGTTGTAATTGCAAAAGTGATTCTCTAATTTCTCCCAGATGTTGATGTGTTAATGTTTTATATGCTTGAATATTATTTGCTCTCCAACTGAAATGAGAAGTGTTTGATAAACTTTGTCCGGCACCCGTACTACCAGTAATCCCTGTTGTATAAACATCATTCAACAATCCTGCTTTTGCTAATGGCAATAAACCAAGCTGAATGGTTGTTGCAAAACAGCCGGGGTTGGCAATGTTGCTGGCTGATTTAATTTGTTCTTTATTTAATTCTGGTAAGCCGTAGATGAATGGTTGACTGTTATGTGTTGGCCGTTGGCCGTTTGTTGAAAGTCGAAAATCATTTGCTAAATCAATTACTTTTATTTTTTCATCAATAATATTCTCTGATAAGATTTTTTTTGATTCGCCGTGACCGAGGCATAAAAATAAAACATCAACCTCATTCGAAATCTCGTCAGTAAACTTCAATTCTGTTTCTCCCATTAAATCCTGATGAACAGTTGAAACTAATTTTCCTGCATTGCTTCTGCTGTGTACGAAATCAATTTCAACAAATGGATGATTGATTAACAAGCGAATCAATTCTCCGCCAGTATAACCTGCTCCGCCAATGATTCCTGTTTTAATCTTTTTCATTTCGTCTCTTCATTTACTTTATGATAAATGGATGTTTGATTGCCAAATATCTTACTAAACCCTCTTACATCTTCGCCAGTAAATCCGGTATTTATTTCTCCATATTTACCAAACTTACTGCTCATTAAATCATATTCACTTTCTATACCGGTTATTTGAAAACGATAAGGCATCAATTGTACAAACACCGTTCCTGTTACATGCTGCTGACTGTTTTCAAAATAAGCTTCAATATCTCTCATCACCGGATCTAAAATTTGTCCTTCGTGCAACCAGTTGCCATAGAATTGTGCTAATGTATCTTTCCATTGCAATTGCCATTTAGTAAGCACATGTTTTTCCAATGCATGATGTGCTTTTAAAATAATCATGGGTGCAGCAGCTTCAAAACCGACTCTTCCTTTAATACCAATAATAGTATCACCTACGTGAATATCTCTTCCTATTGCAAACTCACCAGCAATTGATTGAAGATATTGTATTGCTTCACTTGGATGTGTACATACTTTTTCGTTTACTGAAAATAACTCGCCTTTTACAAAGCCTAATTTTACATTTTCATTTTTCAATTTTTCATTTAGTTGTGTAGGCCATGCTTCTTCTGGCAGCATACCATTGCTATTCAATGTTTCTTTGCCGCCAACGCTGGTGCCCCATAATCCTTTATTGATGCTATACAATGCTTTATCAAAGTTCATTTCCACGTTTTTGCTTTTTAAATAAGCAATTTCATCTTCACGGCTCAGTTTCATATCACGTATAGGAGTAATGATTTCAATGCCGGGCAGCATTATATGAAAGATCATATCAAACCTTACCTGATCATTTCCTGCACCTGTACTTCCGTGAGCAACAGCAGATGCATTTAGTTTTTTTGCATGTTCAGCAATGTGTAAAGCCTGTACTAAACGTTCTGCACTTACGCTTAAAGGATAGGTATTATTTTTTAAGCAATTGCCAAACACTAAATATTTTATAATACGATCGTAATAGCCTTTCACCGCATCAATAGCCGTATGTGTTTTAACGCCGAGTTTATAAGCATGTGCTTCAATGCATTTTAATTCTGCTTCATCAAAGCCGCCGGTATTAACGATAATGCTATGAACTTCATAACCTTTATCTTGACTTAAATATTTTGCACAGTAAGTGGTGTCGAGGCCGCCGCTAAAACCTAAAACAACTTTTTTCATTTTTGCGATTTAAAAATTGAAGAAATAATGTAGCAGCCTCTTTGTTTTATTTTCTCCGGCGCCATTTTCTTTTTTTAAAAACGGTTTTAATAATTTCCATTCTTTGAATCGTATCAACCGTTCAAATCCTTTTTTATTTTCTTCAAAATATTGTTTGGTTTCTTCTGGTTCATAATGATCAGCAGGATCGTACAACATAGCTGTACACATACAGTTCTTCCGTTCCTTGCTCATAAGAATATCAAAGTTCACACAGCTTTTACAGCCTGCCCAAAACTCTTCGTCTTGTGTAAGTTCGCTATAAGTAACGGGTTCATAACCGAGATCAGAATTAATTTTCATTACTGCCAGTCCGGTTGTTAATCCAAAGATCTTTGAATCGGGAAACAACTGCCTGCTAAGTTGAAAGATATTTTCTTTAATTTTTTTTGCTACACCGCTTTTTCTGTAGGCAGGCGAAACAATTAATCCGCTATTGGCAACAAATGCACCATGGCTCCAGGTTTCAATATAACAAAACCCAACCCACTCTCCACTTTGTGTAAGTGCAATTACGGCTTTGCCTTCTTCCATTTTATTAGCAATATATTCCGGGCTGCGTTTGGCAATACCTGTGCCACGGGCTTTGGCACTTTGCTCCATTTCTGTAGTAATAATTTCAGCATAGTTCCTGTCTTGGCCAGTGACTACACGTATAACTAATTCTAAATTTTCCATGATTGTAAATGCTTAACTAAAAACGGGATGACCAGTCCAAAATATATTTACGGGAGGTTATTCACTGACAGGGACCATGGTGAGTGGCTCGTCCTATCAGACGATGCGTCGAGGTCGGGGAGAAAATACATAGAAGTGTACCACGCTGTTGTTAGCGTTTGCTTCGTTTGTGTTATATGTATTATAGTTTGACACTTTTCTTGTTCTTACATTAATAAACAAAAGTAGTAGATATAATTAAAAAGTGTTCATAAAATTTTTGAGTAGGGAGAACGGTTGTTAGGAAATATAGTTATTTGTTGCTTAGTTTTGAATGCAGCCAAAATTGCTTATGTTAGAATTCTTAAAAAATATCATCCTCTATTTTAATTCATACAACATTCCCTACATGATGAGTGGAAGCGTGGCAATGAGTGTTTATACTTTACCCCGTGCAACAAGAGATATTGATTTTGTAGTTCATTTGCAGCTTAAGGATATTGAATTATTAGTTACTACTTTTTCGGCTAAATATTATTGTGATGCCGATGCTGTAAAAGAAGCAATCACCAAAAAATCGCTTTTTAATATCATTGATGCCGTTTCGGGTTTTAAAGCAGATTTTGTGATTTTAAAAAATGAAGAATACAGGCAAACTGAGTTTAAGCGGAAACGACAGATTCTTTTTGAAGACATTCCTATTTATATAGTTTCGCCGGAAGACCTGCTGATTTCAAAACTCATTTGGATACAAGATTTTCAGAGCGGAATACAAATGGATGACATTGTTCATTTGTGGGAGACAGATGCGCTTGACAAACATTACATACTTAAATGGGTACATTCTTTAAAACTAAATACCTTTAACCTTCTTTATGAATGATACTCCCAAACATATTAATGAGCTTCAATTAAAAATCTGGCTTTCAAAAACTCCAGGAGAAAGATTAAAGCAATTTATTGTTGACAATGAAGTTCAGTTTCGTTTCTGGAAAGAAGGGAAAAAAGAATTAGAAAAGAAAAAAAAGAGTTTCGTTAAAAAATAAAAATCAGGTTTGGCTTGTCAGATCTTCCTTTAATTACAAAAAACATTTCTCTTCGTTAACACTATTTTTTATTTTTTTGGAATAAATTTTAAAAAAATACTGCGGCGATAAAACAAAGAACAAATAAACCAATAATTATCTCAATACTAATATTACTTTGAGTATGATATCTAGTTTCATTATTACAGCCTTTGTCAAGTGCCATTACTGGCAACATCAAAATAATAAACATTAATATTGCTGTGCCTACTACTTCTTTCATTTTAAATATATTTTTACTCTTGCTTAGGCCTCGTCACCTTTACACTCAAATCAAACGGCAACTTCATTTGAAATGCAATATTCTCATCTAACGAATCATCAAGCGTGTCAATTCCGTAATGAATTTTTTTGGTATCATCATATACTAATGTTCCAAACAAACGATCCCAAATAGAAAAAGAGTTTGCAAAATTCATGTCCGTCCACGGCCGTTTGTTGTGGTGATGAAACTTGTGCATATCAGGCGAAACAAAAACCAACCCTATCGTTTTATCAATCCATTTTGGTAAGCTGATGTTGGCATGGTTAAAATATGTAAACAGTGCCTGAAAGCTGCGGTGCATAAAATACAAACCAACCGGAACCCCCATCAACACAATACCAACCATTGTAAAGCTTTCTCTAATAATCCATTCTCCCGGATGATGCCTTGTACCCGTACTTACATCTACATGCGTATCACTATGGTGTACCACATGAAAACGCCAGAGCGGTTTTACTTTATGCATTAGGTAATGCGGAATGTATTGAGCAAACAAGTCCATAATAAATAATGTAAAAATCACTTTTGCCCAAAGCGGCATTTCAATCCAGTTCATTAACCCAATTTCATTTTGTGTTACCCAAGTGCTTACAGCAACCGTTACAATACCCAAAATGATATTTATAATAAAGGAAGTGGCAAGAAATACTAAGTTCACTCCTGTATGGCGAACCTTGTTATACTTTTTATCAAAAGTAAACAAGGGAATTACATACTCAAGCAACCAAAAGAAAAGTAGTGACGTTATTACTGTAAATAATCTTTGTACAGTTGTTATGTTGTTCCAGAAATCAATAAATCGTTCTAACATATGGCGGTTATTAAAATTGAAAGTTACAAATAAGCCTGATAATTCCCGTCAGACGAGGCCGTCAGACGGGGGCATCAAACTCCTCACCGCAATCAAAACAATGAAATACTTTATTCGCTGCCATGGCAAAATTGCCCAGAAAAAAAGTGGTGATAGCGCTGAGCCAATTTGATGCTTTTCTGTTTGTAACAATATACTCTACGTTAAACGATCCGCATTTAGTACAGGGGTTTTGATATTTTTCCTTATGAAGCATTGAACGCAATAAGTCTCTTGCTCGTACTTGTTGCGCCTCATGCACCATGAGTTTAATGCCGCCAATTGCATTGCTGAGAATCGGATCAATTGTAACCGTATTCTCGTCTTTTAACCAACAATTGATTCCTTCTTCCTGCAGGTGCATCAATCTAAGATGCGCATCAATATAGTTATCAAATGTGTAAAGCTGAATAAAACTCATGATGGTGTAAAATAAAAAATCTCATCGGGATGATGAGATTTTTTTACAAATAGTACTTGTTATTTTATTATTGATTCAGCATCAGCGGCATTACCAGCATCAACACATCTTCACCTTCGTTTTGTTCTGTGGGTTTTATCAACCCTGCTTTTGTTGGTGTGCTAAGTTCCATTTTCACTTCATCTGTTTCTACTGCAGTTAACATTTCTACTAAAAACTTAGCATTGAAAGCAATCTGAATATCTTCTCCATCATAACTGCATTTCATACGTTCGTTTCCTTCAAAACTAAAATCTACATCCTGTGCTGCTAACTGCAACTGGCTTCCGCCAATACTCATTACCACCTGATTGGTGCTTTTGTTACTAAACACACTTACACGGCGCAAAGCACCTGCCAAATCATTGCGACTTGCAATCATGCTGTACGGATTATCAGCAGGTATCACCACTTTATAATCTGGAAATCTTGCATCAATCAATCTACACACCAATTCTGTTGTTCCGTGAACAACAAATAAGTGATTGCTGTTATACGAAAGTGTAATTTCATCTTCGTTATTTGGTAAAGCAGCTTTTAATAAGTTAAGCGGCTTTTTAGGTACAATAAAATTTTCACTCTTAGGGCAACTTACATCAGTACGCTTGTATCTTACTAAACGATGTGCATCTGTTGCTACAAAAGTTAAACCTTTTTTATCCAGTTCAAAATAAACTCCCGTCATAGCAGGGCGTAAATCATCATTACTTACTGCAAATAATGTTTTATTAATTGCGGTAACAAGTACTGCCGATGTGGTTGTAAAAGAAGTAGCATCATCTGCAACGGGTTCTTTCGGAAAATTATCAGGATTTTCGCCCATTACTTTATACTTACCGCTGTCGCTGGTAATTTCAATACCAAAGTTTTTATCAATATTAAATGTAAGCGGCTGATCAGGCAGGTTCTTAAGCGTATCCATTAATATTCTTGCAGGAATACAAACACGACCATTGTCTTTGGCTTCAATATCCATGTGAATTTTCATCACGGTTTCGAGATCTGTTGCTACTACAGTAAGTTTGTTCTTATTGATTTCAAACAAAAAATCTTCAAGAATTGGTAGCACCGTGTTGGCATTAATTACGCCATTAATTTGCAACAGTTGTTTTAATAAAGCTGAAGAGGAAACAATAAACTTCATAATATGTTGAGGGGGTTTACAGTTTGGAAGATAAATAAAAAACGCTTCCTACCGCTGCAAGATAAGGCTTAAATTATCAAATTCTTTCTTTCCTCCTTTTGATTTTCGGCGTAATAAACGGGTATTTGCCAGCCTTCAAACCCCTGCCTCGCCCGGCTTTGTTCTATCTATTTTCTTTTTGCCAACAGCATCATATTCTCTAAGATCAGTTACTTTTGCCCCTTCTTAAAATAGAAGTATGAAACTATCTCATCTCTCCGAAACTTTAGTGGGTTCCGAAATTGTAAAGCTTGGCAATATTATTAAAGAACGAATTCGCAATGGAGAGCGTATCTATAATTTTACCATTGGCGATTTTGACAGTTCGGTATTTCCAATTCCGTTTGAACTGGAGCATGAAATAATAACTGCTTATCAAAAAAAGTTTACTACCTATCCCGCTGCTGAGGGTATTTTGGAACTACGAAAAAGTGTTTCGCATTTTTTAAAGGAACGAGAGGCGTTAGATTATGCGCCGAATGAAATACAAATTGCTTCCGGTGGTCGTCCGCTTATTTATTCTTTGTTTCGGGCAATTGTAGATAAAGGTGATAAGGTAATTTACGCAGCTCCTTCCTGGAACAATAATCACTATGCACATTTTACCGAAGCTCAACATCTTGTTATTGAAGCTAAGCCTGAAAATAATTTTATGCCCACGGCTAATGAAATTGAACCTCATTTAAGAGGTGCAACTTTGCTTTGCTTATGTACTCCTCAAAACCCTACAGGAACTATGTTTCCTAAAGAAGAGCTTGAAAAAATTTGCGATTTAATTCTTGCAGAAAACAAAAGAAGAGGAGTGGGTGAGAAAAAACTATTTCTCATGTTTGATCAAATGTACTGGACCTTAACTTTTGGAAATAATGAACATTACAATCCTGTAACCCTTCGCCCGGAAATGAGAGAGGTCACTGTTTTTATTGATGGCATCAGCAAAGTATTTGCTGCTACAGGGGTACGTGTTGGGTGGGCTTTTGGGCCAGAACTTATTGTTTCAAAAATTAAAGCGATTCTTTCGCACTTAGGTGCATGGGCACCTATGGCCGAACAAAATGCTACCGCTCATTATTTGTTACAAAAAGAAAACATTGATCGTTACCTCCTTCATTTTAAAGAAGAAATCAACTACCGGTTAATACATATTGCAAACGGTTTTACAAAATTGAAGGAAGAGGGTTTTGCTGTAGATGTTATTGCGCCACAGGGAGCTATTTATCTTACTATTAAAATTGATTTAGCAGGAAAGAAAAAAGCGGATGGTTCTATATTAGAAACCCAAGCTGAGGTAACCCAATATTTATTAGATGAAGCCAAGCTTGCCATTGTTCCGTTTTATGCATTTGGTGCTACAAAAAATTCTCCCTGGTACCGGCTGAGTGTGGGTACTTGTAAAAAAGAGGAGATTCCTGAGTTTTTAGGATTATTAAAAACGGCCATGAATAAGCTCGCTTAGTTTCTATGCATTATGAATATTGAAACCATTCGATTGTATTGTTTGGATAAAGCGGGGGCAGAAGAAAAGCTTCCTTTCGGGCCGGATGTGCTGGTATATAAAGTAAACAACAAAGCTTTTTTGCTGCTGCCACTTGATACAGAAGATTTACGTTTTAATGTAAAATGTAATCCGGAGCTGGCGTTGGAACTAAGAGAGCAATATGCATCTGTATTGCCCGGTTTTCACATGAATAAAAAACATTGGAATACGATTATAGTTGATGGAAGCATCCCAAGTAAATTAATTAAAGAATGGATTGATCATTCTTATGAATTGGTGGCAGGCAAAAAAAAGAAATAATTTTTTTGCTTAATGATCCACACTAATAATTCTTGTAATCTTCCAGCCTTCTTCGGTTTTCTTCCACACATGAATAAATTTAAACGTGCCGCAATCCATTTTGCCATTTTCTATATGACAAAAGCGATGTTGGGCAATTTGCACAGCACCATAATTTGGAATGGAATACACTTCCATCGTTTCTTTTAAAAGTGCTCTCTTAAGGTCGGGAACATTTGCTGCAACATTCTTTAGCGATGTTATAGAATATATTCTATCTGTTAGTCCGCCCTTGTCGTGATAAAACTCCAGACTGCTGTCAAGAAAAGTACTAAATGCATTTATGTTTTTTTCATTGAAGGCAGAGAAAAACAAACTGTCCTGTTTATAAATTGTGGCAAACAATACTGTATCAATATGTTTTTGATCTTGTGCTTTTAATAAAACTGATACAATTAATAAAATAGACAGCAACATTATTTTTTTCATGATAAAGTATGTTTACCAATTTGAGATTTAAAAAAGCCCCGCCGTTCTATTAAAAACTTTGGGGCCGTTGGCTGTTCCAACTTTAACCACTAAGGTTATAATGCACTTAAGGTTATAGGTTGCAGGTAAGGAGTATTCTTTTCAGAATGCTCTACTATTTGTTTTGTGTTTTTATCTTTTTGCTGATACCGATAACGATTTGTATCGGGTGAGCTTTGCTGATTTTTTAATTCTTCTTCCTTTTTCTTCAGCTCCTCTTTCTGGCGTTCAATATCCTTCATTTCATCTTCTATGGATTCTTTCTTCTGATTATCATTTTCATACTTGAACTTGCTGTTTTCTTTACCATCAGCACGGCGGAGTCCATCAGCAGTCATTATATAATCTACATCCGCATCATATTCCAAATCTGCATTCACATCAAAATCCCAGTCTTCACCATTTCTGTTTCTCCATTCGTTTTGATTAAAGCGATAGTTTACCGGATTTAGTTTTCGGCTTACAGATTTGTCAAAACGAATCTTACTGCCTAGTGGAATACTTACTACCACTTCTACATTCTGCCCACGAAATTTATCTGTTTTAGCAATGGCCATATAGCTTCCCAAATCAAGCACACTATCTTTATAGGTTGTACTATATTGAATTTTTCCGGCTCTATCTTCTGCATTGGTTCTGCTCTGACCATAACTGCTGCGAATAATTTTTACATTGTAAGCAGAGTCTGTGCTTGATTGAATTCTAACCCACACAGTACTTAATTTTAATGTATCTGAATCAATATCCCATCCGTCGCCATCTTCATGAATCCACCAGTAATGTCCGTTGTAACGAACCACAGGCTCTGTAACCGTTACCACCATTCTTTTATTTTGAGGTTGAGTAATAGCTACTGTTTGTTCTACTTTTCCTCTTGATCTTATGTTTTTACTAATACCAGCAAGCAATAACATTAAACAAACCCATCCTATTGTCCATAATCCTCCAAACACCCAACCCAAATAACTCGTTTTTGATTTTATGCTGAATATTTTACGAATGATCCAAACAAAGAATGCAACTACGGGAACAAACAAAAACAAAATGAGTGTGCCCCATACAGCAAAGTTTTGATATCCCCCTTCAAAAAAATAATCCTTTAAAGGCCACGCCACTACGCCTGCCACTGATATGCCGAACAAAGCCATCAATAATGAAAAAGCAATAATACCTCCAACAAATAAAAAGAATGCTTTAAACAAAATACCGATTGCATTGCCAATGCTTGCCCCGGCGCTCTGTGCTGCCGGTTTAAACTCTGTAGCAAAAGCCTGACTTCTTTCTTTAATTTCTTCACCCATTCTTTGGGCACCTTCTTTAAATTCTTCTCCGGTACGCACCGCACTTGCTTTTACATCATCGCCTACTTTTTTCATTTCTTCCTTTACTGTTTTACTAATGCTGCCCACATCAATCTTTTCTCCACGCATTTGTAATTTTTCTGCAGCAGTGCTTGCTTTTGGTAAAATAATCCAAAGCACTACGTAGGTTAAAAACAAAGTACCACCAAAGCCACCTGTAAATAATAATGGGCCAGGGTTAAAATCAAATGCATCAAAAAATGCATTGCGGAAAATAGAAGAAATGATGCCCAGTATAAATGGAAGTGCAAAAATTACACGGGGCAACCATATAGGAAGATTAAAATAATTTGCTAAGCCGCTTGCAACACCACCAATTACTTTTTCATCGGGATTGCGGAATAACCGTTTTTTTATATTGCTTGTTAAATCACGAATTGGCAATACAATCCATAGTATAATATAGATTAATACTCCTGCTCCAAAACCACCAAGTGTTATCAGCGCAAATAATACACGAACAACGGTAGGGTCTATTTTAAGATAATGTGCAATGCCACTACATACACCGCCCAATACTTTATCGTTTGAATTGCGGCTCATAGATCCTCTTGGTTCTTCTGTACTTGTATAAGAAGAAGAGCCAGATGATGTTTTGTTTCCATTGTTGGTGGTACCAGCAATGGTTGGCTCGCTATCCATTTGCTCAAAATCTTCAATGCGGCCCATACTGTTTAAGATGGAGTTTACGCTATCATCAGTAATACAGGCTGCGCCTTTCTTTAAATCTTCATCAAAGAGTTCAGCTATACGATCTTCAATATCATTTACAATTTCATCTCTGCCTTCTTCATTTCTAAAATAGTTGCGGAGGCTTTCGATGTATTTCTGCAATTGTTCAAAAGCGGTTTCCTCTATGGGAATAATTCTGCCTTTGAAGTTTATATTTATTACCTTTTTCATTTGCTTACAGTTTAATTGTGGTGGTTAAAGTTGGTTGTCGGTAGAAGGGTGAACTGTAATTGTTTCTCCCGATACTGTTGCATTAGGCACTCCGTTTTTTTCAATAATTGCTGTTACGGAGTTTACCATATCGTTCCAGGTAAATTGAAGCTCTTTATAAAAAGCAGCTCCTTTTTCTGTGAGCGAAAAATATTTACGGGGTGGGCCGCTGCTGCTTTCTACCCAGCGATAGGTTAACAAATCAGCATTTTTCAATCGGGTTAAAAGCGGATACAGGGTTCCTTCCAGAAGATTGAGATTTGCTTTCTTCATATCTTCTATAATATCACTTGGGTAAACTTCCCCACGCTGAATAACGGAGAGGATGCAGAACTCAAGTACTCCTTTGCGCATCTGACTTTGTGTGTTCTCAATATTCATAACCTCTGATATTTGTTTGTTTAATGAGTAGTTCGGGTTAAATGGAGAGCTCTTCCTTTTCCCTTCACTTTTACTCACCTTAATTACATTGACAAAACAAAGCTAAAGTAAATATTAGTACTATGCAACACATAGTACCATATTTTTTTTGGTAGCTGGCAGTTGCTGATAGTGTTTTTTAACTTAATTTATTATTTTACAGATAGTTAGATATTAAATTAGTCGAAAAATTATTTTAAAATTATTTTTAATAATTAGGTGTTTGAGGAAAAAAGTAGCCTTTAAGATATTTTAGTCTGCTTCTTTTCTTAAAAAGAAATGAGTACTCCGTTGGTTATTATGCCAAAAATGCAGCAAGCTACGTTTAGAACATATCATGTGTGGGGGCGCTGTTTAATGAATTTACTGCCCAATATTTTTATTTGCCCTCGGTATAATATAAATCTCTTGTTGCCTGCCGCCGATATATAGAAAACCATTTTCATCAAAATACCCGTCCTCTTCCAGCATAATTCTTATGCTTTTTTTCCCCTCAGAAATATCTGTTGCCGCATTTAATTCAATGCTGTAACAGGTTCTATTATTCATAGGAAAATCTCCTGCTCCGGGTACTCCTCCCTGCTGATCCCACAGGCCAATCGTTGGTCCTGCGGCATGACCATGAAAACCCAAAGGGTGTGTATAAATTACTGCTTCAATATTTTCTTTCTTTGCCTGTGCTAATGCATCGGCTAAAATTTGATTGCCTGTTTTTCCTGCTTTAAATTGAGAAGTAAGAATATCCTGCAGCCTGTTTGCTTTTGCAAAAGCATTTTTTATGACTAATGGAACTTCGGTTTCGCCGGGTTTTAAAATATAAGCATGTTGCTGAATGTCTGTATTGAGCCGCAGATAAGTTATACCAATATCTACATGCAGTAAATCGCCGGGCTGTATTACATCGTCTTTTAGGCGATTTGAAAAACTACGCAGATGTTCAAAATTTTGCGGATCATTTCTTTGTACAGATACTGATGGGTGAAACCAAGTTTCCAATCCCAAGCCTCTTATCTTTTCCCGAAACCACCAAACAACATCATCGGTAGTAGTAATGCCGGGTGTAATTACTTTTTCTGAAAACCCTTCTTCAATTATTTTGTGGGTGATGTTTACAAGCTGAGGGTAGAACTGCATTTCCCGCTCTGTTCGTGTTTCTAACCAGTTTACAGCAAGTGTTTCTGCACTCACTATTTTTGATTTATACGCAGCAGGAAGTTTTTGCATCAGCTCGTTATAATCTGTTACATCCATTCCATCAGCATGATTATGATTGGTTGAAGTGTTGATGCCGATTTTCTTTGGATTTCTGGTGCTGATGATGTTTAGCAATGCATCCCACTGATTGGGGAACTGTTTCATATCCCAGCTTGCTTTAATGTTTTCACCTACATCGTATCTTGCTATTGCCAGTTTTTCAAAAACATTTTTCTCTTTGTTTCGGTAAAAAACAAGAACGGTTCTTCTGCGGGCAGAGAGCCATGTGGGCGGCAACATTGTTTTTAAAACAGGATCTTCGTTGTATTCTCTTGAAACAATTACCCAGAAATCAAGATCGTTCTTATCCATTAACACCGGTAAGAGATTATTAAAACGATCGGCCAATAATTCGTTTATTGTTTTCGCCTGTTCTCTAAGAGAAAGTATTTGAGCTTTTGGGGCAGATAAAATTAAAATGAAGAAAAGTGTAATAAGCAGGCCAAGCATACAATTGAAGTTTTGTAATACGAAAATACCAAACCCTTCTTAAAAACACCCCGCATCTTAAAGAGAAAAGAAATCCTGTTGAAATAAATATTTGTTTTACTTTAGCGGCAGTTGAATAAAAAGAAAAAGGTCAACTGTAGAAACAGCCGACCGTTAACGATTGCTTGCCATATAAAAAAGAGTTCTGTACTTTTGTTGTTACAGCTTGGCTGTAAATTGATCCATGGCCGTTATTGATTCTTGCCCAACGATTGCCTGCCTTATATTTTTATTTTCCTGAATCTGATGTAAAAGTAGAGTCCTGTAGATTCTGCTTCAAATCAAAAAGCAATTGTTTTTATGATGTCAAACGCATTTAAAAACATTAGAATGCTTGTTGGCAAAGGGTTACAGGATAAAACAATTTTATGGCCAACCGCTTTACAGATGCTCTCTTTCAACTGGTTCACTCGCTTGAAAAAGCCGAGAAGAGGCATTTTAAACTTTATATTAACCGAAGCTCTGGCAAAGAAGATTTAAAAGTGGTGCAGTTGTTTGATGCTTTAGACAAAATGCACGAATATGATGAACAACTTCTACTAAGAAAACTTACTGATAACAGTAAAACCAAGCTGGCCAACTTAAAAACCCACTTGTATAAAGAGTTACTTGCCAGTTTGCGTCTTTTAAAGACTACTGATAATATAGATCTTCAACTAAGTGAGTTATTAGACAATGCCCGTATTCTTTACAACAAAGGATTAAAACAACAAGCACTCCGCGTTTTAGAAAAAGCAAAAGAAGTTGCCAGAACCAATCAAAAATTTAATACACTTGTACAATTAATTTCTCTTGAAAAGAAAATTGAAACCCTTCATATTACCAGAAGCTCAACTGATAAAACAGAGTTGTTGGCACAAGAGGCACAACAAATCAGCAGCCATATTGACCGAGTTACCCGGCTATCAAACCTTGCACTGCTATTATACCGATGGTATGTAATTAACGGTCATGCAAGAAACGAGGAAGATGAAAAAGATATTAAAGTTTTTTTTAGAGAGTACTTACCAAAAGATCTGGCGCAGGTAAATGGTTTTTATGAAGAGCTGTACTTGTATCAAAGCTATTGCTGGTATGCATTTATTCGTCAGGATTTTTTAATGTACTACCGTTATGCACAAAAGTGGGTTGATTTGTATAATGCAAATCCCGTTTTAAAAATTGTAGAAACAGGTCATTATATAAAAGGCATGCAGGCATTGCTAAATGCACAGTTTGATTTGCGGAGTTATAAAAAACATGAAGAGGTGTTGAAAGAATTTGAAGCGTATGAAAAAACACCTGAGGCACAGAAGAACGACAATTTCCGCATACATACTTCTATCTACATTAATACTGCTAAAATTAACGGGCATTTAATGAGCGGTACTTTTAAAGAGGGTTTAAAATCAGTTCCGGCTATTGAAGAAAAGCTAAACGAATACAGCTTGTTTGTTGATCCGCATCGTATTCTTGTTTTCAATTATAAAATTGCGCTGCTTTATTTTGGTAGCGGTGATTATAATACAGCTATTGATTATTTACACCGTATTATAAATGGACCCATGGACTTAAGAATTGATTTGCAGTGCTATGCCCGGCTCATGCATTTGCTCAGCCATTATGAACTGGGGAATTATGAAATTTTAGATTCGTTAAGCAAATCTGTGCATCGGTTTATGGAAAAAATGAAAAACTTAACAGCGGTTGAAGAAGCTGTATTTAAGTTTTTGAAAAACAGTTTTGAACAAAGTCCAGAGAAAATTAAAAAAGCCCTTGAAAAATTATTAGACCAAATAAAGCATTTGGAAACAAGCCGCTTTGAAACACGATCTTTTGCTTATTTAGATATTATTTCCTGGGCTGAGAGTAAAGTAAAAGGAAAAACAATGGAGCAAATTGTACATGCTAAATTTCTAAAGAGCAAGAGAAGATAATTGTTCTCGTCACTGCGAGGAACGAAGCAGTCTTTTACATCAAGATTCTATAACAGTTATTGAAAGCACATTACTCAGATATTCATCAATCTTTCCACTGCCTGTTGTAATGTTCTATTCTGTTTGCTAAAACAAAACCGAATGACTTTATCATCTTTTGCATTATGATAAAATGCCGAAACAGGAATGGTAGCTACGCCAGCTTCTTTTGTTAATCGTATTGCTAAGTCTTTATCGCCCTCGTCACTAATTCTTCCATAGCTGGCACACACAAAATAACTACCATGAGTTGGGAGCAAATCAAACTTTGTATTCTTCATCAGCTCCAAAAAATAATCTCTTTTTTGCTGCATAAATCTTGGCAATGATAAATAGGCTTCTTTATTTTTTAAATATTCTGCTAACGCTACTTGCGCAGGAGTAAAACAAGTAAAGGCGTTAAACTGGTGTACTTTTCTGTACTCTTTCATTAAAGCTGCTGGTGCTATACAATAGCCCAGCTTCCAACCTGTGCAGTGATAGGTTTTGCCAAATGAAAAACAAACAAAACTTCGTTCAAACAATTCAGGATAACGAAGAATGCTTTCATGTTTTAATTCATCAAAAATAAGATGCTCATATACTTCGTCGCTAATGATAAAAATATTTGTACCTGTTGTAATTTGGTTCAGTTCTTCAATATCATTTTTATCCAGTACACTTCCTGTTGGATTGTGTGGCGAATTAATAAGAATTGCTTTTGTTTTTGTGTTGATAGCAGACCGCACCAGTTCCCAATCAATTTTATAATCAGGATACGTAAGTGGCAATGGAACAGCTTTTGCTCCATTAATTTCAATGTTTGGGATATAGCTGTCATAAGCAGGTTCAAAAATAATTACCTCGTCTCCCGCATTCAGAATTGTAGTAAGTGCTGTATAAATAGCATACGTTCCTCCTGGTGTAATTGTAATTTCAGTATCAGCAGCAATGGTTGTGTTATAAAGCACTTGTACTTTTTCTGCAATACTTTCTCTCAAAGCAAATAAGCCCGGCATAGGTGCATATTGATTATTTCCTCTGCGCATAGCTTCATTCACTTTAGCAATTAATTCTTCGCTCATGGGATAATCAGGAAACCCTTGGCCAAGATTAATTGCGTTATGCTCTGTTGCCAACGCACTCATTACTGTAAAAATAGTAGTACCAATATTTGGAAGCTTGGAGTTGATATTTGGGTTCATATTTGTTGAAAGTAAGAAGATAAAATTACTGTTTGTTTTGGTAAGTTGAATTTTATACATTCAACAAACACTTCTTTGAACCACTTTCGCTTCAAAGAATTAAATTAGATAAAAAAACACGAATGAAACATAACGCAAACTCTGTAAGAGCATTTATTGGAGCAAAGGATTATGAACAATCAAGAAGTTTTTACAAAGACCTTGGATTTGAAGAATCCATTATTACCGGCAACATGTCTTACTTCAAAATCAACGAAACTCTTGGCTTCTATTTGCAGAATGCTTATGTAAAAGATTGGGTTGATAATACCATGATCTTTCTTGAAGTGGAAAATGTAGATGAACATTGGAGTGAATTGCAAAAGCTTACTCTTCCTGAAAAGTATAATGGCGTTCGGCTCACGCCAATAAAAAATCTTGATTGGGGAAGAGAGTGTTTTTTACACGATCCTTCGGGAGTCTTGTGGCATTTTGGTCAATTCAATAAGTAAAGATGAAAGACAAGCAACATCTAAATAATCTTAGTTATTAAATTAAGCAATCCTATTCATTAGCGCCTGCCACCATCCCCAATTGGCAACAAAGGGAATACATACATGAAGGAAAACGATAATTCCCAGCATCAGCATATATGGTTTGCTAAATTTTCCATCTCTTCGTTTGTCATCCAACAATAGAAGAAGCAAAGCAATCTCAAGTACTATTGAAGAAATATGTAAGCCTACACCAAACGAATCAACAGCGCCAATATTAAACAAAAACCTTACAAACCCCGGAGGCACCAGCAGTATAACTGTTGCTGCCATATATCGTGCATGAAGTCCTGTGCTGCGGCGATGATAAATAGCCAAACTGTAAAACCATACAAATGCAATCATGCTTACCACATCAATAAATGAAAGCCTATAAACTTCCAAAGGCGGATAAAATGCTTTTGATTGAATCATTAACTGCACCATTCTTGAACCACCAATAACAAGCAGCGGCATCAATACAAATGAAAGCTTGCCTAGCTTTCGATGTAGTTGCAGGTTTCCTCTGGTGTATAGAAAGGGTTGAATAATTAATAGCAGCAACCAGCCGGTTGCAGACATGCCATGAATGTGATGTGAAATATCTGTTTGCTTTAACCTGATAAAAAAGCTTGGAAAGAATCCGGCAATAATAACAGCAGCAGCTAAAGCAAAATAAACCCAGGCGTATTTATAAAACAGTTTAGGGTTTGCTATTGTTTGGTTCATAACAGATGGTTTATACAACAAAATAGGAAGCGGAATTCATAAATCAAAACCCGCATGACTACATTCGCCTGCCATCCTTTACTTTTGCAGCCATACAAAAGCTTGCAAAAATGAAATCAACTCCGTTTACACACAAACACATTGCCCTAGGCGCTAAGATGGCCGAATTTGCCGGATACAATATGCCCATTTCTTATACTGGTATTAATGATGAACATGCTGCTGTGCGTAACGGTGCAGGTGTGTTTGATGTAAGTCACATGGGTGAATTTATTTTAAAAGGTGCTGATGCGTTAGATTTAATTCAGCGAGTTACAACCAATGATGCAAGCAAACTCAGCAATGGAAAAGCGCAATACAGTTGTTTGCCGAATGCAAGCGGCGGAATTGTGGATGACCTATTGGTATATTGTTTGGAAGAAAACAAATCCTACATGCTGGTGGTGAATGCAAGCAATATTGAAAAAGATTGGAACTGGATACAAAAGTTCAATACAGCAGGTGTAGAGATGTACAACATCAGCGATAAAACATGTTTGCTTGCAATACAAGGCCCTAATGCAACAAAAATTTTACAGTCGCTTACAGAAGTTGATATTTTAAATTTAAAATATTACACGTTTGTAAAAGGAAAATTTGCAGGGGTTGAAAATGTTTTAATAAGTGCTACAGGTTATACTGGTGCCGGTGGAGTGGAAATCTATTTTGAAGATAGCAATGGTGCTGCCGATACAATTTGGGATGCCATTTTTGAAGCAGGTGCTGCAAGCGGTATAAAACCAGTTGGCCTCGGTGCAAGAGATACGCTTCGTTTAGAAAAAGCATTTTGTTTATACGGAAATGATATTGATGATAACACATCGCCTTTGGAAGCTGGGCTGGGCTGGATCACTAAATTCACCAAAGAGTTTACAAACCGTTCGCTGTTTGAAAAGCAAAAAGCAGAAGGAGTAAAACGCAAGCTGGTGGGTTTTGAAATGATTGACCGTGGCATTCCCCGCCATGATTACATAATAAAAGATGCAGCGGGTAATGAAATTGGCAAGGTAACAAGCGGAACACAATCACCATCTTTACAAAAAGCAATTGGTCTTGGTTATGTGGCCGCAGAATTCAGCCCATTTGAAACAGAAATTTTTATTGATATCAGAAATCAACTGGTGAAGGCCAAGGTAGTGAAAGTGCCTTTTTTATAGAGCGTAGGTATGGGTTTAATAATAGCAATTCTCCTGATTCATGCATCCTTGGTACAATCATTGCAAACCAATTCTTACAACTTCAATATTCCATGCCTACAATTCATCTCACCACATTTATTGCAGCTCCTGTTAACGTGGTGTTTGATCTCAGCCGCCATATTGGTTTGCACAAAATTTCACAGCAGCATAATAAAGAAGAAGCAATCAGGGGAACAACTTCGGGATTAATAAAAGAAGGAGAGTTTGTAACCTGGAAAGCAAAGCATCTGTTTAAAACCAGGCTTTTGAAAATAAAACTCTCAAAAATGACACCACATTCTTTCTTTGAAGATGTAATGGAACAAGGCGATTTTAAATCATTTGTACACGAGCATCATTTTAAAAGCACACAAAACGGAACCCTTGTTATTGATATTTTAAAATTTGAATCGCCTTACGGTTTTGCCGGGTCTGTTTTTAATAAATTTTACTTAACCGCTTATATGAAGCGTTTGTTAGAACAACGAAACAAAACAATTAAAGAATTCGCCGAAAGTAATAAATGGAAGGCTTTACTTAGTGATCGTACGGGATAATTTATTTTCTTAGCCTGTATTAACTGCTCCTCCTATTTTTGCAGCTATGGCTGCAACAAAACCCACACTCTTTACCTGTCTTTCACCTGCGCTATTACACCTGTATGATCTCAGCGATGCAGTTGTTGTAATTATTGATGTGTTTCGTGCCACATCAACCATTGCATCGGCTTTGCATAATGGGGCAGCCTGTGTAATTCCGGTTGACTCTGTTTCTAAAGCGGTTGCTCTCAGTAAAAATATTAGCGGCATTGCTGCCGGAGAAAGAGATGGAAAAATTGCAGATGGATTAGAACATGGAAATTCGCCTTTAGAATACAGTAGAGATTTTATTGAAGGTAAAACGCTGGTGCTTACTACTACTAACGGCACAAGACTTTTGCAAATGGCGGAAGATAATAATGCAAATACGATTATTACCGGTTCGTTTCCAAACCTTACTGCTGTTTGCAAGTTTCTTATTGAACAAAACAAAAATGTGGTGCTGGGTTGTGCAGGCTGGAAAGACCGTTATAATTTAGAAGACACTTTATTTGCCGGCGCTGTTATTCATCATATCAAAAATAATTTTACCATTCACTGCGACAGCTCACTTACAGCAGAGCAGATGTATGAAAATGTAAAAGAAGATTTGGTAGGATATGCGCCGAAGCTTACACATTATCACCGCTTGGTAGAACGCTTTGGTTTAATTGAAGACATTCGTTTTTGTTTAACTGAGAATATCGCTGATGTTTTGCCCCTGTTTAAAGAAGGAATGCTGATAAAAGGATAGTTGAAAAAAACTCATAAAGATAGTGTTGTTTTTTGAGTCCTTCTCTGTTAACAGATTGTTTTTTATTTCTTTTGTTTTGCAATGGAAATATGGGTTGAATGCTTTTACATTTGCAGATTGTACTTTTTTGAATCACCGGAAAGTATAATTAAAACTCATTCATTCTTAAACCATTTTTCACTTGGCTTTACCACACCTTGTTAAGTTTGCATACAATCACGGAACAGAAGAAGTTGTTCGCAGAGGAAAAAAAATTCATGCCATTGGTTTTGTTGAACTGGTGGAGCATGATGAATTAATGGGCACGGTTGTGTTTCGTGTAAAAGATGATTCATACAGTACCTTTTACAAAGTTTACATTCAAAAGTATAAAGATGAAAGGGCAATGAATGTGCGTTGCAGCTGCCCTTATAACCTTGGTGACATTTGCCGGCACGAAGTAGCTTCTTTATTTTACCTGCAGGATTTAATTGACAGAAACATCCTTGGGCTGAAGGATATGATTTATGATCAGCGGCACACAGTTGTAAAAATGAGAGTGGTAGATCTTAAATCCATCCGCACACTTACTTCACCGGCTGCATTGCATGATGCGGAGCAGTTTTTACGCACCAACAAAGCTTCTATTCTTTCTGCAAAAGATGATTGTGTAAAAGCAGAAGTAACACAGGCAGGCGAAAGCTGGCCTATCACCATTCAAAGAAACGACGAACGCAATTTTGATACTTCTTGCAACTGTGGCGAAACACAACATGCTATTTGTGAACACAAGGCCATTGTTTTTATTCAACTGCTGAATGTGTACGGGCCATTGTATTTCGACAGCATCCGGAATATTGATAAAGAAAAAGATAAGCTGCTCGGCATTTATGGTTATTCATTAAAAGATAACTGGAAAGATAAGTTTGAATTTATTTTTAAAGAAGGGAAACCTTTTTTACGTGTATTGGATCCGGAAGTAAAACGGCTCGATCCTTCCACACTAAAAAAGCCCGATCCTGTTTCGTTTATTACCGAAGTAGCTGTAGCAGAGGAAATAAAAACCTCTGTGAGGCTTGGAGTTGTTTTCAACAATAATCAAAAACAGTTTCCTTATTTTACGGTTGATGTTGTAAAAGGTGAAGCAGATGAAGAAGGTTTACGCTTTGTAAGTACCATTGAAAAAATTGATGCCGGTAAGTTTGTAGAAACAAGCGATCTGGCAGAAGTTGATAAACAACTATTACAAATGCTGCGCAGATTGCAGCCTGCTGAAATTAATAAATTTATAAGCCGCAATTCACCCTTTTCCGGTTTTTGGGAAAACATTATTCATAGCGAGGATGAAGACTTGGCTGATGATACAAAAGCATTGCTTGCTGATTATCTGCTTCCCCGTTTGCAAAAACTATTTACTGATTACTCAAGCCCTATTTTATTATTACCAAAAGGCAAGGAGTTTAAAACAAAAAACCTGCAGCCTGTACTTGCTTCGTCTGTTTTACTTCTACCGTTTTTTGAATTAAGGCAGGATAAAAATAAATGGGAGTGGAGCTATAAAGTAAAAATAAATAGCGCCGATGTAGAAGTAAAGCACAATGAATGGAACAGTCCATTGATTTTTTTAATGAATAACGAATTGCGTACTTGGCAAAAGCAAGAAGATGTTATGCTGGCTGCCTCGTTTTGTGCAAACGGCAACAAGATTATTAGTAACAAAGAGTTAGAATCCTTTTTACAAAAAGAGGCCTTAAGGCTTGCTAAAGATTATCATGTAGAGTTTGATCCTTCATTAATTAAAGAAGTAAAAGATGGTGAGCCAGATGTTACGCTCAACTTACAAGAGCGTGGTGATTATTTAGTTTTAATTCCAACCTTTAGTTATAAGGGTTATGAAATTCGTGCAAGTGATAAAGATGAAATTGTTCTGCAGCAAGATGATGGTTTAGTTCTTATACGCCGCAATAAAGAGAAAGAAAAAGAATTTTTAACTAAGGTTGAAAATCTGCATTCACAATTTATTCGGCCAGAAGGTGGAACACAGCTTGCATTAAAGGGAGCAGAGGTTTTAAAAAATAACTGGTTCTTTTTGTTTGTTGATGCTATGAAAGAAATGAAAGTTCCTGTTGAGGGTTGGGAGGTGTTAAAAAACTTTCGTTTCAATACAAGCAAACCTAAAACCCAAATTTATATAAGCAATGGTGTTGATTGGTTTGATGCAAAGGTTGATGTGGTGTTTGGAGATCAGCGGGTAACTATTGCTGAAGTAAAAAAAGCATTGCAAAACAAACAAAGTTTTGTGCAGTTGCAAGATGGTTCACTGGGTGTATTGCCCGATGAGTGGATTAAACGATACTCCATGTTGTTTCGTGTGGGAGAAAATAAACTTGATAAGCTTCGGCTTTCAAAATATCATATCAGCATTATTGATGAGTTGTACGAAAGCAGAGACGAAACCGAACTCATGATTGAGCTGGAAGAAAAATATGAAAAGCTTCGTGAGTTTAACCGCATCCAAAAAATTGATCCACCGCAACATTTACAATCTATTCTTCGCCCGTATCAGGAAAGCGGTTTTCATTGGCTTAACTTTTTAAGCGAAGTGGGCTGGGGAGGAATTTTAGCTGATGATATGGGGCTTGGTAAAACCATTCAGGCGCTTGCGTTTTTATTTCACCTCAAAGAAAAAAACAATTCGCTGAAAGCATTGGTTGTTTGTCCTACCACTTTAATGTTTAACTGGGAAAATGAAATTAAAAAGTTTACTCCTTCTCTTACCTTTCATATTCACCATGGGGCACAAAGAACGAGAGATAAAAATTTCTTTGCAGATTACAATGTGATCATTACTACTTACGGCACATTAAGAAGCGATATAAAATTGCTGAGCGAACTCCCGTTTGATAGTACCATCCTTGATGAAAGCCAGGCAATAAAAAATCCGCAAAGCAAAGTGGCAAGAGCCTCCGGTTTATTAAAAAGTAAAAACAGGTTGTGCATGAGTGGTACGCCGCTTCAAAACAACACCTTTGATATTTATGCACAAATGAATTTCTTAAACCCCGGCATGCTGGGTTCTGTTGAGCATTTCAGAAATGATTTTGCAACGCCTATTGATAAGTTTGGAGAAAAAGAACAGAAAGATCATTTAAGAAAACTGTTGTTCCCATTTATTTTAAGAAGAACAAAAGAACAGGTGGCAAAAGACCTGCCTGAAAAAACAGAAACCGTTTTGTTTTGCGAAATGGAAGAGGAGCAACGTAAAATTTATGATGCCTATAGAAACGAATACCGTTCAAAAATTCTGGGTACTATTGAAGATGTAGGTATTGGCCAGAGCCAGCTTACCATTTTACAGGGGTTAATGAAGCTACGCCAGATTTGTGATTCCCCTTACATATTAAACGAACCGGAAAAGCTTCCAAACGCATCTATTAAGTTAGATGAATTAACCAGAGAGTTACAGGAAAATATGGGTGATCATAAAGCATTGGTCTTTTCTCAGTTTCTTGGAATGCTTGCCTTAATTAAGGAGCGTCTTATTGAACTTGAAATTCCTTTTGTTTATTTTGATGGAAGCACTGCAGCAGCAGACAGAGAAAAAGCAGTACAGGAATTTCAGAACAATGAAAATATCCGTGTGTTTTTAATTTCATTAAAAGCAGGTGGTGTGGGTCTTAACCTCACGGCTGCTGATTATGTTTATATTGTAGATCCCTGGTGGAATCCCGCAGTGGAGCAGCAGGCAATTGATCGTACTCATCGTATTGGCCAAATCAATAATATTTTTGCTTACCGCATGATTTGTAAAGATACCATTGAAGATAAAATTTTGGTGCTTCAGGATAGAAAGCGGGCTTTAGCCAGAGATTTAATTACAGATGACACAGGTTTTGTAAAAACATTATCGAGGGAAGATGTAGAATACCTCTTTAGTTAATATCACTATGAACTTTTCCTGAATGGTTTTGTTTTTTAATTCATATAGCTATCTTTATTTCTAAACTGCTGTTCACATGAGATTTCAAACTGCTCTCCCTGCCACGCTATTCGCTTTATTTTTTTCCCTTGCTGTTACTGCACAGGTGAATGATAATAAAATACAAAAAGGAACTGTTATGAAAACGGTTCGGCCATCGGTTGTGTATTCCAAACCCTTTGTTGCTGCCCCGAGAATACAGGAATCTTCCACAAAAGAAGAGCGGGAAGATATGGAGCAAAAAGATGCAGCCTATAACGGGCCTGTTCGCCATTTTACCGATGCTGTTTGGCAAAAGACCGCAACTTTGGCAACCAACTCTGTAACCATCTTAAACCAGTTTGACGTTTTTAATTATACCAATGTTAATCCTCCTGATCCCAGTGGAGATGTGGGGGTTGATCGTGTAGTTACATCTACAAACGGTTCGTCGGGAACGGGAGGTACAAAATTTGCAGTATATGATAAATCTGGTGTTGTAATCAGCCCTTCAGTTTCGTTTAATAATGTAACCGCTCCTCCTCTAAGCGGAGGAAGTGGTGATCCTGTTATTTTATTTGATAATCTGTCAAACCGCTGGTTTATTTCTGAAATGGTTCCTGGATTTTTTAGGATTTATGTATCGCAAACACCTAACCCCATCGGCGCTTTTTTTCGATACATCGTTCCCTGCACTGGAACAGGAATTCCTGATTATCCTAAGTATGCCATATGGAACGATAAGTTGATCATTACCACAAACCAGGTTATTGGTAATAATAATGTGTATATATTAAACAGGGAAGCAATGGTTGCTGGCAACCCCGTAACGCCTATTGGTTTTTTTACAGACAGGCCCTCTGGTTTTACTTTACAAAACACCGTAGGTGCAGACGTGGATGGCTCTTTAAATCCTGATGCCAATTCTAAGCCTGTCTTATTCAGACATAGAGATGATGAAATAAATCCTGGCACTCCGGATAACACAAAAGATTTTCTTGAATATTTTGAGCTTGATATAAATTTTTCAAGCCCTGCTTCTTCCACAATGAGTGGTCCTGTAAGAATAGATATTGCAGAGTTTGATTCTCATTTATGTTCCTTAGGAATTGTTGGTTGTTTTGCACAGCCAGGTACAACTGTCCGGCTTACAGCTATTAATCAAATGATGATGTATCGTGTTCAGTACAGAAGGTTTGCTTCATATGAAAGCATTTTAATGAACTTTGTAACCGATGTTAACGGAGCAGATCTTGGAGGAATTCGCTGGTGCGAAGTAAGAAAAACTACAGGCAGTTGGTTTTTATATCAGGAAGGAACCTTTGCTCCTGCTGATGGGTTAAACAGATGGATGGGTACTATTGCTCAGGATAAGTTTGGAAATATTGCACTTGGTTATGCTGTAACATCTGGTACTAAGTTTCCTTCTTTACGCATTACAGGTAGAAAGTTAAATGATCCTTTAGGACAAATGACTGAACCGGAAATTGAAGTAGCTACAGGATCTAACCGATCAAATTCAACACGATGGGGTGATTATTTTCATTTAACAGTTGACCCTGTTACTGATGAGAATTTTTGGTTAAACGGCATGTATTCTACAGGTACACAGGATTGGCGCACAAGGGTTGCTCATTTTAAATTCAACAACTGTTTAAACCCTTTCAACTCATCGGCCACTACCAATCAAAATGTAACTTGTTTTGGTGGTAACGATGGTTCTGTTAGTGCTGCGCCTAATGGTGGCACAGGTCCGTTTACGTATCAATTAAATGGTGGTGCAGCGCAAAGCAGTAATGTATTTACAGGTCTTACAACTGGCACTTACAATATAACTGTGAATGATAATACAGGTTGTTCCTCTGTTGCAAGCGCTACTGTTACTGAGCCTGCACAAATTTCTATTTCAGAAACCGTACAAAACGTTTTGTGTAATGCATCAAACAACGGAACAATTACTGTTACTGCATCAAATACAGTTGGTGCGGTTACTTATCAACTGAATAGCAATACTCCTCAAAGCAGTAATGTGTTTAACAATCTTACCGCAGGTGCTTATACAATTACAGTAAGAGATGCCAATGCTTGCAGCAATCAAAAAACAATAACCGTTACTGAGCCTGCTGTACTTGATGCTGCTATAAATAAAACAGATGCCTTATGTTTTGGCACTGCAAATGGAAGTGTTACCACCATAGCCAGCGGAGGAAACGGCAGCTATCAATACAAATTAAATGGTGGAAGTTTTCAAACAAACGGATCGTTTACAAATTTAGCTGCAGGCAATTATACAGTTACTGTTAATGATGCAAATAACTGTTCTGTTACAATAAATTTTACAATAACACAACCTGCATTGCTAACAAATACATCTGTTCCTGAAAATGTAAAATGCTTTGGTGAGTCAACGGGAAAAATAACGGTTGCTGCTGCGGGAGGGTTTGGTGGCATTCAATACAGGCTTGGTACAGGCAGTTTACAAAGCAGCAATGTATTTACAAATCTTACTACTGGTACTTATTCTGTTGCTGTAGTTGATGGTAATAATTGTACAACTACCCAGTCTGTAATTATTAGTACTCCTGCTCAGCTTACTGCAACCATAGCATCAGTTAATCCTTCAATAGCCAACAAATTTATTGGGTCTTTGCTTGTAACTGCAACAGGTGGTACCGCTCCATACCAATATGCAATCAATGGAGGTGCTTTTCAAACGAGTAATGATTTTGCAGGTAAATTTATTATTGGTACAAATACACTGACTATTAAAGACGCTAATGGATGTTTGATAACATCTTCCAAATTAATTGAACTGGAAGTAGAAAATAATACCTGGAAATCTTTTAGTAAAATCTATCCTAACCCAAACCAAGGTGCGTTTTATCTTGAAGTAAAAGGATTGCAAACAGATAATAATTTACAAGTACAAATTTTTGATTCAAAGGGCGCTCAAATGAGCAGGTTTGAAACAGGACTTGTAACAACCGGAATTTTTATTAAGCAATTAAATCTTACGAATTTAAACGCCGGTGTATATACTATGAAGTTGGTTTCAAAGAAAACAGGCGATAACTTAAACATTAAATTTGTAGTAAATCAGAAATAAATAAAAAAAATAGAAATGTAAATGGCAGGGAATATTTCCTGCCATTTTTTATAACCCAAATTTTGCACTTAGCTCAAGCATCCTATCAATTGGTTTCTTCGCAGTTTTTCTTAATTCTTCATCCATAATAATTTCCGGCATTTCATATTCCATGCACAAATAAATTTTTTCAAGTGTATTTCGTTTCATGTGCGGGCAATCATTACAAGCACAGCTATTTGTTGGCGGAGCAGGAATAAACGTTTTCTGCGGGCTGTTTTTCATCATTTGATGCAGAATACCGGTTTCTGTTGCCACTATAAATTCGGCAGATGAATCATTAACGGTATACTTCAGCAATTGCGTAGTGCTTCCTATAAAATGAGCCAATCGTAAAACAGGTTCTTCACACTCTGGGTGAGCAATTACTTTTGCATTTGGGTGACGGAGTTGCAGCCTGGTAATTTTTTCTACACTAAATATTTCATGTACCATGCAAGCGCCGTTCCATAAAACCATATTTCGGCCGGTTACTTTGTTAATGTATGCGCCAAGATTTTTATCAGGCGCAAAAATTATTTTTTGATCAGATGGAAGGCTTTCTACAATTTTTTGTGCATTACTGCTTGTGCAAATTATATCACTTAAGGCTTTAATACCAGCACTACAGTTGATGTAGGAGATCACCAGATGCTCAGGATGCTTGTTTTTAAATTCTTCGAACAAAAGAGGAGGACAACTATCACTAAGTGAGCAGCCGGCTTTAAAATCGGGTATCACAACCTTTTTAGATGGATTTAAAATTTTTGCTGTTTCAGCCATAAAGTGAACACCTGCAAAAACAATCATAGATGCTTCTGTTTGTTCAGCTTTTTGAGCAAGCCCTAAACTGTCGCCAATATAATCTGCCACATCCTGTATATCTGGTTCCTGATAATAATGCGCCAAAATAATTGCATTTTTTTCTTTTTTCAATCGCTCAATCTCAGCAAACAAATCTAAATCTGTATCCAGTTCTAAATGTAAATATCCTTCCAGTTCAATATTTATTTTTGCTGTATTCAATAACATCTCATTCATATAATATGTATTAATAGATTCTTATTTATATAATAAACTATTATTATTAAGGGTGTTAATATGTGGATAGATTGGTTCATTTATGAATTACAAAATTAGCAGTTGCAGGTTATCAACAGTAATTCACAATTTATTTAACATGATAGAACTAATGAAATAAATACTCTCAGTGGTTTATACACAGATGTGTAATTAAAAATAGCTTTATATTTTGGTATTGGTAACATACAGGTTATAATGTTTTCTTTTGTGGAATAAAGCCTTGGTAATGCACCATAAAAATTATAGATGAGCTAATTTTATTTTAATCCACCATTCATTCACTTAGTTATCCCGATATGTAGATAGGGTTATACAGTAAAATTGAAACTATTCACAACCGTGATGTGAAAAATAAAATAAATGAAGTTGGTGGTTTTAATTTTATTTGTCAAAAGCTATACCCTGTAACGTTTTAAGAGAGTTTTCCACAATTTGTTCAAACCCTTTTTTCCCCTATTTTTGCCGCTCACTCTTTTAACGTATACAAAATAATATTATGTCGATTATTCAGCAGATCAGAGAAAGATATGCAGCCGTAAGTATTGCTGTTATCGCTTTGAGCCTCGTAGGGTTTATATTAATGGATGCTCTCAGCAGCCGCAGCAGTTTTTTCAGCGGCAACAAAACTACACTTGGTTCTGTAAATGGACAAGAAGTAGAGGCAGCAGGTTTTAATACCCGTGTGCAGGAGATGGAAGATAATTACAAGCAACAGGGAATGGAGGTAAATGAGGAAATGCGCCAGCAAATAATTGATATGCTTTGGAACAACCAGGTTGATGAAACAATCCTGAATGTAGAGTATAAAAAATTAGGACTTACTTTTTCGGGTGCTGATTTAAACGAAGCGTTATATGGCGCTAACCCTCCACAAGCTTTAGCACAACAATTTAAAGATGAAAAAACCGGGGCTTATGATGCTAATGCAGCCCGTCAGTTCATCAATTCTTTAAAAAAGAAAAAAGCAAACGATCCTCAACGCCAGTATGTCGAAAGAAATTTAATTGATTATTTAATTAGCAATGGATTAAGAACAAAATACACAGCCATGCTTGCAGGAAGTGTGTTTTATCCCAAATGGCTGAACGATAAGGATATTGCTGATCAAAACGGAATTGCTTCTATCAGCTATGTACTGATACCTTATACAAACATTGTTGACAGTACAGTGGAAGTAATTGATAATGATATTAACCAGTACATACAAAAACATAAATCTGAATTTAAACAGGAAAAAAGCAGAACACTTTCTTATGTTGTGTTTGATGCTGCTCCAAGTGCTGCTGATACCGCCTCAGCAATGGTAAATGTTTCAAAAATGAAACAGGCTTTTCTTGAGTCAAAAGACCCGGCACAATTTATTACAGCAAATAATTCGTCTATTGCTTTTTTTAATGGCTATGTTACAAAGTCTCAAATGCAGGTACCAAATGCTGATTCAATTCAAAACAGCTCCATTGGAACTGTTTACGGTCCTTATTTAGACGGAAGCAATTATGTACTCGCAAGAATGCTTGAAAAAAGACAAGTACCCGATTCGGTAAAATGTCGTCACGTATTAATTGGTACAAAAGATGGAAACGGGCAGCAGATTATTAGCGACAGCCTTGCTTCCATTAAAATTGACAGTATTAAAAATGCAATCAATAGCGGTGCTAATTGGGGCGACATGGTAGAAAAATACAACCCTGTATCTGATGGCAGCAGACAAAACAAAGGCGAGATGACCTTTTCATCGTCTCAAATTCAAGGAGAAAATTTCGCTAAAGAGTTTGGAAAATTTATTTTACTTGATGGAAAAACAGGAGAAAGAAAAGTTGTAAAAACAGATTTCGGTTACCATTATATTGAAATCATGGAGCAAAAGCAATTTGAACCGGCATTTAAAATTGCTTATTTCTCAAAAGCAATTGAAGCAAGCGATGAAACAAATAACAATGCAAGCACCGCTGCTACACAGTTTGCATCAGAAAGCAGAGATGTAAAATCGTTTGATGCTAATGCACAAAAGAAAAAGCTCTCTGCCCGAATTGCAGAAGTAAAACCAAATGATTATTCAATTACAGGAGTTGGCGGTGCCCGCAGGTTGATTAAGTGGGCTTATGAAAATAAAGTAGGCACTGTTTCGGAGCCAGAAAACATTGGAGACAAATATATTGTTGCAGTAATTGCTGAAGAAAAAGCAGAAGGAACACCGAAGGCGAAAGATGTGCGGATGCAGGTTGAGTCCATCGTACGAAACAATAAGAAAGCACAACAGATTATTGCAAAAATTGGAAACAACAGAGATTTAAATGCAATTGCCAACTCGTTTAAAACAACAGTAGGAAGGGCTGATAGTATTTCTTTCCTTTCTCCATTTATTGCCCAATTAGGAAATGAATCTAAAATTAGCGGAGCAGCATTTGATGTTCGTACAAAAGGAAAAGTATCTGAACCAATTGTTGGAAACGGCGGAGTATATCTTATCAAAAACGAATCAATAGGAATGAAACCATCAACAGATGCAGACTATGCAATGCGCCGCTTGCAAATGGAACAATCTCTGAAAGGAAATCTAGGAAACAAATATCCAGATGCATTACGCAAATCAGCAAAAGTAAAAGACAACAGAATTGATTTTTTTTAATAACAATCTTATTAATGGAAAGGCTGAATTCACAATTCAGCCTTTTTTATTAACAGTAATTCTACGTGTGTATAATGAAAAACTACGGTGGGCTTGTATTCATAAAAGCGATGTTTCATATTTGCCGTAGATTTACTGTCAACAAGAATTATTTATGAGTGAAGTGATAGTAAACAAAGTTGCGGAAAGTGCGCTTGTAACAATTGATCTGGAGGAATTTTTGCCAAAAGTGAAACCAGAGCTTTTTGATTTAAAGGCATACTTGTTTAAGGAACAAATACTAAAAGAAAAAGATTTTAGGGAAGCGCTTCCGCAGATCAATTGGGAGCAATACAAAGAAAAAACAGTCTTGATTATTTGTAGTGTTGATGCAATTATTCCTGTTTGGGCATATATGTTAATCGCTGCAAATTTAAGACAGTATAGCAACAGCGTTTTTATGGAAACGGAGGCTATATGGCAAACAAAAGAGCTGTTGAGCACTATCAGAAATTTAAATACTGAAGAATTTATAGAAAAAAGGATTGTAATTAAGGGTTGTGGTGAAAAGGAAATTCCTGCTGAAGCTTATTTTGAAATAACAAAAAAGGTACAGCCCGTTGCTAAAAGTATCATGTATGGAGAACCCTGTAGCACTGTTCCTGTTTATAAAAAAAAGTAAAACCAAAAACTAACTAGCCCGGAATCCGAATGCAGCTTAACGATTTTTATAATTACCATCCTTACAGGCTCAGCACAAAACAACGTCGTTTTATTAAACGATGGGAAAAGAGGAAGCAAATGCCCCGATGGCAGTATCTTCTTTACTTTGGTGTTTTGCGTGAAGGATTAATTTTGTTTGTAATTATTAAACTTGTTCAGCTTGTTTATGATATAAAAGGTTTTGCTGTTCTTTACAGCAGTATGGGAGGCCTACTTTTTCTTCTGTTTGAAATCATTTTTTGGCTCGGTGGAGGTTTGGTAATTGGCTGGTTCAAATATAATAGCTATCAAACTGAATATGAAATGCTCAAAAGCATGGAGCATTATTAATCTTCCACCTCAACAATCATTTCAATTTCTACAGCAATATTATTTGGTAACGCCACCATGCCCATTGCGGCTCTTGCATGTTTCCCTTTGTCTCCAAAAATTAGAACCAATAAATCGCTGCACCCATTAATCACTTTAGGCTGATCAACAAAATCGGGCAAACAGTTTACATAGCCATTTACTTTTACAATTCGCTTTACTTTACCTAAATCGCCAATGGCGTCTTTAAGAGTTGCCAGTAAACTAAGAGCAGTTATTTGTGCTGCTTCGTAGCCCTGCTTTTCTGTAAGTTCTTTTCCAAGCTTGCCGGTAATGTTTGTTCCATCAGCTTTTGTAGGTCCGTGACCAGATAAAAAAATCAAGTTACCCGTGCGTACAAATTTTACATAGTTGGCAATAGGTTTACTTGTGGGTGGTAATGTAAAACCAGCCGTTTTTATTTTTTCTTCGGGAGTTTGAGCTTCTGCCTGCATAGAAAAAAGTAAAACTAAAATTAGTAAAAGATATTTCATGAATAATAAATTACAAATTAAAACCAACCTCGTTTTCTAAAAACATAAACCATAACAACGGGCACAATCAGCATGAAACCCATCGCAATAAAAAACCCATATGGATTGTGCAGCCAAGGAATACTTTCAAAGTTCATTCCAAAAATACCACCAATAACTGTAGCGGGTGCAAGTAAACAAGTAACTACAGCCATCACTTTCATTACTTCATTTGTCTTTAAATTTACGTTGCTTAAGTAGAGGTCGTGCATATTCATCATCATGTCTCTATAGTTTTCTGCCAATTCATTTGCTTGTACAATATGGTCATAAACATCTTTAAAATACTTTTCTGTTTTTTCTTCAAGCAAACTGCTTTCGCTTCTTAAAATTCCTGCAATCATATCACGAACGGGAGCAATGTTTCGTTTTAAAACAATCATTTCTTTGCGTAGTTGATTAATTTTGGCAAGCGTTCTTTTATTGGGTATTCTAACAATATCTTCTTCCAGCGCCTCAATCTTTTCACTTAGTTGCTCCATTACTAAAAAATAGCTGTCAACTATCATATCAATCAATGTATAAAACAAATAGTCGGTTCCATTCTGTCTTACCTTGTTTTGGCGGAATTGAATTTTATCTCTAAGCGGATTAAATACATCACGGGAAGCATCTTCCTGAAAACTAAGTACAAATTTTTCACCCAGTACAATTGAAATTTGTTCCACCTCTACTGAAGATTCTTTTTCATTAAAATATAGCATGTTGAGTAAGCAAAACATTACACCGTCAATATCATCAACTTTCGGCCGCTGACCAATGCTTAAAATATCTTCCTGAACAAGAGGATGCACCTGGTAGTGATTACAAATAGTTTCAACATCGGCTCTTCTTAACCCATCAACATTTATCCAGGTTACTCTGGAAGAGTGCTTATAAGAAAAACAGTCTTTTACCTCTATTAATTTTTCTTCATGTATGTTTTCACTATCATAGTCGTATACATATAAATTAATGTGTTCAGGCTCCAGTCGCTTAGGAGCTGCGGTAGGGTTGATGTTTAAAATACTTTTGGTTCTAAACAAATTAAAAGGATTCAAAACAAGATCGAGATAAGAATTCTTTTTTTTCATACAACGAAAATAATCAGATTTTACAGAATGATTTTTTTAGTATCAAAAACCTGCTGTAGTTTTAAGTAAACAACAAGATGCTGTAACATGAAAATATTTATTTGCTTATTGGTTTTCCTTTTTGGTAAATTACAAACAACCGCACAACAAATTGATAGAAAGCTACAACAAAAAATAGAACAGCTTGTCACGGGCTTTCAGGGAGATGTAGGCATTTACATTAAGAGTCTTAAAACAGGAAGGGTTGTACAAATTAATGCAGACACTGTTTTTCCTACCGCCAGCATGATTAAGGTTCCTATTTTACTTGGAATTATTGATAAAATTCAATCCAAAGAGCTGAGCTATCACCAACCACTTATTTACAAAGACTTTCTCTTGTACGAAGGAGAAGACATTCTTGGCTCATTTAAAAACAACGAAAAAATTGAGCTAAGTAAAGTGTTGATGTTGATGCTTACCACCAGCGACAATACTGCAAGTCTTTGGCTGCAAAGTATAGCAGGAACAGGAACAAGAATTAACCAAATTCTGGATAGCCTTGGTTATAATTCTACAAAAGTTAATTCAAGAACACCTGGGAGAGAGGTAAACAGAAGTTTGTATGGATGGGGCCAAACCACACCCAAAGAAATGGTAGCTATATTTGAAGCGATTTATAAAAAACAAATTTTTGGTGAAGAAGGTAGTACAAAGATGATGCGTTTGTTGAGCAGAAATTATTGGGACGAAGAAGGCTTGTCTCAAATACCGCCTACTATAGAGGTTTTTAGCAAAAACGGAGCAGTAAATGCCAGCCGCAGCGAGGTACTATTGGTAAACGCACCACATCACCCTTTTATAGTATGTATTATAACAAAGAACAATAAAGACCAAAGCAGGGGCGAAACCAATGAAGCCTGGGTGCTTACAAAAAAACTCAGCGCTATGCTTTGGCAATATTTTGAACGAAACACGAAGTGAATTTATAGAACTTGTTAAATAATTACAAAAGCAGCATATTGGTATTTGCTTTGATTTATATAAAGCAACTCAAAATCTTGTGTTATGAATAAATATTCTACATTTTATATTCTTATCGCTTTCTTTTTTTTAATGTCTTGTACCGGAACCAAGAACAGTTATAAATCTGATCAAAAAGATTTAAGCACTCTCATTAAGCGGCTTACAAAACGAGGAAGCGATGATAAGGTGTTAGCTGATATAAAAGAGATTTACTATCCTGCAGTTCAAAAAGCAGAACAACGAATTTCTAACTTTAGATACGATGCCGCTCCAGAAAAATGGGACAAGCTAATTCCTGAAATGGAAGCAATGCAGCGTATGTACGACATTATTAATTCAAACGCTTATGCTGTTCGCATGGTACAGCCAATTAATTATTACCCGCAAATTAGAAATGCTAAAGATTCTGCCGCAGCAGACTATTATGAATATGCAACTACAGAATTTGAAAGAGGAGGCAGAGAGTCTTCTAAGCTTGCCTACAATGGTTTTAACAGGGCTACTTTTTTTGTACCTAATTATAAAGACTCTAAACAAAAAATGAAAGAAGCTTTTGAAAGAAGCGTCGTAATTGTTTTGGTAAATGAAATTCAGTATGACGGTATTGGTTTTAATAATTGGGGCTGGAATACAAACAACAATCAAACACGAATAGTAAGCGATCAAATTATCAGAGAGCTGGGAGGTCGAAATTCAAACAGCATACCAGCTCGGTTTTATAGCGACTGGGATATTAGAAGAGAAAATATTGCGCCCGATCTTGTTGTAGATCTTGTGTGGCGCAATCTTAGGTTTGATCAGCCAAGAGACCAGATTAGAAATTACAACAGAAGCAAACAAATTGAAGTGGGAAAAGATACAGCCAACAGACCCATTTATCAAACAGTTAACGCTACTGTATATGTTACCCAAAGACAGTTGAATGCCAATGCAGAACTTAATTTTATTTTAACTGATGCAGCAAGAAGACAACAAGTTGATTGGCAAACAATACCCACAAGCTACAATTACAATTTTGAGTTTGCTGATTATAATGGAGACAGGAGGGCGCTTGATAATAACGACTGGAATTTAATAAATCGTAGCCGTAACCAGCCAATGCCAACGAGAGAAGATGCACTGAACGAAATGATGCAACAAATAAAAAGCGATGTTGTAAATAGAATACGCAGAGCGTCTAATTGGTAAAATTTTGAGCTTTCTTTTAGAAATCTTTTATTATTGGCAAACAATCATGAAATTTGTAGTTCAATTAAATAAAATAAATATGTCGTTGTTTAACACTGGAAAAAATAAGAAAGATAAAAAGAAAGGAAATCTGTCAGCTAGCAAGTCGGCCTTTATGGCTCCCAAAGGTGGCGCCAAAGCAAATACAAAAACATCAAGTAATGCTGGTAAGCATGTAGGTGGGGCGCAAAGAGGGGCTTAGTATTCTTTTGTGGAAGAATACTTTTTCACAACAAATTATCTCCAGCTCAGTTGCCGTAATTTCGCCCTATGATTGATTACTTAGAGGGGTTGAACGATCAGCAAAAAAAAGCGGTATTATATATTGACGGCCCGCTTATGATTGTAGCTGGCGCCGGAAGCGGAAAAACAAAAGTACTTACAACACGTATTGCTCATTTAATGGCAAAAGGTGTAGATTCTTTTAATATACTTGCATTAACGTTTACAAACAAGGCCGCTAAAGAAATGAAAGAGCGGGTTGAAAAAATTCTTGATAACAATGAAGCAAGAAATTTATACATCGGCACTTTTCATAGTGTGTTTGCACGTATTTTAAGAAGCGAAGCAAACAAAATCGGGTATCCAAACAACTTTACTATTTACGATACGGATGATGCAAAGAGCGTAATAAAAACAGTCATTAATGAATTGAATCTTGATGATAAGCATTACAAGCCTTCTGCGGTATACAATAGAATTTCCTCAGCTAAAAATGCATTGGTAGGTCCAGAAGAATATAAAGTTGACTGGCATATTCAACAAGAAGATATGCGCAGCAACCGCCCGGCTATTCCACAAATTTATGATGCATATGCCAAGCGTTGTTTTAAAAACGGAGCAATGGATTTTGATGATCTCTTGATTAAGTTTTATGAGATTCTTAAAAACTTCCCAGATGCATTAAGTAAGTATCAACGCAAGTTTAAATATGTAATGATTGACGAGTATCAGGATACCAACCCTGCTCAATATGAAATTATAAAATTACTTGGGGCAATGCATGAAAACGTTTGTGTAGTTGGAGATGATGCACAAAGTATTTATAGCTTTCGAGGAGCAACCATCGAAAACATTTTAATGTTTCAAAAAGATTATGATAATGTACAGATCATAAAACTTGAACAAAATTATCGAAGCACAAAAAGCATTTTGGCAGTAGCGAACGAGGTAATTAGTAATAACAAGGGACAAATTGAAAAAACGCTATTTACTGAAAATGCAGAAGGGGAAAAGATTAAACTTGTAAGAACGCTAACCGATAATGAAGAAGGGAAATTTGTAGCAGACACAATCAAGGAACAGAAGCTTCGCAATCATTATCGTAATAGAGACTTTGCTATTTTATATAGAACAAATGCCCAAAGCCGTGCATTTGAAGAAAGCCTGCGTCGCATGGCAATTGCTTACACTATTTATGGAGGCATAAGTTTTTATCAGCGAAAAGAGATAAAAGATTTTATAGCTTATTTAAGATTAATTACAAACCCCAGAGATGAAGAGGCTTTAAAAAGAATTATTAATTTTCCTGCAAGAGGAATTGGAAAAACCACAATTGATAAATGTGTGTTGTTTGCAAATGAGCAAAATATAACTATGTGGGAAGTGCTAACTAAAGCACAACAAGTAGGTTTTAAAGCTGGCACACTTGAAGCAATTGAAGGATTTGTTATTATGATAAAAAGCTTTGCTAGCATGTTACAAAAAAACAATGCGTATGATGTTGCGGTTCATGTGGGCAAGCAAACAAATATTGTTAAAGAGCTTTTTAATGATAAGAGTACTGAGGGTCTGCAACGATATGAAAACATACAGGAGTTGCTTAACTCAATAAAGGAATGGGTAGAGGATACGAAAAACAGAAGCCAAATTGATGACGATGGTATTGTAATTGAGGAAACTCTGTTTGATAAAATCGATGGTCAACAAAATGAGTTATCTTTTGAAACACCTTCTACTATTGAAGAAATAACTCTTGGCCAAGTAACGCTTGGAGCTTATTTGCAGCAAATTACATTACTCACAGATGCCGATGATAAAGACCCAAACGCCGACAGTGTCAAACTCATGACCATCCATGCTGCTAAGGGGTTAGAGTTTGAATGTGTTTTTGCGGCCGGACTTGAAGAGATGTTGTTTCCAAATGCTATGAGCATAAATACGAGAGAAGAGCTGGAAGAAGAACGGAGGCTGTTTTATGTTGTAATAACAAGGGCAAAAAAGAAACTATGGATTACTTATGCAAACACCAGATATAAATTTGGACAGATAGTGCAAAATGAACCAAGCCGATTTTTAGAGGAGTTGCCTGGTGATCAAATGGATAAAAGTTTTGCAGGCGGTGGCACTCGTAATCAAAGCAACTCATTTGGCGGCAATTCTGCTTTTGAGCGAATGAAAGGGTGGAGCAACAAATCAGCAGACTATGATGATGTAGCGAACGCTGAAAAAAAGTATGGTGCCCCTCCTGGAAAGAAGCCCTCTGTTCCATCTTACATTACACCAACAGTACGGCCACAAACAATTGAACATAAACCAACGCCTGATTTTGTAGCAAGTGATACAAGTAGTTTATTAGAAGGGCAAAAAGTAGAGCATCAAAAGTTTGGCTTCGGCGTTGTTGCTAAAATGGAAGGAAGCGCACACAACCCTATCGCTACCGTAAAATTTGAATTGAATGGCGAAAAGAAAATTATGTTGAATTATGCAAAACTAAGAATTGTTGAATAAGAAATCACCTCCCCATATATACCATCAATATTTGTACATCACTTGGGTTTACTCCGGAAATTCTTGATGCTTGTCCTAAAGTTCTTGGTCTTATTTTATTGAATTTTTGCAGTGCTTCCGTACTAAGTGAATTGATTTTATTATAATCAAAGCTACCTGGTATTTCTAATTCTTCCAGCTGACTCATTCGCTGAACCAGTTCTTTTTCCTTTTCAATATATACATCGTACTTTATTTGTATTTCTGTTTGTTCAATTACTTCTCGGCTGTACGTTTCCGTTAGCTTCTGTAATACCCAAGAGGAGGCCATTAGTTCATGTAACGTAATGCCCGGCCGCAATAAGACTTGTTGCGCTTTTTGTTTTTGAGTTAGAACTGAGCTGTTTTGGGTTTCAAGAAATGGATTTATTTCATCTGGCGAAAGTGTTGTTTCAGCTAATGTTGTTTTTAGTTGAGAGACTTTATCAATTTTGCCTCTTGTTTTTTCCATTCGTTCTTGTGATGCAAGACCAAGTTTGTAGCTAAGTTCGGTAAGTCGCAAATCAGCGTTATCCTGTCTTAGCAGCGTTCTGTATTCTGCTCTGCTTGTAAACATACGATAGGGTTCATCGGTTCCTTTACTAATAAGGTCATCAATCAAAACTCCAATATATGCATCGCTTCTCTTAAGAATAAAGGAAGGAAGTTCATTAATTTTTAGATGAGCATTAATTCCTGCCATTAATCCTTGACAAGCAGCTTCCTCATAACCCGTGGTCCCATTAATTTGACCCGCAAAGAATAAGTTTTGTAACAACTTGGTTTCCAAAGAGTACTGTAGCTGAGTGGGTGGAAAGAAATCGTATTCAATTGCATATCCAGGCCTAAACATTTTACAATTCTCAAAACCAGAAACAGCCCTAAGAGCATTGAATTGTACTTGTTCGGGTAAAGACGTAGAAAACCCATTCACATAAATTTCAACAGTGTTCCAACCTTCTGGTTCTACAAATAGCTGATGACGATCCCTTTCTGCAAATCGGTTAATTTTATCTTCAACACTTGGGCAATATCTGGGCCCAGTGCCGTGAATTCGCCCTTGATACATTGGGCTTCTATCAAAACCAGTTTTTAATATATCGTGTACTTTTTGATTGGTATAGGTTATGTGACAACTTTTTTGTGCTGAAGGAGCTAGCGCAGGCTTTTCAATGAAAGAGAAACCAACAATTTCTTCATCCCCTTTTTGTTCCTCCATTTTGGAGTAATCTAAACTACGTCCGTCAATCCTTGGAGGCGTTCCCGTTTTTAAACGATCGCTCTCAAAACCAATCTCAACCAACTGCTCAGTTATACCCGTGGAAGCTTTTTCAGAAATTCTGCCTCCGCCCAACTGTTTTTCTCCGATATGAATGATGCCATTTAGGAAGGTGCCACTTGTTAGCACTACAGCCTTTGCCCTTATTTCATGACCCAGTCCACTTATAATACCAAAGCATTGGCCATCTTTAACCAAAAGCCCACGTACCATGTCTTGATAAAATGAAACGTTTTGGGTTTGTTCAAGCATTTCTCTCCATGTAGAAGCAAATAACATGCGGTCGTTTTGTGTTCGGGGGCTCCACATTGCCGGGCCTTTCGATTTGTTTAGCATTCGAAACTGAATCATACTTTTATCGCTCACAATACCACTATAGCCACCCAATGCGTCAATTTCACGTACAATTTGCCCTTTTGCTATTCCCCCCATGGCAGGGTTGCAACTCATTTGGGCAATTGTTTGCATGTTCATAGTTATTAAAAGAACCTTGCTGCCCATATTAGCAGCAGCTGCTGCAGCTTCACAGCCAGCATGTCCTGCACCTACTACAATTACATCGTATTCTGGAAACATAATAATAAATAAAGGGAACAAAGATAGCTTGAAAAGCGAGGTTGATTTTTATTACCCAAATGAATAATAGTGAATTTGGTTTTTAAGAAAGGGAAAAAACACCATGGTTACACGTGAAACTTTTTAGAGGGCGCATGAAAAAACTTGAACCAAAACGGCTTTTTTGAGTGAGATTGGAACAAACGAAACCCCAGTAATAATAAATTTCGGGTCAAATAGATTTACTCGATGGCCTTTATTTGCAACTCCATAATCAATTAATAGAGCAATAAGCGCTTCTAAGGGGTCGAATGTGCCAACAAAAATATTTTCTGCTCCACATCTGTATGGCCCAGCCTCCTTGATTCTTTGCACAAAATCTTTTCCTTTTGCCGATTTGTGAGAAATTACACCCCCTCTTTTAGAAAGATCAAGGCCATGTTCTTTGCTCATTGTTAATAAACCTTTTTCGGGATACAACATGGGGAGCGGCTTAGCTATAAGGACATCTTTTTCTAAGTCTCTATATTCTTTTGAATTTGCTTCGGGAAATTGACGAATAAACTCTTTTACAACAGAATTGTAAAAATTTTGTGGTGAAGATCGAAACCGATTTACCCAATAAAAAAAGAATTTCTCTTTCTGTGTTAAAGCACTAAATGAAGGAGCATTCTCTAATTGTTTCCACAAAACAGAATCTAAAGTATGATCATATACAAATGGTTTGTCTTGAAGGGTAATATAACCTTGTCCAGAACCACGTAAAGAGCATAAAAAAAGGATTAGTACAAATGATAGGCTTTTCAAGTTTATATTATTTTAAGTAAGAACGCAAATAGTCATCTTCTGCTTTACGAATTGATGTAATTTCTTGTGAAGACTTGTCATTATATCCGCATAAGTGAAGACAACCGTGAAAAACTACACGGTGCAGCTCTTTTTTTATAGAAACACCAAGAGAAATAGCGTTTTCCTTAACCCTGGCAACACTGATATATAGCTCGGCCTCAATTGGGTTTTTTGGTTCGGAAAGCAAAAAGGTAATAATATCTGTGTAAGTATTATGGTTTAAATATGTTTTGTTTATGGTTAAAAGATATTGATCGGAGCAAAAAACTACGTTTAAAGACAATAGCGTATAACCCTCCTTTTGAAAAAGAGCACCAATAAAATGTTTCAGCCTTGCCCTTTCTTTTAAGGAAGGGGCTTTCTCTTGAAAGAAGAAAAAAATTTTTGATTTCATATTTTTCAAAAATCGGAAATCTTATATGTATTGTCATGATACATTTGCAGAGATTTATGAATAAAAAATTATCAGAACTACATGCAGGCGAGAAAGGGGTCATTCTTTCTTTTGAAAATAGCGAGTTGCATTTAAAATTGATGGAGATGGGTTGTGTTCCTGGAGAAGAGGTTTTAATAGAATATATAGCCCCGCTAGGCGATCCTATTAGTATTTTAGTTTCGGGATATCAGTTAAGCCTGCGATTAGAAGAAGCACAAAACATTCTTGTAGAACAAGATAAGTAATTGCAAAACAACTACTTAATGAAAATAGCACTATACTTTGGTTCGTTTAACCCAATACACAATGGGCACCTGATTGTTGCCCAACATGTATTGAATGAAACAGATCAAGAGCAAGTTTGGCTAATTGTTTCTCCACAAAATCCTTTTAAAAAACAAAAAGAATTGCTAAATGAATATGATAGGCTTCATTTAATTAAGATTGCAATAGAAGGCTCTGATAATTTAAAGGCAAATGACATAGAATTCAAATTGCCCAAACCGTCCTACACAATTAACACGCTAACCTACCTAAAAGAAAAGCATAGTAAACACTCTTTTTCTATTATAATGGGAAGCGATAGTTTACAGAATCTCAACAAGTGGAAAAGCGCTGAATTATTAATGAAGCGATATGAAATAATAGTTTTTGAAAGACCTGGCTTTCCAATTATAAATCCCGGTGTTGCGAATTTGCAAATTGCAAAAGCCCCTCTTTTAGAAATATCGTCTACACATATACGTAAGTTAATCCGAGAAAAAGCATCTATTCGGTTTCTTGTTCCAGACAGTGTTCGAGAAGAAATTGAAAGTAATGGATATTATAAACTAAAAAATCCAGCCTAGGAGTAAACAAATAATTGGTATAAAAGGAGTTGGTGTTTTTGTAAACTGAAGTAGTAAAAAAGTTGAAATGATAACTATTAGATTAATATAACTTACCGCATTTAAATCTATCAATGCAATATCTCGTGCAACATAAAGAGCCGATGCCAACATTAGCCCAACTACGGCTGCATTAATTCCTTCGAGCGACCTATAAATGACTGCATATTTTTTTAAATTATGCCAAATAGGGTAAAAAAATAATACCAATAAAGCACTTGGTAAAAAAATTGCAACAGTGGCTATAACAGCACCTAACAGCTGCGTCTTTTTACTTCCGTCCCTAAGAGCCATTGCACCTGCATAAGTAGCCATAGAAAAAACCGGCCCCGGGATTCCTTGTACAAAACCGGCTCCGGTTAATAACTCTTCTTTTGAAACATATTGTGTTTTTTCTCTTACCACAAATTGCTCATACATCATGGGCATTAGCACTTGTCCTCCTCCAAAAACTAAACTTCCAAAACGATAAAAATTTTCAAACAGATTAAACGCTTTTTTATTTTCCCAATTTTGTTTATTAGCAATAGTACTTAAAGTACCAGCCAGAAGAAACAAAAAAGCAAAGAGCCAAATATTTGTCCATTTTACTTTTTTTGGAGGAACTTCTTTTTGTGGAATTCGTTTGCTGCTAAAATTTGTAACAACACCAGAAGCAACCAAGATTATTGGAAAGATCCACGGAGTTTTAAAAAACAAATAAATAAGGAGCGCAACACAAAGCATGATAACTCTTGTAATTGTATTTTTTACAGAAATTTTATAGGCGCTCAAGGCGGCAAATATCAAAAAACCAACAGCCATTGGTTGTAAATATTTAAATATATCTACTTCCAGAGCCGACTTATCAATAAAATGTACAAGAAAGGAAAGAGAACACATGATTACACAAGCAGGAAAAATCCAAATAAGTAATGTAATTATTGCTAAAGAAATTCCGCCTCGCTTATACCCAATTAAAGTAATTGTTTGCGTGGAAGAAGCGCCAGGTAAAAGCTGGCAAAATGAAATAAGATCTGTTAGCTCTTCTTCAGTAACATCGTGCCTTTTTTTCACAAAGGTTTTCATCATCATACCAAAATGACCCTGTGGCCCACCAAAGGCCGTAAGTGTATAAAGCAGAACCGATTTTAAAAATGGTATGTGACGAATTAATATCAGAATATAAGTTTATTTATTTTTTCAAACCGATTTCTCTCAGGCGCTCATCTAAATATTCTCCAGCCGAAATGTCTTCATAATGCTTTGGATTATTTTCGTTGATACAACTTTCTAAACAAGCCAGAGACATATTTCCTTTTGGGTGTAAAAAAAAGGGAATCGAAAAACGAGAAGTGTGCCACAATTCTCTTGGGGGATTTACAACACGATGAGTGGTGGATCGAAGTTTATTATTAGTAAGCCTTTGAAGCATATCTCCAACATTTACCACTATCTGATCGGGCAACGAAGTAACACCAATCCACTCGTCTTGTTTGGTAAGAATTTGCAACCCATCAGCACTTGCGCCTACCAACAAAGTAATTAGATTAATATCTTCATGCTGCTCAGCACGAATGGCAGATTTGGGCTCATTTGTTATAGGGGGATAATGAATAGCTCTTAAAATTGAATTTCCATTTCTTACCCACTCATCAAAATAATATTCATCTAAACCCAGATACAAAGCAATTGCTTGCAGCAGCTTTTTGCCAGACTCTTCAAAAGCACGGTATGCTTGCTGAAATGTTGGATTAAAACTTGCAATTTCATCTACCTGAACATTTGCTGGGTATTCTTCGGGCACATAGTCTTTTTCTCCATCAAGCTTTTGTCCAAATTGAAAAAACTCTTTTAAATCGGGAGCGTCGCTCCCCTTTGCATGTTCTTTTCCAAAGGAGGTATATCCTCTTTGACCCGCAAGATCAGGAATTTCATACTCTCTTTTCTTTTGTAACGGAAGAGAAAAAAACTGTTGAACATATTTGTACAAATCGGCAATTAGTTCATTAGAAACGCCATGATTTTTTACAGCAACAAACCCAACTTCTTCATAAGCGCTGCCCAATTCTTTTACAAATTTTTGTTTTAAAGCATCTTCACCGCTTGTGAATTGAGCAAGATCAACAACAGGAATAGTCATATCAATTGTTTTTAAATATTATTTTAAGAAATTCAATGTAGGTTTGACGAGTATAAATTACAAAATAGAATTTTTTAATGAAAGCTTTCTTTTCTTATCTACTTTTTTTCATGTTTATTCTTCAATCTTGTAGCCCCAGCTATATGTCGGCATTAGATAAATATAAACAGACTTTTTCTGAAAACAATTCTTCAGTTCCAGACTATACTAATATAAAATACTGGGCGGCACACCCTTGGAAGAAAGACTTTTCAGACAGTACGCCCAAACCTCTGCTTTTGGAAATGAAAGACAGTATTGTAGACGTATTTTTTCTTCACCCCACAACACTAACCGATAAAAAGCTAAATGGAAAGGTATGGAATGCAGATATTAATGATTCCAAACTAAATGCCAAAACAGACTATAGTTCAATCCTGTATCAGGCTAGTGCATTTAATCAACAAGCAAGAGTATTTGCTCCAAGATACAGACAGGCACACCTGTTTTCGTTTTATTCTAAAGACAGTATTCGTAGTAAGCAAGCGCTCGATTTAGCGTATGAAGATGTGAAAGCTGCATTTGAAAATTATCTAAAATATTATAACAATGGGCGACCAATTATTATTGCATCTCATAGTCAGGGAACCGTTCATGCTGCAAAGTTGGTGAAAGATTTTTTTGAAAACAAACCGTTGCAAAAACAATTCGTTTGTGCCTACCTTATTGGAATGGTAATTCCAAAAGAATACTTTACACAAACAATTCCGGTATGTATTGACTCTTCATCAACGGGTTGTTTTGTTGCTTGGAGAACGTTTAGAAAAAACTATACCCCAGATTTTGTAAAAAGCGAGAAAACAGCTTCTTGGGTAACAAACCCAATTAGCTGGCAGTTAAACAATATTGAGATACCTCGTATAAAAAACAAAGGAGCCATATTATATAACTTTAATAAAGTTATACCAAAACCTAACGGAGCAGAAATTCATGAAGGAATTTTATGGGTTGAAAAGCCAAAGTTTCCCGGAGGACTTTTTTATTTTAGCAAAAACTATCATGCGGGAGATATCAATTTGTTTTATTTAAACATTAGAGAAAATATTAAAGAAAGAATAGGTGCTTATTTTAAACAGAAAGAAAAGAATTAGAAGCTACCAATAATTACTATGCAGGAAAAAACGAACAAAGCCCTCTTTTTCTTGGAAAAAAACACGAGTTTGTTTTTGTTGCTGGCAATCGTTTTTAGAAACGGTTCCCTTTTTTTTTATCCGCCCTACGGAACCGACCATGTGATGATTCATACTGCCGTAGATAATTTGCTGCAAGGGAAGGGTTTGTCTTTTTCTGTTTCCGGCCCAGATGATCTTTCGATTGTACTGCAGCAACCAATGAATGAATGGCCGCCGCTTGTGGGATATTTAATTTATGCTGTAAAAACAGTTGTAATAAACAGCAGAGCAACAGACATGATTTTAATGTCGGCAGGAACAATCCTGTTATTACTTGCCTTAAGAAATATAATGAAGATGGTTGAAATAAATCCAATCTTTCAATCAATTCTCTGGATCATTATTGCAACCAATCCTGAGCCTTTTCGCATGGCAGGAATTTCAGATATATACAGCTGCATGTGTATTCTATGGAGTGTTGCTCTAAGCCTTGGGTTTGTTAAAACAGGAATAATTAAAACGCCCCAACTATTTATTTCCTCACTTATTTTCTTTTTACCTGCAGCGTGTCGTTATCAATACTATCCGGTAGTGTTTATTTTCCCGGTTTTTTTAATAATTGCAGGCAGATTATTGAAGCAAGTTGATTTGATTAAAAAAGGGAAATTGTCTTTGTTGTTGGTAGCATTGTTACTTGGAACTCAAATATCTCTTTTGTATTTTCAAACAGGAGCTGCGGCAAGAATTGCAGATGATAAAGCAGGATTTTATTTTGACAATCTTTTTCACATGTATCCGTTTTTAATAAAAGGGTTTTTAAATACAAGCTATTTTGAAAATTTATTTTTTACAAAAAGTGCTACTGCAAAGGCAGTACTAAACAGTTTATATTTTATTGTAACAGTTTTTTTATTATTGAGGGGTACAATATTTATAATATCTCAATATAAAAAAACAGATGCAAACAATGCAAATGGAAAAAGGGATTTGTATCTTAATAAGGGGTTTCTTCTTTTTATTTCCTTAAGCACCATCTTTCTATTAAGTCTGCTATCACTCATTTATAGTCCGCAGAATGATCCGTACGGAATGTTTACTTATGTAAAAGAAGGCAGATATTTTCTGGTGCCAACATTCCTGCTGCTGCTGTTGGCAACATGCATATTACAAGAACAATTGGAGCATTTACATAGGCGGATGTTTAAATTTTACAAGTTACTAATCGTATTTATTATTTTAATTAATCTTTCTCTTTTTGGAAAGTTCTGTTATAATATTATTGCAGGTAAACAAAAAATCCAGGGAGCAAGCTGGCTAAAAGAAAGAGAAACTGTTTTTGAAGAAATAGAGGACCAAATACAAAAACGTAAAAGACCCGTTGTGGTTGTGGGAAACAAATACTTTTCTTATCAGCCAATAAGTGACAGTTTTAGCATTATAAGAAACCTCCGGCAATTAGAAGCGGCAGGGCTTAATACCACCAAACCAATTCAGCTGTTACTCATCACTCAGCCAAAACCCAGCTCAGCAGAAGAAAAATTCATCCATGAAAAAAAACCAGTATTAATTTTTGCAGGAATAAAATGCAGAATGTATCAATTAATTGTAGAGGAACATACTTTTTAGTATTTCGTTTTCTGAAGTATCTTGTGTTTATAATAGGCAATAGTAATTGGATATAAAGCAAAAAATACCAACTCCATTTCAGCTTCCTTTTTTTGCGCTTCTCATTTGTTGGAAGTGGTTGTTTATAATTTTATATAAATACCCGCTTGAAGACATTTGGCATCAAAAAACACTTGCTATCAACTTTGTAAATGGATATGGAGTTCATTATTTAAATGCTTCTGTTTCAGACTTGTCTTTGTGGAATACAGAAACTTTGTTCCGCTGGCCACCGCTTAATGCAATTCTTACCGGGCTTCTTACAAATATTATTCGCAACGTTGATTGGGCTGTTTCTATTCTTGATTGCGTTGCCATTCTTATTTTATTTTCAGCAGTGAGATCAATTGTTGCGCTTCTTCAATTATCTGTAAAGCAGCAATGGTATATCTGGTTCTTATTTTTATTTAATCCTTTGCTTACTGATCTTTTTTCTACCAGCGACCTGCTTAGTCTTTCTTTTTGGGTACTTAGTTTTTATTTTGCGTATAGTTATTTGTTAATTGAAAAAAAACAAAGCCGCACTCTTTTCTTACTGATTCTTATAGGCTTTCTGCCGGCTGCATTTCGTTATCAATACTATCCTATTATTTTTATTTTGCCAATCTCTTATTTTTTTATAGGTTTTCAAAATAGATATAAGAAGCTGATGTATGTTGGTGCGGTATGGGCAATAGGAATGCTTGTTTTGCTCATAGCTCAAATCATGATTCTTAAATCTATCACAGGCGGAGGAATTCCGGTAAAAGATGTTGTTGAGTTTAGCCCAAACAACTTAAACAGGATAACCCCATTTTTCCTTTATTCTTTTTCGCCCATTTATCTTATCATTAATATGGCTTCTGAACTACTTTCTTATGACCTTGTTTTTATGTATCAGCTTGCAGGTATAATAAGCCTCGTAGTTTTTTGTTTATATATAGTTCAATTTAAAAAGCAAAGGATTCAAAAGCCTGCTGATTATTTTTTTAGAATATTAGCACTTATATCTGTATTTGCTGTTTTTATGCTCCTTTGTATATTGTCTGTGTATTACAGAAAACAACTTCACGGCATCTCTTCATTTACCTATGTACAGGAACCACGGTATTGGGGCATTATTTTCATTTTAGTACCACTCTTGTTTGTTTCAGATAAAGCTGCAATCACAAAAAAGAGTGTTCAATGGTTTTTAACTATTTGTATTTGTTTCAATACAATTTTTTCAATCTATCGCCTGCAAAAAACAAACAATATAATTGGGTCTAAAAAAATGCAGAACAAGAAAGAAATTTTACTTAGCATTGATCAAGCTGTTGAAAAAAATAATCGGCCTATTATTATTACTTCTTTTGATTCAGATTTTTCAATGTATAATTCTACCACATCTTATGCTACGGTGGATTATAATTCTTTGCTCAAATCGGGAAAACTTATGTCATCAAAACCAATAAACTTTTTTCTCATAACAGGATTAAAAGCTACTAAAGAGGAAGCAATATTTATAGGAAATAACCAACTGATTTTTATGAGAGAAATCAACAATCTTTATAGCATATACAAGAATCAGTAATTTTATTTAATGAACAACGCTTCTGTTTATATAATTGTGCCTGCGTATAATGAACAGGAGGTGTTGAATAAAACAATTTCTGCACTAGTTACTTTAGCTTATTCAGTAGTTGTTGTAGATGATGGCTCAACAATGAATTTAAAAGAATATGTTAAAGAACTGCCTGTTTATTTTCTTCAGCATCAAATAAACCTTGGACAAGGCGCTGCGTTACAAACAGGAAATCAATTTGCTTTAAAAATGGGTGCAGAGTACATTGTTCATTTTGATGCAGATGGACAACATCAGCTCAGCGATATTGAAAAATTACTTCAACCTCTGATAGATAAAGAATGTGATATTACTTTAGGCTCAAGATTTTTAAATCAACAGGAAAAGGAAGTTCCGGGCGGCAAACGGGCAATCATTCACACAGCCCGTTATATAAATTATATGTTCACGGGAATTTTACTATCTGATGCACATAATGGACTAAGGGCAATGAATAAAAAGTCCGCCGGGCTAATGGTATTAACCGAAAACAGAATGTCTCATGCTTCAGAAATTCTGTTTCTTATAAAAAAACACAGGTTAAAAATTAAAGAAATTCCTGTTTCTATTTTGTACACCAATTATTCCAAAAAAAAAGGTCAATCAATCTGGAACAGCATTCGAATACTATTCGACTTACTTTTACATAAATTATTTCAATGACAGGAATTCAAATAGTATTAGTAACAGCGTTTGTGTTTGTTGCTTTGTATTATTTTACAAAACTCCGCAACAGAATTATAGATGTTATATTACTGATAACCCTTGTAGCAGTAGCGGTGCTCTTTGTTTTGTTTCCTGAAATAACAGGAGTTATTGCAAAGAAACTGGGAGTTGGTCGTGGTGCTGATCTTGTATTTTATACTTCTATTGTAGCCTTTTGGTTTGTTGTTTTAAAACTCTACACTAAAATAAGAAAGCTGGAGCAGCTCACCACCGATCTTATAAGAAAGCAATCTATTGAAAATGCAGAGCTGAATAAAAAAACAAGCTGATAATTAATACGCATCAAAATCCATTGCCTGAAATAATATCTCATCTCTAATTGGCAACTCAACAGCACCTGATAATTTTTTCATTGATAAATACAAAGGGGAAGGGCGAAACTTTATTGGCACATCAAGAAATCCCTTGGGATGTTTTGTAAAAGAAGGAGTTAAACCCATCCACACTTTAAACAGCGATCTGTTTTGTTTAAACTCAGCAGAAAGATCAGAAAGAAAAACATTATTTAACACACTCATCTGTATTTGAATATTCCAATACTCCGATGCGCTTAGTACTTCTAATGCTCCATCTTTTTGAAATACAGAATATTTTTTTAAAGGATGTGAAAGCCTCCAATCTAATTCCCTGTTTGTTCTTTTTACTTGAAAAGCTATTTTAGAATCAAGTAAAATTTTAAGCGGTTTATTAAGCCCAACGCCAACAGAAAGCGGCCCATAATTTATAAAGCCTAATTTTTTTTCAAGCGCATGAATGCTTTTACTGTTTGCAACACCTACAATTAATTCAACGCCATTTTCTGCGGCTTTTTTATAAGTAAGTTCGGCCAAAGTCGTAAAGAGTTTTTTGCCCTGATGCCTTGGCCCTGTTGCTGTATTAAGTGAAAGGGCTGCTTTTATTTCTTTACCATTAAGCAGAATCGTAAATGGCTGTACGGCATAGTGTGCAGCAATTTCTCCGTTTTGAGTAAATGCATTGAAGCCAATTGCTTTACCAGATGGGTTTAAAACATATTGCCAGTGCAAAAGATCTGCAACAAAAAGCGAAGGCTTTGAAAAAACCACTCCTAAAAACGAAGCAGTTTTTTTTAATCCCTCCTTACTTATATCAATCGGAACAAATAAATATTCGCTCATTGTTGCTTTACAAAATTCCTTTTTGTTTTAAATAGCTGTCGTATCTCATAACTGTAAAACCCTGTTGAGTAATTTTATGTAGACGATCAAATACTCTGCTCCTGTTAAAGTACATCAATTGATTGAAAAAAAAATTGTTATGCAGATGAGGATGTATAAAATGTTCCTGCTCTGCATCAATATCATAAGGATGAAAATAGCCAATCACATCTTTATTGTTTTTGTAAGAATGTTTAAACCACTGCTTCAATAAGATATTGGGCAATACTCTAAAGTACACGCCTCCACCAAAAGGAAGATGCGTAAGAGGCGAAAGGGAAATAGGTAATTCATAAACACCCTGCATCCATTTTGCTTCACCAAATCCTGGCCAACCAAACAACGGATTTTTTGCTGGCAGTACAGAACTGGAATAGGTGAAGCCCAGCTTTTTTAAAACATCATAAGCCCAGCTTGTATTTTTTATTAATGAATAAGTAGGAGCTCTAAATCCTTTTAACTCTACATCAACTACTCTTTGAATTGCTTCTTTATTTTGTATTAGATCATGCTCAAAGGTTTCAGGAGTATGAGCGGTTAAGTGTAAATGTGAAAAGGTATGACAGGCAAGTTCATGTCCCCGCTCATGAATTTCTGTTATTAATTGCGGATAAGTAAGTGCTGTTTCTCCTACAACAAAAAAAGTAGCTTTTGCTTTTATTTCATCCAACCAGTTTAAATACAATTGCGTGCAACGGGGAACCGCCTCTTTATACTTCATGCCTCCGGGTATCATGGTACGAACATCTTCCAAATCAACACTAAACAGGTAAACACCCGGCATGAAATTATTTTATTGTGTAAGCACCAAGTTTGGTTTCTGTATTTACATCAACAGCAGCTAAGGGTACTTTTAAGACAACTTTGTTATTAATCAATCCAATTTTGTTTGCATAAAAATATTGAATACTACTTGAAGGATCAACAGGAATGGGTGATCCAAAAGCAGTTAATGCAAGCGTTACATTTACCTTAATAACATTTTTAAAGGTTACTCCATTTACAATATGATCAATTCCTTTTTCAGCAATTGTAAACGTACTAACTACGGTTACAGGTACAGCACCAAAACCGGTTACATTAATGGTAAGGCTTTTTGAATCCTGCCAAGTACCGCCAGCAGCAACATTGTCTTTTAAATGCAACACCTCAAGAAATTGATTAATGCCGGGGAATATAGTAATGCGATAATAATCACTTCCACTTTTATTATAATACTCGTTTGGCCCAATTGAATTTGTAAATACTTTGTATGTTTTACCATTGGCAGCAGTATCTCTTGATGTGGCAATAAGTTTAAATGAACTGTTAACTGCGGCACCACCATTAGTTCCTGTAGTAGTATAATTCCATTCACTGCCAGTTGCTTCAGGCTGATAGTTGATTATTTCAGGAGTTGGCGTGGGAGTTGGTGTTTTTTTATTGCAATCACTTGAGCTAAGCGTTACATATAAACACAAACAAACAAGATAGGTGGCTTTTTGCATAGAACTATTTTTTGTAAGATACAAAAACGATTTTGTTTGCTGCTTTGTTGTTTAAAATTCACAGTTTTTAGGTGTGCGGGGAAAAGCAATTACATCACGAATATTACTCATGCCTGTAACAAATTGAACCATACGTTCAAAACCCAAACCAAAACCGGCATGTGGCACTGTGCCAAACCTGCGTGTATCTAAATACCACCAGAGATCCTCTGCGGGTATATGCATTTCATTCATGCGTTGCTCTAACTTATCCTGCCGCTCTTCTCTTTGTGAACCGCCCACAATTTCTCCAATACCCGGCGCTAAAATATCCATGGCCGCAACAGTTTTACCATCATCATTCTGACGCATGTAAAACGCTTTTATTTCTTTAGGATAGTTGCTTACGATTACAGGTTTTTTAAAATGTTTTTCAACTAAGTAACGCTCATGCTCACTTTGCATATCAATTCCCCAGCTTACATCGTATTGAAATTTTTTCTTTTTATATGCAGGTGATTGCAGAAGTATTTCAATGGCTTCAGTATAAGTAATGCGTTCAAAATTATTATTGAGAACAAAGTTTAACTTATCAAGCAAACCTAATTCACTCCGTTTATCCTGTGGCAATTGCTTTTCTTCTTCTGCTAAACGCTGATCTAAAAATTCAAGATCAGCTTTGTTGTTTTCCATTGCAAAGCGAATGATGTATTTCATAAACTCTTCGGCAAGATTCATATTATCTTCCAAATCATGAAAGGCCATTTCGGGTTCTATCATCCAGAACTCTGCAAGATGCCGGGCGGTGTTACTGTTCTCTGCACGAAAGGTGGGACCGAAAGTATAAATTTCACCAAAGGCAGTAGCACCAAGCTCGCCTTCCAATTGTCCGCTAACTGTTAGGTTGGTAGCCCGTCCAAAAAAATCTTCTTTAAAGTTGATGCTGCCGTCTTCATTGCGTGGAGGATTGTCAAACGGCAAAGTGCTTACTCTAAATGTTTCACCTGCACCTTCGGCATCACTTGCAGTTACGATGGGTGTATGTAAATAGATAAATCCTTTTTCATGAAAAAACTGATGCACCGCAAATGCAAGCGAATGACGGATGCGGAACACAGAGCCAAATGTATTGGTTCGAAAACGCAAGTGTGCTTTTTCACGCAAAAATTCAAGACTGTGTTTTTTGGGTTGCAAAGGATATTTTTCAGCATCACTATCACCTAGTATTTCGAGAGAACTTGCTTTTAATTCTACAGTTTGTCCTTTGCCTAAAGAAGGAAGAACAATACCCGTTACTTTTAAAGAAGCAGAGGTGGTGATGCGTTTGAGTAAATCATCTTCAAACTTTCCCAGCTCCAAAACCACTTGTAAATTATTGTTTGTGCTGCCATCATTCAACGCTACAAATTGATTATTGCGAAAGGTACGCACCCAGCCCATTACGGTTACCTCCTGTTGCTCAGGTTGCCATGTAAGCAGTTCTTTAATCTTTACCCGTTTGTTAAACATAGTTCTGTTTTTGAGGCGGCAAAGATAATTAGAGAAACCAAAGGAAGCATGTTTTCAAACAAAGCCTTACCCCCTCCCCAAAAGATATATTTTTTTCCTTTTTCCAAATTTACCGTAACATTGCAGAGGAAACAGGTTGATTGTAATGCCCGACTCTTCAAAACAAAGCCACCGTTTCCAATCCCTTAACTTTTAGCAACTGAGTATTTCTAATCCCGATTATTTATTTTATAGCTATTTCACTCTGATTAATGAATTAAACCTTTTATGTACGATATACTTCAACTGAACGACATGCTCGTTCCTGAGCTACTCGATATTGCAGAACCCCTTAAAATTGTTGGTGCCAAAAAAATGGACAAACAAGAACTTATTTACAAAATCCTGGACAAACAAGCAGTTATGGCAAGTGAACAAAAAGGCGGCGCAGAAGACAAACGCCGCAAACGCATTGTAAAAACCGCCACTTCTACCGGCACAGAAGAAGCAATTGTAGAAAGCGGCGATGAAGAACCTACAGCACCGGTAGCAAAAGTCCGCAAGAAAAAAGAAGAACCGGCTCCAGCAGCAGCCCCACCCATTGTTAAAAAAGCAATTAAACGTCCAGAGCCTGTTGTTCCATTACCCGAACTGCTTAACAGCATTAACCTGCCCGGCGAAGATAATTTTGTAGCTAGCCCTATTGAAAGTGAAACTCAAGCTCCGGAAAATACTCAGACCCAAGAAAATTCTCAGCAGCAACAAAGGCCTTATCCTAACAAAAGAGAGCCAGCTTTTAATATTGAGTTTGACGGAATTATTTTAGCAGAAGGTGTTTTGGAAATGATGCCCGATGGGTATGGTTTTTTACGCTCAAGTGATTACAACTATTTATCAAGTCCCGATGACGTATATGTATCTCCATCACAAATAAAATTGTTTGGTTTAAAAACAGGCGATACAGTTTATGGTGCAGTTCGTCCTCCAAAAGAAGGCGAAAAATATTTTGCTTTATTAAAAGTTGATACCATCAATGGTAAAAGACCCGAAGAAGTTCGTGACCGTGTACCGTTTGATTATCTCACTCCTTTGTTTCCGTTTGAAAAGTTTAATCTGTTTACAACGGCAAATAATTACAGTACCCGAATCATGGATTTGTTTACACCCATTGGTAAAGGCCAGCGTGGATTAATTGTTGCCCAGCCAAAAACAGGTAAAACAATGTTGCTGAAAGAGCTTGCCAATGCTATTGCAGAAAATCATCCGGAGTGTTATTTAATGATTGTGTTGGTTGATGAACGGCCGGAAGAGGTAACTGATATGGAACGTAGTGTAAAGGCAGAAGTTATTGCAAGCACCTTTGATGAGCCAGCGGATAAACATGTGAAAGTAAGTACCATGGCTTTGCAAAAAGCAAAACGATTGGTAGAGTGCGGACATGATGTGGTGATTTTATTAGATTCCATTACACGTTTGGCAAGAGCTCATAATACCGTTGCCCCATCGAGCGGAAAGGTATTGAGCGGTGGTGTGGAAGCAAATGCGATGCAAAAACCAAAACAGTTTTTTGGTGCGGCACGTAAAATAGAAAATGGCGGATCGCTTACAATTATTGCTACTGCACTTGTAGATACAGGAAGCAAAATGGATGAGGTGATTTTTGAAGAATTTAAAGGAACAGGTAATATGGAGTTGGCGCTTGATCGTAAACTGGCCAACAGAAGAATATTCCCTGCTATTGATATTATTGGCTCAAGTACTCGCCGTGATGATTTGTTGCTTGATAAAGACACTGCTAAAAAAATGTGGGTGTTACGTAAGCACATGGCTGATATGAATCCAGAAGAAGCTATTAATACACTGCTGCATAATATGCGTGGCACAAAAGACAACAGTGAATTTTTAACCAGTATGAATGGATAATTAAAAACCTGTATATGCAAAAGATATTTCTTTTACTTGCTCTGTTTGTTTTTGTTAGTTGTGAAGATGATTCCAACAAAACAGATAATGAAAAATCTGAATCAAATATTGAAATTAAAACAGATTCTGGAGAAGTGAAGGTGAACGAAAGCGGTATCACTATTTCATCTAATGACGACGGGAAAGATTCTGTAAATATTAAGATCAATACTAGCGATGGTATTAAAGTAGAAGGCAAGGATGGGAAAATAGAGTTGAATACAGGCGATGGCGGTAAAATAAAAATTGAGAAGAAGGGGAAAGAGGTAAACATTCAACTAAAAGAAAAACAATAAAAGCTTCCCCCGCACAACGGGGGATTTTTTGTTATGCAACTTCTTCACACAACAGGATACATCTGCAGATTTTTAGGCATCGGTTGTTTTTTAATACTCTGCTATTTTTATTTTTTTACTGATAAGTTCTTACTGTTTGTCATTTTTAAACAGCTCACTATTTTCTTTTTCAGCACCTCCTTTTTACTTTGGTTGATTCATCTTGTGTTGATATGGAGAAGAAAAAATGAAAACGAATAATCATTTATTTATTTCAAATGCCCATAGAAAAAATAGACATAGATGAATTTTTAGCATTTGCTCAAACAAATATCGTATTGGATGTACGCAGCCCCGGCGAATACAATCATGCACATATACCCAATGCTATCTCGTTTCCATTGTTTAGTGATGAAGAACGAAAAGTTGTTGGCACGGCATACAAACAACAAAGCAGAGAAGAGGCAATAAAAATTGGGCTTGATTTTTTTGGAATTAAGATGCGGAAGATGGTGGAGGAAGTAGAGAAGTTGTTAGTTCTGAGTTCTGAGTTGGAAGCAAACCAAAAACTCAAAACTCAAAACTCAAAAACTGTTCTTATTCATTGCTGGCGTGGAGGTATGCGTAGCGCAGGTGTTGCCTGGTTGCTTGATTTGTATGGCTTTAAAGTTTATACACTTATTGGCGGCTATAAAGTTTTTCGCACATGGGCACTGGAGCAATTTGAAAAAAAGTATTCTTTAAAAATTTTAGGCGGCTATACAGGAAGCGGCAAAACTTATGTACTTCAAGAATTAAAAAATGCAGACACAATAATTGACCTGGAAGGCCTAGCCAATCACAAGGGATCAGCTTTTGGAAATATTGGTATGCCCAAACAACCATCTCAGGAGCAGTTTGAAAATAAACTGGCCTTGGAATTAAAACTTGCACACCAAATACAAAAACCAATTTGGCTGGAAGATGAAAGCCAACGGATCGGTGAAGTAAATATTCCCATCAGCTTTTGGAAACAAATGCGGCAAAGCAGTTTGTTTTTTTTAGATATTCCTTTTGAAGAACGCCTGAAACATATTGTACAGGAGTACGGCTCTTTAGACAAAGAACGAATGCTAAACGCTATTGACCGTATAAAAAAAAGGCTGGGTCCGCTTGAAACCAAAGAAGCTTCTGCTGCATTGGTTGAAGACCGTATAGCAGATTGTTTTCGTATCTTACTTACCTATTACGACAAATGGTATTTCAAGGCCATGCATAATAGAGATGAGCTAAATACGTTATTAAAGAAATTGCCCTGCGAAACCGTAACCGAATCCAATAGCAACAAACTCATTAATCCTGAACAATGAAAAAGCCAATCCTGTTTTTAGCACTGTTGTTTTCTTTGCAATCAGTATTTGCACAAACTGATTTTACCGGAACATGGAAAGGAGTGATGATTCAGGACAGCCCTGTTGTAAAAATTGATTTTGAAATGGTGCTTGAGGAAAAGGCTGGCAAAGTTGCAGGCTATTTATACCGGCTATTTATAGTAAACGATACACTTATTTATAATACAGTAAGAGTTCAGGCACGGGTGGTAAACAATATGCTTGTTGTAGAAGACGATCAATCAGTATCAAGAAATTTTACTGAACGAAAAGATAAAATTAAAGTAGCCTATTTTTTTAAGCTTGATAAAAACAGAAACGGCAATGATTCTTTAAAAGGAGAATGGACCACCAACCGTTATAAAAGATATATGGCTATAACAGGCACGGCTGCTATTGCCCGTGAACCAAATTATTTAACTACACAAATTTATAAAAGGCTTGAAGAAAAAAAATTACATCTAAATCTTGCCTTTACATCAAAACAAAGAACAGACCCAAGCCTGGTTACTGCACCCGCTTCCAATCCTGCACAATCAACAGCGCCAGTCGATACCGTACAAACTACAGTAACCAAAATAAGTACAGAAACAAAACCCATCAACACAAAACCAAATGTAACAGTTGAACAAAAACCAACTACAACTACTATTGAACCCAAGCCATCAACTGTTGATACTATTCAAACTACTGTAAACAAAATTGGCGCTGATGGAAAACCCATCAATACAAAACCCAATGCTACTGTTCAGCAAAAGCCAAACATTACAACTATTCAACCAAAACCTGAACCAACAAATAGCTCTGTTGTTAACAACACAATTAATAAACAAAGTACACAACCTATAACAACCAACAAACCCGTAACGCAAAAGCCCGTTGTACAAAAACCAACGGTTCAGCAACCAACATCTACAGGAAACAACCCTGTAACTATTACTACGCCCATTCAAACTCCAACTGCTGAAATTCCTAAAACAAATCAGGTAAAAGTAAATGAATCATTAGTGGTTAAAGAATCTCCAGTAACAATTGCACCACCTCCGGTAATTAATAACCCAATCATTATAAAACGAGAAACAGAAATCATTCAAACCTTAGCTGTGTATGAAGATAGCATCACACTTTCTTTATATGATAACGGGGAAATTGATGGCGATACAGTAAGTGTGTTTTTAGATAATGAAAAAGTAGTGGCCAATGTAGGACTTACTGCTACTGCGTTTAAAAAAACTATTTACTTTAAACAAGGGCAAACAATTCAGCTAACCTTATTTGCAGAAAATTTGGGCACTATTGCTCCCAATACTGGTTTGTTGGTAGTCTATAGTGGTGAAAAAAGATATCAGGTATTTTTTACATCAACACTTAATAAAAGCGCTGTAATACTTTTGAGGCGGGAACAGAAGCCATAGTGAGTCGAATGCCTCATCTTTACATTTTATAAATGCATTATTCAAAAGCAATTATTTCTGATGGCCGAAGAACAAATTTTTCTTACACAATATTCTCATGGTGCAGGATGTGGCTGCAAAATAGCACCTTCTGTTTTAGAACAGATTTTACAAACCACAACTGCAACTTCCAATTTCCCAAATTTACTAGTTGGCAACAGCAGCAAAGATGATGCTGCGGTTTATGATTTACAAAACGGCTCACTACTAATATCAACCACCGATTTTTTTACACCCATTGTAGATGATGCGTTTGATTTTGGAAGAGTAGCCGCTGCCAATGCAATAAGTGATGTGTATGCAATGGGCGGCAATCCATTATTAGCCATTGCAATTTTAGGATGGCCTGTTGATAAATTACCGGCATCACTTGCACAACGGGTTTTGGAAGGAGCAAGATCTGTTTGTAAAGAAGCAAACATTCCGTTAGCAGGCGGACATAGCATTGATTCACCCGAACCAATTTTTGGATTATCAGTAAACGGCTTGGTTGAGAAAAATTGTTTGAAAAAAAACAACACAGCCAGAGAAGGCAATCTGTTATTACTTACAAAGCCAATTGGCGTAGGCATTCTTTCAACTGCACAAAAAAGAAAAGTATTGAATGCCGAACATGAAGGACTTGCTATAAACTTCATGGGCAAACTAAACAGTATAGGAAAAGAACTTGGAAAGATAAGCGGTGTTATGGCTCTAACCGATGTTACAGGTTTTGGTTTGCTGGGTCATTTAATTGAAATGGCAGAAGGAAGTAGTGTAAGTGCTGAATTATATTATTCAAAAATTCCAGTAATAGAAGCGGCTAAAGTTTATTTAGCACAACGCATTGTTCCGGATGCTACATACAGAAATTGGAACAGCTATAGCAGCAAAGTTGCTTTTGAAACCGGGGTAAATGTAATGGAAGCGTTTAATCTATTGCCCGACCCGCAAACGAATGGCGGATTATTAATTGCAGTAGAGCCCAATTTACTTAGCGATGTTGTTGAACTTTTGAAAGAACAGAATTTATCTGACTTTATTGAACCAATTGGTACGTTTATAAAACGTGGAGAAAAAGTCATTCGTGTTTTACCCTGATGCTTGCACAGTAAAAAAGAAGTGACTAACTTAACGGTGTTCTTTCACTTTAAACCAATTTTATTATGGATGCAAAAACTACTTCCTGGGTGAGTTACCTCTGGTGGATCGGATGGATTATTTCATTGGTAACGAGCAGCAATACAAGCCCTAAACCTTCATTGGTTGTTTTTCACTTAAGACAATCCTTTGGCTTACTCGCCATCAGTACTGCTTTGTATATTTTAAGAGTGATGACGATGTTTAGCTTTGGAAGTTTCTACTGGATTTATACAATCCTTTCTATCGGATTATTTGTATTGTGGATTATTGGATTAATTGCCGCAGTACAGGGAGAAGAAAAACCTGTTCCTGTTTTAGGCCCTTTGTTTCAACAGTGGTTTCAGTTTATTAAATAGAAAAGAAGAAGGCATACATTATTTCAAAAGCTTGTCGATTTTTTCGGCAAGCTTTTTATCTTTTTCAGTAACTATATCGCCGGCATCATGTGTGCTGAGCCATATTTCTACTTTGTTCCAAACATTGGTCCACAGCGGATGATGATTCATCTTTTCTGCCTCTATAGCAACTCTCGTCATAAATGCAAAGGCTTCTGAAAAATCGGAGAACTCAAATGTTTTATAAAGTTTGTTGTTGATTTCTGTCCACATAAAAAATAAATTAAAGTATCAAATGTTGCTTATGTTTAATTTTTTCATTAGTAAGCTCCACCACTAATTGCACACCATGTATTGTTCTGATACCGGTTGTTAATTCTTTTGTTTCTTCTGCTCCCGGCATTTCGCCTTTTGCAAGCCAGAGATAATCTAAATGTTTAAATTCAGGCAACAGGTATTCGCCATCAAAATGATTTTTGTATAGATAATGAGTAAGGGAACGATGCGGTTCAATATGCTCAAACACCTGAAAAAAATAAGAACGGTTTTTTTTGTTGAGCTGAATTTCCAAATCGTTATTGATGCGGAAGTTAAAACGCATCCCCTTATTTATGTGCCAAACAAATTGATGGCTCTCCACCAAAGCCATGATGCCCAGCAGATGAGTATCTTCAAAAAATTCTTCTACCAGTAATTCATTATCAACTTTTAGTTTCATGGCATCATGTTCAGAAAATTTAAAACGCAATATCAAATACCAACTCCTCTGCTCCTCTTTTCACTTTTACTTTTGTGGCATCCCCTTTTTTAAACTTGCTCAGCGTTTGCATATAACTTTCAACAGAGCTAACAGAAAATTCTCCCAGTTGAATTACCACATCGCCTGCTTTTAATCCTGCTTTTTGTGCAGCCTTACCTTCACTCACACCATCAACCCGTACACCGCCACCACTAAAAGTATAATCAGGCATAATACCCATACTTACTGTAAACCTTGCTGATGTGGTGGTTTGCTGCTCTCTTGTTTTTTGAAATGCAAGCTTGTCTTGTTTTTCTGACCGGGCAATTAACCGTGTAATGTAATTTACTACAGCCAGCTCACCATTGTAATTTATTTTATCAAAGTCGTCACTTGGTTTATGATAATCTGTGTGCAAACCAGTAAAGAAAAACAAAACAGGAATATCTTTTCTGTAGAAAGAAGTATGATCACTTGGTCCTGTGCCGCTACTGTCAACCTTAATACCAAAAGGCATTTTCTTTTCTGCATAAATTAAATCGCCCCATTTTGGCGAAGTGCCAATGCCACCAACTGTAATTGTTTTTGAGGAATCATTAAAGCGACCAACCATATCCATATTAATCATATAGTTCACCTCCTTTAAATTAACAGTAGGATGCTCCACAAAATATTTTGAACCATACAAGCCCAGCTCTTCTCCACTAAAAGCGATGAATAAATAATTACTGTTTGCTGATGCGTTCTTTTTTAATAGTCTTGCCAATTCTAATAAAGCAGAAGTACCGCTTGCATTATCATCAGCACCGTTATGTATAGCAGCAGTGCCAGTGTGCCGGGAATTATTATCTTCTCCATAACCCAAATGATCAAAGTGAGCACCGAGTATAATGGTGGCAGGCGCATTGTTATTTATATAAGCCACTACATTATTACCAATACGAATTTTATTACCCTGCTCTGTTTTTAATTTTATATCCCAAGTGTGAGCAGGATCTTTTACAAGTTTATCAGTAATGCTTTTGTTGAGAAACAGAACAGGAATGGTGGATGATTGTGAACGGTCTTTACCATCATAAGTAACCGGAGCAGCAAAACTGCTGCTGTTATAAATTAATAAAGCGGTAGCTCCTTTTTGCACCGCCACTTTTTCTTTTTCATGCAGCGCTGCCACTAAATCAAAATGCGGATTGTTTTGATTTTGTTCCAGCAAATCTTTCAAATCCCAAAACCAGAGGCTGCCACTTTCTGATAAGCTGGGCGATGCAACAGCTTCCAAACTTGCATTGGCACTCCAGGCCAGTGGAAAAAAGTCTTTATCCAATTTAAAAAGTTCTCCATCTAAAATTAAAATCGTAGAGGACTTAATTTGTTTGCCTTCGTTTACTTCAAACTTCTGTAGCCAGGTGCCGTTATCACCTTTAGGTTCTAAGCCACATTTTTTAAAATGTTCGCTGATGTATAAGTAGGCCAGTTCTTCACCTTTAGTACCGGTGCGGCGTCCTTCTAATTTATCATCAGCTAAAAAAGCCACATGCGTTTTTAAATTGGCTAGCGTAAGTTTATCTGGTTTGCTTTGTTTTTGAGCAAAAGAAGTAATTGAAATAAATAATACTAGCAGCGTTGTAGCGAGTTTCATTAATTGATTGTTAGTAGGGTTCATTGCTGCAAAGGTAGAGGCTGTAATTATTCTTTGCTTAACAGAATAGAGATTTGACAAAACTTTTATGAATTACACTTACTATCAAATTTCCTTCTTCGTAAATGATACCGGGCATTTGCATTTACATTTGCACTTTGCATGAGTAAACCCATTCAGATAGTATTAGCAGGCAACCCAAACAGCGGTAAATCCTCCTTGTTTAATTCATTAACCGGATTGAATCAGAAAGTGGGCAATTTTCCGGGAGTAACAGTTGATAAAAGAACAGGAACTATCAAGCTTCAGGAAAATATTACAGCGGAGTTAGTTGATTTGCCCGGCAGTTACAGCCTTTACCCCCGCCGTGAAGATGAATGGGTGAGCTACAAAGTACTCATGAATCAGGATGCAGACATACGCCCCGATTTAGTAGTAGTGGTAGCCGATGCCAGCAGTTTAAAACGCAATCTCTTATTTGTATCACAGTTAATTGATTTAAAAATTCCTGTTGTGGTAGCGCTTACTATGATTGACATGGCTAAGCAAAAAGAAATTAAAATTGATTATACAGGATTAGAGAGAGAGCTTGGGGTACCCGTTGTGCCTGTAGATGCAAGAAAGAGCAAAGGGCTTGATGTGCTTAAAAAAAGAATTTATGAAACAGCAACCCTTACCTATCGTCCGCCTGTTTTTGATTTTATTGATAACAAACAGCTAGCCCCTGCTGCTATTGCCAGGGTAAAAGAATTATTACCGAAGCTCAGCGATTATGCAGCCATTCATCACCTCATTCATCATGAATCTTTTTTGTTTGATAAAGACGTACATCAACAGATAGAGGTAATTGAAGAACAAAATAAGTTTCAGCATACTGCCGTGCAGGCTACTGAAATAATGCAACGCTATCAACGCATAAAACAAATTATGCAGTTGCATGTAACAGAACGCACACAACGGGAACGTCAATTGTTTGCAGAGCAGCTTGACAAACTTTTGCTGCACCGTGTATGGGGTTATATTATTTTACTCAGCGTATTGTTTATACTGTTTCAAAGTGTGTTTTTTATAGCACAGTTCCCAATGGATTTTATTGAAGGAGTTTTTGTAAACGTTCAAACATGGTTTGTAAATATATTACCAAGCGGATGGCTTACTGATCTGTTTGTAAATGGTGTATTGCCCGGGCTTAGCGGCATTCTGGTTTTTGTACCACAGATCATGATTTTGTTTGGCCTCATTGCTGTGCTGGAAGAAACAGGTTATATGGCTCGCATCAGTTTTTTAACTGATAAACTAATGCGTAAAGCAGGGCTCAATGGTAAAAGTGTAATGCCCATGATCAGTGCCTTTGCCTGTGCAGTGCCGGCCATTATGAGTGTACGCAATATTGAAAATAAAAAAGAGCGGCTCCTCACCATTTTAGTAACACCCTTAATGAGTTGCAGTGCCAGGCTTCCTGTATATACCATCTTAATTTCATTGGTAATTCCTAAAACGTATTACTTAGGTTTTTTGAGTTTACAGGGCTTGGTAATGATGGGCTTGTATTTATTTGGTGTAGTAATGGCACTTGCTGTGGCATGGGTAGCCAAATGGCTGATAAAAATGAAAGATAAAAGTTATTTTATTTTAGAGTTGCCCGTGTATCGGAGCCCCAGATGGAGCAATGTATTGTACACCATGATTGAAAAAGCAAAAGTGTTTGTGTTTGATGCAGGTAAGGTTATTATGGTTATTAGTTTGCTGTTATGGGTACTCAGTTCTTTCGGACCTCAAGATATCATGAAAGAAACGGCTGCAAAATATGATGCACTTATCATTCAAAACCCAATTCAAACAGGGGTACTTCAAAAAGAAAAACAAGCAGCACTGTTAGAAAATTCTTACGCAGGTGTAATGGGAAAATATATTGAACCCGCCATTGCACCACTTGGTTATGATTGGAAAATTGGTATTGCATTGATTACAAGTTTTGCAGCCAGAGAAGTATTTGTAGGCACTATGGCTACCTTATATTCTGTGGGTGAAGCGGAAGGTGATAAACAAACCCTGAGTAAAAAAATGGGCAGCGCTTTAAAACCCGATGGTACAAAAGTTTATACACTGGCAAGCGGAGTAAGCCTGATGTTATTTTATTTACTCGCCATGCAATGCATGAGTACACTTGCCGTAGTAAAACGGGAAACCCGTGGATGGAAATGGCCCATCATTCAACTCACTTATATGACGGGGCTTGCTTATATCGTAAGCATGGTTGCCTACTGGCTGCTGAAATAAAAACGTCATTGCGGGCCATAGCACACACTTTTACATTCAATAAAGTTGCGTGGCGAAGCAATCTTGCTTTCCAAATACTTATTGATAAGATTGCTTCGGCTTTTACTTTGGTTAAATTTTTAATCTGATTCTGTGCCTCGCAATGACGTTCTAAAATTATTTTTTCTAAAAAAGACGTATTAAACTTAGAACGTCTTTGCGAGCCATAGTACGAGATTGAGGTATGAAGAACTTGCATGGCGAAGCCCGTCCGACCGATTCATCCGGGCGGGCAATCTTTGATATATAATGCAGATTGCTTCCCGTCTATTAAGCCAGGCAGGCGTGCCTCAGCAATGACGTTCTAATGATGAGTATCCGTTCCGCCGTGGCCGGTGTCCTCACCAAAAACTGTTCGTATTGAACCTGTATCTTCGCCACACATGATTGAAGCAGGACAATACAACCGCCTTATAGTACAGCGTTTTAAAGATGCCGGCGCTTTTTTAGATGATGGAAAAGAAGGGCTGCTACTCCCCAAACGATATGTACCACAGGGAACTGAAGTTGGCGATGAGCTTACTGTGTTTGTTTATCATGATAGTGAAGATCGTTTAATTGCAACTACAGAACATCCTTTTGCTGTGGTGGGTGATATTGCTTTTTTAAAAGTAGTGGGACTTAGTGAACACGGAGCGTTTTTAGATTGGGGACTGATGAAAGATTTGTTTGTGCCACGCAGCAAACAGGTTTCGCCTATGCGTCTCGGTGGTGAATACCTGGTGCATGTGTATATTGATGAACAAACAGGCCGCATCGCCGCCTCACAGTACATTGAGCAGATGCTGAGCAATGAAAATCTGGAGCTGAAAGAACTGGATGTAGTGGAGCTGATGGTGTTCAGAGAAACAGAACTCGGCTACTCAGTAATCATCAACAACAAACACGAAGGGCTGTTGTATTTTTCTGATGTGTTTCAGCCGCTTGCTGTGGGTGAAAAATTGGAAGGATTTATTAAAACAATTCGTGAAGATGGAAAGATAGATGTGGCGCCCGGCAAACCCGGTTATTTAAAAGTAGAAGATGAAGCAGATAAAATTCTGCGTCTGCTCAATAAAAACAACGGCTATTTGCCGTATCATGATAAATCAGCACCCGAAGACATTTACAAATTCTTTGGTATGAGCAAGAAGGTTTTTAAAATGACCGTAGGCAAGCTGTATAAAGAAAAGAAAGTAGAGCTTACAAAAACGGGGATAAAACTACTTGAACTGCAAGGGTGAGTTTTGAAAATAATTGATGAACTTTGTAACTGTGCTTCACAAAGAACAAATATTAATTACTGTAAAATCGAAAGTGCAAAAAGTGTTGCCCGATGCAACTGTTATCTTGTTTGGCAGCAGGGCAAATGGTTCTGAAACAGAAGAAAGTGATTGGGATATACTGGTGCTTACCGATACTCCTGTTTCAAAAGAAATAAAACAAAAAGTACACGAAACTATTTTTCCGTTAAGCGTTTCCTTGGGAACCTTTATAAATCTGCTGCTGGTTTCTCAAAACGATTGGAATCAAAACCCCACTTACTACTCCATAAAAAAAAGTATTACACTTAACAGTATTCAGCTATGAGTAATACAAAGGAGAAAGCAATGCAGCTTAAGATGCTAAAAGCCCGTGCTTTTATGAACGAAGCATCTGTATTAATGGAAAATAAATTTTACGCCACAGTTGTAAACAGACTCTATTATGCTTGCTATCATGCTACAAAGGCATTGCTGCTAACTAAAGATATTGTTCCTAAAACACATAGCGGTGTTGTAGGCATGCTGCATCAGTATTTTGTTCAGTCAGGCGAGTTTGAAACAGCGCATGCTTCATTTTACAGCCTTTTACTTCAGCAACGAATAGAAGAAGACTATAGTGATTTTATTACGGAAAACGCCGAAACTGTTTCGGAGTTGATTGAACCGGCAAAAAATTATTTCTTTTATATTGAAAGCAAAATTGCCGATTTCAATTCTCAGGAAAATGATTGAACTTACAAAAACAGGCATTCGTTTTTTACCTCAATAAACCATCGGCATCATTTAAACGTATTTACAGATATGATTCGCTGTTTACTCTTTTTATTATTATTCTCAGCCTGCACAAAAAAGCAAAGCAATCCTGTTGCAACAAACAATCCACCTGTTGTAACACCGGTACTCAAAACATTTCTTGCACTCGGCGATTCCTATACCATTGGGCAGGGTGTAACACCCACTGACCGCTTTCCTGCACAAACAGTTGAATGGCTGCGGCTAAACGGAATCCAATTTTCTGCACTGGATTATATTGCCACTACTGGCTGGACTACCACCAATCTTCAAAGCAATATCAGCACAGTTAACCCTGCTCCGCATGATGTGGTTACCTTATTAATTGGTGTAAACGATCAGTATCAACTAAGAGATACTTCAGGTTACCGGCAGCGTTTTACTGTTCTGTTGCTACGTGCCATACAACTTGCAAAAGATAAAAAGCAAAATGTATTTGTGCTTTCCATTCCCGATTATAGTGTAACTCCTTTTGCTGCCAATGCCGATATTGCACGCATCCGTTTGGAACTGGATTGGTTTAATATCATCAACAAACAGGTAACGGATGCCTACCAAATTGCTTACTTGGATATTACGCCTTCTACACGTTTGGCACTTACTGACCGTTCATTGCTTGCTGCTGATGGCCTGCACCCTTCCGGACTGGAATATAAAAAATGGGCAGATCGTTTGGGGCCGTTGATGCTCGCTGTATTAAAATAGCAGAACGGTTATTACTTTACATAAAAACCAGAACCAGCTTCTTCAATCCTGTTATTAGGTGATTTCCTTTTTTATACACTAACTTTAAGTACAAAACCTAAAGCATGTACAAACTGCTTATCTGTATGGTTTTTTTTCTGGTGGCATGTACAGCTTCTCAGAAAATGATTAACTATACAACTGCAACAAAACCTGTTTATCCACTCAACCCGCCTCCACAAAAAATACTGTTGCTGAACGTTTACAATGTAACCAAACAAAAATTCAGGGATAACAAAGACGTATTTTTTAAAACGCTTATAGACGAGTTGCTGAAATATGCAGCAGATAAAATTTTTCAAAAAACAGGAATTGCTACGGAAGTAATCATGGGTTACACTGATACGCATGAAAAAAACGATAGTACTGTTTTTGCATTATTGCATCTGAATAAAGCTTCTCATGCCATTGTCATTAATCGATTTGATTTGTTTTTTGATCAAACCCGTGTGGAAGTAACAAGAGATAACAATAACCAAAAAGAACGGAAAGCGTTTTACGATATTGTTGCCACCATCGGATATGCTCTTTACCGTTCCGACTCCTTACTCCTGCAATCCGAAAAAAGAGAATCGAAGTTTCATTCATCCCGCAACGTAGTGAGTGGTTTACTTGCTGCTGGCCCTAACATTGTAGCTCAGCATGATGATGCCATCGCTATTGCACGTACTAATTTGCAATACTATCTCAACAACTTTTTTCCTGGCGAAGAGTTTCGGCAACGCATTTTATTTACAGGTAAAGGGTTTGAAGCAGTGGGTGCCGCAGTTGCCAAAAACGATTATGAAGCAGCCATGATTGAAAGTCTTCGTTTGGTAAAAGATCCCGATAATAAAAAAGCTGCCAAAGCCAGTTACAACTGTGCTGTTTTGTATGAGCGTAAAAATCAACACGATGAAGCAATGAACTATCTGAAGCAATCCCTTGCTCTTGCAAGTTTGCCGGAAGCTGAACTGATGATGCGTACATTTTAATAAAGGCACTCCTGTTTTCTATTTACAACCGCAACCTGTAAGCAGTACTCAACTTAATAAAAGGGCCATCACCCATAGTACGAACGCTGAGATACTTATTGTTGTTAATACCTGTTCTCAACTTTCGGGAAAGGCCATAACCCGGTTCCAGAGTAATGCAAAAACGTTTGGCTGCATACACATCCATGTACAGCGATAACTGGTTATCATCTATCCGTAAAAACCTGCCATCGTTTAACCGAAAACTGTTGGTTAATGCACGAAAAGTAATACCGCCATACAGCCATTTGTTCCACTGATGTTCATAGGTAAGCCGCCCCGGCAACAAACCAAATACATAATCTTTTGTTCCCAGCCGCCAATCTGCACCCAGCAGCGGCCACACAAATAATCCAAAAAATTCCTGATTCATATATATACCAAAACGAAATTTCTTTTGAGAGGTTACAGCATAAGTGGCAAAACCAACACCGCCGAACTGAAACGTTTTTTCTTTGAACAACTGTTCACCATTGGAACGAATGATGGGCAATAGATTTATTGTCCATTTTTTATTGAGTGGCAAAATCAACCCAACAGGAAGCGCCAAACTTTTTACTGAGGGAACAATATTGTTTTTTGATGCGGAGTCAATGGTCCATTGTTCGTAAAAAGGACTGAGCAACAAATACGTTTTTTCTTTTAGTTTGACGGGCACATCACTACCCACCCAAATATGAGTAAACGGAGTGGCGTATGCATTGGCATTTCTAAAACCATAGGTATAACGAACCTGCAAAGGATCTACAAAGGGTTGAGCAAAACCCCCTTTGGCTAATAGCATTATTGCAATCAAACAAAACAGCTTACCCATGAGTTGTAAGAGTTGAGGAATGAGTAAGATAGGAATAGAAAAAGCAACATCAAAATTTCCAAACCCTTGCATTTTGTTTTTGTTTGCATTACCTTAAGCTGATTTTCTAATTTTCACAATCAACCAAAACTATTTTTCATGAAACAATTCTTTGCAATTCTTTGCCTTGGGTTCGCCCTGGCCAGTTGTAACAATGCAGACAACAAAACTGCTGAGCCTGCAACAACCGAAGACAAATCAACCACCGAAGTAAAACTGCCCTTCCCGCTGGAAATGCCTTACAGAAACTGGGCAATAGGCAGCACCGATAATGTGGTGGCCGGTATGAATTTGATGAAAGCCTATATTGATAAGGATGATGCAGCATTAGCCGCAGGAATAGGTGATTCTATTCAACTGGATTTTGATCTGTATCAGGCCAAGCTGAGCCGTGACAGTGCCCTGAAAGTTTTTGCTGTTGACCGTGCCAAGTACAACGATCTTAAAATTACTATGTACGATTATGTTTCTGTAGTATCCGGCGATAAAACACAGGAGTGGGTTACCTACTGGTACAAACAAAGCTGGAAAGATGCCAATGGAGTAGCTGACTCTATGAATGTTGTTGATGATCTCCGTTTTGAAAAAGGTAAAGTAGTAGAATTGAGTGAAAAGGTGAGTCATTTTATGAAGAAGTAATTACAAACTGTTTTTATTGAAAGGCCCTCCGATTTATTGGGGGGCTTTTTTTAATACATGTTTTTGTTACAGGGTGATAAATAAGTATAGAGCTGCGGTGGCGTCGCACTCTTGAACAGGAGGAATTCTGTTTTTCAAAAAATACAGAGTTGGATTATTTTTCAAAATATAATTCAGGTAAAATAATTTTTACTTCGTTCTCAGCATCTTCCTTTTTCCAGTAAACTATGAAATTCACTTTGGCTTGTTTCGAGTGATACCCTTTTTGTTTTACTGATTCAATTGTTTTGAGAAACTGCTTTGAGAATTTCAAAATAGATTGTCCTTTTGAGTTGGTGCATTCATCACCGCTTATTGTGAGTGTGTCTCCGCTTGTGAGTTGCGAAACAAGATGTTGCCTTGTGATAAAATAATCTAACCAAACATCTTTGAAAGACAAATGCATTGCCAACAGTTGTGGCGGCAAATGTTCTTCTCGGTCTTCAACTCTTTCTAAATTTTCTGCTGTGAGGTTGTCAAGATAATTTCCGTTTAAGTGTATTGTCAGGTTGCGTTTTGCTCTTGTCATTGCAACATACAATTGGCGTTTGGCTTCATCGGTTGCAGGGTTGAAGTTTTCAAGCATGATGAAAACATTATCAAACTCTTTTCCTTTTGCTTTGTGAATTGTAGAAACAAAAATCGTTTCTCCGTTTTCATTGTAGAAATCTTCAAGCTTTGATTCTCTTACGAAAACTTCCAAATCTGATTTGTATTTTTTCTTTGAATTGCTGTCTTCAAATTGTTTAATGAGATTATTGCATACTTCCAACTTTGAACTGTGCTGAAACTTTTTTCTCATTTCACTTTTCGCATTTGCCCAAACTTCATCACTAATAATTTTTATATCATCACCAATGTTTATTTCATTCAGAAGGAAACGAACCTCCAAAAGGTTTTGCAAACTGAAACCCTCATTGCTTTGAATCAACTTGGCTTGCATTTCATTTTTCAAAAGCAAACCTGTAATCTGCAATGCTTCATCATTTGTTTTTGTAAGTACACAAGTAGTACCTGCAAGTCCTGTTGAAAGTATATCTTGCACTAATGGAGAAATGAGATTTCCATTCTGATAATATACCAATTTTATATTTCCGTTGTCGGTTTGTTTTGCAGCAATGGGCGTTTCTTTCAAACGGTGGTGAATCTTTTTCACAAACTTGTTTGTGAATTCAACCAAGTTGATTTTGCTTCTGTAATTTTCTATAAGTTCATGTTTGGCTGCTTTCATTTCGGTCATGAACTGTTCTATATATTTTGAACTTGCCCCTCTGAATTCATAAATATTTTGGTCATCATCTCCAACTGCAATCACCCTCATTTCTTCATTCTGCTCCATCAATGTATTTATCAAAGCATATTCATCAGCGTTCATGTCCTGTGCTTCATCAATTACTAAAACCGTTTTTGTAATTCGGTTCGCTTCAACCTCACCGCTCTTGATTTTATCAATTGTGTTTTTTAGGATGGCATCCGACTTTTCCAAACTTCCTACCCTACCCAATAAATCAAAACAGTAAGAATGAAAGGTTTTTATTTCAATATAATGAGCAGCATTGCCAATGAGTGAAATTAATCGCCTTTTAAATTCCGTAGCTGCCGCTCTTGAAAAGGTCACCATAAGCAATTGCTCATGCTTTACATCCTCCATCAAAAGGAGCGATGCTAATTTGTGAACCAATACTCTTGTTTTCCCACTCCCAGGTCCAGCCAGAACTGCAATGTGTTTGGTTTCATTGTCCTTAATGATTTCTAATTGTGTTGGAGATAACGAGCCGAACAATTGGCGAAACTTTGCAGGTGTTAAATTTCTTTTGATTTCATTTTGTCTGCTTCCTTTGAAATATTTATTTAGAAACGAGGTGTAGTTCAGTTGGAAATAATCATCAACAAATTGCAATGCTCCTTTGTAATCACCAATCATTTTATTTGCATACTCACCAACAATGTGAATTTGTTGAATTTTGTTTTCGTAGAATTGATTTAGCTTTTGATAATCGTCATTCTTATATCTCCGTTTGTTGTCTTGTTCAACCCTGTAAATGGTAAGCCTATTATACACTACCAAAAATCCACCTTCAATTTTTATTGCCTCAATTCTTGAAAGATAAAAAAGTGTGTCTTCAATATCATCAATTGAAATATTCAGTTTAAAAAGATTCGGCCTTTTCTCATACTCGTCTTTCAGTTCATGAACTGAAAACTCTACCAATACTTCTTCCTTTTCTTTTTCATCTTCTGTAATGGTTAAATTGCTTTTCTCATATAGAAATTCAACAAGAAATCTAGCTAACTCATGTCGCTTTTCTAATTTTTCTTTCAACGAATCTTTTGGCTGAACACAAAGAATCACAACATGATTCCTGGAATATTCTTCGTTGTGCCGCTTAATCCAATTCTTGATTGCCCAAAAATTAATAAGGGTTTTTATTTTATTTGGTGTAACATCTTTGCAACCTTTCTCTTCTGCTTCTTCATTCAATTCCTTTATGTGAAAAGTTTTTTCTTTCTCTTCAAACAATGGCAAAAGAAAATTTTCAAGCTGACTGAATGTTTCCACAATCTTCAATGAACGGTTTATATTTTCACCTTTCTTTATGAATGCGGTTAAATCTTTTGTATCGGCTAAAATCTTTTCTTCACGTAGTAGATTCACAATATTTATCACTTCTTCTTTTACAATTCCTAAATGGTCGCTGATGTAATCTATTCTTGATTCTGCATCTTCATCATTATTTTGTTTTCTGCTCTTACTTGAAAAAAGTTTTTTGATGATTCGGATTCCTTTTTCTTTTTGCTTCTCCTCAAATCTTTGTGAAGCATTTATCTTTTCAACTGCTTCTTGTGCATTCTTGGAAAGAATACTGTTCGCAAAAACTCTTGGCATGTTTTGCCCTCGTTTCAAATAGCCAGCATCTTCAAGTGCTGCAATTGCTGTTATTACTCTTGTTTCAATCTCCACAACATTATCATCCCAACCTGCTTTTCGTGCAATCTCCAAGGCAGAATTTGAAACCGATGAACGAAATTTTGTTATGTCTTTTATAGCTTTCCAAACCTGTTGAATTTCTTTGATTGAAAGTTTTGTTTGATTTAGCAATATGAAATGTTTGCTAAGGTCTTCTTCGTCAAACAACACAAAACAATCTGCTGTTATGTTTTCGTCTCGTCCTGCTCTGCCTGCTTCCTGAATGTAATTCTCCAACGAATCAGAAATCTCATAGTGAATTACCATTCCAATATCTTTTTTGTCAACTCCCATTCCGAATGCAGAAGTTGCGATCATTATTGGAATTTCGCCTCTTATAAAAGCATCTTGGTTGGCGGTTTTTTCTTTCACATCCATTTTGCCATGATAAGGTTTCGCATTAAACCCGTCTTTTGTCAATCTCTCTGCAAGTGAATATGCTTTTTTAGTTCTTGAAACATAAATGATAGTAGGGCAATTTTTTTCTTCAATCAAATCTCTGACTGAATTGTATTTTTCTTCTTCATCAGCTTTCTCAAAAACTTTGTATTGCAGGTTTGTTCTTGATGCACTTGAACTGAAAATATCTAAATCAAGAGAAAGTTTTTCCTTGAAATATTCACATATATCTTCAATGACTTTTTTCTTTGCTGTTGCTGTGAAGCACGAAATAGGAATTGTTTCTTCAAGATTTTTCTTCTCTTGAATTTGTTTGATAAAATCACCAATGTATAAATAGTCAACTCTGAAATCTTGTCCCCATGATGAAAAGCAGTGAGCTTCATCAATAACAAAGCGAACAATTTTTCTACCCAATAAAAGGCGTTCAATAGTTTTTGAACGCAAAGATTCGGGTGAGATGTAAAGTAGTGATGCAGAGCCATCTTCAACTCTTTCAAATGATTTTCCTCTTTCAATCGGGTCAAGCATACCGTTTATTGTAACTGCATCTGTGATACCAATTTTTTCAAGGTTGTCAACTTGGTCTTTCATCAACGATTGCAAAGGAGAAATTACAACTGTCAAACCTTTAGTTGCAACTCCACTCATCAAAGCAGGAACTTGAAATGTAATTGACTTACCGCCACCAGTTGGGAAAACTGCTAAAAGCGATTTGTTGGCAACTGCTGCTTTAACTGCGTTCTCTTGCAATGGCTCACCTGCGTATGTTCTGTAAGAATCAAAACCGAAATAAGTTTTTAATCCTTTGTGTATGTCTAACGCTTGATTGCAATACACACAACCCCTGAGGCACGGTTTGTTTCTTAATGCAATCATTACCCGTTCTATTTCAGGAAACATTTTTAGTACCCAAGGCGGTGTAATTGAATAGCGATTGTGGCAATTTATTAAAGCCAAACAGTAAGCTAATTCAATAGGGTGTTCTGAAATTATTTTTGTCAAGTCTGCTTGTTCGCAAATTTCAGACTGAAATTTTTCACTTATAATTTTTTCAAGATATATGTCTGTGCTTGTGTACCCAATGAGAAGGAAAAAGGAGTAGAACTCCTTTTTATCATTCAATAGCAAATACAGGATTTGTTTTAGCTTTTCGTCTGCTTGTTGAAATGCTGCAACCTCATCAAAGAAAAGGTCTTTGGCTTTTATAGAATCGTTAAGCGGATTATTTGAGTCTTCTGTTTGTAGCTTATCGTCTTTGAGTAAAGAATGATAAGGCTTTGTCGGAAACAGTAAGGGTGAAAGAAATAAAGTGTCAATGACTTTTGAAGGATTGATGCCAGCACCATCAACAGCTTTCTGAATGTATTTTAAGTCATGGTTGAGAATGTTATGTCCGCAAATAAACTCTGTGCCACTAAGAAAAGCAATGAAATCAATTATTGAATTTGAATGAAACGAATTGCCGTTATCCTTGACACCACCTATGTCAAGAATCTTTCGGCTTTTCGGCTCAATCTCTGTGTCAATAAAAGCAATTGAGTTCATTTTTTAAAGTCTAAAGTTGTTCAAGTCCTATTTCTGCTAAATAGTTGTATGTGTCGTTATAAAAATCTGGCTTTCTTGTTTGGTCTTCGTTGCTACCTTCGGGCACAACAATTACCATTCCCTGACGAGCTCTAGTTAATAGAACTCTATAAGCATTTTTCAAATAAAGTTTTCTTTCCTCTTTATTGATATTATTCCATTTACTACCAACAAAGGAAAAGCATCTCCATCCGTCTGTAGAATATCTAAAATCTCCATCCCAAGTAACACAAGTCCAGTCAAGCTCTAATCCTTGTACTTGAAATTCGGTTGCTATATCTTCTAGATAATAAGAAGACCTAATATCTTCTTTGCCATCTAGAAACCAATGTATAGGATCCATTGGAGACCTAACATCAATAGCATAAGGTTTTAATCTTTGAGCTTGAGATGAAACTACGATTCCAAATCGTTCGCTTCCTCTGGCTTTTTCTTTAAGCCATTGTTTTGCTTTGGATAAGTCCCGAGTTATGACTAATGGATAATTTTTGTTTATTGATTCGAAATTTTTTCTTGCTTCTTTAGTATTAAGATCTAAGATGTTTTTGACTAAAAGAGATACATGTTCAGCTCGAAACGAACGCATCGAAACTGAAAGATGAAGTTCTTCTTTAGTAATTACCGATTTATGTTTCTCCAATATCTGCAATGCTTTTCCAGCTGCATATTCGCTATCGGTTAATCTATTTGAAACATAAATATGCCACTCTGGGAATGATCGATTTAGGGATTCAATCCATTCACTTATTCCGGCTTCGCCAGTATTAATTTCTTGCCCACCACCTACAAGGCAAACAATTACCGCCCAATCTTGATGTCTGTCGAGGCATGAAATAAGAAATTCGGGTTCAGAGATAGAAAAGTTTGAAATGTTTTTCTTTCTTTTCATGAAATTAGACGTTTGAGTAATATCCCAAGCTCTTTGTGCTTCATCAAATATTGTAACATGCTCGAATGGGGGAGATGAATCTCTCAAACATTCATCTCGAAAATGATGAACATTTTGGATCATTGACTTTACTTGACTAAAAACTTCTCCTTTTTTTAACTTGTTCCCCTTTTCTTTTTCTCTTCTCATCTTATCTCTAGTTAATGCTTCTCGAAGGATTGCCACTAACGGGCCATTACCTGAAAGAAAAACGGTAGAGGATTTTTCGTTTACTTTATAATTTTTTGCAGCAATATTTAATCCAACCAAAGTCTTTCCTGCACCGGGGACACCGGTAATAAAACAAATCGCTTTTTGCTTTTGAGATTTTGCTTTTATAATAATATTTAAAATCGCATCAGTAGTTTCAGACAAATTGATTGCGGAAGCATCCTTTCTATAAATTTCTTTTACACCATGTTCACTATACAAAGACATTGCAGCTTCAATAATTGTTGGAGTTGGGGAGTATCGCCCTTCTACCCAATTTTCAGAATTAATATTATCTCCATCTGAAAACTGTAATGTTTTTTCTAATACAACTCCCAATAAAGTTGAATTAGTTTTTATTGGTAATAATAAATTGTCATTGTGAGACGTCGTAGAAATATAAGGGATAATATCCTTTGCTTCAGTAGCAATTAATACAGGAGCAACCAAATGTATATGGCTAGTTTCATGAAAGTTTTTTAAATCAAGTGCATAGTCCCAAACTTGATCTATTGAACTAGATAAAAATTCTTTCTCCCCAACCTTAAATTCTAAAATAAAAATTACATTTTTAATAATAAGTATAACATCAATTCTCTTTCCCATACGAGGGATAGAATACTCAAAAAAAATAGAACCGTCATGTGCTTTTAAAACTTCTTTCAAAAAATTGATTTCCCATATCCAGGCATCTTTTTGTGTTGTCTCAGTAGAAAATTCATTGTTTTCTGAAAGTGTACCTAAGATTTCCTGTAATGAGGAATTGCGAAAAGAAGATATTAAATCTGAATAGTAGTGTCTTTTCATTAACTCAATTTAATAAAAACTTCCGTACCAGCATTCCCTTTTTTGTATCCCTGCTTTTAATGCGGCTCATCCCGAAATAATCGGGACAAGTTAATATAACTACGTTGCTCCCTGCTATGTACATCCATTCATAAAAGTATAATATCTCTGCAAACAGTTTCCCCGTAACTTACCGTCTTAAATTTTTTACCATGTCAAATACAAAAGCTTTTGGTGGCCTCAGTGCCACAACTCCTTTGGAGCCGCTAACCATTGCCCGCAGAGAACTCACTCCGCATGATGTGCAAATTGAAATTAAATATTGTGGTGTGTGCCATAGCGATCTGCATACCGTTCGCAATGAATGGAACAATGCAGTGTATCCCTGTGTACCCGGTCATGAAATTGTAGGTATTGTAACTGCAGTGGGCAGCCATGTAAAAGGTTTTAAAGTGGGCGACCGTGCAGGCGTTGGCTGTTTGGTTGACAGTTGCCGTGAGTGTGATAACTGTAAAGAAGGGCTTGAACAATTTTGCGTCACGGGTGCCACCTTCAGTTATGGCAGTCCTGATAAACATGGTACAGCACCTACAACTCATGGTGGGTACAGTGCTTCCATAGTAACGCATGAAGATTTTGTATTGCATATAGCTGAGAACCTTCCGCTGGATGCCGCAGCTCCTTTGCTTTGTGCAGGTATTACCACTTATTCTCCGCTGCGCCATTGGAAAGTGGGCAAGGGAACAAGGGTTGGTGTTCTGGGTTTGGGTGGTTTAGGCCATATGGGTGTAAAACTCGCTGCCGCCATGGGTGCTGAGGTAACGATGCTGAGTCACAGCCCATCCAAAGCGGCTGATGCAGCTCGTTTGGGTGCCACAAAATTTATACTCACCAGCGATAAAGAACAGTTAGCAACCGTTACAGGATATTTTGATTTTATACTCGATACCGTTTCTGTTGAACATGATTATAATTTTTATCTGGGCTTACTCCGTACTAATGGAGTAATGGTTTGCGTAGGTGTACCACCTGTGCCGGCAGCAATACCTGCTATGAATTTAATTTTTGGCAGAAAGAGTTTTGCAGGTTCGCTCATTGGCGGACTTCCTGAAACACAGGAGATGCTTGATTTTTGTGCCGAGCATAATATTGTAAGCGATATTGAACTGATTCGTATGGATGAAATTAATGAAGCTTATGAACGCATGCTGAAAGGTGATGTGAAATACCGCTTTGTAATTGATATGTCTACTTTATAAAAAATAAGTTTCATATAAGTGAGCCTTCCTTTCGGGAGGCTTTTTTTGTATAAGCAATTTTATTTTTCTGCTGCTTCCTGTTTTGTATAGATACCAATTTTATGTGTTCGTAAAAAATAAGAAGTGGGCTTACTGCTTCCTGATAATTGAAAGCTGATGGCATTGGATGCCTGCTGCGGCATGTGGCAATTGATACAGTTGGCATTAAGCGATGCATCTGGCAAAGGAGTGGTTGTACAAAACTGATTGCCTGCAGGAGAATGACAACTGATACATTGCTGCGAGTACACAGAAAGATTGGGCGATGCATTGTTGTGGGGAGAATGACAGGTGGAGCAGGTAATACTTTTCGTTTTTAAAAAACAGTTGCTGGCAGCCAAGAGCCGGTACTGATTGCCATGCACATCAAACCCTGAATTTGTTTCCATAAAAGTTACCGGAAGAAAAAAATTTGCCAATGTATCGCCGGGGAGAAACCGGAAACGGGATTTTAGTTTTCGTTGATCGTTTCCTGAATGACAAACGGCACAGTTATCTAACTGCTGTTGCTGTGTTAACTTGTTAATTACAATAATATGCTTTGCTGTTTTTTCAGTTGGGTTTTCCTGATGATAACTAACATGTTGAGCAGCCGGTCCGTGGCACCGTTCACAATCAATTCCAAACACGAGTGAATTTTTTTCAAGCACTTCCATAGTTTCTGCACCTGAAAAATAATCATCAGCAGGGGCATCGGTTTTTTTATCACGGATAAAAGAGCTGTGACATTCATAACAATCTTTTCCTATAAGGCGTTGAAAGTTGGGCACTGTAGCAGAAAAACCCGGACTGGTAGCCCAGTTGTTTACAGATTTATAATAAGAAACAGGCAGCTCATAGGTTTGATCTTTGTTCCAGTACAAAAATGTTTGTGCATGGCGCATACCAAACAGAATATCAAAACGGTGTGCTTCGGTCTCTTTTCCGTTTCGGTAAAGCACCTGATACAAACCACTATCTCTTTTTTGCATCATTAGTTTTGTAACACTGTCGTACACAAAAGTGTTCTGTGCTGTATGAAAACTTCCCCGCACATTTTTTTCAGTAACAGGAGCTGATGCATTATAATGTGCACTTTGTAACACAGAATCATAAATTGATTGGTGGCATTGTCTGCAACTGGCAGCCCCAGCAAAAGATTTCCCTCTTGAATCTGTTGAAGCATTTACATAATTCATGCAGCGGGATAAAACAAAAATTAAAAGCAAGACAGCGATGCTTACAATTGATTTGCGTTGTATCATATATGTAAAGTACTTATTTTTTATAATTGAAATAGAAAGGAGGTCTTTCTTAAAGATGATAACCACAATCGTTACCAAAAATTGTTTTAACAACTATTTGGTTGTTTACGGCAAGGTTTAATTTTAGTTACAGTTTAACAAGACTACCTTTTACCATTACTGTATGCTCAGTATTTTTTATTATGGTGATTATTCTTTCGTTCTTTCTTGCACATTGGTTCTTATCGTTGTTTTTTCACTCGTTTTTTTTACACCGGTTTGCTTCTCATCAAATGTACACTACCACTAAAAACTGGGAGCGTACGTTTTATATTCTTACATGGTTTGTACAGGGTTCTTCTTTTTTAGTACCCCGTGCGTATGCGGTTTTGCACAGAATGCATCATGCGTACAGCGATACAGAACAAGATCCACACTCGCCACATTTTTTTAAAGACGTTTGGCAAATGACCATGCACACGGTTAAAATATTCCGTGGGTTTGTTACAAAAACAAATATGCCCGATCCGCAGTTTACAAAAGAGTACCTACCTATTTGGGATAAAATGGATAAGTTTGGCCACAGTGCTATTACCCGTAGTTTTTTTATACTGGGTTATATTAGCATCTATGTTTTTTTTGCACCAAGTGCCTGGTGGTTTTTATTACTGCCTGTTCATTTTTTAATGGGTCCTATACAGGGAGCTATTGTAAATTGGTTTGGTCATAAAATGGGTTACAGAAATTATAAGTTAGATGATCATTCAAAAAACTCAACTCCTTGGGGTATTTTATTAATGGGCGAGTTGTTTCAGAACAATCACCATAATCAAAAAGAAAATGCAAATTTTGCCCGTAAGTGGTTTGAGTTTGACCTTACTTTTTTTGTAATGCGTGGGCTTAATAGGTTGCGCATCATTCGCCTTATACCTTTGACTGCACCAGTAGAAGCTGTGGGTACAGTAAAAATAGTAACGAAAGTACCGCTTGCAGAACCGAACCTTTATTAATCATTCTTGTTATAACTTCTCAACAGTAATAAGAAGTGTCTTTTGCAGATGGATAGCGTGTCTTGTAAAACAATTCTTACTTTATCAGTTTTACAAACATTAAATATGACAGCAATTCTTGTTTTCTTTTTCGTTCACTGGTTTTTGTCTTTGTTCTTTCATTCTTTTTTTCTGCATCGTTACGCCTCTCACCAAATGTATACGGCCAGCAAGGGCTGGGAAAAAACATTTTATATGCTAACCTGGTTTGTTCAGGGATCTTCATTTTTAGTGCCAAGGGCTTATGCCGTTATGCATCGCATGCATCATGAATTCAGTGATACAGAAAAGGATCCGCATTCGCCACACTTTTTTAAAGACATCTGGCAAATGATGATGCACACTTCTAAAATTTTCACCGGATTTGTTACAGGTAAAAACATACCCGATGCAAAATTTACCCGTGAGTATTTACCGGTATGGGATAAACTGGACAGGTTTGGTCACAATAATATTACCCGTGCTGCTTTTATAGTTGGTTATATAGCTTTCTATGTTTTTTTTGCACCAAGTATGTGGTGGTATTTTTTATTACCCATTCACTTTTTAATGGGGCCAACCCAAGGCGCTATTGTAAATTGGTTTGGTCATAAGTTGGGTTATCGGAATTATAAAATTGAAGACCAATCAAAAAATACAACACCCTGGGGTATTTTATTAATGGGTGAACTGTTTCAAAACAATCACCACAAAGCAAAAGACAATGCCAATTTTGCCCGCCGCTGGTTTGAATTTGATGCTACTTTTTTAATTATGAAAGTGCTGCATGCACTTCATATTATTCGATTAAAGCCGGTGCCGGTAAAATAGAATGGCGACAGTTTGATTCTCCTATTTTCTTCCGGCCTTTGCACCTTAGTGGCAAATGCTTTTTTACATAAGTGTGTAACAAAAAACAGTTTCCACCTACTTATTTCAAAAAAGAAACTGTTATGACCTCAGAAAAGACAACTCCAAAAAACATTTCATCTGCGTTTAACCGCTGGCTCTATGGCGGTTTTGTGGTATTTGGAATTTATTTTTTAATTCGTGGAGAAATTATGAACGCAGCTTCAAACTTTGGAATTGCGTTGATCTTTGATCCCTTTGACCAAGCAGTAAAGTGGCAGACCAGAAAATTATATCAGCGCATCTGGCTGATTGTTCATCTTACAATTGTACTGGCTTTATTTCTTACTGGGCTGTTGAAGTAAAATATTAGAGAAGACAAGCCATCAACACTTCATCTAAAAATGTATCTTCTTCTTTTAAGTAAGTAAAATTTTTCATGATGCCTTCTTTTACAAAGCCTGCTTTTTCATATAAGTGAACAGCCCGTACATTGATTGTGGCCACGCTTAATTCAATTCTTGAAAAATTGCTGTTGCTGGCATAGGTTTTTATTTCTTGCAACATGTTCAATCCATGTCCTTTTCCTGATTGGGACACTTGAATACCTACTCCACCGAGATAAATTATATGAGCATTGCGGTGTTGCTGAGGTACCAGTTTGCACATACCTATTTGTTTTGTTTCATCTTCATACACAAACAGAACCTGTTTACTTACCAGCTCTTCAAAAATGGGTAGAAATGCTAAAGTATCCATCTGCTCGTACAACAAATACGGATTGATTTGCGGATGCATGTACAACTCATAAATAAATTCAAAATCTTTTGTTGTTGCTTTTCTGATCATACAATTTATTTCACCGCATTTTTTAATGCTTCAACGGTTTTCTTTTCACTACCCACAAAAATAGTTTTACCAATAATGATTACAGGCCTTTTTAAAAAAGTGTACTCATCTAAAATATAGTTGCGAATTTCTTTTTCAGTAAGCACTTTATCTTTTAAGCCCAGCTCTTTGTATTTTAGTGCCCGGCGGCTGAAGAGTGCTTCATAGCTTCCGGCAAGCTGTTTCATTTCATCAAGCTGCGCCGGAGTAATTTTTTCAAACTTAATATCCTGAAATAAAAATCCTTTTTCATTGATCTTTGTTTCTTTAATAATGGCTTGGCTTGTGCTGCAAGTGCTGAGGTAGTAAATTTTCTTCATAATTTGTAACAAATCAAAGCGGTAAGCTACTTATAAAACTGTAAATCAAAAACCAATTCATTGCAACCAACTGTTGTACAGGGAGATTTTTTAAAAATGCTGAATGAGAACCAGGGGCTTATTCGCAAGGTTTGTCATTTGTATGGCCGTGATGTAAATGGCAAGGATGATTTGTATCAGGAAATAGTGATTCAGCTATGGAAAGCGTATGGAAGTTTCAGAGGCGAATCAAAATTCAGCACCTGGATTTACCGTATTGCGTTGAACACGGCTATATCTGATCTGCGCAAAAAAAATAGATCCATTGATTTGAGGTTTCCGGAGTTTATTCCTAAAGAAGATGCTGATACGGTTGATCATACAAAAGAAGACCAATTGAAACAGCTCTATGCAGCTATTAGCAAACTAAGCGAAATAGAAAAAGCAATTGTGATGTTGTACTTAGAAGATAAAAGTTATGATGAGATGGAAGAAATCTTGGGTATTAATAACGGAAATCTTCGGGTAAAGATGAACCGGATAAAAGACAAATTAAAAACGATTACAAAGGAGGAAGCGTATGGAACTTGATAATCTGAAAGCGATCTGGAAAGAGTCTGTTTCTTTACCTGCTGCCACTACACAACTGGAGCTGGAGGAGATGCTGAGCAAAAAATCGCAAAGCCCTATTGCAAAAATTAAACGCAATTTACTTTGGGAACTGATTGCTGTTATAATTCTTTATACCTTAACAACGGGTTACTATTTTATTGAGAACTCCGGTTTCTCTATTGCCACTGCATGGATGCTGATTGTAATGGGACTCCTTTATCTTTTATACTATGTACAGAAAAGAAAACTGCTGAAGAAAATGGAATGCATTACCTGCGAAGTGAAAAGCAACCTGAGTATTCAACTTACTACGCTGGAGAAATATATTAAAATTTATTTATGGGCGGGAACTTTACTGGTGCCGGTAATCATGATTTTTTTCTTTGTTGTTGGCTACATCTATATGCCAGAAGCTGAAAAGGCACCTCTGCAAAAAACCCCCAATTTCCTTATTGCTTATATGATTGTATGTTTTGTTTTTTCTGTTATTATTACATTGCCATTATATTTTCTTAACAAGTGGTATGTACATAAATTATACGGGCAGCATGTTAAAAAGCTAAGAATTATTTTAAATGAAATGAACGAAGTACCCTTTAAATAAAAGACGTATGAAAAGATTATTTGTTATTACAGCAATTACATTGTGTTCGCTTGAATTATTAGCGCAAGCAAAGGAAGAGAACAGTTTGTTGTGGGAGATATCCGGCAATGGTTTAAAAGCACCTTCTTATCTCTTTGGTACCATTCACATGATTTGCAAAGAAGATTTTTTTATGTCTGATGTGGTGAAACAAAAATTCAATGCTTCAGATAAAGTGTTTTTGGAAATGGATATGGATGATCCCGGCATGCAAATGAAGCTAATGCAAATCGCTATGTTGCCCAAAGGAGAAACATTGAAAACAATTTTCGGTGCTGATTATAACATGGTGGATAGTTTTTTTAAACTCAACACTCAATTTCCTTTACTCATGTTTAACCAGTTTAAACCTATGATGGTAATGAGTATGCTTTATATAAACATGATGCCTTGTAAAGAAACAGAATCGTATGAGCAGAATTTTATAACCATGGCCAAGGCAAATGGAAAAGATGTACAGGGTCTGGAAACAATGGAAGATCAAATGGCGGTGTTTGATGGTATACCCGATAGTATTGAAGCAAAGAATATTGTAAAGCTCATTAAAGAGTTTGAACAACAAAAGAAACAGTTTGCAACTATGGTGCAGGTGTACAAAGAGCAAAATCTTACAAAGCTTATGCAATCAGTTGAAGGCTCACCCGATTTAATGAATGCCGAAGAAGAGCTACTTACCAAACGCAATAACAACTGGATTCCTGTTATGCAAAAAAACATGAATGAAGCCGGATGTTTTTTTGCAGTAGGTGCTGCACATTTAGCCGGTAAAAACGGGGTGATAACATTATTAAGAAAGGCAGGATATACGGTAAAGGCTTTGAAATAAAAAAAGGCTACAACTTTGTAGAAAATTGTTGCCTCTCTATTCCTTTTATTCATTTATAAAATCTCCCACACTTCATTTCCTCTTAACAGCTTGTCAAGATTGCCTTTGCCTTTCGTTGCAATTACATCTTCAATTTGCATGGTCATTACATCTTCATAGCAAGCCCTTTCGGTTTCATAAAAAACACCAAAGGGTCTTGGCAGGTGGCCAGTATTACTTGGGTCATCAAACATCCGCACCAATGTTTGAGCTTTATAAAAATCATGTTCATCATGTATCCACAAATCATCTTTGCTATAGCCTTCCTCTAAGTTTACGGCAACGGGTCTAAAACCATCTAACTTAATTCCTTTGTTTTGTGAGGCACCAAATACCAATGGTTGACCATGAGTTAAGAACAATGCCTCTTCTGGCTTGCTCGATTTTTCTGTAAACACTTCAAAAGCGCCATCGTTAAATATGTTACAGTTCTGATAGATTTCTAAAAAGGAGGCTCCTTTATGTTTGTTACTTCTTACCAATGCTTCCTGTAAATGCTTGGGGTCCCGATCCATACTGCGTGCAATAAATGTAGCATCTGCACCCATTGCCAACGCCAACGGATTAAAGGGATGATCAATACTTCCGAACGGAGTACTCTTGGTAATTTTCTTTTCTTCTGATGTAGGTGAATACTGCCCTTTGGTTAAACCATAAATCTGATTATTAAACAATAAAATATTTACATCAAAATTTCTTCTTAATAAATGAATGGTATGATTACCGCCAATGCTTAATCCATCGCCATCGCCGGTTACAATCCAAACACTCAGTTCGGGTCTTGCAGCTTTCAATCCGCTGGCCACTGCTGTTGCACGGCCGTGAATAGAATGCATTCCATAAGTATTCATATAATATGGAAAGCGACTGCTGCATCCAATACCGCTGATGATTACAATATTTTCTCTGGGCACACCAATGCCGGCCATTACTTTTTGTACCTGTGCTAAAATGGAATAGTCGCCACAACCGGGGCACCAGCGAACTTCCTGGTCGGTTGCAAAATCTTTAGCGGTTAATGGTGCGGACGGATTTAATGTATCTGTAGCCATAATTCAATTTAAGAAATGAGTGTACATTCAAATTTCATGAATTCTTATCAATTATCAATTAAAAAATTATCCATTTTTCAAAAGTTCCTCCCAATACTCAGCCGCCCTTCTGGTATGTGGTATAACAATAGTTCCACCCACAATGTTGGCTACTGCAAAAATTTCGTACATCTGCTCCGTAGTAATTTTCAGTTCATGACATTTGCCAAGGTGATATTTAATACAATCATCGCAACGAAGTACCATGCTTGCAACCAGACCCAGCATTTCTTTTGTTTGAGTTGATAATGCACCTTCAGCATAGGTATTGGTGTCTAAATTCCAAAGACGTTTAATTACAAGATTGTCTTTGCTTAAAATTACCTCGTTCATTTTTGTACGGTAGTCATTAAACTCTTCTATAAGATTGCTCATAATTTTTTTTGTAAATATATTTTAAGTAGAGATGGTATAAAACAAAAAACCGCTTCAAAAATGAAACGGCTTCTGAATAAGTGTGAAACTTAAATTAGTAACGGTTGCCACTAAAGCTTTTGTTACCAAATGAACGACCACCACCACTATTGCTAGGGCTGCGTTCTTCACGAGGTTTAGCTTCAGTAACTTTAATAGCACGGCCTTCAACCATACCACCATTAAGTTCTGTGATGGCTGTTTGTGCAGCAGCATCATCATTCATTTCAACAAAACCAAATCCACGGCTACGGCCTGTGATTTTGTCAGTAATTACTTTTGCGCTGGCAACTTCACCATAGCTTTCAAAAAATCCTTTTAAGTCATCGTCAGTAACGTTGAAGCTTAAGTTTGATACGTAAATGTTCATGTTTAATTTATTTAGAACAATTAAAAATAAATGAGAAAATACGAGGCGGTAAAGACGAGACGACTAACTATTAGCAGGACTTGCGTAGCAGATTAATGCGATTCACTTACAAAACACTGTATAACTCAAAATAACGGGGTAAAGATAGGGGTTTATGGCCAGCTAAAAGCAATTATAATTGAGGAACTTATTAATTCATTGTTAAGCAAGCTCAATTTTTATTGAGTTGTAACCAGTCTTTTATACCCTGTACAATTTTATCTGCCATTTGTTTTCTGTATGCGGGTGTCAGCACATTTGTTTCATCTTCGGGGTGACTGATAAACAAAGTTTCAACCAGAACATTGGGAAACTCTGTAAATCCGTTGAGTATAAAATTAAAATTGCCCACATTGCCAAACTCTTTTAAACCCATACCCAGCATTTGTTTTAAAATTGTTTGTGTGAGTGTTTGATAGCCGATGTGTTTGTAATAAGTGCTTACTCCTTTAATGCGAACAGGATCGGCACTGCTGTTGAGATGAATGCTTACTAAGAAATTGGGATTTTTTTCTTTAAAAAATGTATAGCGATCATGATTGTCGTACATGGTATCTTTTATTCGGGTCATAATTACGGTGGCTCCTTCAGCTTCCAAAGCAAGTTGTAATTCTTTTGCAACTAAAAGCGTCATATCCTTTTCCATAATACCACTAATACCAAATGCTCCTTTGTTCTCACCTCCATGTCCTGCATCTACACCTATTACCAAATCTTTTAACAGCAATCTTTTTGGTTGATGTTTTACACGAACTACTAAATTGTTTCCGTTGTAATAAATGGTGTGGCCCCAATGTTGTTCATGTTTTAGTTGAATGGTTATGCGAAATAGATCATCTTCTTTTTGCTCATACGTAACCGTTTTTATTTCTTCCACATTTTGCATTTGTGTGAGCCAATTCGTATTAGCTGTAGCTCCAAATACATCTACTACAATGGTTGATGGATGGATTAGCTGAAACGATTGATAAGGCAATCTTTCATATAATATGAGTGAAACATAATCATACAAACTATCGCCCCACACTCTCATGCTGTTTGTAAGAGATGAAGGTGAAAAACTTCCATTGTTTACAACTGTTACATGTTGTTCTTCAATATATGCCTGACGATGTTTGGTAAGCTGCACACAATATTTATCGCCCACTTTACTTACTGCATTCAGTTTTATCATTGAATCGAGGTAGCCCATTTTTGTTCCGCCTAATCTGTCTTCGCCTAAGCCGATTAATAAATAAGGAAGCTTTCCCTTTGTTTGCAAAACAAGGGGCTCCATAATTGAATAGGAGCCTTTTGTAGTAGCCTCAATGATCTGTTGATCGGTTGTAGTTACAATTACTTTTAATCTTTGTTTTTCGTAAGTAAATAAATCATCATTCTCATGTATAGTGTACTCGCCTTTATAAATTCCTTTTATGCCAGCTGAGTCTTTTACAGCTATTTCTTTTAATTCAAATCCATTTCTAAGCTTAACCGTTACACCAGGAATTGTTTTTAAAGTCATTCTTAATTTGTCGCCGGGTTTTAAGAGTAAATCGCCCTGTGGTTCAATACGCCAGTAAGCAACCGTGTTTGTTTCAACTGCTTTTTCTTTTTCTGGCAGATGGTAGGTATAAAAAATTGTTTGCGAAGTTTTAAATCCCTTTTGATCTGTTGCAGTAAATAAAAACGAAGTATCGCCAATATTTAGATTTACTTCTGCAACAAATACACCCGTAGGCCAAACTTTTATTTCAGATGCATCCATTGCAACCCTGCATTCTTTACAGGTAATGCCAGTAATAAATTGCCTTTTAGCTGCAACTGTATTTTGATTTTTTGCAGGGGTAACAAATTTTATGAATACTGACTGACAATAAGAAACCTGTACTGCCAAAACAAAAAAGAATAGAGAACAGAAAAAGTGTTTTGGTTTTATTTTGGAGCGCATAAGAAAATAAGGTTCTATTAATTTGAAAAGTACTTAGCGTTTTTACTAAGTATAAAAACATTTTTCAAAATACTGAAAATACTTAAATCGGGCATACCTTTGCTAAGCATTTACCATTAGCCAGTTTGGCATCACTACCTAAAGAGTACTAAATGAAAACAAAATTTTACACAAATTCGGTTTTTTTCCTTTTTCTTTTATTTTCTCAATTCTCCCAAGCTCAACAATTACTTGTTGGCCCGTTCAGTGGAAGTGTTGAAAATTTACTTGGCGTTCGATATAGAAACGTAAGAAATGTAAATGCAAATCAAGTTCAGGCAAATTTTACTGGTATTCCTGATTTAGGAAGCAATCGTAACAGTCCTTTAAACAGTACAAGATCTGACCAAACACTAAATTATGGAACAAGTGGCACATATTCATTTACTGTAACCTATGATGTTGCTTTAAACACGTTTACCTGTGTTACAAATATTGGCGGGATTAATTTTACAAACGTTATCCCTAATGTATCTGGAAGGTTAACTGATGATTCTAAAATTGCAACTGCGCCTACTATTAATTATTTTGGGCTTACGGTTCGTACACAAAACAGCAGTTCTACCATACGTGTAAGCAATTTGGTACTGGAAGGAACTCCAATAACAGGGGCTTATGAACGAAATAATAGTAATGGTGAATCTTCTTGGTACACAATCGCATCATCTCTTACTAATGGGTTTGTTTTAAGTGGTACAGTTACTTTACTGGGCAATTTTGCAAACAGCGCAGAAAGCCAACGGATTCAATTCTTTTTTGGTAATACAGCAGCATCCGGTGGTACCTTACCTATTGTTTGGGGAGGATTTACTGCAAAAAGAACCAATAGCTTTACTTCAGCTTTGGCTTGGAATACTCTGCAAGAGCAAAATGCTTCTCATTTTGATATAGAGCGATCTGTTGATGGCATACGATTTGAAAAAATTGGAAGCATTTTGGCAAACGGAACTACAGGAACAACAACGTACTACAGTTTTGAAGATAAAAACGCAAGCGGTTCCTTATATTATTACCGATTGGCTCAGTATGATTTAGACGGCAAAAAAACATTCTCTTCTATTCAGCGTATTGGCAATACAAGCAAAGAAACTTTAGTAGCAAAAAATAACAATAACATCGTTATTCAGTTCTTTGATAATGGGAACAAACAAATACGTTTGGTAAACATGAGTGGAGTAATTCTTAAGCAAATAAGAACTCAAAATTTACAACTGGACATTAGTTTGACCGATTTGCCCAATGGCATTTATATCGTCCAAATTATAAACGCTGAATCTCAAAAAACAGAGACTCACAAATTTGTAAAGTAAAAAAGACTCCTAACAGATTTAAAAAAAAAGGGCTGACAATTTTATTGTCAGCCCTTTTTTTTTTAACATGGTTTGAAAACGAATGTAATCCTATTTATAAAGCATACTTTCCGTCATTCCTCAACTTAGCCACAATTCTTCTCCTTGCTTCTTTGCTATTAAAGGGCTCAACTTTTGTAAAACGTTTTAATCCGAGTAACATCATACGGTGTTCATCACCATCAGCAAATGCATTAATAGCGTCTTTACCAAACTTGTTAATATTGTCTGCTGCATCATACAAATAAGTACGCATCATATCCAATTCAAACTTACAGGCATCTTCACCTTTTATTTCTACTAATTTAGCGGCCCTTAACAAGGCACTCTCAGCATTAAATGTATGAATGGCCATATCTGCAATGTTCATCAACACCTCCTGCTCCTGCTCTATCTTCATCATTAATTTTTGAACCGCTGCTCCCGCCGTCATCATAATTGCTTTCTTAAAATTAGCAATGGCTTTGTATTCTTTAGCAAAAGGAGTTTCATCATCACCACCAAAATCAGGAATGCTCATCAATTCTTTTTGAACTGCCATTGCCGGGCCCATAATATCCAATCTGCCTTTCATAGCACGCTTTAATACCATATCAACTGTAAGCAAACGATTGATTTCATTGGTACCCTCATAAATTCTGTTGATACGGCTATCTCTGTATGCTCTTGAAATTTCATACTCATCACTAAAGCCGTTGCCTCCATGTATCTGTACGCCTTCATCCACCGCAAGATCTAATACTTCGCTGCCATCTACTTTTAATATGGCGCACTCAATAGCATATTCTTCTGCAGCGCCAAGCAAAGCTTCATTAAACAGTTTACCTGCGGCAAGCAACTCATGTTCTTTTTCATCAATCATTTTACTGGTGCGGTACAATGCACTTTCGCATACCCAAATTCTTGTAGCTATTTCTGCTATTTTATGTTGTATAGCACCAAAGTTTATGATGGGTGTTTTAAATTGTTCACGGGTCATAGCATATTGCAGTGAAAGATTGAGAGTTCGTTTACTTCCGCCCAATGCGGCAGCAGCTAATTTTAACCTGCCAATATTTAATATGTTGAAAGCAATGACATGACCCTTACCTCTTTCTCCCAATAAATTTTCTACAGGTACTTTACAATCCTGAAAATACAATTGCACAGTTGATGATCCTTTAATACCCATCTTGTGTTCTTCAGGGCCTTGTGTAAAACCTTCCATACCACGTTCTAAAATAAAACCTGTAAAATCTTTACCATCAATTTTTGCAAACACAGTATATACGTCAGCAAAACCACCATTGGTGATCCAGCATTTCTGGCCATTTAAAATATAATGTTTGCCATCTTCACTCAGTACAGCTGTGGATTTTGCACCGAGTGCATCGCTGCCGCTATTGGGTTCTGTTAATCCATAAGCACCTTTCCATTCCCCCGTTGCAAGCTTGGTAACATATTTTGTTTTTTGTTCGGGTGTACCAAAATATAAAATGGGTAACAGGCCAATACCAGAATGTGCAGCGGCTGCAACAGAAAAAGAATGGCCACCACCTAGACCTTCGCTGATTAATGTGGAGGTAATAAAATCTTTTCCTAACCCGCCTAACTCTTCCGGTGCTGATGAACCAAGTAAACCAAGTTCACCTGCTTTGGTCATTAACCCTGGCATCAATCCTTCTTCCATTTTATCGAGCCGGGCAACAATGGGCAGTACTTCCGTTTCAATAAACGTAGCACACATATCTTTTACCATTTGCTGCTCTTCATTAAAATCTTCTGGAATAAATGTGTCGGCAGTGGCACTGGTTTTTATTAACCATTCGCCACCTTTTAATACGGCTTTTGTTTGTGTTGAGGTACTCATAAAAGGGAATTTAAAAATTATATGAACTGAAAATTATTTTAGATTATCATAAACAATCTGCAACACTTCCTTACACACATCTACCCTGTCGGCAGGTACACCAGCTAATGCTTCATTCAATGTATCATTGGCAACTTTCATTGTTTTCTCATCAAGCAGTTTTCCTGCATCTGATAAAAAAACCTGGTTAATCCTTCGGTCATCTTTGCTTGCTACACGTTTTACCAATTTTAATTTTTCAAGATTATCAACCAATCTTGTAATGCTTGGTTTGTCACGAAAAGTAGCTGCACATAATTGCTGCTGACTAATACCATCTGTTTTCCAAAGCTGATACAAAACACTCCACTGCTCCACAGTAATTTCAATCCCTGCCTGCTTCATATTTTTTTGCAAACGTCTGGCTATAGCCGTGCTTGCTTTGCCCGTCATGAAACTGTATAACTCGCTTTTCCTAAATTGGTTGTTTGGCATATAGTTGTTTATGCAACCAATCAAAAATAAGAATTGTTTTTAAATTCTGCTAATTAATTTATTTTAAATACTATCTTTTAACTCTACTCTGTGAGGGCTACCCATTTCACAACCAAAACCAACCATTATGTCAACCAATTTGGCTGCGCCTGTTTCAGAAACAGAGCGTATTGTATTACTTGATTCTTTACGAGGAATTGCAATCCTCGGCATTTTGCTAATGAATATTCCTGGGTTTGCCTTGCCCGAACCTGTTATTTATGACCCCTCTGTTTTAAACGAATGGGGTACTATTAATTTCAAAACCTGGTATTTTATTGACTGGTTTATGGAAGGAAGCCAGCGTGCTTTATTCTCCATGCTTTTTGGTGCTGGTATCATTTTATTTATCAGCAGGCAGGAAAAAAAATCAGAAGGACTTTACCCAGCAGATTATTTTTTCCGCCGCCAGTTATGGCTATTGGTATTTGGACTATTCAATGCCTTTGTTCTTTTATGGTTTTGGGATATTTTATTTCATTATGCATGTATTGGAATGATTGCATTTGCGTTTCGCCGCCTGTCTCCCAAAGCATTAATCATTGCTGCGGTGCTTTGTCTAGTATTGCAAACCGCCAGAGATAATGTAGATGCATACCGTGACAGGAAGATGATTGCAAAGGGGGAGGCCATTGCAAAAATTGATACTACCATAACCAAACTTACTGACGAACAAAAAGAAGATCTTGGAGCAATGACAGGCTTAAAGGAAAAAAATACCCAAAAGGAAAAACTGAAAAAGATGAATAAAAACCTTGCTACTGTAAGAGGAAATTATGGCGGGTTTTATGAATATCAGAGTGGCCGAAGCCTAGAAGTTGAATTGTACTATACATACCTTGGTTTGTGGGATATTTTAATTTTCATGTTTTTGGGCATGGCCTTTTTTAAATTGGGTATTATTACCGGGCTTGCTTCTACAAAAATTTATTGGGGTTTATTTATTGGCGGCTTGGGAATCGGATTGGTACTTTCTTATTTCCGCTTACAGCCTTTAATAGATTATAAGTTTAACGGCTTTGATATTAGAAAAAATGTGTTGTTTGAGTTTTATGAAATTTCAAGAGCGTTTCGGTCGCTTGGTATTTTTGGTTTGATCATGTTGATGTATAAGTCTGGCTGGTTTAAATGGTTTTTTGCATTACTCCGTCCTGTGGGCCAAATGGCATTTACCAATTACCTGATGCAATCTTTATTAGTGGGCTTGTTTTTTTATGGTGTGGGTTTTGGAATGTATGGCAAGCTGCAGCGGTTTGAAATATATTATGTGGTAGCTGCCACTTGGTTGCTGCAAATTATATGGAGCCATATTTGGTTGCGTTATTTCCGCTTTGGCCCACTTGAATGGTGCTGGAGAAGTTTAACGTATTGGAAACGGCAGCCTTTTTTGAAATAAAAAATGGTATAAATAATAAAGGGCTTCCTGCAATTTGCAGCAAGCCCTTTTAACGTATTATGTCTTTTGCAGTTTATCTTTGCTGTACATGCATCAAATACACCGCTCAGATATTTTAAATCTTTTATCTAAAATTACTTTTCGCCGTGCCATCAACGCTGGCAAAGTGTGGAGCAGTTATCAATTGAGCCGGTTGCTTAACAAACCCATTCAATGGGGCTATCCTATTTCTATTTCTTTTGAGCCAACAACGAGTTGCAATCTACGCTGCCCCGAGTGTCCCAGTGGCTTACGGGAATTTACCAGACCAACAGGCATGTTACAGAAAAGCTTTTTTGAACAAACCATTGATGATGTACATCAACATTTATTATACCTCATCTTTTATTTTCAAGGAGAGCCATATTTAAATCCTGACTTTTTAAAAATGGTGAGGTATGCCAGTGATAAAAAAATTTATACCGCCACATCTACCAATGCTCATTACTTAACCAATGAAAAAGCAAAGCAAACTGTTGAAAGCGGATTGGACCGTTTAATTATTTCCATTGACGGAACTACTCAGGATGTATATGAGCAATACCGTGTAGGCGGACAGTTGAATAAAGTATTGGAAGGTGCAAAAAATATTGTGAAGTGGAAGAAAGAACTCAGCAGCAAAAAACCATTTGTTGTGTTTCAGTTTCTTGTGGTAAAGCCCAATGAACATCAACTGGAAGATGTAAAGCAACTGGCAAAAGAAGTAGGAGTTGATGATGTGTGGTTTAAAACGGCACAGGTTTATGATTATGAAAACGATCCTAACAAGTTAATTCCAACATTAAATAGGTATAGCCGCTATACAAAAAATGCTGATGGTTCTTACAAACCTAAAAACAAATTGCAAAATCATTGCTGGAAGTTGTGGCATGCCAATGTAATAACTTGGGATGGGTTGGTTGTGCCCTGTTGTTTTGATAAAGATGCCACACATCAACTGGGAAATTTAAAAACACAAACCTTTAAAGAAACCTGGAACAATGATAAGTACAAACAGTTTCGCCGTGAGCTTATGACCAGCCGGAAAAATATTGACATTTGTGCTAATTGCAGCGAAGGATTAAAAGTATGGGAAGAATAATTTTTTGAATCGAGGTGCATAGAGCGAACTGATACTTAAAATATTCAAATCTGCAATCTGCTATTCTCCATTCTCTTTTCGTAATTTCATTTTATGTCATTCAGCAACCGCTTACGTCAGATTATCTTATTAGTAGTTTTAACCGCATTGGGTTTATTGCTTGTAAAAGAACTCTATATTTTTCTGCCCGGGTTTTTAGGGGCAGTTACATTATATATTCTCAGCCGTGGATGGTATCGTAAGCTTACAGTAAACAGAAAATGGAATCAGAACCTTACTGCTACTTTGTTTATTCTTTCCTTTTTGGTTGTAATCGGCCTACCCATTTATTTAATTGTAAACCTGCTATCGCCAAAAATTACAAACCTGTTTAATCATTCTGATGAATTGGTTCAAGGGTTAAAATCAGTTTCAGCGCAGGTAAAAGAATGGACGGGTCAGGAATTGGTAACTGCAAAAAACATAGGGGAACTTCAAAACAGGTTCACCAATTTTCTTCCTTCTTTTCTTAACAGCACTGCAATGATTTTAACCAATCTGTTTATGATGCTGTTTATTTATTTTTTTATGCTGGCCAATGGAAAACAAATGGAAAAATCGTTCGATGTATTTTTACCACTGCATGAAAAAAACATTGATATACTTGGAGCAGAAACTGTAAGCATGGTTCGGGCAAATGCAATTGGCATTCCGTTGATTTCTCTAATACAGGGCATCTTTGCAATGGTTGGTTATTGGATATTTGGTGTAAATGAATTTGTGTTGTGGGGTTTTATTACCGGCATATTTGCATTTTTCCCTATTGTGGGCACCACACTTATCTGGTTGCCTTTGGTAGTCTATTTGTTTTCGCAAGGCCAAACCACTAATGGTATATGGCTCACTATTTGGAGTTTAATGGTTACCGGTAATGTAGATTATCTTGCCAGAGTTACCTTAATGAAACGAATGGGCAATGTGCATCCATTGGTAACTGTACTCGGTGTTATTGTTGGATTGAGTTTGTTTGGTTTTTGGGGTTTTATTTTCGGCCCTTTACTCATCAGCTATTTTCTATTGCTGTTTAAAATTTATACAAACGAGTTCGGCCCCATGCATGCAGTGGAAAATGTACATGAGCACGGCTAAATGAACAGTACGTTTCCAGAAAAAAATGTTTATCTAACGATTGCTTATGAGTATTGAAAAAGACATTCATCAAAACAGAAAATTCAGAAACAACAGGCACAAGGTAATTGTGAATTTAGTGTTTACGCATGGATGGTTAAAAGAAAAACTGCAAGGTTTGTTTGCAAGAGAAGACATCAGCATGCAGCAATATAATATTCTGAGAATATTACGAGGCAGCACAGTACCTATTTCTACACTTGAAATTAGAGAACGAATGCTGGATAAAATGAGCGACACAAGTAGAATTGTTGATCGCATGCTTACAAAAAAACTGGTAAATAAAAATACTAGTAAAGTTGATAAGCGTTTAGTAGATGTTTCAATAACCAGCAAGGGTAAAAATATTCTCTCAAAGCTAGATGCTTACAGTACAGAGATGGATGAGATTGCCAAAAGCCTAACAGAGGAAGAAGCAAATGTTTTAAACAAGCTCTTAGATAAGCTACGCATCTCAGATTAACCTTATTATATGCAAAAAAGATTTCAGTTCTCAATCCGCTTTTTTATTCTGTTTATTTCTATAACTTCTTTTGCACAACCAACAAAAGAATTTCGTGCTGTGTGGATTGCCAGTGTTGATAATATTGACTGGCCATCAAAAAAAGGAATTGCGGTTGACTCTCAAAAAGCAGAATTCATACGCATCCTAAATTTGCATCAGCAAAACGGAATGAATGCAGTAGTCATGCAAATTCGCCCGGCAACAGATGCTTTTTATCCATCACCTTATGAACCGTGGAGTGAATGGCTGAGTGGAATACAAGGAAAAGCACCTACTCCGTATTATGATCCATTGCAGTTTATGATTGATGAAACCCATAAAAGAAAAATGGAATTTCATGCATGGTGTAATCCCTACCGTGCCGATTTTAAAATTGGTAAAGCTTCCGTTGCTCCATCACACATTACACGGCTCCACCCCGATTGGTTTTTAGATTATGGCGATAAAAAATATTTTGACCCAGGTAATAAACAAGCACAGGAATTTGTAGTAGAAGTTATAAAAGATATTACAGAACGATACGAAGTAGATGCCATTCACTTTGATGATTATTTTTATCCATACCGAATTGCAAAGAAAGAATTTCCTGATTCTGTTTCATTTGCTCAATATGGAAACGGATTAAAAATAGATGATTGGAGAAGAAGCAATGTAGATTCAGTTATATACAAACTCTTTACTGTTATTCGTAAAACAAAACCTCATGTAAAATTTGGTATCAGTCCGTTTGGTGTATGGCGCAATGCAGATAAAGATCCTATGGGCAGTAATACAAAAGCAGGGCAAACGAACTATGACGATTTGTATGCTGATATTTTATTGTGGCTGCAAAAAGGATGGATTGATTATGTAGCTCCTCAGCTCTATTGGGAGTTTGGCCATAAAGCAGCACCTTATGAAGTTTTAATTGATTGGTGGAGCAAGCATACTTACGGCAAGCATTGTTATATTGGCTTAGGTATTTACCGTGCAGGCAGTAGCGACGCATGGAAAGACAGCACACTCATTCCCCGACAAATTGAATTGCTTCGTACTACTCCAAATGTACAAGGAATGATTTTTTTCAGCAGCAAATCCTTTAACAGAAATCCCAATGGATGGAACGATAGTTTGCGTTTACATTATTTTAAACAGCCTGCACTAATTCCTGAAATGGAATGGATGAAAAATAAAAAATAGGCTGCTTCAAAAAAGATATTTAGTAAATCACCAGTTTAACAATACAAAAGCTTTACAACTTCTTTTAGCACCTGCTCAAAATGAGCAGACAATTTTTTTATCCAGTTTGGTTACATTGGCATGTATTGCGGTTACTTATTTATTCAAGTACCCCTCATTCATCTTAATTTTATTACAATGAAAACTGTATCACTTTCCAAATACAATCATGCTCCTTCTTTAATGGTTACACTTACTACAATAACTGGTGATTCATTAATTCAGGCTATGTATAGTTATTCGGCGTCAGTAGTTCAGTTATTTAATAAACAGGTATTGGATTTCGAATTACCGGTAGATGTCATAGGCCAAACAAAAAAAAGTGCTCCCTTATTTATCCATCCTTCTTATACATTTCCTGAGTTTATGCAGCATCGTATGCATATGTCATTTGCAAAGAGCCAAAATATTTCCTGGCCTAACTTAACAGTACATTTTACAATTACTAAGTTTGGAAAAATCAGTAACCTAAAAGCTTCAGGTGCCACAAAAGAAATGCGAGACGAAGCTGAACTTATTATTCTCAGTTCAGAAAGCATGTGGTTACCTGCCATGCAAAACGAAGTTGCTATTGATTACAACATTACACAGAAAGTTTTTTTTAGGTTTGAAATGAATGCAGCAGCTTAACTGATTTAAAAACCCTAGCAGTATGACGTCTTTATCTCTATTTACATTTTCAATTTGTTTAATAACCTTACTTGCAAAAGCTTTACAGAAACTATTTGCTGGTAATACAATCTAAAAAGTTACAGAGAGTACATCTTTATTTAAGTGCAGGTTATTGCTCTTGCTGCAAGGTTGTTATTATTTATAAGGGATAAAAATAAAAAACTTATATACTGAGGTTACATTTTTAAAATTGATGGTTACTGATTTACGTACCACATCAAAAATTCAAAAATGAAAAAAGTAACACTGCTGCTCATTGGCACCACACTTGCCACAATAAGCACACAAGCACAAAGAGAATGGAAAAACTGGAACGGTATTACTGTTCAGGCTCCGTTAACTGAGAAATTAGATTTTCAAATTGGTCACACAAGAGCATACAACCTCAGTGATAAATTTCGTAACGAATTCAATCAAACAGCTTTTCAGTTACGTTACGACCATAGTAAAAAATGGGATTTCTCAACCGGTGTACAAATTATTAAACCCACCTCTGCTCTTGAAAGCCGTAAGCGGTTTTTTATTAGAGCAGCGCACACTTCACGAGTTTTTGATCGCAAGTTTAACTGGACCAATTCTGTACGTGTAGAACAAAATTCACAGAATGAGCGCCGCTTCCGTCAACGTATTATCATGAGTACAAGATTAGGCTTGCGTAACCGAATGGAGTTTTTCAATCTTACACCATCAATAATGTACACAATGTTTTATAATATTGGCGGCAGCCCCATCCGTTACTACGATGCCAATAGTGCATTAATTGATACAGACACACCTGATGGTTTTCACCGTGGAAGATTTACCGTAAACCTCAATTCAAAAATTAATGATTACCTAAGGCTGAATGTTTATTTCATGACGCAAACAGAATTTAATTTCCTCAGCGGAAAAACAAGTAAGGTAAATGTGTATGATCCTGTACGCAAAAGAACATTTCGCCCTTTTGATAATTTTAATGTAATAGGTGCTACACTAAATGTATCACTTGCTGAATTATTCTAAAAAAAATAAAATATAAAACCAAAAAAAATACATTATGGAAAAGCGTATTAAAAAAACCTACATCTGCTCAACTGTAAAAAACTTCTCGGTTGACACAACTAAAACAGAAACACATCAACCTATTGCAGGCGATGTAGCCATCTTTGAAGTGTTAAGCATTGGCAAACACACTTCCATCCAGGGCGAGCAGGTACGAAATGTAAAAATTCTGCCTGGCGATCAAATAATGGCAGCGTTCGGTACTAGATACGCTACTGAACAATTTGAAGGATATGTGCCAGAAGAAATACTCAGCGAGTATCATATACTTGGTGCAGGGGGTACAGTGGGTGTATTAACTTCTATGCATGCAAAATTTAAAAACGTGGGTCCTACTACTCTTCGTTTGGTTGGCTATGCAGTTGATAAGAGTGGTAAAATCATCAACACTAAAAAGATACATGCACATGAAATGAAAACATTTTCTGGCGCTATGTCATCCTTAACTAAAGTGGTATTATCAATCGGCTCTTCAATGGACAGTGGTAAAACTACATCAGCAGCATACCTTGTAAATGGTTTAAAAGGGAAAGGATTTAACACAGCTTTCATTAAACTTACAGGTACCGTACTTACAAAAGACAAAGATCTTTGTTATGATATGGGTGCAGATATGGTAACTGACTTTGGCGATATGGGTTTTCCATCTACCTACATGTGCGATGAGAAAGAGTTACTTGATTTATATGAAACCCTTATGAGCAAAGTGTATGCATGTGCGCCAGATTATGTGGTAATTGAAATTGCAGATGGTATTTTTCAACGTGAAACCGAAATGCTTTTAACCAACTTACGATTTATGGCTGGTGTGGATTCAGTAATTTTTTCAGCAGGAGATAGCCTTAGTGCAATACAAGGGTTAAGTACACTAAAAGAAATGGAAATAAAACCTACAGCACTTAGCGGTTTGTTTACTGCCAGTCCTTTACTTACACAAGAAGTACAGGCACGTACAAATATGCCCATCTTTACAATAGAAGAATTAAGTAATGGCGATGCACTTACTGTTTTAAGAACTGAAATGCACAAAGCTGTATAAGAGAACTCAGCTTTGTGGTGTGCTTTTTTCTACCGGGTAACTGCTTGCAGTGGCCCGGTTTTTAAAGTTTAATGAAATGAAATATTATTTGTCACAAACATTTATCCGTCAACACTTGCTACGCATAAGTATAGCAGTAACAGCGGGTGTATTGCATTGTATTTGTAACCTTATATTGCTTTTAAGCATTGGCCGTTATATTGAATTGTTGTTTCACTCTGGTGGCAGCAAAAGCCGTGTACTCGCCTGGATAGGTATGCCAGTGCCAAACGATTTAAATAGTTTTTTTATTTTATTTCTTACCGCAGCAATCATCAAATTTATTTTATCCTGGATTGAAAAATATACCACTACCGAAACGGGCATGTTGTATGCAGCAAAAGCAAGAAGAGAGTATTTTCAATACCTTATGTACGAAACCGAAACTGCAAATGTAAAACCACCAGCACGCCAGTTAGTATGGTTTTCTTCGGAGTTAAAAAGTATTCAACGTTATATGGAACTAGGAATGATAGGTTTTGCAAAAGACCTAATTTATTTTTTTATATGCTGCTATTTGTTGTTACAGTTTCATATTGTACTTGGCATTGTTGTGGCCTGTACAATTCCGTTATTATGGTTTGTGAATAAATACAGCAGCCATCGGCTTAAACAAACTACCCGTAAAAGCCGTGATGCTTTTGCAGGGTTGTTATCGTTTGTATCAAAAAGGCTACACGAATTAGAACAGTTGCAGGCCAATAACAAAACCTTTAGAACTACTGAACGGTTTACTGCCCGCCAGCAAAAAGCATTGCAATTACAAAAGCAACTGTTAATGGGCAAAGCAGTTTCCTCGGCATTGGTACCAACACTTTTGTACCTTATGCTGGCCGCACTGCTTTTTATTATTGCATGGCCCAACTCCATAACTATTGCCCCAGCAGATGCAGTTGGATTCATTCTTTTACTGCTCAATCTTTTTGGAGTTATTCGTAGGCTGGTAAAGGTGGAAAGCATACGTATGCCTGGCCGTTTAAGCCTTGAAAAATTAGAAAAAGCGCATACAAAATTGCTTCACGGCCCCCGTAATGAACCATCACAACAAATAAAACCTCAAATTGTGTGAAAAAAAGAATAAAAGCTTAATATTCAGGTTACATACAGTCTTTTTATGGCTACTAATTTCAGCACACACAAAATGACAAACATAATTGATAACAATCTGCTCATTCGGTTAAAGGGTAGTAACATAAATGAGCCGGTTCAGGAACTGTACAAAAATTACTTTGAGTCAGTAGTTTATTACCTCAAAGGGCAGGGATGTAACGAAGAAGATGGAGCTGATATTTTTCAAGAAAGTATTTTGGTTTTTATTGAACAGGTGCAGCAGGACAAGTTTAGAGGCGACAGCAGTATAAAAACCTATATCACAGGAATTGCCCGAAACCTGTATATGAACGAATTAAGAAGCAAGGGCAGAAGAGCAAACCGTGAAGAGTTTTATGCAAAAGATAATTTTAGTGAAGTGGAAGAAAGCGTTCAGCACAGAATGTACAGTAATGAAAACAGTAAGAAGCTAATGCAGTTGTTTGAAGAAATAGGAGACCCCTGTAAAAAAATACTGAGCGGTTATTATTTTGAAAACATGCCCATGAAAAAACTATTACTACTTACGAACTATGATAACGAACAGGTGCTGCGTAATAAAAAAGCAAAATGTATGAAGCACTTGAAAGACCTTATAACAACCAGTAAAGAAATAACCGAACTATTTAAAACCTATCTTACTTATGCCCAGTAACATTCAAACAGAAATTGCACTTGACGACTTTCTTAGCGGAGCCATTAACCGCCACAGATTAAACGAGATCATGAATATGAATGGTGTAAACGAAACTGATCTTGCTCTTGAAGAACATCATACAGCCATTCATGTGGTGCGCCAGTACAATATTATGAAGCAGGTGCAGAATGTACATACAGATTTTTTTAAAAAAACCGTGCAGCCTGAAAAAGCACCAGCTAAAGTAATATCTATGCCTCCCCGCGTATTTGTAATGCGTATTGCAGCTGGCCTTATAATTATTCTTGCAGGGTTTACAATGGTGCAGTATTTCGGCAGCACAGGAACAGGATTTTATAAATCACTTCACAACAGTTACAGTGTAACAGAAAATAGAAGTGGTACTGAAAATAAAAGCGAGCTGGTAGAAGCGTTTAAAAAAGGCGATCACACTACTGTCATCAGTTTGTACAACCAAATAAGTAACCCCGGTAACAGAGAACTCTTTTTTGCAGGCAATGCTTATTTGGAAACAGGCAGCACAAGTAAAGCCATAGAATTGATGCAGCAAATTTTAGCACACAATAAAACTTCCGGAGAACTATTGTATCAGGATGAAGCTGAGTATTATTTAGCTATGGGGTATTTAAAAAATAATGAAACTGATAAAGCATTACCTATACTTACCGGTATTGCTAATGAGCCTGCACATACCTATCATAATAAAGTAAGCCGTATTACGCTATTAAAAATGAAATGGCTAGGGCATAAATAATTTAACAGAGAAACCAAAATACAGATGCTTTTATTATTGCATCAAATTAAAAAAAGAGTTGTTAATCTGTCCTTTTAAAAAACCTAAAATCCTACCCCTTTAAAAATCCTGAGTAAGGTTTCGGTTTTGCTGAAACCTTTTTTATGTAGAAAAGATGCTTCTGATTCCTGCTTTCTTTTAGTTGTGTAATATCTTTTTGAAATACCATATTACAAAGCTTACTAAGGAAATAAGAAGAGCTATCCAAATCCACTTCATAGAACTTGTATGTATGTTTCTATCTTTTTGCAAGTGAACAGCACCCACATAAACAAAATTACCCCAGTAGTTAGGCGATTTAAACCGGGCATCAATGCTGCCATCTTTTAAAAAATCTATTCTTGCAAAGTGCAATGCCTCATCTGCTGAAAAATTTTGCACCAAATAACCATGCGTTTGTTTCATAAGGTATGCAGTTATTTTATCTTCCGCTTTCCATAACGAACTAATAATACCACTACATCCGCTATACAAAAAACCTCTGCCTAAACTAAGCAAACCTTCACCTGCTTCATTTATTCCTGTTGCTGTTTCGCAGGCACTAAGAATGACTAATGGTTTTTTTTCAAAACGCATACTGTATAATTCATGCAGGTATAACCTTGTAAAATCTGGCTGTTGTTTTGGTTTTGAATAAAACTGAATAAAAGTTTGATCCTGATTTGCCGAATCAGTTTTTGCAATGGCATGTGTGGCCAAATGAATAACACTTGCCTTTGGTGCTAATTTAATAAACAATTGCTTGGTTGCTAAAGAATTTTTTAGCTTTTCTCCAGTCCATACTTCAATTTCACTTTCAGAATATGGAAGTTGTGGAAAGTTGAAATTATTTGTGTTTGAACCTTCGCTATTAAAAGGAGCTGCTGCAAAAGAAGATGATGTATTTACAGCACTTGCTTGAAGTGATATTAAGGATGATAATGAATAATGATAGCTGATTATTTTTTCCTCAGCCAAATAACCCCGCTCTTCTTTATCTGTAACAAGTGTTTCAAAAGGGAGATAGTTAAACAATCCGTCAGCTAAAATAACCCAGTGTTTTTTTTCAAAAAAAGAAGAGGGTATTGAAGATTTTAGCAAACGATATACCTGTGCAGATGGTTCATACCCTGTAAAACGAATCCCTTCTTCAAAATTGTAAAGCGATGCAAGTGTTTGCTGCAGTGCAGTTTTATTCTCCTTGCTAAGCACCATTTTCTTTAGCCAGCTTTCTTTGTTATCACAACCAAATAGAAGCACCGTACTGTCTAACCAAAGCATTTGTACAACAGCTTTACCCTTCCCTATATTTTCTTTAATTGTTGTAACTGTAATAACATCTGAAAAAAGATCATCATCAATTGAATTGTATGCAGGAAAGGTTTCAAACTGTTTGTGCAGCCTAGAAAGTTGCACTTGAATGTCAGTAAGTTTACTTCTAATAAGAGCAGCACCTTCATCACTTACCGTTGCGTTTAATCTGTTAGTAAAAACAGCCAGCAATTGTTTTAACTCTATTTCTTTGTTAAGTAACGAATCGGGCAAAATTCCAGAAGCTTTAGCACTGCTGCGGCTGAGGTTGGCATTTAATACGTTGCCTTTATAGCTTTCAGTAATCAATAAAAAAGCATTTTTATATTCTTCTTTACTCGTTTGTTCATAAAGTTCTACAGCAAGTGCAGCTGCAAATTTATATCGGCTGCTGAAATTTGAATTAAAAAACAAAGCTGCCTCATCATTATCAAAATTTGATTTAATGTAATTAGCAGTTTTAATTGCAAGCATCCAGGTTTGTAATGCATAATGGCCCCATTGCTGCTCACCTTCTGTTTTATATTTCTGATACAGGAGATTGGCCTTTTGCTGAAGCACTTCAAAAAAAACAATAGGCGAAACAACATCTGTTACTGTAGCTGGTAAATCCGCAGCACGCTTGGCCTTAAACGTAAAATGCAATTCTTGTAAAGCAATATTGCACCAGCTAATCGCTTCGTTGTACAACTGTTGTTTTTCTGCCAGTTGAGAACGGTATAAATAACTGCTTGCTTTGTCCTTATTTTTGTAATATCCCGGAAGCCGTCTTATTAAATTTATTGCAGAGTCAAACATCTGCTCAGACTGTGCAAGATTTCCTTTAGTAAGATAAATGAGTGCCATTTCATTTACCAGTCTTGCATAATTCAAAGTTTCAGAAGGTTTTGCTTTTTTTAAATAATACATGGAGCTATCATACATCTCAAGGCTGTAAAACGTATGTCCTATGTTTTGCATCAGCCCTTCTGATATTTGTTTATAGGGCACTAACGCTTTATATTGATTCAATGCATTTTGATATTCACCCAACTTTGCATAACAGCTTGCAATATTGTTTTTAAAACTTACAAAAGACTCATCGTATTCAGTATCTGTTTGTGGAAGCCTGTTAACGGCCTGATTAAAATAATTGATGGCCTGTTTGTAATTAGAGGCTTCATAATAAATGATACCAAGTGAATTAAAAAGAATTGGCTGATCAGGAAAGGGTTGATTGCCCGTGCTTAATGCCGCCGCTTTTTCAAAAAGGAAACGGGCACTGTCAATTTCGCTTAAAGAATATTTGGTAGTACCGAGGTATAAAGAAAACTGATATAAGAAAAAACTGTCTTTTTTTTCAGTTGCGGTTTTGATACCGTTATAATAATAAGGCAAGGCGTTGATATACTTCTGCTGACCTTGATACAGATTGCCGGCTTTTACATAACAATCCATTAGTACAGTTGTTAAAAACGGATTTTTTTTTACGGCTTCAATCGTTTTATTAAAATAACCAATAGCCTTACGTTCGGTTTCTGAAGTAGGGTTTTCAGCTTCATACAAACGTACAGCCTCTTTGTAATAATATTGAAATCCGGCATCAGCCTGTTCCTGCGAAAACAAAACACAAACAGTAAAACACAGGATTAGGGCTTGAAGCAGTTTCATAATTTAAAGTAAAGAAAAACGGAATGCAAAACAAAAAAGCCCTGCATTGCAGAGCCTTTAAAATTAGTATTATTTAGTTAGATTCATTTTTTACTGTTGCTTTCCTACTATAATAAGAATTGGTGGGCGCTTTGGTCTTGCATAAGAATCGTAAGTAGCAGTATATGTTAACCTTGCATTAACGGAAAGTTGTTGATTGTTACGTTGTGCAAGCTCGTTTAACAATGTTTGTGGAATATCATTTTTTGTATTAAAATAATAAACTTTGATATTTATTTTTTGTAAAGCTCTTCCACTTGCATCATTAATTCTGTAATACATTAAAAAAGTTTTATTCGTACCATTAGCAGGGTTAGATGACCCGAAGATACCTGCATGAAATGAGGCTTCCAGATCAATAGTTCCTGTTTTGTTGTTAACTAAAAGCTTATCCTGTATTACACCGGCAATATCATCATTGCCATCATTATTCAAATCTGTTTCATCAAACACACAACCCATATCATCATCGTCATCATCTTCTGAGCATGGAAGTGCAAGACCAGGTCTTGCATTGTAAATGGGGAAAGAAGTATCGTAGGCGTTGGGAGTTTTTTCTATTTCAAAAATTTCATCTTTATAATCTACACCAGATACTACAATCTTTACACTGTCAATTGCCAAACCGGAAGCGTTTACAGCAAAAATTTTGTAACGGATACCAGATTCACTTTTGGTGATATTGATTCGGCCGGTTATTGAATCAATTGATAAACCGCCGGGTATGGATTTAAATTTGGTTGTAGCGGCTGGCTTTGAAACTACATTTACTAACTTATCGTTTGATGCAGAATGATTGTAAATTAAAGTATCGCCATAACTCAAATTTCCGGTTTGAGAATTAGTTGTTATTGTTCTTTGTGGTGGAGACGCAACTGCTTCATTGTTTGGAAGTGCGTTTTCTTTTGAGCAGCCTATTGCCAGTGCTAATAAAGCAATAAAACTGCAATTAAGTAATTTTTTCATGTGAGAACTTTTAAGTTTGTGTACGAATGGATAATAAATGTAACCATGCAAAAATAAAAAAGTTGAAAATTATTTTTTTTGTTTAATGTACTGAAAACATATTGTATAAATAAATAAACAGATGATAAGAATTGTAAAAGAGTGGCTAATTTTTTTTCCTGCTCCTATTTAAAACGAAATAATTATGACCACTCCAAGTGAAATAAAATTTTTAGAAGGTCCTCAAAGCAGGTGGAAGGAATTCAAGTTTGCCTGGAAAGTGTTCTTTGAATTTATTCGTGGATATAGAGAGCTTGCATTTGTAGGACCCTGTGTTACCATTTTTGGTTCGGCACGATATGGCGAAGACCATGAGTATTACAAACTCACACAAAAAGTAGGTGCCGAAGTAGCCAAGCTTGGTTTTACTGTAATGACTGGAGGTGGCCCGGGTTTAATGGAAGCAGCGAACCGTGGGGCTAAAGAAGTAAATGGCAGAAGTGTGGGATGCAATATTGTATTGCCGTTTGAGCAAAAGCCCAATTTGTATTTAGATAAATGGGTAAACATCCGCTACTTTTTTGTGCGGAAAACTTTGCTTATTAAATATTCGTACGCTTTTATTTGTATGCCCGGCGGTTTTGGAACCTTAGATGAGTTGTTTGAAAGTATTACACTTATACAAACAAAAACGATCAAAGATTTTCCGGTAATTGTATTTGATAAAGCCTTTCATAAAGAACTGATGGAGCATATACAAACGATGAAAAGCAAAGGAACTATTTCAGAAGAGGACGATCAGTTGTTTTTTATTACAGATAATATTGAAGAAGCTATGCAGGTGCTTCAGGAAAAAAGCATCAAGCGGTTTGATCTTCAACCAGAAAAATTAAAACCATTTAGCTGGTTGTTTGAAAGAAATGTTTGGAAATAAGCAGGCAATTACTTTCAACGCCATCAACCATTTAATTTTATTGACGAAATACTTTTTTTGTTAATAAAATATACACCGCTAAAAATAAGAGCCGCTGCTATTATTTTATAAACCGTTAATGACTCACCAAAAAGTAAATAAGAAAAAATGGCTGAGAAAAATGGTTGCAGATAAATATAAGACCCCGCCGACGACGCACTCAAATGATTTAGCCCATACACGGTAAACAAGTACGCAAAGAAAGTAGCACCCAATACTATAAACGCAATGGCAGCATAATGGCTTGGGGCAAATAATGTCCAATTGGTTTCAGCCAGCTGCCCCCAGCAAAACGGAGTGATCATAAATAGTCCGAATGTAAATACCCATCGTATTACATGCAGCGGACTGTATTTCTGGATCAATGGTTTTACCAGCACAAAGTAAAATGCATAGGAAACTGCATTTATAATTACCAATACATCACCCAAAAACATATCAGCACCAAGTGTAGAGTTTTCTTTTGAAAGAATAAGTAAAGCTGCACCTGTTATACTTAATAGCAAACCAGTAATTTTTAAAAGTGTAATTTTTTCGCTACGTAAAACAAACGCAAAGAGTAAAATAAATACAGGTGTAATTAATATAAGCAATGCAGCATGAATGGGAGTAGTTAGTGTGAGTCCTTTAATAAAAAGCAATTGATTAATAGCAACACCTGTTACTGCGCATAATAAAAAGCGGGGAATATCTTTTTTATCAATTCCTGCTTTACCGGGCTTTAATAAATATAAAAGCCAGAAAAGAAAAACAGTTACACCTACACGAATAAGATTTAATCCAAAAGGTTTAATTAGCGAGGGTGAAATATATTTTACAATACTAAAATTTATTCCGAATAAGAGATTCGCTGTAAGAACAGCCCAATGTGCTTTAATAGTTTGTGCAGAGTTCAGGTAAATGATTTTTAAAAAGTAAAAGTATTGGCAAACGGGTTAAGATTCATTTTTAGAAGTAATTAATTCCTGAATATGCTCCCGGTATTTTTCAAAATTATCTTTCGTAAACGGATTGTCGTATGAAAATGCAGCAGCTTTTTGTAATAAGATTTTTAATTGCAAAGAACCCTGCTCCACAAATGGAAAATATCCCCTCTCCTGCATATACGCTGCTAAATATTCCTGTTCCGGCTGGCCGGGTGTGGGAATAAGTACAGCTCTTTTCTTTAGCTTTATTAAGTCCATTAATGTAGTATAGCCGCTACGGCATAGAATCAGTTCACTTTCTTGTATTGCATGTTGCAGTTGTGTTGCCGTGAGATGATTGTGAATCGTTACATCTTTGTTTAAAGAGGTAATTTGACTTGCAGCTCCCGGTAAACCCCTTACTATTAATACCTTGCCATTGAAAGAGGAGAGTTGATTTATGATTATTTGTTCAAGCAATGTGCGTTGTGGTTCGGGACCTGATAAAAGCACAAGTAAGTTATAGTTTGTAACTGGTGTATCAATTACAGATAAGCGTGATAATAATCCAATATAAACAGGAGTTGTCAATTGTTTTAAAGGATGTGAAAGCTCACCTGCCAGATTTCTTTCAGTATCAAGATCAGGAATCCAAACGGAATTGAATTTTTTAATATACCGGTGATGCAGCTTTTGTAAAAAGTTGTTCATCCATTTTCCTTTACCTGACTGTATTACTAATTGATGAGTGATATAAATGCAATTTGTTTTATTGCTGTATAAACCCGGTCTGTTATCGCTGATCACAAAATGGAACCGTTCTTTTTGCAATAACTCTTTCAGCCATTTGTTTTCTTTTTTTATGTTGCGAAAAATACGGGGCAACTGTAGAAATAAACTTAGCAACAATCCTTTTTTACCATAGCGAACATGGTAGCCTTGTAAGTATCTTATTTCCATACCCGGAAACTCAAGAGCCAGCAGCTTGGCCACTTTTCCATCTGCTGCAAGCACAACTTCGCAGCCCAGTTCCTGTAATTCGCCAATAATTGGTATGCAACGGGTAGCGTGGCCAAGCCCCCAATCGAGTGGGGCTATCAATATCCTTATGTTATTTTCTTTGCTGCTCATTCAAAAACCACAATAATTTATACGGAAAGTAGTTAATTTTGATATCTTATGAAATCCTCTTTCCAAATGAACTCCAAAAAAATTGTGAATTTGTTCATGCAGCGTTCTGTAACAAAAGGCATTCTAATGTTATTGTTAGTAGCATTTTGTGCCACCGGGTGCAATGCTTCAAAAAAGAATGGATGTGGCTGCCCAAACAAAAAAGGAATGGTTGGCTATTAAATAAAAAATTGAAATGCAACACCATCAACAAAGGGATCTTCTGGTTTTATTGAATAATGACTTTAAAAGTCAGCAGGCTATTGATCATGAAGTAGAGTGGCTCCATGATGTGTTGTTTCATGTAGAAAGCATACAAAACTTTTGTATTGCACATGAGTTAATAAAAGTAAACCGGAATCAGATTATTAACAACAGAGAAAAAATTAAGAAATCAGTTCTTAAAAAAACAGAAAAGCCATTTGAATTTTTGAGTAATAAAAACTAAGCCTTTATAAGAACTTATCTCCTTTATTCCTTTTTACTTCCGCTACATATTCTTTTATTTCCTGTTCCTTTTCTTTTTTGCAGATGAGCAATACATCTTTTGTATCTACAATAATAAAATCATCAAGGCCCTGAAGCAGTACTAACTTTTTATCTTCGGCATGCACCACATTTTTGGTAGCATCAATAACCATTACATTTTTTCCGGCTACCGCATTTCCAAAATAATCTTTCTCCATATTTTCATAAGCACTGTTCCAGGTTCCTAGGTCGCTCCAACCGAAAGAGGAAGGCAGCACATATACATTATCTGCTTTTTCCATAATGCCATAGTCAATGGAAATATTAGTGCATTGCGGATAGATACGCTCAATAGCTTCTGCTTCTTTTTCGGTGTTAAAATTTTCAAGCTCGGCGGTAAACAATTCATTCATCTCCGGTAAAAATTTATCAAAGGCTTTGATAATATTTTTCACCTTCCAAACAAAAATGCCTGCATTCCATAAAAAATCTCCACTTGCTAAAAAGGTTTTTGCCAGTTCCTGATTTGGTTTTTCAGTAAAGGTTTTTACTTTATAAATATTGTCTGCTACCGGCATTGCATCGTGTTGAATGTATCCATAACCCGTATTGGCATACGTAGGTTTAATACCCAGCGTAACCAATGCATTGATACTTTTTACAAAATCAAAAGCATCCATACAAACTTTTGAAAATGCTGGAGCATCAAAAATTAAATGATCTGCCGGCGCACAAATAAGCAATGCTTCTTTGTTTAGCTGATGCAGTTTATGCGAAACATAAGCAACACAGGGTGCTGTATTTTTTCTGCTGGGCTCATTTAAAATATTCTCAACTGGCAAGTCGGGCAATTGCTTTTGAACAATATCTGTATACTCAATCGATGTAACAATATAAATATTTTCAAGTGGAATAAATTCCCGGTACCTGTCAAACGTTGTTTGAATTAATGTTCTTCCAGTATGTAAAATATCTAAAAACTGTTTTGGAAAAGCTGTGCGGCTCATGGGCCAAAAGCGGCTTCCTATACCTCCTGCCATGATGGCTACGTAGTGATTTTTATTCATACCTTATTCCTTAAAAAGGAACTTGTTTTTCTAGTGAGTGTAAAATTTTGCCTTTCTCTCTTTTAAGAGTTGGGGCTTATATCAATCCTTCTTTAATTAAATCATGCAAATGTATAACACCAAGGTATTGCTTTTCATTTGTTACAATTAATTGACTGATGTTATTGTTCCGCATCAGCTCCATTGCATCAATAGCAAGCGCATCTCCTTCAATAGTTTTTGGGTTTGAGCTCATAATTTCACCGGCAGTAACCGTATCAATTGCAATTGATTTTTCAAGCATACGGCGTAAATCACCATCAGTAATAATTCCAAGTAATTCATTGGTTTCTGTAACCACCGCTGTTGCACCCAAGCGTTTTTTAGAAATTTCTACAATCACATCTTTTAAAGAGGAAAGAGAAAAAACTTTTGGCTGCTCGTTATTCACAAACAAATCACTAACTCTCAAATACAACCGTTTGCCCAACGCCCCACCAGGATGAAACTTTGCAAAATCGCTGGTGCCAAACCCTCTTTGTTCCATCAATGCCACAGCTAAGGCATCGCCCATCACCATTTGAGCTGTTGTGCTGCTGGTGGGCGCCAAATTGTTAGGGCATGCTTCCTGGCTAACCGTAGTATTTAAAACATAATCACTCTGCTTGGCCAAATAAGAATCCATATTACCTACCATACCCACCACCGGATTGCCAAAGTTTTTAATCAATTGCACCAACACTTTTATTTCGGGGCTTTCGCCACTTTTACTGATAATCATTACTACATCAAAATTCAAAATCATACCCAGGTCGCCATGTATTGCATCTGCCGCATGTAAAAAAACAGCAGGGGTTCCGGTAGAGTTAAGTGTAGCTACAATTTTTTGAGCAATCACTGCGCTTTTTCCAATACCACTTACAATAAAACGGCCCTTGGCTGCAAGTACAACATTTACCACTTTGGTAAAATCATCTGACAGTAAAGAAGATAACTGTTGAATTGCCTCCGCCTCCAATGCAATTGTGCGAAGAGCAATTTCTTTGGGATCAATTGGTGCCATTGTGCCGCAAACCTACTTGAAATAACAGAAAAGAAAAAGAAAGCTATGGATGGGAACAATATCAACTGTGTTAAAACCAGCAAGAGCAATTATTAACTATTGGATTATTTGTGAAAATCTTCTGCTTAACAGTTCAAAAAAATGAACTACCTTCTCAAAAGAGTTTGTTTTTAAGCAGGTTTTTGGCTGATTTACTACAAAAGACTGGGTATATTTCAGTAGCTTCATGACCCTTTTAAAAAACCCGAACAGGGTTATCTTAACAACTGCCTGCCTGAGAATGAACGTTTATAAACCCAAAGAGTGAAGGAATAATAGTGATGACAACCGTAAAGAAAAAAGCAACCGTTAAAAAACCAGAAACGGCTAAAGTAAAAGAAACCAAAAAAGCCCCGGCTAAAACAAATGGAACTGGTAAGAACGCTAAGACGCATAATGTAGATTTATATGCAGCACTTAGTGAACATTTCGGCTTTGATGAATTTAAAGGCACACAGGAAAAAGTAATCAATAACTTACTTTCCGGTAACGACACATTTGTAATTATGCCCACAGGTGGCGGCAAAAGTTTGTGTTATCAGTTACCTGCATTGGTAAGTGAGGGTGTAGCAATCATTGTAAGTCCGCTAATTGCCCTCATGAAAAACCAGGTAGATCTGGTACGCAGTTACAGCAGTAAAGATGATGTGGCGCATTTTCTAAATTCTACATTAAACAAAAAAGAAATAAAAGAAGTGCATGATGATTTGCTTGCCGGTAATACCAAATTATTATATGTAGCTCCTGAAACACTAACCAAAGAAGAGAACATCGATTTTTTTAAAGATCTGAAAATTTCATTTTTTGCAGTAGATGAGGCGCATTGTATTTCTGAGTGGGGTCATGATTTCAGACCAGAGTACAGACGCTTGCGGGAGATGATGGATATGATTGATGAAAAAGTTCCTGTAATTGCCCTCACAGCCACGGCTACACCCAAAGTACAAAGTGATATTGTAAAAAATCTGGGATTGCGTAAGGCTTCCATCTTTATTTCATCGTTTAACAGAAGCAATCTGTATTATGAAATTCAGCCGAAGATTCAAAAAGATCAAACGGTAAAAAGTATTGTAAAATATATTTCAGGTCACAAAGGAAAGAGCGGAATTATTTATACGCTCAATAGAAAAACTACAGAAGAGCTGGCAGATATTCTTATGGCCAATGGTATTAAAGCGGTGGCTTATCATGCAGGACTGGATAGCAAACTAAGAGCTGAGCGGCAGGATTTATTTTTAAATGAAGATGTACAGGTAATTGTGGCCACTATTGCCTTTGGAATGGGAATTGATAAACCTGATATCCGTTTTGTAATTCACTTTAACATTCCCAAGAGCATTGAAAATTATTATCAGGAAACAGGCCGTGCCGGAAGAGATGGAATGGAAGGCAATTGTATTCTGTATTATTCTCACAAAGATGTAAGTAAACTGGAACATTTTTTAAGAGACAAACCTTTGAGCGAACGGGAGGTAATGTCTCAACTCATTCAAGAAACAGTTGCGTTTGCTGAAAGCTCTGCCTGCAGGCGTAAAATATTGCTACATTATTTTGGCGAAACCTATGAAACAAAAAATTGTGGCCACTGCGACAACTGTCTGCATCCAAAGGAAAAGATGGAAGCAAAAGAAAATGCAGTAAAAGTGTTGAAAGTAGTGCAAGCATTAGATGAGCGCTTTGTAACAGAATATGCCATACAGGTACTGATGGGTAAACCAACACCGCAAATTTTAATGTACAGGCACGAGCAGTTAGAGGTGTTTGGTATTGGAAAAGAAAATGACCGGCATTACTGGAACTCGCTTATACGCCAAATGCTGCTGAATAATTTAATTAAAAAAGATATTGTTGAGTATGGGTTGCTTAAGTTAACTGCAGAAGGTGAAATGTTTTTGAAAAAGCCAACTTCCTTTAAAATTGCACTTAACAATTTGTTTGAAGATGCCAACGCTGATGATGAAGAAGGAACAGATGCTGGCAATAGCGGCGCTGCTGCTGATGACAAATTATTTGAGATGCTAAAAGATCTTAGGCACAAAGAAGCAAAGAAAAAATCCTTACCCCCTTTTGTAATCTTTTTAGAAAACTCGTTGCATGATATGGCAACCATTTACCCCACCACTTTAGAAGAGCTGGAAAAATGTCAGGGTGTAAGCAAAGGCAAAGCCATCCGCTACGGCAAACCGTTTGTAGAGCTTATTGCAAAATATGTAGATGAAAATGAAATAGAAAAGCCAAATGAATTTGTAATGAAGAGTGTGGTAAATAAAAGCGGCAATAAAGTATTTCTTATTCAGAATGTAGATAAACGGATGCCACTGGAAACCATTGCCAAAAACAAAGGCTGGAAAATGGAGGAGATGTTGGAAGAAATGGAAACCATTGCGGCCAGTGGAACCAAGTTGAAACTGGATTATGCAATTGATGAGTGGCTGGATGAACATGAGCAGGAAGAAATTATAGATTATTTTAAAACCTGCAGCACCAGCGATTTAAAAATAGCCCAGCAGGAATTAGAAGATGGTGGCTATAGCTGGGAACAGCTAAAAATAATGCGTATAAAGTTTTTGAGTGAATACGGTATGTAAAAATGCAAAGAACCAAAATGCAAAATACAAGAAGCAAATAAAACAACTAAAGATTTCAGAAATAAGGCTCAATCTTCTATATTTGCAGCCCCAACAACGGTAAAACTGAGTTGGGGAAACCCGAAGCACAAAAGTATGGTAGCTTCCAATTACCAGAGTAGATGTGTTTCAGGAAGGTGCGGTAGCTCAGTTGGTAGAGCAATGGACTGAAAATCCATGTGTCGCCGGTTCAAACCCGGCCCACACCACAAAACAGTGAAAGCTTTCAGACAATAATGTTTGAAAGCTTTTTTATTTCAAAGGCTTCAGCAAACCTTCCAACCCATTCATCTTTATTTCATAAATAGTTTGCAGCAGCATTCATAATTTCCCTTTCGGGAAACCTTTACGGGCAAACCATTCTAAATAAGAAACAGGTAAATCACACAATACAGTGTCTTTGTATTTGCCAAAGGGCATTTTCATGTTTACCAATTGTAGTAATAGCTCAGCGTTAGGTTGTTGCGGTTCATGCATTAGTTACTCTTCTTTCTTTTTAACTATTAAATACCAATCATTTTCAAGTGGCAGGTAACCATGATCATAACAATAGAAATAAGTCTTGTTTGTTTTTGTAGTATAAATATGGGTGATGTATTTAAAATGAAAACCGAGGCGTTGTAGTTTGTCTTTGCTTGCTTTTGCTGTTTCTTCAGTATCGGGTAAAATACTTTCTAATATCTTTCTGTTCTTCAGTAAAGTATTGTTTATGTTTCTTACATAGCTGCTATGGTTACTCTTTGCTTTTTGAATATTGTTGTAATTGTTACGACAGTAATCATCGCAAAATTTCTTATCAACTCTTCCTTTTAATTTTTTTCCGCAGGCAAGGCAGGTTCTTTCTTCAGTATTTGCAAGTGCAGTCATAGCAATGGTTTTAGGGCATAAGATAGGAAAAGTTATCCGTGTGCAAACGTTTCTACACGTTTAGTTTCGGGAGTAAACGGGTAAAAACCGAATACGGCTTTTTGGCCATAGCATCTTTGTGTTGTCAACTGGCAATAACGTTTCCCCGGTTGATTGAGATAACAAAATTAAAAACCGTCCCGCCTCTTGCGGGACACAAAACTTAAAAAGATGTACGCATTAAAAAACAAAGTTCAATTAATTGGCAACCTGGGCAACGCTCCAGAAATTAAAACATTAGAAGGTGGTAAAAAACTAGCCAAGTTTAGTTTAGCTACTAATGAAAGTTATCGCAACGCAAAAGGCGAAAAAATTAAAGAAACACAATGGCACAATTTAATTGCCTGGGGCAAAGTAGCTGAAATTGCTGAAAAGTATTTAACCAAAGGCAAAGAAATAGCTATCGAAGGAAAGCTGATTAATAAAACCTATACTGATAAAGACGGCAACAAAAAATACAGTACAGAAGTACAGGTAAATGAGTTGTTGCTGATTGGCGATAAAGCAGCTTCTTAACAAACCCAATAACATCGGCATGTTTGATTTAACTCTGTTGAATCGGCTGCCGATGTTTTCTTTTACATTTACCTTTATCCTTATGCAATCTGTAGAACGTAACGATATTTTTGATCTCGCCTTTCGTTTTGTAACCGAAACGCAGGAAAGTATTTTCTTAACTGGCAAAGCAGGAACAGGTAAAACAACCTTTCTCAAATATCTACAGCAAAACTGCTCAAAGAATATTATTGTAGCTGCACCCACAGGCGTTGCAGCAATTAATGCGGGTGGTGTAACACTGCACAGTTTATTTCAACTTCCGTTTCATCCTTTTTTACCAACAGAAAATAACAGGATGGAACTTTTAAAAAATATCCGTTACAATAAGCAAAGAGCAAACCTGCTCCGTAAAATGGAGCTCTTGGTAATAGATGAAATAAGCATGGTTCGTTGCGATACGATGGATGCTATAGATTCTATTTTAAAAAGTGTACGGCGAAACTATACTACTCCTTTTGGAGGTGTACAAGTATTATTCATTGGAGATTTATATCAGCTTCCGCCTGTTGCTAAAAATGACGAATGGAATATTTTAAAAGAGTATTACCAATCTGCCTTTTTTTTCGACAGTAAAGCAGTAAAAGAACAAGCGCCACTGCTTATTGAGTTAAATAAAATCTATCGGCAAAAAGAAGAAAGCTTTGTGGAGCTATTGAATAAAGTACGAAATAATCAATTGAATCAAGATGACTATGAAAAACTAAATAACCGCTTTGCACCAAACTTTCAACCATCAACAGAAGAAAAATACATCACACTTACATCACACAACAATCAGGCAGATGGAATTAACCAGGTTAAACTTCAAAAACTAAATACACCTTCCTATACTTTTCAGGCAAAAATAGAAGGCGAGTTTCCTGAAAATATATACCCAGCAGAAGCAGATCTGCTATTGAAAGAAGGTACACAGGTGATGTTTATAAAAAACGATGTGGTTTCAAAAAGATATTTTAATGGGAAAATTGGTGTAGTTACAACTCTTGAAAATGACAAAATTATTGTTACCTGCGAAACAGAAAAGATTGAAGTAAAAAATGAAACCTGGGAGAATACCAGGTACACATTAAACAGAACCGGTGAAAAGCTGGAGCAGGAAGTGCTTGGCCGCTTTGAGCAATATCCCCTGCGTTTAGCTTGGGCAATTACCATTCATAAAAGTCAGGGATTAACATTTGAAAAAGTAATGATTGATGCTGCATCATCTTTTAGTAGCGGACAAGTATATGTTGCACTGAGCCGGTGTACAAGTCTTGATGGCATAGTATTGCTTTCAAAAATTCCTTCAACAGCTATTTATAGTAATGAGCATGTAGTTACAGCGCAATCATCATTAATCCCTAAAGGTTCTTTGGCTGAGAGGTTTGCAGGTGCCCGTCAGTTATTTACAATTCAACTGTTGAGCGAAGCATTTGTAATGGAAGAAATTGGCACAGCAGCTTACCTGCTGCAATCAAGGGTTGAAAAACAAACGGATAAATTAAATGAAGGAGCAATGGAGTGGCTTCAACAGTTTCTTGAACAGTTTAAAAAAGAAAAAGCAGTCGCAGATAAGTTTATCATGATTGTTTATAAACTCATGAAGAGCGAACCCTTAATTGAAAATAACCAGCCCCTGCAAAAAAGAATTCAAGATGCTGCAGGATATTTTATTCCTGTTAGTACAAACTTAAAAGAACAACTACAGCAGCATCCTTTTATTACAGAGCATAAAGAAACGGCGGTATCTGTTGATGAAGCATTGCAGGAACTGATGCATTTGTTTGTAAAAGCAAATTTGTATTTACAATATTGTAAGCAACCATTTACAGTGACTGGTTATTTACAACACAAACTAAATCTTGCAATTCCCCGCATAACTATTACAAGTTATGCAGCAAATAAAAAGCAAGCAGCACCTTCAAATATTCCAAATCAGGAATTATATTATACACTCAAAAATTGGCGTGATAAAATTTGTGCAGAACAAAACATGCCCATTTATTTATTGGCAAATAGCAGTAGCCTTACAGAAATAAGTACCTATTTACCGCTTACTAAAAATCATTTAATGGAGTTGAGTGGTTTTGGAAAAGCTAAAGCAGAAAAGTATGGCGATGAAATTTTAGATATGGTTGAAAGCTATTGCAACCAGCATGGGTTCGAAACAAATATAACAGCAAAATCTGCCAGCCCTAAAAAACAACGGAAAGAGTCATCAAAAAATAAAGCAGAAAAAACTCCATCCGGCAATATCAGTTTACAATATTTTAAAGAAGGAAAGTCAGTAGCTGAAATTGCAACAGAGCGAAACTTTGCAGTTAGCACCATAGAAAGGCATCTTGCTGAATTTATAAAAACAGGAGAGTTAAGAATAGAAGCGTTTGCTAACGAAAACAAAGTGAAAACAATTTCTAAACTCCTAGGTGAAAATCCGGATAAGAGGTATGGTGAACTAAAGGCTTTGGTGGGAGATGAACATACATTTACAGAACTGAGAGCCGTAGCAAATCATTTGTTATGGCTGGAACAAACAAGCAAAGCTTAATATTATTTCTTACCCTCCAGTTTATTTACATATTCTAACGAACCTAGCCTGAACCGGAGTGGCACACCTGTCTTTTTTTCTAATTTATACTCTCCCACACAAATTACTCCCCAATTACTCATAGGGCTGCCAATTGTAACACAAATAGAGTTACGGGGAATATATAATGGAGGCGAAACAGTAAACAAAGAGGAATAAAGTAATGGTATTTGTTGAGCAGTTACTGGTTTTTTCTGTTCAGCCAGGCTAAACTGTGCCATTGTACTAAAGGGAAATGTTAAGAAAAGTGCCAGCAAAGCACAAAAATTGTTCCAATTCTTAGATGTGCCAGTTTTTTTTAATATTTTCGATATCAGGAATTGCATTGTTCAAAGATAAACCAGTATCCACTAATGTCGCTCAGTCAGGGACTACATCATAAACTTTTACAAAAACTTTCACCTCAGCAAATTCAGTTAATGAAGCTGCTGCAGGTGCCCACCTCTAATTTAGAAAACCGGATTAAAGAAGAAATAGAAGAAAACCCTGCGTTGGAACAAACTGATTCTGATCTTGAAGATGCGAACGCAGAAGAAATGAAGGATGAGTTTGATTCATCAGACGAAGAAGATTTTGACATCGACGGGAGCTCAGATGAATATGATAATATTGATGTGAGCGATTATGTAAACGATGGCGATGATGAAGTGGGGGATTATAAAATGAAAGATGAGAATTACCCCGAGGCAGATGAAAACAAAACAGTTCCAATAAAATTAGAAACCAGTTTTTTTGATTTGCTTCTGCAGCAATTAGGCATGCTCAAATTAAGTGAACACAAACAGGTAATTGCCGAACAGATTGTAGGGAGTATTGATGATGATGGATATTTACGCAGAGAAAATAGTGCTATTGTAAATGACCTGGCCTTCAGGCAAAACATAGATAGTTCAGAACAGGAAGTTGAAGAACTTATCCAAATTATTCAGCAGTTTGAACCACCGGGTATTTGTGCCAGAACCCTTCAGGAGTGTTTGTTAATTCAAATCAAAGCGAGACAGAAAACCAATCCTTCTCCACAAGCGCAGATGGCTTATGTTATTTTAGAAAAGTACTTTGATGAGTTTACGAAAAAGCACTATGAAAAAATTCAACGAAGCCTCAATATTTCTGATGAGCAGCTAAAAGAAATTATTCAGCATATTATAAAACTAAACCCCAAGCCCGGAGGAAATATTGGTGAAACTAATAAAGGAGAAACCTATATCACCCCCGATTTTTTTATTACCAACAGTGGCGGCGTATTGGAACTTACGCTGAACTCCCGGAACGCACCTGACTTACGGATAAGCGAAGGCTACAGAGATATGCTCAAGGATTATGAAAAAGGAAGTAAGAAAGATAAACGGCAGAAAGAAGCGGTTATGTTCATCAAGCAAAAAATTGATTCGGCCCGCTGGTTTATTGATGCTATTAAACAAAGACAGAATACATTGCTGCATACTATGACAGCAATTATGAATCATCAAAAAGAATTCTTTTTAACGGGAGATGAAACAACACTTCACCCGATGATTTTAAAAGACATTGCCGAAAAAACGATGCTGGATATTTCTACAGTAAGCCGAGTAGCAAACAGCAAATTTGTGCAAACCGAATTTGGAACCTATCGTTTAAAATTCTTTTTCAGTGAATCCTTAAGTACTGAAAGTGGTGAAGAAGTATCAACAAGAGAAGTAAAAAAAATACTTTCCAATTTAATAGAAGAAGAAGAAAAGAAAAAACCTTTAAGTGACGAACGACTTACAGAGTTGCTTCAGGAAAAAGGGTATAATATTGCCCGCAGAACCGTAGCAAAATACAGAGAGCAATTAAATATTCCTGTAGCAAGGCTGCGAAAACAACTTTAGTATATGATTGAAACGCATGTAAATCAGAATGGAACTTTAGAAACAAACGATGCAGTAACCAATCCTGTTATTAAAGCACTGGCTGTTTTTTTCTCTTATATTTTTCATCCGCTACTATTAATTATTTGGGTTTGTTTTTATTTATTATACATTAATGAAACCGTTTTTCTGGGCGACGTTTCTTTTGAACGGCTCAAAGTTTTGCTACGTGTATTCGGCACCTCTGTTTTTTTACCAATGGTAACGGTGCTTTTATTAAAAGGACTGGGCTTTATTGATTCCATACAATTGCGTACACAAAAAGAACGGATTATTCCTTATGTGGCTTGTATTACTTTTTTCTTTTGGAGTTATTATGTTTCAAAAAAACTGGAAGACCCTTTGGAGCTTCGTGCTTTTTTACTTGCATTATTTATTTGTGCATCAGCATCACTCTTAATAAATAATTACATTAAAGTAAGTATGCATGCAATGGGGGCCGGCGGTTTGCTTTGTTTGTTTATTATTCTGCTCTTCACAAATAAGCTTGATGAAAGCGCATCTCTTGTTGCTGCAATTGTAACTGCGGGGATTATTTGCACAAGCCGCTTTATTGCAAGCGATCATAAATCTTATGAAATTTACATTGGATTTTTGGTGGGGCTTTTCATACAACTCATTTGCTTTTTTATAGCAAGGTGAAATAGCGTAACAGTCATTGCTAAAAATCAGCTTTTGTTTTTGGTGCAGGGATTTTTAAAGCAATCTAAAAACCACGAAGTAACGTTAACTTCAACTGTTTAATAAGCTTGAAGAAGTTACATATTTATTGGTGGGGTGATAAATGAAAAGCACAGACCCGTTTTTAATAGTATTTATAATTGGCGCTGCTTGCTTTTTTGGTATGGCAGGACATCCAAAACTTCTGCCTAAAAAACCATTGGAGCTTGCATAGTCTGGGTTTGCATAATCAGAGCCATGCATTACAATGGCTCTTTTATAAGCCTTATCGTTAATTCCTTTTTCAAGCCCCTGAAGTTTTAATGAATAACCATTGCCACCAAAATAGGCATCAAGTGTAAGATAAAAACCCAGACTGCTTTTATTTGATTCGGGCTTGTTAGAAAAATCAGTTGCATATTTCAACCCACTGTTACGGCCATGTGCTACCAGAGTGTTGTACAATATTTTTTCATGGGATACATCCAGTACAAACAATCTTTTTTCAGAAGATGCTTTAGAAAAATCTGCAATGGTAAGTAAATCTGTTTTTGATACCACACCTTCCTGCAAAAGTTTCGTATATCCTTTATAAGCTAATTGAAAGGCTTCGTTATTTAGCCCTGTAGATGCAAGATCCATTACATTGTAAATGCTGTCTGCAGTTTCAAGCAGTTCTGCATCTAAACTTTTTGTAATAGGTGTCGTAACATTTTGAAAAGCGACTTTGTTAGCGTTATTATCACCAGCTATTAAAATAGGAATTTGTAAAAACAACAAGCAGGTAATTGAAAAATAGAGCGGATTGATATGAATGAGTTTCATGGATATTGTTTTTATAGGAGTAAGGAAGTTTAAATATAGCGCAAGAATCTGCTTCAATAAATTCATAGCCTCAATTGATTTTAATAATTGATAGTTTACCCCTAAGGGTTTATTTCAGTAACTACAAGCAGCAGTTTGGGTTTGTTTTGGGTGTTTTAAATGGGGTACAAAGGTAAACCGATACTCCTTGGGCAAATGTTAAAGAAGCGTTTGAATAGGGTTTTAACATGCCTGCTATGGGTGAGGCAATTTGGTTTTCAACAACTTGAGAAATAAATGAATGCAAACAGTAAAGCGAATTGCAGCAAAGAAAATTTGCTATTTTCACTTATCAGCAACTAAACTAACCATTCAGGAACCAAAACTTAATGGGTAAAAAAACAAAACCGCTATGATCCTTAGCCAAATAAGCAAACCACTAATTGTTGCAATCATCTTTTTTAGCATTGTAATGAATGTAACTGCACAGCAGAGTAAAGTAGATTCTGCTATTATGTATCTAAACAAGAGTTTTGCTACCAATAAGCTGGACTCTGTTAGCAGGAGAATGGTTGGTACTTTACTAAACGGAGTAGTACTTAGCGATAGCCAAATTGCACAAATAGAAAATGCTTTAAACAGTTTTAAAAACTGGGAAAACAAACGGAATTTCTATGGAGTAAGGAGAATCATCCTAGGAAGCCTAATCAATTCAGATGTTGACAAGGCCATCAGCTATGGGAAGAAACAAATAGAGCAATTAGACAAAATCAACACTCCGGAAGCATCAAATATAAAAGCCCAATACCTTAATGGGCTTCGATTTCCGTTCAGGAATTCCAACAGGCTGGAAGATGGTTTTCAGTATTACACAAAAAAATTAAATGAATATAAAATTAAGAATGACTCTTTGTGTATAACACAGTGCCATTATGTGTTGAGTGGTTTTTATAGAATATCCGGTCTCCTTGATTTGGCTATTTATAATATGAAAAAGTCAATTAGCTATATTGATTCATCAAAAATTCCAAGAATTTGGGCCAATAATATGGGTGTAGTTGGTTACTATTACCTTTTAAAAGAAAACCCTAACGAATGCATAAAATATAATCGAATAGCAAACGATTTTTCTCTTAAGAATAGCTTACCCTATTCGGTTATTTCCAGTAGAATTGTCCAAGCCATGTTGATGAAAAATCGATTGGATAGCGCCGCTTATTTTATGGCATTGGCTAAAACAGACACAACAATCAAGGATGCAGATAATAAAGCTGTTATCCTTCAAACAGAAGCTCAATTGAAAATTCAGTCAGGAACATTTGCAGAAGCAGAAAGCTTGTTGCAACAATGCTGGCAACTAATCCAAAAAAGTAATATTCCGGTAAATGCAGCAGCTGGAACCATTGCTCCTGATTATTATTTTGCCCAGCTCCGTATTAAGCAAGGCAGATTACAGGAAGCTATTGATTTTCTTGAACAGGATATTCCACGGCTATTGAATAATCGTATAGAAATACTTAGAGACTACAAGCTGATAGCAGAGCTGTATAAGAAAATGGGGAATGGAAATAAAGCTGCTGAAACATATTCTATTTTCCTGGCTAAACAAGACAGCTTGTTTGCTGATCAGGAAAAATACCGGTCCATAAGCTTTGAAGCTGAACAGCAGATGAATGAAAAGGAACGTTCTATTGCCAACTTGGAAAGCAAAAACAAAATTGCTTCACTTTCCCGAAATTTTTTAATAGGTATAGCCGCCTTGTTATTACTGGTTGCAGCAGGTATTTATCAAAGATTCCGTTTTAAGAAGAAAGCAAATCTTGTTTTAGAGAAAACATTGGATGATTTAAAATCCACCCAATCCCAACTCATCCAATCAGAAAAAATGGCCAGCCTTGGAGAACTCACCGCAGGCATTGCACATGAAATTCAAAATCCATTGAATTTTGTAAACAACTTTAGTGAAGTAAGTGCAGAGTTAGTAAAGGAGATGGTTGATGAAGTTGAAAAAGGAAATACAGAAGAAGTAAAAGCCATTGCCAATGATGTAGTACAAAACTTAGAAAAAATAAATCATCATGGCAAGAGGGCAGCAGATATTGTAAAAGGAATGCTCCAGCATAGCCGAAGCAGCATCGGTGTAAAAGAACCAACCAATATCAATGCATTGGCTGATGAATATTTACGATTGGCTTATCATGGCTTAAGAGCAAAAGACAAAAGTTTTAATGCTACGATGAAAACAGATTTTGATGAAAGCATCGGCAATATCAACATCATTCCGCAGGATATTGGAAGAGTAATTTTGAATTTGATTACAAACGCTTTCTATGTAGTGAATGAAAAAAATGCTTCAACAAGCTCGGCAGGGCAGGCGTACGAACCAACTGTTTCGGTAAGTACAAAAAAAACAGGTGATAAAATTTTAATTTCTGTAAAAGACAACGGCAATGGCATCCCTCAAAAAATACTCGATAAAATATTTCAACCCTTCTTCACCACCAAACCAACAGGACAAGGAACAGGATTAGGATTGAGTTTGAGTTATGATATTGTAAAGTCGCATGGAGGAGAGTTGAAAGTAGAGACGAAGGAGGGTGAAGGGTCAGAATTTATTATTTTATTGCATACTTGATATTGTAACAAAAAAGGGTAGGTAGTAGAAATAAAATAAAAAACCCCGAATTTCTTCGAGGCTTTTAAGCTCCCCCTTCTGGACTTGAACCAGAGACCCTCTGATTAACAGTCAGATGCTCTAACCAACTGAGCTAAGGAGGAATATTTGTAAATCTCAAAACCAAAAAACAAATTTTAATCCACGCTTCGGTTTTGGGACAGCAAAAATAGGGGATTTAAAAGTTTGTCCCCAATCAATTCACAACTTTTTTATTTAAACAAACTAAACAATCCACCCTCTTCAAACCCAATATAAATTCCATCCTCCCTTTTTTCTATGGGATAGGTTTTTAAATAGTAGCCTTCTCCGCTTGTGTTTCGTCCGTTGCTCAAACTGAATTTGTATCTGTGAAGCGGACAAACAAGATTACCCAAACCATCAATAGATCCATTTGCTAAGTAACCACCTGCATGTGGGCATTTATGAGTACATGCAAAAATTTCATCTTTAATGCGGGCAATGCAAATGGTTTTACCTTTTACAACCACCTCACATAAATTAGTTTCCTGCCAAAAAAAATCTTCAATGCTTTCAGCAATTTTATGCCAACTGTATTTTTTTTCACCACTCATTAAAACGTAAATTCTGTTTTATGCGGATAGCGAACACGGTAAATGCTTTTTACACTCTCCAGAATTTGAGTTCTCAGTTCATCAATATTTCTTTTTTCTGTAGCCGATACAAAAACACAAGTTCCTTTAGTTTCAGTTTGCCAGCGATCTTTTAAATCCCGTAGTATCATTTCTTGTACACCGTCTTCAAGCCATTCATCAAACTGACTGGCTTCATACAAATCCATTTTATTAAAAATAGTAAGCATTGGCTTGCTCTCACATTTCATTTCCTGTAAGGTTTTATTTACCACCTGCATCTGTTCTTCATATTGGGGGTGAGAAATATCAACCACATGCAGTAGCACATCGCTTTCTCTTACTTCATCAAGTGTGCTTTTAAAACTTTCAACAAGATGGTGAGGCAGTTTGCGAATAAACCCAACCGTATCACTTAATAAAAAAGGAGTGCTTTCAAATACAACTTTGGCAGTAGTGGTATCAAGTGTTGCAAATAATTTATTTTCTGCAAACACTTCCCGTTTGCTTAATAAATTCATGATGGTACTCTTGCCCACATTGGTATAACCCACTAATGCTACACGAATAAACTCAGCTCTGTCTTTTCTTTGTGTGAAAGATTGTTTATCAATTTCAGCTAATCTTTTGCGAAGCAATGAAATTTTATCTTTTACAATTCGTCTGTCTGTTTCTATTTCTGTTTCGCCCGGTCCTCTGCTTCCAATACCACCACCTTGCCGTTCAAGATGCGTCCATAATCCTTTCAGGCGTGGTAACATGTGCTGGTATTGTGCCAGCTCTACCTGTGTTTTTGCCTGTGCTGTTTTTGCACGGCTTGCAAAAATGTCCAGTATTAAATCACTTCTGTCAATTGTATAAACACCCAATGCTTTTTCAATATTCATGATTTGTGCGCCGCTTAGCTCATCATCAAAAATTACAAGCTCTACATTGTTGTTAGTAATGTAGTTTCTGATTTCTTCCAGCTTGCCTTTGCCTACATACGTTTTACTATCGGGGTGAGGTAGTTTTTGAGTAAAACGTTTTATGGTATCGGCACCTGCTGTTTCAGCTAAAAATGCCAGCTCCTCTAAATACTCTAACACCTGCACTTCCGATTGATTTTTATGAACCAATCCTACCAGTACTGCTTTTTCCTGATTGCCACCTATTTTTTTCTTATCTATCACAGTTATTATTTCAAGATTGCAAAAGTAACGAACTTGGGAAGGTGTAAATAAAAAAGCGAATGAGTATTCATCCGCTTCCTGCAAATGTGTTTCAAGTTTTTAAAGACCAGTAACAGTAATACCAATGGTCAATGGCTTAATTTGATTGGGTCCCTGGCCCTCCTTAATAAAATCATTTATTTGATATTGTGCAAAAAGAGCAATGTTACCATATCCAACTCTTGCAGTAGGAACAAGTCGTAAACTGTTAAAATGTTTTTTGTCTTTTTCTTTACGGGTAAATTGAACGTTGCCACTTCCGTCTCTTTCGAACCTTGTTTTGTCAACCGCACTTATTAACGTACCTATTTTTACTCCAAGAACAAGTTTCAAACTTTTATTTGGGGTTTCGGGTTTCGACATAAAACGTAATTCAACGGGAGCTTCTAAATAAGCTGTTTGTAACTTGATGCTTTTGTAGCGATTGGCAGTATCAGCCCCTGTGTTTTTTCTAAATGAAAAGCCGGTGGTATTTATAATATTTAAATCTCTGCCTGCACTTTTATCAAAAAACATATGATCTGTTCCTATACCTGCTCCTAATCCTACGCTGAAGCGGGAGTCTGTTTTAAACGGAAAATCAAACGAAAAATAAAAATTAAAAGAACGGGACAAACCTTTGGTGGTAATTGAGTCAGGCACCTGCGTCCAGCTTAAAGCACCCAATTGAAAAATAAGATGATCTTTCGGGCGGTTGGATATGTTCACCTTTGACCAATCTTTTTTCTTCTTACTTGAGGTGCTATCCTGTGCGCTTGTAAAAACAAAGGCACCAACAAGTACTAACAGTAAAAAACTTTTTTTCATTATTCAGTATTAGAGTTTATGGTTCTGTATTTATTAAAAAATTACGGAACGCAACAAATGTATTTCTTAACGGGTTAATCAAAGGTTAAGATTGGTTTTAAAAAAAGCTCCGCTGTACGGAGCCGATTTTCTTTTTTGTGGATCCTGTAGGATTTGAACCTACGACCCTCTGATTATGAGTCAGATGCTCTAACCATCTGAGCTAAGGATCCGGCCTTAAAAGGCGGGGGCAAAGATAGTAGAAAACGATCTTTCAATTTCATTTCTTTGCAAAATGAATTCCATTAAAACAATCATTTTTGATCTCGGCGGAGTACTGCTTGATATAGATTTTAAACGTTCTGAAAATGCATTTGAACAATTAGGCGTGCAACAATTTTCAGAAATGGCTGGCATTGCCGGCAGTAATCAATTATTCAATTCTTTAGAAACAGGAATGGATGTGCAGCAGTTCTATCATCAGTTTCGGAAACTAACTCAACTTAAAATTTCTGATAAACAAATTGAAACTGCGTGGAATGCTTTGCTGCTCGATTTCAGGAAAGAAAGTATGCAGCACCTTGCTTTGCTCAAGCAGAAATACAATCTTTATTTACTCAGCAATACCAACGAAATTCATTTACAGGCATTTCAAAAAAAATTAATGCATCAACTTCCTTCTTTAAGTTGGGATGCTTGCTTCAATGCTTGTTACTTTTCTCATAGAATAGGCATGAGAAAACCAAATGCAGAAGCATGGTTGTACATACTTAATAAGCATGCTATAAAAGCGGAAGACACTTTGTTTATTGATGATGGCGCTGTAAATATTGAAGCGGCAAAACAACTGGGCATGCAAACAATTCACTTGTTGCCAACTATGAGAATTGAAAACTTAGGTTTGTAAACTATTTTACTTCTTCAAACTCAATATAATCCCCTGTTTTAGTTTTCGGTTCAGTCTTGGGGGGTTGAGCCTGAGTGGCAAACTCTTTAGGATTCATTTGTTGCTGAAATTCTTTGATCTTGCTTTTCATTTCACCCGCTGCTTTGCTCACAGGCAATAGAAAATGAAACACAAAACGATAAAGTAAATAAAGCCCTAAGCCAATTAAGATAATGCGTATCATGCCACAAAAATAAATCATTTAGAAACTTCTCTTTGTGAAGATTTTTGTAAAGCAATTGTTGTAAAAAACAGGTATTAAAAAAGATTTGTATTTATTTGCCCCGTTTCTTTACTTTTGTGCCGGAAAAGAAAAGTAGAAGGGAACGGAATCGTTCCCTTCTTTATTTGAGTTATATGACTATAGAAAAAAAAACAGAGCTGATTACAGGTATTTTAGAGGAGCTTATTACAGCGGATCCGGGCTTTTTTTTGGTTGATTTAAAACTAAAACCCGGCAACAGTATTCAAGTACTTCTGGATGCTGACCAAGGGGTTTCTCTAAATAAATGTGTTGCCTATCACAGGGCTTTGTATAATAAAATTGAAGAAGCGTCTTTTTTTGAACCCGGAGACTTTTTGTTAGAAGTTTCATCGCCAGGGTTAGATGAGCCGCTTAAAATGAACAGGCAATATGTAAAAAACATTGGCCGATTGGTAGAGATAGTTTTAAAAGATGGGCGAAAAATAAGTGGTAAACTGTTAGCAGCTGAACCCCAAATTCTACTGGAAGAAACAAAAGGGAAAGGAAAAAAGCAGGAAATTGTTCAGCATACATTTTTACCAGAACAAATAAAAACAACAAAAATTCAAATTGTATTTTAAAAAACCGCTACTGGCGGATGTAAAAAATTGAGCTATGGCAAGTATCAACCTAATTGAAAGTTTTCAGGAGTTTAAAGATGCGGAGAATATTGACCGCCCCACCATGATGAAGGTGTTAGAAGATGTTTTTAAAACATTGCTCCGTAAAAAATATGGTGCAGATGATAATTTTGATGTAATTGTAAATACAGAAAAAGGCGATCTTGAAATCATGCGCCGCCGAACGATTGTAGAAGACGGACAGGTAGAAGACCCCCTTGCTCAAATTGCTTACACCGATGCTGTAAAAGTAGAACCCGATTATGAAGTGGGTGAAGAACTTTATGAAGATGTAGATATTCATGATTTTGGCCGCAGGGCTATACTTGCCGCTAAGCAAACTTTAGCCAGTCGTATTAATGATTTGAAGAAAAACGTATTGGTTCAAAAATATAACGACCGTATAGGCGAAATTATCAGTTCAGAAGTTTATCAGGTTTGGAAAAAAGAAGTGTTGCTTTTAGATGAAGAAGGAAACGAATTACTGTTGCCAAAGAGCGAACAAATTCCGCAGGATTATTTTAAAAAAGGTGAAAACATTCGTGCAGTAATTAAAAAAGTAGAGCTAAAAAATAACGCACCGGTAATCATCCTTTCAAGAACAAGTCCTTTGTTCCTTGCTAAATTGCTTGAAATTGAAGTGCCTGAAATTTTTGATGGCTTAATAGTTATAAAGAAAATTGTAAGAGAGCCTGGCGAAAGAGCAAAAGTAGCCGTTGAAAGTTTTGATGATCGTATTGATCCGGTAGGAGCATGTGTGGGTATGAAAGGAAGCCGTATTCATGGAATTGTGCGTGAATTGAAAAATGAAAATATTGATGTTATTAATTTTACAAATAATATCAATCTGCTCATTCAACGTTCCTTAACACCTGCTAAGATTACCAGTATGGATATTGATCAGGAGCGCAAACATGTACAAGTATATTTAAAGCCCGATCAGGTTTCATTGGCAATTGGCAAACGTGGAGTAAACATTAAATTAGCTTGTGAGTTAACAGGATATGAAATTGATGTGTACCGGGATAGTGAAGATGAACAAAGTTCATTTGATATTGACTTGGATGAATTTACAGATGAAATTGAAGGATGGATTATTGATGAACTAAAACGTATTGGTTGCGACACAGCCCGCAGTGTGTTAGAGCTTACAGTAGAAGAATTAGAGCGCCGTACAGATCTTGAAAAAGAAACCATTGCTGATGTACGTAAAGTATTGAAAGAAGAATTTGAGAGAGAGTAAACGTAACGCTTGTTTTATTGGTTAATTAAAGTAGAAATAAACGAGAGATAATTTTAAAAAAACTGAATGTCAGAAAGTAATACACCAAGGTTGATGGCAGCGGCTAAAGAATTTAATATTGGGAAAGACACCCTTATTGATTTTTTAGCAGCTAAAGGATTTAATAAAGATGATCTGAAGCCCACAGCAAAGCTTACAGACGAAATGTACCGTTCGCTTCAGGCAGAGTTTTCTTCTGATAAAGCTGCAAAAGCTAAAAGTGATCAAATTGAAATTCCCAAAGGTGGAATGGCTGAGGCGAGAAAGAAAAAGGAAGATGAAGAAATTTTATTTAAAAAAGAAGTAAAAAAAGCAACTGTAAAAGAAGAGCCGGTAACAGTTGCAGAGCCAGTTGTTGTTCCTGTTCCAGAACCAGCGCCAGTTCCCGTTCCTGTAGTTGAAGTTATTGTAAAAGAAGAACTGCCTGTAGAAGTAGAAATTGTAAAAATAGATGCACCGGAAATTGAAGGACCAAAAGTGCTTCACAAAATTGATCTTGATAAAATTGACAACTCTACAAGACCAAAGAAAACAGTTAAGAAAAAAGAAGAAGAGGCTCTTGTTGTAAAAGAAACTAAAAAGCCAAAAGAGGTAAAACCAGAACCGATACTGGAAAAAGAAGCTCCAGCTGAAGAGCCCGTTGTAGAAGAAGAAGCTGTAATTGAAAATATTAAAGCCGAGCAACTGGAAGGACCTAAGATATTAGGTAGAATTGATTTGCCGGTAAATTCTGATACAAGACCAAAACCTTCAACGGACAAAGAAAAGCGTAAACGTAAGCGTATTCCTATTGATAAAAAAGGAACACCAGCAATTGATGATAATAACAGAAGCCGACCAAGAATTGAAGGCCCAAGCAGACCAGGTGTTAATCGCCCAAGCGTAGGAGGTGGTCAGCAAGGACAAGGCCAAGGCAATAACAGGCCTAATGATCGAAACCGAATTTCTGTTAGAAGAGATGATAAAGTAATTGACGCCAAAGAAATTCAGGAAAAACTAAAAGAAACACAAGCAAAACTTTCTGGTGGTGGCGGCAGAGGAAAAAGCCTCAAAGCAAAATATCGGAAACTTAAAAGAGAAGGAAATACAGATCAGAATCCTGACGGTGAAGAAACAAATATATTACAGGTTACAGAATTTGTAAGTGCTTCTGAGCTGGCCAGTTTAATGGATGTATCTGCAACGGAAGTGGTAGCAAAATGTTTTGGACTTGGCTTAATGGTATCCATCAATCAACGGTTAGATGCAGAGGTAATTGAACTTGTGGCGAGTGAATTTGGTTTTACTGTTGAGTTTATTGATATGGAGAAGCAGGCCGAAATGGAAGAAGAAGTAGAGCAGGATGATGAAGATAGTTTGAAACCACGCTCACCTATTGTAACCATCATGGGCCACGTAGATCATGGTAAAACTTCTTTGCTGGATTATATAAGAAATGCAAATGTAGTTTCTGGCGAAGCCGGAGGTATTACACAACATATAGGTGCTTATGAAGTAACCACAACAAGTGGGAAAAAAGTAACCTTCTTAGATACACCGGGTCACGAAGCGTTTACCGCTATGCGTGCAAGAGGTGCTAAAGTAACTGATATTGCAGTAATTGTAGTGGCGGCAGATGATGCAGTAATGCCTCAAACAAAAGAAGCCATCAGCCATGCACAAGCAGCAAACGTTCCCATGATTTTTGCTGTAAATAAAATGGATAAAGACGGAGCTAACCCACAAAAAATTTATGAGCAACTTTCTCAAATGAATATTTTGGTAGAAGAGTGGGGCGGTAAATTTCAAAGTCAGGAGTTATCTGCAAGAAAAGGATTAAACATTGATAAGCTTCTTGAAAAAATATTATTAGAAGCAGAGTTGTTGGATTTAAAAGCTAACCCTGAGAGAGAAGCAAGCGGTTCGGTAATTGAAGCATCGCTTGATAAAGGCCGTGGATATGTTGCCACCATTCTTGTACAAAACGGAACATTGCATCAAGGAGATTTAATTGTTTCAGGACAATATTATGGTCGTGTAAAAGCAATGTTTAATGAGCGCAATCAAAGGGTGGAAATAGCCGGGCCATCAACACCGGTACAAATTCTTGGATTAAACGGTGCACCACAAGCCGGAGAAAAAATAAAAATGTACTCTGATGAAGCGGAGGCAAAAGAAATTGCTTCCCGCCGTGCACAAATTCTGCGTGAGCAAGGTATCAGGACCAAGAAGCATATTACATTGGATGAAATTGGCCGACGCTTGGCATTGGGCAACTTTAAAGAATTGAACTTAATTATTAAAGGTGATGTGGATGGTTCAGTAGAAGCCTTAACCGATTCATTACAAAAATTATCTACACCTGAAATTGCAGTAAACGTTGTATTAAAAGGTGTGGGTCAAATATCAGAAGCCGATGTGACATTGGCAAGTGCATCTGATGCTATTTTGATTGGTTTTAACGTACGTCCTTCATTGCAGGCATCAAGATTAGCCGATCAAGAAGGCGTAGAAATTAAAAACTACTCCATCATTTACAATGCTATTGAAGAAGTGAAGAGTGCTATGGAAGGATTGCTTGAACCGCAAATTCAGGAAAAAGAAGTGGCTACTGTTGAAATAAGAGAAGTGTACAAATTTGATAAAGCAACAGTTGCCGGTTCTTATGTACTGGAAGGAAAAATAAAAAGAGATGCTAAGATTCGCTTGTTCCGTGATGGCATTCTGGTTTATCCTCGCCAGGAAGGTGCATTTGCAGAACTCGGAAGTTTAAAACGCTTTAAAGATGATGCAAAAGAAGTAGCCTCAAACATGGAGTGTGGTTTAACCGTTAAGAACTTTGCTGATATAAATGTGGGTGATACTGTTGTGGCTTTTGAACAGGAAGAAGTGAAACGTACTTTATAATTATTATTAATGCTTTTCGTCACTGCGAGGCACGAAGCAGTCTTTATTGTTAGAACAGACTTGCTTGAACTAAGAAAATAGATTGTTAAATAAGAGGTGGTGATGCATAAATGGCCGCCATCTCTTTTACTTTTGAACTCATGCAAAAAAGAATAAGACTTATTGTTACAGCAATGTTGCTTTTTACAGCAGCCTTTGTATTTGCACAACCTAAAAAAATTGTGGCAGATAAAATTATTGGAATGGTTGGCGACCGTATTGTTTTAAAATCTGATATTGACAATCAGATTGCTGATGCCAAACGCCAGGAAGTTGATTTACCTGCCGATGCTAATTGCTATTTAATGCAGCAACTCATCATTAATAAAATGCTGGCTCTACAGGCTGAAAAAGATTCTCTGCCAGTAAGTGATGAAGAAATTGAAGCAGATATTGATAACCGCATCCGCTATTTTATTCAGCAGTACGGATCAAAAGAAGTAATTGAACAAATTACCGGAAAAACATTGTATCAGTTTCGTGAAGAAATGCGTGACCCGATTAAAGAGGGCAAACAGGCTGGTGCCATGCGTAACAAAATTGTAGAGAATATTAAAATTACTCCTACCGAGGTAAAAGCGTACTACGATAAAATTCCAAAAGACAGTTTGGTTTTTTATGAAACTGAATTAGAGATTGGCGAAATAGTGGTATACCCAAAATCAGGAAGAGAAATGGAAGAGTATGCACAGGATGAACTGAAAGAATACAAGCGAATGGTAGAAGGTGGTGAGAAGAAATTTGAAACCCTGGCTTCTTTATACACTGATGATCCCGGAAGTAAACAAACCGGCGGAATGTATGTATTAAACCGTGCCGACAAGCAATGGGATCCTACATTCTTTAACACCGCATTGAGTTTAAAAGAAGGACAGGTATCAAGAGTAATCAAATCAAAATTCGGATATCATATTATACAATGTGTATCAAAAAACGGCGATGAAATTACAGTGCGGCATATTTTAAAAATTCCACGGGTTACTGAAGAAGATATTAAACTCTCCATTTATAAACTGGATACCATTCGAACAAAACTTATTGCAGGTACTGTAAAGTTTGGAGAAGCAGTAAGTAAATATTCTGATGAAGAGCAATCTAAATTTACAGGAGGAAGAAAAATGGGAGCGGATGGTTCTTCCATAGTAACCATTGATCAGCTGGAAAAAGATATTATTCCCATGCTTGATAGTTTAACTGTGGGCAACTATTCAAAGCCCGTAGCGTTTGTAGATGAAAGAGGAAAGAAAGGAGTACGAATGATTTATTTAATTTCCCGTACCGAGCCGCACCGTGAAAACTTGAAAGACGATTACAGCAAAATTTCAACACGGGCTTTAGAGGAAAAAAAAGAAAAGGAGCTGGAAAAATGGTTCCGCAAAAATGCCTCAACTTTTTTTGTACAAATTGATGCAGAATATAAAAGCTGCGAAACAATTAATTTGTTGCTTGCACCTGTGAAGCAATAGAAGATTGATCCGCTTTTGAAATAGAAGCGGATTGTTTTTTGGAAAATTACATGTATGTACATACATTTGTGTTGTGAAATTAGAAGAAGCCATCAAAAGTGTGAATTTTAAAAACGAAACCCATAAAGCCGGGCTTAATATTTTATATACCGCCTGGTGGTTAAAAACCAGCATGAGCCGTGAGTTGAAAGACTTTGGGCTCACGCATGAGCAGTATAATGTACTACGCATATTAAAAGGTAAAAGCCCGGAAGAAATGTGTGTAAAGGATATTGCAGGGAGAATGATTGAAAAAAGCTCAAATGTACCAAGGATAATAGACAGATTGGTTATAAAAAAATTAGTGAAACGGTCAACTGATCTCACAGATAAAAGACATACTGTTATGTCTTTAACACAGGCGGGCTTAACGATACTTGACCTTAGCACTAAAAAAATAAACGGCCTCTTTGATACACTAATTGAAGTGGGTGATACAGACGCTGCAAAACTAAATGAGCTGTTAGAATTAGTACGGGCAAACGAAACATAATATTTTTTTAATAAACTACGTGTATATACATGTATTAAAAACAAGAACATGAAAACAGTCATTCACAAAGCAGAAACAAGAGGCCATGCAAATCATGGATGGCTCAACAGTTATCATACGTTCAGCTTTGCAGGCTACTATGATCAGAACAGAATTCACTTTGGTGCATTGCGTGTTTTAAATGATGATACTGTGGCACCAGCGATGGGCTTTGGTACCCATCCGCATGATAATATGGAAATCATTTCCATACCATTAAGCGGAGATTTAAAACACAGGGACAGCATGGGCAACGAAACAGTAATAAAGCAAGGTGATATACAGGTAATGAGTGCAGGCACAGGCATTTCGCATAGTGAAATGAACGCTAATAAAGATAAAGAAGTAAAGTTTTTACAGATATGGGTAATACCGAATAAAAAAAATGTGCAGCCACGTTATGGTCAGATAAAAATGGATGAAACAAAAATGAACAATGCATTTTTACAGGTGTTAAGCCCAAATGAAAATGAGGAAAGTGTATGGATTCATCAGGATGCTTATTTCAGCATAGGCAAGTTGGAAAAAGGGCTCTCTACAACCTACCTATTAAAAAACAAAGCAAATGGAGTATATGCTTTTGTGTTAGAAGGTGAAGCGACAATAGCAGAAAATGAACTAAGTAAAAGAGACGGGTTGGAAATTAGCGAGACAGAAGTATTTACTGTTACAGCAACGGAAGAAGCAAAAATTTTACTCATGGAAGTACCAATGATTTAAACCACACAAATAAAAATTTTATAAAAACAAAAAACGAAACAACATGGCAACGTACAAACTCGATGCATCGCACAGCGACATTCTTTTTAAAGTAAAACACCTGATGATTACAACAGTAACAGGTCATTTTAAAACATTTGATGGTTCACTTACCGCAGAGGCTGAAGATTTCAGCGATGCGCAAATTAATTTTACTGCTGACATCAACAGTATCGACACTAAAAGTGAACAGCGGGATAGCCACTTAAAAAGCGATGAGTTTTTTAGTGCCGAAAAATTTCCTCAGCTTTCATTTGTATCAACTTCATTTACCAAAAATGAAAAAGGGTATGCATTAAAAGGCCACCTCACCATTCGTGATATTACAAAACCAGTAGAACTGCAAACAGATTATAACGGAACAATGGTGGATCCTTATGGTCAAACAAAAATTGGTTTTGAAGCAGAAGGCATTATTAAGCGTAAAGAATTTGGTTTAACATGGGATGCCATAACAGAAGCAGGCGGTGTAGTGGTAAGTGATGACGTAAGACTGCAATTGAATGTGCAATTCATCAAACAATAAAAGCAATAACAATGAATAAGCAAATCAAGGAAATCAGGAAATCGGCTGCGGCTCATATGGTGGGCGATGGATTTAAAGTAAAAGGCTTTATCAACTCCAGTATGTGGAATGATCTGAGTCCTTTCCTGATGCTTGATTATGCCGAGCCTTGGACACTTTTGCCAACCGAACATCCTCGTGGTGTAGATGTGCATCCGCATAAAGGTTTTGAAACAGTAACCATTGTGTGGCAGGGTGCTTTGGCACATGAAGACAGCAGCGGAGGAAAAGGAAATTTATACGAAGGCGATGTGCAATGGATGACGGCAGGTTCAGGAATTTTACACAAAGAGTTTCATGAAGAAAACTTTAGCAGAAATGGTGGAGTATTACAAATGGCCCAACTTTGGATAAACTTGCCTGCAAAAAATAAATCAACCCCACCCGCATATCAGGATATTCAATCAAAAAACATTCCTGAAATTATATTAAGTGATGATAAAGGAAAAATTAGAATCATTGCAGGTGAAATGAACTGTGTAAAAGGAGCAGCAACTACATTTACCAGAATGAATATTTTTGATGTACATGCAAACCGTGATGCAGACTTTGATCTGGAAACTATAGATGGAGACAGCACTGCCTTGCTTGTTTTAAAAGGTACGGTTTATGTTAATGAAGAGCAGGTAACAAGAGAAGGCGAACTAATTGTGTTTGAAAAAGAAGGAAATAAAATACACATTCAAACAAATAACGAAGTACATCTGTTATTGTTAAGTGGAGAACCAATTACCGAACCCGTGGCAGCTTACGGTCCTTTTGTAATGAATACGCAGGAAGAAATAAGAGAAGCCATTAATGATTATAATGCCGGTAAATTTGGAATAATGAATTAAATACTATGATCACTTCATCAATAGAAAGCGAAAACTATAAAACAACACTTAATAATGGGAGGCATATTTTTTTTAGTGATGAACCCATTGACTTAGGAGGAAAAGATACTGCCCCAGCTCCTGATGAATTATTAGAAGCAGCGTTGGCAAGTTGTACATTGGTAACTTTAAAAATGTACACGAATCATAAGCAATGGGATGTAGGAACAATTGAAATTTCGGTTTCCTTGCTTAGGGAAAAAGAAAACAATAGTATTACAAGAGAACTAAAGTTTGAAAAGGAGATTACTGATGAGCAAAAGCAAAGATTGATGCAGGTAGCCAAAGCATGTCCGGTTTCAAAAACATTATCAGGCAATGTAGAAATGATTGTGGAAGTGAAATAAATAATAAGAAAATTATGAATATTGAAATTATATCTGGCAGCCCGAGAGCAAACAGTGCAACACACAGGGTGGCTTTATTCTTAAAACAGGTTTTAAATGCAACTACAAATCATACAGTAGATATTATTGACGTAAGAGAGTGGGATTTGCCCATGCTTCAAAATGTATTTGCAAGCGTTCATGCAACACCCGAAGAATTTAAGCCCTTGAGCGAACGTATGTTTCAGGCAAATGCTTTTTTACTTGTAACGCCGGAATATAATGGAAGCTATACCCCTGCTATGAAAAATTTGCTGGATCATTATCCCAAACAAAGCCGTAAAGCATTTGGCATTGTAACCGCCAGCCCGGGAATGATGGGTGGCATCCGTGCTACACAGCAAATGCAACTGCTCATTAATGCTTTATTTGGTATTGCAAGCCCACACATGCTGGTGGTGGGTGGTGTAGATAAAAAGTTTGATGCTGAAGGAAATTTGCTGGACGAAAACTTTCAAAAAACAATTGATGTGTTTACAAAAGAATTTTTGTGGTTAGCAGAAAGTCTGCAAAGTGAAAATGTTTTGAATTAATATTTCAATCTCACCAATGAGAATCTTAACTTTGCGGTTTTCAAACCATAGTTACGCAACGGTTTGAACTTTCAACAATCATGAGCGACGAAATAAAACACGAATGCGGCTTGGCCTTTATTCGTTTACGTAAACCTTTCTCTCATTATCAAAAAAAACATGGCTCTGTCCTGTATGGTCTTAATAAGCTGTACCTGCTTATGGAAAAGCAGCACAACCGTGGTCAGGATGGTGCAGGTATAGCAGCGGTAAAGTTGCATGTAGAACCGGGCTATCCTTTTTTGCATCGCCTGCGCAGCAGTGAACAGCAGCCTATTGCAGATTTGTTTTTTAAAGTGGGGCAGGAAGTTGACGAACTGGAAAAATATCAACCGGATATTAAACAGCACGCAGGTTTAATGAAAGGCCATCTTCCATTATTGGGAGAACTTATGCTGGGGCATTTAAGATATGGAACACAGGGAAAAAACAAAGTTGATTTTTGTCACCCATTCATAAAGCGAAATACAAACCCCTCCCGAAATCTTGCACTTGCAGGAAATTTTAATTTAGTAAATACAGATGAACTGTTTGGATTGGTAAACATTGATCCCGGTGAGTTTCAGCGTCAGAGTGACTTGGCGGCAATGATGGAAGTAGTGCATCACTTTTTAGTACAGGAAGATGAACAGAATCCTAACAACCCCGCCATTTGCAACGTACTTAAAAAAGCAACTCCTTTATTTGATGGTGGATATACCATTGGCGGAATGACGGGTAACGGATCAGGTTTTGTAATGAGAGATGCCAATGGAATACGGCCTGCTTATTATTATATTGATGAGGAAGTAATTGTTGCAGCGAGTGAAAGGGCAGCAATACGAACCACATTTAATGTGGGTGAAAACGAAGTATTGGAATTGATGCCCGGGCAGGCTTTAATTGTTGATCCAGGCGGGGATTATAAAATTCAACAAATACTGGAATCCAAAGAGCGGAGAGCCTGTTCTTTTGAACGCATTTATTTTAGCCGTGGTAGTGATGAAAAAATTTACAGAGAGCGGATTACACTGGGGCACAAACTCAGCAAGCGAATTCTTGAACATATTAACTATGATTTAAAGAATACTATCTTTTCTTATATTCCTAACACTGCCGAAGTTGCTTTTTATGGATTGGTTAAAGGAATGGAAGAGTATCTCAATCAAATAAAAGTACAACGTATTATGAGCTGGGGTAATGATTTTGATGAAGAGAAGCTCAATGAAATGATCACCCGAAAAATCAGACAGGAAAAAATTGCCATTAAAGATGTAAAACTTCGCACTTTTATTACCGAAGACAGCAGCCGCAATGAAATGGTGCAGCATGTGTATGATATTACATACGGAACAGTAAGAAATGGAGAAGATACATTGGTGGTAATTGATGACAGTATAGTACGTGGCACCACATTAAAAGAAAGTATAGTGCGAATGCTGGGCAGGCTAAATCCTAAAAAAATTATTGTTGTATCAAGTGCTCCGCAGATTCGTTATCCTGATTGTTATGGGATTGATATGAGTAAGATGGGAGATTTTGTTGCCTTTCGTGCCATGATGGAACTGTTGAAAGAACGTGGAATGGAATCTTTAATTGAAGATGTACAAACTGCCATTAAAGAGCTGAGCAGAAACAATCAACTGCATACTGAAAATGTAGTACGAAGATTGTATAAACCGTTTACTCCGGAAGAAATCAGCGATAAGATTGCTCAGTTGATTACACCAAAAGACTTTCACATCCCTGTTCAGGTAATTTATCAAACCATTGAAGATTTGCATACAAGCTGCCCAACCAATACCGGAGACTGGTATTTTACAGGTAATTATCCTACACCAGGCGGTAACAGAGTTTGTAATAAAGCCCTTTTAAATTACTTAGAAGGCAAAAATGTAAGAGGATATTAATAGCATTCACTTACTCTTTCAATTTTTGGCAAAATTTTTGTGTATAAATATATACCGTCTTTAAAAACTTTCTTCGATACCAAGAGAACCCAACCACCATACACAATGGTGGTTTTTATTTATATCTTTCAGGTATATGAAATTTCTTTTACTTGTGAGGCATGCAAAAAGTAGCTGGGCAGATACCGGCTTAAATGATTTTGACAGGCCTTTAAACGAACGTGGTAAAAAAGATGCACCGGTAATGGCACAAAGATTAGTAGACAAACAAATACAGATTGATTGCTTTATTACAAGTACAGCAGTTAGAGCAAGAGAAACATGTAATTATTTTGCTGATGCCTTTCAGAAAACAGGAAGTCCAATTATTTTGAAAAAGGAACTTTACCTCGCTTCGCCTGAAATATTTTATAAATGTATTTCTGAAATTGATGAAGCGTTTTCATCCGTTGCAGTGTTTGCACATAACCCCGGCATAACAGAATTTGCAAACAGCCTTACTAATACAAGAGTTAATGATATGCCCACCTGTTCCATTTTTGCTATCAAGATGCAAGAGAACAGTTGGAAAAACTTTGTGAATGCCGAGAAGGAATTTTGGTTTTTCGATTTTCCGAAAAGTATAATGGGCTTTTAATTAGCATTAAGCCGAAACTCTTGTGTTGCATTAAACTTATCATCTTTAAACTGTATTTGACCCGGTGTTTTTAAATTAATGTCCCACTCCTGACTGATAAAATCAAGTTCAAACCTGGGTGAAAGAATATCCAGCGAAAAAGTTTGTAGCAATTTGTTTTCGCTCCATGTACCATCATAAGTTGCAGTGCCATCAAACACTGTTACAGTGCTATCTCCTTTAAATGTAAATTTCATGCCAGTATATAAAAATGTATAGTCAGAACCATTGTCTGTTACCAAATTTACTTTCCATTCTTTTGAAATAAGTAAAGGAGTAAGGTCGGGTAAATCCTGTGGTTTTCTGCAAGCAGAAAAAACGAAACTAACAGCAATTATAATAAAAAAGAGTTTATTCATAAGCGTTGGGTTTGTATAAGCTAAGATATAACGATTTTTTTTGCCAAGTTAGTATTGAAAACAAAAAGGACTGCTTCAGCTCTATGCTGAAGCAGTCCGTAAAAATGAGTTGTATATTTATTTTATACTGTATTTCTGTTTGTAACGCTCATACAATTGCTTATGCTTATCATCTAAATTTAACTGCCTGCCTTGAATAAATGCATGAGTTATAATGCTTGATCTCATATCAAGAATATCTCCTTCGCTTATTACAATGTTTGCATCTTTCCCTACTTCAATAGAGCCTGTTTTGTTATCAATACCCAAAATTTTTGCAGCACTTAATGTAATAGAAGTTAATGCCTGTTCTTTTGTAATACCATAGGCAGCTGCAGTACCTGCATTGAATGGTAAGTTGCGACCACGGTTTTGGCTGTCTTCATCATTAATAGCATATAACACGCCTGCATTTTGTAAATAGGTGGCTGATTTGTAGGGCAGGTCCACATCATCATCAACGGTTGTAGGCAGGCTGTGTCGCTGGCCAAGGATCACCGCAATATTATTTTGCTTTAATAAATCGGCAATTTGAAAACTTTCGCTGCCACCTACAATTACTACATCAAAACCAAACTCTTTTGCAAAATCAATGGCAACCAGCATTTCCTTTACAATATCGCAATGAACAAACAATTTCTGTTTTTTATCAAACAGGTTTTTTACTGCTTCAAATTTTAAGTTGGTGCTTGCATGTACTGCTTCTTTATAATATGCTTTCGCTTCTCTGAAAAAGGTTTTAAGTTCTTCAATTTTTGCAAGGCCTTCTTTTACCACATCATTTGCATTGCGGGTTTCTGCCAATCCTAAAAAAGCGGAGAATGGGTTTGGACGAAAGAAAAGCGAAGGCATATTAATATGCATTGCTCCATCTGCATTGTAGGTTGCATCTTCCCAGTTCCATGCATCTAACTGCACAACAGTTGATGAACCGCTGATGGTACCACCCTGAGGAACTACATTGGCCAATAGTATTCCATTGCTTCTTACTGTATTAATTACTTTTGAATCTGTATTGTAGGCTACAATAGAACGGATGTTTGGATTCATAATTCCAATTTCAGTATGATCTATTGTTGCCCTTACGCTGCTAATTTCTGCTAAGCCTAACTGAGATACTGAAAGAATCAAACCGGGATAAACATGTTTGCCTTTAGCATCTATCATTTTTCCTGCCGATGCAGGTGTTCCTTCTCCTGCGGCTGTAATTTTTCCGTTTTCAAAACTTACATAAGCATTTGTAAGAACCGTACCGTTTCCGATATGTATTGTTGCATTTGTTATTGTTATTTTTTCTGATTGAGGTTTTACAGGATACACATTATCCTGCGCAATAACCAACAAAGACAGAAACAAAACCTGTATAGTTAAAAGTATTTTTTTCATTTTGTATAAGTTTATTGGTTATTATTTTTGATTCAGTTCATCTGCATCTATCACTAATAAACCATGGCTGTGATAATGATCACTGCAGGTATGCATCAACTCCATGCTTGGTGCAAACGGAATTGTAGGGTTACCCATTCTTTTTTCACCAATAATTTTACTCATAAGCCTGGCCCGTTCTTTTGCAATTTCAATACGCAGCTGCTCATCTTTTTGCCGGTCGTAATAAACAATACCATCCACAATTGTTGTGAGAGCTTTTGAATAAATGCTTAAAGGATTCTCGTTCCATAAAACAACATCGGCATCTTTACCTATTTTAATACTTCCTACTTTATCATCTACATGCAGCATTTTTGCGGGGTTGAGTGTTACCATTTTCAATGCTTCTTCTTCGCTCATGCCGCCATATTTTATGCTCTTGCCTGCTTCATGATTTAAGTGGCGGGCCATTTCTGCATCATCAGAGTTAATGGCCACATTTACTCCTACCTTTTGCATAATGTTTGCATTGAATGGAATTGCATCAAGTACTTCCATTTTATAATTCCACCAATCACTAAAAGTAGAAGCGCTTGCTCCGTGTTGTTTCATTTTATCAGCTACCTTATATCCTTCTAAAATATGAGTGAAAGTATTAAGTGTAAAACCAAACCTGTCTGCTACACGAATCATATCTGTAATTTCACTTTGTACATAAGAGTGACAAGTAATAAAACGCTTTTTATTTATGATTTCAACCAAGGCATCTAATTCTAAATCTTTGCGTGGCGCAACAGCCTTGGGTTTTTTTAATTTCTCTGTTTCAAATTTTTTCCAACCAGCTTCATAATCTTTTGCTCTCGTAAATGCATCAATTAAAACCTGACTTACACCCATACGAGAATCAGGGAAACGATTGTTTTGAGTAGAGCCAGAACGTTTTACATTTTCACCCAATGCAAATTTTATAAAGCCCGGCCAGTTTTGAAACTTTAAACCATCATCATTAGCACCCCAGCGGAGTTTAATGAGTTGTGTTTGTCCGCCAATGGTATTTGCTGAGCCATGAAGAATATGAGAGGAAGTAACACCACCACTCAACTGGCGATAGATATTAATATCATCAGGGTTAAGATTATCAGAAATTCTAACTTCTGATGTTACACTTTGTCCGCCTTCGTTAATGGATGATGCTGCAATATGTGAGTGTTCGTCAATGATGCCAGCAGTTAAATGTTTTCCTGTACCATCAATAACTCTTGCTCCTGCTTCACTTAAATTTTTTCCAATAGCTGCAATCTTTCCGTTTTTAATAAGCACATCAGAATTTAATAAGATGCCTTCTTTTTCATTGGTCCAAACAGTTGCATTTTTAATAAGTATTGTTTCCTGTTTAGGCATTTCTTCAAAACCATATCCGTTAAAAGGATAGGTGAGTTTGCCCATTTTAGGAATCATTGTTTGTTTAATACTATCAACTTTTATATCTGTTTCTTTTGCAAAAGTAGCAACCCATGTAAAGCGGTTTCCATTTGCATCATCACCTATGCCGCTCCAGGTTTTATCATTTGCAATGCCGCTTAATCTTAAATTGTTGCGGCTCCCTTTTGCTTCAGGAAAATTTAGTTTCACCTGTTTGCCATCAAAACTAAAACGACCTGTTACGGTATCTTTACCAATAACATTTGCTGTAGAGTTATTTTTTACATCAATGGTATAATTTTTTATCCCGCCTTGAGAATTCACCATTAAATTATAACTGCCTCTTGCATCTATCCAAAGCTCTTCTTTTACTGCATACTTTTCGCCTTGAATCCAGTTTTGATAGATTACCGTTTTTTCGGCAAACACAGGGCCGCTTGTAATAATGAAGTTGGCTATTTTCCCAGCATCAATACTTCCTACCATATCATATACTCCTAAAACAGTTGCCGGGTTTTTTGTTAATGCTTCTAATGCTTTGTTTTCACTCAAGCCGTATTGAATTGCTTTGCGAAGGTTTGCGAGAAATTGTTTTACATCTCTAAGATCACTGGTGGTTATACAAAAGTTGATGCCGTTTTTTTCAAACATAGCTGCATTAGCCGGCGCCATTTCCCAATGTTTCATATCCGTTAATGATACAAACCTTGCATCATGCGGGTCTTCAATATCCATTGCCGCAGGATAATTTAGCGGTAGTATAAACCATGCGTTTGTATTTTTTATTTCATTTATACGCTGGTACTCGTTACCACCTGCTTTCATTACATATTGTACACCAAACTCATCACCAATTCTATCTCCACGCAACACAGTCCATTTGTCATTAGCTTCAAAAAACTGAGGAAGATTTTGTGCTTCATTCCAATACTTGAGTGTAAGATTTACACCTTCAGCTTTAGGATTGTTTTTATACCAAGCAGCATCTAAATAAGTTTGACGCAATAAAGAAATAGATCCCATTACAGAAGAAGGATAGGTTTGTGATGAAAGCCCCTTGCTGAATGAATAATGAGCAGATGCCTTTTCTTTCAACACAACTTTGTTTTCTTTTTCATTAGCAAGCGAAACAAAAACACCGGTGCCTCTTGCAATACCATCTCGCTGGTGACTCAATACAGAGCCAAAGCCACTTTCACGAAGTGTTTTTCCTTTGCCATCATCAGTAACAAAAAGATGGGCAGCATTTACATCTGTACGAATTGCCTGGTTCCATCCAAACGCTCCTTTTTGATTGGAGGTAAGTTGGGCCGGGGCATTAAAGTTAAAACCACCTTGTGCACGTTGAAGTGCAGGCATACCATAATCGGCATACACATCAATAAAAGAGGGATAAATAAATTTGCCTTTACAATCAATTACTAATGCATCAGCAGGAATTGAAACAGAAGTTCCTACTGCTACTATACGCCCATCTTTAATAAGTAAGGTAGCATTGACAATCCTTGTTGCCGCATCTTTTACAATGGTGGCATTTATAAAAGCATACGTGCCGTTTCGTTGGTCGGCCACACCATTAACAGGAAAGGTTTCCTGAGCGTTGATGATTGCTGCTGTGAACAAACACCAACTTAGTAAGATTAATTTTCTCATGTTGCAGATCTTTTTTTTGTAGCTCGAAAGTTAAGTTGAAATACAGTTTAAAAAAAGGCGATTATATAAGTGGAAATTAAAACAGTAAAATCCGCAGTTTAAAAGTGGTTTTGCCCAATCTTTCAAAAACAGCAAGTCTTAGGGCTCTTTTACGGGTTTTCTATTGCTCATAAAAGGCAAACCATTAGGTTAAATGAATGCTATTGGTTATTTTTATTTCCAAATCCAATATTACATTGATGCTGCTAACAGCAATACCAGACTGCTTTCTACAATCACGCCAATTTTATTATACACAAATTGGCATGGATGGTAAATACATAAACGCCAACTCTTATTTTCTGGAAACATTTGGGTTTAGTCTTAATAATCTTTCAAAAACAGATTCATTAAACAGTGTTCATTCTGATGATCATGAACTTTGCAAAATTGCTGCAAAAGAGTGTATTGAAAAGCCGGGCAAGCCTGTATCTGTTACCTTAAGAAAACCAACCACTGAAAATGATTATGTTCATACCCGCTGGGAATTTTCATTTATTGCTGATGCAGATGAACCATATATTCAATGTATAGGTTTAGATATTACAGAGCAAATCAATTCTACGGATTCTCTTCAAAAAATTCAACAGAAAATTCTTTCCGGCAATAAAGTAATAGACAACTTACTTTCTAACAGTATTGATATTATTCTTGTAGTAGATGAGCGGTGTACTATTTCTTTCTGCTCGCCCAATATCTATAAAGAAATGGGCTATGAGCCTGAAGAGCTTATTGGTAAAACCGGATTTTCTTTTGTGCATCCCGAAGATATTGGAGCTGCTATTAAAATTTTTGAAGATGAAATAAAGCAGCCGAATCAAAACAAATCTGTTGACGTAAGATTTCTGAAAAAAGATGGGTCTTGGTTGTGGGCAGAATCCAAAGGTAAAAATATGCTTACAGATCCCTTAGTGCAGGGTATCATCATTAATCTCAATAATATTACAATAAGAAAAAAAGCAGAAGACGAGCTCATTAAAAGTGAAAATCGATACCGTAGTTTTTTTGAAAATCTACCTTATCCTTTATTTTTAATTAACCCAGTAAAAGGAAATATTGTAAACTGCAACCAAAGTGCCATACAGAAATATGGATATGCATTGAATGAACTTCAGCAAATGAGTCTTGCCGATCTGTTTGAGGAACAACCCGATTCCTTGCAATTGAATGAAATGTATCAGCAACAAGTGGTGGCCAGACACAGAACAAAAAATGGCGATTTAGTTATTGCAAAGCTGGAGCAATACAATATGCAGTTTGATGATAGCGGGTATCAACTTATTTTAACAAATGATGTAACGGATAGTTATAACAGGCAACAGGAATCGCAACTGGCATTTGAAATTTCAAGCATTCTAATGAAAAATGCCCCGTTTGATCAAACGCTTGAAAAGGCCTTACAAAAATTAAGAAAATTTACGGGATGGGATTTAGTGGAGCTTTGGGTGCCTGCTTATGATCTTTCATTTATTCGTAATGATATTTCTGCATTTTACAGAAAGCATCCTATGGCAGAGGAGATGCGAAGCTTTATTTCTGCAACCCGAACAATTGAATTTACTAAAGCGGTTTATTGGAATTCACGCATTTATCAAAATAAAAAACCTAACTGGATTGAAAATATTGAAACGGATGATACAGTAAAGCGCAAGCAATTAGCTTTAGAAACAGGGTTTAAATCTATCCTCTCTATTCCAATTATAAACGAAGGCAAAGTAGTTTGCTCAATTTTTCTTTTTTCTTTTCACACCAAAAAGCAAAACGCACATGCCGAAAAATTAATTGTAACGTTAGGAAGTTTAATTGGCACCGAATTAGAAAAGCATCAAAGAGAATTGGAGCTTGAACGTTTTTTTAATATCAGCCCGGATATTATGACGATAGCGGGTCTTGATGGACGGTTTATAAAAGTAAACCCTGCATTTGAAAAATTTATTGGTTATACAGAAGCTGAGGCAAAAGAATTGCACCCCTTACACTATGTGTTTGGAGAGGATAGAGAACTCGTATTGCAAAAACTGATTGAACTTTCTAACGGAATCTCTATTCCGTATTTTGAAAACAGGATTGTAACAAAGACAGGCGAAGTAAAATGGATCGCTTGGACAGCTACTCCAGTTTTTGCAGAAGGTATGATTATAGCTACACACAGAGATATTACAGCGAACAAACAAATTGAAGAAAGATTAAGGCTAAGTAATGAGCGTTATGAACTGGCTACTAAGGCAACTACAAATGAAGCAATTTGGGATCTTGATTTAAAAAATAATGAAATTACATGGAGCGAAGTATTTACAAATTTGTTTGGATATACCTTACTTAAGGATGAGCCAACTTTAGAATTTTGGGAAAAACAACTTCATGTTGATGATAAAGAAAGAGTAGTAAACAGCTTTCGTCATTTTTTGGAACAATCTCAAAACCCTTACTGGTATTGTGAATACCGGTTTAAAAGATATGATGGAACTTATGCGTATATAGTAGACAGAGGGTATTTAATATTTGACAATGCAAACAAACCAATAAGGGTTGTAGGTGCAATGGAAGATATTACAGAAAGAAAAAAACTGGAAGATGAATTGATTTTTAAAGAGCGCAGCAGACAAAAGCAAATTGCAAACGCAGCTTTCAATGCTCAGGAAAAAGAACGATCGAATATCAGTAAGGAACTGCATGATAATGTGAGCCAGATGCTCACCAGCACCAAACTGTTTCTTGATATACTTAAAAATAAAGCACCTGATGAACTAATAGACAGAAGCATTAAAAACATCAATAGTATTATTGAAGAAATCAGAAACATGTCCCGTTCATTAATGCCGTTGAGCATTGAAGATTTGGGTATCATTGGTTCCATTAATGATTTAATAGATAATATACGTATTGCAAATATTGTTGATGTGGAGTTTTACCCGGATAATGAGGTTGAAAAACTGCTCAATGCAAATGCAAAATTAATTTTGTACCGCATTGTTCAGGAACAAATCAATAATATTGTAAAACATGCCAATGCAAAAAATATCCTCATTGAGCTGTTTGCAGAGAACAATTACATAGAATTGATTTTATCAGATGATGGAATAGGGTTTGATTTGGAAACTGTAAAAAAAGGCTTGGGCTTACGCAACATGAAGAGCAGGGCGCAACTGCTTAACGGAACAACAGAAATTATTACCAATCCAAATAAAGGATGTAAATTAAAAGTTCATATACCTTATCAATAAAAAAAACCAATGGAAAAAATTACAATTCTTATTGCCGACGATCACAAACTTATTCGTGAAACCTGGAGTTTTATTTTAAACAGCGATCCGAGATTTCATGTTATTGCCCAGTGCAGCAACGGTGAAGAAGCTGTGTTAATGGCTCAGCAGTTAAGACCAAAAGTTGTGCTGCTTGATATTAATATGAGTCCAATGAGCGGCATTGAAGCAACAGAACAAATACGGAAGTATTCTCCTGCAAGTAAAATTATTGGTGTGTCTATGCACTCACAACCTGCGTATGTAAAAAAGCTTTTGAAGCTGGGGGCGCATGGGTATGTAACAAAAAACTCGCCACAGCAGGAAATGTATGAAGCAATTGTGGAGGTTACTAAAGGCAACCGCTACATCTGTGCCGAAGTAAAAACAATCCTTTCTGAACAGGCATTTGATGAAGAAACAGGCAATGGTGCCAATTCACTTTCAGGAAGAGAACTCGAAATTATCAAGCATATAAAAGATGGACTTTCTTCAAAAGAAATTGCATCTCTGCTCAATATTTCTCTAAAAACCGTGGAAGTACACCGTCATAATATTTTAAAGAAACTAAATCTTAAGAACAGTGCTGCCTTGGTAAACTTTATCAATGAATCTGGGCTGGTAATATAATTTCTAATGATTTTTATAAATGGGAAACTGATTCTTCAGATTTCCTTTTTTAATGGCTGTATGGTCAACGTATTTATTACTTTTATACCTAATGTAAAACTATGGCAGTGCGAATCTTTATAACCGGTGGAACGTTTGATAAAGAGTATAATGAACTTACCGGGCAGCTCTACTTTAAGGATACGCATTTGCAGGATCTGTTAAACATGGGCCGATGTCATGTACCTGTAGAAATAAGAACATTGATGATGATTGACAGTTTAGAAATGACAGCAGGGGATCGGGACTTAATAGTGCATCAATGTAATCAATGCGATGAAAAAAAAATTGTAATTACTCATGGTACCGATACCATGAGCGAAACAGCCATTGTACTTGCACAGAAAGTAAAAGGTAAAACCGTTGTTCTTACTGGTGCCATGATTCCTATTAAATTCGGAAGCAGCGATGGACTGTTTAATCTGGGGAGTGCCCTTGCTTTTGCCCAAACATTACCTGCAGGTGTGTACGTAGCTATGAATGGAAGATATTTCCACTGGAATAATGTGCGTAAGAATAAACAAACAGGAATGTTTGAAGAAGTAAAATAACTTAACTGCCCGCTGCCGCAACCAATTCAAACTTCAAATCAAATTGATTTTTAATTGCATTACTCCCTAAATTCTGAAAAAAACTGTTGGAGTTATAGTAAATCTCAAACTGTGTGCGATCAATACTCAGGTTGCCTTTGATGACTATTTGTTTGGCAGCGTTCTCAACAATACTCACCGGAAATTCAATGGGCTTTTTAATATTGCGGATAATGATAAAACCAGATGCCTTACCATTTTTTACAGTTGAAAGTTGAAACTCTGCAACCGGATATTTCTTTACATAAAAGAAATCTTCATCCTTGAGATGCTTCACCAATGTTTTGTTTTCATGGCTGATGGTATTCATATCAAACACAAACACTCCTTTTCTGAGAACTTGCCCATCATATTCAAAACGACCGGACTTTAAATTCAACACTCCTGTAAGTGAATAGGAACCGATTTCCCCATAACCCGTCCAGCTGATGATTTGTTTTACAGGTTGCAGGGTATATATTTTTGTTTGCTGCTGTGCCATACTTAAGAGAGGCAGAGCGAACACGAAAAGTATTAACTTTTTCATACTGATTATTTTTTTGTTTTTATTAATTCACTTTCGGTTTCGAGTAAACCGATTCCTTTATAAATGACTCCATTTTTATCTTTTGCCAATACAAACCACAACGCATCGCCGCCATAAAGTTGGTTGCCATAACGGTAATTTTTACGAAAGCAGTACAACTGCCCTTTTTTCAATAGGCCATCTTTACAATCAAATCGATCTGCAAATTCTTCTTTGCTGTACTGTACATTGGTAAACCAACCTTCTGTTGAATACCAGATAAAGCTGCCTGCTGCAATAACTTCCAGGTCTTCGTTTTCGGCCCGTACATAGGTACTGTGTTTCCAAACATAATCTCCTTTCGAACGATCTTCATTCAACTCGGGATAGTTGGGATTTGGAGAATGATAGATTGTAATACCAACTGGTACTTTGCGCAGGGTATCTGGAAGTACACGTGTTTGATCTGTCCATCCTTTTTGTGAATAGCTTACTGTACAAATGAAAAGAACCTGCATTAATAACAAAAAAAGAGTTCGCATGGTTGTGTAATTTTTATTGTTGTGAATTTGTTGAAGAAGGCATTTTGTTAAAGACAGCCTCATAAATGGTTGTATCCCCTTTGCTGAAAACTACTTTTCTGTTGCCGGCATCTTTCAGTTCAAGTGTTCCGTTTATGGTGAATTTAACTTCTGTAAATAAGTAACCAGTTACTGTTGTGATGGTTGCCGTGTAGAAACTATCTTTTACAATGGGCTGCATTGCAATATCAGCATCCCACGAAAGCGGATTTCCTTCACCTCTTACACCAACTGTTTGAATGTTGGGAATACCTACTGTGTTTAATTGAAATACAACTGTTCTTTTGTAAGATTTCTGTACACAAGACGCACCGAACAATATTATAATAAAAGCGAATGAGCTATAATTTTTCATGGTTCATTTTTTTAGCGATGAGATAATCTATTCCCCATTTTCCCGAACCAGTAATCATGGTAAACAAAGCAGCCCATAAAAAACCGGCAGCCGGCAATGCATTCCAAAGTCCATTTTGAAGTTGTTGCATAAAAATTGCTACCAGCATGGTACAAACAATCAGAAACGAAAAGATTCTTGTTTGAAAACCGAGTAACAAAAACAATCCTCCTACGGCTTCGCTAAAAGCGCCCATCCATGCAAAAAAAATAGGGAACAGTGCAAACACTCCGCCATAGTGCGCCACATCATTGGGAAACCAAAACGCAACTTCAAAAATGCTGAGATTTTTTTCTGCGGGGCTCCACGGTAATCCAAATTTAGAAGCGCCAAAATCAAAACAGAGTAGCCAGCCGCAAACAATACGTGGCACTGCCAGCAACACTTCCTGCCACCAGTAAGGCATTGCAACAGGAGTAATAAGTTTTTTGAAAAGGTTCATGATTATTGTTATAAGTATTGGTTACTCATTAATGTTGAATGTTTTCTTGTTGTCTTGTTTTTTTATAAGTAAGAATGGTGGCTGATCTGATATTCTGGCTCCGCTCATTACAGTGTTTACCTGTTTCTAATTGGCTAAATATATTTTTGTTCCAATCGGGAAACGATAAGTTCTGGTTCCGTATGGCATCATCACAAAAGCATTTGTTCCATTACCTGATTCATCGGGGCGGTAAGAAATAACAGATACTTTGGACGGAAGTATGCTGTTGTTTCTAAGTTTAAAACTTACATATTCAATAGCAGCTGTTTTGTTTACTGTTGGTTTTACTGCATGTTTGTAATAAAGATTTGAAACCTCATTATTACCATTCATCTTTTCTTCAACTAATTCTTTGGTGTTTACTACAATATCAGAATTGCCCGACGAACTGAGTAAAATTTTGTTTGCAACGAATGCACCTGCATTGATATCGCTGTTACCTGTTGATTGAAGTGTAAACTGATTCACTGTTCCTGATAATGTAATATCAGGATTGCCTGTGGTAACAAGGCTGAATGTTTTTTGATTGATTTTATTCAACTCAATTTTTGTATTACCGCTGTTGCTTAAAGATTCAAGCGCCGGAACTTTGATTGTAACTACTGTGTTATTAGAAGAAAGCCAGCGATCATATTTACCACCACTTGAATCAAACGAAAGTTTGAGTGTATTACTTTCTTGTTTGTAGCGGAAAAAATCTTTTAGGTTATCATCAATAGAAACATTGAGTGAATATTCTTCAGCCCCGGTTTCAATACGCACTTCTGCGTTCATGTGGTTAATATCTATTTTAGTAAACTGTTCAATTGTTGGATTGAGCTGAACTAATTTACCGCTGCCACTCACTTGTTCCCATTTCTTACCATTGTAGTGGGAGTAGCTTGATTGTGCTTTGCTGATAGTTGTTAAGCTGAGTAACAAAACGATGATGAAAAGAAACTGCTTCATGATTTAAATTTTTTGGTGAAAATTATTTGTTTCAGCAAAGATTCGTTCATGAACAACGGCGGGTCGCCTCAAAAGTTGATTTGAGACGAAGTAAAGTGGGCTCAAATAATAAATGAAAGGCTCAATTTATCTAAGTAGCTGAATAACAGGGTTACACATTTTTCTCCAACCACTCTTTGGGGCTCAATCCCGTTTGCTTTTTAAAAGCTCTATTGAAAGTGGCTTTGGAATTAAAGCCGCAATCAAAGGCAATACCCAGCAATGTTTGGTTTTTTTGTTCGCCTGCTTTGAGTTTTTCCATCATAGAGCTTACACGGTATTGGTTTACAAAATCATTAAAATTCATTTGAAAACCAGTGTTAATGATTTTGCTGAGTACAGAAGTATTTGTAGATAATTGCTTGGCAAATTGAGAAAGGGTAAGTTCTGCATCTTCATATAACTTTTCGTTTTGCATGAGGGAAGTAATTTTTTGTTTCCAGTTTTCAAGCTCAGTATTTGTTTGTTGTTCTACAAGTTCATACTGCGCCTCTTCAGTTTTTGTTTGCGGGGCTGCTAATAATAAAGGCTGATAATACTGCAGCAACAATTTCGGTTCAAATAATAATTTACGCAGCGGAACCACTACGGCATTAAATCCATTGATAGCGATGTAATACACAACAACCGCAAATGCTAAAAAATAATACCAGGAACCAATATAATCCAGGTTTTGAAAAACAGGAAATAGCTGTAGTATTTCCTGTAGCAAAGGAAGTACAGTGATGATACCAAACGCAATTAAAAAATTCCGAAGCCAGTTAAGATTGGCCACATCAGCAAACGAAAACTCATACATTACATACTGCTTGTATTGTTTATAAAAACGAATGGAAAGAAGTAAATAAACCAGTATGCTTATGTTTTGCAGCCATTGATACCAAGCGTCAAAGTCAGGATCGTTATCGCCATTCATTAAATAATACTTCTTTACTATTAATTTATCAACTACCACTACAATAACGCACCATAACAAATAAGCAAAACCCGGAATTAAATGCAGCCAGTCTTTTTTTGAAAATTGAAAATGAAAGTTGGTAATACTCTTTACATAAAAAAATAAAAGAGGCCCCATAAACAAACCATGTACAAAAGGAGTGTAAAAAAGAATTTCACGGTACGGACCTTTGAAGCCATCGTACCAACCTGCAAAACCCGTCATCCACGGAAATACATACAAAGCGGCGAGTATTAAAAATGTTCCCAGCAGCTTATCACTTATGCTTTCCTGTTTAATACCTCTGCGCCACAGCATGAATGCATACACCATAATGTGTACGAAAAATACCAACAGGAGCGAACTGTATAAATTAAAATCAAACTGCATAAAAATTGAATATACAAAGGTTGGCGGATAAATATTGTTGTTGAGTTGTTATGTACATTTAGAAAATTATTTTAATTGAGTAACAGCCAACATTTTTTTAGTGAACCCCAACAGGAAGTTGTTTTTTCTGAAGGTAAAACAATGCTGCCCTGCTTTTTCCGTATAGTACATTATACAGTTTGTTTGTTTAAAGCAAACAAAGAAGTTGCTTTAGAAAGATTAAACGGAACGGGCTTAATTCCTGCACTAAAGTTTGGCAATAGTTACATGATTGCAGTTGGTTTAATCCGTTATGATGATTGTGACTTGGGAAAATACAATGAAGTGATTTTGGCGATTCCCTCTGTACCGGTTGATATAAAACCACCCTTCAGTAGTTGGCTCAATTTATTTGGTTCGTTAGAAAAAAGAAAAGTGGGTCAGCATATCATTTACATTCCTGTTACCAGCGAATTTTCAAGAGCTGCCGGACAGGATTTGTGGGGCTACCCAAAAATAGTTGCACCTGTTGAACATGTGTTCAGCAGCAAGGCTTTGCATTCAACTGTTCATGATCCATTGAGTAAAGAGTTGATTATGGAAGTAAAAGGTGAACTGGGATTTGGAATCCCATCGATTCCTTTATCATTAATTACCTATTCTTTTGTTGATGGAAAATTATTTAAAACTCCAGTGAAAGTGAGAGGCATGATGAAGCTGCGGTTGAATCATGATTTGCATTTGCATGTTGGCTCATCTGCACACCCCATGGCAAATGATTTACGTTTGCTGGGTTTGGATGGAAAGAAGCCGATGCTTGTAATGGATACAGAAAAATTTCAGAGTGTGTTTTATAAAGGAGATTTTTTTGATAAGCAACACTGAGGTACAGAGATTAAAGAGTTACACAGAAAATATTCAGTGAACCCTGTGTTCTTATTTCTCAGTGTTGAAAAACTTCTCAATCCTCTCCGCTACTCTCTCCCATCCTTCTTCCATATTTATATTATGTCCGCCGGGCATAATTGCTAATTCAACCTTTAATTTGGCAGCAGCTTTCTTTAATGAATTCGGCCGAACTAAAAAATCATCTGCACCGCCAATCATGAGCAAAGGAACATTGGTCGGTTTTGTTGATGGAAGATTCAACAACATCATATCTATATAAGCACGGAAACTTTCATCCTGCATTCTTGGTACCACTTCATCAATCAATTCATCTGTTACGGTTGGGGCAAACATTAATTTCTTTGCTTTTTGCTTATTATTAAAAACCGGAATAAAACTAAACCTAAGCAAGGCCTGTAAAAAAGAAAACGGATAAGTTTTTATTACTTGCAGTGTAGCACCACCAATTCCACTTGCAGGAACACTGCAAAGCAAAACTGCTTTTTTTAATTGAGGAGATGGATGTTTCTGTAAATAGTGTTGTGTTATAAATCCACCCATACTATGGCCAATTAAATATACATCGCCTTCAATTTTTGAAACAACACTGTGTACATCATCTATGTACTCATTGATGGTTCTCCATTTCAACGAGCCTTTCTTTTCACTCTTACCATGATTTCGATAACTCAATGCAATTACCTCATAACTTTTTTCTGTAAACCATGGTTGAAAATTAGTTTCCCAATACCAGGCACCAAAACAAACGCCGTGCAACAGTACAACAGTTCCTTTTGGTGTCTGCTCAACCAAAGGTTGACTGACACCATTTGCCGTCGCACTTGTATGAATGGTTTCTATATGCATTTGAATTTCACGCAAAGGCGCAAAGAACGCAGAGGGTTATTATTTTATTTCCGTGTTTTTTCGTGCCTCTGTGGCAACTGTATTCCTCCTCACATAATCCTTCGGCAATTGTTTCAGCAAACGTTTTTTAAATAAATGATGATCTACTGTAATGGTATGTCTCGGTGTGTTGATCTGTTTAAAATCAGGATGCTTCAGTTCCTCATTAATTAATTGCTGCACATTAGATGGTCGTTCCCATTTGCCTGCAATTTCTCTTGCCATAATCTTGCTTTGCAATTCACTGCCTGGCCAAATACAACCCAGCGGCTGAAACAAGCCGATGAAATAAACGTTCTCTATCGTTGGATGTATCATCCGTAACCACAACGGAACATCACCTTCGCTGTAATCAATAAAACTTTTTTCAAAAAACGGATGCGAAATAATATACCCTGTGCAAGCAACAATAGAATCATATTCACTAACAGTTCCATCTTTAAAATAAACTTTATTACCATCTAACTTTTGCACTTCCACTCTTGGTTTTATTTTTCCATGGCGGATTGTGTAAAATAAATCTTCATTAATCGTTGGGTGATGACTGCCGATCGCACCTTCGGGTTTTTGCAAACCATAATCTTTATAATTTCCATTGCGTATGAATAAGGAAAGATGCACCAACCGTTTCCAGATGAATCTTGGCAGCCAATCAATTTTATGACTGAACACATCAGCAGGTTTGCCCATTAAAAATTTGGGAGCAACCCAATAACCTCTTCGCCAGCTTAAGTCAACACTTGCTGCAACACGACTGCTTTCAACAGCCACATCACAGGCACTATTGCCGCCACCAATTACTAAAACACGTTTGTCTTTAAAATGTGCAAAGCGTTTTACATGATGACTGTGCATAAATTCACCGTTGAAATTTCCTTCATACTCCGGCATACGGGGCAACCAATGATGACCGTTACAAACTGCCAGTGCATCAAATATGTTTTTAGTTTCAATTCCATTTTTTTCTGTGATCACCAACCATCGTCCATCATTCATCCGTTCACAATGTTTTACCAATGTTTCAAATTCAATAAACGGTAGCAAACCAAAATGCTTTGCATAATTTTGAAAATAAGTTTTTAAATGTTTATGGCCTGGGTAATCAGGATAATCTTCCGGCATTGGATAATCTTCATATTGGCTCAATGTTCTGCTGGAAATAATATGTGTTGTTTCAAACACAGAGCTGTGCCCCTGCTCATCAGTAAACACCCAGTTGCCGCCCACTTCTTTTCCGTAATCATACACAGTTACCTGCAGGCCTTCATCTAATAAATTTTTAGCCGCCGCAATTCCGCTGGGCCCGGCACCAATAACACAAACATGTTTGTTCATAAATAAATTAATCTTTTTTCTCTAATGTAGGATACACAATCCCCAACTGCTCCAAATAACTGCTATACTTACTTGGGTCATAATAAAACGCTTTCAACTTTGGCCGAAACGTTTCCATAATTTTTGTATTCAAAAAAATCGCAGGCTTTGTATCAGTTTCTACAAATGATTTGTACTTGGTATCTTTTGTTTGCACATTGTTGTGATAAGTCCATGCATCAGCAATAATTTTTGGATTGGTGAGCATATCAATCAACGTAGCAGCAACAGTTTTGCTTCCTGCAACTACTCCTTTGTGTGCAATGGGTGTAGCCATTGCAATTGCATCTGCCCAGTTATGACCGGGTGTACCAGGTATGTTACTTGGATAACGAAGCACTACTGTTGGTACATTCCAAGCAATATCAGCAATATCATCGCTGCCGCTGCCCCATGAAAATTGTACGGGGCCATTTAACGTATCGAGTTTTAAAGCCAACCCATCAATTGCATTTCCACGCTGATCTTTTTTGGGTGCAATCACTAATTTTTGTACGGCTCTTGCCAGTTGTTGATCTGCGTTACTCCATGTTGGTAAACCAACCACCTGAATATTTTTATACATTGCTTCTGCAATAGACTTATTAAAATGTCCCGGCCATGCAGTACCGAGCAAACGATGCTTTACTGTTGTTTGTGTCATCATAGCAGCGCCATTAGCAATGCGGATACCATCATCATACATAGCTTTTATATCATCATAAGTACGTTCTCTAAAATAATACCATACCGCCGCTTTTGATGGAACAACATTTGGCTGATCGCCACCATCTGTAATTACATAATGCGAACGTTGCGTTGGTTTGAGATGTTCCCGTTTATAATTCCAACCGACATTCATTAACTCCACAGCATCTAATGCACTTTTGCCACGCCAAGGAGCACCGGCAGAATGTGCACTGCTTCCTTCAAATAAAAATTCAACTGATACCAAACCATTATTCCCTGCATCACCCCAACTCACTCCGAGATTATTTCCTACATGTGTAAAAATGCAGGCGTCTACATTTTTAAAGTAACCATCACGAATATACCATGCTTTGGTACCTACGAGTTCCTCTGCAATGCCTGGCCAAATCATTAAAGTTCCCGGGAGTTTTTCACGCTCCATAATTTTCTTTACTTCAATAGCAGAAAGAATTAGCAATGGCAATCCGCTGTTATGTCCTTCGCCATGACCCGGAGCATCTTCAACAATGGGGCTTTTATAAGCAACGCCAGGTTTTTGGGATGCTTTGGGAATACAATCCACATCACTGCCGAGTGCAATGAAAGGTTTTCCATTTCCCCATTTCGCTGTCCATGCTGTGGGTATTCCTGCAATACCACGTTCTATGGTAAATCCATTCTCCTCTAAAATTTTTGTGAGATAGGCTGATGATTCTGTTTCCTGAAAACCAAGTTCTGCAAAACTGAATACCATATCTACCATTACCTGTGCGTCTTTTGCTTTTGCATCTACAGCAGCCATCACTTCTTTTTTCCATGCGTCTACTTTTGTTGGGGTGATGGGTTTGGGTTGGGCAATGATAGTTACTGAAAATAAAATACAGGTAACAAGTGTGATGAATGTTCTCATGTTCAAATTAGTTTTAGAATTAGTAAGTTATAGAAAAAATCAACCCAAATGTTTTAACCCCTGCTCAGGATATTTTCCATCAACAGTTGAAAAAAAAGAAAGGATCTTTTTAAAATCTGCAGTTTCATCAGACGGATAAATTACATCACCAAAGAGTACTTGCTTTTTGGTAAAATCAAATCCAACTAATAAAATAGGAATATTTGCCTGTTTAGAAATATGGTAAAAACCGGTTTTGAGTTTATCTGCTTTTTTTCTGGTTCCTTCGGGGCTTATGCCTAATCGAAAAAACTCATGTGCTTTAAATTTTTCTGCCACCTGTTCTACCATGCCCGTTTTTGAAAAACGATCTACAGGGGTTCCTCCAATAGCTCTGAAAAACCAACCAAATGGCCCATCAAACAATTCCTTCTTCCCCAAAAAATAAGCATGTTTAATAGGAACTAACTGCCGTGTGGCCAATCCAATAATCACATCCCATGCGCTTGTATGCGGCCCCACCACCAGCATTATTTTTGGAAGTTGATGCGGAAATGTGCCTACAAACTTCCAGCCATTTATTTTAAACCAAAGAGAACAAAGCCAACCAATCATATACTTATAATTATAATTGAGAAAGTTAAGGCGATTTTATTTAATAGTGATCAACAGAAAGAATCATGCAATAGAAACAATGAGTTTTGCTAAGCGGCTGCTATTTAGGGAAACTATTTTACAAATACTCCTTTTATTTTTCCGAATGAATGTTAGCTTTGCCACTCTAAAAATTGCCACACATGATTGCGAATGCCAAAACAGATTTAAAGGTTTGGGTTGCCAAAATGCAAGAACATTTTCAACCTGCAAATGTACACTGGTGTACAGGTTCACAAGAAGAATATGATACTCTTTGCCAGCAACTGGTAGATAAGGGAACGTTCATAAAACTCAATTCAGAAAAAAGACCTAATAGTTTTGCATGCTTCAGCGATCCCAGCGATGTGGCTCGTGTAGAAGACAAAACTTTTATTTGCAGTCTTCGTAAAGAGGATGCAGGCCCTACTAACAACTGGATGAACCCGGTTGAAATGAAGGGAATTCTTGATGATTTAACAGATGGTTGTATGAGTGGACGCACCATGTATGTAATTCCTTTTTGTATGGGACCTGTAGGTTCCAAACTTTCACGCTACGGTGTGCAGATTACAGACAGTGAGTACGTGGTGCTTAATATGCGCATCATGACCCGTATGGGCGAGAACATAATGCCTTACTTAGATAATGGGTTTGTAAAATGTTTACACACTTTAGGTGCGCCACTAAAGCCTGGACAAGTAGATGTAAAATGGCCCTGCAACCCAGCAGTGAAATATATTTCACATTTTCCCGAAGAGCGGTTGATTATTTCTTACGGAAGTGGTTATGGTGGTAATGCATTGCTCGGTAAAAAATGTTTTGCTTTGCGTATTGCCAGTGTAATGGGACGTGATGAAGACTGGCTGGCCGAACACATGTTAATTATGGGTGTTGAAAATCCTGAAGGTGAAAAAACATATGTAGCTGCCGCTTTCCCAAGCGCTTGTGGTAAAACAAACTTTGCTATGTTGATTCCACCAAATGAAATGGAGGGATGGAAAATTACAACTATAGGTGATGATATTGCCTGGATTCATAAAGGGCCACGTGGACATTTAAATGCTATAAATCCTGAAGCAGGATATTTTGGTGTGGCACCGGGTACAAATTTTAAAACCAATCCTAATGCAATGGAAAGCATTAGAGCCAATACCATTTTTACCAACGTTGGTATTACACCCGATGGTGATGTGTGGTGGGAAGGAATGACCAAAGAAATTCCTGATGGAATGATTGACTGGCATGGTAAACCGTATGATAAAAACAGCGGCAAACCTGTGGCACACCCCAATGCCCGTTTTACTGCACCGGCTATTCAAAACCCCGTAATTGACAGTGAATGGGATAACCCTGAAGGTGTAAAAATTAGTGCCTTTGTATTTGGTGGAAGAAGAACTACTGTAATGCCATTAGTGTATCAGTCCTTTAACTGGAATTTTGGTGTTTACCTTGCTGCTACTATGGGTAGTGAAATGACTGCTGCTGCGTTTGGTGAATTGGGAAAAGTTCGTCGTGATCCTTTTGCGATGCTGCCTTTCCTAGGTTACCACTTAGGTGATTACCTTAATCACTGGCTACAGTTTGGCCGTGACTTACCAAACGCACCAAGAATTTTTGGGGTGAATTGGTTTCGCAAAAATGAGAAAGGTGAATTTATGTGGCCCGGCTTTGGTGAAAACATGCGTGTGCTGAAATGGATTGTAAATCGTTGTAAAGGGAAAGCCAATGCCATTGAATGCCCTATAGGATGGAGACCACGATACCGTGATTTGGATTGGAATGGTTTAGGTCTGGATCAGTTTCCTAGGGAACAATTTCATGAACTGCAGATGATAGATTCTGAACTGTGGAAGCAGGAATTGCTAGGTCATGAGGAATTGTTTGAAAAAATGTATGATCGTATACCAAAAGAGTTTTTGTTTATGCGTCAACTATTGTTAAGTGCATTGTGGCGAAGCCCGGAAAAATATCAATTGGCAGCAGAAAGAGAAGAAGATACTAATTAGAAAATTTAATAAAAATGGAAGCCGCTGACTACTCAGCGGCTTTTCTAATTACTTTATTTCAATTTTAGTAACCAACCCATTCCAAAGAATGGAAGGAATATGCAACACATCTTCATGCAACATCCAATTGGTTCTGTTTTTTCCTCCTACTAATACCTTCGCAGGCTTATTAATGCCATATACAAACAAATCAATTTCTCTTTGCATTGGTTTACCTGCGTACTGGCCATTATTGCTGTTGATTATAAAATTTACAATACCATTCTTTGTTGAAGAAAGAAAACGAATGATCTCAAACTGTTTTTTTGCAACAGGATTCGTTGTAGTACCATCATCTTCATACATTGTATTTTGTTGTTCTCCTTCTGCTGCGTAATAGTGTAATATGATTTTATCTTTTGGATAATTTACTGTGTTCTCAAACAATGGTTTCATAGGAAGTACAGTTCCTGCTTTTACAAACACAGGAATATTTTCTGATGTAACATCTACTTCTATCCATTCACCCCCATTTCTTTTTTCATTTGCATTCCAGAAATTATACCACAAGCCTTTGGGTAAATATAATGTTCGTTTAGTAGCTCCTTTTTCAAGTACAGGTGCAATTAGTAATGCATCGCCAAACATGTATTGATCAGTTGCTTTGTATAAATTACTATCGGCATTATCATAAAAAAACATCGGTCGTACCAATGGTGTTCCTTTGTTGGATGCCTGGTACATAAGTGTGTAGATATACGGCATTAGCCTGTAACGCAGCTCCACAAATTTCCTTAAAATACTTTTATTGGGTTCGTCATAAAAAACAGGCTCACTTTCTATTTGTGGTATAGTAGGGTCCGGAGCATTTACACTTCCATGCGGACGAAAAATGGGAGTAAATACTGCCATTTGTAGCCAGCGTAAATATAATTCAGGATCCCGTTCACCCATTGCAAAACCACCTGCATCGCTATGCATTGTTGGCACACCGCTTAAACTCATACTTTGCATAATGGGTAACTGTGCTCGAAAGCCATCCCAACTCCTACTTACATCCCCACTCCACGGAACCGAACCATAACGCCAAGTACCGGCATAACCACTTCTGTTTAAATGAAACAAGCGTTGATTGGGATAATACTTCGCATATTTTTCAAAAACCATTTTGCTCCACTCATGGCCATACATATTGTGTACTTCATCTGCACTGAACAAACGGGTTTGTCCAAATTCTTTTAAATTATGATACACATAGTTGGGATGTTTTTCTGGCTCACCTAAATCGCCCCACCAGCCGGCAACTCCTTTTTTTATTTGTGCATCATACTTACTCCAGAACCAATTTTTTGTTTTGTTCTGAAACATATCGAGCAAAGCTGTGTGACCAAAATAAAACTCTTTGATTCCAACCGTATCTCCATTTTTAGCTACTGCATTTAATTTGTTTTGCTGTGTGTATTTGTAATTAAACGATTCGCTCAAAATAAAGGGCTCAGTAATTAAAATGGTTTTGATGTTTTGTTTTTTCAAATCAGCAATCATTTTTTCAGGTTGAGGGAAACGCTTTTTCTCCCAATCAAGGTTGCCAATATTCCAACTTCCAAATTGTGCATTGCCAAACCAAAACAAATCAATAATCACTGCATCAAAAGGAAATTTTTGATCTTTCATTTTTTGTGCAATGCTCATTACTTCCTCTTGCGTCCTATAGCCAAAACGGCTCATAAAATTTCCCATAGCCCAGCGTGGAGGCAATGGCATGCGCCCAACAAGCGAAGTAAATTGCTGTACAAGATCACCTGCATTGTTTCCAAAAAAAGTATAGAACTGAAATTTGCCTGCTTTCAAACCTACTTCAAGCGTATCTCTTTTTGTTTTGCCAAAATCAATATATCCACGAGAAGGATTGTCAAAAAAAACAGCATAGTTCTGATTGCTGATGTAAAAAGGAATGGAGAAATTCAGATTATCAGCATTGGTACTATAGCCATACCATGGATTATTATCAAGCCCAATTCTGTATCCATTCTTATTGATTGGTATGCTGCGGGAACCTGTTCCAAAAAATTGTTCAAGAGTGTCTTTTAATAAAAATTGAAACACATGATGTCCTTCTTTTTGTAAATAATTTCGTAAAGAAAAACTGTGTTCTCCTGAAAAATAATTCACCTGCATGGAGTCTTTCCAAATTTCTACATGATGATTACCATAAAGTAATATAATAAAGTTAGGTGTGTTGCGAACTTCAATGGTGCCTGTAGGTTTTGTAATAACCGCATTACTTACTTGTTCGCCTTTGTATGCTACCGGCTCAAATGTTGTTTGTAGAATATCGTTCGGATAGGTTTTAAAGATTAACTGACCAGTGGAGGTTTCAATGACCACTTTGCTATCTATCTGTTTTACAGCTTTAAAAGTTCCAAGCCCGGTTTGTGAAAAAAGCTGATTGAATTGTAAAAGCAAAAGCAGGGCAAAGAAGTTCCGCATCATCATAAAATGATTTTTTTCGAAACTACAGTTTTAAATGTGATTTAGAAAATGTGGTTAGGCAAAATCCGTTAACTTGCACGCCTGAATTAACAAAATATGGAATACGGAAAATTAATAGCAGTAGCCGGGTTGCCGGGTTTGTATGAGTTGGTTAGCAGCAAAACAGATGGTGCCATTGTGCGTTCATTAGATGACAACAGTACAAAGTTTGCATCTACACGTCAGCATCAGTTTTCACATTTAGAAAGTATAGAAGTTTATACCGTTCGTGAAAATGCAAACCTTGCAGATGTTTTTAAAGCAATGGAAGCAGATGGTGGAAAATTGCCCGATGAAAAAGATAGTAAAGCTGTTAAATCTTATTTTGAAAAAGTGTTTCCTGATATTGATTTTGAAAGAGTGTACAACAGTGATTTGAAAAAGATGGTAAAGTGGTATGCTGTTATTAAGGCAAAAGGAATTGAAATAAAACTAAGTGAGTTGCCAGAAGAAGAAGTTGAAGAAGAGCCCTTAGTAGAAGAAGTTAAAAAAGAGGCAAAGCCTAAAGCTGAGAAAAAAGCGAAAGAGGAAGTAGCAGAAGAAGCTCCGAAAAAGAAAGCTGCTAAAAAGAAAAAAGAAGATTAATTTCTTATTCATAGTTTATTTTGCCGGGAAGCAGGCAAGACGGGAAATTAATTTTCTTACCGCCTTGCCACCTTCACGGCATTTTTCTTAAAAGGAATTTTATGATGAACACAAATATCAAACCTGTTGAACGAACATTTTTACCTAAAGATTTTATTATTACTAACTGGGAAAATGTAGAGCCCTACTTTGTACAATTGCTTGAACAGCCTATTGATAGCAAAGCTGATCTGGAACGTTGGCTAAAACAAAGCAGTGAATTAGAAGCTGTAATAAGTGAAGATGCCTGCTGGCGACAGGTACGTATGACCTGCGATACAGAGAGTAAAGAATTGGAAGAAGCCTTTAATTATTTCTATATGGAGATTGCACCCAAAATGCAACCCTATGCTGATCAGCTCAACAAAAAATTAGTTGCTTGTACATTTATAAATGAGTTAGATGCAGAAAAATATTTTACTTATCTGCGTACAATAAAAAAAAGTATAGAACTCTTTCGAGAAATAAATATTCCTATTAATGCAGAGCTAAATGTTATGCAGCAGCAATTTGGACAAATTGCAGGTAAGATGACTGTGGATGTAGATGGCAAAGAATATACACTGCAACAGGCAGGTAAATTTTTAGAAAATCCTGACCGGAAATTGAGAGAGGAAGTTTATTTTAAAATACAAAACAGAAGATTCCAGGATAGAGATGCTTTGAATGAGTTGTTTCAAAAATTAATTGAACGTCGTCATCAAATTGCTATCAACACAGGCTTTTCCAATTACCGTGATTATAAATTTAAAGAGCTGGGCAGGTTTGATTATACGGCACAAGATTGTTTCAATTTTCATGAATCTGTAAAGCAACATGTAGTGCCACTAGTAAAAATTATTTATGAAGAGCAGCGCAAATCAATTGGTGTAGATGTGCTACGCCCTTGGGATATGGAAGCAGAACCTGAAGGAATAAAACCCTTGCAGCCATTTACTAATGGAACTGAGTTAACTGAAAAAACAATTGAATGTTTTCATCAGCTCAATCCTTTTTTTGCAGAGTGTTTGCAAAAAATGAAAGAGATGAAACGCTTTGATCTCGATAGCAGAAAAGGGAAAGCTCCCGGTGGTTATAATATGCCGCTTGCAGAAACAGGCGCCCCTTTTATTTTTATGAACGCTGCCGGTACGTTAGATGATGTAACAACGATGGTTCATGAAGGTGGCCATGCAGTGCATTCGTTTCTTACACATGATTTAGAATTAACCGGCTTTAAAGAGTATGGTGCTGAAATTGCAGAAGTGGCGAGTATGGCAATGGAATTATTCAGCATGGAGCATTGGAATATTTTTTTTACTGATGCAGAAGAATTAAAAAGAGCAAAATTTAAACAACTTGAACGGGTGCTAATTATTTTGCCATGGATTGCACGCATTGATTCGTTTCAACATTGGTTGTATGAAAATCCAAAACATACAGTTGAAGAAAGAGGAAATAAATGGATGCATCTGGCTTCTGAATTTAGTACAGGATTGATTGATTATACTGGATTGGAACAATACCGTCCGTATGAATGGCAACGACAGTTGCATTTATTTGAAGTGCCGTTTTACTATATTGAATATGGAATTGCACAACTTGGTGCTATTGGTTTATGGATGCAGTTTAAAAAAGATCCGCAGCAGGCGTTAACGAATTATATCAACGCTTTGAGTTTAGGTGGAACGAAAACATTGCCACAATTATACGAAACTGCAGGATTGAAATTTGATTTTTCTCCAGAGCATATTAAAACACTGATGGAGTTTGTAAATGAGGAGATGCAAAAGTTGAGATAATGAAATACTTATTTACACTCTTTACACAGTCCATTCACCACCATATTACTTTGATGAGGTTCAAAACCACGGGGTAGTTTTACTTCTGGCACCAGTACATCATCTAAGCAAGTGGTTTTACCACAGTGCTCACAAACAAAATGTACATGATTGTCGTGATGATGGCCCTCTTCACAATGTTCTTTACACAACGCATATTTAACGGAGTTATCAGCAGTAGGAATCGTATGTACTATTCCTTTCTCTTCAAAAGTTTGCAAGGTTCTGTAAATAGTAACCCGATCAATTTTATCGCTGGTTTGTTTTTCAATATCAGCATGAGCCAATGCACCTTCTGTTTCATAAAACAAATCAAGAATTTGTAACCTGCTATCGGTCACACTCATATTGTTTTTCTTCAAAATTTCTTTCGTAGCTGTACTCATAAACTTATTTCTTACATTGGTGTATTTTGAAAAATGCCATTTACAAACCGTGGGCCACTATAACGTTCTTTCAACAGCAGGCGAATATCTTTATCTAATTTTAATAATTCTTCTTTATTCAGTCCATCATAAATTCCTCGAACGCCTCCGCTTTTATCAACCAATGCAAACAATTGTGTATGAATAAATTGTTCTTCAATTTTTTCTTTATTGTTGTTTTGATCATCGAGCAAATAACTTTTACGGGCTGCTTCATATAATTTTTCTTTTGTTCCTGTAAGCAGCATCCATTTTGTAGCATCAATCTTTAAAGAGTCGGCATAAAACTTCATTCTGTTTACTGAGTCTTTATCAGGATCAACTGTAAAACTCAAAATCATAAAATTTTCTTCTGCTTTAAAAGCTTCAATAATTTTTGCCATATTATTATTCATTCGGGGGCAAATACCTTTACAAGTAGTAAAGAAAAATTCTACTACATGTACTTTGCCAGCCACCGTTTGATTTGTAACCGTATCTCCATTTTGATTCACAAACGCAAACTCTTTAACATCACTCAATAAGGGCAATTTTCTACGCCATTCATCATTACCCCAAAATAATACAAGATAAAATGTACCTAACAGCAACACAAAAAATCCTAAGTAGATAAACAGTTTTTTACGCATACAACAATTGTAAGTGCAAATTTAAGACTGAGTATGGCAGTAAAGTGCAACTGAAAATAATATTTGCAACAAAATTGCAAATTTGTATATTTGCAAACACATGAATTTTAGAATTAATTGGGAAGCACTTGGAGTTGGAGCGTCAATAGCATGTGCTATTCATTGTGCGGTGATCCCTTTGTTTATTACTAGTTTGCCGCTGTGGGGAATTAATATTGTACACAATCTTTTTATTGAAATATTGCTGCTGGGCTCCGCTTTTGTTATTGGCTTTTCTACTCTTTGGCATGGTTATAAAAAACATCATCACCGTGCTACAAGTTTGATTTTATTTTCTGCAGGAATGGTTTTGTTTACCATTAATCAGTTTGTATTGTTTACTTATTCCTCTTTTATATTTGTGATTCCGGCAGTTGCCCTGGTAATTGCTGCACATTTTTTAAACCATCGTTATTGTACCATCGCCAAACATTGCCATAAGGATGATTGCAATCATTAACTTTTTACCTACACTATGAATTTAAAACCATTACAATATCTGCGCCGCACAGGCATTGCAGAAGGAATTTCATTTCTTGTATTACTGATGATAGCTATGCCGCTAAAATATATTTGGGACTGGCCTTATGCGGTTAAGTATGTAGGCTGGGCACATGGATTATTGTTTGTAAGCTATGTGGCATTAGCCTATTATGCCAAAGAAATTTATAATTGGCCCTTTAAAAAATTTCTGTTTGCATTTATTGCAGCGTGGTTACCATTGGGAACATTTGTGTATGATAAACAGTTAAAGAAAGAAGAAGATTCTTTAAAAGCAAACTAGATTTTTTGTTACTTGAATTTTTCCGGATGCACATCTTCCCAACTTGTATTCCGTTGCAATGCTTTTCCTACACTTAATAAATTTGCTTCGCCATATAAATTACCAAGCAACGTAATACTTGTGGGCAGCCCCTGTTTTGTAAATCCCGTAGGCATACATAATGCTGGATAACCTGTGAGATTGGTAATAGCCAACTGACTTCCTGCAAAAGATGGAGTGATTACTACATCAACAGTTGTAAAAAATTCTTGCAATTTTTTCATTAGTAAATAGCGATGACGTTGTGCATTTACATATTCAACAGCGGGAATTAACCGGGCTGTACGAAAATAATTGGGCCAATCATTTCTGTTTTGTCTTGTTAATACATCATCCAAATCCGTTCTTGTTAATTCATCAAACGCAGCAGCACTTTCAGATGCAAGTGTGATACCAACAATATCATAATTGTAAATACCGCTATCCGGAAAAATAACCGGAATCAATTGCACACCCATTTGCTCATAGGCTTTTATCACTTTCCATTCATTGGCCGAAGTATCTTTAATTCTGTCGAAATAATTTTTTGCATAACCAATGCGTAGCTTTTTAATATCTGTTTTTGTGGAATAATTGAATGGCATGTTTACAGTGCCGGGATCTTTTCCATCTGTTCCTTTGATGTAATAAAAAACAATTGCTGCATCTTCTGCATCTCTGCAAATGGGTCCAATCTTATCCAGGCTCCAGCACAAAGTCATAGCACCTGATCTGCTGATGCTTCCAAAAGTGGGTCGCAAACCTGTTGCTCCATTTGTATGTGATGGTGATATAATAGATCCTAAGGTTTCTGTACCAATCGCAAACGGAACCAATCCTGCAACTGTTGCAGATGCAGAACCTGCGGAAGAACCCGATGAACCAAAATTTTGATTCCATGGATTTTTAGTGCGGCCGCCAAACCACCAATCACCTTGAGCTAATGCACCTAATGTAAACTTGGCTACCAACACAGCGCCAGCTTCTCTCAATTTCTCATACACATACGCATCTTCATCTATTACTTGTTCTTTAAAGGGAGCTGCACCCCATGTTGTTTTTGTTTTTTTTACGGCAAACAAATCTTTAAGTCCGTACGGAATGCCGTGCAAAGGGCCACGGTATTTTCCTTTGGCAATTTCTGCATCGGCAGCTTTTGCTTGTTGCATGGCAATATCTTCTGTAATGGAGATAACGCATTGCAATGTGTCGCCCCATTTTTTTAATCGATCTATAAAAAATTGTGTGAGTTCAACCGAAGTAATTTTTTTGTTTTTGATGAGTGATGCTAATTGCATAACTGTATAAAAAGCCAAGTCATTTTTATTGGCAGGCATTGAAATAGTTGATGGAATATTCCATAGCACCGGTTTTTGTGCTGTTTCAAATTGCATGCCAGGCAACACAGGGCTTTGCCATAAACTCATGGGTACATTGTTATTAAGTTTTAGTTGATAGCGCTTGTTGTATTCTCTGGTGCGGTTGCGTACGTATACATACATACTGTCAATTTCCTGCTCCGTGTAATTAATGCTAATGAGTTTACCTGAAGTTTTAATATCAGCTTTTGTTATGGTATCTGTTTGTTGTGCAAAGGATGATGTACAAATGAAAAGTAGTATGAAATAAAAAAGCTTTCTCATGTTTTGGAATTAGGGGAGAAAGCTACTGAAAATGAAAGTAAGTTTTACAGATTGTTTAGCTGCGAAATTTTATGCATTAAAAGTTGCGAAACCTAAATGGTTCACCAAAAAAGCCGCCTCTTTTCAGAGAACGGCTTTGATACTTACAAACAAACCCAAGGTTACAAAGCAGCAGCCCCGCTTTGAATTTCTTTTATTTTTTCACGAATCTTCACTTCAATTTCATTGGCCATCTCAGGGTTGTCAATTAAAATTTGCTTTACAGAATCTCGGCCTTGTCCTAACTTATCGCCATTATAACTGTACCAGCTTCCGCTTTTTTGAATAATCGCCATATCAACACCCATGTCTATTATTTCTCCATTTTTACTAATGCCTTCACCAAAAATGATATCAAATTCTGCTGCTTTAAACGGCGGAGCTACTTTATTCTTTACCACTTTCACTTTTACACGGTTGCCAATGGCTTCGTCGCCATCTTTTATCTGGCTCATTCTGCGGATGTCTAAACGAACAGATGCATAAAACTTCAATGCATTACCACCAGTGGTAGTTTCAGGATTGCCAAACATTACACCGATTTTTTCACGCAATTGATTAATGAAAATGCAAATGGTATTTGTTTTAGAAATAGTAGCCGTTAGTTTTCTTAGTGCCTGGCTCATTAATCTTGCATGCAAGCCCATTTTACTATCGCCCATTTCTCCTTCTAATTCGCTCTTGGGTACAAGTGCTGCTACAGAATCTATCACTACCACATCTATTGCTCCGCTTAAGATTAAACGATCGGCTATTTCCAAAGCCTGTTCGCCATAATCAGGCTGAGAGATTAAAAGATTATCTACATCCACACCAAGTTTTTGAGCATATGCACTATCAAATGCATGTTCTGCATCTATAATAGCACAAATGCCGCCTTTCTTCTGCGCCTCAGCAATGATATGTGTGGCAATGGTTGTTTTACCACTACTTTCCGGGCCATAAATTTCTACAACTCTTCCTCTGGGAACACCGCCAATTCCTAATGCAGTATCTAACCCAATAGATCCGGTTGAAATAACTTCAATTTCCCGAATCCCTTTTTCATTCATCATCATTACACTGCCCTTACCATAGTCTTTGTCAATTTTATCTATGGTGAGTTTTAATGCTTTGAGTTTTTCACTGTTTAGATTAACAGGTTCCTTGCTCATTTTTTCTTTTTTTGGTTTCTCCAAAATTAAAATCTCTTCCATAATGGGGTTGTTTATTTGTACACACTAAATTATTTAGCAATACTAATACTAATTTGTTTAGAGAACAAATTTTTTAACTACTTTTTTTCTGACAGTGCCAAAATTGAATCAACCAGCGTTAGAGATTGAAAGGCAAATTATTTAACAGGTAGTTTTATATAAGTGGCTTGCCTTTTTGAGTTTCATCATTAACTTTGCAGTTCAAAAAATTAAATACATGAAATATTATATCTGTTTAATTGCTGTTGTACTTTTTACAGTTGCAGCATTTGCACAAGAACCAAAACCTGCTACAAAAGGAGTTACTTATGGCGTAGGTACTACAAATGAAAACGTTGTTCCTATTCCCGATATGGAGAAAAAAGTAGCTACTGAAAATAAGTTTGAAGGAAAAATTACCGGAAAGGTTTTAGAAGTTTGTCAGGAAAAAGGCTGCTGGATGAAGGTTGATAAAGGAAACGGAGAAACGATTATGGTAAAATTTAAAGACTATGGATTTTTTATGCCCAAAGATTTAGTGGGCCAAACTGTAGTTTTAGAAGGTGAAGCCAAGGTAAAAGAAGTAAGCGTAAAGCAACAAAAGCATTATGCTGAAGATGCGGGCAAACCCAAAGCAGAAATTGAAAAAATTACACAGGTAAAAAAAGAAACTCAGTTTATAGCAAAAGGAGTTTTGGTTTTGTAATCAATTCTCAATAAGATTTTACAAAAGCCACTTTACATGAAGTGGCTTTTGTATTTTCATGAAAAGATAGGTGATAAAATGAACAAACTACCGGTAATATTTTTTTTGATTTTTAATTGCTGCCTCAGTAATAATAGCACTTATGCACAAAAAGCATCCTTCATCAATGGAAATTTTATTGTGGCTTTTTACAGCGAGCGTGACAAGCAAGTAAAGTTTGTAAACACTTACACTACACAAACATTTGCATGGTTTCATTATTCAGGCGCAGAACCAAAAATGTGGTTTGTGGGTTCTCAGCTTATTGTTGTAAATGAAAAGGAAGCAATTGTTTCAGGATTGGAAAGCAACAATATGAAAAAATATACACTCACAGGTAAACCTATACCAAATACAGCGTGGCAGTGGAGTGAAAATGATAGCATGGTGTTGATTACCAACATCACCACACAAAAACCAATAACCAAACTGGTAAAAGAAGGCAACAAAAAAATTAATACTATCGCCGTAAGCGGCGATGAAAAAAAAGCTTTGATCACTTATGCCATAGGTACACAACTGCTTTTGAATTTTTATACCATTGCTGAAACACCCGTTTTAGTTTGGCAAAAAGACATCAGTGCTAAAGAAAAATTAGTTCTAGCTATGAATAATACTGGAAATTTAATTGCTTTATGGAACGGATCTCTTACAACATTGCTTTCTACTACAGACGGAAGTATTTTACAAACCATCGGCGATCAATATCAAGTGCTGCGCTTTAGTGCTAAAGATGAGCTGATTTGCATTAACCTTGCAAACCCTAAAGTAGCACTGTTTACCAAAATGAAAGCCAACCAGTTTAAAATAAAAAATACCGCCACATTTAAAAGCGGATTGTTTGTGCATCCTAGTGGAAAAGAATCTGTATTGGAATGGAATATTCAATATGTATCAGACGATCTTACTATGGCCATTGGCTTTGGTGATAAGGTTGTGGGTCTTTATAAAAATGGGCCAACCTTTTTGTTTTACTGATAGTAAAGAGAAGTATTTTTATAAACGGCTTGCAATTTCCTTCTCCTTTCTCTATCTTCTGCTTTCAAAAAAATCATCACATGCAAAAAATTATTTTATTCGCTGCAATTATTGCACTGGCTGCTTCCTGTAAAGAAGAAGCTAAACCACCCAGAGAAGTAAAACAATATTCCATTGAGCAGTTCTATCAAACTGAAGGAATTAGTGGAGGAGTATTTAATAAAGATGAAAGTAAAATACTCATTAACAGCAACCGCAGTAAAATTTTCAACGTGTATGAATTAAACCTGACCGATACTTCCATGAGCTCCAAAACCAATTCAACAGTTGAATCTTTTTTTGCATTGGATTATGTAACAGGGACCGATCATTTTTTGTATGCAGCTGACAAAGGAGGGAACGAAAATGATCACATCTATTTACAACGAACTGATGGAAGCGTTAAAGACTTAACGCCAGGCGAAAAAGAAAAAACCAATTTCTTTGGCTGGACACGTAATAAAAAAACAATGTACTACGGAAGCAACGTTCGTAACCAACAGTTCTTTGATGTATATAAAATGGATACGTCCGACTGGAAACCGAAAATGCTTTACAAAAACGACAGCGGTTTGGATGTAAACAGTATTTCCTACAATGAACGCTACCTTGTTTTAACCAAAGCCATCACAACTGATAAAAATGAAATGTACCTGTTTGATGCGCAAACAAAAACCACCAAAAAATTATCAACCGATAGTTTGGGTGATGCTACTTACAATGCAGCAGGTTTTGAAATAAATGATGAATACCTCTACTATATTACAAACGAGGGGAATGATTTTTCTTACATCGTTAAATACAACTTAGCAAATGGTACCAAGGAAAAATTCTTCAGCACCAACTGGGATGTCAGCTATATGTTTATCAGCGAAAACGGCAAGTATCATGTAATTGGAATTAATGAAGATGCAAGAGATAAAGTGTTATTGTTTGATCATGCCACAGGCAAAGAAGTAGAAATGCCGAAACTGGAGAGCGGTTATATTTCTGGTGTAACTATTTCTAACAGCGAAACCAAAATGATCTTGAATGTAAGTAGCGACAGAAGTAGCGCCAATAAATATTTATACAATCTTGAAACAAAAGAATTAAAACAGCTTACCAAAACATTAAACCCCGAAGTGGCCAGTGATGATTTGGTAGATGCAGAAATTGTTCGCTTTAAATCTTTTGATGGTGTTGAAGTACCTGCAGTATATTACAAACCGCACAATGCTTCAAGTACCAATAAAGTTCCTGCGTTGATTTGGGTGCATGGTGGCCCGGGCGGACAAAGTCGTGCCGGCTATTCCACAGCCATTCAGTATTATGTAAATCATGGGTATGCGATACTTGCTGTTAACAACCGTGGCAGCAGCGGTTATGGCAAAGCATTTTATAAAATGGACAATCAAAATCATGGTGATAAAGATTTAAAAGATTGTGTGTGGGGTAAAAAATGGTTAGCAGAGCAAACGTATATTGATAGTACTAAGATTGGAATTTATGGCGGCAGCTATGGAGGCTTTATGAGTTTGGCCGGAATTATTCAGTACCCTAATGAATTTGCTGTAGGTGTAGATGTGTTTGGAGTAACTAATTGGATGCGAACATTAAAAAGCATTCCGCCTTATTGGGAAAGTTTTCGGTTAGCCTTGTACACAGAAATGGGAGACCCCAATACAGCTGACTCTGTACGATTGAAAAGTGTTTCACCATTATTCAATACAGATAAAATAAAAACACCTTTGCTTGTTTTACAAGGTGCAAATGATCCAAGAGTGCTTCAGGTGGAAAGCGATGAAATAGTTGCAGGAGCTAAGAAAAACGGAACACCTGTGGAATATGTTTTGTTTCCTGATGAAGGGCATGGTTTTGTAAAAAAAGAAAACCAGATAAAAGCAGCAAATGAAACTTTGAAATTTTTAAATAAATATTTGAAGAAAGAACAACCGAAAGGAAAGTTGAATTAAATAATTTTGAAAGAGGACGGTAATAAATACCGTCCTCTTTTGATTTTACAATGTACTTGGTGTTTAAGGTTAATCAGTATCCTTTAAAAATTTTATGCCTGTTTTAATATTCTGAAATACTTTTTGACCCTGCCAGAAACCGATTTCGATTGATTTTCTGTAATGAATACCTCCGTATAGTCTTGACCATCCTGCTTCTTCACCTGCAGCACGGAAGGAGCTGTAAGAACGAGGCTGGAGCGTAATGCTTTGTGGAGTTACCAATCCGAAAAATGTACTGTCAGTAAATGAAAAATTCTCTCCGAATATGGAAGTCATCGCTTCTGCATTACCCATTGATAACGATGCGTGAGCTGCAGGATATTCAGGATGCGGCGCACCCAGCCAGGATGTAAATGTCATGGGTATTACTGCTGCATAATTAAAAGGTCTTGCTAAAAGGTACTTGTATTTATCCTGCCATGTACTAATCGCTGTTTCCATAACAGTAATTCCACCTAATGCATAAGCAATTGCTGCTACATCCAAAGATGGTTGTTGTTTTTGTAATACCTGTCTTAAGATACTTACGTAGTGACCGGGTGTACTGGTGCCGGGAAAATCACGCCACCAAAAAGCTATATTGTATTCATTCGTTGCAACGGCCGGTTTTGAATTGATCACATCAATCGTCATGTCTTTTAATGCGTTATAATCAGGTGCGGGGGTTTCAGCACCGTTACCGCTTGAAGTAAATAAACGACGAAGATTTCCAAGATAAGGCAAGCTATTTACGTTTAATGGGTTGGGCGGTGTCCAATAGATGCCACCGACTTTACCTGCAGGAGGAGTGTATGGGTCGTTTACCTGTTTGTACCCATCTGTTTCAGACCAATTGTACACAGCTTCAGCAACAGCTTTTCCAAACTCTACAGAACGGTTGATTACTTCTGCATTTGCTTCCGTGCTGAATTGGGCAAGCTGTTCGTTTTCCAAATTATCCATTGCTGTTTTATTGGCAGTAGATGAATTGAGAAACATTTTTTTATTTAAAAATGCCAGCGCTGCATTAGCACTTGCGCCCCAATGATAAGCCAGCCCGGGTTTTGCTTTTGGCAAACCACTTAAACCGTTCAATTGTGAAGCGATGGATTGATAAGCAGGCATACCCGGCACCACAGCTTCATACAATGCAACGCCGCTGTAAGCATATTGACGTGCATAGGCAACATTACCTATAAGTGCCGGATAGTTTCGGATTTGAAATACCTGCATACTCATCCACTTTACAGCAACATCAGAAGAAAATGTTTTGGTTTGCTGGAGGTGTCCGTTAAACTGATTGTTTCTTGACATGTTTGCCAACAGCGCCTCTTCTTTGTTTACTGGTGCTGATTTTTGACAAGCTACGAATGCAAGCGAAACTGTGAGGAATAACATTCCGTAAAAAGGAATCTTTCTCATAATGATTGATTTAAAGATTTATGATTAATGGTTAAAAACTAAATTGTTTCAAATCCTGCCTCTTTCCAGGCTTTGATGCCTCCTTCAACATGTAGTTAAAGTTGACTAGTTGACTAATTGCCGCCACAAAGTAGAAAAGCTTTTTTTCTGATTTTTTCAAAATCGCTTAACGCATTATGATAAGAGACAGAAAGCAGGCTCTGCTTACCAATGCAGACTGTATGAGCTAAGCAGCTATTCGTCGAGCCATGCTGCTGTCTATCTATTTTTACGCCGGTATGTTGTGATGATTGAATGAATTAATTAAATTGTGTGAGGTATGAAAACAATAAATTCTTTTTTGCTGAATGATTTTATTTTTTCGCCCCGGTTTAAACTTTGGCGGCATGTTATATACTGGGCTTTTCATATCGTTGTTTGGGCTGCGTTTTGGAAAGTAATGGGGGTACCCCTTTCATATGCCCGACATTTACTCAATATGTGTATGTGGGTTCCCTGCTTTATATTTTTTAGTTATCCATTAGTTTATTTTGCCATTCCACGTTATTTACTAACTGGTAAAGTGTTACAATTCTTTTTCATTGTCATTTGTTGGGGGGCTATCGGTATTTATATTGATATTGGTTATCGTAGTTATATTCTTATTCCATTACAGGAAGCAATGAAACTGGATAATATTTTGCCGAGAGGCCCATTATCTTTTTGCTATCTGTGTATGACAACATCTGCAGCCAGTCCTATGATTATTAAATTTTATAAACTATGGACTCAAAAACAACAAGAATGGTTACAGGCCATGAGGGAGAAAGAGACTGCTGAATTGGAATTGCTCAAAAAACAAATTCATCCGCATTTTTTATTTAATACACTCAATAATATTTATTCTTTTTCGCTGGAGCAGTCGCCTAAAACCCCGGCACTTGTTTTAAAATTATCATCACTGCTCAGCTATATGCTTTATGATTGCCGCAGTGAAGAAGTGCGTCTTGAAAAAGAAATTGAGATCATGAAAAACTATATTGATCTGGAGAAAGAACGCTACGGAAGTAACATTGATATCTCATGGAGTACAGACACAAAAAGCTGTATGGATTGTTTTATTGCTCCCTTACTCATGTTGCCTTTTCTTGAAAATGCATTTAAACATGGCGCTTCGGAGCAGGTTAATAATTGCTGGTTGAGTGTAGATATTTCTGTAAAACAAAAAACGCTGCTGTTTAAAATTGCCAACAGTAAAAATGAATTTACATCTTTTCGTGAAGGCGGTATTGGTATCAACAATGTAAAGAAACGGCTGGAATTAATTTATTCTGGCAATTACGAATTAAAAATAAGCGATGAGGGTAGTTTTTTTATTGTATCGCTCTTAATAAAACTCAAACATGCCTCCGTCTATGAAAATGTAGTTTCATTTCATCCACATGCTCAAACAGCTACCGCATGAAGTTGCGTTGTTTATTGATTGATGATGAGCCTCCGGCATTAAAAGTGCTGGCCAATTATGCAACATCCATTAACGGGCTGGAAGTAGTAGGACAATGCCGTAACGCACTTGAGGCTTTAGATGTGCTACAGCAAAAAAAAGTTGATGTAATGTTTCTGGATATTAAAATGCCAAGCATACTGGGAACTGATTTTTTAAAAAATCTTGCGCACCCGCCTAAAGTTATTTTTGTTACGGCCTACCGTGAATATGCAATTGAAGGGTTTGAACTGGATGCGATTGATTATCTGGTAAAACCCGTATCGTTTGACCGGTTTTTCAAAGCCATTACCAAAGTTCACCGCATGATGGGCTTATCATTCAGTATGCCAACTGCAACTGCAGAAACTGATGCAGCTTCGTTTGTTTACCTGAAGGTAGACAGGGAAATGAAAAAAATACTGATCAATGAAATAACTTTTATTGAAAGCTGTAAAGATTATGTAAAAGTGTTTCTGGACAATGGCCAATACTTCTTAGTAAAACAATCCATCAGTTCAATGGAAAATCTTTTATCTGAACACAAATTTCTCCGCATTCACCGCTCTTATATTGTTTCAATAAAAAAAATTGAAGCATATAATCATATAACTATATCCATTTTCGGAAAACAATTACCCATTGGGAGATTGTACAAACAAAACGTTATTGAAAAACTTTTGTAGTTGTAACCACTTTGCTTTTTTATTCTGACCAACATAAAAAAACCGGTGTAATTGCCACCGGATTAAAAATTAATAATTATAACTTTTCATACAAAGTTCTCAGCTTTTCTCTTGTCATAACCTGCTCCCAGTTTTTGCCAAGTGCATTTTCCCAAAGTGGTTTCATGCCGAGGGAAACATTCATCATGGTTTCAAACTGCTCATCAGTTAATCCGCTGCAAATACCAACAGGAATTTCATAACCTCCTTTTGCAACCATTTGTTTAAACTCAGCCACACCTGTTGGATAGTATTCTTCCAGATGATTCATGACTATGCAATTGCCAATACCATGTTTGGTGCCGAGCAAATAACTCAAACCATAACTCACTGCGTGTGCCACTCCTACTTGTGAGTAAGCAATACTCATTCCGCCTGCATAAGATGCCATCATGAGTTTATCATCACACTCATCGTCCCAATGATCTTTTTCTAAAAAAATAGTTCGGCAAAGTTCCAATGCTTTTTCACCATAAGATTTACTGAACTCATTTAAAAATGTTCCTTCCAAACTTTCGATGCAATGAATATAACAATCCATACCTGTGTAAAAGCGTTGATTGGCCGGAGCATCTTTGCACAATTCAGGATCTAATACAATTTGATTAAAAGGTGTGAAGTCTGAATTCATTCCCAGCTTTCTTGTGGGTCCGGTGAGAACAGTTGTTCTACTAACTTCTGCACCAGTACCGCTTAATGTAGGAATACCTGCTTTATATACACCGGGTTGTTTTACCAAGTCCCATCCCTGATAATCTGCACTTGAACCTGCGTTGTTCATCATTAAGGAAACTGCTTTTGCCAAGTCCATTGTACTTCCGCCACCGATACCAATAATGCCACTTACAGTTCCAAATTCTTCTTTTAATTGATTGGCCAGTGCATCTACATAAGTCGTTTTTGGTTCGTAAGTAACATCAACAAAAACAACTTTGTCTTTACCACGAACAGGAATACGATTAGGCAAAGACTTACCATCTCCACTGGATCCTGCGGAAAAAAAATGATCCACTAAAAAAATCATGGGTGCATCTGCTTTTCTATGTGGAGTAATAATTTCATCCAGTTGATTAAAACTTCCTCTGCCATACACTACATAGTCAACCATTTTAAAATTGCGAAACATACTTGCTGAGTTTTATTTTTTTGTAAGAAGTATTGCAGCTCTGTTTAAATCTTCTGCTGTATCAATTTCAACACCCATATAATCTGTTACTACCATTTTTAAAAGAATGCCATTTTCTAAATAACGCAAACATTCAATTTTTTCTGCTGCTTCAAGTGGTGTTATGGGCCAGTTGGTAAAATTCATGAGTGCCTGTTTACGAAAAGCATATACACCAATATGTTCATAATAAGTTGGTGTTACATTTTTATCACGGTGATAAGGAATTACACTTCGGGAGAACATAAGCGAATTCATATTTTTATCAACTGCAACTTTTACAAAATTAGAATCCTGAATGCTATGTTCATCAGTTAGCACTTGCATTAAAGATGCTACTTGTATCTTCTTTCCTTCATCACCGTCAAACACATTCAATAGTTTTTCAAGCGGTTCTTTTTGTACAAATGGTGTATCGCCCTGTACATTCACTACAATATCTACGTCCAAATCTGCAACTGCTTCTGCAATACGGTCGCTACCGCTTTCATGTTCTTTTTTACTCATGATGGCTTTACCGCCATGCGAAGTAATTTCAGAAAAAATAAGTTCACTATCAGTTACCACTACTACTTCATCAAACAAATTCGTAGCAATGGTATTATCATAGGTATGACGAATAACAGACTTTCCTGCCAGCATTTGCATGAGTTTTGCAGGAAAACGTGTGGCCGCATAACGGGCAGGTATCATGGCAATTTTTTTAAGCCCCTCTAAATCTCTCCGAAGGGGAGACTTACCAGCTTTTGAATCCGTTTCATCTTTGTTATAATTAATCATCATTAAATTATGATTGTGCAGATGTTTCTGCCAGTTCTTTCAGCTTTGCACAACGTTCCGAAAATTGTTCATCCGTCCAGCTAAGATTAATAGGTGTGCTTACACATTTGCTCATTACTGCATCACTTTTTGGGAAGGGTTGGTTTACAATTTCTTTTAAGCGTTCAATCGTTTCAGGCGGATATTTATTCAGCAGGATTGCATTTTTTAAATGATCCCATTTGCGAATGTAGTGCCAGTTATTATTATACCAATAAAACACACCTGCTACTTTTTGCTCAGCACATAGCGAAACAAATTTTTGAGTTTGCTCATAAGTACTAAAAAAGAAAGATAAGAAAGACGCACTATCGCCAGCTTCATCTGGTACAATGCGAAAGGTTAATCCGTTTACATTTTGTAATGCTTTTTTTAATTGTTGTTGACGTTTGCGTTGTACTGCCAGTACTTTATCTAATCGGCGTATTTGAGCCAGACCCACTGCTGCATGCAATTCTGATATTCTAAAATTATAACCTATAAAAGGATGCAAGTCTGCACCACGATCCACACCTACATGATCATGCCCATGATCGCTATAACCATCACATTTAATAAAAATATTTTTATCATTTGTAAGCACTACACCACCTTCGCCACAGGTCATCATTTTTACAAAATCAAAACTAAAAGTTCCTGCATGACCAATGGTGCCGAGACGTTTTCCTTTATAAGTGCCACCGATACTTTGGCAAGCATCTTCCAGCAAAATTAAATTGTGTTTTTCACAAATGGCTTTTAACTCATCCATATAACCCATGCTTCCGCACATGTGCACGGGCATAATCATTTTTGTTTTTTTGGTGATGTTTTTTTCTACAGCCGCAGGATCAAGCGTTAAGCTTTCATCTACATCAGTTAACACAGGAATTGCACCTACAGAAAGGATGGCTTCAAAACTTGCAACAAAGGTGAAGGAAGGAATGATTACTTCATCGCCATAACCAATTCCAAATGCTGCCATTGCTGTAGTAAGTGCAGCAGTACCGCTGCTAACTAACTGTGCATATTCACAGCCAAAGTAATTACAGATTTCAGTTTCCAATTCTTTGCTCTTCCAAATTCCCTTACGTTGTGCATCAAAACCATAACGCATAAGAATACCCGTTTCCAATACATCATTTACTTCTTTGCGTTCTTCATTTCCAAACCATTCATATCCCGGCATAAATTAAAAGTTTCGGCAAAAATAAAGAGCCCCGCTTTAAAGCGGGGCTCTATTTCTATTTATTATAATAAGATTACTGAGCTTTTGCTTTATTTAATTCGAGCAATACAGTTATATCTACTTCTTTTCCTACAACAAGTCCGCCTGTTTCAGTTGCTCTGTCCCACTTTAAGTTATAATCAAAACGGTTAATCGTTCCTTTTGCTTTAAAACCTGCTTTATCACCCCGGGTGCTGGTAGCAATACCACCAAATGTAACATCAAACTTCACCTCTTTTGTTACGTCACGAATAGTAAGATTGCCAACAAGCTCATATTTATTACCGCCTTTTGGAGTAAATGATTTACCTGCAAAAGTCATTGCAGGAAATTTTTCAGCATTAAAAAATTCATCACTCTTTAAATGCTTGTCACGGTTTTCATTGTCAGTATTTACCGAGTTTACATCTACCGTAAAATTTATTTTTGCATCGCTCCAATCTGCTTTGCTGTGTTCAACAGTGCCATCAAACACTTTAAAACTTCCTTCCATTTCACTTACTACCAGGTGGGTAACGCCAAATTTTACATTGGTATGCCCTTTATCTACTACTCATTTTGTGGGAGTTTGTGTAAGTGGAATTGTTGTTGTTTGCTTAGGTAAGAAAGCTGATAGGCTGGCAATACCTGCTCCTGCTATCAGTACAAAAAATAATTTTTTCATTTGTTCATTGATTTAGGAAGCAAAGATGCAGTATTAAGTGTACATACATGTAATGAGCTTGTTAAAAAATTTTGGCATTTGTTTAAATGGGCAAAATTGGTGTATGAATGGGTTTATGAACTTGAATTATTTAAATTTTATTTCCCGCTAAGGCCAGAGATTTCACAAAGAAAATTTTTCTCTTTTCCTTTGTGCCTTAGAAGGAAAATGTATTCACCACCCATCAAAAACATTTTGATACTCTCCTTTGTTTTCTCATCTTCATCATCTAAACCAATCTGTAATGAGAAAAATAGTTCTATTATGCCTGCTTGTTAGCAGCATTTCTTTATCGGCACAAGTAAAACTTGAGCAATTTAAAAACATGAAACCCCGCAACATCGGTCCTGCCGGTATGAGCGGACGAGTAACTGCTATTGATGCATTATACACGAACCCCGATGTAATTTTTGTAGGCGCTGCCAGTGGCGGTGTATTTAAAACTAATAACGGCGGTGCTACATGGGATCCCTTGTTTGATGAACAGCCCTTAATCAATATTGGCTCTTTAAAAATTCAACAAAGCAACCCATCTGTAATTTGGGTTGGAACAGGTGAAGGTAATCCACGCAACTCACTCAACTTGGGCGAAGGAATTTTTAAAACTTTAGACGGCGGCAAAACATGGAAGCGTATGGGTCTTGAAAAAACAAGAAACATTCACCGCATATTAATTGACCCCACCAATCCTAATACTGTTTATGCAGCAGCTATTGGCAATCCTTATGGTATTCATCCGGAACGTGGCGTGTTTAAAACAACTAATGGTGGCGAATCATGGGAGCGTATTCTTTACACCAATGATACCAGCGGTTGTGCAGAATTAATTATGGATCCATCCAACCCAAATAAATTGATTGCTAATATGTGGCAACATCAGCGCAAGCCTTACAACTTTAATAGTGGCGGCCCCGGCGGTGGTATTTATATTACGGTTGATGGTGGAAAAAACTGGAAGAAGTTAAGCAAAGAAGAAGGTCTTCCTGCTGATCCTATCGGCCGTTGTGGTTTGGCATTTGCTCCCGGCCGTTCAAACATTGTGTATGCAAAAGTGGAAGCTACAAAAAATGGTTTTTATAAAAGTGAAGATGGTGGTTTTAAATGGACATTGGTAAATAGTGATCCTGCACAAGTAACGGATCGTCCGTTTTACTATAATGAAATTTATGTAGATCCTAAAAATGAAAACCGCATTTATGATATTCATTCAACAGTAACAATTAGTGAAGATGGCGGTAAAAGTTTCACTACACTCATTCCTTACAATGGTATTCATCCTGATCATCATGCATGGTGGATTCATCCAACAAACGAAAATTTAATTATTGAAGGTAATGATGGTGGTATCGGCATCAGTAAAGACCGTGGTAAAACATGGCGCTTTGATGAGCAACTTCCTTTCGGACAGTTTTATCATATCAATGTTGATAATGAAATTCCTTATAATGTAATGGGCGGCTTACAGGATAACGGAAGCTGGCGAGGTCCTGCTTATACATGGATTGATGGCGGCATTCGTAATTACTATTGGGAAAGTTTGTGGGGTGGTGATGGTTTTGATGTAGTGCCCGACCCAACTGACAACAAATGGGTATATGCCATGAGCCAGGGCGGAAGTGTGGGCCGATATAATATTACAACAGGGCAGAGTGAGTTTATTCGTCCGCCTTCACCCGAAGCAAGAAAGAAAATGCGTTTTAACTGGAACAGTGGTATTGCACTTGATCCGTTTGATAACAACACTGTTTATTACGGAAGCCAGTTTGTAAACAAGAGTACAGATAAAGGAACAACATGGTCTGTAATTTCTACCGACTTAACAACCAACAATCCTGAATTTCAAAAAGAAGAAACAGGAGGATTAACATTAGACATAACAGGTGCTGAAAATTTTACAACCATCATGGCTATTGCACCATCAACAAAAAATAAGAATGTTATTTGGGTTGGTACAGATGATGGTAATGTGCAATTAACACAGGATGGCGGAAAAACATGGACCAACTTTCGTGGAAAGATTACAGGTATGAACACTGGTGCATGGATTACACAGGTACATGCAAGCCGTTATAACGAAGGTGAAGCATTTGTTGTAAGTAATGACTATCGCCGTGGTGATTTTAGCATCACTGTTTTCCGTACAAAAGATTTTGGAAAAACATGGGAGAACATTGCAGCAAACAAAGGTTTAAAAGGTTATGCACTTTGTATGATACAAGACCCTGCCGAACCCAATTTGTTTTTTATAGGAACCGAACATGGTTTGTGGGTGAGCTTTGATAATGCAAAAAGTTTTCAGCAATGGAAGAATGGATATCCATCTGTATCAACTTACGATTTAGCAATACAAGAACGTGAAGCAGATTTAGCCATTGCAACATTTGGAAGAGCGTTATGGATATTGGATGATATTCGTCCGCTAAGAGCAATGGCAAAAGCAAATGGAGCTGCACCATCAAAAAAACTAACTATTTTCGAAACTCCAACTGCTTATCAGGCAAACTATCGCAATGCACCCGGTTATGAATGGAGCACATGGGGTTTGTACGAAGGTGAAAACAGAAACAGAGGCGCTATGGTTTCATTTTTTGTAAACCCAGCAGATACCAGTAAACCAAAAGCTGATAGTGCATGGGTTAAAATTTATAATAGTAGCAACGAGCAAATTAGAATGATGAAAGTAAAAGCCGATACAGGTTTCAACAGAATGTTTTGGGGTTATGAAATGAAAGGGTTCCGCCAACCAGGCTCACCAAAACCAAGACCAAATGCACCGGAGCCTAGAGGTGTAACTGTTTATCCCGGCACTTATAAAATGGTAGTAGCACTTGGTAAAGAAAGTGACTCAACAATGGTTACAGTAAAAGACGATCCTCGTGTACCTACACCCAAAGAAGTGTACGATGCAAAAATGAAAATGAATAATCGCTTGCAAGCAAGTGTAAACAAATTAACAGAAGCAGTTGATAAGATTACTGATGCTGAAGAAACATTAACGAAGATGGATGCACAGTTGCGTGGTGTAGAAGGTAAAGAAGCAGATAGCTTGCGTAAAAGTGCAACTGCAATTCGTGCAGAAATTAAAAGAATCCGTGAAAGTATTTTTGGCCGCAATGCAACAGATAGACAAGGCATCACCCGCTTTGCTGATATTACAACGAACAGTATTTTACAAAATGCCAGGCAGGAAATTGGCGGTAAACTTTCTGCACCCACTGCACAAACTGAACGTTTGGTAACTGATGCAGAAACTGCTGTTACAGAAAGCGTAACTAAGATTACTGAATTTGTAAATGGCAAGTGGAAAGAGTACAGAAAATTAGTGGAGAGTATGCCGGTGAAATTGTTTAAGGACTGATTTTTTATACCAAAAAAATGTATTGAACAAGTTATTAAAAAGGTATATCTACCGCAAAGCGACACCAATTGGTGTCGCTTTTTCGTTGCTGTAAAAACATGTGAAAGATATAAATTTTTGAATGCAGCGTATAACAGTTTTTTTCAGAACTCAACTCATATTTGTGAGGCAATTTTTTCTCACAACAAAAAATATAAAAAATGGAAAAGCATCTGGTTGACGAACGCAAGCAAACAAACACTGATCATCAGGCAAATCACAATTCTAACGAAGACTTTAAAGGAAAGCAACCTGCTCCTACTGAAAACGACTCTAAAGCCGGAGATAAAGAAACAGAACTTCCGGGAATTGGAGATGACAATGAAACAAAATCAGATGATGTAAGAATGAGCAGTATGGAAGATGATGACGATCAGGAAACAGACGAAGACTCACCTTCAGGAAACCCAATGAATCAAAATACAGGAGACAAAAAAACGGAGATTCTGATGGAGCACCCGCTACAAACAGAAAGGAAAATGAAGTGGTAAACAAATAGAACCTGTAAAAGGCGTTAGCCTAACCTCTGGTTTACGCCAGAGGTTAGGTTTTATTTCAAAATTGAGTTAATGAAAATTTTATATACTCTTAAACTTCTTACTACTTCACTTCTGCTTTTATTAATGAGTTCATGCAGTGTAGTAGAAGGGATTTTTAAAGCAGGTATGGGCGTTGGCATTTTTATAGTAATAGCAATTGTTGGCCTGATATTGTTTTTAATTTTTAAAATCGGGAAGAATAAAAAATCATAGTGTAGTTTTTTGGTTGTAATAAATTAATCACTAGCTGCAAAGAGAAAAACATAAATCATTTATTTTAAAACAAGAGTATGCAAAAACAACCGGCATTAAAAACTAAAAAAACGGCAGCCACAAACGGAGCAGGAGATTACAGTGGTATGCACTCATCGCAGCTAATGAAACTATTTGTAGCAGAGCTGAAGGATATTTTATGGGCAGAAAAAGCATTAACCACTGCCATTCCTAAGATGATTAAAAATGCCACATCAAAAGAATTAGTTACGGCCTTGCAGGCCCATCTTTTACAAACGAAAGAGCATGTAAGCAGAGCGGAACAGATTTTTATGTCAATTGATATGAAACCTGTAGCAAAAAAATGCTTGGCTATGGAGGGATTAATTAAAGAAGCAGTTTCTATTATGGAAGACTGCGAACCCGGCGCCATGTGTGATGCTGGTATTATTTCAGCAGCACAAAAAATTGAACATTATGAAATTGCTTCTTATGGTACGCTGAGCCAGTTTGCAGAAGTTCTTGAATTAGCAGAAGCTGTAACACTGTTAAGATCAACTCTGCACGAAGAAAAAGCAGCTGATGATAAATTAACTGAGGTAGCTACTACTGCCATAAATATTAAGGCTGCAGAGTTAGAAGAAGTTTGAACTATAAAACCAGAGATAAATGAATAATATTTTTAGAGGACTAATTGCTGGGTTTGGTGCAAAAAAATTAGGCGGTGGATGTTTAGGAACCGTTGTTGTATTCATTATTATTTGGGTAGCACTCGGTTATTGCCGCTGAGTTTTGCAGAGAAAAGCATACAGTTCTATTATGGTAAAAGAATTACAGGGTTAAATATAAATTATTACAAGCAATGAACAATACAACAAACCTTACTGATAAAAAGGCAATTGATAAATTGAAAGAATTGATTCACGAAATACGCATTGGTTTATTTTGCACCAATCTTAAAACAGATGATGGTTCTACCTGCAGACCAATGGATATTCAAAAAGTGTGCGATAAGGGAAACCTTTGGTTGTTTAGTGATAAAGACAGCGATAAAAACCGGGAAATAAAACAGAACAAAAATGTGCAATTGTTTTTTTCTCACCCTGGTAAGAATAGTTATTTAGTAGTGAATGGCGAAGCTGAAATTATTATGGCTCAGGCTAAGGTAGAAGAGCTTTGGACACCACTGGTAAAAGCATGGTTTACAGAAGGTAAAACTGACCCTGCCATTTCTATCATCAAAGTAGTTCCTACAGGGGCTTACTATTGGGATACAGAAGGAAACAAAATGATCAACTTTATTAAAATTTTAGCCTCAGCAGCCACGGGTACTCCCTCCTCAGTAGGAAAGGAAGGATCATTAACCATTTAACAGTTTCACAAACAAGCGAAGTAAAAAATATTTTTCAACTTTAAAAAACACAAAAAATGGATAATGAAAAAACAATTGATGTATTAAACACATTAGTACAAATCAATAACGACCGCATTGAAGGTTACGAAACCGCATCTAAAGAAACAGAAGAACATGATTTAAAAAGCATGTTTGCACAGTTTACAAAAACCAGTGAAAAAAACAATCAGGAATTGTCAACCGAAATTACCAAACTGGGCGGCACACCCACTGATGGCACAAAAAACACCGGCAAGTTTTTTCGTGTGTGGATGGATGTAAAAGCAGCACTTACTGGGAAAGACAGAAAAGCAATTTTAAATTCATGTGAGTTTGGCGAAGATGAAGCACTTGAAACATACGAGGATGTACAAGAAAATGATGCTGAACATTTAAGCGCAGAACAAAAAAGTATGGTTAGCTCACAATATAATTTATTAAATGCTGATCATGATACAGTAAAAACAATGAGAGATGCTTTGGTAGAGGCGTAATTTTTTGGATACTCAGTTTCTTCGTTTTGGTTTGAATAACCACAAATCAAGACGAAGTGCTGATTCCTTTGCTTACGGGCTTCCTGCCAAATCACTAACTTATTTTGTAATTACTCCGTACTGCTTTAAGCATTTACTGATTTTTGTTTACGCTTTAGCATCAGGGCGGTTATGAGTGATACAATCAAACACACCGGCAATATTTCCATATAAGCCATTAAGGGAAACATCAGCGGATTCTTATATATGTCTTTATAACCCTGTGCTTCTGTTGTAACTTTTTGAAGTTCTTCCGATTTTGCTTTTCTGATCATTGCTTCTGCATACTTGTCCATAAAATCGGGTATGTACAGGTTGTGTAAAGGCGCCTGGTTAAGAACAAACAAGGCAGAAAAGATGCGTGCAATGAATAACTCCATTTTAAAAGCGTATCCTAAACTGATGACGACAATTATTAAAGTTGTTATTTTACTTTTTCTTATTAGTCAATAGGTTCCCACAACTGAATCTTATTTCCTTCCAAATCCATAATGTGTACAAACTTACCGTAAGGATAAGTTTCAATTTCATCCAACACTGTTACACCTTCTGCTTTTAATTGTTCTACCAGTGCGGTTATATTTTCCACCCTGTAATTAATCATGAATGCTTTAGTAGAGGGTTCAAACATTTTTGCATTTTCAGTAAATGTGTTCCAGGCCGTGCATCCTTTTTGTGAAGGATTCTCCGCATCCCGCCAGTCAAAATTGGCACCATAAGGTCCTGCATCCATACCGAGATGTTGGTTATACCATTCCTTTACTTTTTCGGGGTCTTTGCATTTGAAAAAAACGCCGCCAATTCCAGTTACTTTTTTCATTTTATAGTCTTTGTTATTGTTAAGGTGATTGTTCTGTTCTATAAGTATTTTTCTTACTAATAATCAACAGCAATAGAGAGGTAATACTAAGTCACCGCCAGCTTTTTCCTTTTCAAAATCAAAGCAGTAATTAATGCCACTATCAAACCCACCGGCAATATCTCCATATACGTCATGAATGTAAACATGAATGGATTTTTATACATGTCTTTATATTCCTTCGCCTGCTTTGTAACTGTTTGCAGCTCTTCGGGCTTCGCTTTTTTGATCATTGCATCGGCATACTTGTCCATAAAATCGGGTAAGTACAGGTTATAGACCATTGCCCATGAAATAACGTACATCGTAGAGCCAATCAATGCAATGAGTAACCCCATCTTAAATGCCTGCCCAAAACTGATGACGCCGCCGTTCTGCTTATCACGGTAGTTTTTTACAGCAACAAAAATGAGTGAGAAAGCAATAAGCATACTCAGGTAACCAATGAGCATGGAATTAACTCCATGGTCTGCACCGGGGTTTTTGCTCATACTAATCATGCTGATAGACATGAAGATGGATATAACCAGCCCCGAGATAATGCCAAATACAAGAACATTCTTTTTCATAAAAATAATTTTTGTTACTGTAAAGATGGCTCAGCTTCAAAACAAATGCCTCATACCAAAGTATGAAATACCTACGGAAAGTGCAAAATCATACGAAAGTTGGAGAGATTACTCTATAATTTTCAACTGTCTTGCTTTTTCAATCGCCTGTGTGCGGCGTTTTACATCCAGTTTAAAGAAGAGGTTAGATGTATGTGTTTTAACAGTTGGGACCGAAAGAAACAATTGATCAGCTATTTCCTGGTTGCTCAACCCTTGCGCCATCAGTTGCAGCACTTCCAGTTCACGTGTGCTGAGGCCAAGCTTCTGTTTTTCTACTTCAATTGCCTGCAACTCTTCTTCTGTCCACACCTTTTCATACACCGTTTTCTCAACAATAACTGTTTCAATTTGGGTTTTGGGTTTCATGAGTTTAAGCGCCAGCCAAATTCCCAGTCCTGTAAAGAGCAAGGCAATAAACAACATGTACAACTCATACGAATGGTCGAGTAAAATCAATTTGTACTGCATTACCTGCAAGGCAATTAATATAATAACTAAAGAAAGAGCATACAGCAATATTGATTTGTATTTGTGAAAGAAAGAAACCATCTGGGGCTATTTTGTAGGATAAAAATACTCCTTTCTGTAAATACAATTGTTTCAGATAGATTAACTGAATTTACTGTTGGTACCAACTTGCTCAATTACCTGCGGTTTCTGTTTGCCATCAAACGCAATCACCATGATTGTTTTATCAGCAAGAATATGATTATGCTGTACAAACTCCTGCCAGTTAAATTGTACAGGCAACATTACATAGCGAAACTTATGATGGTTGAGTTGTTTGCTTTCAATAAGTTTTGATTTTATAGCTGCGGTTACTTCTTCATTGAGCAGGCCAAGAGGTTTTATTTTATGCTGGAGATAGTAATCAATAGTGATGAGTTGCAGCATTACAGCATCATTTGCATACTGTTTTTTTGCATAGTCATAGATAAGCTGATACACATCTTTCAAATCATGTTTATGAAAATCAGAATGTGTATTAAAATAAGTACCCAAGCCTGCCAGAAAATCAAACACACTGTAATACGCCGTTATATATTTCAGTGTGTTTCTTGCCCTGTTTTTATTCCAGTACACTTCTAAGGCTTCTTCTAACAATACTACTTGAGCAAGCTCTTTCCTGTTTAAATAATTGCTTTCAATAATTTGATACGGCGCAACAGGATCATACACATAACCATGTGCAGCGGCCGTTTTTCGCACAGGCGTTCCTTTTAAAAATTTGAGAAAGCCCAGTTGCAGCTCTGGCGCAAAGAGTTTGAACACTTCTTCAAAACTATATTTGATATCTTCATAATAATCAAGCGGCAAACCCACAATTAAATCGAGGTGTAACTCTACTTTTTCCTGTACCTGTGCAATAATGCTTTTTGTTTTTTCAAAACTTTGTTTGCGGCTTACTTCCAGATTTGCTTTTTTATTTACGGTTTGAATTCCGATCTCAAAACGGAACAAACCTTTTGGCACATGTTCGTTAATGAATTTAATAATGTCAGCATGTAAAATATCTGCCGTTATTTCAAACTGAAACACATTACCCGGACGATGATGTTCGAGTATAAATTTAAAAATCTCAATGGTAAAATCCCATTTGATATTGAAAGTGCGATCAAGAAACTTGATCACTCTTCCATGTGTCATCAAATACAGGAGATTGGTTTTAATATCAGCCATGGGTAGGTAGCGAACATTGTTATCCAAACTCGCCAAACAAAAACCACACTTGTACGGGCAACCTCTGCTGGTTTCAATGTAGCTTACTTTGTTCCTCAGTTCTTCGGCCGGATCATTGATGTAGGGATTTACACCAATGAAATTACTCATGTCATACGTCGTGTTTTTTTCTTCAAAACAAACCTCACCATTTATTTTATGTACAAGATTCGGTACTTGCTCTACATTTGGATAGTGCGTAATAAATTCATGAAACGGAATTTCACCTTCACCACAAATGATATAATCAATACAATCAAGGGTAATAATCTCTTCCCATTCATAACTCACTTCTGGGCCACCGAGTAGAATTTTTATAGCAGGGTTGATGGCTTTAATTTTTTTTGCTGCTTCAATGGTTTGTTTAATATTCCAGATATAGCAACTGAATGCTACTACTTCATACCTGATGCATTCTGCTGCAATTTCATCGGGGTTTTGTCTGATGGTAAATTCTTTCCAGCTTAACCCGCTATGCTGTTTATTTAGCTCATACAGAATTCGTATGGCTAAATTCATATGAATATATTTTGCGTTCAATGTTGTGAGCAGCAGGCGCATGAAGATGGGTTGCTTTTTGGCAAAAGTAAATGATTAAAAGTAAGTGTTTTGAGTTGGCAAAAAACAAAGCTCATTCATTGATTATTCAGGAAAGAAGAGAATTGCTTGTTTCGCTAAATGATTAGAAAAATAACAGAAGCCACGGGTTTGTTAATTTGTAACCAAACAAAAAAAATCATTCTGATTTATCTTCACACAATTGAGCTTCGTTATACATTTTCTTATCACGAAAATGAATCGAAAGGTTTTTAAAAATATTGGGAGTATGTATTGTTGATTTTTCAATACCAGTAACAGAATAAGCAATGGCTGCTGTAGTAAATCCGTTGGCAAAACAATAGCTGGCTTTATTTTGATCAGCAATTGAAAAGCGCTGGTTCTGCCGTAAACCATTCAACAATACCAGCAATCCTTGTGGTTTTGAAGTTTCGATACATTCATTAATTCTGTTTGCAGCGTTTGGGTCAAGTGCCGATAAAATATTTTTTTCAGTTATCTCAGCAAACTGAGGATAGGTTGATGACTTTAAATAGATTGCTGATAAACCATCAAAATAAACGGCTTTATAACCTGATTTATTTTTATTGGAAACAAAATAATCCCACCAGTAAGTTGCTTTTATATAGGGAAAGATCACAACATCAGGGTTATATTTATTCAATAAACTCTGTATTCCATTTCTAATGGTAAGGCTTTCGTAATAATTCTTAAAAAACTCATCTTCCAGTATTTCCATGCGGCCATCAATAAAAACTTTTTCATTGTACTGCGCCATAAGGTAGCCTCCGAAATCAAGATGGTTTAACAGCTTTCCTTTGATTTGGTGTTTATTTAAGAAAGCAGTTGCTTCTACAGGCAGTTGATCGTTATCAGCATTAAAACCAAACCGAAATGGGGAATGCCTGAATATTGGATAGCCATTTGTAATACTTGTAATACTTAGTATCGCTGCAATAGCAATTGCTGTAAATGAAATTCGTTGAAACAATTTCAAATTTGTTGCTGGAGAAGCACTAATTTTTTTTAATTCCTTATTTTTCTTTTTATCGGGAGTGCCAGTTTTTTGTTTAGCTGTTTTTACCTTTCTGCTTTCTAACCATGAAAGTGTATACTTTACAATCAGTGGCAGGCTTACCATAAAGAAATAACCATAGTTTTTAGTTGCTAAATATAAAAGAACAAGGTATGCGGCTAATAACAGGGCATCAGTAAACTGCTTTTGTATCAGTGAGCGAAAAATGGAAAGTATAGAAAACAATGCAGAAAGGTGAATTATTAATAAAGGACTGCTAAAGTATTTTGAACCCAACTGTTCTATTTCTTTTCCTGTGAAAGGAGATTGAAACTCACCTATATACGATTTCAACAAGCTGTTACCCGAAATAATTCCAAATTGAGTAAAAGGATACAACAAGCCATTTAGAAAATAGGGGTTGATAAGAAATGCAGCAAATGACAATACCGAGTAGAGCAAAAGAGTTTTATCAAGTTCCCTTTTTTCAAGATATATGCCTGCGTTGTAAATAGCAATTGTAACCAACCCAAGTATAGAAAGACTATGTGTGTTTACCCATAGCAGCATAATTATTGGTAAAAAAAATAATTGCTTTTTATTCCCATTTTTATAGCCATCAAGAACAAGTAAAATAAGGTTTACAAATATCCAGGAAAGAACATGCGGCCTGATTTCAAAACTTAATGGCTGAATAAATACTACGGCCATCAATGCAAAAAGTCCCAGTTTGATATCTATTTTTTAAAGCCCGGTTGTTTTTAAAAATCGAACCCATAAAAGGAATACAGAAAAGTTGATTAATAACGCATTGGCAAGTACCAGAACCATTTCACCGCCATAGTTGTAAATGCTGTAAATAAATAATTGAAAAAGCCACTGAAGGTTAAAATACTCTCTTCCTTCTGATCCGTAGCTGAACGAATCTGTATAAATAAACCGTTTGTTCTCCAGCATCCATTTAGCCGACTTTAAATGAAAACCAAGATCGGGGCTGTAAATTTTAATCAACCCCATTATGAAAACCATCACCAGCAGAAACACAACCGACAGTAAGCCGATTGATGTAAACGGGTTTGATAATTTGTGTAAGGGGTTTTGTGGGTTTGAGTCCATATTATTTATGCATTGAATATCTGTATTAAATATACAAGGATATTAATTTGTTATTTATTCTTTTATTAATTTTCTGGTAACAATTAAAATGCATGTTTTTTTATAGAAGCAGGCTTTCAGTAAATCTTTTCTATTTTTACTCATGCCCTTTCAAAAGCAACTCACCAAAGAACAGGCTTTTCAAAAACTAAAACATTACTGTGGTTATCAGGAACGAAGCCATGCTGAAGTAAAAGAAAAACTTTACAGGTTTAAATTACGAAAGGTAGAAGTGGAAGAACTTATTTCTAAATTAATAGAGGAAGATTATTTAAATGAGGTACGATATGCCGAGCATTTTGCAGGAGGCAAGTTCAGGATAAAACAATGGGGCAGGGTAAAAATTAAATATGAGTTGCAACAAAAAAGAGTAAGCGAGCACTGCATTAAAAAAGCAATGAAGGTAATTGATGAAGATGCATACCTGCAAACCCTTCAAAAACTGTTTGCCGCTAAATTAAAAACACTCAAATTAGAAACAAACCACTTTACACGCAAAAGAAAAATACAGGATTATCTACTCCAAAAAGGGTATGAGCATAGCCTCATTCACCAACTGCTGCAAAAAGATTCCTGATTTTATTTACATTGCAGTAATGCATAAAATTCTACTGCCGCTTTTTTTAGGCTTCTTTGCAAACATGCAACTGCCTGCACAACAAAAACCTGTTACAAAAGAAATCAGCATTATTACTGATAATGATAACTACGATCTGGAATTAACTGACAGATATTATTCCAACGGATTTATTATTCAATACAACTGGGTGGCTAAAAACAGCAAGCAGTCAGTTGCCAAAAAAATACACCGTACCGAGCTGGCACATAAAGTGTATAACCCGTATAAAAACAACGAATCACTTGCTGAAGTTACAGCAAATTTAGACAGGCCTTATGCAGGATGGTTCAGCGCATCTATTGGTGCAACCATTGCATACAAAAAACAGCATGTGCTTTTATACAGTCTTACAACCGGAATTATGGGGCCAAATGCATTTGGTAAAGAAGTGCAACAAAACTGGCACAAGTTTATTGGACTCTATAAAGTGTATGGATGGGATGAATATCAACTTAAAAATGAATGGGGATTGAATGCAAGCGCAGAATATTATCATTCCTTACTAAAAGCAGAATCAAATAAAAATTTTTCTGCTCACCTTGTTTCAAAAGCAACACTAGGCAATACATTTACAAATATATCAGCAGGTGCATTATTTAAAATGGGCTGGTTAAATGCTGAGCATGAAAGCGGATACTGGAGCGGCAACCTTGGTGCAAACGAAAAAACGTTTAGGAAGAATGAGTTTATTTTTTTCTTAGAACCCACTGTTCAATACCAGGCGTATAATGCTACTTTACAGGGTGGTTTGTTTAGGAACGATAAAGGAAGTTTTACTACTGGCATTGAACCAATTGTGTTTCAAACTAAAACAGGAATTATGATTACAGGAAATAAAGTGGGCTTTCGCTGGTATTATACTTTTCGGGGTAAAGAAGGAAGTTTAATGAAAAAAGGAGAGCATTGGGGAACCATTGGTTTATCATTTCGATTTTAAGATACAGTTTTAAATGGTACAGTATGAGTGATCTTACGTTTACATTAATTCAAACAAATCTTTATTGGGAAGATAAAGCTGCGAACCTGAAAATGCTGGAAGAAAAAATAAATGCTGTTCAGCAGCCCACACAAATTATTGTATTGCCTGAAATGTTCAGCACCGGGTTTAGTATGAACGCAGCAGCTCTTGCAGAAGAAATGAATGGGCCAACTGTTGAATGGATGAAACGGATAGCTGCTGAAAAAAAAATCATTCTTACCGGAAGTGTTATCATTAAAGACAAGGAACAATACTTTAATCGTTTGATCTGGATGTTACCAAACGGACAATATGCGTACTATGATAAACGTCATCTGTTTGCTTATGCCGGAGAAGATAAGCATTACACATCAGGAAATAAAAGACTCATTGCATCAGTAAACGGATGGAAAATAAATTTGCAGGTGTGTTATGATTTACGTTTCCCTGTTTGGGCGAGGCAAGCAGCCCCCTCCCAACCTCTCCCCCAGGGCGAGGAGTTAGCCTCCGAGTATGACGTACTCATCTATGTTGCCAATTGGCCGGAGCGGAGAATGCTTGCATGGCGAACATTACTCACTGCAAGGGCTATCGAAAATCAGTGTTATGTAATTGGTGTAAACCGTGTAGGTTATGATGGCAATGATATTTATCATAGTGGAAACAGTATGGTAAGAGATGCCATGGGCGAAGTGCTGTATGAAAAAGAAACAGAAGAAGATGTATTTACCATTACGCTTTCAAAAGAAAAATTAATGGAGGTTAGAAGCAATCTTCCTTTTCTGAAAGATGCTGATGGGTTTAGTATTAGTCAATAAAAAGCAACGGATTAGCTTTTCATTTAATTGATTGTACCGCAAGCTGAAATGTTTAACATTTCAACTTTACTTTTTACTGCATCAGGTGGTATGAGCTATCTTCTTGAAATCGATTTGATTTTATAATAATAAGATGGTTGTGCACAAGGGCAGGGTGCCGTTTCTTTTGTTGACTCAATACAGATATTTACACTTGTAGAGTCATTCATATTTTTAAAATCCTGTGGCAGTTCAGCATTTTTTACCTGATAAAATTTCCAGTTACCTGTTCTATTGAGTGCAAAAAACCAACCAATTCCGTTAGGATTAGTTGCAGGATCGCCACCCAAATAGATATGACCTTCGGCACAAAAATCTTCATTGGGTGCAACAGGTTTTATACAGGAACTGTATAAAATAAAACCAAAAAGTAAAAACCAAATCGTTTTCATTGTGATTATTTATTAAAGCAAATTTACACAGTTGCATTCACTTATACAATTTTGCAAATATGTTTAACTCTTCAGTTGGTTAATTAATTCTAACGCTTTTTCCATCTTAGGATCTTTATTTAATCTGATACTTTCAGCACTTGCCTTTACTTCTATATCAGGTAAAACGCCGCTTCCATTTTTAAGATGTGTTTTATTATTGACAATGCGGTACAATGGTAGTCGTACTCGAAGTTTGGTATTTGGCAAAACCATTTCCGGAATAAACACACCATTGTTTCCATAATAGCCACCACCTGTTTCTTCACCGACCAGTGTAATATTTTGTTGGCCTTTTACACTGCTTAAAAACATAGTGGTGGCAGAAAAAGAATAACCGCCAGTAAGGATCATTATTCTGCCTTTAAATGCATTTTTTTTAGGGTGATATTCTTTTTTAAAAAAAGCAAACTCATAAAGATGGTCTTTCTTTTTTTTGCTGAGGAACAACATGCCCAGATTTGTAATAAACTTTCTATTGATTTTAATGGAACTGCGGATTTTTTTATGTGTACTCACAATAGAATCAGTAAAATAAAAGGCGTTTTGCTTTAAATGCTTGGTAAGTAATAAAGAAGATTTAATTAACCCGCCACCATTATTGCGTACATCAATAATAAGATTGGAAACGTTTTTTTTCTTTAAATGCTTAAATGATTGTTTAATAAATGAAGGTTTTACATACTTGGTAAAACTGTTAATACGGAGTGTAGCAAATTGTTTACTGCTGTCAATACCAAAACTTCTGCTGGCTTGCAACCTTCTTTGCCTGGCAGAAATAGTTTGCTGAGGATTATTATTTGTGGAAGTAGAAAAACGAGGCCGGGTAGTATCCTTTGAACTGCCAAGTGCAGGTAAATTTATTTCCCGTTCTGTACTGCTGGAATCAATATACCAGAGTTGATACTTTTTTAAATCAGGGAATCTGCTGTTATAAAAATTCTGAAAATTATTACTGATGTTTTGATAGCTGAAATTTTTTGAATTTCCATCAATGGGCACAAGCGGAAAGAGTGTATCAATAATTTTTTTTGCTGATAGTCCGTTAATAGATTGTATTTGCATGCCTCTTTTTAAAACAGAGTCGGCTCTATTGAGGTTAATTGTAAGTACCAATGTTGAATCATCTGTAATTTTTAATCCTAATGGAAAACCTGTAGGTCGTTTGCCAATGGCATACCTATTCCATTGTACAGAGTGCCGCACACTTGTATGACCGCAGCGAATAGGGAACAGGGTTTCGCTTACAATATTTTTAAACGCATCTTCATTTAATGAATCTGTTATAAGAGAATATGCTCTTGCAAACGAAGCATCAATTTCCTGTGGTGTGGCATGCCAAAATAAAGAAGGGTGATTGGTTCGTAAGGTTTGTTCCATTGTCTGCACATCTTCTTTTAATTGTTGCGGACAGTATTTTTTTGATGGCGTAAACTCAGGATATGATACGGCACAGGAAGAAGCCCAGCAAACAATAAACAGAAGTAAAATGTAGCTGTACTTTTTCATAGCGGTAATTCTATTTTCCAAATGCATTCCATCCCTGTGCTGTAAGCTTGTGTTTACTTCCGCCTTTTGTAATAATGGTAGCGCCTTCGCCAGCTTCAGTTACATAACCGATCACTCTTATGCCTAGTGCATCTTTCACTTTATCATAATCAACTTGTGAAAGTGTAAACAGCAGTTCATAATCTTCACCACCACTTAACGCACAGGCGGTAGGATCTATTTCAAGTTTGTAAGCAAAATCTTTTGTATCAGGATGAATGGGTAATTTCTCCTCATACAAAATAGCACCCACATTGCTTTGTTTGCAAATGTGCAGCACTTCGCTGCTAAGTCCATCGCTAATATCCATCATACTGGTAGGTAAAATATTTTCTTTTTCAAAAAACTCAATGATGTCTTTTCTCGCTTCTGGTTTTAATAACCTGCCCACTATATAATCTCTATCTTCCAAATCGGGTTGTACTCCTTTTGTTTCTAAAAAAACCTTTTTCTCCCTTTCCAATAATAACAAACCAAGATAAGCACCCCCTAAATATCCGCTCACACAAATCAAATCATTTACATTAGCAGTGCTGCGTTTTACAAATTTATCAGGAGCTACTTCTCCCAAAGCTGTAACACTTATTATAAGCCCTTTGGGTGCAGAAGTAGTGTCGCCACCAATTAAATCCACACCATATTCAGCACAGGCAGCGTAAATACCTTCATAAAATTCTTCCAATGCTTCTACACTAAAGCGATTACTGATGGCAAGGCTCACAGTAATTTGTGTAGGTATTGCATTCATTGCATATACATCACTCAGGTTTACCACTACAGATTTATATCCAAGATGTTTGAGTGGTGTGTACATTAAATCAAAATGCACACCTTCAATTAATAAATCAGTTGTTATTACTGTTTGCTTTCCAAAGTGATCCAGTACTGCTGCATCATCTCCTACACCAAGAATGGTTGATGCATTTTGATGTTCAATATTTTTTGTAAGATGCTCAATTAATCCAAACTCACCGAGAGAGGAAATTTCTGTTCTTTCTTCCATTTATAATTTATATTTTTTGGTTAATCCAATTAAGTAATTCATCATGAATCTTCCCATTCGTTGCCACCAGATGAGGTTGATAGGGAGAATAATAAGTTCCTTCAAAATCAGTAACTGTTCCACCTGCTTCTTCCACCATTAAAAAACCGGCAGCGCTATCCCAAGCCTGTAATTTATGTTCGTAAAAACCATCAAAGCGTCCACAGGCAACCCAGCAAAGATCAATGGCTGCACTGCCCAATCTTCTTACCGGAATACCTTTGGTAATCAAACGTTCAAACACTTGTATTGGGCCATTGGCTGTATGTAAATACGTGTAAGGAAAACCTGTAACCAAACAACTTTTTAAAACTTCTGTTTGTGTACTTACATGTATTCTTTTATCATTTAAAAAAGCACCACTCCCTTTTTCAGCAATAAAAAATTCATTCATTACAGGGTTGTACACAGCACCCAAGATCATTTTGCCGTCTTTTTCAATCCCAATACTTACACAGCAAATAGGAATACCTTTTGAAAAATTGATAGTACCATCAATAGGATCAATAATCCATTTGTAGTTTGAATCCTGCGGCAGTTCACCTGCTTCTTCACTCAAAATATAGTGATCAGGAAAATGTTGCCTGATAACTTTTATAATGGCAGCCTCTGATGCATGATCGGCTTCGGTAACCAAATTATTCACGCCTTCCTTATTGGATACCTGAAATTCTTTATTAAAAAAACGAACCAATTCTGCTGCACCTGACTTTGTGGCTTCAATAAGCATTTGTTTTAACATACGCAAAGATAACCGTGTATAGCAATTTTTAAATTTTAGAATGTAGATTTGGGGTTCTTGTTATGCAGCTATCCGTCATCATTGTAAACTATAACGTAAAATATTTTCTGGAGCAGTGTTTGTTTTCTGTACAAAAAGCAAGTACTAATCTGGCAGTAGAAGTATGGGTGGTTGATAATGCTTCGCAGGACGGAAGCCGCAGCTATCTGGAAACAAAATTTCCATCGGTGCATTTTATTTGGAATAGCTCAAACATTGGTTTTGCCAAAGCAAATAACCAGGCATTGGAAAAAGCAAGCGGAGAATTTGTATTATTTCTCAACCCTGATACGATTGTTCCTGAAGATTGTTTTTCTAAGTGCATCAACTTTTTAATGCAGCAAACAAATGCAGGGGCACTAGGTGTACGGATGATTGATGGTAAAGGAAATTTCCTGCCTGAAAGCAAGCGTTCTTTTCCTTCGCCTGCTGCTTCTTTTTATAAACTCAGCGGATTGAGTTTTCTGTTTCCCAAATCAAAAACATTTGCACGTTATCATCTGGGTCACCTAAGTGAGTATCAAAATCATGAAGTAGATGTGTTGAGTGGTGCGTTTATGATGATTAAAAAAGATGTGTTGCAAAAAACAGGTGGGTTTGATGAAAGTTTTTTTATGTATGGAGAAGATATTGATCTGAGCTTTCGTATTCAACAAACAAACTGTACAGAAACAGGAGAAAATTATAAAAATTATTATTTCAGCGATGCAACCATTATTCATTTTAAAGGTGAAAGTACCCGCAAAGGATCATTAAATTATGTACGCATGTTTTATAAAGCCATGAATTTATTTGCCAATAAACATGCCACAGCTTTTAATGCCGGAATCTTCAGCGCTTTTATTTCTGTTGCTATCTGGTTTCGTGCATTATTCAGTTTGCTCAAAAGAGTGCTTCAAAAAGCGGGGCTGCCTTTATTTGATGTTCTCATTATTTTACTGCTGTTTTGGACGGTAGAATATTTGTGGACGGCATTTATTAAGCCGCAAACTATTTATCAAAACCAATTGCTCCTTATTTCGTTTGCAGGATTTGCAGGTTTGTTTTTAGCGGTGAGTTATTATACCGGGCTATATGAAAAAACATTCAGGTATAAAAAATTGTGGCACTCGCTTAGTATTTCTCTTATTCTTATTCTTGCAGCTTATTCTTTATTGCCTGAGCATTTTCGTTTTTCAAGAGGTATAGTACTTGTTGGTTCTGTATTAAGTTTTTCAATACTGGCAGCTTGGAGGTGGGTGTTGTTAAAAACTGCTGTGCTTGAGTTAGGCGATCATACAGATAACAACACAATTATTGCCGGCACTCAAAATGAGGTGGCACAAATAAACAACCTGATGAATGCCAGCGAAAAAAATAAAAATATTGCAGGCTTTCTAAGCCCTTTGCAGGAAGAGCATTCACTGGGCTTGCCATTAAATTATTCACAGGTCCTTGCAAACATTCCGGCTACTGAACTTATATTTTGTGAAAGCAATGCGCTGTCTTTTTCTGAAATCATTTCGCTGTATCAAAAGGCAGGCAAAAGAGTTACACTTCGCTTACATGCCGGCGGCAGTAGCAGTATTGTTGGCAGCGATTCAAAAAACGACACAGGAAATACAGTAGGTACAAAAGAGTATATTCTTGATATTGCTATAAACAAAAGATTAAAGCGACTGGGCGATGTATTTTGTTCTTTTCTATTTATTATAACCGCACCTATGCATTTTTTGTTTAATAAACATCCTTTGATTTTGTTGCAGCATAGCTTTGAAGTATTGGTTGATAAAAAAACATGGATTGGTTATACAGGTCATGTACAACAACTGCCTCTTTTAAAACCATCCATATTAGGTCCTGCAGGTGTGCCTCATAGTAAAAACACATTAAATACAGATGGGTTGCAACTTGCCAATGACTGGTATGCACATAAGTACGAACCTCTGTATGATTTGGTAACTATTTTTACCAATTATAAAAATTTAGGTGTTAAGTAAAGGTGAGTTGTTACATTTGTTTTCATTCAACGGTATTGCTATTATGTCGCTCATAGGTATTCATCTTCCAAAAAGCATAAGTAAGGCATTAAACCTGCCTGTAAACTCGCCAAGGAGGCAGCAGATAAAAACGCTTAAAAAATTATTAAAGAAAGCAAAGCATACAGAGTTTGGCCAGAGTTTTCATTTTGATGAAATCTTAAACAGCCGTCACCCCGGAAAGAAATTTCAGGAACTGGTTCCTATTTATGACTACAGTAAAATTTACGAGCAATGGTGGCATAAAACATTAAAGGGTCAAACAGATGTATGCTGGCCGGGCAAGATTAAATATTTTGCATTAAGCTCCGGTACCAGCGAAGCAGCCAGCAAATACATACCCATCACCAATGATTTAATGCGGGGCAACCGTATTGTAATGATTAAGCAACTGCTCACATTACGTACGTATGAAAACCTCCCTGTTAAAAGTGTGAGTAAAGGCTGGCTCATGCTGGGTGGAAGTACCGATTTGCAAAAAGGGCCCGGTTATTATTCCGGCGATTTAAGCGGCATTACTGCCAAGAAAATGCCGTTTTGGTTTTCGCCGTTTTATAAACCCGGTAAAAAAATTGCACAAACAAAAGACTGGAATAAAAAACTTGATTTTATTGTAGATGAAGCACCCAACTGGGATATTGGTTTTGTGGTAGGAGTACCTGCATGGATACAAATGTGTATGGAAATGGTAATTGAACGGTATCAGTTAAAAAACATACACGAGATATGGCCAAACCTTGCCTTCTTTGTACATGGTGGTGTTTCGTTTGAACCGTATAAACATGGTTTTGAAAAACTCATTGGCAAACCGCTGATTTATATTGAAACTTATTTGGCAAGCGAAGGGTTTATTGCCTATCAAAGCAGACAGGATGGTGAAGGAATGAAACTGGTAACCAACGAACATATCTTTTTAGAATTTGTTCCTTTTGAAGATAAAAATTTTGATGCCGATGGAAACATTCTTGCCAATGCAGAAGCTTTGATGATACATGAAGTGGAAGAAGGAAAAGATTATGCCCTGCTTATAAGTACTACTGCAGGCGCCTGGCGTTATTTAATAGGCGATACGGTACGTTTTACTGATAAAGAAAATTGTGAAGTAATTATTACCGGCCGAACCAAACATTTTTTATCTCTGGTGGGGGAACATTTGAGTGTAGATAATATGAACAAAGCCATTCAACTGGTAAGTGAAGAGATGAACATTTCTATTCCTGAATATACTGTTGTAGGAGAACCACACGGAAGTTTTTTTGCGCATCATTGGTATGTAGCTTGCGATGACAGGGTGAATGCAGGTACACTGAAAGTAAAAATTGATGAAGCTTTAAAAGTAATTAATGATGATTACGCAGTAGAACGTAACAGTGCACTGAAAGATGTATTTATTACCATTTTACCCGAAAGCAGTTTTATGAATTTTATGAATAGCAAAGGGAAGCTTGGTGGGCAACATAAATTTCCAAGAGTATTAAAAGGAAAAATGCTGGAGGATTGGAAGAAGTTTTTGGAAACGGAAAAATATTAAACGGCTTGATACTGTTAATACAGTTGTTGCCACATCTTCTAAATATTAAATGCCCGGATTTCTTATTACACTCACTCTCTCAGCAAATGCAATTAAATAAACCTTTTTGCCAATTTAGCAACGGCTCTCTTTCTTCTTACACAAGCTTCCTATAATATGAACAGGATTTATTATATTTAACCTTTATGATTTTTTTGCCTGTTAATGTGTGTTTTACGGAGAATAGTATCAATTCCAACAAAGCCCAGCAGATGCCAAAAAGATACAAAAAAATAGGTATCCCAGTTTTCTGCATAGGTTAGTTTGCCGCTATAGATTTGCCTTACACTGTCTTTGAGTTTTACCCAAAATTTGGGGCGATTAATCACAAAATCATTAAGCTCAACTCCTATACAAAAATTTCTAGTTGTAACACTTGGGCAACTTTAGCGTATTCAATAATGTAATCCTTACATTGCTGCTCAAATAATATCCAATTATCTTCAGTGGTCATTTTTATCTTACCTGTAAAACTTCCACCACCAACCCATATATGTGGCTTTAAAAGAACCTTTATTCCACTTTTTTGAATAACAATGCAGTTTCCTTTATTCCTTCTACTCTTTCTCCACGCAATTGTCGTTGCTGGTTGTATTGAATACCTGGCAAAGAAATAGTTTTAAGAAAGGCAAATGGCATCAACGAAACCCATTGAGCATTCGTTTGCTTTACTTGAAAAACCATGGTTTCAGTAGTTTTTCGGGGCGATGCCACAAAGCCAATTCCATTAATTTTGGGTAATTGCTTGCGGCTGGCTTTCCTATTTTGGCTGTTTACAGCCCAATGTATGTTTAATCTTAGCAGCTGAAGTACTAAACAATGGGTCACTATTATGTAAATTTTCATGGGTTTGTAATTTTTTGATTTTTTGTATGGAAATCAAAGTTTTCTCGTCTATCACAAAAAATAGTCATATGATGAAACATTTTATTTTAGCATCAATAGCATTGTTGGTTTTTAATACTTCGTTTTCGAAAGAAGTTAGAATTTATAACCCCGGTGTAGTGTCTCATGAAGTCTTTAACAGGCTGTTGCAAAAATATGTTTCAGCAACGGGGGCAGTTAATTATAAAGGACTTAAG
>JANNRE010000012.1:0-180971 GCA_031401115.1 Chitinophagaceae bacterium
GAGTTTACAAGTTCTTGTCCTTTACTGTCTAATGTTTTTTGCAGTGGAGTTAATGCCTGCATTATTAATTTCGGAATTGATACTACAATTACTGCTGATGAATTAGCAAGAGTAAATGATATAGAACTGGCACAGCAATTATATGTAGAAGCAAAAACTTCTTATGTACGCAAAAGCGAAACACTGAAAAAAGAGGCGATGCCTGTTTTTCAAAACATCAGAACTTCACAAGGATCGCATATTGAAAATGTATTTGTTCCGTTTAGCGATGGAAGAAGAGGATTGCAGGCATTAACTCCACTGCAAAAAACATTGGATAGCAAAGGACAAGAATTGGTAAACTCATTAGAGCGGACCTCCACTCTTGCCTTTATTGATGAAGCGTGGAAAGATCACCTGCGTGCCATGGATGATTTAAGAACCTCGGTACAAAATGCTACGTACGAACAAAAAGATCCATTGGTGATTTATAAAGTAGAAGCATTTTCATTGTTTGATCAGTTAAATAATGAAATCAATAAAAACATTGTTTCCTTTTTAAGTCATGCAGGTTTGCCAGTGGAAGAAAATAACAGTAAAGGTCAAATAAGAGAAGGCCGTCAACAAAAAACAGATATGAGTAAGTTGCGCCAGCGCAAAGAAGAAATGGTAGCAGCAGGTGGCGGAGCAGATTTAATGGATACACCTGATTATTACGACCCATCAGAAAATGTAAAGCAGGAACCCATTATTGCCGGACCAAAGATTGGAAGAAATGATCCCTGCCCTTGTGGAAGCGGAAAGAAATATAAACAGTGTCATGGAAAAGATGCGTAATATATCAACCTCCTTCGGGAGGTTTTTTATTTAATTACATTTGCCCCATGAATATAGCATCTTACATTGATCACACCATACTAAAACCCACCACACTCGTAGTTGATGTAGAGCAACTTTGTATCGAAGCCATGAAGTACAATTTTGCAGCGGTATGCGTACCACCTCCTTTTACAAAGTTTGCAAAACTATTGCTCGGTGGCAGCGATGTAAAAACAGCAACAGTAATTGGATTTCCTTTTGGATACAGTGCCATTGAAGCCAAAGTAACGGAAACCCTGCTGGCTATAGTAGATGGTGTGGATGAACTTGATATGGTAGCCAATATTTCTGCTATAAAAAATGCTGACTGGAAATTTATAAAACAGGAAGCAGAAACATTGATTGCCATTGCCCATAAAAAAGAAAAAACCATTAAAGTAATTATAGAGAGCGGTGTATTAACAGATGAAGAAATTATAAAATGTTGTGAACTTTATGCAGAGCTTGGTGCAGATTTTGTAAAAACATCAACAGGCTATGCTGAAAAAGGAGCTACTGTAGAGGCTGTGCAACTGATGCGGAAGCATTTACCGTCTGCTATAAAAATAAAAGCATCGGGAGGCATCCGGAATTATACATTTGCAAAACAGTTGCTTGATGCAGGTGCAGATAGATTGGGCTGCAGTGCAAGTGTTGTTATTGTAAAAGAAAGTTTACTAAAATGAACAGAAAAAAATATTTTGTAATTGGTTTTTTCTTACTTGCTTCAGTGTTTGCCAAAGCACAGATGATTACTGATACATTAAAAAGCGGAGCTGTAATTGTAAAAGATGAACGCCTGAATACATTAATTACAAAACAGGCAGAGATCAACAAAAAAAATTCTGATTCAAAAAAACCAAGCAAAGGCTTTCGCATTCAGGTAATAAATACTACCGATCGTAGTCAGGCATTAGCAGCTAAATCAAAACTACTTTCACTCTATCCTGAGCATAAAGTGTATTTAATGTATCAGGCTCCTTATTTTAAATTACGAATTGGAAATTTTATTGAAAAAAATGAAGCCGACTCATTAAAAAAAGAATTGAACCGCCTTTTCCCCACTGGTGTATTTGTAATACCAAGCGAAATAGAAGTAAAACAAAGCGATAAAGAAAAAGAAGAAACAAATTAATTAAGTCGCTCTCTGTCGTACTTTTGAACTCATGCTATTAGAAAAAATAAAATCCCTCGCCAACCAATACAAAGATGAGTTTATTGCTGTGCGGCATCACCTGCATGCAAATCCTGAACTCAGCTATAAAGAATTTGAAACATCAGCTTTTGTTCAAAGTAAATTAAAAGAGTTTGGTATTCCTTTTTCTGTAATGGCAGAAACGGGAGTGGTAGGTTTGATACATGGTAAGAATCCATCATCAAAAATTATTGCATTAAGAGCCGACATGGACGCATTACCAATTCTTGAAGAAAATACAATTGATTACAAATCGAAACATGACGGGGTGATGCATGCCTGCGGCCATGATGTACATACAACCTGTTTGCTTGGTGCAGCAAAAATTTTAAATGAAATAAAAGCAGAATGGAACGGAACTGTAAAACTTATTTTTCAACCGGGTGAAGAACGGAACCCCGGAGGTGCAAGCATCATGATTAAAGAAGGGGTGTTAGAAAATCCAAAACCACAGGCAATTTTTGGTTTGCATGTACATCCCGGTTTGCAAGCTGGTAAGCTTAGTTTCCGAAGTGGAAAAGTAATGGCGAGTGCTGATGAATTATACATTACTGTTAAAGGAAAAGGTGGACATGCTGCTGCACCACATTTAACAGTTGATCCAGTATTAATTGCATCGCATCTTATCATCAGTTTGCAGCAGATCATTAGCAGAAATAGAAATCCACATAACCCTTCTGTGCTTTCCATTACTGCCTTTAACGGAGGTACTACCACCAATGTAATTCCGAATGAAGTAAAACTCATGGGTACGTTCCGTGCAATGGATGAAGAGTGGCGCTATGCTGCACATGAACTCATAAAACGCAATGCAACACAATTAGTACAAAGCATGGGTGGCGAAATTGATTTGCATATTGATATTGGTTACCCATCTGTTTATAACAATGAAGGGTTGAATGAAAAAACTAAAGCAAAAGCTGAGCTCTTTATGGGTGCAGCTAATGTGGAAGAAACAGAACTAAGAATGGGTGCCGAAGATTTTGGTTACTACTCACAGCAAATACCCGGTTGCTTTTATCGCCTCGGTGTAATGAACAAAGAAAAAGGAATTACAAGCGGTGTACACACACCTACTTTTAATATTGATGAAGATGCCATTGAAACAGGCATGGGTATGATGGCGTGGCTGGGAAGCAGTACAGAGTTGTAAAGTCAGAACGTCTTTGCGAGACACGAAGCAATCTTCTTTCTTAGAACTTTTCGTAAACAACATAGATTGCTTCGTGACTCGCAAAGACGAAAACATTTGCGTCAAAACTGCCAAAACGGTTATCATACAATACCGTTTCCCCTGTTTTCGTACCTTGCCGCACTTACTGTAAGTAAAACGATTGTTGCACTAAACAAAAAGTATGAACAAAGACGAACTACGCCGCCAGCAGGCATTAGAATATCATGCAAAAGGAAGACCGGGAAAAATTGAAGTAATTCCGACTAAAGAAGCAAAAACACAAAGAGATTTATCATTGGCTTATTCACCAGGTGTGGCAGTTCCTTGTATGGAAATACATGCTAATCCTGAAGATGTTTATAAATACACTGCTAAAGGAAACTTAGTAGCAGTTATTAGTAACGGTACAGCCGTATTGGGCTTGGGAAATATTGGCCCAGAAGCAAGCAAGCCCGTAATGGAAGGCAAGGGTGTACTCTTTAAAATTTTTGCTGATATTGATGTGTTTGATATTGAGATTAATGAAACTGATCCTGATAAATTTATTCAGATTGTAAAAGCACTGGAGCCCACTTTTGGTGGTATAAATTTAGAAGACATCAAATCTCCCGAATGTTTTTATATAGAGCAAAAGCTGAAAGAGGAAATGAAAATTCCTTTAATGCACGATGATCAGCATGGTACAGCTATCATCAGCGCCGCAGCTTTATTAAATGCATTGGAACTTCAGGGAAAGAAAATTGAGAAAGCGAAGTTTGTTATTAATGGCGCCGGTGCTGCTGCCATGGCTTGTGTATTACTCTATGAAAGCCTTGGAGCAAAACATGAAAACTTTTTAATGTTCGACAGGAAAGGCGTGATACATGATGAGCGTACAGAACTTGATGAAAATAAAAAGAAATTTGCAGCGCATGTTAAAAATCCAGACATGACATTGGCCGATGCAATGAAAAATGCGGATGTATTTATTGGCTTAAGTATAGGCAATGTAATTACTGGAGATATGATAAAAGCCATGGCAAAAAAACCAATTGTGTTTGCCATGGCCAATCCTGATCCTGAAATCAGTTATGAAGATGCAGTAGCTGCACGTACTGATGTTATTATGGCCACAGGCCGGAGCGATTATCCCAATCAGGTAAATAATGTATTGGGCTTCCCTTATATTTTTCGTGGTGCATTAGATGTGCGTGCAACAAAAATTAATGAAGCCATGAAGTTAGCAGCAGTAAAAGCATTAGCCGAACTTGCAAAAACTCCTGTTCCAGAAATTGTAAATATGGCTTACAATGAAAAAAATATTTCATTCGGCCCATTGTATATTATTCCAAAGCCGCTTGATCCTAGATTATTAAGTTATGTAGCACCGGCAGTAGCAAAAGCAGCCATTGAAAGTGGAGTGGCTCAACATCCTATTACCAATTGGGAAGAATACGAACATCAATTAAATAAAAGATTGGGCATTGACAACCAGTTAATGCGTGCTATAGGAAGTAAGGCAAGAAAAGACCCCAAGCGTGTGGTGTTTGCAGATGCTGAAAATATAAAAGTGTTGAAGGCGGCACAATTGGTATATGAAGAAGGTGTGGCTTATCCTATTTTATTAGGCAATGTAAAAAATATTACCGCCATGGCCGATGCAAATGGTATTGATCTGGAAGGTATTCCTGTGATGGATCCAAAGAGTAAAGAACAGGAACATCAGCGGGAAGATTTTGGCCGACACTTTTTTTTAAAACGCCAGCGTAAAGGAATGAACCGATACGAAGCTACCAAATCCATGAAAGAGCGAACTCATTTTGGATGTATGATGGTAGAAACAGGAATGGCGGATGCGATGATTAGTGGATTGAGCAGAAAATATGCTGATACAATAAAACCTGCACTGCAAATTATTGGCAAAGATGAAACGGTAAAAAAAATTGCAGGCATGTACATTATGCTCACCAAGCGAGGGCCTTTGTTTTTAGCTGACGCAACTGTAAACTTTAATCCAAGAGCTGATGAACTTGCAGACATTACACAATTAGTTGCTAAAGAAGTAAGAGCCTTTGGTATTACGCCACGTATTGCCATGCTAAGCTATTCTAACTTTGGAAGCAGCGATTCTGCTGAAGCAAAACTGGTAGCAAAGGCAAGAGAGATTGTAAAAGAACGGGAGCCGAATTTAGTTTGTGATGGTGAAGTGCAACCCATTGTTGCGTTTAATAAAGAAATTTTAAAAGATAACTATCCGTTTAGCGAATTAGTAAATGGAGCACCCAATGTTTTAATTTTTCCAAACCTTGCCAGCAGCAATATTGCTTACAATCTTTTACAGGAAGTGGGAGAGGCAGATGCCATTGGCCCCATTTTATTAGGATTAAAAAAGCCGGTTCATATTTTACAATTGGGCAGTAGTGTTCGTTCCATTTTTAATATGGTGTTGATTTCGGTGGTAGATGCTCAAATGAAAAGTAAAGTAAATACACAGGAAGAAATTAAAAAATCAACCTGGTGGAAACGATTTAAAAAAGTAAGTCATGATATTTAAAGAAGCAAGTAACAGGTATGAAGAAAGAAGTACAATGAAGGTTTTATATCTTTATAAGCATATTCATTTGACACTTGACTATGAACCATTAACTATGAACCATTAACCATGAACTTCTTCACCCATCTTGGCCGATACCTGCTCATGATCAAAGGCATGGTTTCCAAACCTGAAAACTGGAAACTGTATTGGAAAGAGCTTATGCACCAGTGTAATGAAATTGGTGTACGTTCTATTGGCATTGTGGTAATCATTGCTGTTTTTTTAGGCGCTGTTACAACAGTACAAACTGCTTATCAGTTAGTAACCCCTTTAATTCCTAAAAGTGTAATTGCCGTAATAGTTAGAGACAATATTATTTTGGAACTTGCTCCTACACTTATTTGTGTAGTTTTAGCAGGTGTAGTTGGTTCACGCATTGCCAGTGAACTTGGTAATATGCGCATCAGTGAACAGATTGATGCATTGGAAATAATGGGCATAAATACAAAAGCGTATTTAATAATGCCTAAGATATTAGCTGCACTAATTGTAGTGCCTTGTTTGGTAATTCTTGCTGCGGTACTTGGTATTTGGGGAGGAAAAGTGGCAGGAGAACTATCGGGCATTCTTCCCAATGAAATTTTTAACCAAGGGCTGCTTGAAGATTTTATTCCATACAATGTGTTTTTTGCGATGAGCAAAGCATACACTTATTCCTTTATCATTTCAAGCATTCCTGCATACTATGGCTATCATGTGCAAGGCGGTTCTTTAGAAATAGGAAGAGCAGGAACTAAATCAGTAATTGTAAGTTGTATTTTAATTTTACTGGCCGATTATGCATTGGCTGCAATTTTATTATAGAATGATTGAATTAAAAAATATTGAAAAAGGATTTGCTGGCAAGCTGGTAATTAATGACGTTTCTGCCATTTTAGAAACCGGTAAATGCAACCTGATTATTGGAGCAAGCGGTAGTGGCAAAACCGTTTTAATGAAATGCCTGGTGGGATTGTTTGAACCAGACAAAGGAGATGTTTTGTATGATGGCGACAGTTTTACAAACATGAATGAGGATGGCCGTAAAAATCTGCGCCAGCAAATTGGAATGTTATTTCAGGGTTCTGCGCTTTTTGATTCAATGACAGTAGAGCAGAACGTAATGTTTCCTTTAGATATGTTTACAAAACTCAACCTGAAACAAAAACAACAAAAAGTAAATGAAGTATTGAGCCGTGTTAACTTAAAAGATGCCAACAAAAAATTTCCATCTGAAATAAGCGGAGGCATGAAAAAACGTGTAGGCATTGCCCGGGCTATTGTACTAAACCCAAAGTTTCTATTTTGTGATGAACCAAACAGCGGTCTTGATCCTAAAACATCACTTGTAATTGATAAACTCATTAAAGAAATTACTACAGAGTTTGGAATGACTACTGTTGTAAATACACATGACATGAACAGCGTTATGGAAATTGGTGATAAGATTATTTTTATGCATCAGGGGCATAAAGAATGGGAAGGCACCAACAAAGACATCATCTTTAGTAAAAATGAAGAGTTGAATCAATTCATTTTTGCAAGTGAATTTTTACAGGATGCAAAAGATATGCGGATGCTGGAATCAAAAGGAAAAATAAGTGAAGATAGGGATATGGATAAGCTGATGAGCTAATATGATAATGTGCTAAATAAAACAAGTATATGAACCTCATAAAACTTGCTTCTCTTACATGCATACTTTTATTTGTACTGCCCGTACTGGCTCATGAATTTTGGTTACAGCCTCAGCAATACATTTTTTCTAGAGGTGAGGAAATCAATATTCGCTTTAAAGCAGGAGAAGGTTTTGCAGGCGATAACTGGAGCGGTAATCAGGAAAAAGTAAATGAACTAAAACTTTACTACAATGATATTACAGACGATTTAAAGTATGGGCTGGGTAAAGATATTGGCGACTCACTGCAGATTTCCATATTTGAAGAAACCACTGCCATGATTACTTTTAACAATGTAAACTCCTTTATTGAACTAGAGGCTCCAAAGTTTAATGAGTATCTTTTAGAAGATGGGTTAAATTCGGCAATAGATTATAGAAAACAAAATAATGAAACTGATTCTGCTGGCAGGGAGTTTTATCAGCGTTCAGTAAAAACAATTGTACAGGTGGGCACTAAGAAAACAGATATTTATAAAAAACAAACCACACTACCTGTTGATATCATTCCACTTTCACATCCTTATGAACTCACAAACAATCAAATACTTCAAGTAAAAATTTTGTACAAAGGGCTACCGCTTGCCAATACAAAAATCAGAACATGGCATAAACTTTCTGGTACAGTTACAGATAGTTCTTTTATGAGCAATGCCGATGGTGAAATTAGTTTCCCTGTAGAAACAAATGGTGAATGGATGGTGAGTTGTGTGCACATGATTCATCTTACAGACAATCCAAAAGCACAATGGCAAAGCTATTGGGGCAGTGTAACCTGGGGATATACTGGTAAAGCTGTAAAAAGTGATGTGAGCCGTTAAAAGATTTACTGTTGAATGGCTGCCGGATTGAAATGAAAAGCCGGAACTGCTGCTGCCAATTGTACGTATGAGCAATGCCCCAAACTATCAAACTCAAAACTAAGAACTCAAAACTCTTCCCCCTATCTTTGCCGCACAAATTTTACCACTATATGAGCATTTTAGTAAATAAAAATTCAAAAATAATTGTACAGGGTTTTACCGGAACAGAAGGTACGTTTCATGCCACACAAATGATTGAGTACGGAACCAATGTAGTGGGAGGTGTTACCCCAGGTAAAGGCGGTACTACCCATTTAAACAAACCAGTTTTTAATACCGTAGAAGAAGCTGTAAAAAATGCAGGTGCTAATGTGAGTATCATTTTTGTGCCGCCAGCTTTTGCTGCCGATGCAATTATGGAAGCCGCTAATGCAGGTATTGAACTGGTGATTTGTATTACAGAAGGTATTCCTGTGCAGGATATGGTAAAAGCAAAGAATTATTTAGTAGGAACCAATACAAGATTGATTGGGCCAAACTGCCCCGGTGTAATTACAGCAGGTGAATGCAAAGTGGGTATTATGCCGGGCTTTGTTTTTATTCCCGGTCGTATAGGAATTGTTAGTAAAAGCGGAACGCTTACCTATGAAGCGGCGGATCAGGTGGCAAAAGCCGGATTGGGTGTAAGTACAGCAGTAGGTATTGGAGGCGACCCCATTATTGGAACTACTACCAAAGAAGCTCTTGAATTATTTATGAACGATGATGAAACAGATGCAGTGGTAATGATTGGTGAAATTGGTGGTGGTATGGAAGCAGAGGCGGCACGCTGGTATAAAGCCAACCCAAAGAAACCAGTTGTTGGTTTTATTGCCGGACAAACAGCTCCTCCCGGCCGACGAATGGGACATGCAGGTGCTATTATTGGTGGTGCAGAGGATACTGCCGAAGCAAAAATGAAAATTATGGCGGAGTGTGGAATTCATGTGGTAGATAGCCCTGCTGATATTGGAAAAACAATGGCGGAAGTGATGAAGAAATAAGTTTTGTGTCTGCTCACCTGCAAAGGTGACTGTACACATTGAAACTAAAAACCCTGCATGTAAATGCGGGGTTTTTAGTTGAAAAATTGCACAATTTCCTTGTAGCTATTTCATAAGTTGATATTGAGAAACAAGCATTCTTTGTGCAAGCAGTTATGTATATTTATGAGTTGGCTGCTATTTTAAAGCGACACCCAAATGAGTTTAACAGACGATAAAAGAACAATCACAGAGACTTACTTTGCATTAATTAATATTAACAACATTGAACTTTTCGGAGTTATAAAGAATAACCTAGAAGCAACTGGTCAAATTCTTCCGCTAATAGAATTTATAATTGAAAGATTAAACACTGTAACCTCGCTAACAATAAATGATAGCCTTTGGGACGCAGAAATCATTTTGAGATCAGCTCAAGAAACTTTTATCAAATTCCTATTTATTACAACAGCGGACAAAGAGGAGCAACAAAAAAGGCTTCACGAATTTTGGTACGAGTTAGCTGAAATTAATTCGATAAAGCAGTCAGAACAAGCGAAGAAAAATTTAACGCACCTAGGAAATAGTGAAACTCACAGACTAGCATATCAACCAAACGTGTTGACAGAGAAGGAAGAACAAACACTTCGCTCCAAATGGACAAGAGTAGAAAGACAAAAACTTGAGCAAAAGTGGTCTTTCTCTGAAATTATATCTTCGCTTTCAAAAAACTACAAAGGAAGTCCTGCGGAAATGTTCGTGACTTTAGCACATTGTTATAGAATGGCAAGTCATGTGACTCATGGTGACGAAACAGGGATATTAATTATCAGAGAAAGGAATAGCAGAACGCAAGAAGAACAAGACAAAGTAAATTTTGCACATTATTTGCGATTATTAAGTGACGCACATACTTATTGCTTAGTTGTCGCCATTGAGGCAATGAATTTTTTAAACCTTGACAAATCTCCTTTTATTAAAAATGCAGAAGGACTAAAAGAGGTTCAAGAGTTAACTGAAAAATACCACGCTGCGGTATTTAATGACAAGGATTACGACAAGTATCGACAAAGAGAAGAAAAACATCTGCCAACATGAACTGTATAAAAAGCAATCAGCTCCCACTAGTTAATGTCTTCACGAACCTTCTCCTTTTAAAGAATTTCGGCTTGAGCATGTAACAACACTCGCTTGCTTCCTGTAGTAATTTTTGTCAGTCAAGCTAAGGCTTGGGCAGAGAAAGAAATCTTCACTTGCTTCCCGCAGTACCAAACAAATCACCAACATTCCAAACAGGCCTTGCAGTTGTTTGTGCGATGGAATAACTTATAAGGAAATTCAATTGCACATAGGTTTTAGCAGCAGCAAAATTAAAAATACCATCCATTCCATCTGCTGCCTGATGATAATATTTAGCCCGCCATGTTTTCACAAATGCTACTAAATCAAAACCGGGAATATTTGTTTTGGTTCCGTACTTTATATGCAAGGCAGGAATACCATTCATTACAAAACTGTATTGATCGCTTCTTACAAAACGGTTTTCAGTTGGCTCCGGATCTTTTTCAACATCCAATCCAAGATAGGCAGCAGCAAATTGTACATTACCCATAATACTTGAATGCTCTGCACCCAATGGCACAACAGAAAGCAGCGGAGCAATTACCGTGGGCATATCAGTATTTACATCAGCTACAATAGATGCTTTGGGTACTGTAGGGTTGGCAGCGAAATATGAAGAACCAATCAATCCCATTTCTTCACCTGTTACCATTACAATTAAAATAGAACGCTTTGGTTTTGCTCCTGATGATTTGTAAACTCTTGCAATTTCCAGTAGCGATGCTACACCCGATGCATTATCATGTGCGCAGTTATAAATGGAATCTCCATTTTGCGGCCTGCCAATTCCTAAATGATCTAAGTGTGTAGAGTGAACTACATATTCATCTTTTAAAATTTTATCTATACCAGGTATTACACCCACTACATTGTAACTTTCAAAATCAGTATGCGTAGTGTTGTAAGAAGTTGTAATACTATAAGGCAAATTAAATGATGTTGGTTTTCCGTTTTTTAAATCAGCCAGCACCTGCTCTAGTTTTTTGGCAGAGTTCATAAACAACCGACGTAAAAGTTGTGGTGTTCCGTTTAGCACAGCACTTACATCTCCTATAAAACCACGGCCATAGGCAATTGTTTTTTCAGGATTCAACGTATTATTTGCCTGTACTGTTGGGTTAGGAGTAGCGGGTGGCCTTGCAATTGTATTTACGCTAATTACCCCTACTGCACCTTTTGAAAATGCTGTGGTCACTTTATTTCCTGCATTTGAAAAATGAGCAGTTAAAGTAGAAATCAATCCCGGAGGTGCTCCATTAATCAATACAACAATTTTTCCTTTTACATCTACACCTGCATAGTCAGAATAGCCACCAGCAATTTCAACACCATAACCCACAAACACTAACTGCCCCTGAGCAGATGCATTTGCAAGCATGGGATGTGGTGCAGGTACAAACTCTTTTAAAAAACTTAATGAATCAATGTTTCCATTGGCATCCTTTAGAATGGCAACGGCAGAATTATTGTTTAACAAAGATTTTCTGATAATCATTTTTTGGGTATAGCCATTTCCATCGCCACCCGGTGCAAGGCCAATTGCTTTGTACTGATCAATTACATAATCCACAGCCGTTTGAAATCCTTCCGTTCCCGGAAGTCTTCCTTTTAATTTATCATCGGCCAAAAAAGCAATATGTGAACGGATGGTATTGGTATCAATACGATCCATTGCCTGTTTGATGTTTTTTGAAATTTTTGTTGTTTGGGCTACTGCAGTTACTGTTATAAAAAAACAAAGGATGCTGAAATATTTTCTCATAGTGGCAAGATAAAATAATATTTGATAGAACAAAAAATAAACCCCGCTATCAAGCGGGGTTTTGCATGTATAGATGTCCTTACTTAATCTCTGTACGTTAAAATATATTGCGCCAATTCTGTTTTACTATAGCTGAAACTAAACGCATCGTTTACAATAAAGTAACTTCCTCTATCGGTTGTAAAGCGGTAAGCGTATTTTGCAAGATCCAGTTTGTTTTTTTCAAAACTCATTTCCTGTACTAATTCTTTTACCTGTGCAGACGTAACCCTATTATTTGAAAGAACTGTTTTTATTACACTGAGTTTATTGTCATCAAAAGCTTCACGTTCTACCGTTTGTTTCAGTTGCAAGAATGTTTGATAATCCATTGCCCTACCCCAACTATTATTGTTATTGCCATTGTTATTCCAGCCGCCGTTGTTGTTCCTGTCCCAATCATCATCATAGCGATTATCAAAAGGTTGTTCATCTACAAACACACGACCAAAACGATTGATTAAAATATCTGTATGCATTCCACTGCGTACGTTTAAAGTTGAATTATAAATTAAATCACCTTGTTGATTGTTGTTTCCTCTGCCCCTTTCTCTTCTATCACGGTTACCATTGTTTCGGTTACCAGAAAAGATTTGTATACGGTGATAGCCGGGATTGAGATTACTAATCCGAATTGTTCCATTGTTTTCCTGTACCTGCCTGCCATCAATGATTACCTTAATGGGCAAATTGGTCATTGTGGTAATACTGATCCGGGATTCATTAAATGCTGCAAATACATTGGCAGAAAGAATAAGAACTGTAAGTAGTGTAAAGATTTTTTTCATATAACCTCCTTTGTTTTTAAATAGATGCCAAACTATATGCCATCGGTATAAAACAATTTTATAAAGATTCGTTAAAGGAAACTGCAGATGTCATCCCGAGGTACGAGGGATCTGCTATTTGTCATTTCGACGAAGGAGAAATCTGTTGGGCTTTGGTAATGCTGCTAGGCAGATCCCTCGTACCTCGGGATGACAGGACAACTCCATTTATGCAATCAAACCAAACTATGCATCTTATAACCACATTCTAAATTTTAATACCTTACATCAAATTGAAAGACATGTTTTTGAAACAACTACTCCTAGCTAACTTTTTATTCTTTGCTTTATATACTATGGCACAAGCACAACCAAAATTTAATTATGATGCTGCCTGGAAAAAAGTGGATGATCTGATTAATAAAAAAGGACTTACCGAATCTGCTTTAAAAGAGTTGCAAACAATTTATACTTCAGCTTTAAAAGAAAAAAATGATGCACAGCAAATTAAAGCACTGGTGTTTCGTGTAAACCTGCAAAACCAAAAAGAAGAAGAGGCTGATGTAATGGCTATTTTGCAATTAGAAAAGGAAATTACAAAGGCATCAGACCCAGCAAAATCTATTCTTACAAATTTATTGGCCGAAGCCTATTGGCAATACTTACAAAACAATCGCTGGAAATTTTACAATAGAACCAACACCGTTGATTTTAAGAAAGAAGATTTTGCTACTTGGACGGCAGATGACTTTCACAAAAAAATCAGCAGTCTGTTTCTAGCTTCAATACAAAATGAAAAACAATTAAAAGAAACAAAGCTTAGCAGCTTTGATGCTATTATTGAAAAAGGGAATATGCGGCAGCTTCGTCCAACACTGTATGACTTGCTTGTACACCGTGCTATTTCTTATTTTGAAAATGATGAGCGAAACATCAGCAAACCTGCCGATGCATTTGAAATTAACTCAGCTTCTGCCTTTGACCCTGCTGCTGATTTTACAAGAGGACCATTTGTAACATCTGATTCTGCTTCTCTTCATCACAAAGCACTGCTTCTGTATCAAAAACTCATTGCCTTTCATAGTACAGATAAAACAAGTGAAGCGTTGGTAGATGTAGATATTAAACGGTTAGAATTTGTAAACCGTTATTCAACTCTCGAAAATAAAAATGAACTGTATCGTAAAACATTGAATCATCTCATCAAACAATTCAACAACCAACCATTTGCTGCTCAAGCATCTTATTTGCTTGCAAAAGATTATGCTGACTTTGCAGCTACTTACGATTTTATTAAACATAAAACTGACGATGCTTCAAATCCAAGATGGTACTATAAAAAAGCAATTGAACTTTGTAAGACCGTCATCAAACAAAAAGAAAACAGCGAAGGAAAAGTAAATTGTAACAATCTTATTTTACAAATACAGCAAAAAGAACTGTTATTAAATACGGAGAAAGTAAATATTCCCAATCAACCCTTCCGCACATTGGTAGCATATAAAAACACCCCTCAGCTTTGGTTTCGTGTTATTAAAGTAACAAAAGACCCTGTAGATGAGGAACGTGAAAATTACTGGGATGAAGCATATTGGAACAAACTTGCCAAGCTTAGTCCTGTGCAAAGTTTTACATACAATATGCCTGCAACAGACGACTATCAAACTCATAAAACAGAAATAAAAATTCCGGCATTAGCTGCGGGCACTTATCTAATTTTAGCAAGTGCCAACCAAAATTTTTCAACAGGAAAGAATATGATGAGTGCACAGTACGTACATGTAAGCAATATTGCATGGATACATAATGGCAATGATTTTTTTGTACTGAACCGTGAAAGTGGAAACCCATTGTATAAAGCTACCGTTCAAATATGGAAGCAGGGTTATGACTACAACAAATCAAAATATGTAAATACAAAAGCTGAAAGCTATAACACAGATGTAAACGGGTATTTTAAATTAAAGGCAGACAATAACAACAATTTCAACCGCAGGCTAGAAATTAATTATGAAAAAGATCGTTTGTTTTTAGATGATAATGTGTACAGTTATAATTACCAGCAAGTAGCAGATATTGATGAACTAAAAAACCGCAGAGTTTTTTTATTTACAGATCGTTCCATTTACCGCCCCGGGCAAACCGTTTATTTCAAAGGCATACTCACCACAACTGATGCAGCTACAAAAAAACCAAAGATTGTTGCCGGTGTAAAAACAACCATTGTTTTGTACGATGCCAACTATCAAAAAATTGACAGCATTAAACTCACCACAAACGAATTTGGATCCTATAACGGAAAGTTTACATTACCACAAGGGCAATTAAATGGCATTTTTAGAATTAAAGATGAAACGGTAAATGGCGAACAAAGCTTTTCAGTAGAAGAATACAAACGTCCGAAATTTTATGTAGAGTACTTACCTGTTAAAGGAACTTTTAAAGTAAACGATCAAATAAAAGTTACTGGCAACGCAAAAGCGTATGCCGGAAATAACATTGACAATGCCAAAGTAAAATACCGTGTAGTACGGGAGCCACGCATTTTATATCCATGGCTATGCTGGCGCTGGGGATGGCCGCAAATGGATGCACAGGAAATTGCACATGGTGAAACTGTAACCAAAGCTGATGGAACATTTGAAATTGTGTTTACTGCAATTCCTGATAAACAGGTTCGCAAAGAATTAGACCCTGTATTTGATTATAAAATTACTGCTGATGTTACTGATCTCAACGGAGAAACCAGAAGCGGCGAAACAGAAGTAAGTGTAAGTTATAAAGCATTGCAACTGCAAATTGTTTTACCAAAAGGTGAAACGATGGCGGCTGATAGTTTACAATACATCAACATTGGTACACAAAACACAATGGGTGTGTTTGAAAAAGCAAATGTTACAGTTACCATGCATCGTATTGAAGCACCCAAACGTTTTATACGCAGCCGCTTTTGGCAACAACCTGATCAATTCATTTTAAAACAGGAAGAGTATCTTACAGATTTTCCTAACGATGAATATAATGATGAAAGCAAAAAAGAAAACTGGAAGAAACTTGAAAAAGTATTTGAGAAGTCAGACACCAGCTCTGCTTCTTCCAAATTCCCAATAACCAATTCCAAATTACCACCCGGCTGGTATCTAATTGAAGCAACAACTAAAGATAAAAATGGCCAAGAAGTAAAAAATATTTCCTTTATTCAATTGGTTGATGCAAAAACGTTACAACCTATTGCCCCTTCTTATATCTGGAGCTTACCAACAAACTTCACTAAAGAACCCGGTGAAAAAGCAACCATTGAATTTGGCAGCAGTGCAACTGATTTATTTGTAATTCAACAGGAAGATAAAGACTTGAGCAAAGATCCTTTGTATTCTTTTATAACAGTGAATAATGAAAAAAAAAAATCGTAACTACTGTTGAAGAAAAAAACCGTGGTGGTTTTGGTTATGTATATTCTTTTATAAAACACAATCGTTTTTACAATACGTCAAGTTATGTAAATGTTCCGTGGACGAATAAAGAACTTACTATCAGCTATGAAACCTTCCGTGATAAAACATTGCCGGGCAGTAATGAAGAATGGAAAATAAAAATAAGCGGATACAAAGGAGATAAAGTAGCAGCAGAATTGTTAACGAGTATGTACGATGCATCGCTTGATCAGTTTAAAACTCATGCATGGTACAAACCAAGTTTGTTCAACACAAACAATATTAGAAACAACTGGGCAGCAAGTGGTTTTTTATCAGCCCAATCTTTACAACGGAATTTTGAACAAACGGAATGGTTGAGTTTTGATAAACGATATGATGAGTTAGTAAGTTTGTCACTTAATAGCAGAATGTCTCTAAGAATAAGAGGAACCAGTAGTATGGTTTTGCAGAATGCACCTGCTCCTGAAATGAGCAAACAAGATAGTGAAATGAATGAAGTGGTTGTTGTAGGTATGGGTGGTAAAAAAGAGAAAAAAGATATACGAGATGAAATTACTGAAAGAGAAGAATCTAAGAACGGTGAAATAAAAAATAATGCTGCATATGAAAGCGGCGACATACAAATCCGAAAAAACTTTAATGAAACCGCCTTTTTCTTTCCTGATTTAAAAACTGATTCAGCAGGAAATATTATTTTAAAATTCACCATGCCTGAATCCCTCACCAAATGGAAATGGCAGTTGCTTGGGCATACTAAAGATTTGTCAATCGGTTTGTCACAAAAAGAAATTGTTACCCAAAAAGAATTAATGGTGCAGCCATTTGCTCCAAGGTTTTTACGTGAAGGCGATCGGTTTGAATTTACTGCTAAGATCACCAACTTAAGTGATAAAGAAGTAACAGGTACCAGCAATTTACAATTGCTCAACGCCGCAACTTTACAATCTATTGATGGGTGGTTTCAAAATACATTTCCCGTGCAGCATTTTACAGTAGCAGCCGGACAAAGCACAGTTGTAAAATTTAGAACAGAAGTACCTTATAATTTTAATGAAGCACTTACTTATCGTATAACAGCAAAGGCTGAAAATAAAAGTGATGGTGAAGAAATGACCTTGCCTGTGTTAACCAACAGAATGCTGGTAACAGAAAGTTTACCATTACCAATGCGTGGAAACGGTACAAAGAATTTTGCCTTTACCAAACTGCTCAATGCGAACTCTCCTACATTAAGCAATCATAAATTCACCATAGAGTTTACAAGTAACCCTGCGTGGTATGCGGTGCAGGCATTACCCTACATAATGGATTATCCTTATGAATGTGCTGAGCAAACATGGAACCGTTTTTATGCAAATGCTCTTGCTATGAACATCATACAAAAATTACCCCGCATACAACAAGTTTTTGAAAAGTGGAAAACAAAAGATACAGCAGCATTGCTTTCAAATCTACAAAAGAATGAAGAATTAAAATCTGTTTTACTTCAAGAAACACCTTGGGTATTACAAGCAAAGAATGAAACAGAACAAAAGAAAAACATTGCACTCTTGTTCGATTTAATACGTATGAGTAAGGAACTGAACAAAGCAATTGAACAACTAAAAGCAATGCAGTCGCCGAACGGAGGATTTGTTTGGTTCAAAGGCGGGCCAGATGATCGTTACATAACCCAATATATTGTTACAGGTATTGGTCATTTAAAAAAATTAAATGCATTTCCAAAAGATCAGGAGCAGCAATTAAATGAAATTGTTGCCAAGGCAATTCCTTATCTCGATCAAAAGTTGAAAGAAGATTATGATTACCTCATCAAACAAAAAGTGAATTTAAAAACACAAACCATCGGATACTCTCAAATTCAATACTTATACATGCGGAGTTTCTTTAGCGATCTTGCGCAAACCAAAGGAACAGAAACAGCTTACAACCATTATTTCAAACAAAGTACACAATACTGGTTGCAGCAAAGCAAGTATATGCAGGGAATGATTGCATTGGCATTGCACAGAAGTAAAGAGGTAAAAACTGCAACAGCCATAGTAAAATCGTTAAAAGAAAATTCGCAAAACAGTGAAGAGATGGGTATGTATTGGAAAGAATTCAACAGTGGTTACTATTGGTATCAGGCACCAGTTGAATCACAGGCAATGATGATTGAAGTGTTTCATGAAGTAGCAAACGATCAAACAGCAGTTGCCGATTTAAAAACATGGTTGCTCAAACAAAAACAAACACAAAACTGGAAAACAACCATTGCCACTGCAGAAGCATGTTATGCATTGTTGCTACAGGGCGATAACTGGATCGCATCCGAACCATTTGTAGAAGTAAAAGCAGGAACACAAATCTTTTCTTCAGCAACTGAAAAAACGGAAGCAGGTACCGGATATTTTAAAAGAAGTATCGATGGATCATTGGTAAAACCTGCCTTTGGAAATATTACAGTAACAGTTTCCAATAATGATTCAAAAGCCGGGCCATTGCCAACATGGGGTGCCGCTTACTGGCAATACTTTGAAAACTTAGATAAGATCAGTTCATCAGAAACTCCATTAAAATTGCAAAAGAAATATTTTGTTGAACGCAATACCGATAAAGGACCAGTGCTTAGTCCTGTAAACGAAGGCGATGAATTAAAAGTGGGTGATAAAATAAAAGTACGTATTGAATTACGGGTAGATCGCAACATGGAATATGTACACATGAAAGATATGCGGCCGAGTTGTATGGAACCGGTGAATGTAATCAGCACTTACAAATGGCAGGGAGGCTTGGGTTATTATGAAACAACCAAAGATGCAAGCACTAATTTTTTCTTTGGTTGGTTAAACAAAGGAACCTATGTATTTGAATACCCCATGTTTATTACCCATGCTGGTAATTACAGCAGTGGCATTACAACCATACAGTGTATGTATGCACCTGAGTTTACAAGCCATAGTGAAGGTGTGAGAGTAAAGGTGAAAGAGTAAAAAACAGAGGGCAAGGAACTGATGTTGCAATAATCATATGCAGTTGTGGCTATTTGTTACAAAACTGCCGGGATATTCTGCATTGTTACACACCTGCACGAACTGCTCAAAAAGTTTTTCAGCGTGCTAAAAAAAACAGGTATCCAAAAGAAGTTAGCTTTCACAGCCTTCGCCATAGTTTTGCAACCCTTTTACTTGAAAAAGGGATTGAGATTCGATATATAAAAGACATCCTCGGCCATTTTAGCATTAAAACAACAGAACGGTATTTACATCTGAGCAGAGAAAACCTGATATCTATAACCAGCCCACTTGAAGATATTTGGAAAAAAGGCAACATTCAATGGTAACTTTAGGCTTCCCCATGAGAAGGTTAAGGCGATTGAAAATACAACATCCATGAAAAATGATTGGCCTACTTAAAAGCTCACCAAAATTGCTATCCTAATAATTAATTGTTGCCGCCCACAAGATTTAATATAAAGTTCATGTAAATGCGAACTGCTGCTGTATTAGAAACAACTATCATTGCTTAATTCCAATGAAATATCTGCATTCCTATCAAACCAAAATCCTCTTAAGCTTTCTGGGCCTCATGCTCGTTCTGGCATGTTGGGCTTATTTTCAATATCAAATTGATGTACGGAATAAAAAGCTTGATTCCCTTTCGGCTACGGCAGATGATTTAGAAACAGATTATCTTACCAAAACAAGGCACCTGCAAAATTTTTTGCTGTACGGTTATCACCAAAGCAGTTTTTACACAAACGGTACACAACCTGATCTTGATTCCTTTGAAAGTTATTTGCTAAAAAATTATATCCAAATTGCCAATTTAAAACTGCAAATGATCCAAAACGGCATCAGCCTAAACACTACCATTGATGCACTTACTGAAGAAAATAAAAAGCTGATAGATTTTATTACGGATTTAAAAAAAATATACCGTGCCAAAGGATATAAAGATTTTGGGGTAGAAGGTGAAATGCGTTTATCGGCACATGCTTTGCAGGATTCTTTATTAATTCCCGAACTCAATACGCTGCAATTAAGAAGATACGAAAAGGATTTTTTATTGAGAGGGGAACTCACTTATGCTAACTCCTTTCTTCAGCTTATTGATTCTCTAATTAAAAACTACGGAGACCGTACAAGAGCCAAAGAGGTATTGATGAATTATAAAAAAAGTTTTACAACACTTGTTGCTTATAATAAACGAATAGGCCTGTACAGTTCTGATGGTCTTTTTAATATAATTCAAAGCCAGCTTAGCAGTTTAGATAAAATCTATCTGCAACTTTATAGGTTAACAAAAGATACTGTTACAATTTCAAAAAAAAGAAATACCAATTTTCTGTATATAGGTGCTTTTGCGTTTTTACTTTTATTGATCTATACTGTTTGGCGCTTATCAAAGTATCTTAGTAAAGAAATTAAAGACCTCAACGAAATTATTGTTACCTATATACATTCCGGTTTTACGGCAGAGGAGAAAAGTGACCCGTTCGTTCCAAAAATTCTTGAAATTAATACACTGTATCGCTCCTTTAAATTACTTAAGCTAAAGCTGAAACATATGCTCGATGAAAAACTCAGCCACCAAAAGATGCTGGTGGCGGCAGTAATTGAAGGGCAGGAAAAAGAAAGAAGAAATATTGGTGCAGAGCTCCATGATAATATAAACCCCATGCTTGCCACTTCAAAACTATATTTAGGTGCAGCAAGAGATAATGAACTGGAACGGATGCAAATGATAAAAACAAGCAGTGAAATTATTGATGCTTCTATAAATGAAATCAGAAAATTATCACATTCACTTGTGGGCCCGCCTTCAAATGACTTTCTCTTACAAGAGTCATTGAAAGAACTTGTAACCACTGTAGAAGTAGGGGCATCGTTTAAAATTATTTTTGCCAGTAATAAATTTGATGAAAGTCAATTAAGTGAAGGTAAAAAATTAATCCTCTACCGTATTGTGCAGGAACAGCTGAATAACGTATTAAAATATGCCCGTGCAGAAAATGTGCTGGTTTCTATTGTGGAAAAGCAAAATCAATTGCTATTGTCTATTAAGGATAATGGTGTGGGTTTTGACAGCAAACAAAAAACAAAAGGAATTGGTTTGCGAAATATAGAAACACGCCTTGAATTAGTAAACGGTACCATGTTTTTAAAAACCAGCCCGGGTAATGGTTGCGAAATGCTGGTTTCGGTTCCTGTTTAGCAAGAAGGACTCCCCTCACCCAGAAAAATCAATACTTCAAAAACTTGCATTTTAGAATAGTTGCGGCTATTTTAGTATTTGCCACTATTGTAAGTACTAAAGTTTTAAATAGCAGGAAGGCTATTTTAAATTGTTTTGCCAATGAAAAAAGTAAACTGGATAAAGATAACCGGTACGGCTGCTCTACTTCATATAGTGCTTGCAGTACTTTCTTTTTTTGAAGTAGTCATTTATTCATACTACATTAATAAAGGACAGAATAATGCATTTTACGAAGCACATGCAACAAAAACTGCTCCTTATATTTCAGGTATTTTTGGATCGGTATTGATTTATTTTTTTGTTATACAGCTTACGAAACGAAAACGTTACAGCCCTTTTTTAATTGGTATTGGTTTACCCTTGCTCTATACTTTGCTGGATGTATTGTTATTAATAACAGCTTCCGCTAACTGGGCAGAACAATTGAATGCCATTCTTATTTCTAACCTGATAAAATTAGCAATAGGAATTATTGCCGCTTTTGTTGTAAAGCTATCAAAAAAATAAACAGCCGGTAAAAAGAACGCATCCAGATTTACAGAATTTATAGCCATATTATTTTACTCCTTCTTTTTCTTCCTTTGTAACAAACCTTTTCGTTGTACAGGGTTGTAAAGAAGGTTCCCTTTTTCAACCAACTGTTTCATTTCATTCTGCAAATAATTATTAGTTGCAACACAAGTGGGCAGAAATTTTAATAACTCATCCCAAGTATGTGCAGGAATATATGCTGACTGTTTTAGTAACAAGCCGAACCACAGTACAGCCACTGAAAATCTTGTACTGCTATCTGATTGTACTATGGAACGATAAAATGGGGTGCATAAAAATTGTTCGGTAATTTTATTTCTTTGGCCGGCAGGTACATAGCTGAGTTGAGCAACTGCAATAGGTTCTTTATAAACAGTATCACTTAAAACAGGTTCAATTTCAAATACAGCCGTAATGATATGGCCGCTGCCAATTTCACCACCCTCTATAGAAGCAGTACTGTCTGAGAGCAGGTCTTTACGGTTTTCATAACCAATCAATCGGTATTGCTGAATACTTTTTTCAGAAAAGGTTATATTTATAAGGGCATCATCGGCCACTACATAGAATGTTTGCATCACTTCCTTTATTAACACTTTTTCTGCTTCCATAATATTATCGAGGTAGGCAAAATTGCCGTTACCCTTTTTAGCAAGCGCTTCCAGTTTTGAATCTTTGTAATTACCCTTACCTACCCCGAGGCAAGTAAGATAAATTCCACTCCTTTGCTTTTCTGCAATCAATTGCATTAAGGCGTCTTCTGTTATTTCTCCCACATTAAAATCGCCATCGGTTGCCAATATTATACGGTTATTTGCTCCTTTGCTAAATCTGCTTTGTAATAAATTATAGGCAGTTCGTAATGCATAGCCGCCTGGTGTGTCGCCGCCTGCTTCTAATGAATCTATTACACCAAGAATTTTTTGCTGCGCCGCCCCTGATGTTGGTTGTAATGCAATTACAACTGATCCTCCATAGGTAACAATAGAAATGGTATCAACTGCCCGGAGGTTTTGTACCATCATTCTAAAAGCGGTTTTAAGTAAGGATAATCTATTGGGCAAATCCATAGAACCACTCACATCAATTAAAAAAACAAGATTGGCTGGAGGTATTTGCTCATAATTGATCTTCTTTGCCTGAACTTTTAAGAAAAAGAGTTTGTGCTTTTCATTCCAGGGGCAGCTGGTAAGTTGAGATTGAAACGCAAATGTTTTGCCCTCTTGTAATTCTATTGCCGGTTGCGGAAAATAATTCAGCATTTCTTCAATACGTACTGCATCGGGCGGCACTACTGATTTCATAGTAATAAAACGCCTGATATTACTGTAAGAAGCTTTATCTGCACTCAATGCAAAACCGGTAACAGGAAACTGTGCTGCATTGTTATATTGATTTTCTGAAAGTTGAGAATAGGTTTCTCCCGTGGCAGACCAAAGAATCTTTTTATTAATCAACTTATCTTTTGTAACAGATAATAATTTTTTCTTTTGTGTAGAAGAATTGGTAGCCAAAGCATTTAATACAAGATGGTTAAATTCAATTATATTCAGTGCAATTGTTTTTGTTTCATACCCATTTAAACTTAGTATGGCAGTATCAGTAGCAACTGTGGATGGAATACCAAAACTCCCGTTGGAGCCGCTGTAATAAAATGTGTTGTTTGATAAAATTTGAATACGTACAAATGCCAATGGTTGATTGGCTGCGTTTTTTATTTCACCACGAAAATAATATTGCGCTTCCGTTACAGTAACGAAAAAAAAGAATTCTGCTATAACAAGCAAGTACTGTTTCATAAACAAGTTTCTTTCAGTATAGGTAGCAACGCAGTTACAGCTTAAGCATTATCAGTAAGCTGGTATATCTCTTTAATGTTTCTGCCCAGGCCATCGTAATCTAACCCATAGCCGAGTAAAAATTTATTGGGTACAGAAAAGCCGAGGTAATCAATGGTAATAGGAAACGTAGTTGCTTCGGGCTTGTGCAAAAGTGTAGCCACTTTTAAAGAGGCGGGTTGCTGGTTGTGTAACTGTGGCAAAAATTCACTCATTGTTTTGCCTGTATCAATAATATCTTCCAATACAATTACATGACGGCCTACAATATCTGTATCCAATCCAATAGCTGTTACAACTTGCCCACTAGATTTTGTTCCTTTATAAGAGGCCAGTTTTATAAAACAAATTTCAGATTCAATAGTAATATGTTTAAACATATCGGCTGCAAACATAAAAGAACCGTTAAGTATGGCAATAAAGAGAGGTTTTTTGTCTCGATAGTCTTCATCAATTTGTGTTGCCAGATCTTTTATGCGCTGCATCAACTCCGTTTCAGGAATATAAGGTACAAAATATTTATCATGAACTTTTAATGCAGTCATTTTACTTTTTGTTGATGATGAGTTCAGTTCCTTCTTTTACCTCTGTTGAAGTTAATTGATTCCACAATTGAAGTTCGTTTAAACTTACTTCATATTTTTTTGAAATGCTGTACAGTGTTTCTTTAGGTTGTACAATATGAATTATTTTTTCAACCACAGGCAATTCCTGATCTGTTACACTAACAGAAGCAACTGTATTATTTTTTTGAACATTAAATTTGGGTGCAGCAGTAACGGGAGTTTGCAAATTTAATTTTTCGCCAATAACAGGTTGCTGATTGGCAGTAAGCAAATTCAACTGTTGCAATGCTTCCAGGCGTATGCCTTCAGCTTGTGCAATATCATACATAGTTTCGCCCTCGGCTACAATATGAAATTCATTAGCTCCTGTTCTTCTTTTTCGTTGCAGATAAATGAGTTGATCCTGCCCAACAGCTTCTGTTTCTTTTGCATCATTAAAATCATACAACCACTTTATTGGAATATTAAATTGTTGAGCAATGCTTAAGTAAGGAGTTCCTTTGGTTATATACACAACTCTTGTTTCATTAATTTTAAAATCACCGCTTGGGTAATTTACTTGTGGTTTTTTTTCTGCCGCCACTTCTATTACCGGAGGTTCAGCAGGTTTGGTATTAATTTGTACCTGCGGTTTTGTTTCCGTAATTGTTGTTGCTGCTTCTACCGGAGGAACAATTACAGGAGTTGTTTCATTTTTTACTATGGTTGTTTCTTCCACTTTCTTTTTACCAAGTGCTACTAAAGAATATTCATTGAGTTTGTAAGTTTCAATATACTTAATGAGCATTTCAGGATATTTGGGATTGGTTGCATACCCTGCCTTTTTTAAACCATAAGCCCAAGCTTTGTAATCCTCAGGGTTTAAAGAAAACAAAAACAAATAATGTTTTCTTGTAACTAAAAAATTGGAGTGATCTACATAAGATTCCTCTGCGTTATTGTATTTTCTAAAACATTCACCAGGTGCATCATCATCATGGCTTACGCTTGGCCCTGTCCATGTTTCTTTACACTTTATACCAAAATGATTGTTTGATTTTTTTACCAGCTTACTGTTGCCATTTTCTGTTTCTACAATACCCTGGGCAAGGGTAATTGATGCCGGCACGCCGGTACGCATCATTTCTTTTATTGCAATTTCTTTATAAGTATCAATATACTCTTCAATAGAAATTGTTTGAGCAGATACGTTACTTACTGCTAAAAAAAATACAATCACGAACCCTGTTTTCAACTTCATAGAATATTTATTTTTTTCTTATCATAAACAACCCATCACGCTGGGTGAGTAAAATTTTTTCAACTGTTTCATCGGCAGCAACCAGTTCGTTAAACGCCTGAATTGCTTTTGCATTTTTTCCTTTTATTTCATTGCTTAACACTTCGCCATGAAACAACACATTGTCTGCCAAAATTAATCCACCTTTCTTTAAACGTGGTTTTACAAGTTCATAGTATTTGCAATAGCCCACTTTATCTGCATCTAAAAAAACCAAATCCCATTCTATTTCTAATGTTGGAATTATTTCCAATGCATTGCCAACATGCAGTTGAATGCAATCTGCAAGGTTTGCCTTTTCAAAATTTTGTTTGGCAATAGCTGCATCATGTTCTCGCAGTTCAATGGTATGCAATTTACCTCCATGCTGTAAACCTCTAGCTAAAGAAACAGCACTATAGCCCACCATAGTTCCTATTTCCAGAATATATTTTGGAGAAAGAAGTTTGCTGATGATTTCAAGGAACTGCCCCTGGAGATGGCCACTCAACATTTGCGGATCAACATGCGAACCATAGGTATCAGCAGAAATCTGTTTCAATAACTCATCTTCTTTTGATGAATAGGCGGCGGCGTATGTTTCTGCAAGTGGATGTATCAGCTCCAGATAAAAAGTTTTGGCAAAGATAATTCAGAACAGTCAAAGAGAGGCACTGCTGCTGCTCCTAATCTTTTCAACAAATGTTAAAACATCTGAATTATACAGTTTGTATTTTAGGTTTTTCCGAAACAAACCACAACCCAATAAATGTTAATAGCCCATTAATGATGAGTAATTCAAGGCCCACTTCAAATGATCCAAACAATTGCTTTTGATACTTATCAATAAAAAAACAAATTACAGGTGCAGCAATACAAACATAAGGCACCAGTTTATCCTTTACTGCACGTTTTGTAATAATACCGAATGTAAACAAACCTAATAAAGGTCCGTAAGTATATGCAGCCACTTTTAAAATAACTCCAATCATGCTGGGCTCGTTAATCCATTTGTAAATCATTACCAACAATAAAAACAAAGCTGCGAAACTTAAATGAACCCGTTGACGCATTTTCTTTTTTTGAGCCTCGGTTATATCCGTTCTTCTTTGCATGCCAATAATATCAATACAAAACGAAGAGGTAAGAGCAGTAATAGCTCCATCAGCACTTGGAAACAATGCTGATATTAAAGCAATAATAAATATGACAGAGATAATCGGTGGCATGTGATTTAATGCTATAGAAGGAAAGAGTTTATCTCCCACCGCAGTTATTCCCTGCTGCTGTGCAAACAATAACAGAACGCCACCTAAAAATAAAAACAACAGCAGAACAATCATTAAAATAAAACCTAAGGTAAGCACATTCTTTTGTGCGCCTTTTAAAGTTTTTACTGAAATATTTTTCTGCATCATTTCCTGATCCATACCAGTCATGGTAATGGTTATAAACGCACCGGCAAGTATTTGTTTCAGAAAAAAGAATTTACTTGCAGGATCAGTAAAGAAAATTTTAGCGTAGCCTTTTTCATTCATGGCAGTAAGACTATCAGTAAAACTCAACCCCATTTGATTGAGCAGGTACACCACACAAATTACAAGACCGGCAAGCATAAAAGTTGTTTGAAGCGTATCGGTCCACACAATTGTTTTTACACCTCCTTCATAAGTGTATAGCAAAATCATAATTAAAATAACCAATGTAGTAACCCAAAACGGAATATGAATATTAGATGGCAGTGCATCCTGTAAAATTTTTACAACCAAGTACAATCGGGCTGTTGCTCCTAAAGTTCGTGACAGAATAAAAAAACCTGCACCCGTTTTATACGATTTAAAACCCAACCGTCCGCTGAGATAATTATAAATTGAAGTAAGATTGAGTTTATAATACAAAGGCAACAAAACAAACGCTATTACCATGTATCCAATGAGGTAACCAATTGTAATTTGAAAATAAGCAAAGGATTCTTTTGCAACTGCACCGGGTACACTTACAAAGGTTACACCGCTAAGCGATGTACCAATCATACCAAAAGCAACCAGCATCCAGTTACTGTTACGGTTGCCTATAAAAAAAGAATCGTTATTAGAGTTTTTTGATGTGTACCATGCTACTCCAAGCAAGATTAAAAAATAGCCGAATACAAAGGAAAAAAGTAATACGGGAGACATACAGCAATTGTTTAAAAATGAAGATAAAGAAATAATCTTATGGTCATTCAGTTTCATTACTTTGCAATAAATAAACTGCTGTAAAGCCAAAACAAACAGATATGCCAATACAATCTCTTGCAGTATTCTGTGGTTCAAAAGCCGGTGCCGATCCTTTATACATTGCTCATGCAAAACAGCTGGGTGAAATGCTGTCACAAAAGAACATCACATTAATTTATGGAGGTGGTGGTAAAGGATTGATGGGAGCTGTTGCCGATTCAGTAATGGAAACGGGCGGAAAAGTAGTAGGCGTTATTCCCGAAGTATTGCTGGAGTGGGAAGCTCAGCATTTAGGAATTACTGAATTAATTGTGGTGCCGGATATGCATATCCGTAAAAAGAAAATGTATGAACTCTGCGATGCAGCTGTAATACTTGCCGGAGGTTATGGTACATTAGATGAGCTGTTTGAAATGCTCACCTGGAACACACTCAACATTCATGATAAAAAAATATTCCTGCTCAATACAAATGGTTATTACAATCATTTGATAGCACATATCCATCAAATGGACAATGAGCATTTTTTGTACGAAAAACCTGAGTATCGGATTGTGGTTGTGAATAGCCCGGAGGAAATTTTTAACGTCGTTGGTTTTTAGGTCGTAAGTAAAAAGTAAATGTTGTTCTGAAAACAGGTAGTAAACGGTTAAACTGATCTACATAAGGGGAGTTTTCATCTTTTAATACGTCAACCATAATGCTTGTATAAAACTGAGACCTCCCAACAAGTCTGTTTCCATAACCGCCGCCTACCAGTAAACTGGGTGCTGATCTGTTTTCTTTATAAGTGATAGTACCATTATTTTTTTCGCTGTAAGAAATATTGTTGTACTCAAACTGACCGCCTAAAAAAATCATATCCACCGGCCACACTCTTACAAAAGGACCCGCACCCAAAACAAGTTGCCTATAAGAGATTGGAGCAAACTGATCGTTTTGGGTTATATAGCTGAAATTAGTTGCAATACCTACATCTACAAATCTATTTAAGCTGTACCCTATTTCAGGATTTAAACCTAAAATAAATCCGTTAAAAAAGCCAAGATTAATTCCAGAACCTACAAATACATTTTCCTTTTTAAATCCCCTTTCTACCTCCTCCTCTTCTTTGTTTTGCGCAAAAGAACCTATTGAAGAAAAAATCAGTACAGAAAAGACAAATACTTTTTTCATTGCTGCTATTTTAGTTTAGATCAAAAATTTTACCGGGGTTTAAAATATTATTCGGATCGAATGCTCTTTTTATTTCACGCATTAAACGCAAATTGGTTTCATTCATTACCACGTTCATAAAACTTTTTTGTATCAGTCCTATTCCATGTTCACCACTAATTGTTCCTCCAAGTGAATGCACTAACGCAAACAAAGCTCTTAAACATGTATTCATTTCTTCATCACCATAACTATTGGGTGTTCCCTCTTTATGAATTCTGATATGTAAATTTCCATCACCCGCATGTCCGTAACAAACTACTTTAAAGTTGTACTGTTTCCCAAGTTCTTTTACACCATGTATTAATGCTGGCAGTTCAGCTCTTGGCACTACCGTATCTTCTTCAATGGTATAACCAGCCAGCTTTACAGCTTCTGCTACACGGCGGCGTAGTTTCCACAACTCTGCTTTTTGCTGTGCATCATCTGCAAAATACAACTCACCAATATCATACTTGGTTAAAAGTTCGCCAATTGCTTCCATATCTTTCATCAGCACATCCATATTATTACCATCTACTTCAATAATTAAATGAGCGGCTGTATCATCTGAAATGGGTACAGCGGTACTGTCAACCATCTTGCTCACAATTTTCAATGCATCTATTTCTACCAGTTCTAATCCACTGGGCACAAAACCTGCTTTAAAAATTTCACTCACGGCTTCGCCTGCCTGCTCTAAATTTTTAAACGGAACAAGCATTAGCAAATCATACTTGGGCAATGGAATTAATTTCAATACAATTTTTGTTACAATGCCCAGTGTGCCTTCGCTGCCTACCATGAGCTGTGTAAGATTGTAACCAGTTGAATTTTTCAACACATTTGCACCCGTCCAGATCACTTCACCATTGGGTAGTACTACTTCTAAATTCAATACATAATCTTTTACCACACCATATTTTACCGCTTTAGGCCCGCCACTATTTTCTGCAATATTGCCACCAATAAAACAACTGCCCCGGCTGCTTGGGTCAGGCGGATAAAACAAACCCACTGCTTTTACTTCATTCATCAGCACTTCTGTAATTACGCCTGGCTCTGTTATAATTTGATGATTGCGTTCATCTATTTTTAAAATGGTATTGAACCGTTCAGTTGAAAGTAATACACCTCCTTTGTGTGCTAATGCCCCGCCACTCAAGCCAGTTCCTGCACCTCTTGGAGTTACAATGATCATTTGTTCATTACACAGCTTCATAATCTTACTTACTTCCTCTGTAGTTCTTGGTTTTACAACTACTTCCGGAGGGAAATGCAGATTTTCAGTTTCATCATGTGCATAGTTGTTGAGGGTTTCTTCATCAACCATTACATATTGCCCGCCCACAATTTGTTTAAGATTGTTAATTAGATCCATATTCACTTGAGCATACGTATCAACTGCTGCCATACTGTAAATTTTGAGCTAAATTCGGGAAGGAATAGCAAGGAAAAAAATCTAATCGATGTTATGTAGAAATTGTATCAAAATTTAGGGCATAAACTTTGTCTCCGCTGGCTCTTATCGCCAAAGTATTCATTATAATATCCATTCTTAATAAGAGAAAATTCCCAAGCACCATTTGAATTATTATATCTACTTAATGAACTAATAGTTGCATCATAAGTAAATGTGAAGCGGAGGTTTTTCATTTCAAAACCAATCATAGCAATACCGGCATCACCCATACGGTAATAAGCACCACCAAAAATTACTTTACTTCCATCGCCCACTAAGTTGTATGCTAAATTTCCACCCACTACTAATTCCTGCGCTTTTGCCTGATTAGAATAATAGGCATTGGGGTTTACAATCCAATCTTCATTTACTTTAAAGCTGCCGTTTAAAAAACCAATGTAGCGGCGTGGCACCTCATTTGTACTGTTGCTGAAAAAAGTTTCTTTTGGTTTATTAATATGATGAACTGATATACCTGCATTTACATATGCATTTTCCGTAGGGAAATATGCATAATTCATTCCTACCTGTAAATCAAAGTAAGATGTATTGGCATTGGTTAGAAAAGCTTCACCATTTGGGGCGCCTGCATCAAAAAACTTTCCATTCCATTGGTTGTTAAATGTAAACTTGGTAATATCAATTAGCTTGCTTGCATAGCCAACGTTAAACCCAGCTGAAAGTAAACTGCTTAAGCCAAGCTCCTGATGATAGGCAACAGATGCATACGCTTTATTACTGCGAAGATTCCCCCTGCCTGCTGCATCATTTAAAATAACTGCTCCTAAACCCACCCATCCGTTTTCAATTTTATTACGAAGTACCTGTACATCGGCCCACACACTTGCTGTTTTATACGGAACAGGAACTGATGTCCATTGGCTGCGATAGTTGAGACCTATTCTATAATCTGCATCCGGAATAAATCCTGTATTAGCAGGATTGGTTGTAAGCGGTGAATTCATGAATTGAGAAAAATGAAGATCCTGTGCCACTACATATAGCTGTTGCAGCATCAACATACCAACAAACAAAACATTTTTCTTAATTCCTCTTTCCATGTGTTATAGTTAACAATAAAATTAAACTCTTGTTTCCTCTTAATCTGTTAAATTCATTCTGGTTACACCATAAACGGAGTTCATGATTACCTATTACCGTATCAAAGTAACATCTCCTTTCTTCCGAAACTTTTCTCCTGTAAAATATTCTATATCCAAAGTCCATGCATAGGCATCCATTGGTTGAGGTATTCCTTTATACGTTCCATCCCATCCAATATTTTGAGTTTGCGTTTCAAACACAAGTAAACCCTGCCGGTTAAATACCCTAAGTGTCATTTTAGTAATTCCAAAACCACGAACAAAAAACTGATCATTCACACCATCGCCATTAGGAGTAAATGCACTTGGTAAATCATTTACAACATTGATGATGGACTCTACAGGAATACATATTGAATCTGCACAGCCGGCAGCATTGAAAACTGTTTGACAAACAATATTTGCAGGATTGGGTCTTGTGTATTGATGAATAGGATCTCTCTGAGTTGAAGTAGCTCCATCACCAAAATCCCATAGCCATCGTATCACATCAGGCGATGCGGTACTTGTAAAACGGGTAGGTGTATTTTCCTGTGATGGAATCGGGTTATAAAAGAACCCAGCGACTGGTGCAGCATTTGCCTGAAAGGTTCGGCTTGTGCTTGCTTGCAGGTTACAGGTGTTGGGATTAAACACTGTTTGTGTAATGGTGTATTGCCCCGGCACTGTATAAATGAATTGGGGAACAGGATCAGTAGATGTTTGCCCATCGCTACTCACCCATAAATAGGTAAGTCCGCCAAAGGAAGTATCAATTACATTCACTGTATCGGGCACACAAACATTGCCTACACTAAAGCCTGCCCTTACATTATCAATTACAGAAAAATTAATGATGGCCAATGAATCGCCACTGTTACAAAAATTATCATCAATTAAAACCAAACGTACATTGTAAATACCGGGTGCAGGAAAGGTATGTGAAATGGGCGTGGGTGCAAATGCAGGTACAGTATCGTTACGACTGCCGTCGCCCCAAACCCACATAAATGATTTTGGACCAAAAGCAGGAATGGATGTTAACCGATCACTGGTATTTGTAAAATCAAAAGTTAAACTATTGCAACCACGGCGTGTAAAAGAGTAGTTTACATCTACCCTATCAGTTGTAACACGGATACGCATTAAAGCTGAGTCTTTTATATTACAGGAGTTACTATCTATGCCTATCACTTTTACATTAAAAAAACCTGATGTGTTATACACATGTGTAAAAGGATTTTGAGTTGTGGTATCATTACGGCTGCCATCGCCCCAAATCCAAATGTATTGTTTTGCCTGCAGTACAGTATCTTGAAACTGAACTGTGGCAGGTAAACAAAAATTGATTTGTCTGGCACCCACAGCTCTTAATGACACATCAATACCAGAAAGATTAAACCGAAGTTTTACCATACCGAGATTACAACCACCACCACCCACTGCGGGATTGTTATTACCAAAAACTCCTGCAGTAATTGGAAATGGACCTGATAAAGGCAGACCAGAAGCAACATTTTTACAATTGGCACAAACAGCCTGATAAATTACACCTTGCCCATCAAAACGACTGGTACCTCCATCTACATGATCCCAACCACCATCGCCACCACGCTGGCCAAAAAAGCTTCCATACAATTGTGAAATGGCATTTTTTGCCAATACAAAAAAGTAAAAATCACTCCCATCAGTTAATCCCTGAAACGCATCAGGTGTAACAGGCAAACCGGAAGTACCTGCCGATGGATAATTTCCAAAACGCGTATTAGCACCTCCGCCCCAGCCCGATACATATACGTTTTCACAGTTATCAACCAAAAAAGCAATGGGTGAAATATTAGGTGCTATTGCTCCCGATGTACCAAAGGTGGTTCTATAAACATAGGCACTAAGATCAGGCTCCAGCTTTGCAATAAACTGCCGTGCATTTGGATTTGAAAAAATTACATTACCAGAAATGGTTGTAATAGGCGTCATAGTTCCTGTTGTAGTACCCATGATGTATGGAAATCCATTTTTATCAAATTGAACCCCATAAACAATATCAGTAAGTGCAGTACCAATGTATGTAGTACGAACCATGGCAACAGTAGCACCTGCATCTCTAATATTTGTTATATAGCCATCTGTTAACCCACCATTATACGCAGGTTCTACTACTGCGCCTCCTGCACCAAGTAATCCACTACTTGTTGTACCACCGCCCACATATATTTCATTGGTAACAGGATTTTGAGATAGTACAAAAGCAGCATCATCTCCTGCTCCACCAAAGTAAGTACTCCAAACTACAGCGCTACAATTTGAATTGAGTTTAATAATTACACCATCCTGATTTCCACCAAATGTTGTTTGAAAACCACCCGGTGTTGGAAAATTACCACTATTTGTACAGGATGCTACAAGTATATTGTTATTGTTATCTATTATAACTTCACTACGTCCATCATCGCCATAATTCCGTAATAATGTTTGAGGGCCACTGGATCTATCAGGGTTTATATTAACACCATCGTTAGCGGTACCACCAATTTTAATACTGCCTATTATTGCTGTGCCTGTTGCATTAAGCTTTGTTACAAAAATATCATACCCGCCACCAGCACCAATTAATGTACCAGGAAATCCGTTACCTGAATTTGTTCGACCTGTTATGATTAAATTTCCCGCAGCATCTGCAATTAAACTATGAGGTTGTTCATAACCGCCGCCGCCCAAATAAGTAGCATATATTCTATTACTGCCGTCGGGACTTAAACGAATAATTACAATATCTGATGGTGCGTTTGCACTTCCATCACCACCGCCACCATTTCCCTGAACCGCCCCTGGCGAAACCGGAAATCCTGTTCTATCTGCAATACCGCCGCCAAAAAAACTTCCATCCGGACCGGGAGTAGCGGTAAAACCCCAGTTATCTGTAGTGGATCTGCTGTAAGAAGAAAACACAAGTGAAGGATCAATAATGAGTGTGGTGGCCTTATTATAATTTTTTACATCAAAACTTACCGTGTTGCCAGTTACTTTATACTTACAGTTTACAAATTCTCTTTGTCCATTAATAAATTGATAGGTATAGGGTTTGAGTTCCCTTGCGTCGCCAACTGAAGTGCCTATAACAAGCTCCTGATTTTTTACAGCAAGCGATGTGTTTCCTTCGTAGTGCAATTGTATTTTTGAAAGATCGGCACCGGGAAAAACTACCAGATCATATTTCAATTGCTCATCCTGTACATAATAACGTAAATCAATATTGGGGTAAATATTTTTATAAGTAATTACCTGATAGCTTTTACATTCCTTAGCCCATTTTGATGCATCATTTCCTATAAAATAATTCTCGTAACCTGATGTTGGCTTTTCTTTTATTACCTGTGTATTGAAATTAGCACCTGCAAACTTTACTTTGTATGCATGTGCCCGAATTTCTTTGGGCAACTCTCTTCTTTGCTGTGTGTTGCTTTTTGCAGAATCAAAAGAATGACCGTGATAATATTCTGTAGCCTGAATATAATCCTGCGGATGCTTCATTAAAACGGTATAGCCATCTTTACCAAGAAACAAAGTGCTGCTGCCAGCATCTGTTTTAAACAATACCTGCTTATCCCACTGTCCTTTATTTTCAGTAAAGTACAATTGAGCATTTGCATGAAAACACAAACTGCATAGGAACGCAAGAGTAAGTGTATAAGTGATTTTTTTCTGCATGTAGATTTTTTCCAAGCTAACCATCTTTGAATTTAAAAAATTAAAACGGTTTAATCAACACTTTATTTTTTCAGGCTACCCTACTCCACTCTGTTTTACCTTTTTTTGACATGAGGTAGTTTTTAAGCAGCAAATTTTCGGCCGAATTCAGTTCTGGATCCGATTCTAAAATCTCACCACATTTGATAGCTGCCACTTCAAGCAATCCTTTATCTTTTACAATGCTTGCCAGCTTAAAATCCATCAATCCACTCTGTCTTGTCCCTTCAATATCTCCCGGGCCACGGAGTTCCAAATCTTTTTCTGCAATTAAAAAACCATCATTAGTTGCTGTCATTATCTTTAACCGTTCTCTTGCATCCTGTGTTAAGTTTGGTCCTGTTAAAAGAATGCAAAAACTTTGTTCACTTCCTCTTCCTACTCTTCCTCTTAGTTGATGCAATTGAGATAAACCAAAACGCTGAGCACTTTCAATTACCATTACACTTGCGTTAGGTACATCTACTCCCACTTCTATTACTGTAGTAGAAACGAGAATATTGGTATCATGGTTTTTAAACCGGAGCATATTGGTTTGTTTTACATCTGCCTTTTGTTTTCCGTGCACCATACTTATATAATAGTTTGGTTCTGGAAAAAAAGCTTTTACTTCTTCATAGCCTTTCATGAGGTTTTCAAAATCAAGTGTCGCACTTTCATCAATTAACGGATAAATAAAATATGCTTGTCGCCCATTTGCAATTTCAGTTTTTACAAAATCCATTACTGATGGCCGTGCAGTTTCATACCTGTGAACCGTTGTAATGGGTTTACGGCCGGGTGGCAATTCATCCATTACACTGTAATCTAAATCTCCATAAGCAGTCATGGCCATTGTTCTTGGAATAGGCGTAGCTGTCATTACCAAAATATGCGGCAGTGTTTCACCTTTTAATTTTAGTTCTGCCCTCTGTGCTACACCAAACCGATGTTGCTCATCAATAATTGAAATACCCAATTGTTTAAACTGCACCTGATCTTCAATTAACGCATGTGTGCCAATAATAATTTGCACTGTTCCATCTGCCAGGGCTGATAAAATTGGAACTCTTTCTTTCTTTGGTGTTGATCCGGTGAGCAATCTTATTTCTACATTCATATTTTTTACCAAAGCTGAAATGCTGGCATAATGTTGTTGAGCTAATATTTCAGTTGGTGCCATTAAACAACTTTGATATCCATTATCAGCAGCAAGCAACATGGTTAAGAGTGCTACAATCGTTTTTCCGCTGCCTACATCGCCTTGCAATAAACGATTCATTTGATGACCACGGGCTGTATCCTGTCTAATTTCCTTCAACACTCTTTTTTGTGCACCTGTTAATTGAAATGGTAAATGTTGTTTGTAAAACGTATTAAACAATTCGCCTACTTTATCAAACACAATTCCTTTTGAAAACCTGTGCCGATTGCTTTTAATCATTGCCATACGAAGCTGGGCAAAAAATAATTCTTCAAACTTTAAACGGTTTAAAGCAGCCTCGTAGCTTTCTGCATCAGCAGGAAAATGAATATCACAATAAGCCCGGTAGCGATTGGGAAGTTGTAATTCTTTCAATATTGCTTCTGGTAAATTTTCAGGAATATCTTTTTCATGAATTTGAGGAAGCAGTGCTGCTGTTAATTTACTAATGGTTCTTCCGTTTAATCCCCGGGCTTTTAATTTTTCTGTAGTAGGGTAAATAGGTTCCAGTACTTGTTTGCCCTCTGCATTTTCATTTGACAACAATTCAATTTCAGGATGTGTAATTTGAGGCTTGCCCATAAAAAACCCAAGCTTGCCAAACACTAAGTAATCAGTTCCTATTTCCAATCTTTTTTGAACCCAGGCAATTCCTTGAAACCAAGTAAGCTCCAGCACTCCTGTGGCATCTTTTACATGCGCCACTAAACGCTTGGCTCTGTTTTGTCCTATAATTTCAAAATCAATCAACCTGCCTTTTACCTGTACAAAATCTTGTTGTGCAGTAATACTTGCTATGCTCCATGTTTTTGTTTTATCTAAATGCCTGTAAGGAAAATGTTCCAGCAAATCACCAAATGTAAACAGGTTGAGTTCTTTCTTTAGCATATCGGCACGTAAAGGGCCTACACCTTTTAAGTATTCAATAGGGCTGCTTAATATGGAAGCGTTTGTTTTAATCTACTAGAATTTGATGTGAAATTAAGCTAAGATTGAAACACATGACTCATCTCAAACCCATTCAAAAAAAAAGAGTGCGTTTCAAAAATACCTATTGGAGGGTATAGGAACAGCAGCAAGGAGTTGGTAACATTGTCCTGTTAAATCAAGTAAACAATAACAATGAAATTTTTGATTCCGGTTTTACTTCTTTTTGTTTGCCAGCAGGCAACTGCACAGCAACCCAAAAAGCTGGCCTTAATTGTAGCGATTTCAAAATACAAACCCGGCACTGAGTGGAATGATTTAGCATCTGCCAACGATATTCCATTAATTCGTGAAGCACTGATGAAGCAAGGGTTTAAACCGGAAAACATTGTAGTTATTGAAGATAAGCTGGCTACAAAAGATGGAATACTAAATGGCATTCAGAAATATTTAATTGACAAATCTATTGCTGGAGATATTTGTGTGTTTCATTTTAGCGGTCATGGTGAGCAGGTATATGATAATAACAATGATGAAGATGATGGATATGATGAAGCATTGGTGCCTTATGATGCGCCGCAGGAATATACACCGGGTGTTGACAAACATTTAAGGGATGATGATTTTGGATTAAAGCTGCAAGACCTGCGTTTAAAGCTGGGTGAAAATGGTGAGTTGATTGTGTTGGTTGATGCTTGCCACTCCGGTTCATCTACCCGTGGCAATAATGCCAAGATGCGTGGTACAGATAAAAAATACCAACCAGCCAATTACAAACCTGTAGCAGCAAAAACAACTAAAATTAATGAAGCAATGTTTGGCTTAGGCGATCGAAAGCAAGGTATGGCAAAAATGATTTCGTTCTTTGCATCTTCCTCCAGCGAATTAAACTCACAATGCGAAAAAGATGGAGTTGAATATGGAAGTTTAAGTATGGCATTCTTTAAAACGGTAGCCAATGCCAATAAACAAATGAGTTATCAGGCGGTGTTTGATAATATAAAATTGGAAATGCGTAAGATGGGGCTTGCACAACACCCCGAAGCTGAAGGTGAAATGGATAAAGAAATTTTTGGCGGAAAGATGCTTACCAAGCTGGATTATTTTACTGCATCTTCTGTAAATAATAATACCATTACCATTAACATTGGCACCGTGTACAATGTATTTGAGGGAACTACAGTAAAATTGTTTCCTGCTGATACAAGAGATACTACAGGTATAGCGCCAATTGCTACCGGAAAAATTACTAAAGCCGGAGAGTTTAGTTCTACAGTTTTACTTAATGAAAAAAAAGAAGAAGATATTATTTCAAAAGCATGGATATTTTTAGATGAAGTGAATTTTGGCAGCATGCAGGTTTCTGTTTTATTAAAACCAATGGATGCACAATTACAATCAAAATTGCTTGCCGCTCTAAAAGCAATTAAAGAAACAAAAACAGTTACTGCCGATGCTGATCTTACTGCAGAACAACAAAACAGTGATGGAGTTAATTATCTGGTTTTAAAAAATAAAGAAACTGAGTTTTTAAAATTAGATGTGACAATGGAAAGTGTATTGTTTAGAGATACATTAAAATATCGCTTAAAACAATATGCATGGAGTAAGTATTTTACAACACTTCATAAAATTGATACCAATATCAGAGTTACATTTAAAATGATTCCTGTCAAAGTAACCGAACGAAATGAGCGTGGCGCCATTGCCGAAACACAGGATATAGATGAAGCAGTAATAAAAGATAAAACAGGAAAAATTACATTTGGAGCCGATGAATACTATGTACTTGAGTTTACAAACAGCGGCCAGGAAAGATGTTACTACACCGTTGTGGAAATACAACCCGACCATCTTACAAACAGTTTATTACCGGGCTATCGTATTAATGAAAATGCAAGTGGTAATTTTATTGAACCTGATAAAACATTAAGAAGCGCCAGAGTATTTCGTGTGGGCCCTCCTTATGGAGAAAACAGAATACTTATTATTACCAGCAGAGAACCTTTAGACTTCAGACCCTTTTTAAAAAAGCCGGAACCTAACAAAACAAAAAACCGTGGTTCGGGAGATGATGGAATAGTAGAAATGGATGTAATGAACACCTTTTATATAAACTATACCATTGTACCAAAAAGGCAATAAAAAAAATTTGAACTCAAACTTTTAATAACAATTATTTTAAACCAAAAAACAAACAACAAAATGAAAAAGTTAGTTGTCCTTACACTCGCAATCATCGGTTTTACCGTTGTATTCAGCAGCAATGCAAATGCTCAGGAACGTAAAAAAGTAGCAGTAGTAGCTCAGGATGTAAAAGAGAAGCAAGATCTTCCCGGTCCTGATGGCACACCACGCCAAAAGAAAACCCGTGGTTATTGCTATGTGTACTTTGATAATTTTACAGGCAACTATGTTGACATCTGGGTAGAAGGTATTTACCAAGGCCGTCTTTCTCCTTATGTAACTTCAGTACGTATTGATGTTTGGGTACCCGGCAACTGGACTAAGTGGTATGCACAAACAACTGATGGCAGCCTTTACTGGAGCAACAACAGTTATTGCAACGACAGCCGTACATTTACTTTGAACTTGAAACGTTAATACAACCGGCACACTTTACAAAGGGTATAAACTGTTTTGGTTTATACCCTTTGTGTTTAAATAACAAATAAATACATGAAAGCAGTAAAACGATTTTTTACAGAATACTTACTACTTAACTTTTTTATATTTAGTTGTGTAGGGCTGCTTTCGTTAGTGCTGCTGAATGTATCATTCTTCGATCCGTTTACAGAAGCCTTTAAAGATTTTTCACTTACTGACCTATATTATACAAAAGTGAAAGACCGAAATGATATTTATAAAGGCCCGATAGTTTTAATAAATGCAGAAAACAGAAACCGCAAAGAAATTGCTTTTCTGTTTCAGCAAATACAAGAGGGACAACCAAAAGTTGTTGCATTAGATATGCTCTTTGCACAAAGGCAAAATCAAGAGGATAGTTTTTTGAAAGCTGAGTTTGCAAAACACTCCAATTATGTGTTCAGCTATATTGCTGATTTTGAAAATGAAAACGGAAGCATTTATAACGATTCGTTTTTTACAACAATTAAAAACGGTTATGCAAATATGGTAGGAGAACACAGAGAATTTTCCACCATAAGATTTTATAAACCTTTTACAGACTATAAAGAAGCGTTTACAAGCTCCATTATTAAAGCTTATGACAGTTTATTGTATTCAGATTTATTAAAAAAGAAAAACAAGCAACTTGAAATTCATCATTCCGGTAACCTTTCTAATTTTCAATATTACAATTTTGACGAAGTATTGAATCCGGATTTTGATGCAGGCATTTTAAAAAATAAAATTGTATTGGTTGGTTATTTAGGCATAGTACAAACCACTTATACCAGCAAAGTAGATGAAGACAAATTTTTTACACCCCTCAACAACCGTTTAAGTGGCCGTAGCTTTCCCGATATGTATGGCTGTGTGATACATGCCAATATTTTGCAAATGATTTTTGAAAAGAACTATGTAAAAGTTGTTCCGCAATGGCGAATGATTTTGGTTTCTTTTTTAATCATTTGGCTTTTTTTACCATTTATGTGCGGCCTGTTTTTTAAAGGTGATTTATGGTTTAATGCTGCTGGTACTTTAGTGCAATTAATAGGCAGTATACTCATTGTGTTTTTTTCAGTATGGGTTTACCGCTATTTCAATACCAAATTTGATCCGGGGTTATTAATGGGCTGCTTTGTGCTGCTACCAACTTTTATTAATTTGTATGAAGCACTACTAAAGTTTTTACATTATAAATTAAAACTACCTTTTCGCTCAAGGTTTTTAGATAAAGATCAAAATGACTAAATCATTTTTCATACTTCTTATTTTACTTATCTCCAAATTAGCCTGTACAGCAGCCGATCAATATCTTATATACCATGTAAATAAACCTGTAGAATGGTTGCATGATGGAAAAAAAGAAACTGCAAAACGTGGTGTGTACATAAAACCACAACATAGCATTGTACTTACAGATCAAAATGAAGTAATGCTTATACAAAATGATGGAAAATCATTATTGCTGGACAAACCGGGTACTTACTCCTTTCTGCAAATTAAAAAACTATTTGTCGCTTCAAAAACCAATAGTGGTTCATCAGGTTTCTTTGCTTATGTATTTGATAAGTTTTTACATGGCGATGGTGATGAGCAGAAACAAAAAGTATCAGCAGCAGTATTTCGTGGACCAAAAGAAATGCAACTGCCTTTAGACAGTAGTTTTGTTTTTTCAGCGCCTGTTTTAAAGTGGAAACCAAAAAATATAAACATCCCTTATAAAATAGAGCTGAAAATAAATGACGTTTTATTTGATACCATTGTGAGAAAGCAAAGTTCATTTACAATTCCTGCCTGGTTGCTAAAACCGACAGACAAATCATTTTTCCGCATTGAATGGATGTGTTATACGGCTGATAGTAAACAAAAATCTCCTTCCTTTTTATTATTCATTCCAAAAAAGGAAGACGAACAAATTATTCAAAAACAAATTCAGGAATTAAAGACTTCTTTTAAAAGCAATTACAGTTTATATAGATTATTTGAAAAAGACTTACTGGAAAAATGGCTGGAAGCCTATCAATTAAATAAAAAATGATAAAAAAATATAGCGGCGTATAAGAATATACCCCGCATTTTTTAAATCTATCGAACATGAGAAAATCGTGTATATAGAATCTGTATACTTTTTTTGTACTATAAAATTACACTGCCTGTTTATAAAAGATCTCATGAACTTCCTGAACCATGAATATTAATAACTGAGTTTATTTTGGCTGATTTCATCAATGATTAATGCCGCTCATCCATACGAATTACAGAAGAACCATTTCTTGGCTGCAAAAAATATTCGTTTTCAATTTTCCATTTATAAAAAAATGCCGTCCTTGAAGACGGCATTTCTGTTTTGAGTATCACTTATTTTCTTACAAGTACTTCTGTCATTCTCCTCAAATTACCTGCGCCATTAAAATATTTGTAGTTAAGTGTAAATGTTCTTGTTCCGGGATTATAGTTACAAGGTCCATCGTTTGCTGTAATAAAACCTCCGTTTGGACTGTCTGTAATAGTTACACTGTTATCGGGGTTTACAATGAGATACATTAAATCCACACCATCAGCAGTTTCCAGTTCGCAGGTATTTGCATTTACTGTTGCAAGTGTTTTTACAAAACTCCATGGAAATGTTCCTGTAACAGGCGCAGCAGTTGTGGGGCCGCCATGACTTGTACGCACACCTTCAGAATCATAATCTGCTTCGTACGCATTCTTAACTTTTACTTCTACAATATATACCTTACGGAGTTTGCTGATTTCACCCTGTGATGCAGCAGTTATTTTTATTGCAAGTGCATAAGCATTGCCCAGCAATTCAGATGATTTAATTCTTACCCTTACATTTACAATCTTTTTTGCATTACTTACAGTGTAAGAAGTACTTACTAAATCGCCTGCTGTAACAGGCAGTGGATCGAAGGCAGTTCCATTAGCTGTATTAAAAGCAGTAAGCAATTCATTGTCTTTTACAATATCAATTTTAATATCGCCGCTGAATTCATTTCTGATGTCTGTACCTATTTCTGTTAAATCAACTTCAACAAAAGCGGCATTAAAATCTAAAGCAAGTGAGTTTAAACCGGCACTTGCGGCATCAGCATCGCCTTTTAAAAATTCGGCAATGGGGCGCTTGGTATTATCTGTATAATCAATTTTATACTTTTCTTTAATACAACTGCCAAGTAAAGCTGCTGCTGCAATAAAAGAAAAGATAATTTTAATTTGTTTCATTTTATTTCATTTAATGGTTGATTAATAGCCCTGATTCTGTTGTATGTTTTTATTGGCCAGTATTTCATTTTGCGGAATAGGCCATGCCCATGATCTGCTGGAAGATGAAAGGTTGCAAATGTTACTTAAAGAACTAACACCACAGCCTGCTCTACTAATAGGCAAATTGCCCAGCCTTTTATACTCATAAAAGCGATAACCTTCAAAGGCCATTTCTTTTCTGCGTTCTGTTCTAATAGCAGTTAATAATGCAGCACCTGTTTCTCCAATGCTGGTATAACCGGCAATACGGTTGCTTCTTACTTCATCCAACGCAACACGTGATGCGGTTTGATTGGTTGGATATAAACTTTCAGCAGCTATTCAAAAATACAAATCACTGGAGCAGCATTTTATTTCATCAGCCTCTTCCATCAACAACCTGCTGAAACATGTAACCGCCAGAAAGAAAACAAGGCTGCTGGTGAGAAGAGGACTGGAAAATATTGTTTTAAAATTTGATGATATTGTACTGCTCTATACAGAAAATAAAATGGTTTATGTTACTGATAAATGCGGCAAAAAATACATTGCAGACAGAAACCTGACCGACCTTGAACTGGAGCTTGATGAATCTGTTTTCTTTAGAGTTAACAGACAATATATTGTTAACATGAATTATATTAAGGGATATAAATCCTATGAAAAGGTAAACCTGGTAGTTGATCTTACTTTACCGGACCTGAATCATGTAATTATTGTAAGCCAGGAAACAGCTCCTGATTTTAGAAAATGGATGTATGAAGCGTAAATGGTTTTTATAAATAAATCTTCTTTACTTTTATATAAGTGAGGTATGTATTCCTTGTAACTTGTTTTCTAAACCCGGAATAACATATTTGCGTTGTATTGATATAAGCGTTGTGACGTAAAGCTATTCAACATATTTTAGCTTTTCATCTTTATTCCAAATGCCCCAGTAGGCACCTACCTCCCCTTCTGCACCTACTTTCCATGATTCATCAAAAGATGAGAAATAGAAAACAGGAATGTTATCGTTGGCAGACCATAATTGTGTGTTGATGAAATAATCTCTTGCGCTTTTTTCAGAAGGTACGGCACCTTTTAAACTTTCGCCCCTGTTTGGCCATCCTGTTTCAGTTATGATTACTTCTTTACCATTGGCTGCATCTTTTGCCTGATGATACATAGCTTTCATATAATCCAATGAATTATCAAAGGGGCAGCCTTCCCAAAACGGATAACAGTTGCACAAGATCATATCGCACAGTTCAGTAATTGCAGGACGATGCGAAAATTCATAATACGCATCTACATAACCAACAGGTATGTGCGGTATTTCCCCTTTTACTTTTTTTATAAACTCCAGCAGTTGTTCTTCTGTTAAATCTTTGCGATACATTACTTCATTACCCACAGCAGCAATATCTACACAACCTTCTTTAGCTAATTGAATTAATCCGTTTATTTCACGCTGATTAATTTCGTCATCATTGCCCAGCCATGCACCTACAAGTGTTTTGATACCCATGCTCTTTGCTACTTTGGGGATCCACTCATTTCCTTCGGTGCAGGAAAAAGAACGAATCCATTTTGAATGTGGTTTTAAAATTTCCATGCGGCGCCGCACTTGTGCTTCGGAAATGATATCACCTGGCTTTTGTCCGTCTTCATACAAACTGAAACAAAAACCATGCACACCGGTTTGAAGAATTTCAGCAAATAAATCCTTCAGTGTTTCTTCTGATTCACCTTCTACATAGCTAGATTGTGTATCAGGTTTTAAAGAAAGAATGTGATCTTTTCTGTATGACATTTCTATATATTTTATCAGTTAAATTTAAAGTTTTCATTTTCATCCCACAAGCCCCATGATGTACCGGCCCAACCTTCTGAATGAATTTTCCATGCTTCATCAAAGGAAGAGAAATAGAACAACTTTACATTGACCTGCTTAGCCCATGTTTGTGCTTCCATATAATAAAGCATCTGGTTTTCAACAGAAGGAATCGCTTCTCCGGTTACTTCTCCTTTACTTGGCCATCCTGTTTCTGTAATAATAATTTCTTTGCCTTTTGCGATTGCTTTTGTTTTATTATAAATTTCCTGTAAATAAATGCCTGCATGTTCAATGCTTGCACCTTCCCAAAACGGATAGCAGTTGATTAATAGCTTATCGCTTGCTTCGATTAATTTTGGATGATTGATTAATTCGTTATAAATATCTATACAGCAAATGGAAACTCCTTTTGTATTACGTTTTACTTCCTGTATGTATTTTATAATGGTATCTTCATCCTGATCACCCCTGAACATCACTTCATTACCTATTGCTGCCATATCTACATTTCCTTCATTTATAAGTTTGATTAGTGATTGTACTTCAGTTGCATTTTTTTCTTTGTCCTTACCTATCCATGCTCCCATCAGTACTTTAAAGCCCATATCTTTTGCAATTTTCGGAATCTTCTCATGCCCGTCAGTACATGAAAAAATACGTATCCACTCGGTATGATTTACAAGTACTGCCAATCGTTTACTAATCTGCTCTTCAGTAATGATATTACCCGGGTTTTGACTTTCAGTGTAGGCACTAAAACAAATACCATGCATTTTGCTTTGAAACATTTGCCTGAACTTATGGTGTATTGCTTCTTTGCTTAAAGAATCAATATCAATTCCGGTATTTAAATAAGCCGGATACTTTTCTAAAAGTTTTGATTTGGTTAAACCTTTTAAATCAATGCCGGAAAACACATTTAAGACTCCCGAACCTGAGGGCTTAGGGGCTTTTCTTTTTTCTAAAAGATCCCTTACTTCTAAAGCCTTGGCTTCATCTACATCATAATCTTTCATGGCCCAAATAGCAGTTAATGTACCAAGTATCGGAATGCCTACAAAGAAAATCCGTAACCAAAACATTGTATCATCTGTTTGGGTAGCTGCATTAGATTTAAAAGCTACCAAGGAAAGAATTAAGCCGCTTAATAATCCTGCTACAGCCGTTCCAAATTTTACCATCCACCAATAAATAGCGCCTAAACTTCCTTCTCTTCTTTTGCCGGTATTTAACTCGTCAATATCAATCACATCAGAAGTCATCGACATCATTAACGTAAACAAACTACCTATACCAAAGGAAAAGAATGGGAGCGCAAAAAGGAAAAGATAAGGTTTGCCGGGAACAAAAAGTAAAAAAAGTAAAATGTAACCCACTATTGAAATGCTTTGAGAAACCAAAAATGCTTTCTTTTTCCCCATTATTTTAGACATTCTGGCTACGATAGGTATTACCGCAATGGTGGTTATAATAGCTCCTACACTTCCAAATAATGTGGGCCATAATCCGAACCCTTCTTCATTTCCTTTGAACAAATAATATTTGATAATAAAATAAGAAAATCCGGCTGTTGTTTGAAAAGCATTAAAAATCAAAAAAGTGGCAATACAAATTTTTCTGAAGGGCTTAATTTCTACCGAAGCTTTTAATCCTTCTTTGATTTCGCCAAAACTACTCAGGATTCCTTTTAGGTCAATCGGGCTGTAGTTTTCGTGTAGTGTAGATTTACCCTGAATAAAAAATGCCGGAATAGCCGCTAAAATGGCACAACCAATAGCAACATACACCGCCAAAGTTCTAACCGCCACATCACTGGATGGAAACAATGATTGATCTGCCATGATAACCCAAAACCAAGGCGCTACAACCCAAGCCAACTGACCAATGAGTTGAGAAGTGGCCATAATATTTGTTCGCTCATGAAAATCATCACTCATTTCGTAACCCATGGCTACATAAGGAATGCTAAAAATGGTAAGCCCCGAATAAAAAATTAATGAAATAACTAAAAAGTAAATAAAATTGTAAGTGACACCATTATCAGCATACAATTGCCACATGAATGCAAATGAAAATCCTAAAATAATGGCACCTGCTATTACATATTGCCTCCTTCTGCCCCATTTTGATTTAGTGTTATCACTAACATATCCCATTATAAGATCAAATAAAGCATCATAAAACTTTGGAATAAAATAGGTTAACCCAAGTAACAATCCACTAAAACCTAATTTTTCTACTAATACAACCGTAAAAATCCCAATCATTGCAGGAAACATTTGATTGGCTAACATTCCTAAACCGAAGGCAATTTTTTGCCCCATTGGCACTCTACCTGCAACATTTGTATTACTCATATGACAATTAATTAAGCTGGTTTAGAAAACTATTTTTTTATTACAATCGTTTGAATGGCTTTTGCGCTGATAACAGCATTTACAGTTTGTTTGTGTATGGAAATATTGAATGCTTTTTCTTTTTCACCGGGATTAAATACAACTAATGCAATTGAACCATCAGGATTTTGTGCCGCAGTAACCATCAACTCTTTATCTGCACATTCAAATCCAATTCTAACTGCGCCCGGGCGAATGAATTTACTGAAATGGGCCATCACATAATAAAGCGGTGTAAAATAAACTTCATCTTTTTCGGGATCTACTATTACAGGTGCAGTACACCAATTCTTAAACCAATTGGGGCCACCTTGTTTGTCTAACACCATGTTCCAATCAACCCAGCCATCAACCCAATTGTTTAAACATCCAATGATATCAGTTGCATACCTGTTAACCGGGGCGTATTTTGGATGAAGATGTTTATCTTTTTCACTTGCCCAATCCCAACCCCAATCTGTGGCTTCTTTTTTCCAATACCAGACATCATCATTCCAATGCGGAATTTCAGCATCTACACAAGCTTCTGTTTGAATCAGGTATTTATTAGGTGCCTTTGCATGTGCGTATTGCAATGCTTCCGGAAAAAAATCATAGGTACTTTCATACCAATGAATGGCAGTACCTGCAAAATATTTTGAAGTTTTTTCATCCTTATACATAGCGTCTGTCCATTCTTTTAAACCTGCCCGGTTTTGATCGTACCCCAATATTTTTACATCGCTTTTGCCATTGGCTTCTAATGATGGCCCCAAATGATTTTGAACAAAATCAGTCATTTCCTGAGGCGAAAACAACATGCTTTCCCAATTGTTTCCATTGCCATGTGGTTCGTTAATTACAGTAAGCCCCCAAATATCAATGCCTTCTTTTTTGTAAGCATCAATATATTTGGAATAATACAGAGCCCATGTATCATTATATTCAGGTAACAATTTTCCTCCAACCCATTTTTTATTGTCTTTCATCCAGGGTGGCGCTGTCCAGGGTGATGAGATAATTTTAAACCCATTTTTAGAAATGGACTTTGCTTCAAATATCATGGGTATGAGATTGTTTTTTTTATCTTCTTCTATTGAAAAGCTATCCAGTTTTTTATCTCCGTCAACCATTGCATACGCATATTGTTTCAAAGAAAAATCGCAGGAGTTAATATGTGTACGGGTAAGTGAATAATTTGCCCCCTCTTCACTAAAATATGCATCCAGAATTTTTTTACGATTTGCTGCGCTTAACCTGTAAAGCAAATGTGCAGAAGATTCAGTGAAAGAACCCCCAAAGCCTGTAATGGTTTGAAATGTTTCTTTTGGATTTAGTGTAATTGCTAAAGCGTTTTCACTTACTGAAAATTCAGTTATTTTTTTTAGTGAATTGCCTTGGGCAGAAGTTTCATAAACTTGCACTTCCAAATCATTTGATTCTTTACAACTTGTCAATAAGAAAGCCATAATAAAAGGTATTACCAAATAAGTAAAATGCCCGTTTCTAAATTTAAGCTTACTCATTTTTTAATTTTTTTTGAATACATCTGGGGTTTGAACATCTTTAAATAAAGTTTCTTCATTACCATTATATGTTTTTGTAATAGGCTTGCCATCACGTGTAAGGCCCTTAAAAACGCCCTTATCAACCAAATCCCAAATAATATACTTAGCCTGAGATTGTAAATTGATTAATCCAAAGTGATTTTCTGAACCCAAAGGATTTTTACTGTCTTTCCATTGTTCATCAAAAGCTTCAAAGTAAAAAAGAGAGATCCCTTCTTTATTTGTCCATTCTCTTATGAGTTTATAATACAGTGCTGCTTTATATTCATCTGTTGCTTTTGAACCGGCTTTGCCATAATGCTCATTACTCATAGTAGCCCAACCGGTTTCTCCAATATGAACAGGTTTATTTACACCAATTGACTTCATATAACTTACAACACTATCATATTGTGCAATAGCATAATCTCTTGCACGTATCATTGCGGCATTTATTTTCTCCATCTCTGATAAATGCTTTTCAGTTTCCAATACTCCCCAAAATACAGGATGGTAATGCGTATCATGCATTGGATACGTATGCATAGAAATATAATCCACTGCTTTTATCAGTTGCTTTAACTCTTCTACATGATAATCGTTACTTCCACCGCCCCATGAGGCAAAGTTGTCTGAACTTGTAATCCATAAATCCTCAGGTAATTTTTGTTCTTTTTTTAAATTTTGCAAATGCTTTACCCATTTTAATATGATACCCGGCTCTACATAATAACTGTATGCCCATTTTACCATTGCTTCATTACCAACAGCAATAACCTTTACAATTTCAGGGTACTCATTTGCCAATCTAACCGCTTCAGCTATTTCTACAGCATTGCGTTCACTGTCTTCATTACGAATAAGCGGGTTTGATGTATAAGCGTTTTTACATTCTATCCATGCGCCCAGCATTACATACATTTCAAAAGCAGGGTTTACATTTTTTAATGCCCTTATTGCTTTTAATAAATTCGAAGTTTCTGTATGATGAACATTATAAGTTCTGAGAATTTTAATGTTCATAGCGGATAGTAGTTTCAAATCTTCGGTGAGTTGAGAAACAGTAGGTTCAATATTTCTTGTTTTGTCTCTATATCCTCCATAAGAAATGGACTGATACTTTACGTTTCCCAGTATTTCTCCAGCCGTTATTTTTTTTGAATTAACACCTGTTGATGCTTTTCCATTTCCTGGTTTTGAGTTTGCCTCCATCGGTTTAATACTTTTAAAATAATTATTCAGTGCAGTTAAATCAGTTCCTTCAGTATAAGGATTAAATTGATGTACTTCTTTTAAGGTATAATAAGCTGTGCGTGGAAATAATTGATAGAATCCTTTGGAATTGGCTGGCCCTTTTGCACAGATACCAAACCACTCTTCATTCATATTATTCCTGCCTTTTATAAAGTCAAAACCATATCCTCCATTGGACCAGGATGCATTTTTATCATGAATGCTTAAATTTTTTGTTTGTGCAAATTTCCACCAACCATCACTAAATTGAAAGCTAAATCCTCCAATACAATTTCCGCTTTTACCAAGGCCTGCGACATTTTCATAAATTTCTTTCCAATTTCCTTTTAAAATAACAGCCTGTGCATGTTGGTTTTCTTTAAGGGTAACAGCGTTCAAAGCATCTGAACCAAATTCAGTAAATAAAATGGGTTTGTCATATTCTTTTTTCACTCTTTTAAATAAATCTCCAAAAGATATACCACGATAAACATTGATTCCGAAAATATCAACATCCCTGCATTCCTTTGCTATTAAATCAAGGAATTGCAAATCGCCATTACAAAGTGCAATGGGATGTGAAGTGTCAATTGCTTTCATAACTACTGCTGCATCGTTAAACAATTTATATAAGGCCAGTGTACGCTTTTTAGATTTTTTGTCTTCTACAGGTATATTTTTTGTTTCTGCTCCTTCCCAAACCAAACCATAATTGTTTTCATTTCCCAATAAAAACAAAAGCAACCCTTTGGTATCTTTATAATCTTCTGCCAGTTGTTTTACTTCTTTTAAAAGCAGTTGACGGGTATTGGGATCGGCATATTCTGTATGAGCTACCCATTTACCTTTTACAGTTAAACCATAGCGGCCAAAAGAATGATTTAACATAGTATAGATACCATAATTCGAATAAATATATTCAATCCATTTTTTAGGAATACCAGTATAAACTCTAATGGCATTTACACCCATATTTTTAAGCAAAGACATTTCATAGTCCAACGCCTTTTGAATAATACTGTCATTTTTAGTCCAAAGAATATAACTATAATTTGTTCCTATTGGAAAATAATCCCAGTTCATTCCATTAACCATAAAGTCATTTCCATTGACTTTTAGTTTAATTCCATTGCTACTCCTATCTATTGTGACTTTATCTGCCTGGCAAAAAGCAGTTGAGGATAAACTCCAAAAAATAAGAATAAAAAAAACTGTTTTCATAAACCTTGAGTTACTATTTTATTGGTTTTATCATTAGATAATTAAGTATAAACAACTTTATTATTTCAATCTTGGTGTTAGATAAACATCTACCTGTTTTATCAACCCCGTTCTGTTAAATATTTCATTACTCTCCAAAGCATTTAGTTCAAGTCCTTCGCTTTTTAAAAATGTTCCGTCAGCATTTGTAATTGTTATTGAATTTTTTTCTGAAATATGATAGACAAATGGAACTTGGCAAAAGGTGAATCCTAACGAATGAACCGGTAAGTTTAAACAAATAGTTTCTTTTTGAATCGATAAATATTCGAACGCCTTGCCTGATGTAAGAAATTCTGATTTTCGTAATAGACCCGGATTAAACGCAATCTTTCCATCTTCAACCATAATGCCCAATTCGCCGAAACGGGAAATAATATCTTCTTTCACCTGTCCCGTCATGCCCGGTTGTTTCGCTCCACCGTTTCCGGGAGTATGAGAATAAGCATCCGTTGGAAAAGCGCCGTACAATTCCGGTGATTTATTTAATCCAATACCTGCTCTTACATCATAATAATGCTGCACCATTTTACCAAGCTGTACTTCATCTGTTTTGTTGTGCAACGCAAGGAAATAATTCTCGTTAATGGCCAATAATAATTTTGAAACCATATGCCAGTAAATACAACCAAGTCCTTCAAATCCATAGAACGTTCCCGAACGTCCTGTGAATGATTGATGATCGAATACTTTTTCAAATATTTGTAGCACTTCATTTTTTTCTGCTGCACTGCTGTTTAATTTCATTGAATCTAAAGCCAGTTTTAAATCTGCAGCGTTTCTAAAATTGCCATTGAAGTGATAGATTCCATCTACATCTTTATAGATAATATTTTTATTGTCATCGGCAATAAGCTGTTTAAGTAACTGATTACTTTCAACGAGTTCAGCAGGCAGATTATTTTTTTCTGTAAACCGTGGCAGTTGTCTGTCAGGGTACAACATATAGCTGTATTGATCCTTGCGGAACATGGCACTTGATTTTAATGCATCAAGTACCTCATTAACTTCTTGTGTATTTAAAACACCGGCACTTAATACTGCTACCTGCCCTTCCAGCATTTCGTACAAATAACGAATGGAAACAGTATCCTCTTTTACTGTGATGAGGTTGTACGCATGATATAAATTATCAGTGCGTTTATTTTTACGAATCGAATGATCGATATGTTTTAAGGTGGATGCAAAGAAACCGGTAAGTTCATTTACATTGATGGCTTGTTTTTTTCCCGAGAAACCATTACCATAAATTTTCTCTCTGTAATTGCTTCCTGCATTTCCTAAAGCATCAGTGATTATTTTTCTTTGTTTATCAGAAATATCACCATTAAGTAAGGATTCAAACTGAAGAAAAGTTTTACTGATTGAATTAAAAAACGCAGCGATCTCTTGAGAAACTTCAATTTGTTTCTCGGCAGTTTCTATAAACAATTCCAAACAAAATGCTTGCAGCCGCCTCATGTAATACAAAGTAACCATCGACACTCCATTACCTACGAGTGCATTATTGGCATCATTCCATTCGGGCCGTTGTGTATTTAGCCATATTCCGGCTTCAGGAATAAAATTGGAAAGTTTTGCCAGTACCAGGGCCAATATTTTTTCAGTAAAATTTATCTGCAATACATTTTCATTACTATCCCAAATCAATTTTCCATCACTACCAATTTTACTTACCCGCTCTTTGGTAATTTTTTCAGCAGCAAAATCATATGCAATCGTATCAAATGGATTTTTCACCAAATCACTGTACGGTTTAATTCTGTATGGCACATTAGCATAAGCAAAACTATTTTCAGTTAGCATTTTGATCAATGCGCCTGGATGATACCTTTTTGAAATCTCCAGAAACTTTTGCAGATAAATAACCTGGTGGTCGCCCCAATATCCAATATTAGCCCACGGATCATGTGGATCTGGCGCTTCCCAATCAATCCCATTTCGTGTAATGCGGTAAGGATTATAACCATCAGCAGTAGATGCATTTACAAATTTGTAAATCATACTCTCTGTAAAAGAAGGGAATGATAGAGCCAGTGCTTCCCAATTTTGAAATATATCTCTCCAGTTGCCCTGGTAATTCAGATTCTTTTTGCCATCTTCTTTTTTCATTTCAATGGAAAACAGATTCCAGGGTCTTGAAGGATCTCCATGACGTCTGCTGAATGCAAGTGGCATGTATTCATAACACAAACGAATCAATTGTTTATCTCCATGAGCAGCTGCTTCTTTAAGCAACGATGGATAATCAATAGTTGAAGCAAGTGCCTCCAGGAACGTACTGTTATTTGAATAGACTATTTTATTTGCGCCTGAAATAAACTCCAGCAGATCTTGTTTTGAAATGGAATAATTATCATCAAAAATTCCGCCCCGCATTGCATTGAATAAAACATTTGAGAGATGCCTGTTTTCACTTAGCTTATCTTCTGTCAATTGCAGACCATCTGCAGACGCCAATATATTAACCAACCTCTTTGTACAATCATTTACATCATTAAGCAACTCTTGTGCAATGTTGCTGGTATCTTTTATAAAATGTTTTAAAGTGGCAATGTAGCCTGCATTTTTATTTACTTCTGCCACTATATGCCAAACCTTTTTACTATTAGCAGACAGACTAATTTCTGCATTTAGAAAATAGGCTCCTCTTGCTGCTCTAATATCTATTTCAGTTTCCAGTTGCAATCCTTTTCTGAAATTATTTAATTGCCTAGAGGATAAAAGAATTTTCGCATTGTCAATACCTTCGGACCATACTACTGTTGTATTCAATGCTTCGCTGGGTTCTGCTTTATCTACTATTACAGAACTTAACATAAACAGGCTAATAGGAGTACCTGTTACCAATTCATTTTTCTTATAGGCATCTACCAGGTTACTGTAAGATAGTTGCAGCAAACGGTCAATTCCCGCTGGTAAAATATTTTGAATTCCATCGAGCAAAGAAATGGTGCAGGCTGTATCACGGTTGTTGACAATAGAAGACATTTTAATAAAACCATACTTTTCACTGTTCATCCACATATAAGAAAACGTAACACCGAGATCGCTGTTTATTTCTTCGAACAATACTTTATTTCCATAAACACTTTTGTAAATATTGCGTTGGATCTTATAAATACCATTGTACTTATCGGAAAAAGGTTCCCACAAAAAACTACCAGCTTCTCTATGCACCACCAGTATTGTTTTGCTTCCGGATATTTCTGCTGAGTCCTGAATTTTATCAACTGTATAGTATGGGAATAAAGCATCGTCGGGGTTTTTTCTGCCTGCAGTTACAGCACCATTGCTGGAAATAAACATCCAATGATCTGAATTGCTAACGATGGTCATAAAAAACGGATCCATCAGATTATAGTTGGCTATTTTATAAAATGATTCGCCATTAATTTCTTGAAATGAACCGCTGATCGTATTGATTGAAGAAAATAATTTATTGTCTCCAATAAGAATTTCGTTTGCCATATTTTTTATAATGAAATCTTTTGCTGATTGATCATGCCTTTATTTTTTTAAAAAGGAAAAGTAGAATCATTAAGTGGAACAAAAAATGAGTACAGGGTAAAATATTTATTGATACATTACTTTACTTTTTAAAGTGATGTATTATTGATACACTCTTACATAATCTATAACCAACTTCGCAGGAAATACCGTATTGTCAACTCCTTTCTGTCCTCCCCAATTACCACCCACTGCAACGTTCAGAATCAAATAAAATTCCTGATCAAAAGGCCAGGACTCAAATCCTTTCTGTTCATTTCGAAATTCAAATACCTTTTCATTATCAATAAAAAATGTGATAAGATCTTCAGTCCATTCAATAGCGTAAATGTGAAAGGCCTCCTTTAAATTGTTTCTGCTTACGGCAATACCTTTTTGTGTACCCTTACTTCCATTATATAAATAGGTGTGAACGGTACTATGCAAAGAGTCTGGTTTAAAACCAACATTCTCCAGTATGTCTATTTCCCCACTCTTTGGCCAACTGCCATATACAGATCTAGTAGGCATCATCCAGATAGCCGGCCAAAGACCTCTGCCGATAGGTATTTTGGCATTTACTTCAATGCGACCATATTTCCAATCGCCACTTTTTTTTGTAATTAGTCGAGCTGATGTGTAGTTTGATTTAGAATAAAGTTCATTCTTAGCTTCAATTACAAGCATTCCGTTTTCAACTCTTGCATTTTCATATCGCTTACCAGTATAGTACTGAAGTTCATTGTTCCCCCATCCGTTTGAACCCGTACCAAGATCGTAATCCCATTTTGTACTATCGGGTAAACCGGGCTTGTTAAATTCATCACTCCAAACAAGAGTTTTGAATGATTGAGCAACCAAAATGTTGCAAAAAAATAACAAGCCCGTAAAATACCCAACCCTTAAGAAACATTTCATCTAGCAATTCTATTTTAATACTATGAAAAGACATTACGATTCTTACATGTATGTTTAAACTGTTTGTTTGCTTTCCACTAAACTTTCATTTGGTGTTTATCTTTTTTATAGCACCCACTGAAATTGTATATTGGTAATGGAACCAAAGCATAAAATATGTAACTAAATCTATTTTTTTCGCAAGGCTATTCAATTTAAATTATCACTTAACAATTACTTTACTACCAATTAATTTTTTCGATTTATCTTCTATTCGTACAATATAAGTTCCTGACGGATATTTCTTCATATCTATTTCGGCAAAAGAGGAATTGCTAATAATTGATTTTAACAACTTACCGCTATAATTGTATAAGCTGATTATTAGTGAGGTCCCAGCTTTATAATTTATCAGCAACTTATCAGTTACAGGATTGGGATAAACTTTAATCTGTTCATTAAATAATTCCGTGTTTCTGATTGAAGTAACTATCGAACCAAACTGTACATCATCAAAGAAATATATTTTTTCACCAGCAGTAGCACCTGGAACTCCAAAATTGAAAAAGATGGTGGCTTTGTTATAGTTCGTTGCAAAGTTTATTGCAGCAGTACCAGATACCTGATTGGAAAAATTAAATTCCAGAGGTTCCCATGCGCTGGCAATCGTATTGATCACTTCTGTTTCTACAGATTTTGTAGGATCTCCGGCTACTTCTACTTTTAATCTTATTTTAATTCCGGAATTGGGCGACCATACTCTTACGTTCATTTTTGTATTACCGACAGAGAAAGGGATTTTATTTACAAAACCTAATTCTGCTGCACCTGTAAGTGTAACACCCGCAAAATCTGCCGCCGTATTAGATTTAGTTACTTGAGCAACTTTATTGGTTGCTAAAGTTGGATCGGTAACTACTATTCCAGTAGCTCCTCCAAATCCAAGTAATCCATAATCTACCAGCGGATTTTCAAAGGTTACCGGTAAATCCATTTGTGCCAATGTAGGCCCGCCACTTACAAGTCTTATATCATCGAACAGGAACGTGAAATTTGCAGTACCATCACCCACTGTACCTAAATCAAAAATGAAAACGAGCTTTTGATAGGAATTGGCAGTATTAATCGCACTGAAATCAAACGATAATTCTTCCCATGCATTAGCCACTGTAGTTGCTTGTTCTCTTTCTGCAGAGATTGCGCCATTGGTAAGATTTTCAACTTTCAATAAAAGTTTGGCACCTATACGTGGAGCATACACTTTTACTTTAAACACCTTATTGGTTGAAAAATCAATCGGCCCGCTTAATATAAGTGTGCTGCCTCCAAATACTGCACCGCCGGGTCCTTTAACCATTCTGGCAATCTTAGCACTTGTATTTATACCTGAAGATTGTGGGTTGTTAATAACCGTAGCAACACCACCTGCAAAATCTTCGAAAGCATAAGGTATTGTAGCGGATTCAAAGTCTACCGGCAATGTTGGGCGAACTACAACTGCTCCTTGTATCAATCTTATATCATCAAACAGCCATGTAAAATTTGCAGTACCATCACCCACTGTACCTAAATCAAAAATGAAAACTAATTTCTGATAGGAATTAGCTGTATTAATGTCCGTGTAATCAAAGGATAATTCTTCCCAAGCATTTGCTACTGTACAAGTCGCTTCTTTTTCAAAAGAGATCGCTCCGTTAGTTTGATTTTCTACTTTCAATAAAAGCTTTGCTCCTACTCTTGGCGAATACACTTTTACTTTAAATAATTTATTAACCGAAAAATCAATCGGTGCATTTAATGAAAGTGCGCTGCCACCAAATACTTCACCACCAGGGCCTTTTACCATTCTAGCTACTTTAGAGCTGGTATTAATACCTGATGATTGAGGATTGGAGATAACCGTAACAGCTCCACCATTAAAATCACTGAAATTATAAGTGATGGTACCGGATTCAAAGTCAATTGGAAGAACCACTTGACTGAAAGCAGCAATGTTTATAAACACTACTGCCAATAAAGAGTAAATTTTTCTCATTTTGTAAATTTTAGATTGTGATACTATTTTAACTATTTGAACAAAAAAAACATAAAGAGTGAAACATAGTTCATTAAAAAAAACAATACGATCCACTCTGTAAATACTATTGATTATGAAAAACTATTTTGAACGTTCAAGTTAATCATAAAATTCATTACTGATACACTCTTATATAATCTATTTCCATTGTACTGCTTACAAAAGCAGGATCAACACTTCCTCCAAAACTACCACCCATTGCCACATTTAATATGAAAAAGAAATTTTGATTAAAAGGTACTGTATTATTATTGCTGAATGTGAAAAAAACTACATCATTTGCTGAAATTTTTATTTCAGAGGCAGACCATTCTAGTGTGTACTTATTAAAATCGGTTGTGGCATTTGGAATATTAATAGTTGTACCATTTGCATTTCCTCCTGAACGGCCGGGGTAGTGAAGGGTGCCATAAATTTTATTTAACTGTCTGCCTATATGCTCCACAATATCAATTTCACCACAAGCAGGCCAAGGCACCGTATTAATATTATTTCCCAACATCCATATAGCAGGCCAGGTGCCTGCACCTACAGGAAATTTAGCTCTCACTTCTACCTTTCCATATTTAAATGAAACCTTATCTTTTGAGAGCAACCTTGTAGATGTGTATTCGCTGCCGCTGAAATTTTCTTTTTTGGCTGTAATTTTTAATGTGCCGTTTGAAACAATTACATTTTCTGTTCGGTTGGTATAATACTGAAGTTCATTGTTGCCCCAGCCGTTAGAACCGGTACCAATATCATAACTCCATTTGGATGCATCTGGTGCTCCATCTGTATTGAATTCATCTGACCAAACTAGGTTAAGCCCAATAATTACATTTACCTGAATGGTTTTTGTAATACTCTGGCCACCTGAACTTTTGGCAACAACTGTTACGTTGTAATTACCAGTAGCGGCATATTTTATAGTAACAGTTCCATTTGCTACCGATAAAAACGAATTGTTTCCAAAATCAAAATCATAACTAACGGCGTTGTCTGCCTTAGCAACAAAACTTACATTCCCGCTCTGGTCTGGATTTACTGTAGCCGTAACTACCAAATTGGCAGGCGGCCCCCCAGCGGACTTATTTTTTTTACAGGCAAATAAAACGGCTACAAGGGCTACTATTAGTATGGTTTGTATTTTCATTTTAGTTTATGTTTAAAGTTTGTATTACTTGAACCTTTGCATTGTTTTTTGCCACTACAATCACTTCTCCAGTTTTACCTTTTACAGTAATCATATCCCTAACATCTCCAGGTATATAACATCCTGTTAATGTATATGGCAACGAAATGAAATTTCCTTTTCCATCTCCTTTTACGACCAATCCAATACTTGCATCTGAATTTCCTTGCTGAACACGAAAGGGATAAAAATTACCAGCCAACAATAAATCTGACTTCCCGTCTCCGTCGTAATCCTGATAACTGATACTGATAACACAACTAAACTGTGCCTCTAATGGAAGTTCTTTCATAGTAAACTTTCCCTTATCGTTAATAAAAATAGCGGATGCAGTATGATATACATAAAATTTTTGAGCTGCTGCTATTTGCTCTTTGGTAAGGATATCGTTCAGGGTTGCTTTTGCATAAACACTATACCTTAGAAATTTTTTATTTAAACCTGGTATCTGCTCAATCAATTCGTCACGGGAGTGAACCGGAAACGGTTTACCCATAAAGAATTTCGTCATGATTGGATCAGTCTTACCATTATTATCAAAATCAGCAGCATAGGTTACAAGAGGCTCGGTTTCGCTGCATTTATATTGCATATTGGTACCCATATTACCAACAACCAAATCCATATCTCCATCATTATCAACATCAACAGGTAATATTTTACACCACCACCCATTGGAAGTAGAAAGGCCAGAAACAGCTGTGATATCAGTAAACTTCTGTCCATTTTCATTATGAAAAATTTTGACAGGCATCCAATCACCAGCAACCAACAAATCTGGCCACCCATCTTTATCAATATCTGCCCATGCAGCATCTGTAACCATGCCGGCATTAAACAAAGGAACTCCCGCTGCTGCAGGTGTAATATTGGAGAAACGTAACCTTCCCGTGGATGGATTAAAATCATTTCGAAGTAAAATATTTCCACCAGTCAACGGATAGCTACCAGGAACAGTTCTGTCGCCTATAAATAAATCAATGTCACCATCTTTATCAAAATCAACTGCAGCAACACAACTGCCACTAAAGTCTTCTTCGGGTAATAAACTTGTGGCGTTTAAAAAATTTCCTTTGCCGTCATTTAGATATAACCGGTCTTGTAATTCTGGCCCAGGTGCCATCCATTCGTTGCCACCGCTAACAACATATAAATCTGAATCACCGTCTTTATCTACATCAAAAAATACAGAGCTTACATCCTCACATTGATAATGTTCTTCCCATGGCTGGTTCTCCGATTTTTTAAACACCCCCTCTGAAACCTGAAGATATAAAACACCCGATTGTCCTGCAGGACCACCAATATAAATATCTTCAAGGCCATCTCCATTCACATCTGCCTTACTCATTTTTGGCCCCTGCTTTGATAACTCAAACGGAATTAAATATTCTCTTTTAAAATCAACATAATTATTTTCCTGCTGTATAAAATCAATTCCTGCTGTTGTGGTAATATCTCTAAAAAATCCAGTAAGTAAAGTTGACCCAGGTGTTTGTTGTACGACTTTAGAATTTGTTACTGATATTGTTATCAATTGATTGATAGCAGGATTGTCAACTACTGTTTCTCTTCCGTTGTTCCATACTACTTTTACTTTGTTGATTTTAGATTGAATACCAATTCCAAAATTTAAAACATAATCAACAGAAGATTGATAACCCCTTACAGGATACATTTCTTGTACTTGTACACTACTATCCGTTTGAACATACACTTTTGCACCTATCCCAAAAAGGTTTTTGTTTTCATCCTTCAAAGCAATTTTTATAAAATTATTTTTGGAGAGTTGATTAGAATTATTTCTGTATATCCAAACCGGATCATTATTATTACATACAATCAAATCTAAATCTCCATCGTTGTCAAGGTCTGCATAAGCAGCCCCGCTACTGATACCTTTTTCGTTAATACCCCAGTTAGCAGATTCATCGGAAAAAGTAAGATCTTTTTTATTTTTATAGATATAGTTACTGATTTTTGTAGATGGCATTTTTTTAACCAAATCAAACAGAGGCATATTTTTTTCATACTGCTCCCTTGTAGAGACATCCAATCCTTTTTTTGTAGCATCTTCAAAGGCAGCCGCAACATCATATTTTATAAAATCAAGATTGGTATAGTCACGTAAATATCCGTTGGTAATAAATAAATCTTTCCATCCATCGTTATCAAAATCAGCCAATAAAGGTGCCCAGCTCCAATCAGTATTAGATACACCGGCCAGTTGGCCAATTTCACTAAATACAGGTAAACTGTCTTTTAGTAAACCCCTGTTTAACTGCAACATATTACGGCTGTATTGGTTACCATATCCGCTATCGTACATCAACTTTTGCTGGTCATATTCATCGCCACCTTTTAATATTTTTTGCCGGTAATTATCTTCGGGCAGCATATCCATAGCAATTACATCTGGTAAGAGATCATTATTATAATCAGCTATATCCAACCCCATAGTACTACGGCTCATGTGTGCAAAAGATTGCTTACAAACTTCTTTAAAAGTTCCATTACGATTATTGAGGTATAGAAAATCCTGTTCATTAAAATCGTTACTTACTAAAATATCGGGCCATCCATCTTGGTTGAGATCGCTAATACTGATACCCAATCCAAAATTGATTCCACTTCCATAAATTCCGGCTGCTTCACTGATATCAGAAAAATGGCCATCATCATTCCGGTATAATCGGTTGCCAAATTTCGGATGCCGTAAATTTCTTAAACGTGTGGTATTGTAAAAAGGGGAATAGAAACCCCGTGCATGATTTAAAAGGAACATATCAAGATCTCCGTCCTTATCAAAATCAAAAAAAGCTGATTGGCTGGTGTAAGTACCGGGAGCATCCAATCCGTATTCTGCTGCTTTTTCTTCAAAAACAGGAATACCATCTTTATTATTTCCTAAATTAATAAAAAGTTGATTGGCCCTGTCTTGATCTGTACCAAAAGCAGAGTAACAAACATAAATATCTAATCGCCCATCGGCATTCACATCGGCAATATTGGCACCTGTTTTCCAGGCATGCTTACCAGCAATCCCTGCAACCTCTGTAATATCTGAAAAGGTAAAAGAACCTTTATTTATATACAAACGGGAGGAACTTTGATTGCCGGTAAAGAATACATCTGGCAAACCATCCTGATTCATATCTCCAATTGCTACTCCATTTCCATTATAATAGTATTCATACATCAGTACATTTTGTGAATCGGTTTCAGAAATCTGGTTCTTAAAATCAATACCTGATTCAGAAGGACTTACTTTTTCAAACAATGTTACTGATGATTGCCGACAACTCACAAACAATTGCCCCAGCAATAAAAAAACTATGATACGATAGAGCATGCATTCATATTAGATCAATCCTACATATAAATTTTAATTATATCCGGGATTCTGCGATAGGTTTGGATTCCTGTTTCTTTCAATTTGAGGAATTGGTAAGAGATTAAAGTCTTCTTTATACACTCTGTTTTCCAATACCTGTAAATTATAAATAAAGTTGCCGCCATTATTGGTAATCTGCACTTTTGTTACAGGACCGTTAAAGAAAGTTAATCCTACTTTCCAGCGACGAACATCCCAAAAACGATGTTCTTCAAAAGAAAGTTCCACTCGTCTTTCATTCCTTATACGATCTCGCATTTCAGTTGCTGATAGTCCACTTAAAGCCGGTTGTCCTGCACGCTGCCTTACCTGATTGATTGCAGCATATACACTTGCATCTGGACCAACTGCCTCATTTTGTGCTTCGGCATAGTTTAATAATACTTCTGCATATCGGATATAAATCCAATTGTTATCACCGCCCTGATATACATCAGGTGCTTGTAAATATTTATCGTCCATTAACTTCCTTAAACCATAACCTGTTTTTGTACGATCCCCATTACCAGGTTCGGCAGCATTACCACCATCCCATGTTTGAACAACAGTACCTTTCCAGCTTGAACCGTTACGTAAAATGGATTGATCCAAACGAGCATCACGATTAACATATGGATTCTGTGGATTATAGCCAGATGTAGGATCTGTAATTGGCTTACCATTATTCATTTCATAAGCATCTACCAGATTCTGCGTAGGAGAAAAACCACCCCATGCACCACCCGGATTAGGAGCTACGCTCATTGCCAGTTTCCAGGGAGTTTGATGCGTTCTTCCTGGCCGCTCATAATTGTTGGTAAAAATCACTTCATTATTCCCTGCTTTATCAAGAAACAAGCGATAGTAATTGGGATATAAAGAGTAAATATTTAAATCCATTACTGCTTTTGAAGCAGCTGCCGCAGTAGCCCAACGGGTTACTTCATTAGTGGTATTATTTAAAGGGCTAGCATAATAAAGTAACATTCTTGCTTTTAACGCTAATGCTGCACCTTTTGTGGCTCTGCCTAATTCTGGTGATGTACTTGGAAGAACTGCTGCTGCTTCATCACAATCTTTAATAATTTGGTCGAGACACTCTTTGTAAGTGTTCCTTTTAACCGAAAGATCATCAGTAATATTTTGCACATTCAGTATCAGAGGTACGCCACCAAAAGCTTTAATTAAATCTCCATAGCAGAATGCACGAAGAAATTTGCCTTCCGCCTTTAGCCTGTTTTTTAAAGCGGCATCGCCTGGTACCTCATCAATTTTTGATAACAGCAGGTTACATTTTCGAATTGCCGAGTAATTAAACAACCACATTTCAGCTCCATATACGAACTCTGAATTTAAGTCGCCATTATTTACACTGTTCATTGTAGTTGCAGTAGGCCCTTCGGCTTCATCGGTAGCCATTGCCAGCATACCCATACCCAAAGACCAATCAAAGTTTACTCCAATACCCTGATCTCGGCGGTCGAAACCACTTTGCATACTTCCATAAATGTTGGTTACAAACTGGCTCGTTAATGTAATGTCACCAAAAACGGCAACATCGGAAACAAAGTCAGTTGGCTTAATGTCAAGAACATCTTTTTTGCAAGAACCTAATACGGCTGTTGAAACAAGAAGCACCAGTAATTTTATTTTTAAATTTCCCATATAGCGATGTTTTTTAATTTTTAAAATTGAACGGATATACCAAAATTAAATGTCATTTGTTGTGGATAATACCAACCGGATGCATTACTATTTTCTGGATCGACATTTTTAATTTTCGTAAATGTTGCCAGATTTTGTCCGTTAGCATATATTCTAACCTGATTGGCTCCAATTTTGTTCAAAATAGAAGAAGTTAATGTATAAGCAATTTCAACATTTCTCAATCGAAGGAATGAGGCGTCTTCAACCCAGAAACTACTGGTAAGATTATTATTACGGTCACTTGCTAAAGAAAGACGTGGCAATGGGGCATTAGAATTGTCGGGTGTCCAACGATCTAACCATTCACCTGTAACCCGTCCGCCATTATAAAAAGCCCAGGCCGAGTTTTGAATGAGAAGTTGTTGTACCCCTGTAGCTCCTTGGAATAAAAAATTAAACTCAAAGTTTTTATAAATAATTCCACCATTAAAAGCATACGTAACTTCTGGTAAAGGGCCGCCACCTAAATAGGTAATATCAAATTGATCAATTACTCCATCTGGCACCCCATTTGGACCACTCAAATCTGCATATTTAATATCACCAGGGCCTGTTGAATTAGAAAAAGCAGATGTTTTTGGAGAGTTATCGTAATCTTTTTGATCTCTGAAAATACCAATAGCCTGATAACCGTAATAACCATTATTTGGGCGTCCGGTAATTTTTGAACCGGCTGGTACATTAGCTGCTTCAGCTGCTTCTATGATTTTGTTTTTAGCCATAGTAAAGTTACCCTTTAAATAATATGAAAGGTTTTTGGTTAAACGTTTATCATGTGTAAGCGTAAGCTCAATACCCTTATTTTCAACAATACCAATATTTTCCTGAGGTAATGCTCCGCCAAATGTAAGAGGAACAGCAAGCCCCCTGGTAGTTAGGATATCACTACGGCGTTCTTTAAAGTAAGTAAAATCAATACCAAATAAACCGTTCCACAAACGGGCTTCTAATCCCAAATCAGTTTTTGTTGAAACCTCCCATGTAAGATTTGAATTAGCTGAAGCACCGGGTGTTAACCCGTTTTGAGATATTCCACCAAAATAATAGTTGTTGGTCACCAAATCAAACCGATTGTAATAACCGAAACGGCTGGGAATACGATCACTACCCAATTGGCCTATAGAACCTTTAAATTTAAAAAAATTTACCTGGCTAATGTTTTGCATGAATCCTTCTTTTGTAACAACCCAACCCAATGATAATGCAGGAAAATAACCAGTACGCTTATCGGGTGCAAAGTTTTCTGACTGATCCTGACGCAAACTTACTTGTATCAGGTATTTGTTATCAAAATCATAATTCACACGGGCAGCCATACTTTTTAAGCCAAATCTTGCTTCTCCATCACCAATAGTCTGACCTAAAGAAGGCCCTGCATTTAAAATTTCAAGTGTAGTACTGGTATAACCAACACGGGAAGCGTTTAACTCACTGTTTTCACTTTCTTTCTGTAAAAACAGTACGAATGCAGATACACCATGCTTTTTAAAACGTCTTTCGTAATTAATATGCGCTTGCAATTCTGTGGATTTACCCTCACCAAAAGATTTTTCCAGCTTAGGTGCTCCAGCAGGATTGGTAGTAAAAGTATTATTAGGATTAATTACACTCAACGGAACTGGTGTATTCCAAACCTTTGTATAATTAAAACCACGGTCAAATGCAAGTACTCCTTTAACAGAAAGACCTTGTACCCATGGAATTTTTTGTTCTATCTGAAAATTAGTAAGCAATGTATTATCGGATATCCGGTTATAACCTGACTCATCGCTTATTGCTGAAAGTGGGTTAACATAAACACCAGGTTGTGCTAATAAGCCATTTGAAAATATTGCAGGTTGTGTTGGAGGGTTACGAGTTGTATGTTCAAAAATAAAGGATGTAGAGTTTGGTGGTGCATTTCTATTTTCTAAACGGGCTGCAATATCTGCTGAGAATTTGGTTGTACTGGTAATTTGAATATCCAAGTTCGTACGAATATTATAACGCTTGTATCCCAAAGAAGGGTATAAACCTTTTTCATCCAAATAACCAAGAGATGTAAAATATTTCACTTTATCGGAACCCCCGTTAAAAGAAAGATTATGCTGCATTCTGGTAGCTGTACCACCTAATACCAAGTCCATCCAGTTAGTATTTGGGAATCGGTCAGGGTCGGTACCGTTTTTAAATGCCTGCAAACGCTCATTTGAAAATTCAGGTGTTGCGTTAGGGTTATCGTTTAATTTGGCTTCATTGTAAAGAACGCCATATTCATATGAACCTAAATTATCTGGAAGACGAGTTACTTTATTAAAGCCGTAGTTAAACGAATAACTGGCAGTAATTTTGCCAGACTTACCTCTTTTTGTTGTTACCAATATAACACCATTCGCACCTTTTAACCCAAATATAGCTGCAGAAGCGGCATCCTTCAAAATATTGATTGATTCTACTTCATTAGCATCTAACTGAGAGAAATCACGAGCATTTCTTACAATACCATCCACTACATATAAGGGCTCCATAGTACCGCCACCAAAAGTAGCATTACCTCTGATGAAGATTTGAGCACCATCTCGCCCGGGTTCACCGTTTGTTTGTTTAGTAATTACACCGGATACACGGCCCGTTAATGCATTACTTAAATCACCTACCGGTGTTTGTACCAGTTCTTTTGTTTTTACAGTAGAAATAGAACCTGTAATGTTGCTTTTTCTTTGAGTTCCGTATCCAACTACAACTACTTCATTTAGGGCACTTTCTTTTTGCTCCATAACTATTGAAAGGTTAGCACCTGTAACTGGCACTTCCTGATCAGCCATACCTACATAAGTAACTACAAGAGTATTGCTATTAGCGGGTACATTAATAGAAAATGTGCCTGCTTTATTGGTTGTAGCAGCAATTTTTGTTCCTTTAACTTTTATAGTAGCTCCTTCCAAAGGTGCACCTGATACTTTTCCGGTAACGGTTCCTATAACGGTTGATTGCGCCCAGAGTAAAGAAGTGCAAGTAATCATTCCTAAGAGGAGCAAGGTTGCTTTTATTTGAAATTTCATATGCATTCGCTTTTGGTTTTTAATTTGTAAGCAATTTTCAGCACTTATTATTTTGCAATTAACTTAAAAGTGAAAGTTGGGTCCAATGTATTACCAGCCCTAACCACTAAAGTGGTTGGTGTAATAGAAAGAATACGGCATACATTTCCAGGTATGTCGGTTACACCAAAAAAAATGGTGGGGGGGGTGCCAGCGGGTAAAGTGAATGTGGCAATACCAGCTCCACCCACAGGAGTAATAGTTGTACTGAAAGTAAAAGGAGTATTAAAACTACGTGGTGGCCCTGGATTATAATTAGGATTCACATTACCTCCATTAAATGTATTCGCTTTTGCATCATAGTTTAAATTAAAAGTGGTTTTGGAAGTTGCAGAGAAGGTATATTCATCATCAAGCTGGCTTGGATCAAGTGGTCCTCCACCATAATATGCACCAGGGTTCCAATCAGGACCTACAATAATAGCAGCAGCAGTGGGACTAGGATCGAATTTCCATGTTTTTGACACCAGAAGCTGGAAAGTGGGATTGTTTAATGGAAATACAGATTGATCATCAGTAGGAACTACAATTGATTGAGAATCGACTGCAAAACCTCCTCTACCATAAGCATAAAATTTAACTTTATAGGTTCCTCTCGTAAAGAAATAAACAGTATCATCAAGGCCTTTAGATATCAAATTACCATCGCCTCTATCCCATTGATAACGGAAAGCGTTTTCTGCTGTTCCTTTTAATGCATAAGTATTCGCATTACCTACGACAGGTGATACTGATAAGGAGGCTTTAGCTCCAGTTCCGAGCTCACCTTTATTTTTTTTGCAACCTTGAAATGAGAAAAGGGATATAAACATTAATAATGTCCCCAAATGGAATTTTGATTTAAATTTCATAAAGCAATCATTTATTATTTAAAATAAGATATAATAATAAGATATGAAATTAAAGTTAAGTGCTGCATGAAATAAAAAAAACACCACATCATTACTACATCAAAAAACACAAAACCTTGATTTTAAGCTTATTTATACTACATCATTCCTACATCAAAATAATTTTCTACATTCACACCTCAATCGATTGCGGAAAAATGAAGTTGTGTCTGCTTTTTTTATGCTTGCCCACTTGGTTATGTGGTCAAAACACTATCGGGTTGCCTGGTGTTATGAATTACTCAAAACAAACTTATGGAGCCGGGCTACAGAACTGGGATATTAAACAGGACAGAAACGGAATTGTTTACATTGCCAATAATGAAGGGCTGCTTAGTTATGACGGCCGCACCTGGGATCTTTACCCACTCCCTAATAAAACAATAGTTCGCTCAGTAGAAATTTCTAGCGATGCTGTCATTTATGTGGGCGGGCAGGATGAGATAGGTTTCTTTTCTGCAAACACTAATGGCTTTTTGGAATATCACTCCCTTACAAAACTAATTCCTCAAAACGTAAAACAGTTTGGAGATGTGTGGGATATTGTTTCCTTTAAAAATGATATTTTTTTCAGAACCCTAAAACAGGTTTTCCGATACAATGGAAATGCCATAGAGGTTTATAATGCACCGGTTGAATGGTCTTTTCTAGGTTTATTCAACAATAAAATGTATGCACATGACCTTAAAATCGGCTTGATGTGCCTTCAACAAAATATGTGGAAGCCGGTAAAAAGTATAAATGAACTTCCTGTTGATGATCCTGTAACTTCGATGCTTACCATTACAAAAGACAGTGCTTTAATTACTACCCTTAAGAACGGTATGTATTTTTTTTCTACAGAGGGCATTCGTAAAATTCAGTCAGCAAACTCTGCTTTATTTCAATCAAAACGAATTTATGCAGCTACTCTTTTAAATAATAATTGGGTTGCCCTTGCCACCAATAACGATGGAATTTATATTACTGACTTAAATGGAACTATTATTCAGCGTTTCTCCAGATCGGAGGGTTTGCAAAACAATAATGTTCTCAGTATTTTTCTTGACAGGCAAAAAAACTTATGGCTTGGGTTAGATAATGGTCTTGATTTTATTGCATACAACAGTTCAATTAAAAAAATCATTCCACAGCAATTAGATGGCTCAGGGTATACAACACTTATTTATAACAGTTGCTTGTATGCCGGCACTTCAAATGGTTTGTATAAAGTGCCCTTGCAGCCATTAGAAGATTTAAGTTTCAGCAAAGGTTCTTTTTCATCCATTATTGGGAGCCAGGGCCAGGTTTGGTCGCTTGCAGAAATAAATGCCGAGCTGTTAATGGGCCATCATGAAGGTGCATTTAAGATAAAAGAAGCTGCTGCTGAGCCAATTCTGTTAAAACCGGGTTACTGGAACTTTATTCCTGCTTCAGGTTCATACCCAAGTTTGCAAATAATTGCAGGCAATTATGATGGGATTCGTTTTTTTGATTATCAAAATGGGCAATTTGTTCCCTCTGCATCCATTTCAGGTTTTAATGAATCATCCAGATATCTATTACTTGATCAATCAAACAATATTTGGGTCTCACATCCGTATCATGGAGTTTTTAGAATTTCAAAAAAAAATAACGGAAATTATAACACCACTTCTTACAATGTGCAAAAAGGGTTGCTTTCCTCCTTAAACTATTATGTTTATAAAATAAAAAATAAAATTCTTATTGCGGGTGAAGAAGGTGTGTATGCTTACGATGAGAAAACTGACCGGTTCATAGCCTTTGATTTGTACAGGAGTTTAATAGGTGCAAAAAATATTCGCTATTTAAAAGAAGATATGGCAGGTAATATTTGGTTTATTCAGGAAAAAACTGTGGGTGTAATTGACATCTCAAATAAAACGCCTCAGGTTATCTACTTTCCAGAATTAAAAAACAAGATGCTTAGCGGGTTTGAATTTATTTATCCTGTAGATGATCAGAATATTTTTATGGGTGGCGAAAAAGGATTCTATCATATTAATTATAAAAAATACAGAAACACCATTCCTGAATTAAATGTATTGATAAGAAAAGTAAGTATATCAAATAACAGAGATAGTATTTTATTTGGTGGTTACTATGAAACGGGGCTTTTAGAAAAAGGGCTTGCATTTAAAAAAAATGAAGGTATTTCAAACAACTGGAAAACCATTCACTTCGATTTTGCTTCAACACTCTATGGCTATCAGCTAAACCTGGAATACAGTTACCGGCTGGTGGGCTTTGATGACAACTGGAGCGAATGGATCAATCGTACAGAAAAAGAATATACTAATTTACAGCCCGGCAGTTATACTTTTGAAGTAAAAGTGAGAAACAATCTTGGCAATCAATCTGCACCTGCGGCATACACTTTTAAAATTTTACCTCCCTGGTATAAAACCAACTGGATAAAACTGGTGTATCTTTTTCTTATTGTTTGCATTGCATACTTTTTATACCAATGGCAGGACAAGCGGTTTAAACTTCAGCAAACAAAGTTTGAAGAAGAGCAGAAAAAAATAAAATACATTCATGACTTAGAGCTTACAAAAACAGAGAGCGAACTGGTAAACCTGCGTAATGAAAAATTAGAATCAGAAATTAATTTTAAAAATTCAGAACTGGCCTCCTCTGCCATGCACTTAGTTAAAAAAGGTGAGCTCTTAACAAAAGTAAAAACAGAGCTTACACAAATGATGAAGCGATTTGAAAATGAACAGGCAACAGGTGAAGTAAAAAAAATGATTAAATCACTTACCGAAGATGAAAATATTGATCAGGAATGGGAAAGCTTTACCAAGCATTTTGATAAAGTACACAGCGATTTTGTTGTAAAATTAAAACATGAACATCCCGACCTTACCGGAAACGAATTAAAACTTTGCACCTATCTGCGTATGAATCTTTCTACAAAAGAAATTGCACAACTTTTGAATATTTCAGTAAGAGGTGTGGAAATAAGCCGCTATAGACTAAGAAAAAAATTACAAATACCTTCTGAAAAAGGGCTTTTTGATTATTTAATAAATCTGCAATCGAAATAAGAAATTCAGATGTTGTTACTTTCCGATACAGAAGATACAAGTTACTGATGTATCAACACTTTCAGAAGATTGGGCAACAAATAGGCAACATGATTGACTAATGCAAGTGCAATTGCTGCACAAACAAAAGAAAGAAAATTATTGAGTGTAGAGTGTGCAAGACTGCATCATAGCGTCTGCGAATTTAAGCATTACGTTTTATCGTAGCTGCCGGGCAACAGTATCCTGTTGTAATCCCATGTACTGGCAGAACTCTTCAACAGTAACAACCTGGTGTTGTTGCTTCTTGAAATGCTCTTTAATCTTCTTGATAAGATTTCTGCCATACCTGTCGCTTCTACCTGTGATTATCTGAATGTCCTTCGGATAAATACAAAGTCTGTTCATTAATCAAATAACTTTTCATACACTATCCATACTTCGGCTATGCCTATGATATGAATGATGTAAGGCAAAGATAAATAATTTTTGGAGGCGGTTAAAGTGTGTTAGTTGGAATAATGTGGAATAAACGGAACGTATGACATTACACATTTGTCAGGGCTTTATTGTGAATCTATTTTTGTTTTCAAATGCTGGTAACACGGCAAAAATTGAAACAAATTATTAACCCAATAAATTTTTTACAATGGCAAAGCAAAAAGGAATTATCAAATTAGATGGTACTATCGGCGGTATTACCTTCTACAAATCTCAAGACGGTTATCTCGCAAGAGAGAAAGGCGGTGTGTCCGGTGACCGTATCGCCAATGACCCCAACTTCCAAAGGACCCGTGAAAACGGTGAAGAGTTTGGAAGAGCAGGTAAAGCAGGAAAGCTTTTGCGTAATGCAATCCGTGCAATGTTGCAAAACGCTTCCGACAGCCGGATGGTTGGTCGCCTCACTCAGAAAATGGTTGAAGTGATCCAGGAGGACCTTACCAATCCCCGTGGTCAACGTAATGTGATTGATGGTGAAGCCGAATTGCTGGAAGGATTTGAGTTTAACATCAGTGGTAAACTCGGAACTACTTTGTACGCACCTTTCACCGGAACCATTGACAGGGTGGCCGGTACACTTACCGCAAATATTCCTGCATTCGTTCCCATCAACATGCTTGCAGCGCCAGGTGGTTCTACCCATTTCAAAATTGTTTCTGCCGGTGCAGAGGTTGATTTTGAAAATGAATCCTTTGTAATGGATGCACAGGCAACTGCTGTGTTACCCTGGGATTCTGCCGCAACTGCAGTAATCACCCTTGTAAACACTGTTACTGCCAACAGTACACACCCTTTGTTCCTTGCATTAGGAATTGAGTTTTACCAGGAAGTTAACGGACAAATGTATCCTTTGAAAAACGGTGCATTTAATCCGCTGTCACTGGTGAAAGTGTCCGGCCTGTAAAAGTCGGGGTAAGTGAAATGCATTCATGAAATATTTTACCGAGTCAAGTAAAGCAAACAATTTTTATAACAATTAAATTTAAAGCCATGTTATGCGGAGTATTAGATTTCATTGCCTCAGTAATAAATTTATTCTGAGCTAATTTTTGAAATTATCTGAACATCTTTGTTCATTCTTCAGTTCAAAAAATGGCCCCGCCTTTCGGCGGGGCTTTTGCTTTAGTATTCACTCGGCAACATCAGGCAGCCATCCACCAGCCAAAGCGTGGCAAGATCATAAGGAAAATCACTGAAAGGGATTTCCTGACTTGTTACTTTGTTGTGGTTCCCATCTGTTGCAAGAATTGTAAAGACATTCTCCTTTACTCTCTTTAAATCCCACACCTGGAAGCGTTCAAGGTTAATATCCTTGTGGCATTGGTGGCTTATGATTAAATCTATCAGCCAGTAAGCACCGCAGCCTTCTGCCAACTCCTTTACTCCATCTGTGTAAAGAATCAGGGAGGGTTTGTGGCAAAAGAAATTTTCTGAACCGTTGTGAGAGCCGAAGAAGTGATTTGCATTTTTCATTGTAATAAAATTTATTTTAAAAGAAAAAAGGAAAAAAAAGAAAGCATTTACATCAGGCGGCGGGGCTAAAAAAACAAGGAGGAACGGAATAAATGATGGCTGTGTGCGGTGGGGCTGTGTTTATGCCGTAGTTCCTTGTTTTTTTTAAAGCAAGGGGCTGTGCCAGCCGACTAACTTGCTGTACTTTTTTGATTCTTTAGAAATAACTTTAGTGTATGACATTTCAGGAATTAGAAAAGACATTAATAAAAGGAAAGAGAATCCTTCAACCAATAACAAATGGGAATGTAATTGAAAGCAAGGAAGGATATTATTCTATCTGGATTACCAATACAAAAAAACTGCCTCCAGCATTTCACAATGAGTTAGTAAGAAAGAAGACAAATCTTCTTTACATCGGGATAGCCAGCGGTTCTCTTTTAAAAAGATTGTATTTGCAGGAACTCCAACATAGAAACCCTGCTACATTTTTCAGAAGTATAGGTGCAGTATTAGGATATAGACCGGAACCTGGGAGCCTTGCAGGTAAAAAAAATCAGAACAATTACAAATTCAACATAGAAAATACAAAAGCAATAGTTGAATGGATAAACCATAATCTTGAAATTGCTTTTCACTACTGCCCTACTACCGATTCAACAATTGAAATAACTCTCATTAAGAAATACGGACCACTTCTTAACTGGACACATAATCCTGAACCCTTCATGCCTTTGAAAAAACTAAAAGATGAATGTAGGGCAATTGCAAGAAATCAAATTTGAAAAGAGAATGATACGGTTAATGTGCCGGTTTGTTACAGTTCGGATATGTACTAAAGATGCACCGGCTAAACTTATACATAGATCAGTAATAGTTTCTTAGAAGCGATAGCAAAATGTGTCAAGCCTGCCGGTAAAAGCGCCTGCGGCAAAAAAGAAGCATAGCCGTGCCGCACACTTGTCGGCACTGTGGTGTTGGCGAGCCGTTAGATGGCCGCCGGAGAGAATGAGGAACGAATGAACGGAGGCGGACAGCGAGCCCCCACAAAGGGGCTGGCAGTAAAGCCATGAGGAACGAATGGCGATGCCAGCTCCATAGGAAGCCGCCGTAGTAAATTTCCCGTCAGGGTACGGAGGCGGCTGAACTATGCAAGTGAACCTTAGCGATGCTTTGCGAAATGGAGGTACGACATGAGCAATTAGCAGCCGCAAGGTGAACGCAGCCTTAAGTGGGGCTGCCGGCGAGCAAAAGAAAAGAGGGCAGCGGGTGGACTGAACGCTACTGAAGTGAATGAATGACGTAGTGAAGCGGAATGAAACCCAGTGAGTATTGTAGGGATGGCTAGCGGAATGGCAGGTGCATTCCCATGTGAATTGCCTTTTGTGTGTGGCTTGGGAGGCCCTGCCATGTAGCAAATGGTTTAGCTGCGAACGTGGTGTAATGAAGCGGAACGAAGGAAGAAATGAACGAAGTGGCGTGAAGGACACAGTAGCTGCCGTGAGGAATGAGGAGGAACTGCAAGCAGCATGACAAACTGCGTAGCGAAGCGGAGCACCCGAAGGGCATTGCAGGTGCAGCAATACCATAAAAGTTTATAAACAGATTTATTGCTGCTGCTGCAATGGTTTGGCATGATTGCTTGCTGACGACGAATGACGAACACCTATTTACCGGCGAAGCGTGGGCTTTGTGCGGTGGGAAAAGAAGCGATGGCTGGCAGCTTCCCGGAATGGATTTGTGGGTGGCTCCGGGATGCTGCCGTTGGGGCAAACGGAGCAGGATGTTGTTTGCCGGAAGGCTACCGACTGAATGAGTGAGTGTAGCGGAGGGGACGGAGCAAACGAACGAAATGAAGAAGGTGGCCTGTAGCCAGTACGGAATCATTCCAGTTTCTTTCACCAATGTATAAAATCAGAAGTTAAGCCCCCTACCAAGGAGGCTCACATGACGAAGTAAATGAATGCCCTAATTGTGATGAAAAAACAAACACACCAGGTGAAACGAACCAGCAGCTAACCCAAATGCTGCCAACAAGCCAACGCTGAACAAGAACTGACATAACGATACATTTAAATGAAAAAATAAAATAACTGCGTCCTCACAGCACCGGGTTTGTGGGTTGCAGTATAAATGATGGCCTTGTGTGTTGGGCTTGTGTTTATGCTGCGAAGCGTTGGCTTTGTGCCGGTGCTATCTTTGCAGTTTATTTTATTTTTTTAAATGGATTGACAATTGTCAGTGTTGGATTGGCGACATGATGGGCATGTCGAATTGAAATTACTATGAAAACCTGAAGCTGGTATTCAATTAAACTCACATCATACGGAATTGAAGTGTTTCTTATTTATTAGAGTGGAGTTCTATTTTATTTTTAATGCAGTATTTAATCTGGCAGCTACATTATCCCAATTAATTATTTGAAGCATTGTATCTACAAAATCAGCTCTTTTATTCTTGTATTTAAGATAATAAGCATGTTCCCACACATCCACAACCAATAAAGGAACTACACCCCATTGTGTAAGATTTTCATGGTTTTCACATTGCAGTATGGTGAGTTTATCAGAATAAGGTTGATAACCTAAAATACCCCAGCCATTGCCATCTACATCTTTGGAAGTTTTGGACAAATACATTTTCAGTTTATCATAACCTCCAAAGTCTTTTTCAATTCGCTTTAGTAATTCGCCTCCCGGGTCAGTTTTCTTATTGGTTAAGTTTGTCCAGAAAATAGTATGCAGTACATGGGATGAAAAATGATAAGATAATTTCTTTGTCCAGTAATCAACAGTTTCCAAATTATTTTCATCCATTGCTTTACGGATTTTTTGTAAATCAGTATTAGCCGCTTTTACTGCTCCGCCATGATGAAAAGTGTGGTGGAGGTAAACAGTTTCTTCATCCATCTGTGGTTCAAGGAAATTTTTGTTGTAAGGCAGCGGAAGATGCTGGAAATTTCCATTGGCGTCTGTCAGTTTATCCAATCCGTTTTCATCATAATGCTGTGCCAGAACAGAATTAGTTGGTAAAATACTGGTTGCAGCTAACACGCCACCTGCGGTAAGAAATTTTTTTCTGTCCATAATATAATTTATTGTTTTTACAGATGAAATCTGGTTACTAAAGTTACAACTGAAACTTATACAATCTTGCTACCGCCTGCTGATACTCCATGAGCCGAAGTATTCATCATAAGCAATGTTTTAAAAACTTTATACCTAATCAATCCTTAATTTTTACCCGCAAAAGTTTAATTGAATTAATAAAAACCAATGTGTCCGGTAATAAGTGAATAGCTGCTGCTTCTACCGGCCCGATTATTTTAAGCAATACCAGTGTAATTCCAATTACATGCACAACACCTACTCCAACAATAATATTTTCCTTAATGGTACGAAATGCCCTCTTACTGATAGCCCTCACTCTTGCAATTTTTTCTAATTTATCCTGCATTAAAACAATGTCAGCCGCTTCCATTGCTGCTTCGGTTCCCATTGCGCCCATAGCAATGCCGATATTTGCCTGCACCAATGCCGGTGCATCATTAATGCCATCACCTACCATTGCAACTTTTTCACCTTTTCCCTGAAGCTCTTTTACAATTTTAATTTTATCCTCCGGCAATAAATTCGCTCTAAAATCTGTAATGCCAACTTGTTCTGAAACATGTTTTGCAGTTTCCGGATTATCACCGGTAAGCATAACAATATTTTTAACCCCGCTATTTCTAAGGCCTTCAATCATCTCTTTCGCACCTTCCCGGATAACATCGGATATATAAAAAATGCCCGCCAATTTATTATCAACTGAAAGATAGATAGCTGTATCAGTAAGGTTTTCTGAAGTGCTCAGAACAGGCACTTTTCTTTCTGCCATAAATAATTTATTGCCAAATAAAACAGACTTACCTTCTACTTTTGCAGAAACACCACGACCTTTTATTACTTCAAAATTTTCAGGTTCAGCATAAGTAAGCTTTAATTTATCAGCATAACTTAAAATTGATTTTGCTAATGGATGGCTTGAACGCCTGTCAACAGCCGCAGCAATTTGTACCAACCTGTTTTCATTAAAATTTGTATCAATTATTTCAATACGATTAACTGCCGGACTTCCTACTGTTAGCGTTCCTGTTTTATCAAATACAATTGTGGTAACCTTAGCCAGTTCTTCTAAAAATTTGCCGCCTTTAACTAAGATACCTTCCCTGGCTGCACGGGCAATAGCTGCAATAGTAACAAGGGGTGTAGCCAACCCTAATTCAGCCGGAGAAGTAAATATCAGCAATGCTATTACAAGCCTTATATCACGGGTGTAAAAATAAACTGCGCCAACAAAAATAAATACTACAGGTATAAGCCATGATGCCACTTTATCGGTAAGTTTTTCAATAGGAGCCTGCTCACTTTCTGCTTCTTCTACTAATGTTATAATGCGGGAAAAAACAGTGTCCTTTCCTGCTTTTGTCATTTGAATATCAAGTGCTCCTAATTCTACTATAGTTCCGGCAAATGCATCGCTTCCTATAACTTTTTCCTGCGGTACACTTTCCCCGGTGATGGGAGCCTGGTTAACAGAACCAGCGCCTCTTGTTACTTTTCCATCAACCGGTATTTTTTCTCCGGCTTTAACCAAGACAATATCTCCTATCTTCAAATCACTTATCTGAATGGTTTCTTCTTTCCCATCCTTTTTTACAATTGCTGTTTTGGGTACGGAACCAATTAATTCTTTAATAGAAGCTCTTGCTCTCTCACCACTTGCACTTGCAATATATTCTGCAATCAAAATAATCATCAGCACAACAGAACCCGCAAGATATTCTTTGCCAAGTACTGATATTATTACAGCAATGGTAATAAAGATTTCCGTGCCTATCTTTCGCTCTTTTATTAAATCGGTTGCCGCAACTTTTACCAATGAGTAAAGGCCAAATGCCATTGCAGCAAGCAGTACAGGTAAAGGAATCACGTCTAAATAAAATAACAGGCTTGCTATTCCTACAGTAAGAATGCGAACAATTTCCCATAGGAACTGGCGGGAAAAGAATGTTTGTGTGTAATTCATACTACTTTTTATTAGTCAGTGATTCATCCTATTCATTTCCTTTATAGAAATTTTATCCTACAATTGAAACTTATACAATCTTGCTACCGCTTGTTGATACTCCCATTCTGCCTGTAAGTATTTATCATAAGCTGTAAAATAAAAACTCTCATCATAGAAATATTGAATAATGGTGATTTGTCCCATTGACAGGGCTTTGTTTAGCAATACAGTATTGTTTAGTGTTGATAAAAGTTCTTTATACTCCTGTAACATTTTCAATCTTATATCCAATTGCTCATAGTATTGTTTGTTTTCAAGGCGATGACCCAGGCGGTGAGTTTCTGTATTTGAAACAGCATATTCAAGATTGGCCTTTGCTGTATTCAGTTTGTTTTTATTCTCCCATAAAGGAATGGTGATACCTGCATGAAAACCTTTATAGCTCTGCCCCAATATTCCCTGCGAATGGTAGCCGGTTTCAATCTTTGGCAGGTTCATTGCTTTTTGTACAACAATTTGCTGTTGCAGTATTTTCTTTTCCTGTTCATATACTTTTATAATAGGGTCGTTGGCTTCAATGGTGCTGTCCAATGTTTCAAATTCTGGAATGATTGCAACAAACGGATAAAGAGTGTCATTGATTGTAACAGGTATTCCTCCGTTTAATGCTGAAATTTTAGTAAGGAGTACCTGTTTTTCGTTCTCATTCAGTTTTACTTCGTTCTGAATATTGAGCAACTGTAATCTTGCTTTGTTTACATCAAGGATAATCACATCGCCTTTGTCCAACTTCTTTTGATAGTCGGTTACTAATTTTTGAGTATTCAGCAACCTTCTGTTAAGTTCAGTGCCTTTTTTGTTCAGATAAACAACCTGCAAGAAAAGTAATTTGGCTTCCAGCAAAATATCCTGGCGGTAAACCTGTTGTTGCAAATTTGTTTGTGCTATCTGCTGGCCGGATAGTTCTTTCTTTCGTTTGTAAACAGAAGGAAAATCCAGGCGTTGTGTAATGCTAAAATCTTTTTGGTTACCTGCACCAACTGGCGAACCAAACAGGTAATCATATTCCACTTGTGGGTCGTAAGGTGTTAAACCTGTTTTGAACTCTGCCTGCTTTGCCTGCCAATACTTTTTGTTTGACTGGATAGACTTGTTGTTTCTTTCTACCTGTTTCACTACACTGTCAGCATCATTTTGGGCAATAGCTGTTACAGTAAAAAAGCAACTGATTATATAAAGCGAAAATCTTTTCATTTCTTTTCTGTTTTTCTGTTTGCCAAAAAGTAAACAATAGGTACAATAAATAAATTCATCAGGGTAGAACTTAGCAAGCCACCCAAAATCACTTTTGCCATCGGGCTTTGTATTTCATTGCCGGGCAGATCGCCGCCAATAGCTAAAGGTATCAACGCAAGCCCTGCTGTAAGCGCAGTCATTAAAATGGGGCTCAGCCTGTCTTTGGAACCTTGTATAATGGTATCATACAAAGGCAACCCTTGTGCCGAAAGCGTTTTATAATGCGATACCAGGAGAATACCGTTTCTTGTGGCCACTCCAAACAAAGTGATGAATCCAATAATGGCAGGAATACTTAGAATTCCGGTTGTGAGCCATACACTTAACACCCCACCAATTAAAGCCAGCGGCAAGTTCAGTAAAATAATGGCAGAGATCTTTACATTCTTAAACTCCATATAGAGTAAAAAGAAAATAACCAACAGTGCAAGCAGTGAAGTTGCCAATAATGTTTTGGATGCTTCCGCTTCTGATTCAAACTGACCTCCGTATTCAATTCTGTATCCTTCCGGAAGTTTTACATTAGCCTCTATCTTTTGCCTTATTTCATCCACCACACTTTTCTGGTCACGGCCTGCAACGTTAGCCGATACAACTGTTTTGCGTTGCACATTTTCCCGGTTAATGGTATTGGGACCGGTTGTTGAAACAATATTGGCCACATAATTAAGCGGTATTTTTTGACCGTCTTTTGCATCAATTAAGGTGTTGCTTATTTTTTCCAGGTTGCCCCTGTTGCTTTCGTCAAAGCGAAGTACCAAATCAAAACGCTGGTTGCCTTCATACACTTCAGAAACCTTTTCACCGGCAAAAGCAATGTCTGTAAATTCTGCAAATTCACCAATAGTGATGCCGTATTTACTCAGCATATCCCTGTTGGCTTTTATCTGCACCTGCGGAATTTGAATTTGTTGCTCTACACTCAAATCAACCAATCCTTCTGTGCTTTCGATGGTACTTTTAATTTGATTAGAGAGTGTAAACAGCTTATTTAAGTCTGCACCAAATATTTTAATTGCAATATTGGCTCTTGTGCCGGAAAGCATGTGGTCTATCCGGTGGCCGATGGGTTGACCAATAGTAATATTTACTCCCGAAACGCCTGCCAGTTTCTGCCTTACATCTTTCATAAATTCATCTCTGCTTCGTTCTTTCAAAACAAATGGGGCGTCAATTTCCGAAGCATTTACTCCCTGTGCATGTTCATCCAGTTCTGCACGGCCTGTTCTTCTTGTTGTGATTGTAATTTCTGGAATTGACAATAAAGCCTTTTCAACATTTGCACCAATCTTGTTGCTTTCTTCCAGTGAGATACCCGGCAGGCTGGTAGCACTCACCACCAACGAACCTTCATTAAATTCCGGCAAAAAACTTCTGCCCAGTGTGCTCAATAAAATCAATGCGCCGATAAATAATACTATTGCAAATGCAATGATTGATTTTTTAAAATTCATTGCTCTTTTCAAACCTCCCTCATACGCATTGCCGAGGTTTCTGACTATCCAGCTTTCTTTATGTTGTCTTTGCAACATTCGATCGCTTGTCAACAGGTAACTGCAAAGTACCGGTGTTATAGTAATAGCAACAATCAATGATGCAAACAGTGAAACAATAAAGGCAATACCTAACGGAGCCAATAATCGGCCTTCCATGCCTGATAAAAAGAATAGCGGAACGAAAGCCACGATGATAATAAATGTGGCATTGATAATGGAAGTCCTTATTTCTACAGAAGCATCAAATATTACATCCAGCTTATTGGTTCTTTCCGCTTCCGGTCTGGCTGCATTTTGTTTCAATCGTTTAAACACATTTTCTACATCTATAATTGCATCATCCACTAATGCACCAATGGCAATAGCCATACCTCCAAGGCTCATGGTATTGATGGTAAAGCCCAGCCACTTCAATGTAAGTATGGCTGTTATTAAAGAAACCGGAATTGCAATTAATGAAATGAATGTGGGCCTCCAGTTCATTAAAAACAAAAAGAGAATGATCACAACAAATATGGAACCTTCAATTAATGTTTTATTGATATTACCAATAGAGGCATTGATAAAATCGGCCTGTCTGAATATTTTTGTATTAATAATTAAATCTTCGGGTAAAGTTTTCTTTAAGTTGGTTAAAGCATCATCAATTTTTTTGGTGAGCTCTAATGTGTTTGTACCCGGCTGTTTCATTACTGTCATTATCACGGCAGGATTACCTTTTAAAGAGCCATCGCCAATCTTAATAGCAGAGCCAATTTTTATTTCTGCAACGTCTTCAATTTTAACGGGGCTGCCGTTTACTGTTTTAATTAATGATCTGCCCAATTCATTCAAATCGCTTGTACGGCCAATGCCCCTAACAATATATTCGTTGCTGTACTCACTCATAAAACCACCGGCAGCATTTTTATTTGCTTCTTCCGATGCTTTCAGTAATTCTGTTAATGAAACATTGTAATAACTCATTTTTTGTGGCGAAGCCAGTATCTGAAACTGTTTGTATTCTCCACCAATGACTACTACCTGTGATACGCCGCCAATGGAAAGCAGCAAAGGACGTATTTGCCAATCGGCAATAGTTCTTGTATCCATTTTACTGGTAGCAGTTCCGGTAACACTGATGAGCATAATTTCTCCCATGATGGAAGATTGCGGAGCCATTACAGGAGCATTTACACCGATTGGTAATTGGTTGGATACAACGCTAATTTTTTCATTCACTATCTGTCTTGCCCTGTAAATATCTGTGCCCCATTCAAACTCTACCCACACAATAGAAATACCGGCAGATGATGATGACCTCACCCGTCTTACATTTCCTGCTCCATTCACTGCTGTTTCCACCGGGAAGGTTACCAATCTTTCTACTTCTTCGGGAGCCATGCCATGTGCTTCTGTTAACACAACAACTGTTGGAGCAGTTAAGTCAGGAAAGACATCCACTTCCATTTTGGTAGCTGTGTATGTACCTGTCAACAGTAGCAGTATTGATGCTGCTATAATCAGCACCCGGTTATTTAAAGAAAACCGTATAATTTTATTTAACATCGTTCTGAATTTTAATGCTCATGACCGTGAGCCGGTAATGCACCGCTTGCCTGTGATAATTTTATTTGATAGCCTCCTTTGGTTACAACTCTTTCACCTTCTGCCACTCCTGAAAGCACCTGTACTTTTTGTCCATCATTTGCACCCAATTTCAATTCTCTCTTTTGAAAACTTTCTCCTTCTGTTTGTACATACACATAAAAAATGCCTTGTTCTTCCACTAATGCAGATACAGGTATAACCAATGCTTCATTTATGGGAGTTGTTTTTAAGAATACTTCTGCGAAAGAACCTGGCAACATACCCGGCTTACTGTCTATCTGAAAATGCACTGGAATAAATGGTGAATTGGCTGCGGTTGTTTTTCCAACTGCCAATACTTTTCCGTTAAGCTCTTTTGTGTTGTAAGACTGCTTATTTTGAATGATGGTAAAATTGGCTTCCTGTATGCTGTTAATTTTATCGGCATCTTTCAGTGATACATCTGCCTTCAAAATCAGTCGTTGATTTTTGGTAACTGTAGCCAAAGGCTGCCCTGCAGATACATACTGCCCTTCGCTTACCATTATGCTTTTAATAAACCCATTGATAGTTGAGGAAAGACCTTTGCCGCCACCGTAATTGCGGCCAAGATTGTTGAGCGTAATTTGTGCCTGCTCAAAACGGAGTTTGGCATTTTGAAAATCTCCCTGTGTTATCAGTTTGTCTTTTATCAATTCACTTGCTCTGCTGTATTCTGATTTTGCAGTGGTTAATTCTGCCTTTGCAGTTTGTTTGGCAGCCTCTACATTTTCAAAAGCTATTTCGCCACCTGTAACCGTAAACATGGTTTGACCTGCACGGATAGCTGAACCGGTAATATTGTTATTGCCAACAAACTTTACAATGCCGTTTGATTTTGATGCAATGGTTACTTCATCGCCGGGGGCAGATTGAATTTCTCCGGTTGCCTTTATTACATCGAACATTGTTTCCTTCATTACAGGCGCATTGGCAAACTCTACTTTCCAAGCCTGTTCTTTCAGGTAAGAAATATCGTTGCCTCCTGCATCTTTAGGTTGCGCTGCAATGGCAGTTTTTTCATCGGCAAATACGGGTATGCTGTCAATGATAAACTGGTCGGTAAAAGCTGCGGTTTGAATATCGAAAACCAATTTGCCCATACCAGCCTGTGCAGCTTGTAATGCCAAACGAAAGATGCCGGGGGAACTGGGAGCATTGGCTGTATTCTTAATGCCTTTACCGTTCTGTATAAAACTTACGGTTACTGTACCTTCTGTATATGGCAGAAAGTTTTCACCCAAAATAGTTAAGTGGGCAGCAAACTTTGAAGTTTGACCCACCACTAAGGGTTTGAACTCAACAAAGAGTTCCGACTTGCCGCTGTATAATGTATAAGCAAGTGGCTCTAAACTTTCTGCTGCTGCCTCTTCCTTTGCAGTTTTTTGTTTACAGGCCATCATACCAACTGCCAACAGGCAAATTGTGAATAGATATTTCATAATAATATGCTTTTGTCTTTAATGAGAATGCTTTTCTCCGTCTGCATGTGTATGGGTGGTTGTATCTTTTTTAGTTGTATCGGCTACATTAAATTCCTGCTGTGCCGGTTTGATGGTATCATGTTCTGCATGTGTACTACCATCGTCATGTGTATGTGTATTTTTTGTTTCAGCATTATTGTTGCAGGAAGTTGTTAATACAAATGCACTGATGCTTGCCAGTAGCAATATCTTTTTCATAAATGAAATTTAGAATGTTGAAATAATAGTAGAGATAACGGGGTATACAGGCATAGCCTGATAAGGCCGAAAAATCAGCCTTAAATTACAGCAGGGGGTGCTCGGGAAGGAAGGTTATATAAATGATTACCAGGTGGCGGGTATTCAATATACCAGCCAAACTGCATTTTTGTATTAACTGGATAACTATCTGAAAGATAAGTAACGATTAAAGCAGCAAGGTGTTCAACCGGAAGTTCAAAGTTTTTGGGCTGCCCGTTTGCCGGAATAAAGTCGTCATCTAACTGGGCAAAAGAAAACAGGCTTTTCTGATTGTCTTTACTGTTTTCAGCCTCATTGTGATGATGTGTACCAGGCTGCTCATCATGATGATGGTCTTCGACAAAGGCTATGATATCATCCAGGTGTATGTGCGGAAAGATGCTATGAGCTGTTACCGTTATTACGGCAATCAGTAATATTATCTTTTGGAACACTTTTATCATGAGAGGCAAAAATAAGGCAAATAAGTTAAAAAGCTGTTCTACGCACAATAGCTGCTCAATTCTCTATCAGAAGGGAATTATAAAAACCATAAATTCTCCTTGCCAAAATCCGGCAGCTTATCGTGCTGAAAGTGGGGGTAAATCTCCGCCACCATTTCCGGGTATTTGATAGTAACTGGTAAACTCTGCTGGTTGGTGCTTTTCCAGTACATTCTTGAAAACTGGTAAACCTGGTCAATCAACTGTTCTACTAAATTCATATCATCCAGCATTCCATCAACCGTACAGGACAATGCAATTTTTACAGGAAAATGATATTCTTTTTGTGCAGGCTTTGATGTGCTTTCATACCGGGTGTTATTAAATAAAAGATATTCTGTCCAGCCAACTTTTACTATAGTGCCACTGTAAGGCATTAAATTATCTGCATCTGCTGTATCAAATCCTAATAACTCCTTGCTTTCGGTTTTGTTGATGGTAACAACAATTACCGGAATATTCAAGCCCAGCGTGTGCAGGGTTTGCATGATGGGCTGCAGTTCCTTTTTTCCAATGTCTTTATAAAAGTGTATGATAAGCCTTGAAGCGGTGTAATTAACTGCAATGAATTTTGCCACTGCTTCTCTTATGGAGCCAGCCAAACTAATGGTATCATCGCCTTTGAAACAATCAAAGCCTTTAAACATGCCCTCGTTGTTAAAACAAAAAGCCGAGCCCACAAACCTTGTTTTTCGGGTAACGGAATAGAATGCACCTACACCAACAATCAATTCATTATTCGTTGGCCGGTTAAGCCGCCAGGGTACACCGCCCAGCTTTGCCAGCATGGCAATTTCTATATGCGGTAAGAAAGTATTGAAGTAAGAGTTAGGTTTGCCATCTTTATACAGATGTTCGCTTTTTATTACCTGCGAAAGCACATCTTCGTACAACAGTATTTCTTTGATCTTGTAATAGATGTTTTTCCGTTCTTCATCTTTCTCCAACTTTGGTACAGGATTTACAAACAATGCCAGGTAACGGGTATCCGGTTGCCACTCTGCATTCTTAATGGCATTGCGTACTGTTGTTACTGCATTTTCTACACTGTCAAATTCTATGTTCTTTGTAATATCCAGTTCAAAGGGAACTTTAATATAGTCCTGCATTTTTGGAAACGGGAACCTGTCGTCTTTGTAACCACTGTTTAAATACTTAAACAACTCTGTTACTGCACTTGCTTTATCTGATGCCTGGTAAATGAAAAAGAATTTGAAGTTGCTGGGTTTAGTGGGCAACTGGTAAGGGCCTTTGAATTTAAAATCCTTTTTTGGTTCTTTACCCGTTTTGCCTCCGGCATACATCAAATCGTTGGATGATGAACTGATAACCCTATACTGCTTTGCATCGGGTTGATAAAAACCTTCGTTACTTATTGGAATGATTTTCCTGAAAGCCTCAACAGCCAGATATTGGTTGTAAAAGTGTTGCAATGTATTGAGGTATCTTGGATAGCGGTTGCTGAGATTAGGTACATCGTGGGCTATATCCAATTGTGGCTTTATTTCATTGCTTAAAACCGGGAAACATTTTTCAGGCATATTGATCACAGACTGTGGCCTGTATTTCCATTTGTATAATAAGCCGTTGCACACTATCCAGTTGTACAGGTTGGTATTGAAATTGTAAATTTCAGATACCGGTTTGGCAAATACTTTTGTAGTGCCGTCATAAGACAGTACCAACTCCGGGCCGGTGGTAACCCTGCCGTGCTGTACTTTTAAAGTAAACTGGTTATATACATTGTATTTGGCAGTGCTTTTTTCTTTGTTGTGAAACCATACTTCTGTTTCGCTGGTAAAATTCTGGTGCATTATATCAGCAATGCCTGTAAAATACTCTCTTATAAGATGGCGGTAATAATGACTGGCAAAGCGGTGAGATTTGGATAGATCAATATCCAAAATTACTGCGCCCTCTTTTGGTGGTTGAAAATCTGTGTAGAGCTTTTCCAGTTCCAACAATTCCAATGCTGTAAACTTATCATCTAAAAGTCCCTCCAAATCGCCTTTAAAGATTGGGTAATAATCCTCTTTCCTTTCCCGGTAAAAAGCAAAGGCTTTTTTACCGGATGCCGGGGTAAAAGGGATGATGTTGAGAATAAGGTTTTGCTCCATCAGGCACTATTTTCTTTATTAATTATAAGATGTCGTTATTATGATTTTTTTTGCCATAGTTAAAATGTAATTTTCGCTTTATACAATATGTCCTTTAAATCCAAAATGCCGCTTTCAATTGAAGTATTATCAATAAACATTTAATTACTCAAATTCTACCTTTCCCTTATTTAAAGTTGCCCGCCAACACCTTTAAATTTCTCTATAAAAGAGACTAACTTTTGAAAAACACTCTGCTTCTTCGTCAAATAGAGGGGGTTTAAAGGGCTCATTTTTGGTAAAATAGTATTAAGTTCCGTTCCATTTTCACTGGCATATTCTCGTTTTAAAGAAGCTGTTATATATCGCTTCGCTTCTTCTACATTTAAATTTTCTTCGGCAATTAGTTCTAATGCTTCCGCTTTCTGTTTGCGTTGTGCATATGCAAAGAATGAATCAATAACATTTGCTTTATCTTGAAGGGTATCAAGGTCAGTTTCATTGATGAAGTCAACAACCAAACTCTCTTTTGCTCTATTCCCAACACTTGCACGAATAACCCTGCGTATTTCCGCAATTAAAGTTTCTTTGTCTTTAGTTTTCTTGTTATGCTCAAAGATTAATTCAAGAATGTAATCAAGGTTAATCTCTTGTGATTTTAGTAACTCAACCTCAAACACAACATCATCCCAATTAATTGTTGACTCTTCTGATTCTTTCCCAGATTTTTCTCGTCTTAACCAGTCACGTATATCATTATAAGTAGAGCGATAATCCTGAACAGTTCGTTCTTTCAGCAATTCAATCTTTTGCATTGAAGCTATATCCTCATCGGTTACAAAATGAGCTTTTTTAAATTCCTCAATTGCGTTAGCTTCATTTATGTCTATTGCTTGCAATGCTTTAAGATGGTTAAATTCATCGTAATTCTGCAATATGTTTTCTACACGCAAGTACTCGCCAAAAAGTTTTGAAAACTCTTTTTTATCTTTTTCTGTAACTATTTCATCAGGGTTGGGGAATTTTTCATTTAATTCTTTAACTACTTCAATATAACCTCTACGTGCTTCGCCAGTGGCAAGGTCTGTAAAGCCTTCTAAATATTCCTTGTAACTTTTTTCAAGAACAACATTTTTTGTATTGCTATCCCCAAAAAGTGTAATAGCATCAATAGTTGCTATTTCTAAATCACGGAACGTAACGATATTGCCAAAAGTTTTTGTGGCATCATAAATACGATTTGTACGTGAAAAGGCTTGTATTAAACCGTGGTAACGCAGGTTCTTATCTACAAACAATGTATTGAGTGTAGGAGCATCGAACCCGGTGAGGAACATGCCAACTACAATTATGAGGTCAACCTCTTTACTCTTTACTCGTTTCGCAAGGTCACGATAGTAATTCTGAAACTCATTGCTGTCTACCCCATAACTGGTTTTGAACATTGCATTATAATCATTGATTGCTTTAGTTAAAAACTCTTTAGCACTACTATCCATTGCAGAAGGTTCAAAACTCTCGTCAACTATTTCACCTATTGCACTCTGCTCTTCATTTGCTGCAAAGGAAAAGATGGTGGCAATTTTTAATGGCTTATCATTCTCTTTTTGCAAATTTTTTAATTCTTCATAATAACATTTGGCTGCATCAACACTACTTACAGCAAACATGGCGTTAAAGCCTTTGTTACTCCCTTGATTTCTATGAGTTTTTATCCTGAAATTCTGTAAAATGTATTGAGATATTTCTTTGATGCGTTCTGGATGAAGCAAAGCTTTTTTATTTTCTGCCGCACTCAATTTTTTCTCATCAATTTCTGTTTCTATACTTTTGAACTGTGGTCGAACATCATTATAGTCAACTTTGAATTTCAGTACTTTTTCGTCCCTAATAGCATCCGTAATTACGTATGAGTGTAGTTCACGACCGAATACACTTGCTGTAGTTTCTGCACCTAAAGCATTTTGTGGAAAGATTGGAGTGCCTGTAAAACCAAATTGATAGAATTTTTTAAACTTCTTTTTCAGGTTTTTTTGAGCTTCACCAAATTGAGAACGATGCGCTTCGTCAAAAATGAAAACCACTTGCTTTTGATAAATGGCTAAATCATTCTCAGTTTTCATGAGGTTATTCAATTTCTGAATAGTTGTTACTATAATTTTATTATCATCTTTTTCAATATTCCTCTTTAAACCTGCTGTACTATCTGAACCGTTCACACTATCGGGAGAGAATCTTTGATATTCCTTCATCGTTTGAAAGTCCAAATCTTTACGGTCAACTACAAAGAATACCTTATCAATGAAATCAAGTTGAGTTGCTAATCTTGCTGCTTTAAAACTGGTTAGTGTTTTGCCAGAACCTGTGGTGTGCCAAATATAACCGCCACCTTCTGTGTCGGACCATTTTTTTGATTGAAACGAACTTTCAATTTTCCACAAGATTCTTTCTGTTGCTGCAATTTGATAAGGTCTCATGACGAGCAACGTATCACTTGTGTCAAAAACAGAATAAGTAAGTAATATTTTTAAAATGGTATGTTTCTGAAAAAATGTTGCTGTAAAGTCCTTTAGATCTTTGATTAAGGAATTATCAGCCTTTGCCCAGTTCATGGTAAAGTCAAAGCTGTTTTTATTTCGCTGAACTGTGTTTGCAAAGTAACGGCTGTCAGTACCATTTGATATGACAAAAATCTGTACGTATTTAAAAAGTGAATTGCTGCTATTAAAACTCTCTTTGGTATAACGATGCACTTGATTAAAGGCTTCACGAATGGCAACCCCACGCTTTTTTAATTCTACCTGAACCAATGGCAATCCATTGACTAATATGGTAACATCATAACGATTTGCTTGCGTTCCTTTTTGTTCGAATTGTTTGATTACCTGCACTTTATTACGTGCAATATTCTTTTTATCTACTAAGTAGATGTTTTGAATATGTCCATCGTCAAAAACGAAATCGTAAATGTAATTGTCATGTATTTTCCGTGATTTCTCTACCAGGTTATCACTTGGCTTATCTAAATACTCTTCTACAAAACGAGTCCATTCTCCATCCGAAAATGCCACATTGTTAAGCGATTGAAGTTGCACCCTTGCGTTCGCCAACATGGTTTCAGGGGTGTTCAGGTTTAACGGATTTTCATAACCTTGATTGATTAGGTCTTGAATAAATTCTTTCTCCAAAGAAGCCTCTGTTTGATAGACGGCAGGTGGCTCATTCACAACTGAATCCTTTATGTAGTTATCCAGTACAATGAAATTATTTGATTCTGCTATGGTTTTATACTGTGACATCCTGTTCAGTTTCGTTATTATTAATCATTGATTTGAAGCCGTACATTCTTTTTACTTCATTTACTAGAAAGCCCAATACTCTTTTATCATTTTCTTCAACAATTGAAATTTCTTCTCCATTGTGTTTTGAATGACTTGATAGATTTATTATTCGTTTATAATAGGCTTCCCGTGATTCTTGGGGCAAAAGGTCTTCCCACTTATTGTATCCGAGAAAAGTGGAAGTTTTTTCTAAAATGTTACGTAGGAAGTTGAAATGAAACTTTTTAATATCACTTGGCGGTTGTATAGCTTTCTCCAATTCCGATAAAAGAAATAAGTGATACGAGAAAGGAGAATCGCTTGCTAACTCACCTATTGAAAAAGTACCATCGTTTAATTTTTCTAAACGGATTTTTTTCGTGCTTGTCACTCTTCTAAATTCATTAAAAAGTACATTATAGAATAACGGATTATGTGTGGTGATTATGAATTTCAATCCTGAAATGCTTGACTTTATTAACTCAGCAATATTTACAGCCAACTCAATTAGATGCGAATCATCTAATGAGCTAACAGGGTCATCAATGAAAATATATTCCAGACTATTGTATTGATCAGTTTCACGACTTTCTTGTTCTGCAACATTTAATACACTGACTACTTGCTCCATTAAACTAAAAAAAACACTCCAAATAAAACAACTTTCTTCGCCTTTGGAGATTTTTACAAACTCAGAAGTATTATCGTTACCTCGCTCAAATGAAAACCTTACCTCAGTGAAATCTTCGTTGAATTGTGGAGTTAATTTATCATTTGTTAATTGCTGAAAATTCTCAATAATGTTTCGGTCTTGACCTTGCTCACGAAGCACCCAATTTGTAAAACTGTTTGGCTGTATCTTTAATTTCCTATCGGAGTCAGCATCTAAATCATTATCCCAGAAGAACAAGTCTTCTGTAAAAGCATTATAGTAAAGTATTTTAATCGCTGATTCTTCTTGCTGCTCTGCATCAATTTCTTTTGGGGCTATTAATTCTTTAAATTCTCTTGATAACCGAGTTTTACCCGAGCCATTAAAAGCATACATTAGCTGTACCTTTTTATCAGCATCCTTGAGTGTTTGAGCTATTTCAGTTAAGGATTGTCCCATATTATGACTCTATGTTATTATTTGGAAATGTTAGCAATAAATCACGGTAATATTCATACTGCTTTTTTCTTAACTCAATCTCTTTCGGCAGACCTTCACTAATTGAGTTAGTGAGTATGTCGAATTTATCAAGGATAGTAACTATGCGTTCTTGTTCTTCTGGTGAAGGAACCGGGATTAAAGCCTTTTCTAAACCTCTTGCATTAATAGCAGAAATTTTACCCGAAGAAATATGCTTTTTAATTTGGTTGTGGAATTGTTTAGTACGTGTAAAATATGCTACATATTTAGGATTTAATGAGCTTCTGTATGAAAAACAAGCATCGTGTATTACTACGCCTTCATTGCCTAACCATGCAGTTCCCATTCCAATATCTTCAATGGTTTCTCCAGCGGCAACAATAACCACATCACCGTTTTCAGCAACTCTTAGATTTTTATTTTCAACTTGCTCTTTGCTAAGAAATGATTTGCTTTCGTTTGCCCAAGTACCATAATAGGTGTACATCTCACCATAATGAATACAGGGTACACCTTCTGAAATCATATCGTCCTTTACAAATCGTTTGCCTCTTTGAAATTCTCCAATTACGCCTAATGGTTCTCTCTCAACTTCCACTTCATTAAAGCTAAACAACTGTTCTTTATAAAAGGTATACTGGTTTTTACGTGCTGTAAGCTCTGCTGTAAGCTCTGCTGTAAGCTCTGTAAAAGTGTCGAGAATACGAACAATTTCTTTTTGAATTTCAAGTGATTTTTTCGGGTTATCTGGGAATGGAATTGGGATTTTAATTTTTGCCATATCTGTAGCCGAAACATCAATAACCTTTGTGCCTTTTGCATATTTTCTTTTCTGACTTGCAAATATTTCTGTTTGGGTAAAATATGCAAGATACTTACCTGTAATGTACTTCGATGGCTTAAAAATAGTAGCATGCCCACCAGTAACAGCTTGTGCTTTACCTAAATAAACTAATGCTTTTCCTACATCCTCTAAGTTTTCACTTGTATTTGTAATTACTACATCACCATGATTTACTTTACGTAACTTTTTTGCTGTTTCAGTGGAAACAAAAGATTTAGTTTCTGTTGCAAAAGTTTTGTAATAGGTGTAAATTTGACCATAGTGAATTGCAGGAATACCACTTTCGGTAAAATCTGATTTAGGTAATCCATTTCCTCTAACTAACTCTCCCACCTCTCCCAAATTTTTCCACTCCACATCAACACCTTCTAATAATTTATCTAGATAACTCATGATTCAATCTCTTTTACAATTTTATCAATATCGTCACGAAGTGTATTTATTTTAGCCACCGTTTTTGTAACCTCTGCATTTAACACCCTAATATCCACCTGCTCTCTATTGTCTTTGGCTGCTACATAAGAACTAACCGAGAGGTTATAATCGTTTTCGGCAATCTTAGTATTGTCGATAGTCTTAGCCACATAATCCACATCTTCTTTACTATCGAACATTTCCATAATTCGCTCAATGTGTTTATCGGTAAGCACATTGTTGTTGGTTACTTTCTTAAAGAAGTCCTCACCACTTGCATCAATAAACTGGGTTTTGTTTTCTGTTTTACTTTTTGAAAGTACAAGTAGTGTTACAGAAATAGATGTGCCATAGAATAAGTTTGGTGCTAATGAGATAATGGTCTCTACAAAATTATTATCCACTAAATACTTTCTGATTTTCTGCTCTGCACCGCCACGGTAAAAGATACCAGGAAAACAAACAATTGCAGCCCTTCCTTTACTTGATAGATAACTTAGGGCATGTAATACAAAAGCAAAATCTGCTTTTGATTTTGGAGCCAACACACCCGCAGGTGCAAAACGGTCATCATTAATTAGCGTTGGGTCGCCATCACCAATCCAGTTAATAGAATAAGGTGGATTAGAAACAATGGCATCAAAAGGTTTCTCATCGCCATAGTGTGGATTGCGAAGCGTATCGCCAAGGGCAATATTAAACTTGTCGTAGTTGATGTTGTGCAAAAACATGTTCATACGGGCAAGGTTATAAGTGGTGTGGTTCACTTCTTGTCCATAGAAGCCTTCTTCAATAATATGATTGTCGAAATGTTTTTTCGCTTGTAACAATAAAGAGCCTGAACCTGCCGCAGGGTCGTATATCTTGTTTACTTTGTCCTGTTTGTGCATTGCCAATTGGGCGATGAGTTTTGATACGTGCTGTGGCGTAAAAAACTCACCTCCTGATTTACCTGCATTGGCTGCATAATTGGATATTAGAAATTCATAGGCATCGCCAAAAAGGTCAATCTTATTATCTTCAAAATCTCCAAAATTCAGCTCTTCTACGCCTTTTAAAACGGATGCTAAACGGAGATTTTTATTTTCAACAGTATTACCCAATCGTGTACTGGTAGTGTCAAAATCGGCAAATAGTCCTTTTATATCTGGTTCTGATGGATAACCATTTGCAGAACTTTCAATAGCGTCAAAAATGGCTTTTAAGTCTGTATTAAGATTTGGGTTTGTATTGGCTGATTTAGTAACATTTACAAAAAGTTGACTGGGATAGATAAAGTAACCTTTTGTTTTAATTGCATCGTCTTTAATTTCGGGTGTTATTACATCATCTGATAATTTTGCATAGTCAATGCTTTCATCACCACCTTCAATGTAATTGGTAAAGTTTTCACTAATAAAGCGATAGAACAGCGTTCCTAACACAAACTGTTTAAAGTCCCATCCATCCACTGAGCCACGGACTTCGTTGGCTATTTTCCAAATTTTGGCTTGTAATTCTGCCCTTTGTATTGTGCTTGTCATTTTTTAATTGTTCATTTATTGTTTTATACTTTATGCCCTTGCAAATTTTATTAAAGGTTGAATATCTCCCTTGTCGGCTGCTTTTATTGCATTAAGATAAGCCATTCGTGTATCGCCCTGCTTAACCAAATTGGCTGCACCCCATGTATAAACCGGTTGCTTAAATATTTTTTCAATCACAATATCGGCCATTAACCGGCTATGCCTGCCATTGCCGTTTGGGAAACAATGGATGCTTACCAACCTGTGTTTGAAACGTATGGTAAGTTCATCGGGGCTGTACGTGTTATTGGCATACCAAAACTTCGTATCGTCAAGCAAGGTTCTCAGGTCGGTTGGTATCTGCCATTTATCTACCCCAATGTTTTTATTTGTTTTACGAAACTCACCAGCCCATGCCCAAACATTGCTATACATACGCTTATGCAATGCCCGGAGAAAATCTTCTGTAAACACGGCATCGGGTTTAAAAGAACGGCTCAATGTCCACAATACTGCCTGTTCAATATTCTGCTGTTCAAACTCATCCAGTTCGCCACGGGTGGCAATGGTTTTTATGAGCAAGCCTTCTTTCTCATCTTCATCCAGCGGTGTTTGCCCGTCTATATAATCTAAATCTAATCCCATAAAGTTTTAGGCATTTCGTTTTTAATGATGGTTGCCCTTTCTTCAATTGCTTTTTCAATACGCTGTTTGCTGTTTTCCTGGTCTTCCAGCTTCATGCTGTTGGAAGTACGCTGCACAATCTGCGTAGCCAGTTCTTTTGCCTTCCGGTCTATCAGTGCCTCCAAAGATCCATCGTTGGGCACAAAGCCATATATCAATTGCATATCGAGGGCCCTTGCCGCCTCCCGCAATGCCTTTATAGAAATGGAGCCGTCTTTTTCCCGGCGTTCAATATCCTGCACACTTTGTTTGGTGATAGATAGCCGTTTGCCCAATTGCAACATGCTCATACCAATAGCGTTACGGATGGCTTTTATCCATCCGGTTGGCGGCGGCGCTACCTTTTGCAAACTGGTGAAAGCCAGCATTTTGCTGTTAAGCTGTTGTATCTGTAATGACTTTTTGCTCATGATAGTAAAGTTATACTTTGACTAAACAAGAACAAATGTAAGGATATAATATGACAAACAAAAGAAAGAAGTCAGTCTTTGGGCTGACTGTGGGAAGGCGGTTGTAAGCCTATTTTTTGACGGGTTTTGCAAGGCTTGCAAAGTTTGCAAACTCCGCAATCTTAGATTTTACGGTAATGTCCGGCCTTCAGTTTTTCCAAAGCCTTGCCTGTGGCATTGTGGAGTATATCATCTACTGTACGGGCAGAGAGGGTAAAGAGTTTGCCAGTTTCAACGGCCTGTTGCCGGGTAAACTCCTGCGGCAAAGCATCAAAGAATTTGCGTTTGCTATCACCTGTTTTAAAATGGGTGGCTTCGCTTTGTTTGGGCAGGTTATTGAACATTAAAATACTGTGTTGTAAATAGATTTCAGCCAACCGTAAAGCGGTGCTGAAATCTTCATCGGTGCAAAGCACTTGTGTTGCAGCTTCTCCGTTTTCAAATTTTCGTAGTGCTGTAAACAGCATTGCCATACGGTACAGTATGAGGCCAAGCCGTTTTACAATACTGGCTGCTTCTTCGGCTGTAAACATGGTTACTTCATTCAGCCATGCTTCGCATGAATGATTTAGTTGCTGCCATTGTGCTAATGTTAATTCTACTATGGTTTCTTCTCTTTGCAGAAAGAGTACCATTTTAAAAACTGTTACTGATAAAGTTTTAAAATGTTCTGTAAGGTTAACGTTGTTTGCATTGGGTGATACATCTTTCCATTTCTGTTCTACTTTAAAAGCATAAAACATGAAGCGGCTGAACAGGCCATCTTCGGATGATGCAATTAAACCTGTAACCTGGTTGGGTGTGCCTGATAATGCAATGGAAAGGCTGGGTGCATTTACTTCTGTAAATTCATTATTGCCTTTACGGGAACTGGATAATCTTTCGTGATGAAAAGATTTGCGAAGCATATCGGAATAGGAACCCCATTCCTGTTTGAAAACATTGCCCAGGGTGTCGGCTTCGGTTTCGCAAATGATACCTGTGCCCTCGTTTTGCTCCAAGTGCCACAGGATCTTTGCATAGCTGGTATTGGCCGGAATGTACACCACTTTAAAGCTGGGCTTTATTGGTACTTCTTCCATGCTGGTATCGCTTTTCTTTTTGCTGTGCAGTTTTTGTTTGTGTTCGGACATTTCCTGATTGAAATGGGATTCTGCCTCACGACTTGCTGTTAGTACAAAGCTGTGGTACTCGTCTGCCAGCATCTTTGCAAACTTTAATGCACCCTTACCACTGGCCGCCGGGGCAATAGCAAAAGAAAAGAGGTTTGGAAAAACTTCATTGCCTGCATACACACCTTTTACGCCGGGCAGGCATCCGCTGAGTATTGCAAGGGCTCCTGTAAGAAAAACATCCCGTTCTCTTTCATCGGTAAATGCCATTGCACCCTGCTTCAACAGGTCGGGCATTTGCATGTACAATTCTTCGGGAATGGTGGGAGTGTTTTTCAGATAGTCTTCTGTTGGTGGCTGCTCTGTAGTTTGCAGCTTTGCAGTGTTTGCAAACTTTGCAAACTCGGGCTGGTGGTGTTTGTAGGCACTGCTTACGGAATCCTTAATTTCTTTTTCAGATAAATCAAAATGCTGTGCACATAGAATTTCAGTATCGGACTGCGGTATACCAGCTCTGTTGCAATTAGAAGCAAGCAGGTACATATAATTGTTACGGTTTCCATTTGTGTATTCTGTTTTTTGATTGGTGAATGTGATTTGTTGCTGAAAGGTTAAGAGGTATTCATCTGGTGCGGTAGATTCTTCCCTTGTTTCGTGCATGGTAACTACAGGAACCGGCTTTGCCAGGACCGGAATATCCTTTACAGGAAATTTTTCATTGTATATGTTTTTATACAACTGTGGGTCGTGGCTCACAAAGCATAGCCTGGTAATGTCTTTGCATTTTACATCCGCTTTTAGACCGGTAGCATTCTGGTAATACTCCATTACCTGCTGGTAAGCAGTATCATGATGTTCGGCTCCGGTGTTTACTTCAATAAACACTTTCAGGCCGTTGCCGCTTGGACTGATAAAGCAAAGAAATGTGTAAGGGATTGCAGCAATGATTTGAAAGGCTGCTGTTAATTGTTCTGGTGACAGCTTATCAAAATCAAGATGCACAAAGCCGCTGTACTGCTCCATGTTTGGCAACAATCTTTTTTCAGTAAATGTTGCCGATGGTGTAAAGGCCGGAAGCTGTTGCTTCTTTGTTTGTGCTTCTTCTGTTTTGCCTTGTGCAATCAGGTCCCGGATTTCTTCAACCTGTTCTTTGTACTTACCAGATGCAATGCGGTTGGAAAGAATGATTAGTGAAACATTCTCTACCGGAGTTGCAAAGTTTTTAAATATGGTACATGCTGCCATTCTTCAGTTCTTTAGTTCAATGAAAAAAATTGTCACTTCCTTTTGTTGCGGATAACATAATCTGTCGCCAACTGGTCTATTTCATCAGCAGCAGATTGCCGGTTACGCTGTAACCAGGTGTCGAGTTCTTCCCGCCGGAAGTACAATTTTTTACCCTGTGGGCAGAAATGCGGAATGTGCTTTGTACTGGTAAGTTTGTACAAATGTGAAGGGCTTACATCAAGGTATGTGCAAGCCTCATTAAAATTGAGTACTGTTTTTTGTAACAGGTTTTGCTCACTTAGCTTGTTTGCTATTTCGGTGAGCTTGTCGAGGATTAAATTTTCTTGTTCCATCTTTTTATAATTTTTTGTTGATGGAACAAAGGAAAATATTGCAGTAGCCCTGTTTAGTATAGGTATATATCTGCCATATAGAAATCTATATCCTTATATACCTATATATATGTTTTACATATTGTTTTCTTTGAAAAACTTATCAATTTCTTCTTTTGTTTGCTTTGATACCGGGTTGTTGGATTTTGAATTTGAGAGTAAACTTGCCCGGATGGGATTGCCATTTTTAGTAAAGAAATAATTGCACCTTCCTATATTGGCATAGTTGAATTTTGGCGAAGTAAGTTTTAGCTTATCAACGATGTATTGAAACAGGTTTGTTTCGCAGCCAATATTTATTTTGTAGTTTTTGTCGTTAATATCTTTGGTTGTAAGCAGTTTTATAAAATCATCGGGCTTAGTTATTGTTTCATCCAGCAAATTTTTATGCGTACATAAAACAGAAATGAGGTTACGAAGTTTTGTTTCATCTCCTTTAAAGCCAAAACTAAACGGCTTATTGTCTGATTGTGCAATAGACTTTACTTCTTCAGTTGGTACAACAGCCAATTTTGTTAATTCTTTTATTTGCGCCTTTGGTAAGACTAATTCCAATGAATAGAAATCTTCCAATGTTGTTACCTGCGGCAGATTGTCTTTAAACGATTCCTGCACACTAAAGTATAATTGAATCAACTTATGCTGCAAGTAGTATAATGCGAAGTGAACAGTGTCGCTTTGTTCATCAGGAACAGTTGTAAAGCCTCGTTCCTTTAACTCGGCAACTGTTTGCTGCGTTAATACTTTTAAACTGTTTAGTAATCTTCCGGTTTGAAAAGGAATGTCAATTGAAGTATTCCAGTTAACAGACTGTTGCATGAAAGAATTATAAACCCGAAGGGTTTCGGCTGTAATTAAAGCCGCATAGAAATGTGTAACGGGATTGCTGCAAGCAGGTAAATCAATGCTGCATACAAGTTGTTGTAATGCTGTGCTGCTTTTAGTTGTCTGAGTGGCCAGCCATTTTTTCAGCGTTGGGTAATCAGCAACCAATGCTGTAAGTTGTTTTAGCAACTCAGCAATAGTGGTTGGTGAAACTGCTTTAGCAGTTTTCACTACCTCAGCAAAATGCCTTGTGTTGGAGGCATCAACTTTCCAGGGCTTTAACTCTCCGTGTAATATGCTGTCTAAAATTTTTATCTCCATTCGATAAACTAAATTTTGATTTTGTTTGCTGCCTCCTGTTTTTTATGGTCAATTACTTTAGCATAAATTTCGGTTGTTTTTAAATGCCGGTGGCCTAAGAGCTTTGATACTGTATAAATATCTGTTCCCAATGTGATTTGCAAAGTAGCGTAGGTATGACGGGCACAATGAAAAGTAATGTGTTTAGTTATCCCTGCTTTCATTACCCACTCTCTTAGCTTCAGATTATGCCATGCACTGTAATACAAACCATCAAACACTTTGCTATCCGCTTGCTTCCTTGCTCCCAATAGTTGAAATGCCTGTTCTGATATCGGAAGTGTTTCAGCACCTTTTGTTTTCTTCTGACGAAAACGAATGTAATAGCCTGACTGCTCTGAGTGCTGCACTTCTGACCACACCAGCTTTTCAATATCTGACCACCGCAAGCCTGTGAGTGCTGAAAAGATAAAAGCATTTTTTAAGATTGGCATTTCACATTCTATTTTGGCTGCTGCCTGTAATTCTTCTAAAGTTAAAAACTCTCTGCTCGGGTCATCCGGTTTAACGCCTTCCACCTGGGCGGCAGGATTCGTTTGCAAGATGCCGTCCTTTACTGCTTCTTTTAATGCTGCTGTTAGTTTGCCGAAATAAGAAGATTGAGAGTTTTGAGAAAGGTGTTTTTCGTTTTTACTTTTTGCATCATTCTGCAAATACTCTTTGAATTTCTCCAACCATCTTTTATCTACTTCTTTAAATGATACACCGTTAGGTGCAAACTTCTGCAAGTGCTTTAACACACTATCCCAATTACCATAATTGCCCTGGCTGTTTCTCCGCTTTTCTGTTAGCTGCTCAAAGTAGCTGAGAAAACTACCTTTTACTTTATCAGTATCACGGAAACCATACTCCTCGTTTTTTATTTCCAGTAAACGCTTTGAACGGATGGCTTCGGCCATCGCCAGTCTTTTACGGTTATCTTCTTTCACTTCCTTAGTGAGCTTGCCTTTCTCCGGCTCCGGTGTTAGGTACAAATTCAAATATTCATACTCTCTTTTTCCATCACTATAATAATCAAGATAGAGGCTGATTTTATTCCCCTTCTTCCTTTGTCTTAATGTTACGTTCATACTTCAGTCAGTTTGAAAAGTTCATTAATTGCTGTTCTTGGGATACGGGTATTGCGGCCAACTTTACCGGCTTTGAGTTCGCCTTTATCTATAAGGCGATAAATGGTCCAGCGGCTTGCATTGATAAGCTGACAAGCTTCATCAATGGTGAGAAATTCTTTTTGTGAAATGATGGGATTGTAAAGTACTTTCTCTGTTTCCTGTTTAATAGCTGCCCCCACTTTTTCATCCCGCTTCCTTTTTTTGTAAGCTCTCTTGGCACAATCATCTGAGCAGAATTGTGTAACAGTTGTTTTTGCAGTGAACCTTTCACCACAAAACTGACAGGTTTTTTGAAGTCTGATATTGCTGCTCATTGTTGCCTGTTGTAGCTAATTGTTGCAGGATGTAGCTGTATGTAGCATAATCTCTCTTTTGTGTTGCCCGGCTTTGTGGGCAACATAAATGGGCAACAATCAGGCAACAAATATAACTAAAAAAGGAGTGTTAGGCAACAGAAAAAAGAAAGAAGTTTTGCACAAAATGCAAGAAAGACAAGCATTTACGAAACAAAGGAATGATAGTTACTTTCCGATACAGAACTTACTGAATATGTAATCCAGCCTGTCTTCATTGGTTATCTCTCCTGTAATTTCTCCAAGAAAATGCAAGCATGTACGAATGTCTAAAGAAAGTAAATCGCCTGAAATTCTTTTATCAAGACCGCTCTTAATTTCTAAAAGTGATTTTGCTACTTGCTGTAATGCGGCATAATGCCGGGCATTGGTAACAATGGTGTTTTCAGTATTTACATTACCCTGAATCACTTTGTCAACCAAACGCTCTTTCAACAAATCAATATGCTCATTCGCTTTGGCTGAAATAAATAAAACGCCATCACCATTAAATTTTTGCTGCGTCTTTTCATTACCCAATACATCCAGTTTATTTCCTATGGCGATATAATTTTTATTTTGTGCCTGCACCATTAATAAAGCTGCTTCCACTTCAGCCTGGCTTTCATCAACAGCATCAAATAAATACAATACTAAATCTGCCTGTTGCATTTTTTCCATACTTTTTTCAACACCTATCACTTCAATTACATCTTTACTTTCTCTAATGCCTGCAGTATCAATCAGCCGGAATAAAATTCCATTGATGTTCATGATTTCTTCAATGGTATCTCTGGTGGTGCCTGCTATTTCACTTACAATAGCACGGTTTTCATTTAGTAAGGTGTTGAGTAAAGTTGATTTACCTGCATTGGGCTTGCCCACAATTGCTATGCTCACACCATTCTTAATTACATTACCCAAATGAAAAGATTGCAACAGATCATTTGTGATGACTGTTGCCTGATTGATGAGATCATAAAATTTTGTTCTGTCGGCAAACTCTACGTCTTCTTCACTAAAATCAAGTTCCAGTTCTATTAAAGAAGAAAATTGAATGATCTGTTCACGCAACTCTTTTAATACTGTTGAAAATCCACCACGAATATTATGCAATGCAGTATTGCGGCTTGCTTCTGTATTACTTGCAATTAAATCAGCTACTGCTTCAGCCTGTGTTAAATCGAACTTGCCTTTTAAAAAAGCTCTTTGTGTAAACTCACCCGGCTTTGCAAGTCTTGCTCCTTTGCTTACAATGGCATAAATGATCTGCTCTTGAATAAATGGCGAACCGTGGCAACTAATTTCCACTACATCTTCACCCGTATAACTTTTAGGATTTTTATAAAGTGCAATCACTACTTCATCGAGCACTTTACCTTTATCTTTTAATAAACCCACATGCAGCGTATGTGAGTTTTGTTTTTGCAAATCTTTTGCAGAAAAAAGTTCATTAGTAATTTCAATGGCTTTTGTTCCGCTAAGACGTATAACACCAATAGCGCCAATTCCATTTGGTGTGGCCAATGCAACAATGGTATCATCCCATCCTGTAAGTTTTCCCAGCATGTTGCAAATTTATACTGTTGCTGCCAATCACTTACTGTTTATCAATTTTTGCATCCAGCAGCACATACTTTTTAATATCGTTGATGGTCATTTCATCCAGCACATCAATAAGTTCTTTGTAGTTGGTAAATTCTGATGGTTGAATAAGAACAGTATAATTCGAGTCAGAACCCAATTGCTGAATGATGCGTTTCCGCTTATCAATAAGCTGATCTCTGAGAGATGGTTTGCCGTACAACTCAACGGTTCCATTTTGAATTGTATTTTGTTCATTGCCCTCCAAATAATCTATCACACCATTTTGTTTCATAGTTAAAGTAATGGTTGCAGAATTCATTGTCACTGTTCCTTCACCTTCTGCCGGCATGTGTAAACCAAAAGCTTTGCTCTCTTGCATTTTGGTTGTAAAAATAAAAAAGGTAATGAGCAAAAACCCAAGGTCAACCATGGGTGCAAAATCAAGTTGCAAATTTTTATTTTTTCTATCGGTTTCTATTGCATTCATACATTTTTATTTTGTATGAGATGAAGGCAATAAAGAAATCCATAAACCCACCTTCACTATTGCCTTTGTTCAAACTATGCAATTAAAGAAAGCTAGGGTGAGCAAAGAAAAATCCCCATCAGAAAACTGATGAGGATGGTTGCTTGTATATTCCTTCTTGAAAAGGTTTAAGGTTGTTCGTCTGGCAGGCGGAATGTAATCTTTTGTTTGCGCCATGCCTTTACTTGGCGGCCATTTTGAATTGCAGGTATCCATTTAGGACCACGCTTAATAGCGTCAGTTGCAACTCTAGCTAGTACCGAACCCTTTAGAGTTATTGCTTCCACATTACTTACATTTCCTTCCTTATCCACAATAAACTGTATTTCACAAGTTCCTGCTTGTCCGTCTTCGGTTAAGTCGTCAATGTTTTTTTCTACTTCACGTTGTACAAATTGATTCCATTTTGCTTCACCACCAGGGAACTGTGCTTCCACTTCCACTTTAGTGAACACTTGGTTTTCATCTTCCTTGGGAGCTTCTACAACTTTCTGTTCCACTTCTACTTTAGGAGGATTAACCACTTCAGGATCTTTTATACCTTCCTGATCAATTTTACCAACATTGGTAATTACTTCCTGCTCCTTCACCTCATTTTTTTCTTCAAATTTTTCATCTTCCACAATTTTTGGGGGAGTGAATTTCTGAATTTCAATTTTTGGGGGCTCCTGTTTTGGAGGAGGTGGTGGCGGTGGTTCAATTTTTTCGGGCTGCTCCTGCTTAATATCGGCAAGAGTAACATCCTGAACCTTTACTTTGTTTTTGTTTGCTTCACCTACGGTTCTGCTTACAATCACAATAACAAAAATGAGTAAGGCCGCTCCAGCGGTTATCAATAAAGATCTGGTTAGTCTTCGCTGATAATTTTTTCTGAGTTCATAAGCTCCATATTCTTTATTTCTCCCTTCAAAGAGAATATCAAGAAAATCGGCACTTAAAATTTTATTTATTTCCATAATGAACTTTTTTCTTTTGTATTAGATGCCAAGATGAGTTGATTCCATAAACTATTTTCCCGGAGCTATGCCTTCTGTAGCATTAATCAATTCCACTTCGCCCGGGAATATGTCTACAACTGCATACCGCTTTATATCAGCAATCTGCATTTCATCCAGCATATCCACTACATTTTTATAAACAGAATTCTCATTTGGTTTAATGATTACTACCAAATCCTTTTCAGGCGTATTTGCTTTCTTCTTAAGAATTTCTGTGCGGATATCTTTAAAATTAGAAGACTTGAAATTGGAACCGTCTGATGCCAACTGTCCTTCATAATAATAAACATGGTTGTCCTTACCTAATAAAACGGTAAATGCACCCGATGCCTTGGCTTCATTTTTCTCTTCTTCCTTGGCGGTATCGTCAGGAACGTTGAGTTTAAACGCTTTTGGCGTACTCAAGGTAGTGGTAAAAATAAAAAAAGTAATCAGTAAAAATCCAAGATCTACCATTGGTGTCATATCTACCTTGGTATCTTTTCTGGTTTGCTTTTTTACCCCGGGGCCTTTTTTATGCCCGCCACTATCTTCTGCTACTTCTGCGCTCATATCATTTTGTTTTTAAAATGAATAATGTGGTTTACTTATTTGCTTCTTTTTGCTTTTTATAAAGCGGTGTTCCTGTAGGCACACCTTCTAATGCTGTAATGAGCTTAAAGGAAAAAATACCGTTCTTTTTAAATGCAGCAAGTACATTTTTAAAGTAAGGATAGGTTGTTCCATTATCTCCATTGAGCATTACATTTTTTGGCTTCCGCCCACCTGTACCAGTTAGCAATGCATTTAAATAATCATTTAACTGGTTATTTAAAGTATCAGAAACCGGAATACCGGGTTGTTTAAAAGCCTTGTAATCTGCATCACTCAGTGCTAAAAAACTTTTTAATTGAGTAACAGGAACCCCAATGCCGCCTACTGAAAATTTTACAAAAGTTGCAATTTCTGCGGGGGTTAACCCCAGCCCTTTTTGACGGCTCAGCACCTCGGCAGTTTGTCTGGCATTACTCCTACCATCGCCATCAGAACTAAAACTGATAAACACCTTACCATCTTTATCAAAAGAAACCTTAAACACATCTTTCTCCTCTACATTTTCAGAGGAAACTGATTTAGGGTTTTCAATCTTAATAACTTCCGGTGGTTTAAATTTTGTTGCCAGCATAAAAAAGGTAAGAATCAAAAACGAAAGATCCACAAAGGCTGTCATATCTACCCATGTACTTTTTTTGGCAATTTTATTGAGTTTAGACATTTACTTAGAAGTTTTGTAATGAAAGATTCAATAATTCAAAAAATCCATACGAACACGGTACAATTATTTGTACTGAGTTGCAAAACTTTGAGTTAATGTAAAACTTGTTTCATCTATACCATAGGTAATAGAATCAATTTTTGTTGTAAATACATTATACATAATTAATGCAAATGACGAAGTAGAGATACCCAAGGCTGTATTATACAATGCCTCAGAAATACCAACTGCCAACGCACCAGCATCTCCACCGCCGCCTTCTTTACCAAGGGCAGCAAAAGAACGTATCATACCCAATACTGTTCCTAATAAGGCAATCAATGTACCAAGAGATGTAATAGTAGATAAAAATACCAGGTTTTTTGAAAGCATAGGAAGTTCCAAAGCAGTAGCTTCTTCTACTTCTTTTTGAATGGCCTGCACTTTTTGTTCATGATCCATTACTGTTTCATGAGTCATTTCACGGTATTTTTTTAAACCCGCTTTCATAACATTGCCAACAGAGCCTTTTTGTTTGTCGCACTCTGCTACCGCAGCATCTACGTTTTTGTTAGCAAGGTGATATTGAACTTTACGGATAAAGTCTGTAGCACTTCCAGCACCCATTGCATTGCGAATAGTAAGAAAACGCTCAATTGAAAACACAACGACCATTAGGAATAATCCAATTAAAAGTGGTACAATAATACCGCCTTCATAAATTGCATTTAATGCTCCGATTGGTTTGTGATGTTTTGGCCAAAAACCGCCAGCTGGATCTGGTTCTGTAAATCCACTTGCATTTCCTAAAATAAAACGCCAGATTGCATAACCGGCAATAATGCACACTACTGGTGCAATCCATGAAATAGCATTGCTGCTTTTTTTCGCTTGAACTGAAGAGGCAGCTTTTGCTGCAGTTGGTTTAGTTTCAGCCATGACAATTGATTTTTTTGTTTTTAAATTGTTGTAAGTTATTGCTAATTTAAGTCGGTCAATCCTAAGAAAAAAACATTTCTAAAAATCAAACCTAAAAAAATTTCCCCAATCACGGGTGGCACAAGTTAGGGAAATATTTATTTTGAACAAGTTCTGCCATTTTAATTTTTTTATTTCTTTTTGATTGTGATCGTTTGTGCCGTTTATCAAATTTTTCCATTCATCCTTAACAATTTGGGGTTTGTATATGTATCACTATAAATTTAAGTGAAACCGTTATCTTGAACCCCTAAATTAAAATTGTGTATGATTCAAAAATTCATGAGCTTGTTTTTGCTTGTTTTAGCAATGTTTACGACGCTGCTTACTACAGCACAAAACAGACCAACTACCCCAACTCCAACTACAAATGGACCAGCAATTCCTCCTGCAACGGGTTTCCCTTCAGCCCCTTCCAGAGCATTGCCCAAGCCTTACAAAGAAGTAATTACAGACAGAGCCAGAACCGATGAAGGTGTTTTTAAAGTTCACCGTGTTGATGACAAATGGTATTTTGAACTTCCCGATTCTTTGATGGGTAGAGAAATTTTAATTGTTACCCGATTAGCAAAATCATCAGCAGGACTCAGCAACGGCTTCAGTGGGTACGCCGGTGACATTATTAATAATAATGTAATACGTTTTGATAAAGGACCCAATAACAAAGTTTTCCTCCGCCGCATTTCTTTTGACAACCGGGCCAGCAATCCTGAGGGGATGTACAAAGCTGTGATGAACAGCAATACACAACCAATTATGCAATCTTTTGATGTAAGAGCTTTCGGAAAAGATTCGGTTACTAATACAGCTTCCACAGTTATTGAATTAACAGACTATATTTCGGGAGACAATGATGTTTTGTTTTTTACTGCCAATTCAAAAGCAAGTTTACAAGTAGGTGCTTTTCAGGCAGACCGTTCTTATATCCAAAACATTAAATCATATCCCGTTAATATTGAAATTAAAACAGTAAAGACATACAATCGTGGTGCCGGTGGCGGCACCCCAAATCCTTTTGCTCCTCCGGCAAGTGGCGCATTTACAGTAGAGTTAAACAGCTCTATGTTGCTGCTACCAAAATCTCCTTCCAAACCGAGATTGTATGATCCCCGTGTAGGATTTTTTGCAAGAAGTTATATTGATTTTGATGCCAACCCACAGGGTGTTAAAAATGTAGCCATGGCGGTTCGCTGGAAATTAGAGCCCAAAGAAGAAGACATTGAAAAATACAAACGTGGCGAACTGGTAGAACCAAAAGATCCAATCATCTATTATATTGATCCGGCAACACCTAAAAAATGGGTTCCATATCTAATACAGGGAGTAAATGACTGGCAGGTAGCTTTTGAAAAAGCAGGATTTAAAAATGCAATCATTGGCAAAATGGCTCCCACAGCAAAAGAAGATAGCACATGGAGTTTAGAAGACGCCCGTTTCAGCGCCATTGTTTACAAACCTTCTGAAGTGCAGAATGCCAGTGGGCCCAATGTACATGATCCACGCAGCGGACAGATTTTAGAAAGCCATATCAACTGGTATCATAATGTAATGCAACTGTTACGCAACTGGTATTTTGTGCAAACTGCTCCTACAGACAAAGGTGCAAGAAAAATGACGTTTGATGATGAGTTGATGGGGCAATTAATTCGTTTTGTATCATCACACGAAGTAGGTCATACCCTTGGTTTGCGTCATAACTATGGTTCATCTTCTACCGTACCAGTAGACAGCCTAAGAAATAAAACATGGGTTGAAGCCAATGGTCACACACCTTCCATTATGGATTATGCCCGTTTTAATTACGTGGCACAACCCGAAGATAATATTGACCGTGTCGGATTATTTCCAAGAATTGGTGATTACGATAAATGGGCCATTGAATGGGGTTACCGTTGGATGCCGGAATACAAAACCGGAGCAGAAGAAGTTCCTGTGCTGCAGAAAATGGTAACTGAACGTTTAAAAAATAAACGTTTGTGGTTTGGAACAGAACAAAATCCCGATGACCCCAGAAGCCAGAATGAAGATTTAGGAAACGATGCAATGAAAGCAGGTTTATACGGTATTAAAAATCTGCAGCGCATTGTTCCCAATCTTTTAAGCTGGACAAAGCAACCCAATGAATCTTATGATGGATTAGATGAAATGTATAGTCAGGTACAAAGCCAATTTGGAAGATACATGGGACATGTAGCAAAAAATATCGGAGGCATTTATGAAACTCCAAAAATGAATGAACAGGATGGGTCAGTATATGAATTTACACCAAAGGCTATACAAAAAGAAGCCATGAATTTTATTGGTCAGCAGTTATTTACTACACCCACCTGGTTAATTAACAACGATATTTTCAGCAGAACCGGAGAAAATCCGCAAACGGTAATTGGCATTCGTCAGGAAAGCATTTTAAATCGTTTGGTAAACAGCAGCACCATGTCCAAATTGTTTGTTATGGAATCAACTCTTGGAAATAATGCGTACAAAGCAACAGATATGATGGATGATTTACGCCGTACAATTTTTAGCGAACTGGTTACCAAAAAAGCAACGGATGTATACCGTCGTAACCTGCAAAAAATGTTTGTAGAGCGAATCATAAGTTTATTACCGGGAGGTGCTTCTCCGCTTAGCCTTGGTAGTTTTGGAATTACTTTCCAAATCACTCCATCGCTCAATATAAAAAATACAGATGCCTATTCCATCTTAAAAGGAACACTTCGAACTCTTCGCAACGATATTCGTTTGTCTATACCTGCAACTACAGATGCAATGACCAAACTGCATTTGCAGGATTTGAATGAACGGATTACAATGGCTTTAGAACCGAAATAAAACCAAAGTTATTTATTAAAAAACTCCGCCTAAGGTGGAGTTTTTTTATCTCTTTACACAATATTCATTTTCTAAACTCAAGAACAGGTTCTTTTTGTTGTTCTTTTTATTTTAATAATGTAACCAAAAATTAAATAACTGTTGCCATCTGTAAGCAGGTTGTTTTATAAAAAGAAAAAGGTTGTATATTGACCAAAAAAAGTGCAGTACATAAAACTCCTTCGCCCAAAAGACTGGGCAAAAAACCTTTTTTTGTTTTTGCCTCTTTTCTTTTCCGGTGAGCTGTTTAATACGGAAAAAATCATTCAGATATTGATTGGTTTTATTGCCTTTAGTGTGGTGGCAAGCAGTATTTATATTATTAATGATTACCGTGATATTGAAGATGACCGCAAACACCCGGTAAAACGAAACAGACCACTGGCATCAGGAGCAGTTTCTAAAACTATTGCAGTTATTATTTGTGTTCTTTTAATAGTAACAGGCTTTGGAATTGCTTTACTGGTAAGAGATAAATTTCTATTTGTACTTGCAATTTATTTCCTCATTAACCTAGCCTATACTTTTGCACTTAAGAAAGTTCCTATTCTGGATATTATTATTCTTGCTGTTGGCTTTGTCTTGAGGGTAAAGGCAGGATCAGTAATTGCTTTTATTGCTATGTCGGAGTGGATTGTAATTATGGTATTTCTGCTGGCACTGTTTATGGCCATTGGTAAACGAAGAGATGATGTGTTGTTAAAAATAAGTTCTGGGGTAGATATGAGAAAATCTATAAGCGGTTATAATCTTGATTTTTTAAATGTTTTACTGGCGCTTGTATCTTCTGTAATTATTGTTGCCTATTTTATGTACACCATGTCTGCAGAGGTGATTCTGCGTTTGGGTACGCACAGGTTGTATTACACATGTCTTTTTGTTTTTGCCGGACTAATGCGCTATTTGCAGATAATTTATGTGTCAGCCGATTCGGGTTCGCCTACAAAAATCTTGTATAAAGACCGGTTTATTCAGCTGGCTCTTTTGCTGTGGGTTGCAAGCTATGTTTCAATTCTATATTTTAAAGATATTATTTTATTTAACTAATGAAACCGGGAATTGCTTTTTTTGATTTTGATGGCACTATTACCACAAAAGATACCCTTTTAGAGTTTATTAAATACAGTAAAGGGAAGAATGCATTCTATCTGGGTTTTCTGCTGCACATACCTTATTTAATTGCTATGAAATTAAAACTCATTAGCAATCAGAAAACAAAAGAAGAAGTTCTATCTTATTTTTTTGGAAGTATGAGCTTACCAAAATTTGAAGAATTGTGCACAGACTTTGCCACTAATAAACTGCCAAGCCTGATTCGAAAAGACGCTCTTACAGAAATAAAAAAATTACAGCAAAAAGAGATAGAAATTGTAATTGTATCTGCATCACCTCAAAATTGGATTACACAGTGGGCAAGCTTAAAAAAAATACAACTTATTGCAACCAAACTTGAACTTAAAAATAACAGGCTCACAGGGAAAATTGAAGGTAATAATTGCTATGGACAAGAGAAAGTGAACCGAATAAAAAAAAAGTTTCAACTAAGTTCTTATAGAGAAATTTATGCTTATGGCGACTCATCGGGTGATGAACCCATGCTGCAATTGGCACATCACCAATACTGGAAACCTTTCAGATAGATTTAAGAGCAAAATACTAAACCCTGATGTTACGTAATATGGATACAAAAACAATTACTACAAAAGATTATCTTATACAAGGACGTGATATCGTTATCATCAGCATTCAACCATGGTATTACGAACTGGGAAGCAACTGTAAAAATATCGCAACAGAATTAGCGAAACAAAACAGGGTTCTTTATGTAAATATCCCCATCACCCGTAAAACATATTTTAGTAAAAAAGATAATGAGGGTGTAGCAAATCATTGCCGCATCATCAAAAATAAAAGCAATACCATTGAAAAAATTGATGAGCAGATGTGGCAGTTTTATCCCACCACTCTTATTGAGTCTATTAACTGGTTACCATTTACAACCATTTTTAAAATCATCAATAAAATCAATAACAAACGTTTTGCAGCAGATATTCAAAAAGCAATTACTACATTGCAATTTAAAAATGTTATTCTCTTTAACGATAATGATATTTATAATGGCTTTCATTTAAAAGAACTCCTTTCACCTGCAATATACATTTACTACATGCGGGATTTTTTACAGGGTTTTGATTTTTGGAAAAAACACAGTAAAGTACTGGAACCGGAATTAATTCGTAAAGCTGATATTGCAGTTGCTAATTCGCTTTACTATGCCGATTATTGTTTTGGGTTTAATAAGCACAGTACATACATAGGTCAAGGTTGTAATCTGGATTTATTTGATCCTGAGAAAGTAATGGAAATTCCAGTGGAACTGAGTAGGATATCAAAACCAATTATTGGCTATGTAGGTGCATTGGATTCTTCAAGGTTAGATCATGACATCCTTCGGATTCTTGCAAAAGCAAATGCAAATTGGCAAATTGTATTGGTGGGGCCTCAAGATGAGGCCTTTCAACAAAGTGATTTACATCAAATTTCAAATATTCACTTTATTGGCAAACGGCCAATTGAACAATTAGCAACTTACATAAAAGGTTTTGATGTGTGTATAAATCCTCAATTAATAAACTTGGTTACAAGTGGAAATTATCCTTTGAAGATTGATGAGTATTTGGCTATGGGAAAACCGGTAGTAGCTACCAAAACAAAGGCAATGGAACTGTTTGAAGGCTATACATACTTAGCTAATACGCCGCAGGAATACCCAGAACTTATAGAACAAGTACTCTACAAGAATGAAAGATTTGCTTTAGCAAAAGGTGTTTTATTTGCTAAAAGCCATACATGGGAAAATAGTATAACAGGGTTGTATAAAGCAATAATGATGTTAAAACAAGAGCATAATGATAATTAGGGATCTGTATTTCTAAATTTTGAAGGCATATTTTTTTACAAAAATTTTCTTATCTACTAATTTGTTGTATTTTTATTTCCGAGTCTTGAGACTCAATGAATTTCTGTAATCCTTTTGAATATCCCCACAATCTTAATCTTATTGGCAAACCAGGTGTAAAGTAGCAATATAAATAAACTCATGTTACTTAATTCCGTGAAAAAAACTTGATTTTAATAACTTTAAAAATTACATTATGAGAAGCAATTTTACCTCGTTGCTATTTTTAGCTGTCTTTACAATTATTTCAAGTGTTACACATGCACAAAGCGAAGGAGACTTCAGGTCAGTAAACGCTGCCCCTCCTGCAGGCGGCAATTGGGGAGATGTTACTAAGTGGGAACGATTTACAGCCGGTAGTTGGGTGGCAGCACCCTCAACGCCAGTATCAACAGACGGAGTAATTACTATAAGAACAGGAGATAGTATTTTAATTAATATTGCTGTAACAGTGGATGAAGTAATTGTAGCGAGTGGTGGGGTGTTAACAGCAAATACCACAGCTACTAACACTACTTTAAACAATGGAGCAGGTGATGATTTAACAGTTAATGGCACTCTTTTTTTACGAAATGTAAGAACAATTAACGGGCCCGGAAATATTGTTGTCAATGGAACTTTCAATTGGATTAGCGGAACATTAGCTGCTCCTACAACATCTGCAATTGGCTCCACCACCAATCTTAGTTTGAATTTTTTAAAAACCATGAGTGCCAATTTTATAAACAATGGAACATTTAATTGGGCCACAGGGGCTGCTTCAGGAGGTATTTCGTTGGTAAATTCTATATTCACAAATAATGGAACTATAAATGAGCAGTTCTCATCTGACAGAGGGTTTTTAAATGGAGGAGGAACGGTTGGTTTTGTAAATAGCGGAACTTTCAATAAGACTACCACATTTATCTTTGCTAATAATACAGTACCATTTACAAATACAGGTACTGTTGGTGGACTCGGTTCTCTTAGCCTCAATGGCACTGTAACAAATACAGGCTCTTTGAGGCCAGGCGCATCGCCTGGCGTTCTCACAATTAGTCCTGTAGCAGTAACCGGCCAAGCCACCACAATAAATATTGAAATTGTAGATGGCTCAGGTGCAGGCACAGGCCATGATCAACTTGCTTTAACTGGCAACACAACGCTTACATCAGCCACCTTAACAGTTAATGAACCCGGTCCGGCTGCGCCATTACAGGCTTACACAGTTTTAACTACCTCTGGTACTTTTACCGGAACTTTTGCCACAGTTAACATGCCATCTGGTTATATTATTACTTACAATGCTGCAAGTGTAGTGGTAACAAAACTTTCCTTCCCTCTCCCAGCAGTTTGGGGCGATTTTACAGCACTCTCAAAAACAAATGCAGTTACACTTAACTGGAATACTTTGCAAGAATATAACACCTCTCATTATATTGTAGAGCATTCTACCGATGGAAGATATTATGCCCCTATTGCCACTTTACCTGCCAAAGGAAATACTGGGTTACCAAGCAGCTATAGCTATACACATAAAACACCCAATGTGAAGAGTAAAAATTTCTATCGCATTCAGTTAGCAGATTTAGATAGCAGGGTAAGTTTTTCTGAAACCAGATTGGTGAAGTTTTCTAAGAACGGAGTAAAATCATTGGTTGTAACTCCAAATCCAGTACAAACCACATTGAACTTATATGCACAGGAAACTATTGAAATAAGATTAATGGATATAACTGGCAGACTTATAAAATCACAAATACTTACACCCGGTAACCATAAAATTGATGTTTCGGCACTGAAAGCAGGTATGTACATCTTAAACGTTTTTAAAGATGGAACATTTGCAGAAACGCAACAAATCATAAAACAATAGAACAATAGTTCATAAAAAAATTTTAATTCAAAAGCCTGCAAATTGCAGGCTTTTGAATTTTTTACAACTTATAGGTTTGTATTATTCCTGCCGGTGCTTAGTATATCACTCAGTTATCAGCGGTTCACAAATAAGATTTTCACCACTTATTTCTACCCTAAAAGGAGTGAGTTGCAGCATACGTTTAAACAATGCTTCAGATGTGCCCGGCTTCATACGATCGTGCAGTTCAATAACCAGCATACGGCATTTTTGCATCCATTCAATTGCATCATTACTATTTAGCACTTCGCCTTCACTACCTTCAATATCAATTTTGGCTATGTCAATTCTATACATTTGATACTCTGCCATAATAGAAGGTATGGAAGCAGCTTCAATTGCACCTGCCTCACCAGAAGCACATTCTTTTACAATAAATCCCCAGTTATCTCTTCCTTCAACCTCTACTAAAAGATGTGTTTTTTTACTCCATAAACCTTTTTGTAAAGGAATAATATTTTTATACGGCTTTGTATTCATAACCAGCAACTCAAAATTACTTAGTTCAGGCTCCAGACAAACAATTCTTGCATTAGGAAAACGGTTAGCAAAATAAACCGCCGCCAATCCTATATTAGATCCGGCATCAAGAATATTTTGAGGGCTGCCGCTATACTCAAATCCATATTCTCCATTTATAAAAATCTGTTGAAAGGTGTAATCATCACTTGTTTTGGCTCGTATAAAAACAGGGTGTTCAATACCTGGTACCCGAAAAGAGATCAATTGGTCTTTCTTTCCACGAAACATTTTCCAAATAATTTGCAGTGCAGGCATTACTCCCAGCTTATGGGCGTACAAGCTAAACTTATGTAATTTGTTCTTCATGATTTTATGTGAGCGTGGAAAGTTGTTATTAGTAAAAAATAGTTACTTTTTTTTCAGAAGTTTTGAGCGGACTACAGATTTTGAAATATCCCAAATAGCTGCCATGGTTTCTTTTAACTCGGTTGAATAAGAACGGACTGGGAAAAAATGGCTGCTCCATGCATTTTGCCAAGGACCAAGAAAATATTTCCGAATTTCAGGATCGGTGGGTTCAATTGCATATTTAAAATCCCTATCCCATTCAATTCTGATTGTTTCAATATTTGCATGTGTTCGTTGCATAATTTTATATCCTATTGAATTCTTAGGGAGATAATCATGCACCAAATTACCTGTATCGTAACGGGGATTAAAATTGATTTTTTGTTTTTCTACCAAGTAAAGAACGTCATCATGTTCATGCATAATCCATTTATGTGAGTCTTTTTGAGCCAGTAACTCCCCAAGTAGAGAAGGTATTTCAATATATCCACGCTTTGCCACTCTAAATTGTTCTTTCAAAAATGTATCCGGATCAGGAATATGCTCAAGCACATGACAACAAATTACATAATCAAATTCCTGGTCTTTAAAAGGCAAATTAGCTCCATCTGCTTCCATAAACTGCTGATGTGCTAAAACTTTTAAATCGGCACCCCGGTGTTGATTATCATCACCCGTAAATTTATCTACAACTATATTTGATCGTGGATGAGGGTTGTGGCCACCCCCCACTTCAAGAACTCTGTCTGATTTTTTAATGGCTAAATCAAACCTGTTTTTTGGGTTTCTGATTTTCATTTGTATTAGGTTTCATTTTCAATTACTGAGTACCGATAAAAAACATTATCCATTACTTGATGAATTTAAAACTTTGCGTAAGATATGTATTTTTAAATATTTTTCTAAACGTACAATGGGCCTTTACATATTTTAAAGTTCTGATCTGTAAAAAGATAGGTTTTACTTTTATATTCCTTTGTAATAACATCTGTCAACTCAAAGAATACGAAGCACTTGAAATTACCTTATTCTTTAGTTCATTCATAAATCAGAGAATTTATAGCTTGAGAATGGTTCTTTTTATTTTTTTAGTTGTGTTTTTGTTCTTTACCGTAAGAGTAAATTGTCAAACGAATCCTCGTATATCAGCAAAAAATACATTTCGTATTACACTTGCATCAAAAAGCCCCCACTATTCTATTGAGTATGACGGGTTTTTCTTAAGGGCAAACAATTCACCAACAGTGCCAGTGCAGGATTTGGTGTACTTAAAAATACGATTGCATTTCCTATAGGCATTCATTTTTTTACTGGTCAAAAAGAACATCATCCTTTATTCAACCTTACTGTAACACCTTTCATTGAACAATACAAGCTGCTGTTTTCCTCACGCAATAGTTCAAATAAAAAAGTGTACATCTTTCCTTCAGCAGGTTACCGATACTAAAAACAAACGGGTGGATCTTTCTTTTCAGCTGCAATAGGGCCCGTAATAGATTTAGATCCTGGTTCCACTAATTTTTGGAAAATGAACACAAAGGTTTATGCAGGTGGCAGTATTGCTGCCGGGCTGAGTTTTTAATTAATTCTGCCTTGCTTTTTTGTTGATTGATAATAATTTTCAATCAACCATAACATCATGGGTATAAAAATTAATATAACCGGAACAAGGAATAACCTGGTTTGATAAATAACAACAGAATATATATGCACAGCAAACCATAAAGGAACTATAGCAATAAACCATATACGCAGTAGTAATAAGTGTCTTTTAAAAGTGTACAAAATAATAAATGGAATTACGCCAAAAACACCAATCATTTCAAAATAAGATTTACCTGCAACTGCACTGGCAAGATTTAATTGAATCATTGCAAGACCCGTTGGCACTTTCCAAACCTGTGGGGTTACATACCCGTAATACATACGAATACCAATAAAAACAGAGATGAATAGTAAATATAATCCTGCCGTTAAAATCCATACAGACAATTTTGGAAATTCAATTGATCTGATATTGAGTTTTTTAAAACTAAAATTGGAAAAATTTACCTGAGAAATAAAGTAAAGCCCAGGTATTAACATTGCAGTTTCTCTATTGAAAGCTGCCAGGATTGTTAGTGGTATTAACCATACCGGTTTCACTTTATATACAATTATACAGGCAGCAAACAAGTAAAATATATTATCAAGATATGTATTAAAAGTAAGATCACTTGCAATTACTGCATTGCCCATAGCCATTGAAAGAAGGATTTGCGCCAAAAAAATTAACCAGTGATTCTTAATAAAATAGCTCCACAAACAAAAAGCAAGAGTAAACACTAAAAGGTTGAGGCAAAACCTAAAAAAAAGAAATACAATCATATACTTTACTGCTCCTTTTGTTTGCAACAGCTCAAGAAACTCTTTTGTTTCTGCAGTTGGTTCAGAGGTTTGCTGAAACTGAAAATTCATTTTTTCTTCAATAGGGTATAGTTTATCAATTGTATGATTGTATACCCACATCATCCCTTCTATGATTACAGGGCATAGCATTCTGTATTGCCAGGGATTAAAATACTCTGATCTTCCTTCAACTAAAGCAATATGTCTTTTATAAGTGGTAGTAGCAGCTCCGTTATAAAAATTTTTATAAATAGGATATAAAGAGAGAAGTGAAAAACAAAATACAATAAAGAGCAATTTTCGCTTACGGTTTTTTTGCAACAATTGTGTAATGGGGGTAAACATACATCTGCTTTTTTGTAAATTCAATTATGGAAAGTTTGTTTTCGGTTAACCAAGTTTTGGTAGTTACTGCCGGCAACTCATTACCAATTTCGCCGGCAAAAACAAGGTCGTGCATTTTATTAAAATACACAAAAGGGCTGCTGCCATTAATATCTTTTACTACCAGCCTTGCCCCGCTTTTCATTCTGGCAATAAGGCCGTTCATAAATGCATGTTGTGCATTTTTGGGTACATGGTGCAGCACATCATTTAGAAATATCACATCAAGATCGCTGATCGCTTCAGGAAAATGGCTGCCATCAAACTGTTCAAACTTATAAGAAACCTTGGCATACTTACTAAAAAGTTGATTAGCATTATTTACAAGACGGCCACTTATTTCAATTCCGTAAATAAAAGAAGGTTTTGCAAAATGAGCAAGCAGTAAACAAAACTGGCCTGAGCCACAACCAATATCACCTACTTTTTCACCCGGTTTTACAAGTCCAATCAAATTTGTAAATGGGCACACTAGTGGGCGGTAGTATACTTTTAACCTATCAATAAAACCAGAACTAAAATCAAGTGATTTTAGATACTGTAGCAGATCTTTATTTGTAATTGTATTTTGTGTACTCATTAGTTAAAATTAGTATTGATCAATTAAGCAGTTTTTATTTTTGAAATGATCTGTTCTTTTTCGGGCTTTCGGCTTAAAGAAAACAAAAACCATAATGGGCCATCTTTAATAAGTAAATTATAAAACATAATACAAATAACAATACTGGCCACAATACCTGCAGGCAGCAATATTACAGGATTAGTTATTAAAAACACTTTCATGAACAGTATTCGCACAAATGCTGCAACAAAAACATGCATTACATATATATAAAGTGAATGAACCCCAATAATACGGAGAACTGAAAACAAATTGGTTTTTTGAATATTAAAAACAAGAATAAACATGCACAAACAGCCAAACAATGAAATAAAAATAAACTCAGTCCTTCCTCTTAAATCCGCCAAAAAATAATCTTCTGTATGTTGTAAATAATAGAATTGAATAGCTGCAAATAAGGGAACAATTAGCAGTAAGATAAGCAACCGACCAAGCAATTTTTGTGTTTTCGCCTTAAAAAAAAATACAGAGCAAACATCTCCTATTGCAAAGAAAAGATAAAACTCCATCCAATCCGAAAGCATACTTATTTGGTTAAAATAACGGGATAAATAATACAATACTATACCAATAACAAGTTGTAACCAGCCAGGTGGTTTTAGCTTTTCTTTTACAAGCATATAAACAATTGTTACATTAAACAGAGCTGGCAAATACCAAAATTGATCTAACTCTCTTGGTTGATACAATATATAAGTATAATCAATCCAACTGCGGCTGGAGTTAGTGTAAGAAGAAAAAATAATTTGTAAAGTAACCTGAAGAAAACACCAAATGAAATATGGATATAATATTGTTTCAAATTTAGTAAAAGCCAGTTTACCAAAACTTCGTTTTATAAGACTTGAACTAATAAATAGTCCGGAGAGAATAAAAAATAATGGCATTCTAAAACTGTAAAAAATCATGTTGGCAGTAACAAGATAAGAAGGTACATAAAGCCCGGTTCTTTCAATACCTATCAGCACATGCCTGTAAACCACCAGTACAATTGCAATGCCCCTTAAATAATCAATCCATTTTAACCTGGTATTTTGCAGGTATGTCAGGTTAAATGATTTGTGAATCAGAAATGGAACAAAGCTTGCTTTCACGTATTGGTTTTACGAAGTATTCTAGTATAGTAAAAGTGAAAATATATGAAACACTATGCTTACAATTTGCCGGTTCGGTTACTGCTGTTAAGTACACTTTCCAAACTGGTTCCAATTATACGCTCTATTTCAAGCTTCAATAAATCTCTTTCAAGTTGAAGCGTTATTTTTTTGGAAAGTTCAATATTATAAAGTTTTTGTGCTGTACTGTATTCATCTATTTTAATTAAGCCATTTCTAAACTGCTCTTTTGCCTGGAGGTAGGCTGTTTCTTCATCAACCACAGTTTGATTTTGAATAGAAATAATTTGTTCATAGCTAAGATACTGCCTGTATTTTCCTACAATCTCTGCTCGCAAGTTTCGTTTAATTTGTTCCTGTGTAAATTTGCTTATAGCTACTAACTCCCTTGCTGCTTTTACTTTAATTCCTGAAGAGAATATAGTACCGACAGGAATTGTAACACCAAAAGAGGCACCGGGAAAAAGGAAAGTGCCAGTTTGATTTGCCTGAGCAATTGTTTGGTTATTATAATTTGCATTAATGGTAAAGAGATTAATCCAGGTATTTTTTGTAGCACGCAATTGATACTCATTAATTTTACTTTGGCTTTGTGCACTACCCAATGATGGCCCTTTCAACGCAAGATCTACCAGCTTCTCTTCTATTGAGTCTACTAACTGTATGTTTGTTGTATCCGCCATTGTTAGGGGAAGTGTTGCTGTAGTTTGAGCCCGTATTGCTACCGGAAAAGCAAGTACAATAAATACTACAATGTAATTTTTAATTACAACAGAACACAAATCTGATTTCTTCATACAGTTATAGATTGATTTTGTGATGGCAGGTTACCAGTAGGCAACCTTAATATGATTGCAATTAGGGGGTAATATACAACAACATCTGTAATCTGACCCATTGCAACCTGCGAAAAATCGCCTACGTAAAAAGTAAATAACGCTGCGGTACAGGCAGCAAAAAGCATTTTATTTTTAGCCGATGTATTAGAAAAATAACCTTCAACTCCTTTTTTTAAAACCCTGAAATATAAAAAAAGAATTAACGCAAACCCTATCCAACCTAATTCAAGTGCCTTTTTTAAATACCCGCTATCAGGAGGAAAACCTGCAAGCCTATGACCGGGATGATACATTAACCCCTCTTCACCGGTTGTACTTAACCCACCACCAAACGGATGACTATACATATAGGGTTGAATAGATTTTCTATTCATTTCCCTTACAAGGTATGAGGGGTCTTTAGTTCCTCCCTTAAAAGTTTGCCTAAATTGGGCGATCTGGTTATTAAACCAAAAGGGGCCATATAATATAAAAAGAAATCCTGCTAGTCCAATGCCGGCTAAAATGCGGGTAAGTTTTTTATCCATTGTAATAAACATTAGCATAGAGATGCCGGCTACGATCATTACATTAGAAGTTCGTATTAAAGAGTAACCCATAGCTATAATCATTAAAACTACTCCTGCTATAATTAGTAATCGCTTACGCATATTGGTTTCTCTTACTGCAATGCCGGTAAAAAAAACGCTGCCTACTGACATTATAATGGAAAGAGCTACAGCATCAATAAAGAATGACATACGCCTGGCTCCGCCGTTTATAAACGTCATTCTAAATCTTCTGGGATCAGCTCGCAGCCAATCCATTTCAAATTCAAAAAAACCATGCCACTCCTGTACACATGCATAAACAGCACTCAAAACACAAAAGAAGAACAATACGTTTATAAACCGCTGAATTTTTTTTTCAGATTTAAAAAGGCTGAAGGCTATAAATAAAATAAGAAAAACGCTTGCAATTTTACGAATAACAGGTATTGCCGCTTTTATTGATGGCCCGGCAGGATTAAAGATTTCAAACAGTGTATACAAATAGACAATTAATAGAATAGCCCCTACTTTTGTTGCTATAAATTCTTTGCCCTCTTTTTTTAAGTTTTTTTTTCTTATAACAAAACCAAAAAAAGTAGTACCAATTAAAATATCTGCAAATACACCTACTGTAATAGCATCTTCAAAAAAAAGGCGGTTAAAAAAACTAATTAGAAAAGAGTAGGCAAGTATTATATATAAACCTGCCTCTGCATTAAGTACACAAATAAGTAAGACAGCAAAACCAACAAGTAATCCAATAAAACCTAGCCCAAGTATTGTTTTTTCGGCCATTAATAATCCGAGAAACAAAGCAAACACGAAGGGTAACAGAATTGCAAGCCATTTATAAAGCTGGTTATAGGAAAACTTCAACCTCTTATTCCCTGCGCTACGAATTGAAGTTTTTAACTGACCCGCTATTACATCATTTGCTTTCATGTAAAATTAAAAAATCAAAATTTTTAAAAATACAGCAAGTAAAACAAACGCTGCAAACCCTATAACCAGTTTTTCATGAACTGATTTTACAGGTACTTCCTCATGTGTTTCTTCGTCTTGATACATTTGATAAATGATTTGTTTAAAAATCAGGCAGCATCTACATTTCTTAAATCAACCATATTAAGAATAGAACCCGTATACTTCCCATTGAGATTTTTGAAAAAAGAAATGGCTTCCTTATCCATTTGCTTAATACTGTTTGTAGCCGAAAACACCCCAATAACCCCTTCTACATATTGAGATAGTTCTTTGGAATCTGAGAAATCATTCAACGGCGGGCCTTCGAGAAAAATATAATCAAATTCCGCTGTAAGTTCAGTAAGGTGAACCAATATATTATCTTTTGGCAATACTTCAGAAGGAGTAAAATCGCCTGCCTCACAACCAATAATTAAAATGTTTCCTTGTTCATCAATTTTATGTGCTTTTTCTATTACCTGTTCTATAAGAGGGCGTGTGGTGTCGTAACTTAATTGTTGTATTGATGGCACCGCACCCAGATCAACGGTAAGATCATTATTGCAAAAATTAGTATCAATAATTAATACTTTTTTATTGCTCATGGCAAAACTGTAAGATAACCCTGTTATAAGTGTTGTTTTACCCTGGCCTTTTTTTGTACTTGCAAATAAAAATGTTTTTTTACCACTGTTTTCAATTTCGTATCTCAGTTTTCGTAAAGATTCACGAAAAATGTTGTGTTGCTTTTTATCACGGGTACTCACATCTCCTTTTTTAGAAACAATATCGCCAATAGATCTTTTTTTAAGATTCATAAAATTAACCATATTGATTAATCTCAGGTTTACTGACTTTGTAAAAATGTTGGGGGTTTTAAGAGATGAGTCAAGATAAGCCAGTAGAAAAATAAGTAATACAGAGGAAACAAATGCAGCACCACCTGCCATTGCTACAATCAACATTCTTTTTGAAGCTTCGGGTGTAATTGCAGGCTGCCCCAATAGTACCTGCCGAAAATTATTGGCAGAGGAAGAACTTGTTTCAAGCGCATCATTATACTTCTGCTTCGCACTTAAATATTCCATATTTGCTTGTTCTGCTTCTTTCATCAAACTTTCTGCTGAAGCTCCTCTTGCAGCATTGGAATTAGCTGCCCCTCGTAAAGCTCCAATTTTGCCCTGTAAAGAACTGATATTTCTTACACTGGTTTGAATATCAATTTCAAGATCGTTTTTCTTTGCCAAAAGCTCTATTCTGCTTTCCGGAAGTTTTTCAGTTTCTTTTGGTATGCCGGTTTGTGCTTCTGCAACTTTTGATTGATATTCTTTTTTTATACGATTGTATTTTGCCAAAAGACTTTGGTCATTAGAACCGGTGGCTACATAATTTGCATAAGCTTCGTTCATGGCATTCCTGAGAATAATCAGTTCATCATTTGTACCTGTTTTATTAGTAACAGGTGTAGTCTGAGTACCTTGATTTGACAACCTTGCTTCTACTTTACGCAATGACGCCTGAAGAGTGGTTAAGTTACTTTGCTCAGAAGCAAGCGATCTTTCAAAATTAGATATCAAATCATAAGTGCTTGTACTTTCCATAGTAACTCCTGCAATTCCTGCTCCACGTACCATGGCATTTTTGAAATCCAGTTCCTCCTTTCGTTTATGCATGATGTTTTTTAGTGTGTCAAGCGACTCTTGAGAAGTTGTACTTCGTATTTTTTTATAATAGCGGATAAATTGTTCATACAAACTATTTACAACTAAAGCAGATAGTTCAGGGTTTTCCGAAACAAAATCAATTTGTATATAATCTGTTCGTTGAAGCCTGTAAACACTCAATTGCTTCATGATAGACCTGTAATCATAACCATACAGTGCAATAAATTCCAGCATCTTACGCTCCTCAGGTTTATAAGAAGTAAGAAGACTCATATTCTCAAGCCGTTGTTTAAAAATTTGTTTTGCTTCCTCCTTATTAACTGATTTGTAAACGTCTGTTTTTTTATTTTGTTCCGTGAGGGTTTTAAATGGAGTTTTTGATTCAAGGTCATGCAAAACAAGTTGATAAGCGAGTAGGTTGATTACAGAGGGCGATGTAATAGTAACCACCGCATTATTGAATTTTGTTTCTGCTTCAAACAAATCAAAATTGTCATTACCAATAGCAATTCTATCGCTTACGGTAAAACCGGTAGATACCTGTGATGCAGAGCGGTATTTTTTTATATTATTTTGTGTAAGAAACCAGGCAACCGTTGCAGCAAGTATTGTTGCAAGCATAATTACCCATTTCTGTTTCAAAAGAGTTCTGAACAAATAAATAATGTCCATCGTTTTTGTTTCTATCGTTAAAAAATCAGGATTTTAAAGGCTTTGTAACTATAAAGGAATACTATACGGATTGTGAACAGGTTGTTTAGGTTGCTAAGAATCCGTAAGAACTCTTATTGGGTAAAATTAATAAAACATGCGCAAGTTATGAAAGTTTTTAGCGGGAATGTAGTATTTTATGATTTTCGAAGTAATCGGCACAGCCCTTTCACTATCAGGAAGCATTTACTCTTTTCACTTTATCCCATACTGCAGATTGGCTACCCCTTAAAAAACGTATAAACCCCATTAAAACAGAAACGTTCATAAAAACAAAATAATAAATAAATTTTGCAGGCTTAAAGCCAATTCGTTTTGGTAAAAAAAGGCTTGCGAATAACGCAATGAAGTAAAACAGAAGTTGAATAATAAAAAGTACATCCCAAGCCCAGCTTATAGCAATAAAACTTAGAACAAGATTGCTAAAAAAAACAAGTATCAAACAAAAAGGGCTGGCGGCCCATCGCAATACACGATGTGAGAAGTACAAAAAAAACAACCGGGGATGTTTCCAAAAACGAAACATGCTCTTTAACATTACAATTGCCTGAAAGCCCCCAGCGGCTATCCTTACTTTTCTTTTTTGTTCATCCGTGATTGATGCTGAAGGCAACTCTGAAGCACATGCGTTTTTTTCATATAAAATCCGATATCCCTTCTGTGCCACCTGCATACTAATTACAAAATCATCAAGAATAACATTGGGTTGCACCGGTTCATATAATTTTTTTCGTACAGAAAAAAGTTCGCCTGCAGCTCCTACTACAGAGTAAAAATCAGAATCAATTTGTTTTAAAAAAGATTCATATTTCCAATAAAGTCCTTCGTTATTGGTTGTTTGATGTTGGTTTTCCTTAAGCTGTAATACTTTTTTTTCACCAGATACACCGCCTATTTTATCATCCTTATAATGCCGGGTTAGTTTCAGAATTGCATCGCTATTTAAAAAAGTATTTGCATCGTTAAAAATCAATATATCATTTTTAGCATATTCTACAGCTCTGTTTATGGCTGCTGACTTACCGCTACGATTTGCTTCATGCAAAAGATTTATTTGAGGATACTTTGCAACAAGTAGAGGTGTTTTGTCTGTTGAGCCATCGGTAATAAAAATAAATTCAAGAAGAGTTGAAGGATAGATAAGTGAAAAACAGTTTTGGATCTTCTTTTCAATACACTCTTCTTCATTATAGGCGGCTACAATAAACGAAACGGAAGGGTAATACTCTTCTTGATGCGGTTGATTAGATTTTTTTTTGAGCTTATTGAAGACCAATGTAATGATAGCATAACCGACATAGTTATAAAAAATAACACTAAAACTAATCCAGAATACATATTTTGCCCACTGCATCCGGAAAAATATAAATAATTTCTTAATAATAAGTTACCAAACTCTATTCTTTTATAAGAAAGAAGTAAATGATTAAATATCGTTGTACTGATATTTAATTATTTGTACCTGTTACAATTATGGCTGCTTTGATACATTCAAATAGTAAAAGTATACCGAATTATAACTGAATATTATATTTTTGAATATGAGCCTTGTATTTAAACCCATGTATTTTACGGAATCGTTCTTATATAATAAGAAAGAAAAACTCTTGCAAAAGCATAAGCTTTTTTTGATTTCAATAATCATCATTGCTTTTGCTGTAAGGGTTATCTTTTGTTTTTTTGTAGCCAAACTCCATATTCAAAGAGATACAGTTGATTATATTCAGCAAGCTGATATACTTCTGCAAGGTGGGTATAAAAATTATTTTCCAAACGGATACCCATTGATAATTGCTTATACAAAAATTATTACGGGCAAGTATTTTATTTCAATGCTTTTGTGGCTAAATATTCTACTTTCTGTAGTATCTGTTTATTTTTCATTTGATATTACCAAAAGTGTTACAGGCAATACAATTACTGCTTTAATTGCAGCAGCCCTGCTGGCCGTTTTTCCTACACAAATTAATTATGTACGCTGGGTACTTTCTGAAGCACCTTCTACATTTCTTCTATTAGGTTTTTTTTTCTTTTATCTCCGTAAACAAAATTGGTGGGCCGGTATCTTTATTGGTATTGCTACTGTAGTAAGAACAGAATTGCTCTTAGTGTTGCCGTTTGTAATGTTCATAGAGTTTGTTTGCTTTAGAAAAATTCGTTTTGGTTTGATTGGAGGCTTGCTCATACCCGTACTATTAATTGGATTTTATTGTTATCAGAAAACAGGCATTTTTTCCTTATCAGGGCACGGGAAAGTAAACTTACTTTATTCTATTACTTCTTCCGGGTCGTATGTTGACTGGATGTATCATACAAAACATCCCGAAATAAAAACTAGTGGACAGGCGATGGAAATGTATATTGAGTATATGAAAGAAAATCCAATTCAATATCTCAAAAACAGGGCTGCAAATTTTTGGGAGCTGTGGGGTTTGTTCCCTTCTTCATCACAAGGTAATCGTAAACTGGAAGCCCGCCTTTTCATTGGCGCAACAAATTTTTTTCTGCTCACATTCGGGTTCTTGGGATGGTGGAAAGTAAGACGAAATTTTTTTGCTGCTATATTGATCGTTCCTTTTATTATAGTAACGGTGGTACACACTTTACTGCTTGCCCTGCCAAGGTATACGTATACAGCAGAACCTTTTATGATCATACTTGGTTCTATTATATTATATAAAATGTTTGATAAGACCATCCCTCAAAAAGTTTTATAATGAAATAAGCCCCTTAAACCAGTTTGTTTAAAGGGCTTAACAATTTAGTATGCTTCTACTGCTATTGCTTTATTAATTTCAAAATTTTACTATTATTAATATCAACTTTTACATGAATAAAATATACCCCCGGCTGCAATGTTGATACATCAATGCGCACTGTTGTTATATAATCATTACGTAGTAATTCAATAGGCCGTATAACAGATTTGCCTGCTGTATTATAAATGTTTATAAACATTTTACTTGCTTTGGTGTTAGATTCAATTTCAAGAATAGTGAAAGTTGTAGCAGGGTTAGGATACAACTTAGCTTTTGAATCCTGTGGCAATTCTTTTTCTTCCACTATAATTTCAACGGTATCTTTTCCGGTAGCACCCTTTTCATCAGTTACAGATAACTCAAAATAATAGATTCCTTTCGTCAGATTGGTTACGCTTGTTTGAAACTGTCTTGGGGATACTAAAGAAAACTGAGATGGTCCTGAAACTTTTTTCCATTCATATGAAACAATTAGCCCGTCTACATCTGTTCCGTTACCATTTAAAAGAATACTATTTTCAGGAAGCTTAATTTTTTGATTACTCCCTGCTATAGACACTGGGGCCTGATTGACAAGGTTGGCTGCTGCATTCACGGTTACCTGTACGGTATCTTTGCCGCTAGCTCCATTGTTATCGGTTACTGTTAATACAAACTGATACACCCCCTGAACCATTCCTGTTACACTGCTTTGTGCCTGGTTGGCTGTAGCCAGGGTTCCCTGTGATGGGCCGCTTAGCTTCACCCATCCATAACTGCTGATCGTTCCGTCTGCATCAATGCCGCTTCCTGTCAGGGTTACATTATTAACCGGTAAGGTGATGCTTTGATTCAATCCCGCATTGGCTATAGGTGCTTGGTTGGGTGGCACAGCACAACTGGAAGAATAAAAGACAGGAAATTGAGGTGCTTCAATTACAACATTTGTAGAACCGCCTGCTGTTACCGTGTTATTGCAAACGTAATTCCCGCTTTTATGAAATGTATTTTGGTTATCACTTAAAACAATTCCACCTCCTAAGTTCTTTCTATAGCCAAGTGCATTGCCTGAAATTCTGAATCTTGTACTATCAATTGGGTTTTCAGTTGGTTTGGTATAAAGGCCAATGGAGTAAACCCATGGAATTGTATTGTTATATACAGTTCGGGTAGTTAAATTAATTTGATATAAGCCGGATTGCCATAAATAATAGTGACGCATGTAACCGCTACTATCAATACTATTGTTTTCAATTTTCAAGACTTTATTGGTGCTGCTGGCACCAAACGAACTAATACCAAATGTGAGTGTATTTCTAATTGTATTATTATATACAGATACATTACTGTAAGCACCCAAATTTATGCCTGCACCTTGTGCTTCATCGCCACCTATTCCACTATGTGTAATTGTATTGTTATAAATTTCACTTAGACCCGTACTTGCAGATGAAAGTTGAATTCCTGCACGGCCGGTACTGTCTATAATATTCTCATATACTTTTATATTACCCATTCTTACAGGTCTTGGATAAATTGTTGTTCCATTGCACACAACTGGTCTTGGGCTATAGCTTGTGGGTCCGTTATCAGGAGATGTATTACCAATGTACATTCCCTGATTCCAAGTTTTCACAATTTTATTATGATGCACTGAAATGGAATCAATTACCCAGTTTGGATAATTATAAGCAGGGTCGCAACCACCGTCTTCCTTAATATTCATACCAATTCCGGCATGGCTGATGGACATGTTGCTAATCTCAATATTTTTTGAGCGGCCTTCAATGGAGACAGCATAAGCACCATTCACCAAAATATTTGTTGGGTAAGGCTGTATGTGAAATCCATATTGTATTCCTGCAACACCAGAGCCAATTACTTTAATATTTGTACAGTTTCTTAATTTAAATTGAGCAGAGTTACCCCTTAATCTCGCTTGTCCATTTTTATTCATTATTACAATAGGGCATTGTGGAGTACCATTTTTTCCTTCTAAATAGATATAACTCCAGGCTCTTGATCCATCAATAAATAATGTATCTCCGGGCAACAAAGCTGCATAGTTGTAATAACCACTGTCTGCTGCGGGTTGTGGCATAAAACTTCTGCCCGCACATTGTCCATTTTGTTGTTGTTGAACGACTGTTACCTGTACGGTATCTTTGTCGCTAGCTCCATTGTTATCGGTTACTGTTAATACAAACTGATACACCCCCTGAACCATTCCTGTTACACTGCTTTGTGCCTGGTTGGCTGTAGCCAGGGTTCCCTGTACGGGGCCGCTTAGCTTCACCCATCCATAACTGCTGATCGTTCCGTCTGCATCAATGCCGCTTCCTGTAAGGGTTACATTATTAACAGGTAAGGTGATGCTTTGATTCACTCCCGCATTGGCTGTAGGTGCTTGGTTGGAGCTACCACCAATAACGTTTACACTTGTACTTGCACTAATTGATTGTTGATGACCATCGGTAATTGTAACCTGAAAAATATGTGTACCCTGATCTAAATTATTTATTGCAGTATTCTGACTGGATGGGTTTGCAATTATTATAGGCGAAGTAACAAATTTTTGAAGAATATTTGAAGCAACCACTTTATTAAAAAGTTGCTTATGCCCCCCATTATTTACATGAATGTTATCACCCGAAGCATATTCGGGCATTGTAACTGTGGTTCCCGGAACAGTTATAGGATCGTAAAAATTAATGGCATGCGTTCCGAAACGGTTAATAATATTATCTTTTAAATCTACTAAAAACTGTTTGCGGAGTGCACTAAAATCTTCACGTGGCTGTGTAGTGGTAATAAAACATTCTACACCTTTTGCCACACAACTATCATAAATAGTTTGAAAAGCAAACATTGCTTCGTCCATTGTAAGAATATCAAACCCATTGGTAGGGAAATTGACAATAACAACATCTACATTCCTATTGAGGATAGCCGTAATATTTTTGGTTACATCGGGTGTTTCCTGAACGCCAGTAGGAATATAGCTGCTTGGCATGGCTCTGAATACACTGTAGCCGCTTGTGCCAAAATTGATTACAGAATCTGCAAGGCCATTATCATTTAAAAATTTCTTGAGCCGACCTACATAACTGCTATCACCAGAACTTGAGCCTCCTCCTTGACTTGTAGAAGATCCAATAACTCCTATTTTCTTTTTACTTTGACCGGGCACCTTAAGCTTAGCCCAAACAATAGATTGCAAAGCGGCTCCATTTAAATTATAAGATGAAGAAATATTTGCACTGTTTGCAGGTAGGTTTATTGTTTGATTCGCTGAAATTGAGAGAATAGTAGGCGATGCATAAAAAGGGGCATTTACTGTTATCCTTATATCATCCGATGCAGTAATATTTTGATTGTTTGTAACTGATAATCTAAAAATATATACCCCAGGTGCAAGATCTGTTAGGGTTGTAGAAGGGTTGTTAGCATTGGTAATTGTGAATGATAAAGGGCCAGAAATTTTCGTCCACAAAAAAGAATTGATTGTATTTCCCTGCCCGGGAGTACCGCTTCCGTTAAGTGTTACCGTTGTTAAAGGAAGTGCAATTACCTGGTCATCACCTGCAGTAGCAGATGGTGTGGTTACAGGAGCAAAATTTCTTTGAGACAATAAAAACCACTCATACAAGTTTAAACTGTCTTGAGTAATTCCCGTACCCATAACTGATGAACCATTGTTATTTGGAGCAACAGGTACACCTCCGAATGCACAGCCATTGTTACAAGTACCGGTTTTACCGTAGTAATTTATTGTGGGTCTAAATGCAGGATCATATGCCTTGCCCCATATTGAGTGACCAATGCCAGTTACAACTGTAAATTTATTTGCTGGTTTGGGGTTAAGCATATTACTACTGTCGTGATACCTGAGATTTGTAGTAAGAAATTGATCCAGTTCGCTTGCTATTGTCCACAAACGCACACCGTAAGTTGATCCAAAACGCAAACCAGCTTCCACCTGTAAACTGGTATATCCGTTTACTCCACTTACACCCGCACCATTAGCTGTGGCCATGGCTGCAAATTTTTTCATAAAAATACTATCTCTACTGCCAAAGGAAGTAAACACCCCTCCCCCTCCTGCAGAAATACCGGTGAGATAAATTCTACTGGTATCAACCCTATATTTAGACAAAATGGAGGGGAGTATATATTTCAACTCATTGTAACCGTAACTCCAAGCTGGAGCTTGAGGGGAAACAACAATAAAACTATCTGTTAGCCCAGTTAAAGGGTTTACTGCAACAGCGTTCCAACCATCGGCAATTCTACCACTAATTGCTCTGGGGGAAGCTGTATACAATTTTGAAAGGTTCGCCTCGGTGGTTCCAATTTCACCAACGCCATGCAAAGCAATAATTAATGGGTAACGCTTTGTTGTACTTTGATAAGTAAGAGGCACCCAAGTTAAACCGTAGGTTAATATACCGGTACTGCTTCTTGGAAACTGATCAACTCTTTGACGCCCCATTATTGTTTGGGCATTTGTGTGAAAGAATTGTAATAGAAAAAATGCTGAGAGGAAAATTGGTTTCATAGTAGGATTTGGATTTTCAAAATCAACTTACTGGTAAATGTGTAATTAAAAAACATGAAACATTAAACTGTTGGTAATGAAATTTGCCGGACTGGAAAATTACATTGAAAACAAAAGCCAAGTTATAATATTAAAAAATAATTTAACCCGACTTCCTTTACCAATATTTATGCCAAGTCTTTTAAACTTACAAATTCAAATTCTTATTAAATTCAAACAATTTTTTAATAAAAAATATTTGTTTTTTTAATTACCATTGACAATTCAAAATTAATGTATCCATAGTAGTATCAAAAGGCACTAATCCTCTATTTTAGGGTTAGTAAATACTGAGAAGGAAAGGTGTTTCTACTTAAAAATGAATTATCCGGGCAATAAAAAACCCAATTCAGCAATGCTTAAGTAAACCCATTTAATAAGCCTTTCAGGCCTTTGTTGTTACTAGTTTAAATGTGAATATGTGGATAGCCTGTTAGAAAAAAAATATTTTCTAATAAATTAATTCAAACAAACAAGTGATCGTTCTTAATTTTATATCTCAACACATTCAGTTAAAATTCATTGATTTTATAAAACTTACTAGATTACTGCTTTTGTTTTGAATCCCTTAACTTACATTTTGAAAATCTGTTGCTCCTTGGATTTATTGAAAAAACCATTTTACAATTGAAGAAGAGTTTTTCGTCATACTGGTTTCGATCTGCCTTTTATTCTTTGCTACAACGTTTTTCCCTTACACTTTTTGGTTTGGCGAGTTTTCTGATATTAATCAGGAGTTTAAGTATACCGCAAATGGCTACGTGGGCATTATTTCTTACAATCATTACACTTTTAGAAAATACTAAAGGTGCACTCCTCAAAAATGCACATATTAAGTACGTAAGTGCAGATAAAGAAGGAAAAGAAAAAATAGCAATTGCTTCTTCTTCATTCATAATTAATTTCGTTATTACTATAACCTTTATTGCTCTAATATTACTTTTAGGCAAACAGACTGCCGCACTGTTTAATACCGGCAAAGACCTCTATATTATATTAAGTTGGTTTATTCCCGGATTATTGGGTATGATATTTTTCGCTCACTTAGAAGCAGTACAACAATCTCATTTTGATTTTAAAGGTCCGTTTGCAGGAAACATTACAAGACAGATTAGTTTTTTTATACCGCTGCTATTGCATTTTCTTTTAAAAAAACCAATTGAAATTTATTTGTTGGCTATATATCAATCAATTAGCATTCTTATTGGCACAGTAATACTATTTGTCTTTAGCAGAAAGTATTTGTCTTTAAAATTTCATCCGTCCTGGTTATGGGTCAAAAAAATAAATAATTATGGCGGCTACATTTTTGGAACGGGAGTAATCTCAAATCTTTTCACCAATTTGGATCAATTTATGACAGCGGCAATTATACCCGGCTCGGTTGCATACTATAATGCGGCTAAAAGGATTAACGGCTTTATTGATATACCAACCTATGCAGCAGCAGAAATCATCTTTCCAAAAATGTCACAGGCTTCATCTGCAGAAGGAATTCATAAAGTAAAATATCTGTATGAAAAAATGGTATCGGCGTTATTATCAATTGTTATACCTGTTGCCCTTTTTGTGGTCCTTTTTCCAAAACTATTTATCAATATTATTGCAGGAGCAAAATATATATCTGCGGCGCCCATATTACAGGCATATATGATCATAAGCATCTTGGGTGTGCTGCAGCACCAAGCGGCAACAACTCTTTATTCTATAGGAAAAACAAAACTTTGCTTTATTGTAAGTAGCGGCTCATTAATTTTTAGTTTGGGGATTACATTTATTGGTTTAAATTATATTGGCTTTTATGGCGCAGCTATTGGCTCGCTTATCACTTCTTCTGTTACAAGTTGTATTTGGTATTTTATTATGCAAAAGGAAATAGGCTTTACCATTTCCAATATTCCCATCTATTGCAAAGAATACTATAGATCCGCTTATAATTGGATGAAAAATAAATTTTTTATTAAAAAATAATGTACCAAATCCAAACAATGCGGTATCTCCTTTCGCATACACAAATTCTTCTACCTTATAAACCCATAATACAAATATTTTCTTACCAGAAAAAAAATCTATAACTTATTACCTTTGAAAATTATTTTTAAATAATAACTATTTTAACTTAAATAAGCTAATAGCTAAGGAATCTCATGAAAATTGCACATTTGATATTGGCACATAAAAACCCTGTACAATTAGAGCGATTAATTAAGGCACTACAACATCCGGCCTTTACCTTTTACATTCATGTTGACAAAAAAACGGATCAAAAATCATTTGAATACCTTCGAAAACGTAATGATACTTTCTTTGTGGTTAATCGTGCAAAAATTTACTGGGCAGGTTATGGCACTATTCAGGCTACGATTAATGGTTTTGAAGAAATAATAGGCAAAGGGTATGATTACATAAATGTAATCTCTGCACAGGATTTCCCCATTAAATCACCAGTGTATATTTATCAATATTTATTACAGCGAGGGAATACAGAATTTATGACCTGCTATTCTATTGATGAAGAATGGAAAGATGCTGCAACCCGTGTAAGAGATTATCATTTTATTAACTGGCGAATACCGGGCAAATTCAAACTTCAATTCCTTGCCAATAAAATTCTTCCCGCAAGAAAATTTCCGTTTGATTTTAAAATTGTTGGTCGTGCCAACTGGTTTACAGTAACAAATGCTGCTGCGGTATATATGCTGAGTTTTTTTAAACAAAATCCTTCTTACACCCAATATTTTAAATATTGCTGGGGAGCAGATGAATTTATTTTTGCCACTATACTCTATAACTCACACTTTAAAGAACGAATGGCAGAAAATCTCGTGTATGTTGATTGGGAAGGCCAAGAAAACGGTCATCCCCGAGTTCTTGATATTAATGATTTTGATAAATTAAAAGCAAGTGAAAAACTTTTTGCCCGCAAAATGGATATTGATCATAATTCTGCGTTATTTGATGCGCTTGAACATTTGATTAAAGAAGATTAAAAAATCAGCAACCAATTAAATAACGGGAATATTTGGGGAAAATAAATTTTACCAGCTTAATTAAAATAAAAGTACATACTAATACGAGCAGGTAATCAATACCCCAATACAAAAAATTACCTGGTATCCCCACCCCAATAAATTTTTCATATACAGCTTTTATAATCAGGATAAAATAGTAGTGCAAAAAAAATACTCCAAAGCTTATTTCTGCCAATGATGAAATAATACGGGGAATATACTTATCAAACTTCCAGAGCCAATAAATAAAAAATGGGCAAAAAAGCATTTTCTGTATATAGTTAGCGGCATTATGGTATGGCTCTGCCAGAAAGTAGTTACACAAAAGAACTACACATAGTAACAAATTAATAATACTGATTTTTTTCTTTGCAAAATCTAAGAACTGCTCTTTGTACCTGCTCATAAACATTCCGAATGTATATACAGAAATAAAATGCACAAACATTTTCAATATGTCACTAAATGGTTCACGCTCTATAAAAATAGATATGATGGTTAATGGAATCAACAGATAATACCATATCGGTCTTTGATCAATAAAAAAGAACAAAGGGGCAAAAAGATAAAAAATACTAATCATCGGAATAAACCAGAGAGGCTGCATATGAGCGCCATAAAAGATATAATAGGCCACCTGTTGCCATTGATGCCACTCAAAAAAATCAGCGTGTTTGTTTGTTATATAACCGGGAATATCGCCAGTAAAAATTCTATAGGCTATAATAGGTGCAGAGATAATAAAATAGGGGAGTATTACATTAAGAAACTTTTTTTTCAAATAATCTGTATAGTTTAATTTTTTTGTAAGGTGCTGAAAAAGATACCCAGCAATAAAAACAAAGAGCACTGTACCATTTCCAAACAACAATTCTAATATTTTATAAACTTTAGAATTTGGAGACCAATTTAAAAGTAGATGACATGCTACCACAAAAAGGATAGCAATACCTCTAAAAGAATGTATGTAGGTAATAAAAGCCTTGCTTTGGTTTTGAACGGGTACAGTTCTTTTTTGAGAAGTAATCATAAGTACAAACATTATTTATAATGAAACTATTTACCTCGGTTTTGGCAAATAAAAATAGTAAATAAGGCTGTCTTTGGTAAGACAGCCTTATAAATTGTTCATTAAATTCTAAATGTGAAAACTACTTCTTAATAACTTTTATTGTAGTCTTAGTTCCTTCAATATTAGAATGTAAAATATACACACCAGAGGAGAAATTATTTCCACTGATTCCAAGTTTCAACTGGCTTACACCTTTAGGAACATTACGGAACTCTCTTGAATATATAACTCGGCCACTTAAGTCTGTAAGATACACAACCACTCTTTCCCTATTAATTGGCATTTCAAACCGTAATGTAATTTCATCGGTAAACGGATTAGGATAAGCCCCCAGTTTTGCTTCAGCCACTGTTATAGACTCATTACCCATAATTCGAGGTGCAACTGTATTATCAACCTGATCAGTTTGAGGTGCTACATTTGATATTCTTGCCTGACCTGAGCCACCTTGCTCATTATTCGGGTCGCCGCCAGTTCCAAGTGCACCATCAATAGTCATCGCATTAATATAGCCACGACCTTCTGTAGTAAACAATGTAATGTAAACAGTACCTGTGCTGTCTGGTGTTACACCACTTATTTGAGCAATGCGTGATGTATTATCAGTAGCATCAAGCGTTACAACTTGGTTACCTATTTTGTAGGATGTTGTTACAGGGCCTCCTGTTGGCGACAACCTGCTACCAAAGAACTTAAAGTTGTAAGTACCAGTAAGGTTTAAGCCATCTATTTTCCACCTTGCTGTATCGCCAAAGTTTACGTAGAAGAAACCAGCCATAACATTGTCAGGATAAATACCGCTGTTATTACCGGTAGTTTTTCCATAAATATTGTATCCGGTAAACTCACTTAATAATGTAAGGTTCATACCTGTGTACTGACCTTGCCTATTAATAAAGTTATTTACTGATGAACCAATTTGTAATATTTGGTTCGTATTATTCCAGTTACCGCCCTGTGCAGGGTTTGAAGATCCGTCATTAAAGTTTAAGTCAATTGTATAGAGAATGGTAGATGCAGCAGCAATATTTGTGTAAGTTGAAAACACATCTGGAGCACCTGATTTTTTTGCACGTACTTTATAATAATACAAGATACCCGGCTGAATAGCCGCATCTGTATAATTTGATGCGTTTGCTGCAGTTGTTGTTAACAATGCATAGGTACCATTCATTGTTTCTGATCTGTATATCTCAAATCCATCTTCATTACTTGATCTATCACTCCATCCAAGTTGAATAGTGGTGTTAAGACCGGCGGCAGTAAGGTTTGCAGGAGCAAGAGGTATTCCATTATCTATGTATGACTGTATTACCAATGCATTTATATATGCAAATGCAGAGCCTGCATCTTTTTGAGCGGTAAATTCAATTACACCACTAGCATTAGGAACTACACCACTTAGTTGTACAGTATTTCTTGTATTACTTGCAGCATTTAATGTTACTGATTGGCCACCATAAGAATAAGTGGTGTTTCTATTATCTGCTACACCGCCACGACTCGCAAAGAATATTAAATTATACTTCACATTCGAAGCAGTAGAAAGACCGGAAATACTAATGCGTCTTGCAGTTGCTACATCTGTGTAATAGAAAGTCTGCATTACATTATCGGGATACACACCTGTGTTATTTCCTGTAGTTGCGCCAAGTGTATTAGATGCAGCCCAAGCATCAACCATTGTAACATTAATTGAAGATGCCGCACCTGCTTCATCATTCAAATTATTTAATACTGCTGCCCCTGCCGGATAAGGTTCTCTATTAAAAGAGTTCCATGGAGAAGCTGCAGGAATTGATGCACCATTAAAGTTTACGTAGTAAGAAGTAATATTCTTATCTGTAACAGCAATACTAAATTGCCTGTTTGAAGTAGCACCGGAATTATCAGAAGCAAAAATTGTAATACCGCTAAACGTACCTATTGTATTACCTGGTTGTATATTAATTACACCAGTACCGTCGCCATTATCAACAAATGTTGCAAAAGAAGGCAATCCCGTTACTTGAAGTGTAATTACATCTCCTACTTCATCAGTTGCTGAAACATTCACATTTACATTTTGATCTGTTTTCATTTTTACATCAGCAACAGATGCAAGAATAGGGCTTGTGTTAGGTGTTGTAATTGATATTGTATCACTTGTTGGTGAACTGCCATAATCATTCTTAGCAATTACATAATAATAATATGTTTTATTACCAGAAACTGTTGCATCCTGATAATTCTGCAACCCTGCATTATTACCCCCTGAGTTTAGCAGAGTGTAAGGGCCGGCAGCATTGCTAAGTGAACGGTATACTTCATATGATTTTTCATTGTATGCTGCATCAATCCAATTCAAGTCAGTTTTTCCATTACCAAAGAATCCGGTTAGGCTTCTTGGTTTTGCAGGAACTGAACCGTCATCATAGATATTTTCAATTACCATGGCATTTAAATATCCAAACGATGTAAGCGGCCCTTTATTTAATGTTAGGGTTAATGTACCATCCGGATTGGGAGTAAGATTGGTAACTGATACTGTATTTTGAGAATTATTGGCAGCATTTAAACTTACAGTTGTACCTCCAATAGTATACAATCCGGTTCTATCATCATTTACGCCACCTCTACTACCAAAGAAAGTAAAGTTGTATTTACCTGCGGGGTTTAATCCATAGGTTTGTAATGTTTGCGTTGCTGAGTTGGTAAACCAAAATGAACGTATCACATTATCCGGATAAACACCTGAATTATTCCCTGTATTTACACCCGTATTAGTACCTGCCGGTATACCTTGCCAGTTACTTGTAACCAAAATACCAGTAGTAGTAGTAGTGCCAGTATGATCCTTAAGTGCTGGGTAATTATCATTAAAAGCAGGATTCTTTGTTGTATTATTCCATGGTGCCGGGCTTACAAGAGAGCCGTCTGTAAAGTTGATGAATATGCGCTTGTTAGGATCTGTATTGTTTACGGTTACTGTAAATAAAACAGATGCTTGTCCGCCATTGCCATCATGTACTATTGCTGTTGCAGCATAAATTCCATTGTCAGCATACCCAGGTGCAAGATTAATTTGAACATTGCCTCCGTTAATTACAGGGTTTGCAAAGGATGGTAATCCTGTAAAGTTCCATGTTAAAATATCCGTAGCATTTAAGTCTGTAGCATTAATATTTACCTGAGCAGTTTCTTGTTCATTAACAGTAACATTATTACCTCCGGTAATAACGGGCACATGATTATCATTCACTACAAGGTTAAAGCTAACAAAACTACTTCCACCACTTTGATCAGCAACTGTAATAGTAATATCTGCGTAAGTACCTTGCTCAGCTTCAACAGGGTTATTAAAATTCAAAGTACCTGTTCCATTACCCGTAGGTGTAAACACGGCGAACGAAGGCAAGTTAGAAGGTATAATAGTTAGGGTTTCACCATCAGCATCAGCAGACGAAATATTTACCTGCAAGGTAGTGGCAAAACGCATTGATTGATTGCTAATGACAGCCAATACCGGAATAGTGTTAATTGTTTTAGCACTGTCTTCTGTACTGAATGCTGAACTTCCGCCAACATTCACTGCTTTTAATTTATAATAATAAGCTGTATTTGAGAACAATGATGAATCTGTAAATGTGATTGTGTTTGCAGAAAGAGTTTTGTAAAGAATGTAACTTGAATTATTACTTACTGATCTGTACAATTGGTAAGAGGTTTCATCTGCAACATCGGTCCAAGTAACATCTACTTTTGAGCTTGAAATACCAGTAGCAAGAATATCTACAGGAATTGAGGGAGCTGAAGGCAACACACCTGTTGTAGCAAATGATTGGGTTAGTTGCGTATTGTTCATCAAATTAACAATGTTAGCTTGAGACAATGCACTTGGATAAATTCCAAAATTATCAATCCAACCATTAAAGAAACCTGAGCCTGTATTGAAAGCATTCGAACTGTTAACTGTTCCTATTCTTGATCCGTTTGTTGTTGTTGTTAGAGCAGTAAACGATAAACTTGTATTTGAAGCAACCTCTGATCCGTTTATATATAAGCGAAGAGTATTTCCACTATATACAAGTGCAATATGATTCCACCCGGTGCTTGAATAAGGAACATTGAAACTGTTTCTTACATTATTACTTGCCACACCTGCATATAAAAGATTCCCATCAAGTCTAAGAGCCAATCCATCATCATTACCACCTATATCAGCAATAATTCTATTACCAGTATTGTTATTAGACTTCATCCAAAACGCAATGGTTTTTTGGCTATATGCTGTTTGCAAGAAAGATCCTGTTGTAGGCATTGTAACACTTTGATTGCTGCCATTGAATCTTATTGCATGAGACCCTTCTCTTTTATCTGCAGCATCAAATGTGGGGTTGTTACTTTGTGTGAGCGTTCTTCCGTTACCACTTGCATCATTGTAATTATTATTCAACTGCCAAACTGCTTCTGGAAAATTAAAATTACTCACCAAAGAAGACTCCCCGTATTGACTAATAGCCCTTATTTGATAATAGTAAGTAGTAGAAGCATTAAGAGAAGAGTCTATAAATGAAGTGGCATTTGCTGCTGTAGTACCTACAGTAACAAACCCGGATGCTTGATTAAGTGATCTGAATATTTCAAATCCTGTTTCATTGTTGCTGTTATCAGTCCAGCTTAAATCAATACGCTTAAATGAAACAGAAGAGGCAACAAGATTTGATGGGCTTACAGGAGCGGCATCACCAAGAGGCGGAGCCGGATCGGCAAAAGCACTATTAGGAATTGTTACAAATGTATTAGCTGCTTGCTGCGGGGTATTCCATGTTACAGTCATTGCTTCTCCACCGCCCTGTTCATAAAATGCAATTGCAATTGGGTAAGTACCTGCAGTTAAGCTTAATGCAACCGAAGTTCTATTTTGACTTCCATGTAAACCATCGTTGTTTACAGTAGGAGTGCCACTAAAACTGTAAGGAGATACCGAGCTATTTAAAGCACCTAACCATAAACGGCTTCCATCATCAGAATTAGTTCTGAAATAATAAGTACCTGTTACAGGTATTGTAATAGAACCTTCCCACAAGAATGCAAAATTATCGTTTTGTGTTCTTGGCGTTAAAGCTACGTTTGGCATAACACCTGTACTTCTAGGAACAATTGTTGCAAAATTTGGAAGGTTATTCCAAGTTCCTGTAAACGTATAATATTTGTAAGGTAAGCCAGTTAATAAAGCTTGCCCTGTAACCTGATTACTTGGTACAGATAAGTTATTAGAGGCATCTTTTGCCTTTACATAAATGTTATAAGTACTTCCGAATTGTAAATTATTAACCGCAAACTGCGTTTGTGTTGTAAGATAAGAGAGAACACCGTTTACATAAATGTTGTATTGTGTAACTCCCACATCGTCAGTTGATGCAGCCCAACTTATAGAAATGGAACTGCGTGTAGTACCTGTAATGATAACATTTCCAGGTGCCGTAGGAGGTTGTATATCTGCATCAGTAGAAGCATTTACTTCTACAGTGGCAGAAGAGGCACTGCTGTTATTAACAGATCTTAATTTATAATAATATTTCGTTTTGGCTTTAAGTCCGGTTACAGTGTGATTTGTAACATCAGCAGTAGTGATAGCTACGAGGGTGTAAGGGCCGCCTGCCTGTTCAGATTGATAAATTTCAAAATTAGTTTCATTAAAAGCAGGTGCGGGGTTTTGACCCCAATCTAATCTGATAGCGGTTTTTGAAATAGTCGAGGCTAATAAATTACTTGGCGCATCAGGTTTATTTGGGCCATTTGCATCTATTACTGAAAAAGGTGCAGAAAACTCTGAGGAACATCCAAATTGCTCAACAACTTGTACTTTGTAATTACCTGGTGTGGATGCTGCAACGGTATTTGTAGTACTTAACGTAGCTGCATTTCCCTCTCTTTGCCATAAATAACTTGAATATCCCGTTGGAACGGAAAGCGGTACTGATGCAGATCCATCTAAGGCAGGAATCACCTTACTCTTTAACCCAACTACAGAGATAGTTGGCGGTATTGTTGCATCTTTAATTTTAACATTTACAGGAATTGGAGACCAATCAGACCAAATAGTTCCTAATCTTACCCTTGCACTATACAAGCCTAAAGCTGCATTGCCTGCAACCGCCGAACCTGTAACATTAATTGTGTTAGAAGTTGCTCCAGAAATCAATACTCCATCTTTTCTCCATTCATATTGATTTAAACCCGGAGTAAGACCAAGTGTAATATTAATGGCATCACCGGGACAAAATTCTGTTCTTCCGTATAATGGCCATGGGTTTGCTTTATTTACCCGCAATGCAAAGGGATAAAAATCGGGATCTGCCCATGCAGTATTCCAAGTACCGTGCCCCAAGTTCGGATAAAGAGTGTATTTAAAAGTTCCCCCCGCATTTAAAAATGCATCTCTTACTGATTCAGTTGTATATGGTGTAGGTGAAGGGTCTAAACCTCCTTGGAAAATCCATATTGGTGTAAATTTTAGTGGTTGAACAACTGTACTTTCTCTGTACAAAGTAGAACTTCCAGACATTGGTAATGCCCCAGCTATATAAGTTGGGTTTTCTATTAACATTTCCCAGGCACCTGCTCCACCAGCAGACAAACCGTTTGAAACTGTTCTAAAAAGATCAAGTTTATTATTTATTGCCATGTAGTCCATGATGCCTCGTATAGCATCATAAGGAGGAGTACCCCAAAAACCATTGGTTGTTTGCATAACCAAAATATATCCGTCGTAAGTTCCATTATCCACTTTATCTCTAAACTGCTGACCACCATGGAGCAATGAGTACTCATTATCATAGATAGTACCCGCCTCACCTCTGCCGTGAAAGAATACAATCATCGGATATTTCTTTCCGTCGTTTGCGGTGGGGTTATATGTTTTTGGATATTTAAGCCTGAAAGGGAAGCCATTATAAAAGTAGGCTTTATATGAACTTGTATTCCAACTTAAGCGGTTGGTTTTAACCCATTTTTTTATAGTGCCACCAGCAGGGTAAGCCGGCGGTGCAGCAGGGTTATAAACAACAATAGGATCGGTGGGATCCAAAATACTTTGACCAAAGGAATTGTTTGTAAAAAGGAGTGCTACTAGTAAAATAGCTACCAAGGTTGCTTTCATAACAGATTTCATTTTTGATACAATGATTTAAATTTAATAATCTATAACTCCAAAGGATTATTGGTCTTGTGGCTTAAATAAGGATAGAAGAATAAAGAATTCTAAGTGAATAAGGTTGGTTAAAAAATTAACTGCGGAAATTCAAGAGGATGGAATCAAATTTGGCGTTTTCAGGCTGGAGTTACTGGAGTCTAAAGTTAGCTTAATAACAAAATCGGGTGCAAACTAATATATTTCCTGATAACTTCTAAATAAATTCATACTTTTTTCAAAAAACCCCCGCTTTAGGGTAGAAATTTAATATTGCGCTAAAGTAAATAATAGAAACAATTTGAATTTAACCCATCTGCAATAATTAATTTTTTAAACAGGCAATAAACACATCAATACATAAAGATTTTCTTTATTTTGAGTTTCAAATAAATGAAAGCCAAAATAATAACTCCTCTTTTAGCCGGTCTTACGCTTATAGCTGGTCTTTGTTGCTTGCCGGTTACGTTCATTAAATATTTGGGCGGTGAAAAATTTTGGTTTGTTTCTCTTACAGGACTAATCTTTCCGTTCTTAATAATTTTACTTTTTTTACTTGGCTTCGTTTGGCTTTTTAAAAAATCAATGTGGGCACTATTTTGTTTCATTATACTAATGCTTTGCTCAATACAGGTAAGCGTTGTTTTACCAATAAGTTTGCAAACGAAATTTGAAGAATTGAAGCCTAAAGAATCAGTACGTATTTTATCCTGGAATGTATCCCGATGGGACGAACGCAATAAACAAAAAAGAGGCGGGGCAGGCTACCGGCCATTAATGCTTGATTACATTGAGTCAACGGGTGCCGACGTTCTTTGTTTGCAAGAGTTTTTTGAATGCAACGACCCGAAATTGTTTGAAGCTAATATTCCTGCTCTTAAAAAAAGAGGTTACCTTTTTTATTTTTTTTACCCTTACGAACAACTGTTTGAAGGTAAACTGCAATATGGGCTTTGCATTTTTTCACGGTTTCCCATTTTGAAAACCGGTGCGTTTGAAAATATAAAGAGTGTTCATTCAGAAGGCTTAATTTATACAGATATACAGTTAAAAGACACCATTGTAAGAATTTTTACAACAGATATGGAGTCTGCAGGAATCAATTATAAAGATTATACAGAGGGGGGTAAGATTAAACTTTCAACCACTGTTCTTAGAAAAATAAAGAATAGCTATTCATTAAGAAATTTACAAGCAAAGCAGGCAGCCGAGGAAATTAAAAAAAGCCCTTACCCTGTAATTATTTGTGCAGATTTAGGTGATGTTCCTAATTCTTACGCTTATTTCACCCTAAAATCAGGGAGGAAAGATGCTTTTTTGCAAAAAGGAACTGGTTTAGGTAGAACATTCAAGCATATATCTCCAACACTCAGAATAGATTATATTTTTCTTGATAGTTACTTTAAAATAAATCAATTTAAAACGGAAGCATTACCTTATTCTGATCACTACCCACTTATTACAGATTTCAGCACATCCAAAAAGACAACTGATTTTAGGGGCGATATACCCTAATGTGGGTATTTATAAAAAATAATGCTGATATTGTTTTGAATTGAGATTTTTTTTTCTACTTTAGCGTTTCATAAGTAATAACTCTTATTTCTTATTATCCGTAAATACTCCAATACCTCTGAATAACTAAAGCGTTTGCCCCAACAGAACTTAAGTGTTCAATTTCCTATACAAATCTAAAAGTGCTTAGTTGCAGGCTAACCGGCAAAGTACTACTCCAATTCCTTAAGAATTATTAACAATGCTTTGTTTGCCAGCAAGCAAAATGGTTTGATGTATTTGATATGAACAAAGTTGTGTTAAGTATTAATGCCGATAAAGCAATGACGTTTGTATTGGAATCGGTAATAGAAAAAGAATTTGAAGTTATAACTGTTGAGGATGTGTACGCAGCAGCAACTCAGTTAAAGAAACGGTTGAATATTAAAGTAATTATAGTAGATGTTGATAATACGCAGAGGGATGTTTGGGATTTTATCCATCATGTTAAAACAAGTAAATTTTATTTTAAACCAATAATTCTTTTAACAAGCAACAAAAGCAAATTGATGAGCAAACAGATTGAATCAACAGGAATTAAATATTTTTTTTATAAACCCTTCAGTCCGTCAGAGATATTAAAAAAAATTGTGACTTTATCAAATACTTAAACATCAAATAATATACCAAAAAGCTAAACTATCAAATAACCCTAAAAACAAATTTCATGCCCACTAACACACTACCATTAATCCTTTCTGCTGATAACCAGCATTTTTTGTTGGATGCAGATTTTATAATTGAAAACGCTCCCCAAAAAAGCTTTTATTCCTTTTTTTATATTGGTGACCGCCATGCAACTGTACAATATTTTGCAACGTATTTTAGAACCGGAATATTTACAGAAAATTTTGATGATGCTATGAGCCAGATATTCAAAATCGCTGAAACGAATGCTCGCATACCTGATGTGATACTTATTGATACACCCATTAACAAATCAAAACTTGAAGCTTTTTCATTTTTAATAAAGCACACACCCGTTCTCTCAGGAATTCCTATAATTTATAATGATAGGCATCTTGATAACGATTTAGTTTACGATTTTGTAAGTAACGATCTTATAGATGAGGCTACGAACATCAATTCTTGGGATATTAATTTTGCCAATAAGGTTAAATTCATGAGTAATCTCAAAACTCAGCGTGAAAAAGCCATTTTAAGTACATCTGTTAATCATTTTCTTTCAAACGATAACCAAAAAATAAACGCACTTATAAAAAGAGTTTTTGATATTGTTATCTCTACCCTTCTTTTGATTTTGTTTTCACCCATTTTCCTCATAATAGCAATTGCAATAAAATTAGAGTCAAAAGGTTCTGTATTTTACAATGCACCTCGGGCAGGAAGAGGCTTTCAGGTTTTTACTTTTTTTAAGTTTCGTACAATGGAAGTTGATGCAGACAAAAAAATTACAGAAGTAGAACATTTAAATCAGTACAATAAAGATAAAAGTGGTGTTCGGTTTTTGAAAATCTGCAATGACCCACGAATTACCAAAGTGGGAAAGTTTTTGCGAAATACGAGTTTAGATGAATTACCTCAACTTCTAAATGTATTAATTGGAGATATGTCTCTGGTTGGAAACAGACCCCTTCCCATTTACGAAGCTGCTACTCTTACCACCAACGAATCTGTAGAACGCTTTATGGCTCCCGCAGGAATTACTGGTCTATGGCAGATTGAAAAAAGAAGCAATGAAAAAATGTCTGTAGAGGAGAGAGTTAATTTAGACATTAAATACGCAAGAAACCATAGCTTTACCTACGACATGTTTATTTTGGCTAAAACCCCTTTGGCTTTATTCCAAAAAACAAACGTTTAAATTTTATTTACTGAAATTGTACCAATAGTCAGTTGATTGGTCTATACGACTTTATCTATCTGATGCCGACCCTTTAAAAAACAAAAAATGGAAAAAAATCCTCTTCCAAAGGTTTCCATTGTTACCTTAAACTGGAATACAACAGATGTTACGATTGATTTTCTTCAATCGGTTAAAACCCATTGCTTATACAGTAATTTGGAACTCATTGTTGTTGATAATTGTTCCACCGAAAATCCCACAACACTATTTAAGTTTATTTATCCTACTGCGTATGTAATTGTTAATGAAAAAAATTTAGGATTTGCAGGGGGCAACAATATTGGTATTAAAGCAGCTTCCGGGGACTATATATTCATAGTTAATAACGACACTGAATTTACTCCGGGTTTAATAGAATCTCTACTCAAAGTTTTTGAAAAATATCCAGATGCAGGTGTTGTTAGCCCAAAGTTTCAATATTTTTATGATAAGGGTACTATTGAATATGCTGGCTACAACACGGTAAATATTTTTACAGGACGCAATGGCATGGTAGGCTGTGGTGAAAAAGATAAGGGGCAGTATGATCAGATGAAACCTACGAGTTATGCCCATGGCGGTGCCATGATGGTACCCCGTAAAGTAATAAACGAAGTAGGAAGCCTGCCCAATGAATTTTTTTTATATTACGAGGAGTTTGACTGGTGCGAACAAATTAAAAGGAATGGTTACAAAATATATTATCAACCTGCCGCATTAATTTATCATAAGGAATCAATGACTACAGGAAAATCGAGCCCGCTTAAAACTTTTTATCATACTAAGAACAGGATTCTTTTTATGAAACGTAATATGAAATTGCAGAACTATATTATTTTTTTGAGTTATTTTACTTTTTTCACAATTCCAAAAAACACCTTCACCTTTTTGGTAAAAGGTAAGAAAGCACATTTGGTTTCTTTTTGGAAAGGAATACTATGGCATTTTAATAAAAAAATCACCTACAACTAACAGAACCAAACATGTGTGGTATTACAGGTTTTATTGACTTTAGCAAAAAAACAACAGCATCTGTTTTGAAAGAAATGACAGATGCCATGCATCACAGAGGCCCTGATGACGCCGGTTATGAAGTATATGAAACACCAAAATCTATAATCGGTTTTGGACAAAGGCGATTATCAATCATTGATCTATCTCCGCTTGGGCATCAACCCATGCATTCAGGCGATTTCATAGTAAACTTCAATGGTGAAATCTACAACTTTAAAGAAATAAGAAAAGAGTTAGAAGACAAGGGATACAGCTTTCAATCATGGTCTGATACTGAAGTGATTCTAAAAGGATATAAGTGCTGGGGTCTTGATGTAATTAATAAATTTATTGGCATGTTTGCTATTGCTTTGTATGATAAGCGCAAACAACAGGTGATACTTATTCGTGATAGAGCAGGCGTAAAACCCTTGTATTATTTTTGGCAAAATGATTTATTATTATTCGGCTCAGAGCTAAAAGCACTTTATAAACATCCCTGTTTTCAAAAAGAAATTGATATCAACAGCGTTTCGCTTTATTTACAATACAGTTATATACCCGGTAAACATAGTATTTTTAAAAACACATTTAAATTATTGCCTGGTCATATATTAATTATCAACCTTTCTAATAAGGATATAACAGAGCAAACGTATTGGGATGTATTTGATGCGTATAACAAACCCAAACTTAAGTGTACAGACGAAGAGGCCATTGAACAAACAGATCAAATCTTAAAAAAAGCGTATGAATATCGTATGGTAGCCGATGTGCCGGTTGGTATTTTTTTAAGTGGTGGATACGATAGTTCAAGTGTAGCGGCTTTGTTACAAACCGGCAGAACCGAAAAATTGAAAACATTTACAATTGGTTTTCATGAAAATGAATTTAACGAAGCACCTGAAGCCAAAAAAATTGCTGAATATCTTGGAACCGATCATACAGAATGGTATTTAACGGCTAAAGAAGCTGGCGAGGTGCTTCCATTGCTTCCTGAAATTTATGATGAACCATTTGCTGATAATTCAACTGTACCTACTGTCTTGGTAAGTAAGTTGGCAAGGCAGCAAGTGAAAGTAGCCCTGAGTGCTGATGGGGGCGATGAAATATTTGGAGGATATAATAAATTTAATCAAGCCGAAAAATTTACAACTAGTTTACCCCATGCGATGCAATCAGTAGTAAGTGCAGGCATGTCTCTTATCAACCCTAATTACATTCCTTATTTTAACCGGAAATATAATTTTACCACACGGTATGAAAAGATGAAACTGATTTGGAAAAGCCATGACCCTGTACAGGCAATGAAATACATTGGTCAATACATTACCGAATCAGAAGTTAAATCTTTTTTGGCCATATCATTTCAAAGTTATCCTACCGTTTTTGACGATAGTCATTTGTTAGAAAAAAATGACGGAATTGTTAATCGCTTACTTGCTATTGATTACAAAACATTTTTGGTTGATAACAATCTCGTAAAAGTTGACCGAGCTACCATGTCAGTGAGTTTAGAAGGCCGTGAACCAATGCTGGATCAGCACATTATTGAATTTGCAGCTTCGTTACCTTCTTCATTTAAAATAAGAGGTGGTGTAAATAAATGGTTATTAAAGCAAGTTGTTCATAAGTATATTCCAAAGGAATTAATGGAACGGCCAAAACGCCCTTTCATTGCACCTTTAATGGTTTGGTTTAAAGATGAACTAAAAGAACAACTGAAATATTATCTGAGTGAAGATTGTTTGCATAAAAGCGGTGTATTTAATTCCGAACCAATTATTCGCTTACGAGATGAATATTTAGCGGGCAGAAAAGTGAATTATCAAAAATTATGGCAAATTTTAATTTTTCAATTGTGGTATAACAGATGGATTGAAAAATTATAATGAGAATCCTTAAGAAACAAATGGCCGATCACATTCAAAAAAATATTCTGAACTAACCATTATTCATGTTGTCCACAAAAAAAATAAAAGTACTGGAGTGCATTCGTCAAGGGCAAATTGGAGGGGGTGAATCGCATCTGTTAAGTTTGGTTGAAAATTTAGACCGTAACCGGTTTGAACCAATTGTATTATCATTTACAAATGGCCCGATGGTAGACAGGTTAAAAGAAATGGGTGTGGAAACACATGTTATTTATACAGAAAAGCCTTTTGATATTCGTAAATGGAATACAGTAAAACGTTTTATAAAAAGCAAACAAATTGATCTTGTACATGCACACGGCACACGAGCCAATTCAAATATCCTGTGGGCTTCCAGATCATTGAACATCCCCGTTATTTATACAATACACGGATGGTCATTTCACGCAAATCAAAAACTATTGGTTCAAAAAATAAGAATCTTAGGGGAAAGATATTTAACTGCAAAATCAACATTGAATATATCTGTTTCCAAATCAAACCAGCAATCAGGAAAAGAATACATGCCTTCTTTTCAATCGGTAGTTGTAAACAATGGCATTAATCAAACAAAATTTAATCCTGATAAAGTTTACAAAAACATCCGTGAAGAGTTAGGTATTTCAAAAGATAAAATACTTGTATTATTTATTGCAAGGTTTACTTTGCACAAACAACCTCTCACTCTCATTCGTGCTTTTGCAAAAGCTTTACAACAAAACCCAAATATGTATTTATTAATGGTGGGCGATGGCGATCAGAAACAGGAAGCAATTCAATTAATTGATGAGCTACAAATAAAAGATAACATCACATTAGAATCTTTTAGGCAGGACGTACCTGATATACTTGCTGCCTCTGATATTTTTGTACTGCCATCTTTATGGGAGGGTTTGCCTATTGGTTTATTAGAAGCTATGGCGATGAGCAAAGCAATTATAGCAAGTAATGTAGATGGCACAAGTGAAATTATTGAAGATGGTGTAAACGGACGAATGGTGCAAACCAATAATCTAATTGAGAATACTGCTACCGCCCTACTTGAATTAAGCAACAATCCATTACTGAGAGAAACATTTCAGCAAAATGCACGCAACACAGTAAAAGACCGGTTTAATGCTGCAACCATGACAAGGGAAATTGAAACTATTTATCTTACCACTTTAGCAAAGCACAAAGAAAACTAACAGGTATGGAATTTGAAAGAATCGCTGATATTAAACGGTTGAATTTTATTATTCAAACCCTGAAAAAAAACTTACCGACTAATGCTGAAGTATTAGACGTAGGCTGTGGTAATGGCGTAATTTCAAGAAGCCTTGGTGCAGCCGGCTTTGCTGTAAAAGGAATTGACATAAGCGAAAAAACGATTGAAAAAGCAAAGAGTCTGAACACATTATCTAATGTACGTTTTGAAGTAAGAAGTGCAGAACAGTTGGTAGCAGATGGGCAACAATATCATGCAATTATATGCAGCGAAGTCTTAGAGCATTTAAATGAACCAAGTAAGCTGCTTGTTACATTACACGAGGTGTTGCATACTGATGGTGTACTAATTGTAACAGTGCCCAATGGCAACGGGCCAAGAGAATTGTTTGTAACAAGACCCATTATTAACCTAAGCAAAAAAAATAATTGGCTCTGGAAACTGGTACAAAAAATAAAAGGCGGGTTAGGATATAAAGGCACTACTGCCCAATCTGATGCAGATGATCTTACGCATATCCAATTTTTTACCAAAACATCGTTACAGCAATTAGCAACAAACAATCAATTCAACATTATAAAATTTGGCAAAACTAATTTTATTGAAGATGTATTTCCTTTTTCATTCTTAGCCAAACGCATGAAATTTTTACAGAAATGGGATTGTGCTGTTGCAGAAATATTGCCATATAGTTTCACGGGCGGTTTTGTAACAGTGTGGCAGAAAAATAAATAATGAACACCTTTCAACTAATATTACTTACTATTTTCATTGGGGTGCAATTTATTATTGCAGTATACATGCTTTTGCCTTTTTTTTTACTAAGCATCCACTTATTACTTACAAAAAACATACAACTTGTTGGTACGAAATATAAACAGAAGGAAACAAAAGAATATGATTTTGCAGCTATAGTAACGGCCCACAAAGACACTCGTTTTATTTTACCCCTCATTGATTCATTTTTAAAACAAACGTATTCAAACTATATACTTTATGTAGTAGCAGATGATTGCGACATTAGTAATTTGCCCGCAAACAACGATAGGCTTCAAATTTTAAACCCTCAGCCGGCACTGCATGCAAAAATACAATCTATCAAATATGCAGTAGATCATTTTGTGCGATTACATGAAGTGATGGTAGTTTTTGACTCAGACAATCTCGTTCACCCAGCATATTTTAAAAGGCTTAACGCATATTTCTGTTGCGGATTTAAAGCTGTGCAAACACACATGCTTTCTAAAAATACAGAAACGGTATATGCCCGTTTAGATTCTATTGGTCATATTTACAACACGTTTGTAGAACGCCAATCAAGGATGGAACTGGGCTTATCATCCAGTATTTTAGGGTTGGGTATTGCTATTAACACACAGCTTTACAAGCAAGTGATGTATAAAGATGCTTTAGGCGGGTTTGATAAAAAACTGCAAGCTGATATTATTCGTTCTATTCCTCAATTGGGCTTTGCCAAAGATGCAATTGTGTATGACGAAAAAGTAGATGATGGTGATACATTAGAACGCCAGCGTACCCGTTGGATCTATACCTACTTCAAATATTTTTCAATTAACTGGAAATTATTTACAACTGGTTTGAAGCAGCTCAATTTTAATCGAATGTTTTTTGCATTCACCACACTGCGGCCTCCACTCTTTATTACTTTAGCATTGGCATTTTTATTTCTTGTTGCAGGGTTCTTCATTCATCCATTAATGAGCTGGCTCTGGGCAGGTATAATTATAACCTTTGTTACAACATTCGTTCTTATCATCCTTACACAAAGTATGCAGAAAGGTATGGGGCGAGCATTATTGTACATACCGGTTATTGTATTTCGTCAAATAAAAGCTTTATTAAAAATAAAAACAGCAGGAAAAGATTTTTTAAAAACAGAACACACAAAAGTTATTTATATTGATGAAGTATTGAAGAATGAAATTGTCTAAAAAGATATATTACTCTATCAGCTCACTTTTGCCAACTCGGTTTGTACAAGCCATTGCCCCCTCTACTACTCTGCTGCCTTATCACCATCTAGTTTCTGATGAAGAAGTGCTACATGTTAAACATTTGTATGCGTATAAAAATGTAAAGCAGTTTACTGCTGATCTGGATTATTTGTTGAAACATTTAAAACCTGCATCTGTTACTGATTTAGTTGAAGCAGTTAAAACAGGCAGGTCTCTTCCATCAAATTCTTTTTTGCTTACGTTTGATGATGGCTTTCGTGAAGTGTATAATGTTATTGCTCCTATTTTGTTCAACAAAGGTGTTCCTGCAATATTTTTTATTAACCCGGCATTTATTGACAATAAAGAATTGTTTTACCGTAGTAAGATAAGTTTGCTTATAGAAGAAGTGCTAAACTTGAATGAAAAAAATACTGACTGGAACAAAGTAACTATGGTTTGTGGCAACAGCACCATACAATCAAAAAATCAGCTTATCGCCTTTATCAGATCTGTTACCAATGTGAACAAAGAGATTTTAGACAAACTTGCTGAACTATTTCATGTATCATTTGCTGTCTATCTGGAAACAGTAAAACCATTTCTTAGTACAGCACAGATAAATGATTTGAATAATCAGGGATTTTCATTTGGTGCTCATAGCTGGGATCATCCTTATTATCATTTACTTTCAACTGAAGATAAAATCAAACAAACAGTTACATCAGGAAAATATGTAACCAGTCAATTCAACCAGCCATACAAATTATTTTCGTTTCCTCATTATGATACCTCATTGACCCAGTTATTTTTTAATGAATTAAAAAACCAATGGAATGCTGATATCCTATTCGGTATCCAAAATCAAAAACTTGAACAACAAAATAAAATGCTGCACCGTTTTAATGCCGAAAGACCTGACCTGCCAATGAAAAACCAGTTAAACGGAGTATTGTTATTAATGTTACTTCAGCAATTAACAGGAAAAAATAAAGTGGAAAGAAATTTCATGACTTCATAGCTTACTCATACCTCAGTGCCTCAATAGGATCGAGATTAGAAGCTTTGTAGGCAGGGTATAATCCGGCAAAAAGACCTGTAAGAAAACAAATAACCACACCAATAACGATCCATATCCAAGGAACTACAAATCCAGTTTTTAAATAGAGTGCAAAAAAATTGCCAATAAGAATGCCAAACAAAATACCAAAGCCGGCGCCGAGTAAACTGATTAAAATACTCTCCCACAAAAACTGAGTGCGGATGATAGAAGATTTAGCACCCAATGATTTTGACAAACCAATTTCACGGGTGCGTTCATTTACAGCTACCAGCATGATATTGGTTAAGCCAATAGCCGCCCCAATTAATGTAATGATACCAATTACCATTGCAGCATAACGAACATAACGCAAGGTGTTTTTTAATGTTTCTACCAATGTATCACTGCGATCAACAAAAAAATTATCGGCTTCTTTAATATTGAGTTTGCGAACGGGGCGAAAAATTCCTGTGGCTTCACCCACGGCGGCATCCATCTGTTTAAAATCATTTGCATGAATGGTAATGCTGTAGCTGCCTTCGTTACTAAATACTCGCCGCACATTGTTATAAGTAATAAGCGAAATATTGTCTAGTGCTAAGAAAGAGCTGGCACCCCGTTCTTTTAAAGTGCCAATAATGCGGTATCGATTAGTGCCAATACGGATAATCTGACCAATTGCATATTCATTGTTACCTCTGAATAATTTTTTAACCAAATCACTTCCAATCATAGTAACACCACGGCCGCTTTCTATATCCAACTTATTAAAATTTCTTCCGGCAGATAATTCATAACCACTGTTGAGTAAATAATTTTCATCGCCACCCATTACTCTTACATTAGGATTTGTTTTTTGTTTATCAAAAAAAACAGTTGCATTACCGCTTGCAAATTTTGAAATACTTACTGAAGCCGGAAACGTAAATCGTTCTTTAAATAAACGGGCTTGATCAAAAGTGATTACCTGACCAAGGTTTGAGTTCTTTTCTTTTTTTGCTCCTTTCTTTTCTTTTTTTAAATCGCTGCGTGGAGGCCCGCCGAACCGGATATTCCGTTCTTTAAATCGTATGCTGAAAGAGTTGGCACCAAGGATGGAAAAATTTTCATACAAGCTCTGGTTCATGGCTTCAATAGCAGTAATAATTCCTATTAAAGCCATAATGCCAAATGCAATGATGGATACGGTAATTCCCGTTCTTAATTTGTTAGAACGTACTGTACGCCAGGAAAGAGAAAGTATATCGCTGAATGTCATAAAATAAATTCGCTCACCGAAGTTAAGAAAGCAGCAGCTATAAACAAGTTGAAAGGATGGTTGTTTTTTGGTTATAAGCTACCCCTTTTTATAAGTCACTTATTTGTTAAAGGAGGAGTCGATTTACCAACAGGCTTGGCAACATGCCCAGTAAAATTATAAGAGCTGCTACTGCTATCAATACTGCTTTAAACATGGGAGTAGTGTCAATAGTTTGTGGCTCCCCTTCTTTAAAATACATAGCCTGTATTACACGGAAATAATAATACACACTTACAGCGGCCATCAATACTGCAAAAATTACAAGCCACAAATCTGCTCCGGTTTTTACAGCAGCAGCCAGTACAAAATATTTTGCAAAAAATCCGGCTGTTAAAGGAATACCAGCAAGAGATAAAAAACAAACGGTTAAAACAAAAGCAACTAATGGTTCTTTTTTTGCGAGGCCGTTAAACCCATCAAACGTATAGTCCTTCATTTTTACCAGCACAGAAAAAATACCAATTGTAGCTAATGAATATGCAGCAGCATATAACAACATTCCCTGCTTGCTCATATCATTAATAGCAAAAACAGTAAGCATCATAAAACCTGCCTGTGCTATACTTGAATAAGCAAGCATACGCTTTACACTCTGCTGAAAAACTGCTGTGATATTGCCGATGAATAATGTGAGTGCCGTAATAATGGCAACGGTTAATTTCCAATCACCATAACGAACACTGAAAGCATTTGTAAACAAATTCAAAAAGCCAACAAACAAAGCTACTTTAACAATGGTAGCCATAAACGATGTAAACACAGTGGGAGCGCCGTCATACACATCCGGTGTCCAGAAATGAAATGGAGCGGCCGATACTTTAAAAGACAAAGCAATCATTACAAGTACTGTTCCGCTTGCTAAAAAAATAGTGTACACATCTTTTGAAGGCATAGCTAATTTCTCTACCTGAAAAGAACCTGTACCGCCGTAAATAAACGCAATTCCCAATAATAAAATTCCTGTGGAGAAAGCACCCATTAAAAAATATTTCAATGCGGCTTCGTTGCTTTTTAAATTACGCTTATCAGATCCTGTGAGTATATAAAGCGGAATAGAAATAATTTCAATCCCAATAAAAAGAATCAACAGGTTATTGAATACAGCCACCAGCGCTACGCCGCACATGATAAAAAAGATAAGCGCAAAATACTCGTAAGGATGATTGCCCACTTCTTCAATATGCTTTCCGCTCAATAAAAAATAAAAGATGAGTGCAATAATCACTACAGTAAGAAATACCAAACTAAACCTGTCAAACAAAAGCATGCCGTTGAAATTGGTATTAATAAGCATTACACCACTGAGATCAAACAAATTAGCAATGAGTAAAGCAACAGCACCCATTAAAGCAATTGTTTTAGCTGTTGACTTATTTTTAATAAACAAACCGCTAAACATCATTACTATACCCCAAACTGCAGAAATTATTATCAGGTTCATCTTGCTACTACTTTTTCGTATCGTTTATTTATAAATACCAAGTATCATTGTTACTGTATCATTTACCAACGCAAATACAGGCTTTGGAAAAACACCCATTACAAAAATGGCAATAACAATCAAAGCCAATCCTGTTTTTGCCATGGTGCCAATATCTGTAGCATTTGCAGTAACAGCATTACTATTACCATAAAATACTTTTTGTATCATTCGTAAAGTATAAACTGCCGAAAGAATAATGCTCAATCCACCTATGGCAGCATACCAAGCATTGAATTTAAACAACCCATTAAACATTAAAAACTCACCAACAAATGCGTTGGTTAATGGCAATGCCACATTTGCCAATGCCACAATTACTAATAAGATGGTAAGTGTTGGTGCTTTTTGTGCAATGCCCCCCAGCTCACTCATTTTACGAGTGCCAAATTGCTGCTCTATTAAATTAACAACGATCCACATGCCCAGCACATTTACCCCATGACTAAAAAACTGAATCATAGCTCCCTGCAAACCGCTTTCATTGTTTACAAACAAGGCAGCACTCATTAAACCAATATGTGCAATAGATGAATAAGCAATCAACCGTTTTAAATCGTCCTGCTGCATGGCAAGAATGCTGGCATACACCATACCTGTAACACTTAAGATGATTACAATATTACTATACTCAATTGCTGCGGCAGGAAACAAAGGAATTAACCAACGAACTACGGCAAACAAACCCATCTTTACCATCAATGCACTTAACACCATGGTAACTGCTGTTGGTGCTTGCTCATACGTATCGGGCTGCCATGTATGAAAAGGAAACACTGGCATTTTTATGGCGAATGCAATAAAGAATAACCAAAACAACCATGCTTGCTGTGCAACTGTAAGTTTTACCTCGTACAATGATTGTAATGAAAAGGATAAATTAGGTGTTTGATAGTAGAGATATAACAAACCTACTAACATTAATAAAGAACCAACAAAAGTGTAAACGAAGAATTTAAAGGTTGCTGCAATTCTTTTTTCGCCACCCCATTTTGAACAGAGAAAATAAACAGGAATTAATGCCAGCTCCCAAAAGAAATAAAATAACAAACCATCTGCTGCTAAAAAAACTCCAATGATACCAGCTTGAGCAAGCAACATCAAACCAAAAAAGCTATTGGCAGATTTGTATGTATTCTTCCATGTAGAAATAGAAATAATTGGATACGTAATAGTTGCAAGTAAACAAAGCAATGCACTCATTCCGTCCATCTGTAATGCAAAGGAAGAACCAAGCATGGGCAACCACTCTGCTTCAAAGTTTCTTGTTGCAGCATTTCCGTTTGCTAATCCAATACAGATGGCAACAAATGCTGCAAGCGATACAAGTAAACTCCATTGCTTAACTGTGCTTTCATTTTTAATAAAAAAAGCGGCCAATCCACCAAGCAACGGAATCAATATCAACAATAATGCAACCATAATACAGTTAATCTATAATCAGAAAAAAATTGTAACTACATATAAAAATAAAATACCGAGTACCATCCACAACACATACGTACCTACTTGACCGTTTTGCAACAAACGCAATTGTCTGCTTCCCCAATGTATACTTTTGCCCACACCATTTACCACACCATCAATTCCACTTTTTTCAACATAGCGATTAAAAATAGCAGCTACAGCATTTAACGGTTTTGTTATAATGCTATCATACAATTCATCTACATACCATTTGTTTGCTAGTACTTTTCCAAAACCAGTTGCATCATTTGTTTCGGGTTTTTTACTAAACCTACTCCATGCATACACAATTGAAATGGTGATGAGTGTTAAACTAACACCAAGCAACATATACTCAGTTGAATGAGTAAGCGTATGTGCGTCTTTTAATTTGGTAGAGGCTTCAAACACGGGAGCTAAATAATGTTCTAAGCGATGTGCATCTGTTGCAAATAATTCAGGAATACCAATGAACCCTGCTACTGCTGCCAGTATTGCCAATACAATTAAAGGCATCGTCATTTGCCAGGGACTTTCATGCAGGTGATGCTCTTGCTCATGTGTACCACGGAAACTTCCACGAAACGTCATTGCATATAATCGGAACATATAAAAAGCTGTCATTAATGCACCGCCTAAACCAATCCAGTATAAAATTGGATTGTGTGTATACGCATTTACTAATATTTCATCTTTAGAAAAGAAACCACTGAATGGCGGAATACCTGCAATGGCAATACAACCTACCAAAAAAGTCCAGTGTGTAGTTGGAAGTTTTTTTGATAGCCCTCCCATTTTTCTGATATCCTGTTCATGATGCATTGCATGAATAACAGAACCAGCACCAAGAAATAATAACGCTTTAAAAAATGCATGTGTCATAACATGAAATACAGCACCAGTGTAAGCGCCTACACCTAAACCAAGAAACATATATCCTAATTGGCTCACTGTTGAATATGCCAATACTTTTTTAATATCATTTTGTTTGATGGCGATAGTTGCTGCAAGTATAGCAGTAGATAAACCAACAATAGCTACTACTGTTTGAGAAACCGGAGCAAGTGTATACAAAATATTACTGCGTGCTATCATATAAATACCTGCAGTTACCATTGTTGCTGCATGAATTAATGCTGATACAGGTGTTGGACCGGCCATGGCATCGGGTAACCAGGTGTATAATGGAATTTGTGCACTCTTACCCATGGCACCCACAAATAATAACAAAGTAATTACAGTTAAGATTCCAACTTCGGCACCTTGCGCCTGAGGAAATATTTCTGAAAAAGTTAATGAACCAAATTGTTGAAGAATAAAAAATAAGCCGAGCAAAAATCCAAGATCACCAATTCTGTTCATCACAAATGCTTTGCGTGCAGCATTTCCATACTCTGTATTTTTAAACCAATAACCAATTAATAAATAGGAACAAAGACCAACACCTTCCCACCCAATAAACATAATGAGATAATTTGCACCCAGCACTAACAACAACATGCTAAACACAAATAAATTTAAATAGGCAAAGTACCGGGCAAAATGATACGGCTCTTCTTCATGCATGTAAGAAGTAGAGTACACATGAATTAAAAAACCAACTCCTGTTATAATTAATAAGAAAATAGCTGAAAGCTGATCTACTTGAAATGCAAATGGGATATTTAAAGAGGCCACATTAATAAACTCAAACAAGTTTACGGTAGTTGCTGTAAAACCTTCTGCTCTTGTTTCATTAAAGAGTAACACACTTACAATAAAAGAGGCAAGTATAACACCACTTCCAAGCATACCGCTCAGCGATTTACTCAAATTTTTTCTTCCCAATCCATTGATGAGAAAACCAATCAACGGAAACAAGGGAACTAAGTAAACTAAATCAATAATACTCTTCATGTTATTTTATATTCGATGTGAGATGTGCTATGTGAGATGTAGTTCATTGGTACATCTTACATCATAAATCTTACATTGATTTAATGTTTCAGTCTGTTCAAAAAGTTTACATCTACACTGTGAATATTTCTATACATCATTACTATAATTGCTAACCCCACACTTACTTCTGCTGCAGCTACCACCATAATAAAAAACACAAATACCTGCGCTTCTGTCCCTACTGGTGATGATGGATTAAAAGAAGCCACATTGCTGTAATGCATTTTGCTAAACGCTACCAGCAGTAGGTTTACTGCATTTAACATTAACTCCACACACATAAAAATAATAATAGCGTTGCGGCGAGTAAGCACACCCATTACTCCAATGGAGAACAAGGCAATTGCAAGAATGATATAATAGTTTATCGGCATACCAATTAGCTTTAAGCCGCAAGCATTACGCTGCAAGCAAATTCAAAAAAATTAAAACCACTTACTTGTAGCTTTTAGCTAAAAGCTTGCAGCTATTTCTCAATCTCCCTTCTTCCCTATTACCACTGCACCTACCATAGCACTTAAAAATAAAACGCTGGCAATTTCAAATGGTAACACATAATCTGTAAACAAAACATATCCTAATCTGCGTATTAAACCCGTAGGCCCATCAGGAGTTATTGTTTCCAATTTTAAAAACTCAACTTGCCGTAATGCTGCTACAAAAACCAGCAACAAACATCCGCCTGCTACCGCACCAGCCAGCTTCATCCACTTGTTTTTTTGCGGCTCACTATCAGCATTTAAATTCATGAGCATAATAACAAATAGAAACAATACCATGATAGCACCTGCATATACAATGATATTTACAATGGCTAGAAACTGTGCATTTAATAATATGTAATGACCAGAGATGGCAAAGAATACCACAATTAACCATAGCACACTGTACACAGGATTTTTATTGGTCACCATCATTAATGCTGCGCCTAGTGCTAATGCACTCAGAAACCAGAATAGAATTTCAGTAATACTCATGTTGTTTTAAGCAGTCTGTTGTTTTGTTTTTTCTTTTCGCTCATCAATCAATCCTTTTGCTTTGGCAAATGCTTCCTTGTTTTCCTTTGGATGCGGAATTACTAAGTTTTCTTTACCATATATAAAACTTTGCCGGCTATAATTTGCAGGGGCAAATGTTTCCGTTAAATAAATTGCATCTTTCGGGCAAGCCTCTTCACACAGTCCGCAAAAAATACAACGCAGCATATTAATTTCATACTTGGCTGCATATTTTTCTTCACGATACAAATGTTCTTCGCCGGGCAAACGTTCCGCAGCATCCATAGTAATTGCTTCAGCCGGACAAGCAACTGCACACAATCCACAAGCTGTGCAATTTTCTCGTCCCTCTTCGTCACGGTTTAAAATATGCAATCCTCGAAACACAGGACTAAACGGTCTCTTTTCTTCGGGATAACGAATGGTTGCCTTCTTTTTAAAAATATGCGAAAACGTAATAGCCATTCCTTTGGCAATATTCCAGAGATAAATTCTCTCTAGAAATGTCATCGGACTCCGATCTACTGCTTTTGCTTTGTTTGTTAATTGCATCAACGTTTATTAATCAAGTTTGCAAATGTATTTTTTGTTATCAACTTCAAATCATTCTTCATCTTCTGTTGCGTCAAACTCTTGTGCTGCAACAATTCTCTTCTGCTTTATTTCAACCATAAAATCACTGCAGCAGTTATTATCATATTCAATAGAGCTAATGGTATCAAAGTCTTCCATCCCAAATTCATCAACTGATCATAACGGAAACGAGGAATAGTCCACCTTACCCACATAAACAGAAAGATGAAAAATAATATTTTAATGAATAACATCAGTGCTCCTAAACCGGCAGCCAGGTTTGTACTTAATGTGCTTTCATCTAAGAACGGAATATCATACCCGCCAAAGAATACACAGGCCATTACTGCACTGCTGATAAACATATTAATGTATTCGGCAAATAAATAAAAGCCAAGTTTCATAGATGAGTATTCTGCATGATAACCACCAATCAATTCATTTTCTGCTTCTGCCAAATCAAATGGTGTGCGGTTACATTCTGCAAAAGCACAAATTAAAAAGATAAGAAAGCCAAGCGGTTGAATCAACACATTCCAGTTACCTGCCTGTTGGAGTGTTACCATTTCCTTTAAAGAAGGGGTACCAGTAAACATGATGAGTGCAATAATGGATAAACCCATTGGCAATTCATAAGAAATAATCTGAGATGCGGCACGAAGGCCACCCATCAAACTAAATTTATTATTGCTGGCCCATGCACCAATCATAATACCATACACACCTAAACTTACAATACCAAACACATATAAAATTCCAATGTTAATGTCTGTAATTTGTAAGCTAACTGTTCGGCCAAATAATTCTGCTTTATCACCCCAAGGAATTACAGCACTGGTAAGCATAGCAGTAATCATTGCCAATGAAGGACCGAGAATAAATAAAAATTTGTTGGATGAGTTGGGAATGATTTCTTCTTTCATAAACAATTTCAATCCATCAGCTACTGGTTGTAATAAACCAAAAGGACCAGCACGGCTTGGACCAATTCTGTCCTGCATTACAGCAGCAACTTTACGTTCCATATAAGTAGCATACATTGCTATTACCAACGAAATGCTGATGATGAACCCGATGAATAAGAATTTTTCGAGTACCAATGCCCAATCAACTGCTAATAAAAAAATATCCATTACTTCTCGTTCTTAAGTTGTTTAAACGACTGTGATGTAGCTGCTCCTTTAATTTCACTCAGCTCCACCTGGTTTACTTCTGTTACATCTTTTATATTCATTAATAATTTCGGATCTCTGCCGCCCATTACTTTTTTTACTGTTTCATTAGGTGTTTTAATTCCTACATAATGCCCCTGTGAAATTACTGAATGACGGTTTACTTTACTTGGCCCTTCAATCGTCCAATCACTCACTTTCTTTTTTTCAAAGCGGCATTTGTTACAAATCCATCCCGGTGTTCCTTTGCTGCTTTGTTTTACTTCGCCCCACTCATCTTTACGTGCAGTTACTCTTAATACTTCATCGCCACGCATCCATAGTTGTACCTCACCACTGCATGTTTCACAATTGCAATGTGCATCTACTGGTTTTGTAAACCAAACTCTATTTTTAAACCGGAATGTTTTATCAGTTAACGCACCTACCGGACAAACATCAATAACATTTCCAATAAAATCATTACTTAAATTCTCTTGAATGTAAGTCGCAATTTCTGAATGATCGCCACGCATTAAAATTCCATGTTTTCGATCTGTACTTACCTGATCAGCCACATACACACAACGATAGCAAAGTATGCAACGTGTCATGTGCAGTTGAATGTATTCGCCTAAATCATGTTTCTCAAATGTTCTTCTTTTAAACTCGTAGCGGCTTGCACCTTTACCATGCTCATAACTTAAATCCTGCAAATGACATTCACCTGCCTGATCGCAGATTGGACAATCCAACGGATGATTGATTAATAAAAATTCAACCACTCCATTTCTTGCATCCATCACTCTATCACTGGTAATATTTTTTACAACCATGCCATCCATTACATTGGTTCGACAGCCTGCAACTAATTTTGGCATCGGTCTTGGATCAGCAGTACTCCCAGCAGCCACTTCTACCAAACAAGTACGGCATTTACCGCCACTGTCTTTGAGTGTTGTATAATAACACATAGCAGGCGGAGCTACTTCACCACCAATTTTACGTGCAGCATTGAGGATGCTTGTTCCCGGCTCCACATCAATGGTAATGTTGTCGATAGTTACTTTAAATAATTTTATTTCTTCAGCCATTTTATTTTATTTTCACGCAAAGCTGCAAAGGAACTAACTTACTACTATTTCCCTCTCCTTCGCATAATTCGCCAAACCATAATTTCGTTTCACTGCTTCAGTTGCATTTGTTACATGCCATTCAAACTCATCTCTAAAATGACGAATAGCCGCTGCTACTGGCCATGCGGCTGCATCTCCCAAGGGACAAATCGTATTTCCTTCAATCTTTCGTTGAATATCCCACAACAAATCTATATCACTCATCTTTCCTTTTCCATTCTCAATGTTCAACAGAATTTTTTCCATCCATCCGGTTCCTTCTCTGCAAGGGCTGCATTGTCCGCAACTTTCATGACGGTAAAATCTTGCAAGTGTATAGGTATGCTTCACCACGCACTGGTCTTCATCTAAAACAATAAACCCGCCACTTCCCATCATACTCCCTGTTGCAAAACCACCATCACTTAAACTTTCATAGGTCATCATCCTTGTTTCACCTTTTGCTGTTTTCAACAACAAATTCGCAGGGAGAATAGGTACGGATGAACCACCGGGAATACAAGCTTTCAGTTTTTTTCCTTTAGCAATACCGCCACAATATTCATCGCTGTATAAAAATTCTTCTACTGAAATATTCATTTCAATTTCATATACACCCGGTTTATTAATATTACCGCATGCTGAAATTAGTTTTGTTCCTGTTGATTTACCAATGCCAATCTTTGCATATTCATCACCACCATCGTTTACAATTGGTACAACTGCAGCAATAGTTTCAACATTATTTACCACTGTTGGGCAACCCCACAATCCTTTTACCGCAGGAAAGGGAGGTTTAATTCTTGGATTACCACGTTTGCCTTCTAAACTTTCAAGCAATGCAGTTTCTTCACCGCAGATATATGCACCAGCACCGGGGTGAACATATATTTCACAATCAAATCCACTTCCTAAAATATTTTTACCCAGCCAACCTGCATTCTTTGCTTCGGCAATAGCCTGTTCTAAAATTTCTTTCACCCACCAGTATTCACCACGTATATAGATATAAGAAGTTTTGCAACCAAGTGCATAAGATGCAAGGATCATTCCTTCAATTAATAAATGCGGAATAAACTCCATTAAGTAACGATCCTTAAAAGTTCCGGGTTCGCTTTCATCTGCATTGCAAACCACATAACGGGGAACACCTTCGGGCTTTGCCAAAAAACTCCATTTCATTCCTGTAGGAAAACCTGCACCACCACGGCCACGCAATCCGCTTTTCTTAACTTCTTCCACAATCGCTTCAGAAGTCATTGTCTTTAATGCTTTTTCCACACTGCGGTAACCACCTTCACGGCGATACACATCATAATGTATGATGCCTTCAATATGCGCTTTGTCTAATAATAATTTTCTTCCCATACCCCATTCTCCTTAAGGGAGATATTTTATTTTATGTAATCAACTTTTTTATCTCTGTTCATCTACATTGGCGTCGCACACTTGTACATCATAGCTTTTTGTGGCGGTGTGCTTATACAATTGAAATTCTATTCAAAATTTATCGCTACACTTTTAGTTTCTTATTTTTCTCAATATCAATTTTTTCTTGCTCTAACTTGTTACCAAATGCAAAAGCAAAAATCAATGCTCCAAACAACATACAGGCAGAAATAATTTGATACATATTGTTGCCATTTTTTTCAGTAAAAAAATCAACTGCCTGAAAAACAAATGAAATTACGAGTATGATTCGCAAAATCTTTAAGATGCTTACATTTTTCATTGTTATTGTTTTTTATTATTTATTATTAAACTCCTTCGCTTCCAGCTCTTCTCTCGTTGGTTTATTATCAAACCACTCTGGTTTAAAACGAATCAAATTTCTAAAAATCAATGAACCAAGAACCAATGCTAATCCCACATACATCAAAGGCTTCATGCCATCTTTATTACCGCTCACTAAATAAACCAATGCAATTACCAACGCAGAAGTTGACAAAATAAAACTTACGATTCTTGCTGTTTTTACACTCATCTTAATTTGCTTTTGCTTTCCCTTCTTCAATCAATGCATCAATTTTTTGTTTAGTTAAATGCTCACGGTAATCAGGTCCCAACTGCATCATGGGTGCGTAACCACAAGCACCGAGACATTCAACTGTTTTCAACGTAAACAAACCATCGGCTGTTGTTTGTCCGGGTTTAATGTTCAACTTTTCAAATATGTAAGCCACAATATCATCACTTCCATTCAACATACACGGACCAGTTTGGCAAACTTCAAAAATAGTTTTTCCAACAGGTTGCAAATTGTACATGCTGTAAAAGGTTGCTACTTCATACACTTCAATAGGTGCAATCTTTAACAGCTCGGCAGTATAATCCATTGCTTCGCTACTTAACCATCCTCCATTTTCTTTTTGAACCATGTGCAGCAAAGGCAATAAGGCACTTTTGTGTTTACCTTCTGGGTAGTGAGAAATCATTTCTTCTACCTTCTTTAATTTATCGTCTGAAAATTTCATTATCAATTATTCAATTATCAATTCTTTACGCATCCATTTCCCCAGCAATTAAATTCAAACTACTCATTACCACAATGGCATCACTCAACATAGCACCTTTTACTAATTCTTCATAAGCCTGATAGTAAATAAAACCAGGCCTGCGAAAATGCAATCGGTAAGGTGTTCTTCCACCATCACTTATTAAATAAAATCCAAGTTCACCATTTCCACCTTCCACACTATGATATACTTCACCTTTGGGCATATCAATTTCTCCCATAGTAATTTTAAAATGCCAAATGAGTGCTTCCATGCTGGTGTACACATCTTTCTTCTCCGGCAAGTAATATGCAGGAACATCAGCATGATATACTTCTGCTTCAGCACCTTTCATATCCTGTATTTTTTGATATGCCTGTTCAATTAAACTCAAACTCTGCCACATTTCCTGATTGCGAACCAAAAACCGATCATAACAATCACCAGTTGTTCCAAAAGGAATTGTAAAATTAAAATCTTCGTAAGATGAATACGGTGTGTGCACTCTTACATCATAATCAACACCTGCTGCTCTTAAGTTAGGGCCAGTAAAACCATAATTCAATGCTCGCTCTGCACTTATGGGGCCGCAACCAATGGTACGCTCCATAAAAATGCGGTTGCGTGTAAATAAGTTTTCAAACTCTTTTAATACAACGGGATATTCTTTTAAAAACTTCTCTAATTTTTGCCAGGCTGCCGGAGTAAAATTCCGTTCAAAGCCTCCAATTCTTCCAATGGTAGTTGTAAGACGGCTGCCACAAATTTCTTCGTAAATTTCATAGATCAATTCACGATACTGCATTACATATAAAAATCCGGTGTATGCGCCGGTATCAACACCCACTATAGAATTACAAATTAAATGATCGCTGATGCGTGCCAGCTCCATGATGATGATGCGTAAATAATCAACACGCTTTGGAGTTTTCACACCCAGCAATTTTTCACAGGTAGTGTGCCATCCCATATTATTAATGGGGCTGCTGCAATAATTTAAACGATCCGTTAATGGTGTTATTTGATAGAGAGGACGACGCTCAGCAATTTTTTCAAATGCACGGTGAATATAACCTACAGTTGATTCAGAAGAAACAATGCGTTCACCATCTATTTCTAATATGTTTTGAAACACACCATGCGTGGCGGGATGTGTTGGCCCAAGATTAAGCGTTACTGTTTGCTTTTCAATTGAACCTTCGGGCAATAATATATTTTGTACGTCACTCATTGTATTATCATTATCAAATTAGCTAATTGGCATATTAGCTAATTAATTCATTGTTGTTCCACCTCTTCCAAACATCTCATCATCTTTGTCACGGCGGGTTTGATCTTCTAACGGAAATTCTTTTCGCATAGGAAAATAATCCATCTCTTCTACATTCAATACACGTTTTAAATTAGGATGACCCAAAAAATTCACACCATAAAAATCATAGGTTTCTCTTTCCATCCAGTTAGCTGATGCATACAATTGTGTGGCTGTAAACACATCCGGTTTTAGAATATCAGTAAATATTTTAAACCGTATACGAACATTATCAACCAAGTTGTGCAGGTGATATACCACTGCCAATTCTCTTCCTTTGTCATCTGGATAATGCACGGCCTGTAAATCGGTTAAGAACTGAAACTTCAAGGCTTCATCATCGTATAAAAACTGTAGCACTTTTAAATTCAAATCCTTTGGCGCTTCAAAAGTGAGCATGCCGTAAGGTTCTGAAAAAGCAGTTAGCTGCTCTCCAAATTTTTCTACCAGTTTACTTTGAATCTGTTCGTTGGTTAATGCCATAAACGCTTTTCGCTTTTTGCTACACGCCACACGCAGCAGCTTAAAGCTTGCAGCGAGTAGCGTATGGCTACTATTGAATTCCGTAACTCGTTAATAATTTTTGATAATGCTCACTATTTCTTCTTCTCAAACTTTCCTGCCCCACTAAATCCTGCACTTTCATAAAACCATCAAGAATTGCTTCTGGTCTTGGAGGGCAACCGGGTACATATACATCTACTGGAATCACTTGGTCAATGCCTTGCAAAACAGAATAGGTATCAAATATTCCTCCACTGCTTGCACATGCACCTACTGCAATTACCCAGCGTGGCTCGGCCATTTGCAAATACACTTGTTTTAATACTGGTCCCATTTTTTTTGCGATGGTACCCATTACCATTAATAAATCGCATTGGCGTGGGCTGAATGCTACACGTTCACTTCCAAAACGGGCTAAATCATAATGACTTCCCATGGTGGCCATAAATTCAATTCCACAGCAGGAGGTAGCAAACGGTAATGGCCAGATAGAATTTTTTCTTGCTAAACCCACTACTTCGCTCAGTTTGGTTGCAAAAAAACCTTCACCACCCTCACCAGCAGGAGCACCAACGATGCTTATGTGACCGTTATGATCAACCTCCTTGGGTGTTATATTAAATTGTACAGGACGAGACATAATTATTTACGATTTTAGATAGAAGAATAACGCTCTATTCAATAACATCTGCAACAGTTTCACAGTTCGAAATCTTCACTATTAAATATTCTAATCCATCAAATTGTTTAATCTTCCCAATTCAATGCACCTTTTTTTAATATATAATAAAAGCCGCAAAGAAAAAATCCTACAAACATCAACACTGCAAAAAATCCATCCCAGCCTAATTCTCTAAAATTAACAGCATAGGGATAAAAGAAAATTACTTCCACATCAAACAACACAAATAAAATGGCAACCAGAAAATATTTTACAGCCATAGGCTGTCTTGCATTACCATGTATTTCAATTCCGCTTTCAAAATTTTCCAGTTTTTGAGAGGTGGGGCGTTTTGGACCCATCCAATGTGAAAGCCCCATCATTACAACTACAAAACCTACTGCAAAAAGTAGTTGGATACCAATAGGAAAAAAACTTGACGAATTACTAAACTCCTGCGCTACTGCTGATGCAGGATTTGTTTGAAGAAAGAAAAACCAATTTGGCATTGTTGTTTTTTAACGTGGCAAAAATAAGGCAGCACATGCACATAAAGCAGTATGTTGAATAAAAAAATCCCTCCGTTGCAGGAGGGATTGAAAATATACTCAAGTTTTAGGCTTTACTTTTTTTTAGGAGCAGGTGCTGCCGGTTTCTTAACCGGAGGTTTGACTGTAGCTGAACCAGTTGTTCCTGTTGCAGGAGTGGTAGTAGGCACTGAGGCGTTTGACTGACGGCCACTTAACTGCCTTTTATATTCTAATGCTTCTCTATCAACGGGGTCAAAAGCAAGTATCTTATCACAATATTCAATAGCTGCTTTATAATCTTTCTTTACAAAAATATTGTAGCCGATGAAATATTTGTAAGCAATTTTAACCTGTGGACGGAAAGAAATAGAGTCTTTTCCTGTAGTGGCAATCTGTACAAATTTTTCAAAACAAGCGTTGGCCATTCCATTTGCCATTGTTGTATCAATACTCCATTTGCTTCTTGCACACCAATAATATCCAAATGCCTGATCAGGATATTTAGTTGTATACACACCAAAAGTGCTGTCTGCTCTGCTGTAATAGCTGAAGTCTTCACTACCCACATCAAAAAATGCACGGCCTAAATTATACAAGTCAACATTTGAAGGACTCTTCTTTGCGTTGTATTGTTTGGTTAACCAATAGGCTGTTGCTTTTTTATCTTTTTGCCGTTTAGCAAGATCAACTGCTTTTTGCAGGTACTCAGCTTTGTTCTCAACAATGGTATCTGTTTCCATTGCTTTTTCATAATAGCTGTAAGATTGAGCTTCACTGCCCGGAGTTACTGCCAGAATATCTCCCAATACTTCATAATCTTTCGGAACTATATCTTCTGCCTTTGTTTTTTTGAAAAATTCATCAATACTAAGTTTTGCATTTGCATAATGCTGAAGCCCGGTTACAGTGTCCTTCTCTTTAAGAGATTTTTCTCCCATTGATTTGTAGCTATAAGCTTTTAATCGGTACATACGTGGCTTAACAGCAGCTACACCTACTTTATTAATTAACGCATCGCTCATAGTAATTGCTTCAGCAAATTTCTGTGATGCATATTTTAAATCAATACGGTAATAATCATTTTGCGGATCAGGATCAATAGCTGCAATAAAATTGTTGAGAAAACCTTCGGCTTTTGTTACATCACGGAAATACCAGTAACGGTACAATGCATATTGAGCCGGACCATAAGCAGGGTCCAAGCTCACCGCTGCTTCATAAGCAGGTAAAAAGAATTCTTTATTCTTCTGGCTCTCATATATAACACCTTCTTTATACTTAGCAGCAGCTAAACCGGGATTTAATAGTAAAGCATTTTGAATTGATAATATTGCGTCGCCACCATTTACATTTTTACGATGAGCTTCTGCAATGGTTAACCACAAACCAGCATCTTTAAACCCTTTTAAAGTAGTGGCTTTTGTCATTTGCATAATACCATAATTAGCATCGCCTGCTTTTGTATATACATTGGCACGGCCGACTGCATGTAACACTTCAATATCTTTTGATTTGCTGTTATTCACAGCCATTTCAAAATTATTACGGGCACCAGTGCCATCACCATCTATTAATTGAATTTGACCCATGCCAGCTAAAAGCAATGCTGAAGTAGGATTGCCCTGCAAAGCTGTTTGATATGTTTTTTTAGCATTCGCTGCATCTTCCAATCCAAGGTATGCCTGGCCTAACCAATAATTTGCATCAGCATCTGTTGGTTTTGCTGAAACGAGTTTTTGAAAAACATCTCTGGCACTATTGTAACGTTCATAATACATGAACTTTTTGCCTTCTTCAAGTGTTTGAGCAAACGCATTACTAACTAATACGACTGCTAAAATTGCTAAGCTGAGTGAACGTTTCATTGAATCTGCTTTAATTTTAAGGATGGTAAAAGTATTCATTTATTGTTTATTGGCTTTACTAATTTCAATTTTGTTTCCCGCATCATAAAAATTTTCCAAGCGGGTATTATATAACCTCTTCTAAAAATCAACTGCCCCCTGTCGCTCATCATAAAATTCACAAATGCCTTTCCAAGACCTGAGTGATTCTCTTTTAAGACGTAAATAATATCCCTTGTATATGGATAGCGTTTTGTTAAAATATCTTCCTGCCAGGGTTTGGTAAATGTTCCCGTTTCACAGCTGTCGCAGGGCAACCATGCAATCCGAACTTTTGTTAGCATATTGGTTTGGGCTGTGTCTTCAGGATTACCAATCCAACTCACCCCTACAAATCCAATATAGCCCGGGTTGTTTGCAATATATTTAACCACTTCGGCACTTGTTCTAGCCGCCGTAATATTCGTGGTGTTCAATGCTTTGCCTTTTAATATAGAATCTATAGCATAGCGAACCGTGCTTGTAGCTTTTATTCCATCAAAGACAAGTTTGTAAGGCAAAACGCTTCTGCCCATCAACAAATCTTCCACTTCCTTTTTTTCAAAAACAGAATCTTTTGCATTTTTATTTACAACAAGTGCAACTGCATCATGAGCTAATAATCCGCTTACAGGGTAAAACTGCAAGGAATCGGCATAGTAACTGTTCTCTTCGTTTGTTAATCGTTTGGTGGCAATAATCATCCTTGTGGAATCATTTAATAAATCCTGCCAGCAATCGGCTTCGGGTTTGTAATGTGCAATGATTTTTGCTTTTGGCCAAAAGGCTTCAAAAACTCTTATTTGTTCTTCAATAATTGGCTTAAAGGTTTCATCTACACTTATATGGATGATACCACTTGTGCCGGTATCAGTTGGTTGAGGTTTTTTAGGTTTACATGCAACAGCAAACAAAAAAAAGCAAATGCTTAGCATCCATTTGTTTACATTCATTTTAAGCATTGTAAGTTTTTACTCCTCTGTACACTCTAAAACAACCATATAAAAAAGCGAATGCTCCAAAGATGGTAACAACTTCAGGAGGAGGAAAGGTAATTTCAAGTCCCATATATTTTGATAATGCAAGCATAGCTCCTACTGCTGCATAAACCAAGCCCATTACAATATCAAAAACAGCTTTAATATTAACGGGCTTATTTCTTTTTCTGAATTCTTCTTGTACTGACATTCTTATATTAAATGGGACAGGCAAGTTAGGTAAATTTTTAGATTAAAATTGTATGCTTAAAATAAGAAAAAGCAGGGAGATGGAAGCATTAAAAACCTTTCTTCCCAATACTTATATTTTATTCTTCTGATGCTGTAAACGTTACCGGTTGTGTAAAGTAAACGGCCACAGCTTTTCCATTTTGTTTGCCGGGTTTCCATTTGGGCATACGTGCAATTACACGAAGCACTTCTTTATCAAAAACATTACCCCCGCTTTTTATTACAATAGCGTCTGTTACATCACCATCAGCATTTACAACAAATTTTACCAGTACCGTTTTTCTGTCACCTGCTTCCAAATCATCAGGCACACGGAGCATCCGTTGTAAATAGCTGATCCATGCTTCTGTGCCGCCGGGGAATTCGGGGGCAATTTCTGAAGTCCCTAAAATGGGCGGTGCCGGAGGCTCAACAACTGGAGGTGGTTCCGAAATGATAGTTGTTGTAGTTGATGTTGATCCTTGCACAAAATTTTGTCCATCATCACCAGTTCCAGAAGAATTAGCTGAACCGGGTACATTAGTAGTATCGGTTCTGTCTGGAACAGGATTATCAATATCGGTATTATCCGGCACGATAACAGGTGGAACATCTAACCTTGTGGGAGGAGTAGCTGGAACAGTTCTTGTTTGCAAAGGTTGTATTGGCTCATCAGGAAAATGTTTTGCAAGAGTAATTTCCAATGTATCATGAGAGGGTTGTATTAAAGTTATACCACCATTTATTTTTGGTTTACTCATTACATAAACACTAATTGCAAATACCAGCAGCACCATTAACCCCAAAGCTTTCATTAAATTCTTTGGGTATTCTTTTCTAATGGTATAAGCGCCATAAGCTTTGTTACGGTTTTCAAACAGAATGTCTAAAAAACTGGCGGTGAGAATTTGATTGATTGTCATGGTTTTTATGTTTGTACTATGATGCTGTGCATTGAAAATTTCACAAACTGTTTTGTAAGAGGACTGTAAAATGAAATGCATTGAACAGAAAACTATCTTTGCGCCATGCGGATATTAATGGTTTGCCTGGGAAATATTTGCCGCAGTCCTTTAGCTGAAGGTGTGTTGCAACACAAAGCATGGAAGGCCGGATTAAAATGGAGTGTGGAAAGTGCTGGCACAGGAGCATGGCATGCGGGTGAACCTCCACATGAACTAAGTTGTAAAGTAGCCAGGCAAAATGGAATTGACATCAGCAAACAAAGAGCAAGACAATTTGTGAAAGATGATTTTACTAATTACGATTTTATTTTTGTAATGGACAGCAGCAACTATAATGATGTAAAAAAAATTAGCGGTAAGTTATTTGATGAGGGTAAGATTGATTTATTATTAAATGCATCATTTGTCAATGAAAACAGAAATGTGCCCGACCCTTGGTATGGAAAAGAAGAGGGCTATCATAAAGTGTTTGACATGATTGATACAGCATGTGAACGAATAATAGAGAAGTATAAGAAGTGATGTAAGATCGGAAATGCTAATTCACATCAAAAAAAAATTAAAACCAATCAAGTAAAATTTTAATGGCAAAAGTAAATGTATCATTACCACAGGGCACACGTGATTTTGGAGCTGATGTAGTTCGCAAACGCACCTATATTTTTAATACTATAAAAACTGTTTTTGAATTGTATGGTTTTGAACCTTTGGAAACTCCTGCCATGGAAAATTTGGATACACTCATGGGTAAGTACGGTGAAGAAGGTGATAAGTTGATTTTTAAAATTCTCAACAATGGTTTGGATAACTCTGCCAAGCAAGCATTAATAAAAGAAGAGTTTGAAAAATTACTCGCAGGAAAAAATACAGCCGTATTAACTGAGCGTGCATTAAAATACGACCTCACCATTCCTTTTGCCCGTTATGTTGCTATGAATCATCAGCAATTGACTATGCCTTTTAAACGTTATCAAATTCAACCTGTGTGGCGGGCTGATCGTCCGCAAAAAGGACGCTACCGTGAATTTTACCAATGTGATGCAGATGTAGTGGGTAGTAATTCCTTATTAAATGAAGTGGAGCTTGCTACAATGTATGCAACTGTTTTTGAAAAGCTTGGAATAGAAGTAAAAATAAAAATCAACAGTAGAAAAATACTGGCAGCTCTTGCAGAAGTTTGCGGCGGTGTAGAAAAAATGACGGATATAACAGTTGCCATTGACAAGCTTGATAAAATTGGCATTGAAAAAGTAAAAGAAGAATTAGTTGAGCGTGGATTGAATGAGGCACAAATCAAAATCATTGAAAATTATTTGCTCATTAATGGCAGCAACGAAGAAAAAATTTCAGCCATCAAACAATTGCTTGGCGAAAATGAAAATGGTAAGAAAGGAGTATATGAAATTGAACATATACTTCAATCTAAAATCGAACATCTGAAATCTACACTTATAGTTGATTTCACTCTTGCCCGTGGCCTTAACTATTACACTGGAATTATTTTTGAAGTAAAAGCAACCAATGTGCAGATAGGCAGCATTGGTGGTGGCGGACGTTATGATGATCTCACAGGTTTGTTTGGCGTACCCAATATTCCCGGTGTTGGTATTTCATTTGGTGTTGACAGAATTTATGATGTAATGGAAGAACTGAAACTCTTCCCAACTGATGTACACGCACGAACAAAAGTTTTATTCTTTAATCTCGGTGAAGCTGAAAGTAAAAAAGCATTTGAACTGATGCAGCAACTCCGTAATAATGGAATAAGTGCGGAACTGTTTCATGAAAATGTAAAGTTTGACAAACAGTTTAAATATGCTGAGAAAAAACAAATTCCCTTTGTTGTGATTATTGGTGCTGCTGAATTAGAGGCTGGCAATTGCAATGTAAAGCAGCTTGCAAAAGGTGAGCAGAAAACGGTAAACCATAACGATTTGATGAACCATTTTTTATAGATTCAAACTTTTTATTGCACAAATTCATTATTGATCTGCTTACGAATGAACTTTTTAAGAAGTTAAAACAGAAATATTTCCTGTTTCCAACAGAAAAAACTAACTTTTCAGCCTAATTTTTTAACACATGAAACAAAATATACTCTTAGCAGTATTATTACCTTTTTTATGCGGCATCATTTTGTTTTCAGCAATCATGAATAACAAAACATTGCAAAAACAAAAAACAAGCGCAATTCAAATTGCAGATATGGAACGGGCCGCCTTTGATCCACAACGGAACAAGTATATGTTTGATATGGTAAAAGACCCAGCTACAGGGGATATTCCGGCAGGTGTTTTTGATAAAGCGTATCAACAGGCAGTGAATACGCCAGAGAAAGCCACCCTTTCTCCCAACGATAATAATACATATCTCGTTGGCGGCAATTTAAGTGCTGGTGGAAGAACAAGAGTAGTGGTCTATGATAAACGTTTTGATGGAACAACCAATCAGGTGATTATAGCAGGTGCTGTGAGTGGTGGCATTTTCAGATCAATTGATGGAGGTGCTACATGGACAAGAGTAGCTGCAACCAATCAAATACACAATGTTACCGCCCTTGCACAAGACCCTGCCAACCCCGATATTTGGTATGCTGGTGGTGGTGAAGCAAGTGGCAATAGTGCTGATGAAAACGGAGCACTCTTTTCAGGCGATGGCATCTATCGTTCAACAAACAATGGCGCTACATGGGTGAAACTCCCTTTACTTATTGCAGGAGTTGCAAATAGTGGTACTAATATACCAGAACGCTTTGATCATACTTTTGACTATGTACACAAAATTGCTGTAAACCCGGTGAATGGCCACGTTTATGTAGGTGGGCATAGAAGACTTATCCGCTCTACCGACAATGGTTCTACATGGGAATTAGTTTTTGGTGGAGCTATCGGCGCAATTGCCGTAGCAGGAACTATAGATGTAGTAATAACAAGTACAGGTAGAGTGATTATGGCATTTAATGGTGGAAATCCGGATCCTGCATTAAGAGGAGTTTGGTCTTCTGCAACCGGCAACTCAGGAAGTTTTACAAGATTGGCTGGAGGTTCTGTATTAGGAGTTGACTCTGTAGATGGATGGAGAGGAAATAATTTTACCGAAGTTTTTTCCGGGTCAGCCACTTTAATACCTAAAAGAATTGTGTTGGCCATGGCTCCTTCAAATAATAATATCCTATATGTTGCATACGAAAATTTTGCGGATCCAGGTACAGATATTGATTTGTGGAGGCTTGACCTTGCAACCAATAGCTGGAGCAATAGAACAGGCGGAATTCCTGATCTAGGTGGCTCACAAGGAACATTTAATACGCAAGGTGGCTATGACCTTCATCTTGCAATCAAACCTGACAATCCGAATTTTGTAATCCTTGGTGGCGTAAATCTCTATCGTTCTACAGATGGATTCACTTTTACAACAAATGCAACCTGGATAGGTGGATATGGAGACCCCAATCTGAACCCATTTCTGTATCCAAATCATCACCCGGATCAGCATTTTATTGCTTTTAGACCAGACAATGCAAATGTCCTTCTTTCTGCCCATGATGGTGGTATTTCTCTAACAACGAATATCTCTGCTGCAACTGTTGCATGGACTTATGTAACTAACTATCAAACCTTCCAATATTATTACGTGGCCATTGATCCCGGGGCTGGACGAAATAATTTTATTGGTGGTCTTCAGGATAATGGTACTTGGTTAAGAGATAGGGTTGGTTTACTGGGCACCGCCGTAAATGATAGTAATTTTCACCGTTTTCTTTTCCCTGCTTTTTCCGGTGATGGCGGCTCTGTTGGTTTAGCAACCAATGTTGGAGCGCAACAATTTGCTTATGCATCTTCACAGTTGGGAACAATAAGAAGAGCATCACTTCCAAACTTTAATACAAGTACACTAATAAGACCAAACGGAGCAACCGCTAATCCCGGAGGTGGGTTTGGTGAGTTTGTTACAATATTTAAGTTAAACCCTACAAATAGTGAAGATTTATTTTATGTAAATTTTAATAGATTGTTTAGAACGCCAAATGCTTCTACTGTTACCCAAACAACAGGTTGGACAGAATTAACAGGTGTAGGTGACGCAATTGATGCTACTAATAATCCTAATAATGGAAGATACATCAGAGCCATCGCTTTCAGTTGGGGCTCTTACCTTCCAAGCCACTCAATGTATATTGGCACAACAGACAGTCGTATTTTCAGAATTGATGACCCAAGGAATGTGGCTGCAGCAACTACACCGGTTAACATAAGCATCCCCGGTTTACCAGCCGGTGCTAATATTCAGGATATTGCAATTAATCCAAATGATGACAATGAAATTATGGCCGTTATTTCAAACTATGAAGTAAGCAATGTAAATGTTGTAAGCGTTTGGTGGACGAACAATGCAAAATCTGCCACACCAACCTGGCGCAATGCAGAAGGATCATTAATTACTTCTGTTTCTCCAAGAAGCTGTGCCATAGTTGTTAAAAAAGATGGCGGCGGAACGCCGGTAACTGAATATTATATCGGTACATCTGTTGGTTTATTCAGTGCTGTAAACATAGGTCCCACATTAATTGGTGCAGGTAGTGTTACCTGGTTTAGAGAAGGTGGTACTTTTTTAGGTTTGCCTGTAGTACAATCGCTTGCATACCGCCCAAGTGATAACGTATTGTTGCTGGGCACACATGGTAATGGCATGTACTTTACTTATCTCGGCACGCCGAACTATAATCCGAATGGCGCAACTGCTGTAAGTAACCAAATACTCAATGATAAAAACTTTATCAGCAAAGTATTACCAACAGTAAGCAGTGGAAACATTGAATACAGAATTGGAAACCTGTTTGCTACCAAGCGAATGAATATTCAGCTATACAGCATTGCAGGTAAAGAAGTATACCGTAACAGTACAGGATATCAAAATGGCTCGATTGATATTTCTAAATTGAGTAAAGGAATGTATGTGCTGAGTATTACAAGCGATGATAATAAATACAAACACATTCAAAAAATAGTAAGACAATAAATCTTTCAACCGATATGAAAATAGTCCCGTTAGTTTAGCGGGACTATTTTTGTTTATTGAATACCCTAAAATGAATTTACCATGTGTGAGCGTCTTTGCTAGCCACGAGAATCTGTTTTTACAATTTTGATTTTGCGAGGCGAAGCAATCTGTTTCTTTAACAGGTTTTTGTATATAATAAAAGGTTGAGTAACATCTACAAAAAAAAGGTATATGAAAAAGCAGATTTTCTTTATTTTAATTTTGATAGCTTTTGCTTTTGAAATAAACGCCCAGACAAGGCCGCTAAAAAAACTATATGCATACAGCCAAACAACTTTACCCGGAAAGAAAACAAACTATCCTGTTAAAGTAAAAGAAACTCATCGGCTGTTTGTAACAGTAACTCCAAAAGAAAAAATTGAGGTAACAGGTATTTGGGTAAAAAATAACTATTACAGATGTAATGCAAAAATTATAGCTGCCAAACATGTAGTTCATGAAAACACGAACTACGAAAAGAAAATTCTCGTTCCTAAAACATCCAATACAATAATTGAAGTGTTACTTACCAAACAAGTTGATCCTGCGCCAAGACCCGGTTCTGCTCTAGGTAATTTACTTCAAGCAAACGAAGTAGTTTTTGTTTATACATGGAAAGGGAAAGAATATTTTTCAGCTTTAAAAAAGATAACCGTACTGGAGCCTTTTGCAGCTATGTAACTGGCTTAACTATTTAATGACTCATAAATAATAGCAGCACCCTGCCCCACTCCTACACACATGGTAGCTAATCCGTATTTGCTTTTTCTGCGTTTCATTTCATGAAGCAAAGTAGTTGAAATGCGAACACCGCTGCAACCCAGCGGATGACCCAATGCAATTGCTCCACCATTTACATTCACTTTTTCCGGGTTTAAACCAAGATCATGAATACAGGCAATACTTTGCGAGGCAAACGCTTCATTTAGTTCAATTAAATCTAAATCAGCAATTGTAAGTCTGGCTCTTTGCAACGCTTTTTTTGTGGCAGGTACAGGGCCAATACCCATAATGGAAGGATCAACTCCGGCAACTGCCATGCTTTTAATGATTGCAATTGGTTTTAAGTTGAATTTCTGCACAGCCTCTTCACTTGCCAGCAACATAGCAGCAGCGCCATCATTAATACCACTTGCATTACCAGCTGTTACTGTACCATCCTTTATAAAAGCTGATTTTAATTTTATTAGTTCTTCAATAGAAGTTTTGCGGGGGTGTTCATCTGTATCAACACCACTTATTTCTTTACCGTTTGTTGTTTCTATAGAAACAATTTCACTGCTCCACTTATCAGCAGCCAATGCCGCAAAATATTTTTCCTGACTTTCAAATGCAAATTTATCCTGTGCAGTACGGGATATATTCCATTGCTTAGCTACATTCTCAGCAGTTTCACCCATGGTATATGGATGATGCAAAGCAGATAATTTTTCATTAATAAAACGCCAGCCCATGGTAGTATCATACAGTTCTGCATCTCTTCCAAAAGCTGTTTTTGATTTACTTAAAACAAAAGGTGCACGGCTCATACTTTCTACCCCACATGCAATAAACAATTCTCCGTCGCCGCACATAATTGCTCTTGCAGCATCCATGATAGCTTGCAAACCACTTGCACATAAACGATTTACTGTTGTACCTGCCACTGTAGTTGGCAATCCTGCAAGTAAGGCAGCCATTCGTGCTACATTTCTATTATCTTCTCCGCTTTGATTAGCAGCACCGGCAATAACATCTTCAATTGAATTTACATTAACAGATGGGTTGCGAAACATTAATGCTTTTATTACCTGTGCCAATAAATCATCTGGCCGAACAGAAGACAATGCACCGCCATATTTACCAATGGGTGAACGAATAGAATCTATGATGTAAACGGGTTTCATAATTATAATAAAGTTCAAAAGTAAAGAACTCTAATCAATCAACTATTGCTTTGTACATTTGCCCCATGAAAGTAGCGAACGAGCGAAACATCCGCCACTTAAGCCTTGAAGATATCAACGGATATTTTGAAAGCATTGGTGAAAAAAAATTCAGGGCAAAACAAGTGTATGAATGGCTCTGGCAAAAACATGCACACAGTTTTGCAGACATGACCAACCTCAGTAAGGAACTCCGTCAAAAACTTGGCGATTCATTTACACTTCCTGCTTTGGCTGTAGATGCCACTCAATATTCTGCCGATGGAACTGTAAAATCAAGATTCAGAACTCATGAAGGACATTTAGTAGAAGGTGTGCTGATACCAACTAATGACCGCAAAACAGCTTGTGTAAGTTCACAAATCGGTTGCTCACTCAGTTGTAAATTTTGTGCTACCGGTTATATTGATCGCAAACGTAATCTCAACTACGATGAAATTTATGATCAGGTAGTTTTAATAAATGAGCAAAGTGAAAAAGTGTTTGACAAAAAACTAACCAATATTGTTTTTATGGGTATGGGCGAACCCTTACTCAATTATAACAATGTTTTGAAATCAATTGAACGCATTACATCAGTTGATGGATTGGGCATGAGTCCACGCCGTATTACAGTCTCTACTGCAGGTGTAGCTAAACAAATAAAACAATTAGGCGATGATGAAGTAAAATTTAAATTGGCTTTATCACTACACGCAGCATCTGATGATAAACGGCACGAGATTATGCCCATTAACGACACAAATAACATTCAATCTTTAATTGAAGCACTCAATTACTTTTATAAAAAAACAGAAAACGAAATCACTTTTGAATACATATTGTTTAAAGATTTTAACGACAGTTTAAAAGACGCAGACGAGCTGATTAAAATTTACCGTCAGGTTCCTGCTGACTTGATTAATATTATTGAATACAATCCTATTGACAAAGCAAAGTTTCAAAAACCCGATGAAAAAGTAACCGATCAGTTCATGGCTTATTTAGAAAAGAAAAAAGTAAATGCAAGGCTGAGAAGAAGCAGAGGAAAAGATATTGATGCAGCTTGCGGGCAATTAGCCAATAAAGAAACTCTGTAACTCACTTATATACTCTTATAAAAAAGAGCCCCGCTTTATTGCGGGGCTCTTTTTATTTTGTATCGTTTCCGATTTTTATCGCTGAATCATCATCTTCACTGTTCCGGTTTCTTTTCCAATGATATATTTCACAAGATAATTACCGTTTGGTATTAATTGATTCACATTAATGCTTGACTGGATGATACCATTGTTGTTCACACCAACTAAGTTCAACACTACTCTTCCCTGGATGTCTAACACCTGGATTTGAGCAGCATCTTTTACATTAGCTGTTTGAATACGTAATACAAATGAACCGTTATTTGGG